>CAWGVA010000008.1:0-181812 GCA_963825835.1 uncultured Alphaproteobacteria bacterium | reverse complement strand
GATCAGCCGCAGCGAATTGATTTCGCGCAGCCGGTCATGGGCGTAGTTCAGCAGGTCGTGCTCATGCGCGGCGATCCGCTCCTGGCCGATCGATTTGACGTAATCGATCGCCGCGCCAGCCCGATCGCCTGCACGATCGGCGGCGTGCCGGCCTCGAATCGGTGCGGCGGATCGCCTAGGTGATCGGTCCTCGAACACCTCGCGGATCATCTCGCCGCCGCCCTTGAACGGCGGCATGGCGGCGAGATGCTCGGGCTTGCCGTAGAGCACGCCGATGCCGGTCGGGCCGTAAGCTTGTGGCCGGTGAAGACATAGAAGTCGCAGTCGAGGTCCTGCACGTCGATCGCCAGATGGACCGCGGCCTGGCAGCCGTCGACCAGCACCGGAATGCCGCGCGCATGCGCGATGCGCACCACCTCCTTGACCGGAGCGATGGTGCCGAGCGCGTTCGACATCTGCGTGATCGCGACCATCTTGGTGCGCGCGGTCAGCAGCTTCTCGAATTCGTCGATCAGGAAATTGCCGTCGTCGTCGACCGGCGCCCATTTGATCACCGCGCCCTGGCGCTCGCGCAGGAAATGCCACGGCACGATGTTGGAGTGGTGCTCCATGATCGAGAGCACGATCTCGTCGCCGGCCTTGATGTTCGGCTCGCCCCAGGACGACGCCACCAGGTTGATCGCCTCGGTGGCGTTGCGGGTGAAGATGATCTCTTCGGTGCGAGCCGGCATTGAGGAATGCCGCGCACCTTCTCGCGGCGCGCCCTCGTAGGCTTCGGTCGCCGCATTGGCGAGGTAATGCAGCCCACGATGCACGTTGGCGTATTCCGTCTTGTAGGCCTCCGTCATGCGGTCGAGCACCGCATTCGGCTTCTGCGCCGAGGCGGCGTTGTCGAGATAGACCAGCGGCTTGCCATAGATTGCAGCGCCAGGATCGGGAAATCCTCGCGGACGCGGGCGACGTCGTAGGTGCCGTTGGTGACCGCCGGATGCAGGTCAGCCTCGCGCCGCCAGCCAGCGCTGCGACGGCTGCCATCGCAGTTCACGCAAGGCCGTCATTGCGCGATCCGCTCGATCGCCTCGCCGACGAACGCCTGGATCAGCAGCGCCTGCGGCTTCCTGCTCGGAATGCCGCGCGCGCGCAGGTAGAACAGCAGGCTCTCGTCGAGCGCGCCGGCGGTGGCGCCGTGGCCGCACGTCACGTCGTCGGCGAAGATCTCCAGCTCCGGCTTGTTGTCGACCTCGGCCTCGTCGGACAGCAGCAGCGCCCGCGTCATCATCTTGGCGTCGGTCTTCTGCGCGCTTGGGGCGACGATGATGCGGCCCTGGAACACCGAATGGCCGCGGTCGTCGACCACGGCGCGGAAGATCTCGCGGCTCGAGCAATTCGGCACCGCATGATCGAGAAACAGCGTGGTGTCGGCGTGCTGGCGGCCATTGAGCAGGTTGACGCCGTTGGTCTCGACCCGCGAGCCCTCGCCCGCCACCGCGATGACGGCCTGATAGCGGCTGACTAGCGAACCGGTATTCATGCCAAAGGTATTGAAATGCGCGTTGGCGCCGAGCGTCACCACGGCGGAAGAAATGTTGAAGGCCTCCCGGCTGTCCTCGATCAGGCGGACATGGTCGAGCCGTGCGCCGTCGCCGATCGCGACGACCAGGGAATGGCGCCAAGGGCATCAAGAGCTTCAAGAAGGGCATGTCCGACGACGAAGCCGCCGAAGACGAGCGCACCGTCGAGCATCGCGCCGAGAGGCAGTGGCGGCGGCGAAGGAAAAGGCCTCCAAGAGCTGACAACCCGGCGACGGGATGATCTGCCCAAGCTTCTTGAGCCGGAACAGATGCCATGTTTGAAATCGGCTGGACCGAAATGCTGGTGATCGCGGTCGTCATGATCGTGGTCGTGGGCCCGAAGGATTTGCCAAGTATGCTGCGCACTTTCGGCAAGACCACGGCGAAGCTGCGCGCCATGGCCCGCGATTTCCAGAAGCAGTTCAACCAGGCGCTTAAGGAAGCCGAACTCGACGACGCAAGAAGTCAGTCGAAAGCTTAGGAGTCTCGATCCGACTGCCGAGATCAAGAAACAGCTCAATCCGTTCGAAAAGGCCGCGGCCGATGTTCGCTCCGGGCTTGACGCGGCGATGAAGCCGACGCCAAGCCGGCGGAACCGGCGGCCCCGCGTGACGCCGCAGGCGGCCGAGCCGCTGAAGAACGGCGCGACGGTTATGCCTGGCGCGCCGGGCCCGAAGCAAAGCCGGCAGCGCCGTTTTTCCTGGCGACGATGAGGCTGACGTCGCCGCGCCAGCCTGCGGAGCGCCGGCCACGACTGCCAAGCTACCGGCAGCGACGCCGGCCGCAAAGCGCTAAGGCCGTAGCAAAGCCGCGCGGCGGGCGAAAGTGGTCACCGCAAGGCCAAGCCTTCGTACTAAGGCGTCAGCTAAGACCGCGGCCGCGCAAAGCGCCCAAGCCCAAGCCGGCCGCAGACCAAGACCGCAGCGACCAAGGCGGCGAAGGCGAACCGAAGCCTGCAGCGGCGAAGCAAGCGCCAAGAAGACGGCGGAGCCGCCAAGTGAGCACCGAAAGGACGAAATCGATAAATCGTCGGCGCCGCTGATCGAGCATCTGATCGAGTTGCGCTCGCGGCTGATCTGGTCCATCGGCGGCTTCTTTGTCGCCTTTCTGGTTGCTTCTTCTTCGCCAAGCAGTTGTTCAACCTGCTGGTCATCCCGTTCAAATGGGCGACGAATGGGCAGGTCTCGAGTCCGCAAGGTCGAGCTGATCTACACCGCGCCGCAGGAATTCTTCTTCACCCAGATCAAGCTCGCCATGTTCGGCGGCCTTGTTATCGCCTTTCCGCTGATCGCAGCGCAGATCTACAAATTTGTCGCGCCCGGCCTCTACAAGAACGAGCGCGGCGCCTTCCTGCCGTTCCTGATCGCGTCGCCGATCCTGTTCCTGATGGGCGGGGCGCTGGTCTATTTCTTCTTCACGCCGATGGTGATGTGGTTCTTCCTCGCCATGCAGCAGACCGGCGCCGGCGACCAGGTGCAGATCTCGCTGCTGCCGAAAGTGTCGGAATATCTCAGCCTGATCATGACGCTGATCTTCTCCTTCGGCCTGGTGTTCCAGCTGCCGGTGGTGACCACCTGATGGCGCGCGTCGGGCTGCTTTCGTCCAAGGGCTGGCCGAAAAGCGCAAATGGGCGATCGTCATCGCCTTCGTCGTCGCCGCCGTGCTGACGCCGCCCGACCCGGTCAGCCAGATCGGGCTGGCCATTCCCACCATCCTTCTCTACGAGGTCTCTATCTGGACCGCCCGGCTGATCGAGCGCAAGCAGGAACAGGAACGCGTGGCGCGCGAGAAACAGGAAGCGGCGGAGAAGCGGCGGACAAAGCCCCGGATGAGCCTCCGGCGCCGGCTGCCTCGTAGCCAACAGAGCGGCGGCAGCGGCGGAAAAATGCAGTCGCCCAGCCCCGCCCATCTTGCATCAATCAAGGATGCGGTTTACGCCCTCTGGCTGAAACGCATCGCACTCAAAGCGATGCGTTTCAGTTTTGTTTTGAGCATGTCGTTGTTATCCTATATACAGTCCTATAGCAGTCGGGTTGCTGCACAATGGTTTGCGGTGGATTCGCCAAGCTGCGATACACTTCGCGCTACGCCGCACTCGACCATAGTACCGCTGAAACCTCGGCCTCGATCTGCTTGGCAAGGATGGCAGCTTGCTCGACGGCATCGCAAGACTGGAACAGCAACTGACGCGACAGCTCGTCAGGCAGATCTCGATCGCCAGAAACTTTTCCACATATCGCGGCCGGTCGGCCCTAGTGGGCCGGCGGCTCATCGACGTATGCGTCGAGCTGCGGCTGCACTTTCTTCAGCATCTTAATACTTTCGTGGTTCCGGCAGAGCTCGAGTCACCACGCTGGCGGTCCACTCCTCACGAGGCACCCCAGGAGGGTATCCCGGCGACGTCTGGCCCGGGCATTCATGTCGCTGCTGCTCGGCGAGCTGATTGCATGAAAGCATCGACATCGATGTCCTGCTGTAGCACCGCAGTGCCTACGAGATTGACCGTCAGCTTGCCTTGCCGCTAGACGCTTCGAACCTCTCTCGACGCTCTAGCTTGGCTAACTCTGCGTTGTGCAAAGCCAGCTTGTCGATCAGATCACCTAACTGCTTGCTCACTGCCATCGTCTGCATCTCCGTCGATCGAGCTGGGTCAGGCCTGCTCGAACCTGACCCAGCCTTAACAGGCGGCGCGAAGGAGTGAGCGCGCCACCACCGCCAGCATGGCAAGCTCGCCAGCTCGCGAGCTGCCTTGCCGCAACTTGGTCAGCCATTGCCCGGGTCTTCACCGCTGGGTGTGGTGAGAGATTTCAGCGCCGCCTTGGCGTTCTCAGGCTTCTGCGATGGCTGGATGTTGAACTCACGCTTGAGCTCTTTCAGACCCTGCTTGTCGCTGTAAGTCGTATCGCGGCTTAATTGTCCGTATGTGCGCTTTCGCATGGTGTGCGGTCTCCTGTTGTCAGATGTGGCCTTGCTCTTCGGTTGATCTGTGGTTCCATTCTTGGATGTTGTAAGTGTTGCTCTCCACCTCTGCCCTGCGCAACGCCTCGCGCTTGAGGAGACCAACGGTCCAGATCAGGCGGTCGCTTGGGTACGAGCAGAGCAAGAATGACGTTTGAGTGTGCGGACCTGTTGCGATGACCGTCCTCTAAGCCCTGGCACTTCACCGTCCGGGGCTTCTGGCTCAAAGGGGAACTCGTGGATTGACAGCGTAGTTGATGAAACAAATTCGTCGGTGATTATTCGATACGCCCGAGATAAGGCGGGTAGGGCCTAAGCGTGGCGCTAAGGTCGCTCTGGGCGGCGCATCGCGAGCAACATCGCCAAGTTGCCAGCCTTACTCGGCAAAGGGGATTAGATGTCGGGGGCGGCTCTGTTCATTCAGGGCTTGGAATAACCCGAAACGCACCGGAAGGTGATGGTCCTTCCTTCCGTCGCCGTGACTAAGAGCTTCTGCCCCTTCGAGTGGCAATATTCGCCCGCCTTATCGACAGTAGCTTTCAGCGCCTCGTTACCTTGCGAAATGCCGCCTAGCGTACTGCCGACACCGATGCTGAAGGTCCCTTCCCCGACCTCCTTCACCTCACCGACCTGCCCGGTCGAAGTGCAACCCGCAGCAGCGGTAGAGAGGCAAGTCACAATCCCCAGAGTGAGACGAAAATTCCCCATGCCGTGCTGAACCTAACACGGCCCGGACAAACTCCGATGCCAACGGTTCACGCCAGAACCCGAATGATTTAGCTGCCATGCGCTTTTTTCCGGCGATTGACTTCGGCTTGCGAGACATTCCCTGTTTTAACTAACGCCCCAATGCACGCGTTCGTCAGCTTGTCGCCGTGCTTGCGCATACAGTTTTCCAGGCCCTTGGTTTCGAGCCCCCAAGCATGGCAAAATTTCCGGTAATCATCTGCACAGTGTTTTACATCTTTGTGCGCGGCCTGGGCTGAACAGACACCGAAACCAATCAAAGCTCCTTGGAGCGACCCGGCTATGATCGACGAGGTGTTGGCGTGGCACTTCGTATTGTTCTGAAGAGGGAGGCGTCGTCGCCCTACCAGCTCATAGCGCCCTTTCGCTCCAGGAAATTCGCCACTTGAACAGCGTAGCGCTGCGCTTCACACGTTCATGCTCTGGAGGGGCGGGGCCGAAACCGCGCTTTCAAGCGCGTTGGTAACCTGACATTTGGTTCCGGGGGGTAGGCCCGATATGGCTTCCAAAAAGAAGAAAATGCTTGAGAGAAGCGGCTTGCCTCTATGGGGCTGGACGGTTGGAGCTGTGCTGGTAACTGCTGTTATTTTCCTAGGCTATCGCACGGTGCAAACAGAGACGCACTTAAAGGCAGTGCAAAGTGAGCTGGACAGCGCCAAGAAGGAGGCCGTTCGCGCAAAGTCAGGCGCTGCGGAACTCGAACAAGTCGCCGAAAACCGTCGGTTAAAGCTCGAAAACGCTGAGAGGGAACTTCAACGGCTGAATGAGGCTGCAGATAGAGCCAAAGCGGAAGCCAGCGAGCGTGAAAAGCAGATCGCCATGCTCCGCCAGGGAAGAGCGAGTTGCGAGGAATTCTTCGAGGAATGGGGGGTGAAAGCCTCACCCCCCAGCGTCTCGGCGCTATTTGGCATCACCCGTGAGGCTACCGCAGCCAAGGATTGCATCGATAAAGGCGATGTCGCCACTGCTTGCAGACACTGGCAAGGCCTGCTCGTTCAAATTGAAAAGATCGGATCACCGGTGAGCGAAAGCCGAGTCGAAATCGAAAAACTGATGCGCCAGCATAAGTGCGAAAAATAAGGCCCACTCCGCGCCAAATGAAACTGCAAGACTGCCTCCTTCGCTTTGAGCGCAAAACGACGTGTGGCCGCAGTCGCCTCGAACTTCGCGACCTCGTAAGTCTTCAGGCCGCGGTCATGATGGACTGAGGTCGCCGCATAAAGCTGGGAATGTCTGGTCCTGGCACTAAGCGGACGTGCAAACCGCGCTGATGAATGTCCGCTTTGAGGGGAATAACGGACATGACGCGGACGTGACGCGATGTCTGCTAATGACCCAAAGCGGACATGCGGAGATTGGCGCGGACTTGTTATTCGGGTAAGGGGCTGCGACGAGGGCCGCTAACTTTCGTCGGGCAGATATTGCAGAGCGCCTTTATTGTAGGCGGGTGCGATTTTTGAAGCCTTCCGGCGAATTTCCTTCACCGTCGCTACGTTCTCCCGCACTCCTCTCTTCCACTTATGCGCATGCATGAAGTCATCAGCTGGCGCCGAAGCGGGAATCTGGTCAGAGGTTGGCGCGGTCCTAGGCCTCCTCTCCCAGGCTTTCGCAACGAGCGGACTCTGCATTGCCCCTCTCAGCGGTTTCGGGGCTCTAACGCCTAACCGCTTTTTGATCTGTTGAAGGGCCTTTGACTCGCGCTCTTTGGCCTCCTGCTTCCGTCGATATTCCGATTTCATGAACCTAAGTTAGTGTCGGCACGAGAACCTTTGTAGGCCTCTCGCAGGCTCTCGAGAATTCCCAGAAAAGTCCTGGCATGGATCCATCGGTGTTTGTGCTTCAGCCTTATGTAGTAGTGGCGACTATGGTCAGCGTACTGGTCGCCGCAATCGCCTGGCTTGCGTTTCGCGCGCGCAAAAAGGGTGAGCCGCCGATCATCACAGCCAGCCTCAAGGAATTGCAAAAGGGTTGGTACCAACTCAGCATCACTGTGATCAATCGGCTGCCCTACCAGCTATTTGGAGTTTCATTGCGTCGCATACGTCCAAGGTCGGCACGATTAATGGCTCCGATAATTTCAGTCAGCACTAAACAGGGCGACTTTCAGGTCTGGTCGAACCCGGCCGTCGATAAGCTGACAACGACAATTCCCCTCGACATCGCGCTCGGGCCCCACGAGGCGCGGCAAGCAGGTGTCTTAGCGGACTCCCAGACACAGACAACGGTTTGGGTGTTCTTGTCGAAAAAGAGTGACGCTAGGCGTTTGATATTTGATTTGACCCTCTCCGATGGTGAACAAAATCTGCGTCGTTGTCGATTTGCAGTCACTCGTGGGTTTCAATCGGGCATCGAGTAAGGTGCGGAGGTGAAATTTCGTTTCGCCCAGGCCGGATAAACTTTTCTTCGAAAGTCTGAAGTTCGGCTCGGACTCAATTGGGGCTTTGGCTAGTCCTCATTCGACGTCCGCTAATGGCACAAAGCAGACATCGATTTCGACGCTCAGCATCGAGGACGCAATGGAGGATGCAGACATGGTCAAAAAAAATCTTAAGGAAATGATCTTGGGAAACTGGGGAAACAGTCACAACGCTTAGGAGCAGCGTCGTCACGGTGCGCGGCTAGCTCCAGACGCTTGCCGACATCACCAAGAACGGCACGCCAGGCGCTTGCGTTTCCGCAGCCGTTGCCCTGCTTGACCGCGCCTATGGCAAACCACCCACGTTTAGCACCAACGATCCTGGCACGTTCAAGCGCGCCATCGATATGACCGATGACGAGCTCGCAGCCATCGCCTCACGTGCCACGTTTCACGTGGTCAAGTAGCCCAGCGTTAGCCTGAGGCTCACACAAGCTCAATGATAACAATTGGGGTTAGCATCGAAATCACGTCATCTGACGTGATTGCGAAAGCATGCTTGCGACAAGGTTCATTTGCGCCAGGAAATCCTGGTATGTCGACCACCGGGGGGAGATCCGCCACCGCAGAAAACGGAACTCCGATGTTCGTAGTAGGCAGGAGATCCACCAGCGCAGCGCCGCAGTCACATTTTGCAACCATGGCTAAGGCCTCAACTCTGGGCTGGCTCAATCGGCGTCACAGTCCTATCTTAACAACGACCTTGCCGATCTTTCCATCTCCGGCGGATCTACTCGTCGCGTAGCTCTGACCGAGCGATACGCGCTCAGCGAGCACTTTCCTCGGCTTGCCGTTGACCCGCAACTCGGGGAGGCCCCCAAAAAACCTAAGAGGAGTTTAGTTCATGTCCAAGATCAGTGGCGTATGTGTCGGTGAATTGCTCGTTGGTGACGGCAATGAAGTTGCTCACGTCGATTTGCTGATCGGTCCCCGCGGCAGCGCCGTCGAGACGGCCTACTGCCATGCGTTGACCAATAACAAGGACGGCTTCACTACCCTACTCGCGTTGGTCGCGCCGAACCTTATGTGTAAACCCCCAACGATCCTTTACAACAAGGTGACGATCAAGGATGCACGCCAGGCGGTGCAGATGTTCGGCCCTGCCCAACATGCCGTGGCCATGGCGGTCGCCGACTCCGTGGCAGAAGGCGTGATCCCCGCCAACGAGGCTGACGATCTCTACGTCACCGTCGGCGTGTTCATCCACTGGGAAGCCAAGGACGACAAAAAGATCCAGGACTTCAACTATCGCGCCACCAAGGAAGCCCTAGCCCGCGCCGTGAAGGGCGAGCCGAAGGCCTCCGAGGTCACCGCGAAGAAGGATTCGGCACACCATCCGTTTGCCGCCAGCTGAAGGAGAGAATCACCAGGTCGGGACAAGACCGGCAACCACCGGCTCCGATTGGCGGTTGGTTCAAAAGCTGGGTTTGGATAGAGCATTCGCTCTAAGAGGAATCGCCGCCTAGCCCCGCCCTGCCCGGGACTTTCGGGTTGCAGGCTTGGGTGCAGGCGCAGATTCAACCTCGCCTGATGGCAAGCAGGGGTTGACGGCTGACTGCTCATTCAGCCGAACCGAACCGTCGAGGGGGAATTTTGAGTAGAGTTCCGAATGGTGCGCCTCCAAAGCAGCCACGATCAGCGCTGCATTTTTCGACGCGTTCCAGCCGTGGCACCTACAAATCACGCGCGGCGGATGGCGCTTGCCGTCTAAGACGAGCCATTCATCGCTTTCTTCACCCCTCACTTCAAAAAATTGTCGCTGTTCCATGCTGCTCATAACGCCCGAGGCGGGCTGTTGCTCCGCTGCCCCATGACGGCACATACGGCCCATGCAGGATAATCCCGAGCAGTAACTTATAAAAAGCGTCGAGCCGCTCTCGGTAGAACTTGCCGCGCAAGCCCCTGAGTAGCGCAGATAAATGCGGTCAGTTCTGATCAATTGGATGCGGTCCGGGAGATCGCTTCTGGGAGCAGTAGCCTCTCTTCCCCTATCGAAGTCATTACCCGCTCGGGCTCTTGGTCGAGCGGTCGAAAATCTGGTCGATCTTAATCGCCATGATGAAGTCATTCTCGTGCAGTCCCTTAATTTTCTTCGTCTGCAAGCTGACCGTTGCATAGCCCCAGCCGAAGCTGATGTCCGGATGATGCCCTTCGGCCTCAGCGAGTTCACTGATCTCTTGGACAAAGGCCCCTGCTTCGCGAAAGTTGCGGAACCGGAAGGTCCGCTCGAGACGATGAGCGTCGTCGCGGAGTTCCCAGTCCGAGGCCTGCGCACGGAAGCGTTCGGCTTCCTCATGAGTGAGTGGTGGGATGCCACCACGGCAGGGCGTGCATGTTTTCTCGGCAAGAGTTTCGGTCATGTGAGCCTCTCTCTTAAAACTATTCGGCCGCACAATGCCCACGCAGAATTCTCGCCATCGACGTCTCCTAGACCGTGCGCTGGTAGAAGGGTTTCTCGCCGGCCGCGTGGTCCGTCGTGTCCACGATGTCGACAATCTCCGGTGCCACCCTGCGCACCATAACCTCGAACCCGTGTCGCAAGGTTACGGAAGAGGCAGCGCAACCCTGGCAGCCTCCGCTCATCGCAATGAAGAGGTTGCCGTTCCGAACGTCGATGATTGAGATCTTCCCGCCATGGCTTGCGATGGAACGATTCACTTCGCGGTCCAGGAGTTCCTGAACGCACGCACGAATCTCGCCGTCGGTCCGGCCCCGCGCGCCTGCGTTGTGAGGAGCCTCGAAGATGGCGGGCACACCTGTGAGCAGCTGCGTCCGGATGGCCGCGCCGATTGCCGATTTCAGCGCCGACCACGCGACACTCGGGTCCTTTCCAACCGTCACCACGGTCTCAGCCACGAGCACATGGGAAACGCCCGGCAGGGCGAAGAGTCGCTCGACGAGGGGCGAGCCGGATGCCCGATCCTTGCTGTCGAAAAAGAACGGGCCACCCGGATGCACCGTCCGGCTGACCGTGAACTTGCACGTGTCGGGGTCGACCTGTGATGTCTCGGCGCGGATGGTGGTCGTCGGGTCGACGGGTAGGACCTCAGACATCTTCCACAACCCTGGCTGCGCCGCGTTCACCGAAGGCCCGCAGGTGCTCGAACGAGTAGATCCCCGTGCTGTGACCGTCGCTCCAGCTGATGGTGATGGCGTAGTTGCCCACGCTCGTGACTGTGCGGGGGGTCACGTCCGGTCGCACGCTCTTCGGATCCAGGAGAGGGCGCCCGCTCATCTCTTCGACACAGAGGGCGCATCGGCACGCCAATCGGAGGTCCCGGACATCAAAGTCGTTTCGGTCGCCGTTCTCCCAGAGCACGGACAGCGTCCGAGCGTCGCGCCGGCGCCAGCCAATCGCGGTGGTTCGAGAGCCCGAGGGCAGCACGGCGTCCTCCATCCAGGTCGGGGCGCCCTCATTGCTGTCCCATGTCCATACAAAGGGCTTCAGCACGGTGGCCGGAGCGGCATGGAGTTGCTCCGCGAGCGCCGCGGCGATGGCGGCGTACGCCTGGGCGGCGACCGACTTCGGCTTGTCGACCACGATGGGGCGACCCTCGTCACCGCAGGTGACGACATCGGCATCGAGTGGGATGGCGCCTAGAAACGGAACTTTGAGTTGCCGGCTCATCTGCTCGCCGCCGCCGCTACGGAAGATATCTGTGCCCTTCCCACAGTGAGGACAAGTGAAGGTGCTCATGTTCTCAATGATGCCGAGGATGGGGACATGCACGGTCTCGAACATTCGCAAACCACGGCGGGCGATCTTCAGGCTCACGTCCTGCGGTGTCGTGACGATGATCGCACCCGACAAAGGGTAGCTCTGCGCCAGCGTCAGCTGGGTGTCGCCTGTCCCGGGCGGGAGGTCGAGAATCAAGTAGTCCAGATGTCCCCACTGCACCCCCCGGATGAACATGTGAAGATATTTCCCGACCATCGGCCCGCGCAGAACCGCCGGTGCGTCGTCCCCGGTCAGCATGCCCATCGACATCACTTTTAGCTTGTGGCGATCGACGGGGACGATCTTGCCGTCCGGGGTGGTCGTGGGCGGTTGACCGACCGGAAGCCCCAGCATGCCAGGTATGCTCGGGCCGAGGATGTCCGCATCCACGAGCCCGATCCTGCCCCCGATCTGTTGGAGCGCGAGTGCGAGATTCACGCTGACCGTGGACTTGCCCACGCCGCCCTTGCCGCTGCCCACCGCGATGACGTGGCGGATCCCAGGTAGCTTCTCAGGGCCGGCAGATGCTTGGGACGACGCGCCAGTCGCGTGCTGGTGGTCGTGGTGCGGGTTGGTCGTCTGCATAACTCGGTTCCTTTCTTTCTGACCGTTCGGACGGGCGAGGTCGTAGGTCCGCCGGCGCAGCTCATGGTCAAGCGCGGAACCCGGTGCGCGGCTCAGGCCGCCCTCGCCTCTCTGCTCATGACGCGGCGGGCGTCGGTGCAGATCCGCTCGACCATCGAGGCGAATCCGTTCGAGCGCTGCGGCGTCAAGTGCTCGGCCAACCCGAGACGCCGGAACACGCCCTCCGCATCGATCCGAACGATCTCGTCCGCGCACCGGCCCGAGTAGATCGCAAAGAGGATGGCGATCAGCCCCCGCACGATATGGGCGTCGCTGTCGCCCTTGAAGCTGAGGCGCGGCGCGGCCCCGGCGGTGGCGCCATTGACCTCGGTCGCGAGCCAGACCTGACTGGCGCAGCCGCGAACTTTGTTCGCCTCCGTTCGCGCCGCTTCCGGCAGCGGAGGCAGGGCGCGGCCGAGCTCGATCACGTAGCGATAGCGGTCCTCCCAGTCATCCAGGAGCTGGAAGTCCGCGAGGATGTTCTCGAGCGTCATGGGTCTTGCAGCTCATCTGCGACAGGAGACACCACGTCGCCAGCCCCGGCCTCGCCAGGCTTGGTCGAAAAGTATTTCTCGTACTTTGGCTTTGGTCCGATAACCAGCATGGTCGGGTTGAGATCGCCCGGCTGTCGAGGAATGCCACTGACATCGACCTTGATTTTGGTTCTTGCCTCGATTGCGCTTTTCAGAAGGCGCGCCGTGTCGTCATTGGGATTAACCTCAATTCCGGTAGCTCCCAACGCAAGGATGCCGCCATCACCAATGGTGCTTGGCCATCCTAGCCGCTTGAAGAGTTGATCAAAGCTATTAGCGAGTGCGGAGCACTCTGCCCTATTGCAAGAGATGTAGATCGAACGCTGGCCTTTCGTGTGCAGTTGCTCGTAAAGCGCGTCGATCTCACCAGCGCTTAGGTCACCCCATATAGCGGCTGCATAGCGTGCGACGCGATCGTGGATGCTCATCGCTACCTCGAGTCCAATACTCAGATCGGCAAGGTCGTCGTTACCCTCTGACCCGTGAAGGAGAAGGGCGCTGCCGATCGGGTCAGACTTGCAGTTTCTGAGGCGCGGCTGTTCGGGTAGGAATACCGAACAATACAATAAATCACGCCGCGATCTCCGCAATTGTAGGCTGAGGCGGGATCGCTGACTGCAACATGCGCCATCGCCAAGACGAAGATCGCACCGAGGACAATCACTGCGAGCCCCGCACGAAAACGTGCATAGCCTAACCTCCTGATAAACACTCGCGGGGAAAGCGGATCAACTCACGCGCCGCGGGCCTCGAAACCCCTGGCACTCGATTGCTGAGAATTTCCGGAAAGGGGGGCGTGCACGGAGTTGGCACGGTAGTCTTTACCGTCAGCGCCCAGTTCGGCGTGCCAGTAATAGTCATATGGGCCTTGACTAGAGGTATTACAAGCTACGCGAGCTAAATAGTCGCATCACCAGCAGGAGTTGAATACGACGTGGCGGCTTTCTTTGCGCAGCCCGCGCCAGTGGCCAGTCGCAGCGGTCTGGCCACATGAGGTAAGGTTTGGTTGAGTTCGGGCTTCGAATCCCTCGGGTGGTCTTGCATCATATCCTTGGCAGCTCCCACGATCATGACGTGGGGGCTCGTTTTGACCCAGCACCGCGCGTGGGTATCCAAGTACCGGAACCACCAGACAAGGTTCATTTGCGCCAGGAAATCGAGGCATCGCGACCACCGGGGGGAGATCCGCCAGCGCAGATATCGATCTCTAGGTCGGTAACCCCCAGCCCTGCCCCTCTTCGCTAGCGGCTCAGGCGTGATGGCGTGGTTGGCTAGGGGTAGGAAGCGGGGCAACGCGGCTTACGCATAGCCAAGGCGCATCTGTGCGGGTCGATCTGTCCGCTCGCCACTCAACCCCGGCGTGATGCGTCGAAACCGATCCACGCAAGTCCAGCGGTAACCACGCAAGCAATCCAACTTGCCCACACTGGAACTGAGGTGGTCCCGTTGACCACTACCTGCCACCCACCCACGGCACGGGTGAATTGCAGCACGGCAATGATGGCGAACAGCAACGCTGCAAGGCGGGAATAGCTTCTGGGGTTCATGGCGCACCTCGCTCGAGAGGGGCGGCAATTTAACGGGTGTCAGTTCTCAAGAACACCCTGAAGCTGTCCCGTAGGCAGTCGAGCTAGTCGCGTCGATAAGTTTGGAAACGCCTGACCGTGTAGTCGCTCCAGCGCAGCCTTCGAGGCGCTACTTCTAGCCGTAATGCCAAGTGCGCCGCACGAATGGCGGCGGCGCTGCCGGATCGCGAGCCGTCTCCCGCTCAAGCTCCGATTGAAGATTGGCAAGCTCACTCCGCGCGCGCTCGACCGCTTGACGTGATCGAGCTTCGACGTGCCTGAGCGATTCCTCGGCACGCTCCACGGCACTCTGCAAGGCAGCACAGCGCGGCGTCGTCATGCCTGCGATGGTATTGCGGCGCGCAGTTCGTGGCAAATTCGGTTCGCTTTCGCACACGCAGTTGCAGCATCAGAATTGTTGCGCCGCGCCTTGACTTGTTGAGGCAGGTATCGAGGGATGTAACCCCCTGGAGGCCGTCATGAGTTCGTTCAAGAGCGTATTCGATCCCCTCGATTTGGAGATTATGGACCGGGTTTATGATGTCGCTTGGGCGCATGCTCAGGCGCGTGAGCCCTCCCGCAATACCGCGTCGGATGGCGCACGCCAGACGGCGCTACGCAGAAAGATCTTCGGCGTCGCACGTATCGCAGGCCCCGGACACATCGACTTCGACACGCTCGCTGAGGTGGTGCTTGCGACAATATCTGAGCAGCCCGAGCCTGAGCCAAGTCCGCGCGTCGGGGCAGCGTGAAAGTTCCCGGAGTTCGGATCTCTTCACCACATACAATCCACGCCCCCAGTGCTGTGGACCAGCCTCTCCCCGGGTGCCATTACCGGTGATAAGTAACCCTTCCTGCTGGGCCGGCACCTTTTGCCGGCTAGTGCCCTAGCAAGTCCCGTAGCTGAGGGTGATGAACTATCGTTTCCACCAGCTCCTTAGCCTCCGGTCGGGGATCATTGCTCAGGCGCTTTATTAACAGCCGCAGGAGTTTTCCATTGTTGGCGCGGAGCGCATCGATGACCTCCCGCAGCTGTTCAATTTCATCGGAGTCATGCCACCGTATAGGTGGGTGGTTCCGTCATGTCCTTAGTCGCTCCCTTACAGCAGCAAGGTCATCCTCGTTCAATTCCAGAACGCGATTCTTGTCGCCAAGGCGTCCCCACTTGTTGCATTCCACGCAGCCGGTCAGGCGCTCACCGTAGTAGTCAATCTCGATAAGGCGTTCGCCGCACTTGTCACAAATACCCATGGTCAAGCCGTCCAAACGAGCTAATCCGCTGCGGCCTGGGTTGCACCCCCAAGTGCCCGATAGATACTGGCCTTGCTGAGCTTGGTACGCCGCATGATTTCTGGAACAGTCGCACCGTCTGCCCGCAGGGCTTTTACCTTCTCGATTACGGGAAGCGTAAGTATTGGCTTGGGACCGAACCGAACGCCAGCCGCCTTGGCTTTGTTGATTCCATCCTGTTGACGCTCGCGGCGGATATCGTTCTCGAACTCGGCAATCAGGGCCAAAATACCCATAACGAGCTTGCCGGTGCGCGAGCTTGTGTCAATTGAGGGGTCGTCGAGTACCTTGAACTCGATGCCCGTCCGCGTCAGTTCTGAGACAATGCGATAAAGGTCAGAGGTCGAACGGGCCAAGCGATCAAGCTTGCTGACCACGAGCGTGTCGCCCTCCCGCAAATACTCAAGGCAGGCTTTCAATGCCGGCCGGCCAGCATCAATCCCGGAACGCTTTTCCTTGAATACCTTGTCGCAGCCCGAAAGCTTTTCCAGTTGGACGGTTAAGTCCTGGCCCAAACTGCTTACCCGTGCATACCCCACCATGGTCATAGCCTCTCCTCCTTTAAGACAACTAGAGAAGCTAATCTGATACTGATTTATGGAACGCAACAAGGGCTAGTTCCAAGTTGTATACAATGTGAGACACTAAAGGCACAGAGCGCAAGGTCTAGGCCCCACCAAGGAGCCGCACTACTACCGTGACTTGCTCGACTTACGTCCAGGCTTTTTGGCGGTCCCGCCTGGCTTCGATGCTCGTGCCGCTTTCCGCGCTGGGTTTCTGGACGCTGCTTTTGCCGGCTTTTTGGCAGCAGTCCTTTTGGTCGCCTTGCGAGTGTTCGTGGTGGCCGCTTTTGCCTTTGTCGATCGCTTCTTAGTCGTCGAGCTCTTCTTCTTTGGCGACGCAGTGGCCGCCTTCGCCTTCCGTGTACTCCGCTTCCTAGCTGCTCCAATTGCGGCGCCGGAGAGTGCACCGATCACGGTCCCGACGACCGGCACGCCTAGTGCTGTCCCGGCTAAGGCGCCGGCGGCCGCCCCACCGAGGGTGCTACCAGCCGTGCCCGTCGCTGTATCAGTGGCACTCTGATCTTGATCTTTGTCGTCCATGTCTGCCTCCCCACGTTGACAGAAACGACGCTCGCTTCGGTCAGCCTAGCTGTCAACAAGAGGCTCTTTGTTATGCACTACCGCGAGACTCTTTCAATTGTCACTTGCCCGCGATAGATCCCCAAGACTGGCTACCCACGCCTCCGCTGTTTTGCAGGGCTCTGGCAGGCGAACGACGTAAGAAGGCCCACCCTCACCAGTGATGTGCTGCGGCGGCTTCCCATAACCTCGATCGAGCAGCGCATTTGCAGCGGATACTCTGGCCGCCGGTGCAGACTTTGGCGTTGGTCATTATCGACACGAGTGTTTCAATTGCCTCGCCTGTGTGAGCGCGGGCAAGTTCCTTTACCTCGGCAATCACTTTGGGTCTTCCTCCAGGGTTGCCGCTCTGGCCTTTTTTGAATGGCATATTGCTATCTCCTTGTTCTGAATGTTGGTTGGGCGATGTTTCGGCACCGCGCTGGTCGCCAAAGGTCGAGCTCTTCGGTCTCGCTGGACAAGCCACGAGTGTCCTTGACGCTTACGCAGCAACAGTGCGGTCAGACGGCAGAACACACAGCCCCGTCACGCTCCAACTTCTCGAGCAGAGCTTGCCGGCAATATGCTGACCGGGACATCATGCGCCTGCGTGATACGTCTGCCACGGCGTCTACTAGCTCCTGGGGAAGTTTGAACTGCATCTGCTCGTCGCAGAATTTCGATCTCATGGCTGGGTGTCCTTGGTTGGCGCTTTGTCTTCAGGATAGGTTTTTCCAGTGGCACGCCCCTGTAATCGACATGCCAATACGCATAGACACTGTGGCTCCTGTTGAACTGTTCCCGGCTGTTGTATTGTCTGTCTGGGCGCTGCTTGCTGATGTAACAAACCTCTGCGGGCTGCGGAGCCTGTCTCATTGACGGGCCATAGCGGAAACATAGCTCACCGCCGCCGTGTGCGGTTATTGCACCATATGTTGGCCGAGTGATTGTGTTGGTAGAATTCGCGGAGAATACCGGACGTGGTTCGCGCACACCCCGCGTGAACTCAACAGCGTCTATCTCTTCAGGTGTGTAACTATCATCTTGCGGCGGTACATCGTCTGCCTTGCCTCCAGTGTGTCCTGGCAGCGCGAGGCGATCTCCGTTCATAGGCCGGACGATGCCGAACTCGTTGCGGAGTAGCTCGATCTGTTTGCAGCGAGCAGGCTCTACAAGCTCACTGATAGGCCAGAGCGCCCCGTTCGGCTGATAGGCCCCCATGTCGATCCAGGGGTAATCCTTCAAGCCGACGCGCCGTTGGAGGTAGTCCAGCCTATTTGGGTCGGTTATGCCCTCAGAGCCGACGACTTCAATTTCCTTATCGCCGGGGTTTGGTCCGGGGATTGACAAGGCGCTGTCAAAGAAGGCCATGCCACCAGCGGCCTTGCCGCGGTAGAGGCGCCGACCGTCAAGGGCAGCGTCAACGAGATCCATAACGCTGCGTCTCGGCTCATCGTCCCCCATATGCCCAGTGCGCGGGACAATGCTGCTAATCTCTTCAAGGTAGAGCGAGATGAACTTCTTGACCCAGTAGTTTGCGTACGTGATGAAGGCGTTTCCCGACTTGGGGTTGTATCGGTCCGCCGCAAGGATCAGGCCAAACGCGCCGAAGGCCGCGAGTTCATAAACTAGATGAACGAGACTGGTGCGAGGCATGCCAATCGGACCTGGTCCTTCTTTGGCCCATATGCCGAACGACTTAGGGCACCGCTTCCAAGCGATTCGGCCAGCAATGGGGCGAAGGATGTGAAGGTGGGACTCGATGAGCTCCGCCTTGGTTGCCCCCGGCTCCGCATGAGTCAGCGAGTTATGTATCGCTCATAAACCTTATGCCAAAGAAGCTCATCGGCTAGTGGCCGATGTTTACGCTTGCCCCGCACCCTTCGCCAAGCTTCAACGTACAGTCGTGGACACAACACCCCAGTCTTCCCCCTTCGTTACAATTACCTATACGGCAAATGTTCTACCTTTGTTCTTTTTTTATACTTTATTCGATTAAAAATGCGGGCCGCCAACTCATCGCCGCTCGATCCTGGCTAAACCTAGGTCGCTGCCCTCAAATAGGGTGACGGCGTAATCAGCTTTGACGGCGTGGAAGAGCGATGATTTCCGCCGGGCGAGTTGCGTCGTGCAGCAAGACGGTTTTGAATTTGTCCAAGGCAAAGCTCAGCGTGTTCAACCGCGAGGCGTCGGGGCAGGCAGCATGGATCTTGCGCGCGCCGGCGTAGCCCTTGGGGCTGTCGATGAAGCCGAGAGGACTGACTTGGCACCTATGCGTTTGATCTCAGCCCGCACTTGCCGCTCCTCGTCTGCTGGAAAGGGGACCGCACAAGCGCCGCGCTCGAAGAGCCCTAGCTCCTCGCGAAGCTCTAGCTTTGTCGTCATGCCTGCATCTTCCGCTCAAAGTCAGTGCCGGCAACAATCTGGAACGCAGCTCGCCGCTGCCGTATGACTTCCTCACGGGCCTTGGCCTCGGTCAGGGCATCGACGTGCGCCCTGATGTTGCGTTGACGCTCACGAAGTTTCTCGCCTCTCTTCATGCCGCTTTTTCCTTTCGGTACGCATCCAGCACGACCACGGCCCCCGTATTCGGCGCATCAATCTCGGCGGCGATGGCCGCGCTGTACACGTCGCCGGGGTAGGGCAACCATTCAATCACTGCGGAATATTGGCTGTTGGGCAACCGGCGCAAATCAGCTTCGAGCCGAGTATGCGCATGGAACTCACTCTCCCTCTAAGTCTCAGAAGAAGAGGGGCCTGCAGGCGGTTGGGAGTCGGTTGAGGCGCTCTCAACCTCTCCTCTTCCTGAATGCCCTCTTCTTTTCCTCTTATTAATTTGCCTTCAGGAGGGTTGGTGACTTTCACCGAAGGTGAAATCACCCTTTCAGGATGAGGTTCATTCTTTGGGGTTAACGTTTGAGGTTCTACTTTGAGGTTCTGTAGGTCAGCGTGGTGACCCTCGCGTAGGTCCCCTTGATGACCTCACGTAGGTCCCCTTGATGACCTACGTCGTAGGTCCCCTTAGTGACCCTCGACGCTTTTTGCTCCTCAATGTCAGACGTGACGCCTACCCAGAAACTTTCTAGCAATTTCCATTGCGGGTGGTAGGCAAGCGCATGACCGAGGCCACGGCTTTCGGTCTTGAGGAATCCTTGTTTCTTCCACCAACTGATGGCACGCTTAACGGTCTCGACGCTGTATCCCGTTTCTAATGGCGATGATGGATTGGCTCGGATAGCACAGACCGCTATGCGGGTTTGCGTGGTCGATGATGCAGGACAGGACGCGATTGTAACTCTCAGAAGGAGTCTTTATCGCTGTAAGCCCCCAGTGAATGTCCACTAGGTTTCGCGCTCTCCACTTCTGCTCCGCGCCAGGGGCAACAAACTCGGGTTTGCTCTCGCCCCTCTCCTCCATTGCCGCTTGCCGAATAAATTGCGTACCCTCGACGTCGATGTATTGCCCGTCATGCCCCCAGAACACGTCCTCTTCGTGCCGCATCTTGTTCTTGTCACGCTTCCCCATCTACGCGCCACCAATGGGGCGAGACGCGAGCCAAAGCTCGACATCCGAGACTAACCAGGCGCGGGTATTTGCTCCCAGATAGATGCCGGCGGGGAAGTCACCCGCGTCGATCCAGCGCAGCAACGTCGTCCAGTTGTTGACGATGCCGAGGGCTTTAAGGTCTGGGAAACGATAGAGAAGACGTGATTCGCTATCGCCCGCAACTGGGGCGTCAGTTACTGTAGACACCTCGCAAAATACTCCTGCTTGGGGCGTCCCTGGTTTGCAGCTGGGGACGCCCTTTTGACTCGGCACTCAAGCGCCTATAGCGCCGTGCACCCATCAATATTGGTTCAGAACGATATTGGCGGCTAGTGCGGCGGCTTATGAACAGCGGGCAGAACTGTTTTCGTCCACAGGTAAATATCCCAGAGGAATCAGAATGATATGCGTACGCATATGTTATGCGTGAAGCCTGTGAACCTTAGAATTGGTCGGCGCTAATATTGTCGAGATCAGGCCAGCAAGAGCCTTCAAGGCGTGGGCCTTCTCCTCCCGGTATTGGTGCCGGTCATAGACACCTTCAACGCCGCGAATCGCATGGCCGAGAACTCGCTCCGCAAGATCGGGGCGAATACCTGCACGACTCATGAGGCTGCGTGCGGTCCTCCGTAAGTCGTGCAAACCCCATTGCGGCATCTCTGGCAGCTTGGCGTCGAATGCTTGCTTGCCGTTTCCATAATTGGAGAAATGAGTGCCGCGTAGCGGCCACCAAGACGTATGGGCTAGAAGCGAATCGGGGCTGGGCCCTGATGATCTCGATGGCTTGCTGCGGCAGAACTAACTCGCCCGCTGTTCCCTTCTGGCGCGATGCCCCCGGGATCGTCCAAGTGCCATCAACTGACACATCCTCCCAACGCATCGATGCAACCGTGGTGCGGCGCTGCCCAGTCAGCAGCAACAGGCGCACAAGAGCGCCGAAGGTTCCGTTTGCTTCCGCCGCTTTCCAGATGGCGCGAATCTCATCGTCGTTGAGGATGCGGGTGCGGGCGTTCTCCTTTGAACTCGTGCGCCTCATGCCGGGGATGATGGGGGAGGAGTAATCATCATTTCGGCTCGCATAGAAATTGCAGATCGAGCGGATAACGCCGAGAGCAGAATCCGCAGAGGTCGGGCCAGCGTTGTCCTCGATCTTGTCGAGCAGCTTGGCAATGTCGCTGCGCTTGATCGACGTGAAGTCTCTGCCTGCCCATTCGGGGAGGATGTGCTTGGTGAGATACCGCTTGCGCTCCTTGCCGGTGATGAGGCCCTTGGCCTCGACGTGACGCTTGAGCCATTCCTCTGCCACCGCCTGGAAGCTCTGCGGGCCTGCACGGTCGGCGCCCAGCTTGATGGCCTTCATCGCATCGCGTGCGAGGTCGCGTGCTTGGTCGAGTGTGTAGAGGTCGCACGAGCCTATCGTGTGCCAAACCTGATGGCCCCGAGGATCACGTGCGACAGCGACGAATGTCTTTGCTCCATTCGGAGTGACGCGGACGTAATGGCCTGCAAGTTTCGGGTCGGCAATCGTGGTGCGCTTGGCAACCGTGAGTGCAGCAATCGACTTGTCTGTGATTGTGCGTCTCGGCATGGCATCTCTTCCCCTCGTTGGTGGGCTAACTGGGCAAACTAAATCGGCTAACACAGGGGCTAACATAAGGTGCTCTGGGCTAACAATCAAGCACCAGAAATTGGCAGAAATGCGTAGGGTGTAAGCGCCACAAATCTCATGCCGCGGGAGATGCTGGAGAACGAGCGCTCAACCGCCATCAACCCGTCAGAGGGCGTCGATGAGACCGTGTCGCTTTCAGACCGCTTCGGCCTGTGGATCGGCTTCCACAATTGTAGCCAGGACGACTATCTCGACATGGTGCGGAGCTACGCCGCACATTACCGCCTGCCCATCGCCGACGAGGCACTGACGCGCGAGGCGCTCGCCTGGGCGCTTGGCCGCGGTGCGCGCTCGGGCCGCGTCGCGTTTCAATACATTCAGGATCTGGCAGGGCGCTTGGGCGTGCGGCTTGACGGCGATTGACGAGAGCTAGTCGGCGTTCGCCGTCGAGTTCGTCATATACTTGGTCGGGTCGACCGGGCGCGAGCCCTTGCGCAGCTCGAAATGGAGCTGCGGCTGATTGACCTGACCGGTGCGCCCGGCCTTGGCGATGACCTGGCCGCGGCGCACCTGATCGCCGCGCTTGACCAGGATCTCGTCATTGTGGGCGTAGGCCGACACCCAATTGTTCGAGTGCCGGATGAGCACGAGATTGCCGTAGCCTTTCAGCTCGTCCCCGGCATAGGCGACCACGCCGTTCTCAGCCGCCTTCACCAAGGTGCCGAGCGGAACGGCGACGTTGATGCCGTCATTGTGGCCGCCGTCAGGCTTGGTGCCGAACTCTGAGATGATGCGCCCCTGCACCGGCCAGCGGAAGCTGTTGCCGGACATTGGCTCAGGCGCAGGAAGCTGTTGGGTGCTTGCCACTTGCGGGTTCTGGGCGCCGATCACCTCATCGGAGCTTGCGACCGCCGGAGTGGGCGCGGCTTGAGCCTTAGCGGCTGGTTGAGGTTTTCCTCCCTGTCCGGGCGGCTGGATCGCGGTGGTCTTCACCACGTGGACGTCAGGCGCAGGCGCTGGCTTGCTCTGGTTCGCTGCCACAGCGCGCGGCGCGATCGGAGCCCTTCCGCCTTTCGGCAGGTAGAGCGTTTGCCCGATCCTGAGGCGGGTCGGGTCGAGATTGTTGCGTTCGATCAGCGCCCGCTCGCTCACGCCTGCCTTCTGCGCGATGCTCCGCGGCGTGTCGCCTGCTTGCACCTTGTAGATCTCTCCTCCCGCTCCGGGGCCGGTCGCGGCGCGGACCTGGGCGAGGTTCGGCCGCGGTGGAGGCGCCGGCGGCGCATAGGCGGCCCGCTCAGGCTTCAGATTCGCAGTTGGCGGCGAATAGGCGGCGGGCGTCGCCTGAGTATAAGGTTGCGACACCGGCGGCAGGCTCGAGCGGGAGTACGAGCCGTTCGGATAACTGTTCGGGTAGGCGCTCGGGGTTGCAGGGGCCGAGGCGTAGACCGACTCCGGCGGGATCGGAGGAAGCGAAGCGGTGGTGTTCGGATCGGCGAGCGGCGCCGGTGACTCCGAGCGCGTCAGACCGAAGGAAGGAAAGTCGAAACGAGAGACACCGGAACTGCAGCCGCCGAGAAGCGTCAATGCCGACACGGCTGTGGACAGTAGAGCGCAACGGCCAACCGCTGACCAAGACACGCGCGCTTGCATACCCCCGTACCCCTCGAACGCATACAGACCGAGAGATCGAGTTAAGCGCGTGAACGGTAAACAAGCTTTTAATGGTGCTCCCGGTCCGAGCGAAAAAGAAGCAGTGGGTTTGAATGAGCGCGTTACGACCGCTCCCCCGGCTTCACCCTTCCGTGCAGCAGCGGTACGAAGCGGACCGGAAGCAAAGGCTTCTGGGCGATGCCAGTGTCGGTCTTTTCGATCTCGACCAGCGACTGGGTGTCGCGGGTCTGCCCTAGCGGAATGATCATGCGGCCGCCTGGCTTCAACTGATCGATCAGAGCCTGCGGCGGCTCAGGCGCAGCCGCGGTCACGATGATGCGGTCATAGGGCGCCTGCGGCGGCCAGCCGATCCAGCCGTCACCGATGATGGTGGTGACATTGGCGGTGCCGAGCTTGGCAAAGCGGCGGCCGGCCGCCTTTTGCAGCTCGCGCCAGCGCTCAACGGTGAAGACCTGGCGGCAGAGATGCGACAGCACCGCAGCCTGGTAGCCGGAGCCGGTGCCGATCTCGAGCACCTTGTGGCTGTCGTCGAGATCGAGCTTCTCGGTCATGAAGGCGACGACGTAAGGCTGCGAGATGGTCTGGCCGCAGTCGATGGGCAGCGCAATGTCCTGATAGGCGTGGTCGGCAAAGGCGGGGTCGACGAACAGCTCGCGCGGCACGCGTTCGATGGCGCGCAGCACCCGCGTATCGCGGATGCCGCGGCGCCTGAGCTGCATGATCAGGCCGATCTGGTCCGGCTCACTCGCCATGGCGAGCGATCCCCCATGCGATTTATCAGTGTATGCAGCGATAGTGAACTCCTCTGTCAGCGAGCGAAAGGCCTATTCGCTGAGCGCGGCGGCCAGCGTCTCAAGCGCCACCTCGTCGGTGAAGTCAAGCTGTAGCGGCGTCACCGAGATGCGGCCGGACTGCACCGCCCAGAGGTCGGTGCCCTTCGGCGGCTTGGCTTTGCGGCGCTCAATGCCCACCCAGTAATAGGGCTTGCCGCGAGTATCGAGCCGGTCCTCGATGCGGAGTAGGTCCGGGTGGCGCTGGCCTTGACAGGTCACCGCCATGCCCTTGACGGCGTCGGGCTGGCAGTCCGGAAAATTGACGTTGAGCACCACGCCCTCGGGCCACCCGGCTTTGAGCAGCTTGCCGAGCAGGCCGCCGCCGTGGCGCATGGGCGTATCCCAGATCGGCTTGCCGGTTTCGTAGTTGCCGATGGCGAGGCTGAGAGCGATCGACGGCACGCCGAGCAGGCAGCCTTCGATGGCGCCGGCGACGGTGCCGGAATAATTCACGTCGTCGGCGAGGTTCTGGCCGCGATTGACGCCTGAGAGCACGAGGTCCGGCGGCTTGTCCTTGAGCAGGAAGCGAACCCCCATGATGACGCAGTCGGTCGGCGTGCCCTTCACCGCGTAATGCTGCTTGCCGAGGTCGCGCATGCGCAACGGCTCAGCGAGTGTCAGCGAATGCGACGCTCCGGACTGATCCGTCTCCGGCGCCACCACCCACACATCTTTGCTCACCGCGCCGGCGATGTGCTCGAGCACGTCGAGGCCAGGGGCCTCGATGCCGTCGTCATTGGTGATCAGGACGCGCATGGTCAGGCAGTGCGCTCGATTTTGGCGAGGCCGCCCATGTAGGGCTTGAGGGCTGTGGGGATGCGGATCGAGCCGTCTTCCTCCTGATAGTTCTCCATCGCCGCGATCAGCGTACGGCCGACGGCGACGCCGGAGCCGTTCAGGGTATGCACGAAGCGGGTCTCCTTGGCGCCTTGCGGCCGGTAGCGCGCATTCATGCGGCGAGCCTGGAAGTCCCCGCAATTGGAGCAGGAGGATATCTCGCGATACATGCCCTGCCCGGGAAGCCAGACTTCGATGTCGTAGGTCTTCTGCGCGGCGAAGCCCATGTCGCCGGTGGACAGCACCACCACGCGATAGGGAAGCTCGAGCCGCTTCAGCACCTCCTCGGCGCATTTGGTCATGCGCTCGTGCTCCTTTGCCGATTGCTCGGGCGTGGTGATGGAGACGAGCTCGACCTTCGAGAACTGATGCTGGCGGATCATGCCGCGCGTGTCTTTCCCGGCGGCGCCGGCTTCGGCCCGGAAGCACGGCGTGCCTGCGGTGACGCGGATCGGGAGCTTGGCCTCGTCGGTGATCTCCTCGCGCACGAGATTGGTGAGGGGCACTTCGGCGGTGGGGATGAGCCAGAGCGCAAACTCTTGGCTCGCCATTTGCCGGCGAAATTCTGCTAAAGCTTCATCCAAGTTCGCAATGGTCCAAAGATTTTTCGAACCCATTTTCCAAGGGTCGCGCTGAGGAAGTCGTTGTACTCGTTCACGTCGAACTCAATCCGCTCGACCTTTTGGTCCGCTCTTCTTTCTGAAGAATTGATCCTGAGATTCCGAAAGCATCTGCTCCAATTCGCTTCGGCGAACAACACGCGTGGTGCGGAATTGATCTTCCTCAAATTTTGGCAATTGCGCGGTGCCGAACATGGTGTCGTCGCGGACGAGCAGCGGCGGGTTGATCTCGGTGTAGCCGTGCTCGCTCGTGTGCAGGTCGAGCATGAACTGGGACAGCGCCCGCTCGAGCCGCGCGAGTGCCCCCTTGAGCACCACGAAGCGCGAGCCTGAGAGCTTCGCCGCGGTCTCGAAGTCCATGAGGCCGAGCGCCTCGCCGAGCTCGAAATGCTGCTTGGGCTGAAACTCGAATTTTCGTGGCGTGCCCACCTTGCGCAGCTCGACGTTGGCATTCCGCGTCAGGCCCGACCGGAACGTCGTCCGCCGGCACATTGGGGATGGCCGCAAGCAATTTGCGCAGCTCATCGTCGAGTTGCTTCTCCGCGGCCTCACCCTCCGCGATCGTGCTTTTGAGCGCGGCCACCTCGTCCATCAGGCGCTTAGCTTCCGCCTCGTCCTTGCTCGCTTTGGCCTTGCCGACCTCTTTCGAGGCGGCGTTGCGCCGGGCCTGCGCCTCCTGCAATTTCTGAATCGTGGCGCGGCGTTGCTCGTCAAGGCTCAGAATTTGATTCAGCGTCTCCTCGGGCGCGTCGGCGCCGCGCTTCTTCAGCGCCGCGACGAAGGGGTCCTGGTTCTCGCGAATCCATTTGATGTCGAGCAAGGGGTGGTCCTATCGGCTGGAATTGAGGCTTCCCTATAAGGCCCAGTGCCTCCCTTGTCATCGCCTTCCCCCTATCCCCAGCCGGGGCATGCCAAAGCTTCTCGCCGAGTGTGCGCCCGCGAGGGATTCCTTAACGCGCTATCGCTGCGCTGCTTGAGCGCAAGCGAGGGAAGCGCGGAGCGCTCGAAGGCCGCATCCGACTGCAGTTTCAGGGCAGCCTTCAGGCGCCCCGCGCGCGGCGATATGTTCAAGCCCCTTCCCCTCGCTTACCGCCTCTTCCGCGGGCAGCGTATGAGCTACCGGCAGAGATGGACCCGGGCTTTCCAACCCGGGCGGGGGGCAGACGAGCCCCTGAGGTGGTCCGTTACACCGGCCGCGAAACGCGAGACCACTCTTTCTCAGATGAGGCCGCAGGCCCGTTTCGCGGTTCTCCTCAGGCGCCGCACCCTTCCCCACCTGGCGGGACGGTCCCGGTCACGCATCCCTCGCGGGGAAGAGATGGGCCAAGTGTAAGCGAGGTTCGGAGCGCGGGGATAAATGGTGCGTGCGGATTTCCGCTTGGGGCCAGTAGCTGACGTCCCAGCGGGGCGGGCTGTTCCCCTAGTGCCAAAGCGGGCGTCAGCGATCTAAGAGGCCTTAGGCAACCATTTGTTAACCATTACCGCCTCACGATTACAGGTCATTAGATCCTCGAACAGGAGCCAAACATGGGCACTATCCTCTTCGAATGTCCTAAGACAGGACGCCCAGTCTCAACTGGCATTGAAACCGAGCCCATCAGCTTTTGCCGCCTCACTAAAACATGGCTCGAAGTGTACTGTCCCCTCTGCGGGCACTTCCATGGGGCGAAGGTATGGCTCGCTCCCGAAACGTCAGCCTCTATGTGCTTCAGCAAAAGTGCTGCGATCCGAACAAACTCAGATCCAGAGCTATACGCGTCGTAGCGTTTTTTTTGCTGACAGATTGCGAGAGCGCTCACGCAGGATCGAAATCAACCGAAGGGAATTGACCCTCCGTGCGTGGACGATAGGCCGAGCCGTTTAGTTCCGCTGTTCACGATCGGCAAGGCGTACTGAATCTTCCGGTCAATCGTTCTCTGCTATTCGGTTATTCAACATTAGCCACGCAAACTCGGGGACGGAAGGAGCTGGGTTACCGAGCCATGCATCGCGCGTCGACCAAACATGGTCGACCTTGCAAATGGGACACATCAATTGCGAGCGAATGTCAGGCAGTCGTTTAAACGTCGCAGCATCCATTTCGATGCCCGTTGATAGTTCGCGACCGGTATTCGGACATTTGACCATCACAACGTTCAATGAACGCATCGGAGCAATCCTTGGACAGGCATCGCACGTTCGAACAACTCTACCAGAAAGCTGGGAGTCGGATGGAGTGTCGAATGATTATTGAGCCCTGCACACATGAGGGGCGCCACATTCGCTAAGGGTCATTAGCCGACATCTCGGCAATGGGGAAATAAGTCCGCTATCGGGACAAAGCGGACGCCTCGGTCGCTAAATTTGTATCGAATTTAAATTTGTATCGAATTCAAAGAGTCAGGTTTTTTTCTGTCGCACCCCGCTTGATTGCGACGGTGCGCAGGAAGAGACTCACCTCGTGAGGGGTACAGTGAGTATTAGGAGGCACCTATGAATACGAACTCGATTCCTTCAGACGAAGGACAACCCAGTCGAACGAAACGCAATCATGCGGCAGCGATTACGGCCATAGCGGTGGTTCTCACCGTCGGCCTGGCGGCGGTCGGGTCAGTTGCTCCGGCGGCTGCCCAAGAGACGAAACCCAACATCCTCTTCATCATGGGTGACGACATCGGCTGGATGCAGCCGAGCATCTATCACGAGGGCCTGGCGGTCGGTGAAACGCCCAACATCGACCGCATCGGCCATGAAGGCGCAAAGTTCATGACCTATTATGCCGAGCAGAGCTGCACGGCCGGGCGTACTGCCTTCATCACCGGCATGCAGCCGGTGCGCGTCGGCATGGTTCTACCGGAAATTCCCGGAAGCCCGTCCTATCTGCGGACAGGCACGCCCACGCTCGCCAAGTTCCTGCTCGATCTCGGCTACACCACAGGCGAGTTCGGCAAGAACCATCTCGGCGATACCACCGAGTCCCTCCCCACGGCGAACGGGTTCCAGGAATATTGGGGCTATCTTTATCACCTCGATGCCATGCAGCAGGTGAGCTTCCCCGACATCAACAAGTCCCCGACGGAGCAGACCATCGCACCACCTTGCAAAAACACGCCGATCCCGCGGCCTGGCTGAGGTTCCGGGCGCCGTCGACCCCAAGACAACAACTTGCCTGACGCCCCCGCGTCCGGTGCTGTTGTGCAAGTCGTCCGACGGCACGGAGGCGAACCAGAACTGCAACGATGAAGGTCCGCTGACGTTGAAGCGATCAGAGACGGTGGACGAGGAGATTTCGGCCAAGGTCATCGACTTCCTCGATCGCAACGATCCCAAGAAGACCGGCAAGCCGTTCTTCGTCTGGTACAACCCGGCGCGCATGCACATCACGACCGTGCTGTCGGACAAATACATGGATATGGTCGGTGAGCAGGGCGGCAAGGACTGGGGCGTCAACGAAGCCGGCATGAAGCAGATGGACGACAATATCGGCTACGTGCTCAAGAAGCTGGAGGACATGGGCCAGCTCGACAACACCATCGTTGTCTTCACCACCGACAACGGCGCCGAGACGATCACCTACCCTGACGGCGGCACCACACCCTTCAAGGGCGGGAAGCTGAGCACCTGGGAAGGCGGCATGCGCGCGCCGTGCGTCATCCGCTGGCCGGGGCACATCAAGCCTGGCACGGTCTTGAACGATATCTTCGCGTCCCTTGACTGGTTGCCCACGTTCGTTGAAATCGCGGGCGGCCCCAAAGGCGACGAGTTGAAGAAGCAGATCGAGGCAGGGTGCCTATCCCGGCATCGTCAAGACCACGCTCGATGGTGTCAACCAGATCGACTATCTCACTGGCAAGTCCGACAAGTCGGCGCGCGATACCTTCTTGTACTACTCAGGTAAGCAGCCGTCGGCGGTGCGGTACAAGAACTGGAAGATGTACTTCGCCATGGTGTCCGACGCACCCGGCGGGCTTCATCAATGGCGTGGTTCCCTATCACTGGACCCAGGTCGTCAACATCAAGCGCGATCCGTTCGAGACTTCGATTGGTTCGTAGCAGAAAGACGCTCTTGGGTCTCGGCGGCGCCATCGCCGCGCCGGTCACCGCCTATCAGTATGACTGGAACATGCTGCCGATCGGTCAGGCGCTGTGGCTGAAGGAACTTCAGACCTACATCGACTTCCCGATTGCAGAACCCGGCCAGCTACAATCTGGAACAGGTCATGCAGCAGGTCCGGGAAATGAAGTCGAACGGTCTAAGTGACTAGAGGCTTGAAGATTGATGACCGTGCGGGCGTCCGCCAAGAGGGTCGCCCGCTTGAGGCCGCTCGCAATCCAGCCGCTGCTTCGTCGTGAAGCCGCTCACGGTTCGGATTTGATAGCGCGCCACTGAAGGGCCGTCGTGGCGTCCGGTGGACTAGGTCGACTAGCCATGTCCGCTTGGCCAAATTGGTGAGGAGTCCCGCTATGAAAACGCACTCAACTCTACGACGTATCTTTTGCCTAACCTGGATCATTGCAGGCCTTACGTTTGGGACTTACCCGGCGCTTGCTCAGGAAACGAACGCCCCGGCGCAGAAAACGATAGGCGCAACAAAAACTGAGATAGTGCCGTCACTCATCGTCATGAATGCTCAGGGTGCGAGCCTTCAGGGTGAGACGTTGACGCTGAACGGCGTGGCCCCAAGCTCGATCGTCTTCACCGACCGGCCAGTAAGGGCAGCCGGACATATGTTGACGACGCATCTGCTTGCAGGTTGGAGCGGAGCGAGCGAGGGCTTCCCCAAGGATCCACCTAACGCGACCGTTTCAGTTTTCAGCAAAGATGCGGCAACGGTCCATGACGCCGTCGTCGTTTTGAAGGCGCCCAAACTCGAAGGTGACAGATTGACGTTCACGGTAAGGTCCTAGAGGGAGACCTCGCAGGCGCCGACGGGCCTGCCTCTGTCTTTATTGACACTGCGAACTTTGAGGTGAACGAGTTGCAAAGCATGTTCCCCTCCACCAATTGGCCATCGAGCATGCGACGCTAGGTTTTGATGACTTAGTAGCGACGGGTTGATCTGAGCGGGCGTCCCGGGAGGGTCGCCCGCTTGAATGAAAGCGGACGAGTTTCCGGCTATGTGCCAATCGAAGACGGCGTTCGGTGTTCCTATCGCCGCCGGCCAATGGTGAGCAAATATTCGCGCTTCATGTGCAGCCCGGCCGGGACAGCGTAGTGCTGATGGTAGGCATCGATATCCTGCTTGAGTCGCTCCACGCGGTCCGGCGCGAGGCTCTCGGCAAGCTGGCGCAACGGTCCGAAGCCGCGCGTGTACCAGCTCCAAATGTCCTCAGCACTGTCATGGTACGCATTGCTGATGCCTCGCTCGAACTTTAACTCGAAGGCTTACCCGAGCAGTCGTTCGACATGCGCCGGATCGCCCCAAGCCAACGGTGATGAGGGTGGAGGCGGCGCGTCGCTGTGTTGGGCATTGACCCCGAAAAATTCCGCCACGGCCCCCTCCGGCGCCCAAGTCGCCAGCACCAGGCGGCCGCCGGAGCGGCACACGCGCCTGAGCTCGGCAGCAGCCGCCGCTTGATCGACCGCGAACATCACGCCGAACGTCGAGATGACGCCGTCGAAGATGCCTTCGCCGAACGGAAGCTGTTCTGCATCGCCGAGCCGAAACTCAATCGGCGGCCGTATGTGACGAGAGAGGTCGGCGGCTGCGGCCAGCAGTTCCGGCGAGATGTCGACGCCGGTCACCGCGGCGCCCCTACGCGCCACATTGCGGGCGGACCAGCCGGTCCCGGTGGCGACGTCAAGGATGCGCTCGCCGTCTCGCGCATTCAGCCGCTGGGCGGCGTGGGCGAGCGCGTCCGAGATGGCAAAGCTTACCTCGTCGTAGTTCCTGCCGCCCCACGCGCATTTTAGGTTTGGTTGCGGCAGGTGCCCTTGTCGCCGTCATCGCAGCCAACATCCCCGCTCTCTCCGGTGAGTCCGGTCAACGCCAGGCAGCAGTCGGGCTTCACGCGCCCAGCCTCACGGAATGCCGTCTGCTCAAGCGAGCGATTTCTCGCCGCGCTTGCCAAGCGCGTTTATGGCGCGAGGCGCCTGTCGAGACCGCCGAGAAGTGAGGGATGACGAAAGACGTGGATGGCCGGGACAAGCCCGGCCATGACGACTACAAGCGCTGATTAGCGCAGCGTGACGATGGCGAGGCGGCCATCGGTGTGCCAGGGATCGCCGCCGCCGTTCTTGCCCTGAAGCTCGTCGTGAAAGCCGTCCATCCACTCGACCGACTGCACCACGCCTGCCTGTTGCAGCTCGGCGACCAGCCGGTCGCGCTCGGCATCGACGTCCGGCGCGATGTGATGGGTGACCTGTCCGGTGGTGTGGCTTAGCCCCACGCTTTGGTCGAAGGTCGCGGCGCCGAACCAGGCCGGGCGGTCCTCATACAATTCATCCCAGCGCCAAAAGCGAACATGATGCCGTTTGCCAGGGCCGCCGGGCATTGGCTGCTCGAAGGCGAGATCCTGTTTGCGGCCGAACAGGAACAGATTGCTCACCGGTGCATCGTCGTCTGGGCGGCGGAGCACGGTGTCGGCGGCGATGCGCATGCTGCTTGCCACGGTGATCGGGTTCGCCGGGTACCAGCCTGCCGCCTTCATGCCACGCACGAGGTCGGCCTCATCACCGGCGAGCCCGATATTGATCGGATCGCCGGGGTGTCCGTCTCCGGTCTTGGTGACGCGATCGACCCGGATAAGAGGGGGGTGGCGGCGAAAGTAGATCGCCCACAGCCGCGGCACGATGAGGTAGGCGGCGACGGCCCAAGCGAGCGTGATCAGGACAAGGGTCTCGGTGTCGGGCAGATGCAAGGTTGCTATCCCGCGTTCCACGGCGCCGGCCGGATGCCGAGTTCGTCGAGAAATTCGAGCCAAAGGCCGAAATAGAGGAAGGACGCGATCAGCGCGAGAAGCGCCGCGAGGATCAGCAAGCGACCGGTCTTGGCGAGGAGATAGGCGGGGAGACTGAAGGGCAGGAAGATGAACATGAAGGCGATGCTGGAGCCGACCATCTCCATGCCGTCGCCCATGGGATTGGCGTGCTGGAACAGAAACACGGTAAAGAAGAGGATGAACAGGCTGTGGACCGCGACGGCGAAGAGGACGCTGGTCCGCAAATGCCTGTCTCCTTGAGAAAGTTCTCGCATCAAGCTGGCTTGCCGGCGGGCTTGGCAGCAGGTTTCGCCGAGGCCGTCGAAGCGGCGTGACGCTTCTCGGCGAGCTTCACCGCGTAGATCGACAGCTCGTAAAGCGCGATGGTGGGGAGCGCGAGCGAGATCTGGCTCAAAGGGTCCGGCGGGGTGAGCACGGCCGCCACGATGAAGGCAATGAGAATGGCGATGCGGCGCTTGGCCTTGAGCTGCGCCGCGGTGATCAGCCCGGCGCGGGCGAGAAGCGTCAAGAGCACCGGCAACTGGAAGCAAATGCCGAAGGCGAGGATCAGCGTCATGATCAAGGAGAGATATTCGCTCACCCGCGCGGTGAGCTGGATATGCACCTGGTTGTCGCCGGACTGCTGCATCGACAAGAAGAAGGTCATGGCGAGCGGCATGACCACGAAATAGACGAGCGAAGCGCCGAGCAGGAACAGGATCGGTGTCGCGGCCAGGAACGGCAGGAAGGCCTTCCGCTCGCTGCGATAAAGCCCGGGCGCCACGAACATGTAGATCTGCGAGGCGATCACCGGGAAGGCGATGAAGATGGCGCCGAACAGCGCCAGCTTCATCTCGGTGAAGAAGAATTCCTGCGGCGCGGTGTAGATCATCTCGATCGGCGTATCGACGCCGGCCGCGAGCCGGTAGGGCCAGAGCAGGAGATTGTAAAGCGGCCGCGAGAAATAGAAGCAGACGGCAAACGCGATGGCGACCGCGCCAAGCGACCAGATTAGCCTGCGGCGGAGCTCGATGAGATGCTCCATCAACGGCGCCTTGGTGGCGTCGATGTCCTTTTGATCCTGGTCGCTCACGACGCGCCCTCCTCGCGCTTCTTGGCGCGTGGCTTCGGCGTCTTGCTTTTGGCTGCGGCGGTCTTGGTCTTGGCCGGGGCGGGCTTCTTCGCTCGCGGCTTGGGTTTAGGCTTGGGCGCAGAGAGCGCCGCTTCGGCCGGCGCAGGTGCGGGCTCGGCTGGGCTCGGCATCATCAGAGGCTTGTCGACGGTTCCGCGCGGAGTCACATCGGACACCTCCGCATGAAAGTCCTGCATGGCTTTGCGCACCTCGTCGATCTCGCTGTCGCGCACCGCCTCCTCGAACTGGCGCTGGAAGTCGGCGGCCATGTGCCTGACCTTGCCGAGGTAATGGCCGAAGGTGCGCATCAGCCGCGGCAACTCCTTGGGGCCGACCACGATGATCGCCACCACGCCGATGACCAGGAGCTCAGACCAACCGATGTCGAACATAGGCGCTAATTTCGCCGGAAGTGTCGCATTGTCTTGACCGCCCGCGAGCCCTCAGCGCAAGGGCAAGGAGCTAGCCCGCCTTCGGCGCCCGCGGCGTCTTGGCGCGGGGCGCGGTCTTCGCCTTGGCTGCGGGTCGCGCCTTGTGCTCGATCACTTTCGGGGCCGGCGCCGACTCGGGCTCTGGCGCGGGCTCGCCGTCGCCCTCGGCCATCTCCTTCTTGAAACTCTTGATGCCCTTGGCGAGGTCGCCCATCAGGCCCGAAATCTTGCCTGCGCCGAACAGGAGCACGAGCACGAGAATGACGAGAAGCCAGTGCCAGATGCTGCCGAAACCCATGAAAATCTCCCTGCCCCCAGCGAGCCGGTTCTGCGAGGCACTATGGCAGCAAAGCGCGGGCGCTCGCAAGCCGCTGGCGTCTCGCGCGCGGGCCGCCTATTTCACGCCATTGAGCCTGTTGCCGTTCTCCTCGAACACCAGCACGGCACCTTCATCGACGCCAATGCCGATCTCGCTGCCGACTTGAGGCGCGTCGCTTTCCCGCACGCGGGCGAAGAGCGGCGCGTCGAGCCCCTGCACCGCCATCTCGACCAGCGCCACATCGCCGAGGAAGCGGAGGTCGAGGACGCGTGCCAGGATGCCTTCGCCGGCGGCAAGCAGGCGGACGCCGCGCTGGCGCACGCAGACGATGGCGTCCTCGCCGTCGGCGAGGTTGCCGGCTGGGAAGCTGCCGAGCACCGTCCTGGCGCTGCCGTTCTCGATACTGGCGGGAACCTCGTTCAAATCGGAGAAGGTGCGCGCGGCGAGAATGTCCCTGGGCGCGCGGTAAAGGTCGAGCGCGCGCCCGGTCTGCACCACGTGCCCTACGCGCAACAGCGCCACGCGGTCGCCCATGCGCATGGCCTCCTCGGCGTCGTGGGTGACCACGATGCAGGTCGCCCGCGTCTCATGCAGGATGGCAAGCGTCTCCTCGCGGATCTTCTCCCTGAGGCGCGGATCGAGGCCGGAGAAGGGCTCGTCCATGAGGAGAACGCTCGGCCGAGGCGCGATGGCGCGGGCAAGTGCCACCCGCTGCTGCTCGCCGCCGGAGAGGATGTGCGGATATTCATTGGCGTAATGAGCGAGCCCGACGCGCGCGAGCGCGGCAAGCGCCTCGGCGTTCGCCTCGGTGCGGGTGAGCGAGCGGAGCCCGAAGGCGACGTTCTGTAGGATGGTCAAATGCGGGAACAGGGCGAAGTCCTGGAACATCAGCCCGACGCCGCGCTTTTCCGGCGGGACGAAGCGATCGGGCCCGGCAACCTCCTGACCGTCGAGCAGGACGCGCCCGGAGGTGGGGCGCTCGACGCCGGCGGCGATCCTGAGCAGCGTGGTCTTGCCGCAGCCTGACGGCCCGAGCAGGCAGAGCACCTCGCCGGGGGCCAGATCGAGCGAGACATGGTCGAGCGCGAGGCTCTCGCCGTAGCGTTTGGAGACGTCCTCGAAGGTGAGGCGCGCGGCGAAGGTGACGCGAGCCCTGCCCCGCTCGCTTGGCGCGCGCTTCAGGGCACGCGCGGCTCGACCAGCTTTCAAGAACTCAAGCACGAGGCTGATCTACGATGTTGACTCTGGAAGTGCAACCGCGAGCGGTCAGCGAGGCGGCTCGCCCTCGTCGCTTTCGGGGGACTCATCGTCCTCGCCAAGCTCGTCTTCGAGCGGATCCTCGTCTTCGCGCAGCTCCGGAGCGTCGTCGGGATTGGGCATGGCGAAGCCAGGAGGCAAAGTGGAGTCGAGGAGCCCTGCCCCTTTCAGCTCGGAAAGGCCCGGCAGATCCTGGATGGAGTCGAAGCCGAAATGGCCGAGGAACTGCTCGGTGGTGCCGTAGGTCACCGGGCGCCCCGGCGCGCGCCGCCTGCCCCTGAGCTTGATCCAGCCGGTTTCGAGCAGCACGTCGAGGGTGCCTTTCGAGGTGCTGACGCCTCTGATCTCCTCGATCTCGGCGCGGGTGACTGGCTGGTGATAGGCGATGATCGCCAAGGCCTCGAGCGCCGCGCGCGACAGGCGGCGCTGCTCAACGGCCTCGCGCTCGAGCAGAAAGGCGAGGTCGGCGGCGGTGCGGAAGGCCCATTTGCCGGCGACGCGCACGAGATTGACGCCGCGCTCGGCATAAAGGGTCTGCAGCTCCGTGAGCAGCGAGGCGATGTCCTCGCCTTCAGCGAAGTGCCTGGCAAGCTCGGCCTGGTCGAGCGGCTCCGGTGCCGCGAACAGCAGCGCTTCCAGAATGCGCAGCTTCTCCTGCCTATCCGTCGACGGGCGCGCCATCATGGTCCTGGACGGAAACGGCAAGAGCGATGCGCGGCGGCCCTCCCGCTCCTTGTCCACGGCCTCGATCAGCATTGCCCTCTCCAGATTGTTCGCAGTCATTCATGACCTCATTGTTGTTGTCAGCGCGTCGAAGCGGATTCAGGCGTGCGGCGGCGAACCAAAAGCGGCGCGAACACCTTCGCCTGCCGGATTTCGAGCGCTCCCTCCCGTGTCATTTCCAGCGTCGCGGTGAAGCTGCTCGCCAATGCCGTCTTGCGCAGCTCAGGCCCGACCAGAAACTCGGCGAGAAGCTGATCGAGCGGCGCCCAATCACACGACATGCCAAGCAGGCGCTCAAGTTCCTCGCGCGCTTCCTTCAAAGACCACACCAGGCGCGGCCGCACATGCCAGCTCGTCACCGCCGTGCGCTGCCGCTGCTGGGCATAGGCCTTGAGCAGATCGTAGAGATTGGCCTGATAGGTGCTCTTGCGGGTGATGCGCAAGGGTTCCGGCATGCCTCTTGCGAACACGTCGCGTCCTAGACGCTTGCGGGTCATGAGCTGCGCCGCGACCTCGCGCATGGCGTCGAGGCGCTTGAGGCGGAAGGCAAGAAGCTGGGCGAGTTCCTCGCCGGTCGGCTCGCCTTCGGCGTCCTGCTCGGCTGGCAGCAGCAGCTTCGACTTGAGAAAAGCGAGCCACGCCGCCATGACCAGGTAGTCGGCGGCGATCTCAAGCCGCAGCTTGCGCGCCTCGGCGATGAAATCAAGATATTGCTGGGCGAGCGCCAGCACCGAGATCCTGGCGAGATCGACTTTCTGGGTGCGGGCGAGCGCCAGCAAGAGATCGAGCGGCCCCTCGAAGCCCTCGACGTCGACGACCAGAGTCTCGCCAAAGGCCGCGTGGGCCTCACCCTCCGCCTGCTCCCAGTCGGAGAAGTCATCGCGCTCGTCGGGAGCGTCGTCCATGGGATCCTCGGCCGCGTTCATTCCATCCCGCCGCTTGTATCAACTCACGCGACGCTTCCGCCCGCTTCCCTGACGAGCATGAGCGCCTGATCAACATCGAAGGCTTGCGGTTGGACCAGCTCGGCGATGGCCGCGGCAAACCGTCCGGCGCTGTCGCCCTCGAGCGGCGGCACAACGCGTGCGACCTCGCGCATCTCGTCGAAGTCGCCGCTACAGTGGAGCGCCACGTCGCAGCCAGCGTCGATGACGGCGCCAGCGCGCTCGCCCATCGAGCCGCCAAGCGCCTTCATGCCGATATCGTCGCTCATCACCAAGCCTGTCAGTCCGATCAGCACACGAATCACTTCACCCATTATAACGGGCGACACGCTTGCCGGTCGCTTCTCATCGAAAGCCGGCAGCAGGACATGTGCGGTCATGGCGAGAGGCGCGTGGCACAGCGCCATGAAGGGCCGGAAATCGACCTCGATCAGCTCCTCGGCCGAGGCATCGATGCGCGGCAGCGCCAAATGGCTGTCGGCCCTCGCCCGGCCGTGGCCGGGAACGTGCTTGATCACCGGCAGCACGCCCCCGGCAAGGGTGCCCTCGACCACGGCGCGGCCGAGGTCGCCGACAACGTCAGGATCGAAGCTGAAGGCGCGGTCGCCGATGATGTCATGGGAGCCGGCTTCAGGCACATCGAGCACTGGCGTGCAATTGACCGTGATGCCGGCGTCGTGCAGCTCCGCAGCGGTCAGCCGGGCTCCGGCAAAGGCCGCGGCCCGGGCGCCTTCGGGATCGTACAGATAAAGGTCGCCATAGACCCGCGCCGGGGGCATATGGCGCCAGCGCGGCGGGCGCAGGCGCTCCACGCGCCCGCCCTCCTGATCGATGAGCACGAGCGCTTCATCGCTCTCCACCGCGTCGCGGAACTCGGCGGCAAGGGTGCGCAATTGGGCCAGGGACTGGCAGTTGCGGGCAAACAGGATGAGGCCGCAAGGGCGGGATTCGGCGAACAGCGCACGCTCGTCGTCGGTGAGAGCGGCGCCGGCGCAGCCGGAGATGAAGGCGTTGAATGTCACCACGCCGGGCTAGCCGCCGCGCGAGCCGCGGTCAAGCCGCGGTTCACAGTTCTATTGAGCCGCCATTACCAGGCAATCGGGGTGGCCTTGGCTCTTGAGCTGACCGCACAGCTTGGTTGCGGCCGATTTGTCTACGATCGGCCCGATGCGCAGGCGATACCAGACGCCCTTCGCGCCAAGGTCGGCCTTCTGCACCATGGGCCGGTAAGATGCGAGAAGCGTCGGATATTTCTGCTGCATGTCGGCGAAGGTGGCGAGCGCCTCGGTCTGATTCTGCTTCGATCCCACCTGAACCACATATTGGCTCGGCTTTGCCGGAACCGGTGCCGCGTCGGCGGCGGCCACTTTTGGTTTTGGCGGAATGGCGGCGACCGGCGCCGGGTCGGCGGCAGGCGCCGCGGCGGGAGGCGGAGCGGCTTGAGCAACCGGAGCCGGGGCCGCGGCTGGGGCGGCCTGTGGCATGGGCATCGCCGGCATGGCGGGCTCAGCAGCGGCCATCTGTTGTTGTGGCGCCGGCGCAGGAGCGGCCTCTGCCGGAGCGGCTTGCTGCGGCGCGGCCGGGGCTTCCGGCGGCGGCATGACCGAACCGTCTGGGCGGACGACGAGGGTCTTCACACGCCGCGGACCGCCGTCGGCGGCGTTCGGATCGTCGACCGTCGCCACGGCCGGCGGCTGCATTGGTGCGGCGCCTGGAGCGCGCGCCGGGCATCGCCGGCATGGCCAGTTCTTCCTGCCGCGGCACGATGCGCTCAGCCTCAGGCTGATCTCCGTTCTGCAACCGTTCGTATATCAGTTTGTTTTTGTGAGGAAATTCCTTACCGCCGGGCTGCTGCGGGGCCTCCTTGACAGGCCTGCTGTCGGCCTGAACCACCGGAGGCTCGCCTCCGCCCATGGCACCGCCGCTCTGCTTATAGGCAAAGGCGAGAGCGCCACCGAGCGCAATGGCGCCGAGCAAGGCGCTGCCCACCATGTAGATGCTGCGGCTCCTCAAGCTGAATTTGCGCGCAGGTTTCGACTCAACTTCGCCAGGGTTCATAAACTGGCTTTCGTCGAGGAAGTCGGCATCGGCCTGCTCGCCGTCATAGAAGGCTTGCGGCGCGCTTTCCTGCGCGTATTGAGGCGTGCGGCCGAGCGGGATCTGCGGCGGCTGGTCATAGATGGCGTCAAAGGCCTCCAGCGCGTGATGCGACGGTAGCGGGCGCGGGCCTCCTGATCCTGCGTGCTGGGCGTAATCGTGCCCAGCGGAGTCGGAGAAAGAGTCGGAGCCGGATTCGTTGCCGTAGGACGCATCCCCATCGTTGAGATGCATCGGTTCGTGCTCGCTGAACCCCTCATGCGGCGATGCGCCGAAGTCGTTATCGGCTTTATCCTCGGGGAAGCTTGCATCGGGGAAGGAGGCGTCGGCGAAATTCGCATTAGGGTAGTTCGGATCGGCGAAGCCCTGCTCGGCGAAGTCCGACTGAGGCTGGGCTTGCGCCGGGAAGATGCGATCGGGGAAACCGGACTCCTGGAAGGATCGGTTCGGCTCAGGCTGGTAGGCCGGCGCCGGCTGGGCGCTCGGCGGCATCGGAGCCTGACGGCTCGGCTGGACCGGGGCTTGCGGCTGGTAGCTCTGCCCAGGATAGGTTTGGCTTGGATAGGCCTGCGGCCGGGCTTGCGGCTGAGGCTGGTAGCTCTGCGGCTGCGGCTCGCGTGGATAGGTCTGCGGCGGGAAGGGATTTGGGAAATCTGGGGCGCTGTAGTTTCGCGGTTGAGCGCTTGGAGTTTGGTAGGGCGGCGCTACGCCGTTCTGGTTGGCATAACCTGATACACCGGGCATCTGGGGGCTTTGCGGCTCAGCGCCCTGACGCGCATATGTGCCGTAGTCAGGTTGGGGCGGCTCCGGCAGATGCTGCGGTTGCGCCTCTGGTCCTCGCGTGACCGGCTTATAGGCGGGCATTTGCGCAAAAACCGGCCCGCGGCCGGTTCCGAAGATTGAGCGCTGTCCCGGCTGGCCCGGTCTACCTGCTCCCGAAGTCATGAAAGGTTCCTCGCTCCTATGAGCAGTGTGTGCGGGCGCACCCCAGGACTGATCGCCCTCGGCACCGACGCTCCTGAAACGGTTGGCGAAATCGGACTCGAACTCAAGGGTTGGACGGGCGTTGTCCCCGTACCCCTCATCGTGCACGGACATGGTGCTTCCCCCGAACCATCTCCCCCGCCCCGTTCAATTTCCCCGTCAATGCATCTCATGCATTGCCTTGACGCCGAGAATGCCCAAACCCGACGCCAGAACCTGTTTCGTGGCAGCAACGAGCGCCACGCGAGCGCGTGTCAACTCTCGATCTGTTTCGTAAATAAATCGTAATTGTGGCGAGTCTTTGCCTCTATTCCAAAGAGCGTGAAACTCCGCAGCAATATCATAGAGATAAAAGGCGATCCGGTGCGGCTCGTGTGCTTGCGCCGATGCTTCGACTATACCTGGAAATTGGGCAATCTTGCGGATAAGCGCCACTTCAGCCCCATCGCCGAGTCGGCCCAAATCGCTGCGCGCCAAGGCTCCACCCCCCAAATCTAGGTCGGGGAAGACATCACGCACGTTACGCAACACGGAACTTGCCCGGGCGTGGGCGTACTGAACGTAGAAGACCGGGTTGTCGCGCGATTGCTCGGTGACCTTGACGAAGTCGAAATCGAGCGGCGCGTCGTTCTTCCGGTAAAGCATCATGAAGCGAACAGAGCCAGGGCCCACTTCGTCCACGACATCCCGGAGCGTGACGAACGTCCCGGCACGCTTGGACATCTTGACAGGCTCTCCGCCGCGAAACAAGCGGACAAGCTGAACGAGCTTGATATCCAACTCGGCCTTGCCGCCGGTGAGCGCGGCGACGGCCGACTGCATGCGCTTGACGTGGCCGCTATGGTCGGCGCCCCAGACATCGATCATGGTCGAGAAGCCGCGCCTGAACTTGTCGCGGTGATAGGCCATGTCGGAGGCGAAATAGGTGTAGCCGCCGTCGGACTTGAACAGAGGGCGGTCCATGTCGTCGCCGAACGCGGTCGAGCGGAACAGAAGCTGCTCGCGGTCCTCCCACTCCTCATCGACCTTCCCCTTCGGCGGCGGCAGCCTACCCGCATAGACGAGGCCGTTCGCTTTAAGGTCGGCGATGGTTTCGGCGACCTCATCGCGCGGCCCGTCGATCAGGGAGCGCTCAGAGAAGAACACGTCGTGGTGGATGCCGAGCTCGCCGAGATCTTTCTCGATCATGGCGAGCATGGCGGTGAGTGCCGCGTCGCGCACGATCGGCAGCCATTCGCTCTCAGGCAGGCCAAGCAGCTCGCTTCCGTGCTGCTCGACGAGCAAGGCGCCGACCGGCTTCAGATAGTCGCCTGGATAGAGGCCTTCCGGAATCTCGCCGATGTCTTCCCCGAGCGCCTCCCGGTAGCGGAGGTAGGCTGAGCGCGCCAGAGCATCGACCTGGGTGCCGGCGTCATTCACATAATATTCGCGGGTGACATCGAAGCCGGCAAAGACCAGCAGATTGGCGAGCGCATCGCCGAACACGGCGCCGCGGCAATGGCCGACATGCATGGGACCGGTCGGATTGGCCGAGACATATTCGACATTCACCACGTTGCCCTTGCCGATGGCGCTCATTCCGTAGCCGTCGCCCTGCTCGAGCACCATGCGCAGCACTCGCGGCCAGAAATTCCCTGCAAGGGTGAGATTGATGAAGCCCGGACCGGCGATCTCGACGCTCTCGATGTGAGGGTCGGAGGCAAGCAGCGGCACGATGCGCTCGGCAAGGGCCCGCGGGGCAAGCCCTGACGGTTTGGCCAGCACCATGGCGGCATTGGTGGCGAGGTCGCCGTGGCTCGCGTCCTTCGGCGGCTCGAGCGTGACGCCCTCGATGCTCGCCTCGTGCGGAACGACGCCGTCATGCTTGAGCTGCTGGACGGCAGCCAGCACGCGGCCGTGGAACCCTGCAAAGACGTCCATGACTGCTCCCGATGGTGCTCGCGCGACTAACGCAATTCGGGAGTGGCGTCAAACAGGCGCCGGTGCTCGGCGAGCGCGTAGCGGTCGGTCATGCCGGCGATGAAGTCGCAGACATAGCGCGGATAGCCCTTGGCCGGCGCCTGGTCGCGCCATTCCGGCGGGAGCGCGTCGGGATCGCCGCGGTACCGGCCGAACAGGTCGGCGACCACACGTTCGGCATCGCCCATGACTCTCGCGATGCGGGCATGTCGGTAGACGCGCGCGACCAGGAAGGCGCGGAGCGCGTCGAGGTCTCGGCTCATGGCTGGGGAGAAGGCGACCACGGGGCCGCCGGCATGGCGCACATCGTCGGCGCTGATGGGTGAAAGGTCTTGCAGCCGGCGCCGCGTTTCGGCTGTCGCGTCATCGATCAGCGCGGTAATCAGGCGGCGCGTAGTCTCGTAGAGCGCCCGCGTGCCGTCGAGGCCGGGATAGGCCGACTGCACCTCGGAGAGCGCCCGGCCGGCAAGCGGCACCTCGGCAAGCTCGGCGAAGGTGAACATGCCTGCGCGGTAGCCGTCATCGACGTCGTGATTGTTGTAGGCGATGTCGTCGGCAAGCGCCGCAAGCTGCGCTTCGACCGAAGCATACGTGTCGAGCGCGAGATCCTGCTTGGCGCAATGGCTGAGGATGGGTTGAGGCACCGGCCTCCCCGCTTCTGCGGTCAGCGGGCCGTTATGCTTCACCAGCCCCTCCAAGGTCTCCCAGGCGAGGTTGAGCCCGTCGAAGCGCGCGTATTTTCGCTCAAGCTCGGTGACCACGCGCAAGGACTGGGCGTTGTGGTCGAAGCCGCCTTCATCCCGCATGGCGGCGTCCAGCGCCCGCTCCCCTGCATGGCCGAAGGGGGGATGGCCGAGGTCGTGGGCAAGGGCGAGCGCCTCGGCCAAATCTTCGTCGACGCGGAGCGTCCGGGCCATGGAGCGGGCGATCTGCGCCACTTCGAGGCTATGGGTGAGCCTGGTGCGGTAATGATCGCCCTCGTGATAGATGAAGACTTGCGTCTTGTGGGTCAGCCTGCGGAAAGCGGTCGAATGCAGGATGCGGTCGCGGTCCCGGGCGTAGAGCGAGCGCGTCGGGCTTGGGGCCTCGGGCACGAGGCGGCCCCGGCTTTGGCGCTCATCCACGGCGTAAGGCGCCAAGGCCCTGTCGGCTTTGCGGCTACGGTCGATTGACAAGCCCTGCCGCCACCCTATCTTCCTGCTATACCGTGCACGAAAGCAGGCTCATGGCGAGCCGGCCAGGCACGGGCTAGCTATACAAAAGATGAGCGAACCGTCCATCACATTGAGCGAACGCGCCGCCAAGCGCATCGCCGAGATCTTGCAGGCCGAGCACGCGGCGCTGATGCGCGTCAGCGTCGAGGGCGGCGGCTGCTCCGGCTTCCAATACCGCTTCGACCTGGTGCAGGACCGGGCGCCTGACGATCTGATGATCGAGCGCGACGGGGCGCGCGTGGTGGTCGACCCCATCTCGCTCGGCTTCGTGCGCGGGTCGGAGATCGACTTCGTGGACGAGCTGATCGGCGCCCAGTTCAAGATCAACAACCCGAACGTCACCGCCTCCTGCGGCTGCGGCACCAGCTTCTCGATCTAGCAAATACGTGTCATTCCCCCGAAAGCGGGAATCCAGTACTCCCCTAGTTCGCCAACCTGGTCTTGACCGTGGTTACTGGATTGCCCGGTCAAGCCGGGCAATGACAATAGTGTGGTCATGAAAATCGCCACCTGGAACGTCAACGGCATCAAGGCGCGCATCGACGCGGCGCGGACCTGGTTCAAGGCTGCCTCGCCCGACATCGCGCTCTTGCAGGAAACCAAATGCGTCGACGACGCCTTCCCGCGGCTCGAATTCGAGGAGCTCGGCTACAATATCGCCGTACACGGGCAAAAGGGCTTCAACGGCGTCGCGCTCCTTTCCAAGCTGCCGTTCGATGAAGTGGCGCCGCGGCTTGCCGGCGATCCTGACGACGTGCAGGCGCGCTACCTCGAGGCCGTCGTCTCGGTACCGTCAGGGGTGCTCAGGCTGGTCAATATCTACCTGCCGAACGGCAATCCGTTCGGAACGGAAAAATATGCCTACAAGCTTGCCTGGATGAGCCGCTTGCGCGAGCGGGTGAAGGGGCTGCTTCAATTTGAAGAGCCGATGATCGTCGCCGGCGACTTCAACGTGATCCCGACACCTGGCGACGTCTATGCGCCCGCGGCCTGGGTCAACGATGCCCTGTTCCGCCCAGAGACGCGCGCGCATTACCAGGCGCTCGTCAATCTCGGCCTGACCGACGCCTACCGCGCCTGCCACGACGAGCCGCATCGCTACACCTTCTGGGACTATCAGGCGGGGGCCTGGCAGAAGAACCAGGGACTTCGCATCGACCACATGCTGCTTTCGCCGCAGGCCGCAGACCGCCTGGTCAAATGCGAGATCGACGTGGGCCCCCGCGGCTGGGAGAAGCCGTCAGACCACGTGCCGGTGTGGCTTGAGCTCAGCGTTTAAGGCTTAACACCCGCGGGGCCGCCCATGTCGCCGAAGCCCATGGGAGCGCCGGTCTTGTCAGGCGCAGGCCCGCTCGCAGCACTTGCGTCGGAGGTCATGGCGCCGGCCGTTTTCGCACCAGGCGACGCAGGCGTCGACGACACGCCGGAGGCAGGCACCAGCAGCTCTTCGGCAGGCATAGTTTTGACCGTGGTAGGAACCTCGTCGATCGCAACCTGGCCGCCGAGCTCGGGCATCAGCGCCTGAGCCTCCTTGCGCGTGGCGGCATCGGAAGCCCCCACCACTTCGGCGTACAGATCCGCGATCCATTTCGGCTCCTTGCCGTCAGCCTTGGCGTTCGCGTGCGCCAGCAAGATCAGCGCGAGACCGCGCGCAGGCCGATGGTGGATCTCGTCGCCGCCGCGCCACAGAAGCTCGCCGAGCTTGGCCTGCGCCGCGGCATGCTGTTTCTTGGCGGCGGTCGCCAGCCAATTGATGGCGAGCCCCACGTTCTTATCGACGCCGTTGCCGTCGAGATAGAGACGGGCAAGCGCGTATTGGGCATCGGCATCGCCGAAATAGCTCGCCGCGTGGCGGAAGAGATGCGCCGCGCGCACCGGATCCTGCGGCACATCGGCGGCCGGAATGCCGTCGACATAATATTTGCCGAGCGCCACGAAGGACTCGGCGACATATTTCGACACCGGGCTCATCGGCGAGATGTCGGCGCGCTGGTTGGCGATCTGCCGGTAATAGAAATAGGCCTTGCCCTCGTTCTTGCGCACGCCATTGCCGACGGCATAGATGCGGGCAAGCTTGAGCTGCGCACCGAGCACGCCGTGGTCGGCGGCATATTCCAGCGCCGGCAAGGCCTCCTCGATCTCTCCAGACTTCAGCTCGGCGATCCCCTGACGATAGGCGGCCGTGGCCGAATCGAAGTGTGTTGCGTCCTCGGCATGCGCGGCCGCAAGCGGCGTTGCCATCGCGATCAGGGCCAAAGCGGCGATCAGGCTGTGCTTAAACATCTGCATAACACGCTACTTCCACGCCAGCGCCGGGGTGAGTGACGGCGCCAGTTCGCGCCGGACCGACCTCGTTCGCATATTTCCACAGATACCCGTTCTGGAACGGGTTCGGCCGCGGCTTCCACGCCGCTTTTCGCTTGTCGAGCTCAGCCTGGCTGAGTTCCACGTCGAGCGTGCCCTTCTCGGCGTCGAGCACGATCACGTCGCCGTCGCGGAGAAGCGCGATCGGGCCGCCGACCGCGGCCTCAGGCCCGACATGACCAACACAGAATCCGCGCGTCGCGCCGGAGAAGCGCCCGTCGGTGATCAGCGCGAGCTTGTCGCCCATGCCCTGGCCGTAAAGCGCGGCCGTGGTGGACAGCATCTCGCGCATGCCCGGGCCGCCTTTCGGGCCCTCATAGCGGATGACCAGCACGTCGCCTTCCTTGTACTTGCGCGCGCTCACCGCGGCGAAAGCGTCCTCCTCGCAATCGAAGCAGCGGGCAGGCCCGCGGAATTTCAGTCCGGTCATGCCGGCAACCTTGACGATGGCGCCGTCAGGCGCGAGCGAGCCGCGCAAGCCGACGACGCCGCCGGTCGGCGAAAGCGGATTGTCGGCGGGGCGCACCACGTCCTGATCGGGGTTCCAGCGGACCTTGGCGAGATTGTCGGCCATGGTGCGGCCGGTCACTGTCAGGCAATCGCCGTGCAGATAGCCGTGATCGAGAAGCGTCTTCAACAGGAGCGGCACGCCGCCGGCCTCGAACATGTCCTTGGCGACGTAACGGCCTGACGGCTTGAGATCGGCGATGTAGGGCGTGCGCTTCAGCACCTCGGCGACCGCGAACAGGTCGAAGTCGATGCCGCATTCATGCGCGATGGCCGGGAGATGAAGTGCTGCATTGGTCGAGCCGCCGGTCGCCGCCACCACCGCAGCGGCATTCTCAAGAGCCTTGCGGGTGACGATGTCGCGCGGACGGATATTGAGAGCCAGCAGGTCCATGACCTTCTCGCCGGCCGCCATGCAGAAGCGGTCGCGGATTTCGTAAGGCGCAGGCGCACCGGCCGAATATGGAAGTGCGAGCCCGATAGCCTCGGAGACGGTGGCCATGGTGTTGGCGGTAAATTGCGCGCCGCAGGACCCTGCCGAAGGACAAGCCACCTGCTCGAGCTCGTCGAGATCCTCGGCCGACACCTTGCCAACCGAATACTGGCCGACCGCCTCGAACAGATCCTGCACGGTGACCGGGCGTCCCTTGAAGGAGCCTGGAAGGATCGAGCCGCCATAGATGAAGATCGACGGCACGTTAAGCCGGCACATGGCCATCATCATGCCGGGAAGAGACTTGTCGCAGCCGGCAACACCGATCAGCGCGTCGTAGCAATGGCCGCGCATGGTGAGCTCGATCGAATCGGCGATCACCTCGCGCGACGGCAGCGAGGACTTCATGCCCTGATGCCCCATGGCGATGCCGTCGGTGACGGTGATGGTACAGAATTCGCGCGGCGTGCCGCATGCCGCCGACACGCCCTGCTTCACCGCTTGCGCTTGGCGCATCAGCGAGATGTTGCAAGGCGCAGCCTCATTCCAGCAGGTGGCAACGCCGACAAAGGGCTGATGGATCTGCTCACGCGACAGACCCATGGCGTAGTAATAGGAACGATGGGGAGCCCGGGCGGGACCCTCGGTAACGTGCCGGCTGGGCAAACGCGACTTATCGAACGTCTTTGCGTCCATCTCAACTGCCCGGATGAGGTGCAAGAGAAGCCAGTGGCTCCCCGCCACCGCTACTCACTGAAATCGGCCTCCGTCTCCGGCTCTCGCCACCGCGCGAACCTTGCAACGCTACTCAGGCCGAGCGCTCCTCGTACAAACCCTGATCTCTCAAAGCTTTATGGCGCAAACGAGGCGAAAATGCCGCAGTATGTGGTATTTGGGTAACAGAGTGAAGAATTTGTGTAAGTTGGAGGGTTAAGGCGGGAATTAAAGTGCTGCTTCCAGCCGTTTCAAGGCCTGCTCAAGCCTTGCGGCGGTTGCCTCAGCATCTGCTTTACGTTCCCGCTGCTCCTCCACCACATGCTCAGGGGCACGGGCCACGAACTTCTCGTTGGCAAGTTTGGCGTCAAGCTGGCGAATTTCCGACCCGACCTTGTCAATTTCGCGCTTGAGCCGTTTCGAACTCGGCGGCGACGTCGATGATGCCGGCAAGCGGGAGCGCGAGCGTCGCCTCGTCGAGCACAATCTGCACGGCGCCAGCAGGCGCCTTGCCGAAGCTCATGGCATCGATGCGGGCAAGGCGGAGGATCGTCTCCTCGTGACGCTTGGCGCGGGACGTGGTCGCCTCGCTCGCGCCAGAGACGACGAGCGGCACTTTCGCGCCGGCAGGGACATTCATCTCAGAGCGCACCGAGCGAACCTCCGAGATGAGCCTGATCACCCAGCCGATCTCGGAATCGGCCTCCGCATTCTCCAGGCCCTGATGTTTCGGCCAGGGGGCGAGGATGAGGAGGCTTTCCCTCCCCTCGCCTTCAGCAGCCAGCTTCGCCCATAGCTCCTCGGTGACGAACGGCATGAAGGGATGAAGCAACTTGAGCGCGCGGTCGAGCACCCAGGCGGTCATGGCGCGCGTCTCGGCGGCAGCTTGTTGATCGGAACTCGCGAGGATCGGCTTGATCAGCTCGAGATACCAGTCGCAGAATTTATGCCAGATGAAGGAGTAGATGGCGCCGGCGGCCTCGTTGAAGCGATAGGCTTCGAGCGCCTCGGTGACGGCGGCAAGCGCCCGCTCGCTCTCGCCCGCGATCCATCGGTTGATCGTTTGCGTCGCCGAGGCCGGATCGAAGTTCTCGACCGGCAGGCAGGCGTTGATCTCGGCGAAGCGCGCCGCGTTCCACAGCTTGGTCGCGAAATTGCGATAGCCCTCGACACGCGAAGGGCTGAGCTTGATGTCGCGGCCCTGCGCGGCCATGGCCGAGAGGGTGAAGCGGAGCGCGTCGGCGCCGTACGCGTCGATCAGCTCGAGAGGGTCGATGACGTTGCCTTTCGACTTCGACATCTTCTGGCCCTTCTCGTCGCGGACCAGCGCATGGATGTAGACGTCGCGGAACGGCACTTCGTCCATGACGTGCAGGCCCATCATCATCATGCGGGCGACCCAGAAGAAGATGATGTCGAAGCCGGTGACGAGGACGTCGGTCGGGTAGTAGCGCTTTACCTCCTTCGTCTCGTCTGGCCAGCCGAGGGTGGAGAACGGCCACAGTGCCGAGGAGAACCAGGTGTCGAGCACATCTTCGTCGCGGGTGAGCGCGACGCCCTTGCCGTAATGCTTCTTGGCGAGGGCGGCTGCCTGCGCCTCGTCCTCGGCGACGAAGATCTCGGCGTCGGGGCCGTACCAGGCGGGGATCTGGTGGCCCCACCAGAGCTGGCGGGAGATGCACCAAGGCTGGATATTCTCCATCCAATGGAAGTAGGTGTTCTCCCAGTTCTTGGGCACGAACACGGTGCGGCCGCGCTTCACCGCATCGATGGCGGGCTTCGCCAAGGTCTTGGCGTCGACATACCATTGGTCGGTGAGGAACGGCTCGATGACGACGTTGGAGCGGTCGCCATGCGGCACGGTGTACACATAAGGCTCGATTTTCTCGACGAGCCCACCCTCCTCCAACCGTTCGACGATCTTCTTGCGGGCGACGAAGCGGTCGAGACCGTGCAATTCCCGAATTGTCTGCTCGAGCTCCGCACTCGGATCGACACCTTGGGTGAAGTCCGGATTTCCCTGAAGCAAGAGCTCGCCTTCAGGAGAGAGCACATTGATCATCGGCAGCGCGTGGCGTCGGCCCACCTCGAAGTCGTTGAAGTCGTGCGCGGGCGTGATCTTCACCGCGCCTGAGCCCTTCTCGGGGTCAGAATATTCATCGGCGATGATCGGGATGCGGCGCCCAACCAGAGGCAGGATCACGTGCTTGCCGACCAAAGGCTTGTAGCGCTCATCGTCGGGATGCACGGCGACTGCGGTATCGCCGAGCATGGTCTCGGGGCGCGTGGTGGCGACAACTATGTAAGTCGATGCGTCATCAGGATCGAAGGCGCGGCCTTCCAGCGGATAGCGCAGATGCCAGAGGTGGCCTTTCACCTCGACCTGCTCGACCTCGAGGTCCGAGATGGCGGTGAGCAGCTTCGGGTCCCAATTGACCAGGCGCTTGTCCTTGTAGATGAGGCCGGCGCGGTAGAGTTCGACGAACACCTTGGTAACGGCACGAACCATCTGATCGTCTGGCGCACCGGATTGCCCCATGGTGAAGCGCTCGCGCGACCAGTCGCAGGAGGCGCCGAGCCGCTTCAGCTGATTGATGATCAACCCGCCCGAACTCGACCTTCCACTGCCAGACACGGCGGACGAACTCGTCGCGGCCAAGGTCCCGCCGGTTCGGCTCCTGGCGTTCCATTAATTGCCGCTCGACCACCATCTGGGTGGCGATGCCTGCGTGATCGGTGCCGGGCTGCCACAACACGTCGCGGCCGCGCATGCGCTCGAAGCGGACGAGGATGTCTTGCAGCGTGTTGTTGAACGCGTGACCCATATGCAGCGAGCCGGTCACGTTCGGCGGGGGGATGACGATGGCGTAAGGCCGCGCGCCGGCGCGATCAGGTCGTCCCGCGGCAAAGGCTCCGGCCTCCTCCCACAGGCGGTAGGTCAGGCCCTCGATGGCAGCTGGCTGATAGGTCTTGTCGAGCATGCGGCGCTTCGGCTCGGATGAAGAGGCGGGCCTCGCGTCCTACGATTTGCGCTTCTGCTCTGTCAACGGGAAGCTCCTCATGCCGAGGGGCGCCCAATGGGCCGCGCCTCGAAGCATGAGGTCTCGTCCTTGAGGTGGTAGCGTACCCGCGACCACCTCAGGACAAGGATGGTGTGAAAGCCCGGATACCGGCTTTCGCCGGTATCACCTGTCTCAATTGCCGCCTAACGCCGCTGCACGTCCGAATTCTCAAGCTCTTCGCGAAGGGCCGCGGTGAGCACGCGCGGCATGTTCTCGTCGAGCCATTGCCTGAGCAACGGACGAAGCATCTCCTTGACGCTGTCCTCAAGCGATTTCGACGACACCTGCGAGGCGAAGTCGTGCGGCTCATGCTCGGAGCCGCCATTGACCCGCGTCGGATTGAGCTCGAACTCATTGGCAGGCGCCGCGCCGCGCCAGGACTGATCCTCGCTCCGCCACGGCAAAGGCTCCGGCTCGAATTCGGGCTCTGGTTCCGGCTCTGGCTCGGGTTCCGGCTCGGACGGTTCCATTTGCGACCATGACGAGCTTTCCGCTGCCCAAGACGGAACCACCGGCTCAGGTTCTGGCTCGAGCTCCGGCAGGACGACGATCTCCTCCTCTTCGACGATCATCGTCGGCTCGGGTTCGAAGCTCGCCGGCTCAGGCTCAAAAGACGTTTCGGCCGGCGCCGCCTCGGCCACCGGTTCAGGCGGCGTGTATAGAGGCGGAGTGTATAAGGGCTCAGGCGCCACGTAGTCGGACTGCGCCTCGCGGGCGAAGGCCGCGAGATCTCCGGCCTTCAGCGCGGCGATGGCCCGCTCAAGCGCCGTGGTCGGATCGTCGAGTGACGGAAGAGGTTCCGCCGCTCTCACCGGCTCCGGCGCCGGCATCTCGACGAATGGCGCAGGCTCCGGCTCGTAGGTCGCAACGAACTCCTCCTGATAGCTTGGAGCGGCCTCCTCCTCATAGTTTGCAGCGGCCTCCTCGACGAAGGCCGGTGCCGTCTCGGCAAATGTGAGAGGAGAGTTCTTGCCGATCCTCGTTCGCCGGCGGGAAGGCCGCCGTGAAATCGAGTTTGCGCGGTTCCTCTTCATAGAATTCGGTTTCGAGGACAACCTCCTCGAGGACGGTGACCGGCTCGTCGGCCATCATCACCTCGTCTGCGGCCGAACCTCCAGGTTCGGTCAGATCGAGAATGTCCTCGATGTCGTCATCGTTTGATGCCGGACTGGTGCCGCCAGCCAGCGCACGCTCGATCTCAGCGATCATCTGCGTGTCGGCTGCACCATCCTCGGTATCATCGGCCCGGACCTGCTCCGCATACTCTGCACTCGTTGCGCGCTGTTGTACCGAACTCGCTTCGTCGTCAGAGATGATCCGACGAATGGAGGCCAGAATCTCCTCCATCGTCGGTTCGGGAGCCCGTTCCGTGCTGCTCATAGCTGGAATCCCTTGCCGCCATTGCCCCGCTGCACCCCGCGGTCTAACCTGGGTGGCTTCCTCAAGCCTTCGCAGTTTAACACACGGTTAACGTACAAGTCTCGGCTTGGTTCGGCCAGGCTTTATGATTGTAACCTTAACCCTCAGACTTGATCTGCACTAGCACGCGACTACAGTGACCCCTGTGACCGCGTCGTGGCCGAATACGCGCTGTATGGCTCGGTCGGGCGGCTGGACGCACAAAGCCTCGGATTATCAGTGCCTTAACGGGGTTGAAGATAAGATCGGAGAGGACACCTGCTGCCGCTCTCAGATCTTATTCCGGCGCCGCCCCTCTGACGTGATGGCGTGCCCGAAGGCCCTCACATGCTGCTGCTAGGATCCGGTTCCACCGTGGGGGCGCGCGGCGCTTAGATCAGCCAATACCGCTTTGTCCCTCACTGTCCGGTACCGATTCCGGTACCCAGTCCGCCAAAGTAGAAGCAACTCCCCCGCCCCCAATTTTTGATGCCCCCCGGTGGCCTCGGATGGGACCCATCACCGGTGTTTATGCCGGTTGATAAGTCAGCCTTCTCAATTCACTGCTACCGCAGCATGCTCGCCACAGACTTCGCGGCATACGGCTTGCCAAGCTCATTGAGAAAGCCAACCCACCCTCGGGCGTACGGGGCGCGCCTGCGGGCGAGGGCGACAACCGGGTTTATACCTATCTCACAAATCCGGCATCGGGGGAACGCGCGTGCGCAGGCCCTGCGTGATCGCGACATGCGCCTTAATGGCGAGCTTCGCTGCTTTTTTATTTATTGACCCGAAACATTTTCCTCGCACGTGATGACGGTGATGGTGCTTATGTCGCACTGGCGGTTCGACAGACATTGCTTGAAGTTAGTGCAACAGAAGGTCGCGCATGAAGCCTGACTCTGGATAATGGCCTGCGTGGCCGCGGTTGATGGGGTGCACGCATCGGTACAGGAACGAAATGATCTGCCGCAAAGAGCCTGAGCGGTAGCATCACAAAGACGCGCAGAGAGCGGGGTCTGTTGGCAAGGCGCAATTGAACATCGATTGACGCAAGCTTTCACCCGCTCCGGTAGGACGGTTGTTACTGCGTTCAGGTCACCGGTCGAGCCCGCACCGCCTATACAATGAGCCACGCAAGCTCTGCGAATGGCCCTGCAATCCTGCGCCATGGCGGGAGCCGTCGCGAGCAGCATCATGCAGGCCGTCGCCATGAGAACTATGCGCGTGTTAGCTTTCATCCCCGCCCCCCTGAGGTCAGGTCTAGGCCCTACCTTGTAGCATAACTAATTTTGTCGGCTCAATTAGCTGCAATCGACGGACGACCCTCAAAGCAGGCTCGAGCAGCGGCACCGCGCTGGAGGATGTTAAGGGCTCTTGATCACTCGTCAGGAGCCGGTGGAGGGGGCGGTCTAAGCCCGAACCACTTGTTCTTTACGATGTTGTAGTGCTCAAACGGGTCGTAGAAAGGCACTGATAAACCTAGACTTTGTGCGTCTAGCCGCCCGATCGAGGAATACACTGAATATTCCGCTACCACGCGGTCCCGCTTGGCGGTCACGAGCTGGATCTGTGAGCCGAGATATTCGAGCTGGGCGTTCAATACATCGAGCGTGGTGCGCTGGCCGACCTTCTCCTCCTCCTTCACGCCTTCGAGCGCGATCCGGTTGGCCTCGAGCGCATCCTGCGCCGATTTAATTTGCGAGGCGGTGGACTGAAGCTGGGCCCAGTTCGAGACCACCTCGGCGTGAATGCGGAGCCTCGCATCCTCCACCTCTTTCTTGAGCTGATTGTTGGTCTCCTTGGCCTGGCGGATGCGCGCGGCGACTCCTCCGCCCTGATAGAGCGGCACGTCCACGCGGCCCAATACGGTAAAGACTTGCTGCTCCGTCAGGGTCCTGCTCTGCCCGAAGCGCTGGGTATAATCGGCATCGAGCGTGACCCGCGGCAAGAGCTCGCCTTCGATCTGACTGACGTTATAGAGGGAGGCTTCTTCCTGATAGACGGCGGCGAGGATGAAAGGATTCTCCCCGTCGCTCAAGGTCATGGCGTCCTCGAGCTGGCTCGGCAGCAGATGAACGATGGACGGCGGATGCACGAGGTTCGACGGCGGATGGCCGATCACCTGCTCGTAGGTGGCCCGGCTCGTCTTGAGGTTGGCCTGGGCGGCATAGAGCTGGGTGATCGCGTCTGACCGGCGCGCTTCGGCCTGGGCCACGTCGGTGCGGGTGACCTCGCCGACATTGAAGCGATCCTTGGTCTGCCGCAGCTGTTCGGTCAGCACGTCGACATTGGTCTGGCGCAAGCGGACGACCGCCTGGTCGCGCACCACGTCGACATAAGCGGTGGCGGCGTTCAGAAGAGTGCTCTGCTCCGTGGCGCGCAGACCCTCGCGCCCGGCCTGCACCGTCGCTTTGGCCTGGCGGATGGCGTTGAGATTCTGAAAGCCCTCGAAGATGGGCTGAGTGAGGGTCACGGAATAGCCCCGCGGATGCGTGACGCCATCGTCAGCCAAGGTGGTACCGGGAATAGACGTAAGCGAGGCATCAAGGAAGGCGCAGAAGGCGGGCTCTTGCGCGCGGATGACATCGTCACACCTCGCCTGGTTGCTCCGGCTCCCTCCGACAACGTCGGACTCCTGGTTTCGGAAGGCCGCGTCGCCAGAGGCGCTGATGCCGGGGCGCAAGCCAGACTTGGCGACGGCGACCTGACTCGTCGGTGGCGCGGAGATTTGCGCGCTCGGCATTGAGCACCGGGTTGATGAGATAGGCGTTGGACAACGCCTCGACCAGCGTTTCGGCCGCAGCAGGGCGCGCGCAGAAAACGACCCCCAAGGCAAGACACGCGATGGCCGCCGCCCCGCCACGCCGCCAGGAGCCTTCCGCGCAGGACTTGGGATGCCTGCTCTGGACGCCTGTCACCTTCTTAAAGCCTCCGCAGTCAGGAAATTGGCCCCCGCCCCCGACCGCGACTCGACCATAGAGCACCCCAAGGATGGAGGTAACCGGAGAGGCCGATCTCCACACAAATGCGCGCGGCAGTGTGGGATCGCAGCAACAGTGCGGCCAGAAGCCGCGGAAAAACTTGGGGAAAATTAGAAGATAAAGCTTGGAGACGGCACAAAGCCCGGGAGCGGCCTGGCATTGGCGTCGAAATGTGGCAGCCCGCTCGCCTCGCCATCCACCTTGACGAAAAGAGTGGCCTTTCCCTGGCGGGGACGGCCTTCGCGGCCGGCGGCAATAATGGCGCAAAGCCTACCGCCCTCCTTCAGCTGGGCAAGAAGGGAATCAGGCACCTCGGGCACGCTGCCATTCAGCAGAATCACATCGAAAGGCCCGGATTCCGGCGCGCCGCGTGTGAGCGCGCCTTCCATGACCGTCACGTTGGCAATGCCAAGCTCCTGCAAGGCTTCCCGGGCGGCAGCCGCGAGCTCAGGCTCAGCCTCCACCGCGGTCACCGAACTGGCGAGGCGCGCGAGCACGGCGGTCGAATAGCCGGTGGCGCAGCCGACATCGAGCACGGCATCTTTTGCCTCGACCGCGGCAAGCTGGACCAGGCGGGCGAGCACCACGGGCGGAAGTAGGAACCGCGCCGGCGCGCCGTCGATCGACGGCCAGACCTCGAGGCTCGCATCGCTATAGGCGAGCTCGCGTTTCTCCTCAGGCACAAAGCGCTCCCGCGGCAGCGTGGCAAAAGCGGAGAGGATGCGCCGGTCGGTCACTCTATCGGTGCGGAGCTGCGATTCGACCATGGTCGCCCGCGCCAGCTCGAAATCGATCATGGTCCTTAACCCCCTTAGGTCTCGGCGCCGAAGCTTCACAGCATATTGACGCGCATGCCAATCGGCACCTAGTTACTGGCTTCGGGCACCCCCTAAACTGGCCACGTGGCGGAGTGGTGACGCAGCGGACTGCAAATCCACAGGCGACCGTGTTTCTGGCGTTTTCTAGTACGCCCTAGTCCCCCATACTCCCTTACTTTCCGGCCCAAAGCAGATCATTGGCGGATTAGCGCCGTTTGGTTCGGGTTGCAGATCGGGTTGCAGTTGGGGCGCGCGGCTTCAACATTTCTTATCGTCGGCATTCTCGACACGCTCGCATGACACCAAGCGTCAAATAATTGGCGACTTTGCGCAAGACGTGTGCTTGATATTCGGGCACCAGGGAGAGGCGGCAACCTCCCCTGGCACCACTTCGCATCCAAGCCTGTAAAGGAGGCTTGAAGTGCGCCACCAACCAACTACCCCACAATTAAAGAGTTGCACGACCACGGCAGCATCATGCTGTTCCGCTGCCTATGCCGTTGTTGGGATGGACGGTGGTCCACATGAGACAGAGCGCCATTACACGGTCGGGGGTTCCTATCAGTCAGAAGGTGGCACCGTCCCGAAGTGCAGTGGCCCAGCGTTTGAAGGGGCGTGCTGAGGTCGTAATGGCTAGACAACCAAAGGGGCTTTTGCCCACGCGGAAGCACCGCGATTATACTGGCCGCATAGTTACCGGCTGCTTGGCAGTGATTGCCTTTGCGATGTTCATGGGCTGGTATTTGAGGGAGGGTCTGACGCCGGAGCAAATTGAATTGCTCAAGGCAAGGCGCGATGCAATGGCGCTGTCGGTCGCAGAGCCACCGCCCAACAAGAAGAAATGGGCTCAATGATAGATGGTGGTTTATTGAAAATGGAGTGGCGGTCGGGGGTGTTATTGCTCGCGCTTCTACCGCTTGGCCTTATGTGCAGTGCCTTCAACGAACCGGTCTTGAGTGAGGCTTGCGACAGATACAAAGATGTTCCCGCTGGCGAACCCAGCGATTTCGAAAATTGCCAAACTGAACAGGCAGTGGCCAAAAAATTCGTGGAAGGGGTAAGGCAAAAACTTCCAGCTTCCTTGGTAGCGAACTGCATATATCAAGCTGAAAGCTGGTTCGACAGGGTAGGCAGGAGCGGCTTGCCAACGAGTTGAGAGGCTAACGCTTCCCCTTCGGCCTCGGGTAGATACTTCCGTGCCCTGCCTTCGCCACGAGCGAGTCGATGGCGGGCGAAGTGCCTACAGAAACGCGCCCATGATTGGAGCCGGCGCTAAAAGGCCGCACTCCACCGCCAGCTAGACGCGGTTATTTTTTGGGCCTGCGGCGTTCCCAGATGAGCACCGCGATTGAACCCACGACACCCATCGCAGCCATACCCGAAAAGGCGTCGATTTCAGGCACAGCCGAAGTCTGAGCGTAAGCGCCTACGGTCGAAGCGATAAGTATTCCAACAGAGATCCAAATCCTCATTGTGAGTCCCCCTTATTTGCGTCTGCGGCGTTCCCAGATAAGCGCAGCGATTGAACCGACAACGCCCATCGCAGCCATGCCCGAAAAGGCGTCGATTTCTGGCACAGCGGAAGGCGGCGCCGAAGCGTAAGCCCCTACCGTTGTAGCCATAAGCATTCCAATTGAGATCCAAATTCTCATGTTAGCCCCCTTGAGCGATTGCCAAACGCATTACCCCGACTGGAGACTAGCATTTGCCAACGTCCGACGGCTGTAGCTGTGGGGTAACATTAAGAGCTATGAGCGCGCGTATGGCGTAAGGAAGCCCCGGTTCGTGGGGTTTGCCGGGACCTGCGCCGAAGAGACGCGGCGAACGCTAAAGATGCGAGTGATAGTTTGATCCTGCTGGCCCGCCATAGCCAGCTTGCTTTCCAGACCCAGCCCCGGTGCAGCTTCCCAGCCCGCGCCGGGGTTTCTGCATTCAATATATGCAGCGGGCGTCTGCTTCGGTCGGCGCTCCCTTCGGCCTTGGGATGATGCTTCCATACTCGCCAAGCTCGATCCCTCCTTGCAGGCGCATAAATCAACGTAGCTTTTCCCTTGGAATACAAAAAAGCGGGGGCCGATAGAAAGCCCCCGCGCCACGCCGTCTTCCCCTAAAGGGTCGAAATCTTCGGCGGTCATACCCCGAGGGGCTGGCGACCGCCATTCTCAACTCGGCCAATCTTTTGCGCGTTGGAGCCAAGGCGGCTTCGGCCTCGGGTAGATGCTCCCATTCTCGCCAATCTCGATGCCTGCCTTAGCCAGGGCATTCACCACCGCTATGATGGTGCCTGATTGCCCACGCGCTTGCTGCGCGTCGAATGCTGGTGGTGATGTGCATCTTAGCGAGTCGGGCGAGCGAGGATATGAAGGCCAGCCGTCGTCAGATGGATCGGGCGTTCTCGTGCCCGATTATCGTGCGGTCCTACCGTGAGGAGCTGGCTCGGGCGTACAGTAATAGAGCGCGTATAAACCGCCCGGTTCGGCCATACAGCGGCCATTATGCATTAACTGGGGATTGTAAATTCCCGTCGCAGCCAATAGGGCGGCAATTGGGAAACCTAAGATTAAGGACATGCGACCCTCCCCCGATTCGGCGTAGCACACGCCTCAAGCCACAGTATCACTCGCGTGCAATTCAACCCGGTATAAGATCGCGTGTTCCAAGATTTTGCATTGCACCGTGACGTCCAAGACACACCGGGCGGCGTTGTTGTAATACGACCCTCGCGTGGGGAACCCCCACACACTGGACGCAGCATAGAAGCCCCGACTTGCAGCCGCTGCGCCGGGCTTCTTCATGGTCGGCTTCGGTCGGCGCCCTTGTTTGTGATAAGCTTGCCTCATGGACCTTCGTGTCAAGTTCGACGGCCATGAAATCATCGTCACCCGGCCGGGGACGGACATGATGACAGCCTACCGCAAAGCGCCCGATAGACCGAACCTGATCCTGACGCGAAGCTGGGTCGATCCCACCGTCTTGTCACCTGCGATCAGCGAGTTCCGTGCTCACGCCTTCCAGGCTGCGGTCAGCAAGGCGCGCGAGCTTGGGTGGATTGTGTGAGCCGTCAATGCCGCACGCTTGGTATGTTTGGGACTGGCAACACGAAGGCCCGCCAACGATTGGGTGGCTATGATGATGGGTGCTGATATTGCGGCGGGGGTTGCAATTGGGTTGCAAATTCGCCATACGTTCTCACGCGAGACACCCGCAAATCCTTGGATTTCCTAACTTTCGGCCACGTGGCGGAGTGGTGACGCAGCGGACTGCAAATCCGTGCACCCCGGTTCGATTCCGGGCGTGGCCTCCAATACTTAGCTGTGATTGTCGGCTCCGGTTTGCAGCCAGTTTGCAATCTACGTTCACTTTCTGGCCCTTTCCAATTTTTCTAATGCGGTTGAAGCTAGCTTGTCAGTCCGCGCGAGATAGCGGTCGAGGATAGCGGCCACATCGCGCAGACTGTGACCGGTAAAGCGTGCGATCTCTTGCGGCGTGCATCCGGCTTCCGAAAGCCGCGTGACGGCGGTGCCCCTGACCACGCCTTCCTGAATGCGTTTGGTGCCCAAGGCCGACGGTGCCCGTTCGTAAGAATAATCGGCCCGAGTCGTGGGATCGAACTCATCACTGCCCGTAAGCGGGGGGTCACTGGCACCTTGACCTTCCGTCCAGTCTTAGACTGCGTGAGCGTGATCCACTTCCCGTCATAGGCGCTCCACGGCAGGCGGAGAAGATCGCCTTGGCGCTGACCCGTATCCGCAGCGAGCACGAGTAGTCATAGGTGAATTGTCGTTGTCGGGATTACCGCTCTTGCACAGGATAATTTTTACCGGGCCCTCTCGCGGAAATTCCGCGATGCATTGAGTGCAGCCAGCATTAAGTGCATCGATCAAACCCTTGAACACATCTGGGAGCGATGGTCGCTTCCCCCCGCTAATTGCCATTTACTGAACAGATCCTCTTGTTCGTCCCTCTTCTAACTTTGTTGCGCCTAGACGGTGGGGCGCTTTTTTGCCCTTCAACCACCCGGTGAAAATTTCATGCGGACTTCTTCCAGTTCCTTTGTTGGAGGCGCTGCTCAACCACGTCGTCAATGATCGAGCGAATCCCTTCGATGTCCCAAGTCACCATGTGCGGGTCGAGATGCACTCGCAGGGCTGAGACGATCTCATGATTTAGCGAAACGTCCTTATGAGCCGCGGCCTCCACGAGGGCTTCGTGAACGTCGGGTGGTAGCCGCAACAGGAGATTAAGCCGAGGGCCGGAAGGGGCTTAGCGGGCGTCCTGCATTAGCAGGAAAATCAACGGGTTAACGAGCATACTTGTTTTCCGATCCCTGAACTTCCCGGCTCTGATCGCATAGGCCATTGATCTGATTAAATTTATTGATTTTACTGGGGCTAACTCACTGATGTATCAATAGCTTAGCGATCTGGCTCCCCCTAGCCGCGGGGCCGATGGGTAGCTACGGCGGGAAACCTGCTCCGGTCATTCCATAAAATGGATAGAGCTTCGGTTTGAGATGGACCTACGCTAAAAAACCGAGGCAAGCCTGTCGAACTCGTATTTGACCTCCCGGCACCTGCGGGTGGATGGAGGAAAATGCTATGGTCAATGGAAAAGGCCGGAAAATGATAGGTATCGTCATTCCGGTTTTTAACGATTGGGAGTTCTCAACCGGCTTATCCGGAAGCTGAACGACCAGTCAGCGACCTTAGAATTCGATTTTCATATCTTCGTGGTTGATGACGGCTCTACAGAGCCGCGCCACTTGGATTATCTCTCGACCACAAGTCGGGATTTCGGAGGTCCAGCTGATTCGGCTATTCGGCAATATCGGACACCAGCGCGCTATCGCCGTAGGGCTCGTGGTCGCCAGCCGGATCGAGGAAATCGAGGCTGTCGTCGTCATGGACGCGGACGGAGAAGATCGGCCGGAGGACGTGTCGAGACTCGCGGCGGCTTGGAGCGAAAATACAAACCGGATCGTTGTCGCGCAGCGGGGCGAACGTTCCGAGGGCCTCGCTTTCAGATTTTTTTATGCGATCTACAAACAGATTTTCCGCATCATGACGGGTCAAAAAATCGATTTCGGCAACTTTTGCCTACTGCCGCGGGAACTCTTACGCGCGCTTACGTACAATCCATCTATCTGGAACAGCCTGCCCGCCGCAATCACTCGATCACGGATCCCTTATACGGCAGTTCGTGTTGCTCGCGGTACTCGCCTCGCGGGCAAATCAAAGATGAACTTTGAGAGCCTCGTTGTTCACGGTATGAGCGCCATAGCGGTATATGCGGATGTCGTTCTCTTGCGCATCCTGCTCGGCGCCTGCATGCTCGCGGGAGTAGTAGTTTTCGCGCTGACGGGAATTGTGGCCATCAGATTCGGCACGGACTGGGCAATGCCCGGTTGGGCATCCTATTTGGCTGCCGCGCTCACCAATGATGAGTTTTCGAAACGTGCAGATCATTCCGGCATTGGATGCAGCCTCTTTCATCGTTGAAGGGCCCATGAGAACTACCGCGCGGGGAGGCCTCAAAGAAATCATCGTGAAGCGAGCGATATGAACAACGGGAAATGTCATCTGAGCAGGAGATTAAGGCCCTACTAGCTGAGAATGTCATCGAGGTAGGCGCCGGGCTGGGCGGCTCCGCGGCATCTCTTCGCGGTGCACGTCCATCGAATAACGGCCCCACGCTTCGCGCCTGGACTGACCAACCCCTGACATCGAAGCTTTTCCCGTCGGGATCGTCCCCTATGTTTGTATAGGCCCAGTGGATCGTGAGATGGGCGACCAAGGGAAGGTCGATCGATTTTGCAAATCTCGACCGCCTCGATAATATTGGTTGCTTGCGCGACCGAAATGTAGGGGGTGCCGCCAATACGGTAGCGCCGCTGCCGACGATGCTCAGGCTGCTCATCAGGCTGTGCTGCACTAGCGCAGAAACTAAATAAGTGAGGGGCTGAGGCCAATTCGCGCTGGATGCCCTTGGTGCAGTCAGTTTCTTGGTCTTGAGACGTTTCACGAACGTCCAAGTTTTTAGATGCGATCCGATTTCGATGGGCCATCACTCCGCCTCCCCATCGCGGTCGAGCAGGCGAGCTTGCAGTCCGTTGAGATGGTCGATTGGATTCTCGACGAAGTAATCGCCATAAGCGCCCCTCGCCATTGCGAGTGCATTCGCCTTTGCTTCATTGAAGGATGAAGGTCCAGAGGCCTCGTCGCCGACATCGCGCGAGCCACTGCGTCCGATCGCGATCTTGATGACCCAAGCCATCGCCTTCGTCACACGGTAGCCACCCCACTGACCATGCGAGGCAGGTACATTGGTGACGTCGCCATCAGTCAGCTTGAAGCTGACCTCGTTCACCCGCTCAAAGTGGAACTTGATTTTTTGAGATAGATTTTCCGGTTCGAATTTCTCCAGAAAATCAGACGCTTGCGAAGCTGATTTTGGCTTCACTCGGCCTGTCCGGTATCTCAGGTCATTTCTAGTCCTGAGGGCAATTTTCCGGTGTGCTTGGCGGCATCGATCCGAGCAGTATCTTTGTGGTCGTCCACGCTTGGTTTCGGGCACCGGCCCGTTACAACATTCACATCGCTTCACGAGAGCATCCATCACGCGGCCCCCTTGTGGTGTCGCGCGAAAGGTCGGCGGTCTTTTTCTTGTAGCGTTTCAGCCGGTGGAAGGAGCCTAGGCGAGTAGAGGTTGGGGACCCCGCGGTTTGCAAACCACTGCTAACCCATTGATGTCTTTTGGAGCTTAAGAGACCCGGTTTGTTGCTAAGTCCTTGATGATGCGGGTAACCTACGTGGACTGCAAATCCATGCACCCCGGTTCGATTCCGGGCGTGGCCTCCACCAATCTTATTGCGCTAACGCTGTACCGCTGCTCCCTCGCCAATCGTGGCTGCCCTCTGAGGCAGCGTCAGGACGCATGCGATCATGATGGCCGCGAGGATCGCAGAGGCGATCGGGCGACTGAGAGCGAGCCCGCCATGGTCCAGTGGCTTGTCGAGAAAGTCACCCAAAGTCGCGCCGAGCGGCCGCGTTAGAATGAACGCAGCCCAGAACAACAGAACGCGTGATACGTCCGTCCAGTAGTACAGTGCAGCAGTGACCGCTAAGCCGGCGGCAAACACGACCGCCCCGCCTTCGTAGCCGAGACCGCCGGTGTCGGCGATCCAATCGCCAAGCGCTGTCCCCAACGTCTGAGAAAGCGTGATGGCGGCCCAGTAGAATGCTTCCACCTTTGGCGTGGTTACGGGCTCGACCACACCGAGCCTTGAGACCAGTACCATAGCCCGAGCACGGCCATGAGCGATGCGAACAAGATCAGCGAGCCGCCCGTGTAGCCGATACCCAACGAACGGGTCGCGAAATCGGCCATGGTCGTGCCGGCGGTCGTGGAGGCGACGATGACGGACCAATAGAGGAAGGGATGAAATCTCTTCGCTGCGATCTGGATGCCCACCAAGACGATCAAGGCCAACAGGAAAATGGCGCTCCCGGTCATGTAGCCCAGGTCCATGGTCATGGTGACGGTGTCGCCGCCGGTCTCGCCGAGAGTGGTCGCGAGAATTTTGATGACCCAAAAGCCCAGCGTGACTTCTGGAACGTCGGCGTGGTCGACTGTCACAGGCAGAGGCAAGACGGAGGAGCACGAGATGGCTGCAATCGGCTGGCAGGGTTGGGCGCTTTTGTCTGCGGTGTTTGCCGCCTTGACGGCAATCTTGGCGAAGGTTGGCGTCGAGGGCGTCGATCCGGACATCGCCACGTTCATTCGCACGTTGGTCATCGTCGCCATTCTTGGAGTCCTGTTGCTTGTGACCGGGCAGAAGATTGGGGTCGTTCCCGCTAGAGCCTATCTGTTCCTGACCCTGTCGGGCCTGGCAACGGGCGCGTCATGGTTATGCTATTTCCGCGCCCTCGGCCTTGGCGATGCCGCTCAGGTCGCTCCACTCGACAAGCTGAGCGTGGTGTTGGTGGCAATCTTTGCCGTGATCTTTCTTGGCGAGCGGCTGAGCATACGGGATGTTGCCGGCATCGCTCTGATCACTGTCGGCGCTATTCTGGTGGCAACCGGGCGGGCGTAGAAACCGGTCCATTGCGCGGTTAATCGGCTGCTCCTCGGTTCTGCCCTTTTTCGAGCGAACCCTTAGCCGTGGGAGAGCCCCTAGTATCCTGCGTAGGCTCTCCCGCCTTGCGGCTCCGGTGGGTCTCCCAGGCCGGGGCCGCCTTTTTGCGCAAGCGCAGCCCTCTACCTTGCGGCAGAATCTTTCTCCGGCGTGCGGGCTTCGCTCGAGCCGCTTTCCGCGCTTGCCTCGGCTCCGTTCTTGCGGTCGCGATGCCACCACACCGCAAGCTTCCGCCGCCAGCGGCGCACGATGGGAATATCCACCGAGAGCACGAGAAGCCCGAGCGGGATCATCCAGAATCCGACCACTGGAAGGAAGCCGACGAGGCCGCAAGCCACTAGCAAGATGCCGAGCCCGATGCGGATCGGCTTCGACTGCGGCAGGTGAAAATGGCGATTGGCGAAGCGGATCTTGGCGGCCATGGTCGAACTTTCGGTGAGCTGTTCCACATAGGCATGTCGGGGATGCGCCGCAACCAGCCCTTTGGCCGCAAGGGCCGCGCAAATGGCCGCCTGTAAAGCTCTGGCAAGCCATGCCGGCATTTGCTATGACGCGGCCTAGCTGCGCTTCATATGCGCGCTCTGCTCCCCGGTAGCTCAGCAGGTAGAGCAAGCGGCTGTTAACCGCTGGGTCGCTGGTTCGAATCCGGCCCGGGGAGCCAATTTTCCCAAGCACTTAACTATATTTCTTGCAGCCGTTGTGCAGGCCAAGGTACGGCATAGGTACGGCGGTCACAGGAAGCCCGTCGCGGGCGAAGCTGCATTGGCCGAAGCAACTAGGGAGAGATAGCGCCGTCAGCGGGGCTCTGTGAGGCTCATCACAACGCGGAAGCCGGAGCGTCAAGCGGCTGCCTAATTACAGGTCACACCTGTCGTCGTGGGGATGCATTTTGTCGTCGTCACACGTCTCCCGCCCTGCTGCGCACCGATGCCGTTCGCCGTGCGCATCTCGGTGAGCTTGTCGCGGCACTCGTCATATCCTTTGTCGACGTAGCGTTTGCAGTAGGCGTCATCCTCCGCGATCATCTGCCCCATCGCGGCGGCATTGCGCCTAGCTTCCGCGCTGGCACGCTGGTCCGCGCTGGGACGTTGGTCCGCGCTGGCACGCTGGCCCGCGCTGGCACAGCCTGCACATGCAAGGCCGATCGCAATGATGGCTAACGCTTTCATGATAGTTCGCCCGCACTAGGGTATCCTCTTCACCTAGTGTGCTGACCGCTTATGAACGAAGGCTAAAGCAGGACCCATCGGCTTCGTCCGCGCGATAGGATGGGTCATTGGAAGGTTCATATGGAGGTGACAATGATCAGGTTGGTCGCTGTTGCTATTGTTTTGGCCGTCGCAACTTCCGCCCAGGCCATGTCGCCCGCGCCGCTTCATCAACCGGACGGCATGACCACGCAAGCCCGCCAAGCCCGCCAACTCCCACCGTGCGCCTGGAACGTCCCCAATCAGGTACGAATATGGGGCTGTCCACGATGCGGGGCAAATGGCATCTGCATGTTGAGGGTACCTCCCCTGGCCCGCCACCGGGGCAACCGCAGGTCCTACGAATACGACTGAGATACCGAACCGAACCGGGAGGGCGGGTGGTCCACAGGCAGCCGTCCTGCTTTGCGCTTACAAGCAGACAGCCGCCTGCAAACTAGGGGAGCTACGAGGTACTTGGGAGATGGCCCTAACAGGGGCCGAGATTCACCAACTTAACGCCCTGTTCAAGACCTTGTAAACGCAAAAGCCTTCACTCCAATTCAGACACTTGGACTGGCGGCTGGTGGTCCTCAACACGCATTTACCACCGCTTTGTACCTGGCCGGGGCCGCAATTGCGGACTTGCGTAATCATGCTGTCCGCCTGATGAAGCGGCACGGGTGACATAGCCTGAGCCGACGTTGCGGCGGCCAAGGCAATGGCAGCAACAGCGACCAATCTGACCATTGGTTTTCGTGCATATTCTCGGAAAAGCATCGTTCATACTCCCACGGGCCAAGCGGGAGCTTTAAGGCTCTCAGTCACCGATTGCTTGGGGATGATTCGGTGATGACGAAAGTTAGCAGCCTTTAGGACCAAAGTCTTCATGCGGCGCAACGCATTAGCGCGTGCGGTGCATCATTAAAATTCGTTGGCCCGATAATCGCCATAGTCGGAGCATCCCCCTGCATTTATGAAATTAATGGGATCAATTGCCCCTTACCATTTTCTCCCTCATAGAACCGCTCCCCAGGATGTTTTAGCTTACCACACGAAATCGAAGGCGCCGGCCTTCAAGGTAAAGGCGGAGGCCGGCGGCACCATATCGCGAGACGATGTTGATGCGGACCTCACGCTCAGGCCGGCTTTTCGGCGTTCCCGCATTACGGCGCATGTTCACGTACGCAGGGCTTTTGATCATCGTTCCCATTTTTGTGTTTGATATTGCCAACTACGAGGCAACGCCCGCGTGGGGAGTTTCCACAGTCGCCGACGTGGTCGCCTATCAGAAGAAGGCGGAGGAAACTCTGGCGCAAATCTATCGCTACTGCGACCACGCCGTAGAGGTTGAGGAGCGCGAAAACGGCGATCTCAGCTACTTCGGTCGGACAGCCTTCAAGGGCAAATGTCAGCGTAGGATGCTCGAACTCGACAACGCAAGCAACGGAGACGCACCATCCGAACCGCCCGGCCCCAATTGGGGTGTCCTTAACCTTCAACAGTGTTACCGCCTAGGGGCGCTGGCCTAGTTGGCGCTCTTTTTTATGCCAGCCATCCCATGGTCGAGGCGCCGTCGTGACTGAAATCCCACACGTACCAAGAATGATTGCTGATCCGGGGGTCTTTTTATGTACGCTCAGCCACTGCCTTCAGGTAAAGGCGGAGACCTGCGTCTAGATAAACATCATCGCGAATTCGCGTGGCTGCACGTCCCTCAAGAACGGGCGCGTCGAGCGTTAGCCATGCAGGCCGAACTTGACAGAGCTAGTTCGCGCGAGATCGAGTGTTGCGCATGGATGCCTCAATTTTGACAGCCGTCGCCGGGCTAACGGGAGCCGCCATCGGCGGATTTACATCCGTTCTCGCGTCTTGGTTGAGCCAACGCTATCAGGCAAAGGCGCAGCGGCTCCAGCAGGAGCAACTCCAGCGACAAGGAATATACAAAGAATTCATCAATGATGCTGCGAAGCTATATGTCGATGCGCTTCAGTCTGACAAAGCAGACGTTTCCGCCTTGATGGGGCTTTACGCGGAGGTAAGCCAAATGCGGGTCCTATCCTCAGCAAGTGTCATCGACCACGCCGACGAGATCCTCAAAAAAATCACTAACACATATCTGGAACCGAATAAGGCTCTCCCCGAACTGAGTGAAATGGCGAATAGCGGGTTGATCGACCCACTTCGCAATTTCAGCGAGGCCTGCCGTGCAGAATCCGAGCGTCTACATTTCGGGCCGCCAAGCTAGGTCATAGGGCGCGCTCGGCCACGGCCTTCAAGTAAAGACGGAGACCGGCGTCCCCATTCGCGAGACAATGTTGGTCCTTATCTCGCCTTCGGGCCGGCCGAGGCCGCGGCCAACGCTAACTTCCTGGTATATCCACGGCCACAGCTCGTCCGGCGTATACAGCCGCACCTTGCCACCGTACTCCTCGACCGCGATAAGCCCGAACGTCTCTTCAATGGTGGTGTCCGTCATCATGAATTCACGCGCAGGCGGGCGCTTCGCACCAGCGGCCATGATAGCCGCCACCGCCGGGTCGACGCGGCACACTGCCGAGCCCTCGCTCTTGCCCTTGTCGACCTTCATGCCGCCGGCGGCGTCCGTCACAACCGCCGCGCCCATGACGGCGGCGGTCAATACCGGGTGTCCGCGACACACTTGCCTCGATGTTTTACTTGGCCGCGGATATGGAAGGCCGCGGCATACCTTGTCATGAACTTCACGGAAAAATGGGTGCGGAAGACCCGTGAAATGCGCGGAACCTTGATGTCGGTCTGCTGGTGAAGTTTTTGCCTGCCGCCAACGGCAGCTCCAGCGCCGTCAATGTCCGCTTTGCCCCCTAAAGCAAACATTCGTCAGCGCATTGAGCATGTCTGCTTTGTGCCATAAGCGGACATAGACAGTCACTGCTCATTGCGCCGGACCGACAGTTCACGAACGGCTTTGCGCAATGTGGGAAAGATTCGGATGCGGTTTCCCGCAAAACCCCGCGATCGGGCCCAGTTTCGCCACTCAGTTGCCCTCCCCGCAGCATTCAATCGTACGCCGCGAGTTCTCAAGTGTCTGCACCAATTCGGTGAGGGTGAGCAGTCCGGTCGCATCGATGTTGGTAACCGGAAGCAGGTCGAGAACGACGTGACGTAGGTTTGGTCCCGCCTCATCAACGGCTCGCATCAACTCACGTTTAAAGTAGGGCTCGTTGAAGAAGGTGATCGGCGCGTTGAAACGAAAGAGGAGCACCCCAGGGACCTCCTGACCGCCCTCATGCCGCTCGAGCGAGTGAAGTCCTGGAAGACCTTCGATCTTGCCCAAAATTTCCACGCGTGGCCGCGATATCGATTTAATAAAGCGCAGCAGGGCAAGGACCACCGCGAACAAAATGGCGTTGACGGCCCCCACTGCCACAACGCCGAGGGTGGCAAGTGCTGACAGAACGGCCTCGGTCCGATCAATCTGATAAAAAAGTCTGACGCTGCGAATATCGATCAAGGACAAACCAGCGACGACGAGCACGGCACCGAGCGCCGCCATCGGGACGTATTGCAGCGGTCCGGTGAAAAACAGCAGCACGAGCGCCACCGCAGCGGCCGCCACGAGCCCAACGGCATGCGTTCTTCCCCCTGCCGCATCGCTCATGGCGGTGCGTGAGTCCGCCCCGCTTATGGCGAACCCTTGCGACACGGCGGATGCTACATTTGCCACGCCCAACGCCGCGAAATCCTGATCTGGTTCGATGTCGTATCCGTGTTTCGTCGCAAAACTTCGAGCCGTAAGCATCAGACTTGAGAAGCTGACAAGTGCTAAGCCCGCCGCTTCCGCTAGAAGGCGAGGAAGAAGCGCCGGATCGGCGCGAGGCAGCGTAAGTGCTGGCAGACCACCCGGAACCGGGCCCACCGTCTTCACCCCGAAGTCGGTCAGGTGGAAAAGGAAAACCGCAGCGCCCGCCAGTGTCATGCCAACAAGAGCTGCGGGTAGCCACGGCAGTAAGCGGGGTGCAATCGCCACGACAAGAAATGTGACGGCAGCAATGGCGACGGTCGGCCCGTGGCTCTCGCCGAGTTTCCCAACGATCTCTACTACCTGGGGCAAAATCCCGCTCTCAAGAACCGCAAAGCCGAAGATCTTGTCGGCTTGCCCCAGGATTATCGACAGCGCCACTCCATTTAGAAAGCCCACCAAGATAGGCCTCGACAAGAAGTCTGCGAGCGCGCCTAGGCGAAGAAAGCTTGCGGCGATACATATCAACCCCGTGAGCAAGGCCAGCATTTCTGATAGGGAGGCGTAGGTCGCTTCGTCACCTGCTGCGAGGGGAGCGACGGCGGCTGCAATCACGGCACATGTCGCCGCATCGGGGCCGACAATGAGTTGGCGCGACGAGCCGAAAATCGCGTAGGCCAAAAGTGGTAATAGGCTTGAGTAAAGACCGACTTCTGGGCGGAATCCGGCAAGTCCGGCATAGGCAATCCCAACCGGCAACGCTACCGCGGTGACCGCAAGGCCCGCTTTTATGTCAGCTGGCGCATCCGCGAGTTTGTATTCAAGCAGCTTGGCGAGACCAGGAGCGAAACGGGTGAGAGGCGGCATTCGGAAGTATGACCGCGGTTGTGAATTGGGGGAGCCTCTGCCCACTCAATACTTTTCCTCGATCCATCGCTTGGTCGCGATCGTGGCGGCAATGTCATGGGCATTCAGACCGTCGCCGGACAGCTTATAGGCAAAGGCGACATTTATATGGGACGCAAGGCAAAGAAGTTCACAAAAATCCAGGCCAATTTGAATGTCCGCTTTGGGTCATAAGCGGACATTGGTGAGGGGTATCAGGGATGTCCGCTTTAACTCCGAAAGCAGACATGCTCACCGGCGGCATCGATGTCTGCTAAGTGCCAATAGCGGAGATTACCCGACATCGCGCCAACGTTTCGAGCGAGGCCATAGGGCCGGAGCCATCACGAATGGGATCAAAGGCAGGTCTGCGCTTCATTAGCAGAAGCGCTTTTGGGCGGATGTTTGCCAGACGCGCTGCTGGGGAACTGGGTACGAATATGAGAGCGTTGCTCTCACGCCATCAATCATCGCGCCGGAAACAGGAAGGTCATACCAACCCGGCCGCCGAAACCATGGGGACCGGTGTCGGGAAGAGTCCATCCAATAGCGCACGCCGCCGACGATGCTGACCGGCTGCCCCCAACCTTGACAATCTTGGAAACTAGAAAGTTGACCGGTGCCAACCAACCAGTCTCCCAGATGTAAGTATCTTCGAGACGTCGGCCCCCAGTCGAAATAGGGACCGACGTCGCTCTAATTTCGGCGGGTGGTACGACGGGCGACCCCCGCGACACTCACCGGCGTCAGTGGCCGACCGACGACAGCTTCTGCGGTGGACACAAGTGCCGGCACCCCCTGGATGAACAGATGCTCACCCAATTCGGTCACACCGGTCATTAGGATTACTGTTGCTGACAAGATCCCAATTCCCCTCAGCACGGTCATTTTCCACCTCCAATCGAGAAGTTCGGGGGCAAGTCACCCATCTTCTCCTGCAGTTCCTTCACTTCGATTTTCTCGGCGCCCATCGTGTTTTTGAACATGAAGTCATCCGCTGCAACATCGGCGCCCGTCTTCCAGTTTCTGAATTCGACGCCATAGGCCGGCCCATCCGCGACCGTTCTGGATGTCACGACGAACTTGCACGGATAGGGCTTATCTCCCTGCGCGATCCAAACCTGAAAGTCCACCTCGTCCTTCCGGAATGCCAGAAAATCGCATTCCATGCCATTGATCACGCCACTGCCGAGATCCTTGGAGTCGTAGACGTCCTCCATCAACACGGCGTAGGGGTTCGAGGTCAATAAGTCTGCGGCAGGCAGCGGTCGGTCGTAGTTGACCCTGAGTTCGTCGATCAGGTGATCGATCGTGCCGGGGACGTCAAGCTGAGCATATTTTTTCGCATTCTTTCCGAGCAGCGTCAGCGTCTTGCCGTCAAACGAGGTTTCGCTGTCGACGAAGCCGCCGGAGCGCTCGGTACGGATCTTGTCCGGGCGGTTAAGCAGCACCGTGCCGGAACTTTCGAGCGCCAGCTTTTGCTCATCGTTCGTAATAACCTCGAGCGTGCCGTTGTAGTCAAATGATATCGCCGTCTGTGCGGCTAGATAGTCGGACATCGCCTTGAGCAGTTTCTTGGCTCCGGCGGAATCGGTGAACCGAATGAGTTCGACCCGGCAATTCAAAGCTCGCCCCTCTGGCGTGTTGTTTGCGGCGACCGGCCGACTCTCGCCGGCGCCTGCCGTCAGCAGCCTTTGCGGGTCAAGGCCGCGCTCGACCAGCGCCGCCTTGATCGCGTTGGCGCGGTCAAGAGAAAGCGCCTCGTTGTGCTGAGGATCGGCCGTGGCATCCGTGTGGCCAACGATCCTCAGACCCCAATCAGGGAAGTTCTTGAGCGCTGTCGCGATGTCGTCGAGGAGCGACTTCCCATCGGCGTTGATTGCCGACTGCTCGCTCTCGAAATGGAGGCCATAGAGATCGAAGCGCTGCTTGGTCTGCAACGCCTGCTCCATCGCCTCCTTGCTATAATTCTTGGCAAGGTCGTCTGCCGTCTGCGCCCGGGCCGGAAGGCTCAGCGCGGCGGCAGCCGCGAGGGCGACGGCGGCCAAGAGGTATCTCACCGTGGCAAGCCCGTTTCTGGCCGCCGCGGATTGCCTTCTACCGGACGAACCCCAAGGTTTGTCGGGCGCGTCATTTCGCTCTGAGATGGTTATACTGCATGCCATATCCGTCCTCCCTCTTTTCAAAAAGACATTTTACAATGTACGTTATTGACATGGATGTTGCCGTCCGTGTTGATCGTCCGCTGGGGCATTGTCAGACAAACCCCGCTTCGTGATTTCAGTCATCATTACGTCATCTTTTTTGAGGTCCCGGCCCCCGCCACACTCCCACTCGACCAGGCCTTCATAGACGCCGGCTTGGTAGGCTCCAAGCGCACCACCGCCTTGTAGCAGCAAAATCTCGTGATCATACTCTTTTCGTTCCATAAGCCGCGCTCCATGTGATGCTCGAACTTGCAGAAAGGGCTATTCCAGCGATGGCCAGGCGAAACCCGGGCGATCATTTTGTTTGATGGGGGCTCAACATTAACGCGATCAGGCGCAGGGTGATCCGGTTTTCGGCTACGGCCGCGGTCCGAGGTAAGGCCTGTTGTAGCGGGCGTCGACGCAGTTTTGGCCATTCCAGTAGCGATATTCGCCACAGCTTGCCGGACGCGGCGGCGGCACCACGATGACCGGCTCCTCCGCTACCGCGGGCGGCACGACGGGGACAACGGGCTGCACCCCGACGACGGGAGGAGCGCCATAGGGATATTGCCGGTAATAACGGCGCGGAAAAATCTGGACCTTCTGGACCAGGCCGTCGTCGGCCGTTGGTGAGGTCAGAGTTGCGCTTGGGGCGGCGTTACTCGGCGTGGCCGAGGCGATAAGGCCAGCGATGGTCGCCGCGAGTGCAATAATGACACGACGCATGTGACGCTCCGTCTTTTCAGCTTGCTATCCCTGTCCCAACAATAAGCCGAAGCGTGTCGGAGCGCGATGAACAATCCTCGGTCGCGATCAGGCTTGGTTAACTGCCCGCCTCTTTGTTTGCATGGCCTTTGGCCGCTCCGCGTGACCTTTGCATCAGGCGGATGGCGAGCCACACCCCACGGTAACGAACTTGGTTATTCGTACCCACCTCGATGTTAAGTCAGGAGATCGCGGCTGTTTACCACCTCTAGCCTAGGACTTCAGTGTTGTCTTGCTGCCGGGACGTTGATTCTGCCAGCGCGGCAGACGCGACGCTCTTCATTCGATCCGCATGGTTTCGGGAAAAGGTCGCGACCGAAGCAGATGCGCACGTCGAGTAGGTTCTGTCCGCGGCAGCTCACCACCATCATGTTTGGCTTGAGCCACGCATTGGACTTGAGGAACTCAGTCTCGATCTCTGCTTCGGTGAGGTCGAGCCCGCGCTCTACACCTGAAAAGCGCGGCGGAATGCTGACGCGCTGATAAAGATCGCGAGCGAACCCGAAATATTGGGCGGGCTCAAGACCTGAGCAGGTGCCGTGGGTGCGGTATTCGTGGATGATCAGATTTTTGCTCGGCATGACGTCGCGCAAATCATCGATCACCGATTGAGGCACCCACGCGCGTTTTCGCGTCCGGCAATCCTCAGGCCATCCCTTCATGTTCTGCGGCCAAAGTCCGTGGAGGGTGAAGGCATGGGGCCGGTCGGCAGCACATTGGCGGTCGCGTCGTTGTTTTCCTTCCATCGCGCAGTAAGACGGCGTCCAGCCGAGCACGAGGACGTAATAGTCGAAACGACCGGGTTCGCCGCCGCGCTGGGCGTGCGCCTGACCGGCGACCAACGTGACAAGCACCACGAGACCGAAGAGGCGACTCATCCTATGTCCCCCGGGATAAAGATAAGAGCCACCCATTGCCCGTGAACAAGCAGTCGCCCATTGTCGCCTCTCATAACAAGATAGTTGCGGCGCACGCTATCATAGCCGAAGCCGAGCGAATGACGGTCGATGCAGCCTTGGGTGATTTGGATCATTTCGCATGAGCACGGGGGTGATCACGTGGCTGATCGCCCCGCGTCTGCAAGCACGCTACGACCGGTGGCACACACAAGTGTGACGTCTTCCGCATACCTCTCGGCTTAGCTGGGGGAGTTTACAAGCTGTGGCACATCGATCTCTCAGACTTGAGACGCGGTAAATCCAAGCCAAGCAAGGATGGCGGCAACAATGCAGGCAGCCCAACTCACCCACACTGGAATCGAAGTCGTGCCTATCGTGACGGGCCAGTTCTTGACGGCACGCACCAATTGCAGGGCGGCAATGAGGGTAAAAATGAAAGCGGAAAGAAGCGAATAATTGCCGGCAACCACCGCATCCTACCGAGAAGTGCGTTTCTTGCGAGAACTTGTATCCTACCACGGTGCCTGATCGATTGACTTCAGGACGATCTGGGTGGGAGACGGAACATGCCAAACGCCGATATTGGACTGCGATATTTACTGGGGCTGTGGGTACTGGGAACCCTTACGACGCTCTTCTGGTGCATCGTTCTGACGCCCGTGATCCTGATCATAGGTTTTGCTGGAAAATTTTGGCCGGTATGGAATGCGATTGCCGCTCATCCCGGGTGGGCTTGTCTCGCAGCAGTGACGCTAGTTGCTACAGCAATGCTATGGATTTGGCTGCTCATAATGGTAAGCCATAGCCTCTTGAGACGAGCATAGCAGACTTGTTTTCCAGCGGCGTCGGCTCTGGCTTTCCTGATTCAGGTTATTTGATCGGCGTTGGCGGCAACGGCTCCTGAACAACGGCTTGTTGATGGTGAAAACAGCCAGCTGACCCTTAGCGGACATGACTACAGGGGTTGCCCGGCTACGAGAGGCCGTCAAGCGACGGCCAGGACGCATCGTAACGCTCAGGCAGAAGACGCGATTGCTCGCTGATAGCCGCAGAAGGAATTAGGGCTTGGGCCGGTGCGTCAAAAAAGAAGAGGGAGAGCTTTGCCCCCCGGCCTAGCTCCCCCCCGTTTCGGTCGTGCAGCCTATTTCCCTCTAGCCTGCGCGCGAATCGTTAACGAGTAGAGTCGGCAACCATGGCGAAGATCGGGCAACCTCTCCTTCATCCCGCAATCGATCAGATCGAGTTGCAGAAAAGTTACACGGTCCCCATGGTGCGCTGAACTTAACAAAAAAAACAGGCACCTAACCGGGGGTTAGGTGCCTCAGAAGCGCTTTTTGCGCGTGCGTCGGGAGGGAAGCCGACACAAAAGCCAGGTCGACATATCGGCTAGACGGGGGGCACCTACCGATAAAAAGACAACGCCGCCTGACCTCAGTGAAATGGTTAATGGCTTTGAATTATTCAAGGGGTCGTTGGTAACGAAAGCACTGCAACTACCTTCTTATCGGTGACGGTGTTCCCTGCGCCGTCACTGGTTTCCCTCCCGGAACCGGAGACGGACAAGTCCCCCCGGGCTTTCTCCACGGGGCCAGACCAAGAATCAAGAATGAGGAATGGTCGGCGGCTGCCAGCTCACACGATCCAACCCAGCTCGCGCGCCTTGGCAACCGCAGCCTGAAATGCTTCGGCCACCAGCGCCTCGTCGTCAGTCTTGGTGCGCTCGCGTAGGATGAGGTTTGGTCGGCCTGGAGGCTTGTAGTAGGTGGCCTTGAACTTGCCGTTGAGAAGGCTCACGACGAGATTGCCCTCACGCACCTCGACAGTGAAGTGTGTTGACTTTTTGCCAACCCGTTTTGCTTTCGCCAGAAGCCGACGTCCCCCCACTGCCATGCAAGGGAACGTACAACAAAAAGTGCGCCGACCGAAGCTGACCATGAAGAAGCCCCGGCTCGGGGAGAACCGGGGCTTGGGTTTTTGGAGTAGATGGCACTTGTACTGCTGACCATGAGGCCATCAGGGACTTAGAAAGTAGCACAACCACTGTGCTAGCCGCAGTAGCTTGCGGGCAACGTCACAAAGGAAAAATCGGCTTCTAGGGTAGTACTATCTGCCCCTTGTACGTGCCGCCTGAGAGGGTGTCCGTGAGGTTCTCGTATATGTAAGTGCCGCCACCGGACGCGCCTTCGTATTTCCCGGTGCCGCCGGTGATCTTGTACGGATATTCCTTGAGCTGCGAACCCTCCTCCCAGGTCTCGTGTATCTTGTCTCCACCTTTAAGGTCGTGCGTGCAGGTCCCGCTGGCCTTCCAGCTTTCATCAGGCAGGTACTCGTATTTTCCTACGCAGGCCAAGGCTTTTTTCGGTGCGGCGGGATCGTCGGGGATGGTCACGCATCGGCCCGCGTAGTCCACCAGCTTGTGGCCCTTCTCGACTTCCTTCTCGTCCCACTTGTCGTTCACGCAGGCGATGGCACCTACGTCGTTGATTGTCTGTCCGGCATTTGCTGGCCAATTGGCTAGAATGAATAGCGCTGCGGGTATGGCTATGAACAGGCGCTCGAGGGTCATGGTGGGTCTCCATTGTTGCAGGATAGTTGCCGCGAACTGCGCGGCATTAGTGCGAAACAGAAGGTCCAGAAAGCGAGTTGGGCACAGTGCCGCGCGCGAGCTAGTTCTCCAAAACAGATCAGCGTTGTGTCCAGCATGCGGGCGTGTCCGCCTTCTAGAAAAGAAAAAGGAGGGCGACCAACTGACTTTGTCGATGCGTCTCCGTCTTCATAAACACAGTTTTCAGTTGGCTGCGAGCGGTTCCTCGGGAAATGGTGAGTTCCTCAGCGGCCTCCGTCAGGCTCGTGCCGTCCGCGAGTCTTGCCGCGAGCTTCGCTTCTGCAGACGTAAGTCCAAATGCTTGCGAGAGCAGTGAAGGATTGGGTCGAGACTTTGGGCCGACGGGATCAAGGATCAAAATCGCCCGTGTCCCAAAAAATATATTTCGTGCGGCTGCGGGTACCTGCAATGCCTTCGCGATAATCGGGTGCTTGCCTTCGCGCCGAACCACAATCGGTGCCAGCGATGGTATGTCCGTATCAGGAACGATAAGCCTCTCAACCAACGCCTTGAAGGCGTTTCTTCCAAGGGGATCAGACATGATTAGGTGCCGATTCGCGGTGTAAAGGCTGTCGTCGAAGAGAGCTTCCGCCGCAGGATTGGCTTCAAGGACCAATCCGAAGTGATCAATCGAGATAGCCGCCTGCTGAATTGCGCTCAAAGCTGATGCCGCGAGTGAAGGCACCTCCACTCTTTCTGACTTTTGTGACATCGGCATCATCCCGGAAAAATGACAGGCTGTGCGCGATCGTCCTAGTATGTGACGGTATGATACAGCTCACCCTAATTGGCGGTTTTCTTGGCGCGTTTGGGGTTGGAACGTGACCACAATTTCACCTACCTGCTGGAGCGAAGTCGATCAGAAGGCCGTTCGTGAACAACTGGTCCGCATCCTTAACAGCGGCCCGTTTCGGCAGTCGGGACGCAGACAGCGGTTCCTAGAGTATCTCGTCAATGAAACCCTGGCTGGGCGTGGAGAGCGGCTGAAGGGGTACAACATTGCACTAGGGGTCTTCGATCGTCCCGAAACCTTTGACTCAGCTGTTGATCCCATCGTGCGCATGGAGGCCGCGCGACTGCGAGACAGGCTCCGCGAATATTACGAAACGGCCGGGCAGAACGATCCCATTCGCATTGATCTGCCGAAGGGCACGTACACCCCGCAAATCGAGTTTCGGTGCGAGGATGCTCCGCGACCCTGGAACGAGCCCGCGGCGAGAGAAATCTACTCCACTGTTCCATCCGTAGCAGTTCTTGCGTTCGATGATCTGAGCGCTGGCCACAATCTTGGCTATTTGGGTGACGGAGTGGCCGAGGACATCATTACGGCGCTCTCTCGCTTTCCGGACTTGGTAGTTGCCGCCCGCACTTCCTCATTCACTTACAAGGGCAAGGCCGTCGATATCCGACGGATCGGAAAAGAACTGGGCGTCGGCTACGTGGTCGAAGGCAGCGTACGCAAGAACGGTGACAGGCTTCGAATCGTAGCTCAGCTTATTGATACGAAGAATGGCGAGCATGTTTGGGCCGAGCGTTTTGACAGGTCGGGCGTGGATCCTTGGACACTCCAAGACGAGGTCACTGGAATGATTGTAAGCGCCATCACTGGGGAGACGGGCGCATTGAAGCGGGCTGACTATCGGCAAGCGTGGGCGAAAGGTGCGACGACACTCGAAGAGTATGACTATTATCTTCGTGGGCACGAGCAGTATATGAAATACGCCCAAGGAGATAAGGAGGGTATAGAGCGGTCGGGCGAAATTTGGAGAGAAGGACTGGCGAAGTTTCCGAGTTCGCCACTCCTCAAAGTGAAACTCGGCTGGCACCATATGATGCGCGTGATGATCTTCGTCAGTGATGATCCACCTGCCGATATTCGAAAAGCAGGCGAGCTCGCTCGACAGGCTCTTGCCAAAGAGCATCTCTCTCCGCAGGTGGCGAGGCTTGCCAACTGGCTTATGAGTTACGTGCTTGTTCTCGAGAGAGAGTTTGATGGTGCGCTCGCCGCGGCGGACAAGACTGTCGCTATGGCGCCTAATGACACGTTCATGCTCTCTCGCTTGATGATGGTACTTGTGCAGGTTGGTCGACCGGATCAGGCGCTTCAGTGGGCTGACCAAGCTGCGGCGCGGGATCCGGCACTGGGTTGGTGCTACAATTACGGTAGGGGTTGGGCGTATTTGGTACTGGGGCGATTCGGAGAGGCGGTGGATGCTCTGACGCAAACCGAATTCAACGACGCCCATCTGCTCTTGGCGATCGCCTATGTGCGCCTTGGCCGCATGGCCGACGCCCGAGCAGAGGTAGTGAAAATGATGAAGATCAATCCTGCGATCATTCTGCAAGCGTGGCGGCTCGGACACTCCTTTCGAGACTCTGCAATCCTCGACCGCTGCGCCCTCGATCTCGCACAAGCGGGCTTGCCGGAGAAATAGCGGCGTTTCGCCCTGCCGAGCGAAGGTCTGCTATTGGCACAAGACATGCTCAATGCGCTGACGAATGTCCGCTTTTGGGGGCAAAGCGGACGTTGACGCGAAGGGGCCCGTTATGTCCGCCAATGACCCAAAGCGGACATGTGGCGCGTGCTCATGGTGCTGAGCGGTTGCCGGATATCGTCAGGTCGGTCCACGGCGAGACCAACCATGCACAAACACGCAGCTCCTTCTGGGCATCCCATAGGTGGTTGATCGGCCACTGTTTGGGACGATCGACTATTCCCGCCACGCACGGCTAAGTTACGCGGCGCGGCGAGCTAGCTGCTAAGCTTCTCAGCTAGCTTGGTGAGGAACGACATGCAGGCGTCAAGCTGGGCGGTTACCACGAATTCATCCGCCACATGGGCCTGCTCTGTGGCGCCAGGACCGCAGACTACCGTCGGGCAGCCCGCCTCCTCGAACAGCCCAGCCTCCGTCCCATAGGACACCGTGCTCGTGGCATTGGCGCGGGTGAGCGCGCGCGCCAAGGCCACGGCCTCCGAGCCTGGCTTGGCCAGAAATGCAGGCACGCTTCCCCGATTCTGTGTCTCGATCGATGTTGTCGGCGCCACACGCCGCATGCGCGGGAGCAGCGTTTGTTCGGCGTATGCCTTGAGCTGCTTCAGTGCGAAGTCCGGCTCGGCGTCGGGGAGACTACGCACTTGCCAATGGAATTCGCAGGTATTCGGCACGATGCTGGTCGCGGTGCCGCCTTTGATGGTCCCCACCTGCAAGGTCGAAAAGGGCGGTTCAAAGCGGTTATTGGTCTCGCGCGATTCAAGCACGGCGCCGATGCGGTCGATCTCCTCGATCAGCTCGCACGCAAAAGAAATAGCATTCACCCCGAGCTGCGGTAGCCTCGAATCAGCCTCGCGCCCGGACACAACGGTGCGATAGGCGTCGATGCGTTTATGCGCGTCGATCACTGCCATGCCGGTGAACTCGCCAACGATGATGACGCGGGGGCGCGGCAGGTCGGATCCGAGCCGGGCGATCAACGGACGGACGCCGGTGCAGCCAACCTCCTCGTCATAGGAGACGATGATGTGGACCGGCTCCTTTAGCTCACGCGACGTGAAAAGCGGCACCGAGGCGAGCACAGAGGCGAGAAAGCCCTTCATGTCGCAAGAGCCGCGGCCGTAAAGCTTGCCGTCTCGGAGCTGGAGTTTGAACGGATCGCTCGACCAGGTCTGGCCCTCCACCGGAACGCAGTCGCTGTGGCCGGAGAGGCCGATACCGCCTTCGCCCGCAGGTCCGATGGTCGCAAACAAGCTAGCCTTCGCGCCATCCGCCGAGGGAATCAGCGTCGAAGCGACGCCATAGCCGTCGAGATAGGTCTTTACGAACGCGATGAGCTCCAGATTCGATTTGGCGCTCGTCGTATCGAAGGCGACGAGCCTTGCCAGCAGTTCTTGCACTTCCGATGAAGACGCCGACACGGGTACTCCTTTGTGTTGCAAGCTCTAGCGATTCCGTTTGGTTGCTGCCTGGCCGCGACACTGCTCCTGCTCGATTACTCAAACAAGGATATTTCGGCACGCTGAAAACCTATCCAGCCTATAACGCCCGATGTCCGCTATTGGCACATAGCGGACTCCGCCCGGCGCCGGCGTGACGTCCGCTAATTGACCCAAAGCGGACATTTAGACGTCGCACGATGCCTGCTTATGTCTGTCCACTTGAGTTGCTATTCTTAGTCGCGGTGACGAAGACCAATTCGCGACATGCTTGCTTTGCCGGTCATCGTTCATAGCTGACACGGGAGAACGACAGATGGTGACGTGGAGACCGGATCCTACCTTCTATCCATCGCCTCGCTTGGCAACCCAAGCGCCGCCAGAGAAGCTCGCCTACGTAGCGACCCTCGATCCGACTCGAAAACGTCCCGACGTCATGGCGGTGGTTGACTTGGATTCCGAGTCAACAGGTTATGGACGGATCGTTGGACAGACTGATCTAGCTGTCGGGGACGAGCTTCATCACTTTGGTTGGAATGCCTGTAGTTCATGCCTGTGCCCCAACGCCCCACATCCCCACGTGGAGCGTCGTTATCTAATCGTCCCAGGCATCCGATCTTCACGCCTCCACGTCTTGGATACTAAGCCCGATCCAGCCCATCCGAAGCTGGTCCGGACCATCGACGCTGTGGAACTTGCCAACCGCGCAGGTTACTCGCGACCCCACACTGTGCACTGCGGGCCCGAGGGCATTTACGTCAGCGCGCTCGCTAACGCCGAAGGCAAGCGACCTGGGGGCGTATTCCTCATGGACCATGAGTTGTTCGACGTGCTTGGTCGTTGGGAACTCGATCGAGGGCCACAGGAGCTCGCCTACGATTTCTGGTGGCACCTTGGCTACGACACCATGGTGAGCAGCGAGTGGGGAACGCCGGACATGTTTGAGGATGGCCTCATCCCCGAAAAGGTCCTCGGCTCAGAGTACGGGCACCGACTGCATTTTTGGGATTTGCTCAAGCGCCGGCATCTCCAGGAGATCGATCTCGGTGAAGAATACCAACTGGTGTTCGAATTACGCCCAGCGCACGATCCCACTAAGGCCTATGGCTTCGCAGGTGTGGTGCTCTGCCTGAAAGACCTCTCGTCCTCCGTGTTTCTGTGGCACCGAGACGGTGACCGGTGGGCAATAACCAAGGTGATCTCAATCCCGGCGGAACCCGCCGAGCCCGATCAGCTTCCTCCCATGCTCAAAGGCTTCAAAGCCTGTCCACCGTTTGTGACGGACATCGACCTCTCCGTGGACGACAAATACCTTTATGTCTCCTGCTGGGGCACGGGCGATTTTCACCAATACGACGTCTCCGACCCGTTTAAGCCGAAACTTACGGGGAAACTACGCATTGGTGGCATTGTCTCACGCGCTCCGCATCCGAAGAGTTGTGAGCCGCTTAATGGCGGACCCCAGATGGTAGAGGTCAGTCGCGATGGACGCCGCATCTACTTCACCAACTCTCTCTACAGTGCTGTCGATGACCAATTCTATCCCGATGGGATCAAGGGCTGGATGGTCAAGGTCAACGCCAAGCCAGAGGGCGGGATCGAATTTGACGAAGACTTCTTCCTGCCCTGGCCTGATGGCTACCTCCCGCATCAAGTGCGCCTGCAAGGCGGAGACGCGTCCTCGGATTCCTATTGCTATCCATGACGTCTAAAGCAGCCCAATCAGCAAATCAGCCTCTTCATTCCTCCGTCCAACAGCGGGATTTCGGACGGTGTCGTGTCTGGCTCACTCGGTCCTCAGCGCCCGCTTTGCTATTTCGTGACGCCAGCGACAACGAACGTGGCGGTGTCGACAATGGCAAGGCGCTCGGCATTGTCACCGCACTGGAGATAAAGCGACTTGTTTTCGGCGGTGTTGATATGCGCCATCTGCCGTGGGCTTAGGGTAGCCTGAAGGCCCGCCGTTGACTCGGCATTGACGTCTGTGGGGTCCCACACCACCACGTGGACAGCGCAATTACCACTGTCTGGCTGATAGAACGCTATGACGCGTTTGCTTCCAACCCATGTGAGGATGGGCTCGCGAGGTCCGACTGGTCCTAGGTTTTGGGCCAGCTCATCGGCACGAGCGGGTATGCTAGCAGCGGTGAGGGCGACAATGGCACCCGCCGCAGCCAAACTTAGACTGCGAGTGAGCGGGAACATGTTGGAGTCTCCTTTAGAGTTCCGGTTGCTCAAGACCATTTTGAGCTAGAGAGAAATTCTAACCTGTCGCTCGAAGTGACGCGGTGGCATTTGGCACAACGCAGCACTTTACGGGTGCTCACGCGCCTTTAAATCGACTTAATTAAGCAGGGAGACCTGGGGTCGGAAAGCATATGCCGAAAAGGATCCTGTCATGCGGTATCGCACGAGGCTTGTTCTTCTCGTCACAGGGCTTCTGGCTAGCGCCGTCATCGTAATTTCAGCCCTGCTCGCTTGGAACACTCGGAATGCTGTGCTCGCGTCTGCCGAGGAATCAGGCCAGATGGTCGCCAATCTGCTCGCCCGCAGCGCCGGCCTCGCCAACGAGATCCCGAACGAGGTCGAGGACATGCTCGGCGCACAGATGGTGGCGGAGGCGCGGATCGCCGCGCATTTCGTGGACGCCGCGGAGAAGGCAGGCTTCACCCCGGATGAGATCAATCGTCGGCTCCGCCAACTAGCTGACACCACGGTGCTCGATGAGTTCTGGATCACCGACGAGAAGGGTCACGCCTATCTCCGCAACATCGACGTGGACTTCACCTTCAGCCCATCGCGGCTCGAGCAGCCGCAAGCGCACGTGTTCTGGCCGCTGCTTTCCGGCAAAAAGGATCAGGTGATCCAGGAAGCGCGTCAGCGCGAGATCGACGATCAGCATTTCAAGTATGCAGGTGTGTCCGGCGTCGACAAGCCGCGCATTGTCGAGGTCGGTTTCAACGCGAAGTATCTAGCCGATCTGAAGGCCCGTGTCGGCCTAGGCCGCGCGGTGCAGGCGCTGCTCGCGAGCGGCGACATCGACGCCATTTGGGTGTTCGACACCAAGCTCGGGCAGCTTGCCGGTCCAGAGGTCATGGGCCCGTCGTCCGCGCGCTTCCCAAGCGAAGGCGAGATGGCCTCGATCAAGGAGGCGCTGCACGATCACCAGACACGCTCGGTGCTGCTGTCGGACGCACTGAGCGTCATCGCGCCGATCAAGACCCAGGCGAAGGGTATCATCGGCGCGGCGCTGGTCCGCATCCCAACCGACCGCATGTGGCAGGCTGTGCAGAACCAGCTCAAAATAGCGACGGTCATCGCCCTCGCTGTCCTGGGGACCGGTTTTCTACTTTCGCTCCTACTCGCAAAACGCCAAGTCGCACCCATCGAGGCGCTCACCGCAGCAGCTACATCAGTTGAAGAACGCAAGTTCGATCCGACATCTCTCGACGCAGTTACTGAAAGACGAGACGAGATAGGGCGCCTGGCTCGAGTGTTCAGCGGGATGGGTCAGACAGTCCTAGCCCGCGAGGAGAAGCTTGACACGCTGGTCCAAGAAAGAACGAAGGCACTCGCCGAACGTACCGAGCAGCTCGAGACACTCTCGACGAAGCTTTCCAAATATTTGGCACCGCAAGTTTACGCATCGATTTTCCAGGGACGGCAGCAGGTAGAGATCGCATCGAACCGGAAGAAACTCACCGTTTTCTTTTCTGACATCGTAGGGTTCACCGAGACCACTGAAAATCTCGACTCAGAGGAACTGACCTCTATCCTCAATCGGTATCTAAACGAGATGGCCGGTATCGCACTCAAATACGGTGCGACCCTCGACAAGTATGTTGGAGATGCAATCATCGCCTTTTTTGGCGATCCGGAAACGAAAGGCGTAGCTGAGGACGCCAAAGCCTGCGTCGCCATGGCGGTGGAGATGCAACAGCGTAGCGCCGAACTAGAGAGCCAGTGGCAAGACGCCGGTCTTGAGCGTCCTTTCCGCGTGCGCATGGGAATCAACACTGGGTTCTGCACGGTGGGCAACTTTGGTAGTCAGGATCGAATGGACTACACCATCATCGGCGGCGCCGTGAATTTGGCTGCGCGGTTGGAGTCCGCTGCCGAGCCGGGCAAGATCCTGATTGCGCACGAAACCTGGTCACTTGTGAAGGATGCGGTTATCGCTAAGGAGATGTCACCCTTGACGTTGAAAGGCTTTGGCCAACCTCTGCACGTTTACGAACTCCTGGGCCTTCGCGAGCCAGTGTCCACCAAAACAATTCGCCGCAACATTGACGGTATGAAGGTCACAATCGAGCTCGCCCGCGGCAATAGGGAGCAAACTATTCAGGTGCTCAAGGAACTGATCGACGAAATCAACGTCGGAAGAACAGCCACTTAGCCGGCCGGCCGCGGCCGAGAATTGGATCGACGACGCGATTGATCTCGCGTTTATGCATGTCGGCGAGGTGCACGTTGCCGATGATCGGCGTCACGTTCTTGGTTAACCGGCGCTCGATTGCCTTCGCGCTTCGGAGGCTCGGTTGGACGTGCTTCGTGAGATAGGACGCGATCAGCGCCGAAACGGTCATGGTGCCCGCCTGAGCCGCAAATGCGTCCCGGGGGTCTCGGCCTTCGTCAAGGTGCCCACGCCCCTCCAGGGCCAGCGCGCGGGCTCGAGCAAGCGAGGTTTGCGGATACCGCCCCAACGTCGCCCTGGCGCGCTTCTCGTCTTTCGGCGAGGTGAACACGAGGAACCAGTTTCGGATCCCGTTCGGGGAGACGCGAAGATTGAGGCCTGGCGCGGTTAACAGACAATCCCAGTGCGATTTCCTGGCAATTTATCGCGATGCGCCGCCCGCCGGACCGAAAAATTGGCCCAGCCTGGTCGAGGCGGAGTCCTCGAACGCCGTCGATACTCTGCGCAGATGGTCGGGCCGGTGCATGGTCTCTCCAACCCCCCACGGTCAGCATGCAAGCGCGACAACGCCAACCCGGTCAACCGCCAAATCGAGCCTCGGCCCAGTACTACCTCGCAAGCTCAGTGCGGCGAGAAGTCCGGAACCCGATCCGTAGTTTTCAGAGTTGTGGTGACGTCCGGTAAGTTACCATCGAGCCGACCGGATAGGAGGGGGAAAGGCGGGTAACGATGTTGCTGAGGATCACGATTGTCGCCGCTCTGATTTTGGGGAACTGCGCGGAGCGAGAATACGGGGATGATGCTCCGAGCTTGCCATTTCATGGGCCGCTTGCTCCCCTCCCGTTATCTTCGGCCCAGATCAAACTTGTCAAAAAAGGGATCGCTGAAAGTCTGAAAGACCCGGAGTCTGCGAGCTTTGGACGAAGCTACAGAGCAGGTATGAGCAATCAGGATGAATTGATCGTCTGTGGTTACGTCAATGGAAAGAGCTTCGTGGGCATGTTCGCGACGCCACAGGGCAGCTCGATCGAGTTCTTACCCATCAGGGTTGCCCAGAGCGAGGAGGAACAGCCGGCAGTCAGAGAGTATTGCCGAGCCAAGGGCATCTACGTTCCGGAGTAAGAGCGGCCCGTGTTCCTTCCCGAATGGTGATAGAGGTCCACCGTCTGCAGTTGAGCGCGGGAAAGACCGATGATGGTGCTGAGCTATGTTGGGCCGGCCGCGCTCGTGTTGGCGTTGTCCTGGGCCGTCGTCAAATTGACGCGGATGGCGGTTGGCACGCCTGCGATTGGAGCGGTCACCGCCGTCGTTGTCTTTGCCTTGATTGCCGTCACGCCGTTGTGTGGTTTCATGTTCGATTGCGGCTGCGACTGGCCGTGGTCGGGGCTCTATCACCACTGCAACTTCTTCGATGCGCTGGCCAAGCTCAAATGCCCCTGGTGCAACAACGTGGCGGCAGGCGCGCTCTCGATGCTCGCGGTGTTCGGCGCCAGCATCTTCGTGGCCTATCGTGCTGCATCGGTGGGAGCGAGCGCCAACGCCCGCTTCACCATCGGCGTGCTCGCCGGCGCCGTGGCCTTTCATCTCATTTCGCTTGCGACTGGAGTCCTTGCCGCTCTCGCCACGGGATATCCGTTGCCTTTCACGGCTTAGTCAGCATTGCGCCGGGCGCCGCTCGCAATTCTCAGCCCTGAGCCAGGCGATGATTTTCCAGATTTCGTCGTCGGTCTTGAAGATGTCGCCGAAATGCGGCATCGGCCCGACCACGTTCTCGGAGCCCTTGCGCGCGAAGCCCTGCTTCTGAAACGCATCGTTCGGGCTCAGGCTTCCGGTGCCGAGAGCGATCACGCGGAATAGCGTGTCATCGTCTGCCCCATAAATCCAAACTTCGTTGGTGAGAGGTGCCGCCATTCCGCCGCCGCCGCCGCCGCCGTGGCAGCCGTTGCAGTCATGCGAGAGGTAGATCTTGTGACCTTCCTTGGCGACGGATGCGAAGTCCGCATAGGGGCTCCTCAATTGCCCTCTTGGCGTGGCGGCCGCGCGCTCGAACGGCGTCACGGCATTTGCGAACGCCGCTTCACTGCCGCCTATCAGCGCGGCGAAGGCGAGACCAAATAGAATTGCACGAAGGGTTCTCGTCATGGCTTTGCGACTGATGTTCGTCGGCTCTCCCTTGAAAATTCTCTGCCAGTGAAAATGCCAAAAGGTGCCCCTCAGGCTCACTCAACCTGAGGGGGCTTTTTCCAGAGTAGTGACATGTGCGGAGGTCCCGATTGAACGCGGGTTTATTCGGAAGCTCCAGCTGCAACGAACTTGCTGGTATCGACGAGCGCAAGCGTCTCGGCATAGTCGCCGCACTGAAGGTTGATCGACTTGCTCTCGGCGCTGTCGATGTGAACCGTCTGGCGAGGGTTCAGGCTGACGCGAACGCGCGCCGCCGAATCGCCACTCTCATCGGCACGGTCCCACACCACGACGTTGATGGAGCAATGGCCGCCACCCGGCTCGTAGAACGCGATAACGCGCTTACTGCCAACCGACGTGAGGATGGGCTCGTGAGGCCCGACCGGCCCCAGGTTCTGAGCAAGGTCTTCGGCTCGTGCGGGGAGACTGGCGGAGAGCGCAACGAAAGCGCCCGCCGCGGCGAACCCCAGGAGCCTGCTTCGATTGAGCGTAAACATGTAGATCTCCTTCCAAGCACCGGCCCAAGACGATCTTGAGCCTGAAGGAGAGTCTCGCGCGTTTGGGCAAAGAGCGCTGTGGCGTTTGCCACACGACAATTGTGGGTTTTGCCACACATCACATTATCTTGACGCGAAGATGCGCAAGCGATGATGCGGCGCGACCAAGCCGATCGCGTCCGCATGCATCCAAAAAACAATTTTTGATGATGATGATGATGAGCGACGCCCGTGAGAGCGCCGGCTCGAGGCGGGCCTATTCGCCGGTCATCTCATGAAGCATGGCCGCCAGCCGGTCGAGATCCCGGACGAGGAGCGTTCCACTCTTGCGCTCGATGATGCCGATGCGCGCCAGGCGATTGAGCTCGCGGGTCACCGCCTCGCGATGCGTGCTGATGCGGCTGGCGATCTCGGCGTGGGTGGGCGCCGGGTTAAGCCGCGCCCCCTTGCCTTCGCGCGGCGCGAGACTAGCAAGGCGCAGCAGCTCGGCATGGATGCGATTGTTGACGGCAAGCGTGCTGAATTCGTAGACGCGTTTGGTCAGCGCGCGGACATTGCGCACGAGGCCCTTGAGCACGGCCTCGGCCACGGCCGGCTCGGTTCGCAACAGCTTGCGGAACGCCTTGGCGGACATCGAAGCGATGAGGCAGCTCGTCCGCGCTTCGACGCTGGCTGAACGCGGGCCGCCGTCGATGGCGGCATATTCGCCGAAGATGTCGCCGGCTCCCAAGGTGCGAAAGCTCACCGCTTGACCCGCGACCGAGTAGATCGTGACTCCCACCTCTCCGTTCGCCACAAAGAACACGTCATCCGAGGAATCGAGATAGCCGACGATCGGCTCGCCCTGCTCGTAGCGGCGCCAGGCACAGCGTTGTTGGAGCTCTTCGAGAGCCTTGGGGGTAAGGCCCGAAAATATGGAAATACCCGCAAGCGTGGACGGGAGGACTGTGATCTGAGGCCGCTCCATGCGCCGCTGCCTGGGACCCTGCCCGCGCGGAATAGGCGCGAAGCTGGTGTCTTCCTTAATGCGCGTAGCCAGAATGTACGTCATAGCGAACATCCTTCGGTTGACTTGGTCAAGATACTCTGCCGGGCGCGACGTCTCCTAAATCCGCCCCAAGGTTGCGATGGGGGGTGATAGGACGGGGCGCAAAGCGGCGCTGTGACATTTGCCACACCGCCGCCGGCATAAGCTGCCTAAAGGCCATTCCTCCGCCGCAAAAGCGCCCCCGAGCTTTGCTCCCTTCCCGGATTCGTTAGAGGCCAACTGAAGTCGAGGGATAAACGATGAGAAAGTATTTGGTTGCAGCTGTCTTGATCGCGGCGTTCGCTTCTCCCGCTTTCGCCGAGGAGTTTTATATCGGCTACGACGGCAAGCGATGCGAGATGTTCAGCCACAAGCCCGGAGACAAGATGAACCTGATCGGCACCTTCAATTCGAAGCACGACGCCGAGAAGGCCATGAAAGAGATGAAGCAGTGCAATAAGGGCTGAGCCCTGCCGCACTCCAGGCTTTGAGGGGATCATTGCGAGGAGCGGCATGCTGCAAAACTGCCGCTGAGCTTTGATCCCCTGTTGCCGCGGACGCGGGAGACGTAAAGTGAGACGCTTCCTTTTTGCAGCCGTCTTGGCCCTGCTCGCCATGTCGCAGGCGCGCGCGGATTTGCGCATCCTGTCGAGCCCCGGCGGCTTTGTCGGCGACTATCTTCAGGCCTTCGCGCGCGTGCGGCAGTCCGGCGAGCGGGTGATCATCGACGGGCCTTGCCTCTCGGCCTGCACGCTCGTGCTGAGCACCATCCCGAGCAATCGCATCTGCGTCACGCGCAGAGCCGTGCTCGGCTTCCATGCGCCGCGATTGGTCGACCGCGAGACAGGCCGCTCGTCACGCGCGCCCGAGGCAACGCGCATCGTGGTCGATTCCTATCCGGCAAAAGTGCGCGCCTGGATCAAGAAGCGCGGAGGGCTTTCGCAGAAGCTGATCCTGCTCCGCGGCCGCGAGCTTGCAGCTCTATACCGGCACTGCTAAGGGCCGATCTTCCACACCCCCTATTCGGGGATCACCTGCATCGTTGCCGTGCCTGGCACCGTCGTCATTCCCGGAGCTGAAGCCGGAGCGGCAGCCGGAGGCGGAGCCGGCTTTGCCGCCTGAACAGGTGCGGGTTGCGGAGCCGGAGCCGGTTGCGCCTTCACCTGAGCCGGGACCGGCGCGGGTGCGGGTGGCGGCACGGCCTTGGCTTGAGCCGGGACCGGTGCTGGTGCCGGTTGCGGCGGAGGCACGGCCTTAGCCTGTGCTGGCACCGGAGCTGGTGCCGGAGGCGGAACGGCCTTGGCCTGCGCCGGCTTCGGTTTCGCCGGCGCTGGCGCGGCCTTCGCAGTCGCTTCAGGTTTCTTGGGCGTCAATTTTTCCGGTGCCCCGCTTGGAGTTGGCGCTGCCGTCGCACCTTGCTGTCCGGTCTGAGACCCTGGGGGCGGAGCGCCCCCCGGCGGCAAAGGCGGCAAAAAGGATTGAGACTCCGTTGGCGGCGCACCGTACCCATAGCCACCCTGATAGTCGGCGCACGGCTTCCACGACCAACACACCGCGTTCGCCGGCAGCGACAGGGACAACAATGCCGAAACTGCTAGGGGGACAGTTAGCAGAAGAGATTTTGCTTTCATCGACCCCTCCCCTTTACCCGTCGGTTCTCATGCACGCGCAAGGAGCCGTCGCGTTGACCGTGCTCACGTGCTTCGCGTGGGAGCGGAAGCGGCTTCGAACCTGACGATGACGCAAACCCCCGCAGGCGAAGCTGCCGGCTACCGGCTTCGGTTGCCTTACACCCCCGCGTGCAGAGCAATCATAGCTCAATATTTGGGCGTAGCAGCATACGGATTTATCCAGCTTTTGCGCCAGATCGGTCGAGCTCTGCCACAATTTCACGCGCGAAATCGGTGAGCGACGGATCCCGCGCGCCCATCACCAAGACCACGTCACCGGCGCGGGCCTCCTCGGCGATGCGCGCGGCGAGCCAGGCGCGGGACGGTGCGAACTCCGCCTTGACGCCGTTCTCGGCGATCTCCTCGACAATGTCGGCCGCGGAAAAGTCGCGGCTAGCGGTGCCCCCGGCATAGAACACTTCGAGCATCCACAGGCGATCGCCGGGCCTGAGCTCGCGGGTGAATGTGTCGACGAAGTCCCGCCTGAGAAAGCGCGTGGGCCCATAGCCGTGCGGCTGATAGACGGCGAGCACCCGCGAGGCGTTGAGCTTCGCCGTGGCGAGCGCTGCGGCGATCTTGTCGGCGTTGTGGGCGAAATCGTCGATGACGGTGACGCCGCGGGCGGCACCTACGGTCTGGAAGCGCCGCCCCACCCCCTGAAAGCTCGCAAGCGGCGCAACCATGTCGGCAAGCGGCACATCGAGAGTGCGCGCAGCGGCGATCGCGGCAAGCGCATTGGCGACGTTATGCCGGCCGGGCACCGGCAGGGCGAAGGCAACGTCATCGACGGTGAAGCTGCTGCCTGAGGGGATAAGCTCGACATTCGTCCCGCGAATATCGGCGCGCGGTCCAAAGCCGAAGCGGAGCGCACCGCCGGCGAGCCCATCGAGATTTTCATCCTCTCCTACCACCAGAGCCTCGCGGGAACGGGCGCGCAGCACGGCGAACATCGCCGCCACCTCTCCCATCTCCTTGTGGTCGCGCTGCAGATTGAGGATGACGCCGACCGCAGGCGCGTAGCGCACGAGCGAGCCGTCGCTCTCGTCAGCCTCGACGACGAGAAGGTCCGAGCCGCCGGCGAACGCGTTACCGGGCAGGCCGCGGGCTTGCAACAAGCGCAAATCGCCGCCGGTGATGACGGAGGGATCGCGGCCCGCGCTTTCAAGGATCTCGAAGACCATCGCTGTCACGGTGGATTTGCCGCTCGTGCCGCTCACCGCCACGGTGCGATAAGAGGCCACGAAGTGGGCGAGCAGCTCGGAGCGGTGAACGATGGGGATGTTTTTGGCGCGCGCCGCAGCGAAGTCCGCCACCTTTTCCTCGACCGCGGTCGAGACGATGAGTGCCGCGCAGTCGTCGGTCACGCCGCTCCCGTCCTGGCGCATGATTTCGATGCCGAGGCGTTCGAGCTGTGTCCGAAGCTCGGCACGCTCGCCGCGGTCGAAGGCGCGATCGCTGCCGCTGACACGCCCGCCCATCATCGCCTGGAATTGCGCGAGCGCGCTCATGCCGGAACCGGCAAGCCCCGCGTAATGGAATCGCCATGGACCCTTTGGGTCGGGAATGATCAGATCCTCAGGTTCCGCGATCAGCACGTAGTCGCCTTCGCGCATGAAGGCGAACAAGCAAGAGACGTCGGTGTTGGAGAGGCGCACGCAGCCATGCGACACGGGCCGGCCGAGCAGAAGCTCGTGATTGGTGCCGTGGAGATAGATGTAGCGCTCGAACGAATCATTGCCGGGGCCGCGGTTGACGCCCTCCTCCAGACCATCGAGGGTGAGAATGCGGGTGAGAATGAGATCGTCGTCGCGCGCTTCCCCGCGCCACATCTCGCCGGTCGGCTCGCGCGACACGAACACCGAGCCTTCTTCAGCGCCCTCCCCGATCCGCCGGTGCACGCGATGCCAGCCTGGAGGCGTGCGGTAGGAGCCTTCAGCCCCGCCAATGCCGGCACGTGCGCTCGAGACCGGCCACACGGCTTTGGCCGCACCGTTCTCGATCAAGACGGCACGCTGGCGCTCGACATCGACCACGAGCAGGCGCGCGGGAAGCTCGGGCGGCGCGCCGCACCGCGCGAGCGCGGCGCGGGCAAGATCGAGGGCACGCGCGGCGAGGCTGGGATCGACGGGACCGGTCATGGGCAGCGCACTCTGCCACAGGACGCGCGCCAGGGCAGGACGAATCTCCCTGCCCAGAGGCCCGGTTAGCTAGATGACGCTTGCGCTTAGCGGGAGCGGTAGGCCGGGCTCGAATAGAGCAAGGGCGGCACATCCGAGGAGGAAGGCGATTGCGGAATGTAAACGCCGCTCGATCCGGCACTCTCGCTGTCGATGCCGTAGGCCTGAAGCCCAGGGATGACCGGCGCCTCATCGGGATCGGAGAAGCCCGCGGAGCCATCTGGATTTTTCGGGCCTGCGTTACTCGCATCGAAAGCGAGCGCCGCACCAGGCACAAGCAGCCCCGCAGTCACAGCCAAAATCAATGTTCTTCGCATGGCCGTCATCCCCCCGGTTAGAGGCTATACCATAGCCCTCAATCAAGAGGCGCACCCCATGACGAATGGACGCAAGTGCCCGAGGCTAAGCCGGGATGAATTTCAGCGACACGCCGTTGATGCAGTAGCGCAAGCCGGTCGGCGGCGGGCCGTCGTTGAACACGTGGCCGAGATGACCGCCGCAGCGGCGGCAATGAACCTCGTCGCGCACCATGCCGAAGGAGGTGTCGGTGTCTTTCAGCACCGCGTCCTTGATCGGCTCGTAGAAACTCGGCCAGCCCGTGCCGCTGTCGAACTTGGTTTTCGAATCGAAGAGCGGCAGGTCGCATCCGGCGCAGGCGAAAGTGCCGGTGCGGTGCTCGTTGTTGAGCGGGCTGGTGAAGGCACGCTCGGTGTCCTGCTCGCGCAGCACGGCATATTGCTCGGGCGTGAGCAGCTTCCGCCATTCCTCCGGGGTGTGGGTGACCTCGAAGGTGCCGGCGATAGCCTCGCGGCGGCCGCCGATCAGGCGCCAGCCGAGCAGGCCGGCACCTGCCGCGGCGACGGCGATGACGCCAAGATTGATCTCGCGCCGGGTGAAAGCCATCGGATATCTCCTCAATGCCGGGACACGTTGGGGGTGCGGGTCGCAGGGCTCGCCCGCGCTTTTCGTCTCATCGAGGCTAAGATGTCGAGCCGCCACCGGCAATTCAACTTGCGCGCACGGGCTTTCACATGCGCTTGAAAGGAAGCGGCCTCAGCCGCTGGCGCTAGCCGCGGGAGGCGACCTGCGTTTCCGGAATCATGATGACGCAGCGCACCCCCTTGGCCGGGAAGGACAGCTTCACCTCGCCTTCGAGCGCCTTTCCCACCACGCTTTCGATCATGGCGCGGCCAAATCCAGACCGCTCGGGCGTGCTCACCGGAGGCCCGCCACGCTCCTCCCAGGTGAGCTTCAGCTGGTCGGACTCGCAGAATTGCCAATGGACGCGCACGCTGCCGCGGCCGCTCGACAGAGCGCCGTATTTTTGCGCGTTGGTGGCAAGCTCATGCAGCGCGAGTCCGAGATTCTGCACGGCCTCGGGCTTCAGCATCACGTCCTCGCCGTCGATGACGATCTGGCTTCCGGAACGATCGATATTGAGTTGCTGCTCGACCAGCGTGCGCAAGGACGCGCCATGCCAATTGTCGGCGACGAGCAAATCCTGCGAGCAGCCGATGGCGACGAGGCGTGCGCCGAAGCGGTCGAGGAAGTCGTCGATCGTCTTGGTGCGCGCGGCAGTCTGCCTGGCAATCGCTTGGATCACCGCCAAGAGATTCTTCGAACGGTGGGTGAGTTCGCGGAGCAATAGGCGAAGCTGGTTCTCGGCCTCTTTCCGCTCGGTGATCTCGACGGCGACGGACGTGGTGCCGATGGCGTCGCCCTTGTCGTCATGCAGCGCTTCGGTGAGCAGATAGTAGGATCGCCTGCGCCCGAACAGCTCGAAATTGGCTTCGATGGTTTGCGACTCTCCGGTCTCGATGGCGCGCCGCTTCGCCGCCATGAAGGAAGCGGCAGCCTCGGGCGGCAGAATCTTGGCGTCGGTCTTGCCGATCAGGAATGCCGGGTTGATGCCAGATGGTGGATTGTGCACCCAGGTGAAGCGCATGTCGCGGTCCTGGGTGAACACCATGATCGGCGAGCCGCGGAGCGCGATCTCGAAGCGTTGCTTGGCTTCGGCAAGCTCCTTGGTGCGCGCTTCGACCCGCTCCTCGAGCTGCTGACGCGTCTCCTTCAGCTCGTCAAGGGTGCGCAGATGCGCCGCGATCTCCGACTGAAGCCGGTCGCGCGACGGACGCTTCACGAGTTCCGGCGTCAACCTCCAGATCACGATCGCCGCGGTGAGAGCAATCAGGGCACTTAAGGCCTTGAGCACCACCACCAGCCCGTGCACCGGACCGAACAGCACGGAGGCGAGATGTGCAAGCCCGGCGCTGGCGAGGAACAAAATGAACAGGGTGAGCAGCGCCTGGTCGGCGCGGCTGCGGTCCTCTCTCCGGTAATAGAGAAAGAGCAGGGCCGCCGGGATTAAGAAGAACGAGACGGCAATAATCGCGTCGGCGAAAGCATGCAGAGAGTCGAGCCCCGAGGTCACCGCTTGGGATTGCGTGGCAGGATCCCCTGTACCGAAGAGGACGGTGAATAAGCGCGCCATGTGTTAAGTCTAAGCCGAAACCGTTACGCCGGGTGCCAAATGATGAGGCGCCCGTGGCCTCCAGGTCCTCTTAAGTTTAGAACACCGCTCGAACGATTTTGTTCTCGAACTTTAAAGGATTTTCCGCCCGGCGCTGCCACCCTAGGAACTTTTCAGCCGGGAAAGGGTTGGGTTCGACGTTCGAGCGCTCCCCAGCCCCACTCCTCCCCGCGGCGATCGAACCCAAACGCCCGCAGCCGGCCCCCGGTTGCGGGCGTTCCTCTTCAAGCGCCTGCAAAAAGGCTAGCGCCGATGGCCCAAGGGCCACTGCAATGCCCTGCCCACTATGGGTCGGCTATAGGAGGGCCATGATCAGGAAGATCAGGAAGACCACGATAGCAATGAAGAACACGATGCGCGCGATGCCCGCAGCGGCCGATGCGACGCCGCCGAAGCCGAACACGCCTGCCACCAATGCAATGACCGCAAAAATGAGTGCCCAAGCGATCAGCCCCATATCACACTCCCCATGTTGGATCGCCGGCTTTCAGGGATGCCAACTTGAACCAACGGCCCCCGGAACGCGCGGTCTTCCAATTCCGTTCCAAGCGAAGATGCGCGGGAGGTTGCGCGTCCGTCAAGAGCGTGTCCAGAAGCGCGCAACCACGCCGAGCAGGTCCTGTCCGGTGAAAGGTTTGCCGATCAAGGGCGCCCCCTGGTGCGGCTTGGGGAGCTGCTCACGCCCGTAGCCGCTCACAAAGGCGAAGGGCACTCTCCTTGCTAGAAGCGCGTCGGCGACGCGGCCCACCGGCTCTCCACCAAGATTGGCGTCGAGCAAAGCGCCGTCCACCTTTTCGCTTTCAAGCGTCAGCAGCGCGTCGCGCACCGACGCCAGCGGTCCGATCACGACAAGCCCGCCCTGCTCGAGCGCCCCGGCAATATCGAGGGCGATGAGAAACTCGTCTTCGACCACGAGGATGCGTTTGCCCGCCATTTCCCGCCCAATCCGTACGCCAGCGAGGACACGAAGCTTCTGCTATGTTTCATCAATTACGGGCAATTTGATCAAGCCCATTTGCAGCGCGGTGAGACCAATAAGGGAACTTGATCGTGCAGGCCGCGTTTGATCGACACTAAACTTCGCTTTACCCCCCAAGGCCCGCGATCGAAGGCGGGCCTCCCTAGGATAAGGAGTACGCTCATGAACTGGGATCGTATCGAAGGTAATTGGAAGCAGTTGCGCGGCAAGGTCCAACAGCAGTGGGGCGAGCTCACTGACGACGATCTCACCACCATCGAAGGCCGCCGCGTCGAGCTGGTCGGCAAGATCCAGGAGCGCTACGGCGTCGCCAAAGACGAGGCCGAGAAGCAAGTCGACAGTTGGGTCCGCAATATGTAGGCAGGTTTCGGTCAGCCGCGCCTCCTCGCGTTTGGAGGAGGTTGCGGCGGGACTGAGCCTTCGCGATTTTTCCCTACACACGAAGAGAACCTGGGCGCGGTCAATCGTGTGCGTTCCGCTGCCCTAGCAATGAGGCCTTACGGGCCCCAAGGAGCGCGACATGTTGAGCACGATCCTGATCATCATCCTGATCCTCATCCTGGTGGGCGCGATCCCATCCTGGCCGTATAGCCGCGGCTGGGGCTATGGCCCGTCAGGCGTGGTCGGACTGATCCTGGTGATTCTTCTTATTCTCCTGCTGCTCGGAAAGATCTAGCGCCGGACTCGCACCAGCGCGGCAAGCGGGTCGCTTCGACCCGCTTCCAAACTCGTGCTAGGCGGCAGTCGAGCGGTCGCGCAGCCGCGCGCGGCGCTCGAAGAACAGCGCCTGGCTCACGATCGCTTTCACCGTGTCGGGCTGATAAGGCTTGGTGATCAGGAAGGCCGGCTCCGGCCGCTCCCCGGTCAACAGCCGGTCGGGATAGGCGGTGATGAAGATCACCGGCACCTGGAACGAACCCAGCATCTCGTTGACCGCGTCGAGGCCCGAGCTGCCGTCGGCGAGCTGGATGTCGGCCAGCACGAGGCCCGGCTTCTCGTGGGCGATGGCTTTCAACGCCTCGGCATGGGTGCGGGCCACGGCCATGACTTTGTGGCCCAAGCCCTCGACGATGCTTTCGAGGTCCATGGCGATCATCGGCTCGTCCTCGATAACGAGCACGTCGGTCGCGACCTGTGCGGCGATCTCGCGGCCGGCTTGATCGATCAGCTCCATCACCTCGTCCTCATCGATACCGAGGATCGAGGCGATGTCGGGAGCGGAAAAGCCTTCCACTGCGCTGAGCAGAAAGGCCTGGCGCGGCAAGGGGGTGATGGATTCCAGCTTGCGGTCGGCCGGCGTTAGAGCGCTCGTTTGGATGTCAGGCTTGAGATTGACACCGACAGAGTTCCAAAGTCCGGTGAAGGTCCGGAACAGGGCAACACGCGGATCGAGCTTGGTATCGAACAGGGACGGATCCTCGATCAGCACTTCGAGCGTGGCGGCCACGTAGGCGTCGCCAGCGGCTTGCGTGCCGGCAAGGGCCCGTGCAAATCGGCGTAAATAGGGAAGATGAGGCGCTATCGCCTGGGATATCGACATGCGCTCCTAGCCTTTTAGGTGGACCTGGTGGTACCCATTGCACCACGAAGGTCAATGTTGGCAACTGGAAACCCTCGTCACAGTGTGCTTAAACGCCGCGGAGGCCGAAAAGGTTTCCTTGAAGCACGGAACCAATTGAGGTTTGGCCTGTTTTTAACCTAAGGCACGGAGCGTATCCGCCGCTTTAGGTGAGTTATCCCGGCGGATGGGGACGATTGTGGACCAGGCAGAGAAAAAGGAACGCCGGCGGAAGCCAACGAGCGCCGGGAAGACCATGAGTCAAGCAACCAGTAACCAGAACCGGCAGGGCGTCGCGCTCTCTGCAGAAGAGGGATTGTCGCCAAATTTGCAGGCCCATATCGGCCGCCATTTGCGGGCCGTCTTCGATGAGGTTGCGCGAGAGCCGATCCCCGATCGTCTGCTTCAGCTTCTGAAAGACCTCGAGCGAAGCGGAGACAAGTGATTTGCGACGCAGAGTGTCGGAGAGCCTGCGAGACTCCCTCGTAGGCGAGATGACCAATCTTCGCGCGTTTGCCGTGTCGCTTTGCGGCGACCGGGAGCGTGCCGACGACCTTGTGCAGGAGACCCTGTTCAAGGCCTGGAACCATCTCAACTCGTTCCGCGAAGGGACTAATCTCAAGGCATGGCTGTTCACCATCCTGCGCAACACCTATTTCTCCGAGCGCCGCAAACGCCGCCGCGAGGTGGAGGATGCCGACGGCAGCTATGCCGCCACGCTTGCCACCCATCCCGAGCAGCACGGCCATATGGAGATGCAGGACTTTCGCGCCGCGCTGACCAAGCTGCCGGACGACCAGCGCGAAGCCTTGATCCTGGTTGGAGCCGCCGGCTTCTCCTACGAGGAAGCCGCGGAGATTTCCGGCTGTGCCGTCGGCACGATCAAGAGCCGCGTCAATCGCGCGCGCAACCGTCTGGGCGAGATGCTCGGCATGGACGAAACCACCGAGCCAGAGCCGGGAATCACCAAGAGTGCCTAGCGCTCTGGAGGCAAACCCGGTTATGACCGGCATCGACCTCGACCAGGCCAGGCTCGATCCGGCTTCAGTGTTCCGCGCGCCGAAGGACGTGCTTGCCGCCCCCGGACTTTCGCGCGAGGACAAGAAGGCAATCCTGATCCGTTGGGAGGCCGACGCCGACGCGCTGCTGCGCGCCACCGAGGAAGGCATGCCTCCAGCCGACAACCGCAATCCCGGCGAAATGCTCCGCGCCGTGCACGAGGCGATCGAGAGGCTTGAGGCCGGCGCGTAAACGCTGGCGCCGGCTGAGGCGCCTAACCTCTCATCGTTCTTATCCGGCTGTCAGCGGACCTTCGAGATGACGAAATCCGAGCGTCCTGATTGGGTGAAAGTCGGCAGCTGTTTGTCGCCGGTCAGCTTGCGTACGGCATCCAGCACATAAGTCGACAGCTCCTGCGCTTCGATGAAGCGATCTCGCGATAGATCGGCGCCTCCCTTCAACCCCTCGATCACCGAATAGGTGAACACGCCGTGGCCGAGCGCCGGTCGCTCTTGGGCAAGCGTCTCAGCGTCGGTCGCGGCATAGACGGCGATGCTGGCGTCGGCCGCATCCTTCAGCAGACGCGCATTGAAGGCGTTGCCGGAGTGGCAGGTGTCGACCAGCATGATGCGGCGCCCCTTGCTCGTCTCGATGGCTCCCTGCAGAGCCTCCCACTTCACCACCGTACTTTGATCCCAGCTCCTCCCTTCGAACTTGGCGTCGGTCGGCAGGAAGAGATAGTTCGGGCCGTCGTTGACCCCGTGGCCGGCGAGAAACAGCACGATGGTGTCGTCAGGCCCGGCATTGCGAAACGTCTTTAATGCGGCCTTGATATTGGCGGCGGTCGGCGGCTGGTCGCCGCCTTTGGCCAAGACCAGGTTGCGCGTCTCGGCATGGAGTGGGCCGCCCTTTGCGACCAGCATTTCGTCGAAGGCGCGGGCGTCGGCGCCTGCAAATTTGAGGTTCTGCTTGAAGTTGGGATAGTCGTCGACGCCGATGGCGACCACATAGAGCCGCCCTCTTTTCTCCGAGACGCGCGCTCCCGGCCGCAGGACCGTTACTTTGTCGACGGTCTGGCCGATGGCGTTAAAGCTGTTGATGTCGATGTCGTTGGCGCCGCCCGACAGCGGCACGGAGAAATGCCGGACGCGCGCGCGCTCGCCGGACTTGACCGTTCCGCTTTCGCGCGAGGCGACGCGGCGTCCATTGACGGTGATGTCGAAGCCCTCGATGGCATCGACCGCTGGTGGAACATCAAGCGCGACGTCGATCATGTCCACCGCAGCTTGCGCACCATTGGACGGCGACAGAACCGAAAATTCCGGGGGCTTCCGCTGCAAGAGCTCGGCGAGGGCAAATCCGGCGTCAGGCGCCTCTTTCACGGCACGCGCGGCGCTGCCGAGCACGAGCGCGCGGGTGACGATATCGGGCCGATAGAAATGGCTTTTCAGCTGGGCGGCGCTGACGAAGCGGGCGAGCTTGCCCTCGCCTTCATTGACGTGCCAGCCGACATGAGCGTCGCCAGACGGAGAGGCCGCGTAATAGCCTTGCGGCGTCCACAACACCCACTCGCCGTTCTTGCCGTAGAACAGCGACGCCACGTTCTCATGCGTCGCCATGCTCCATAGGCGCACGGTCTGATCGTCGCTGCCGGAGAGGAGCCAGCGCCCGTCAGGGGAGACGGCAACGGCCCAGACGTCGCTCGTATGTCCGACGAACTCGCCGAGGGTGCGCCCCGAGAGATCGTAGGCGGTGAGAAAGCCGTGGCCTCCGCCGCTGATCACGGTCTTGCCGCCGGGCGTGAAGGTATAGGCGTTATGGGCGTAGCCGGCATTCTCGCCGCGCTTGACGGTGGCGAGGATCTTGCCGTCCTTCACCACGTCCAACAGGTCGAGATAGCCGAACTCGCCGCTCGCCCGCGTTTGCAGGCTGAAGCCGCCCGCCTCGGTCACCGCTCTGGCGAATCCATCGGCACCGGTACGAAGTGCCTTGGGCTCGCCGAGGGAACTGTCTTTTGCCGGAAGCTTCAGGCTGAAGGCGAGGCTCCCGAGCTCGCCGCTTCCGGGCCGCTCGACGCCCCAGGCGATGGAGCGGCCGTCAGGCGAAAAGCCCACCGACCAGATGGCGCGGCCGACACCAACAAGCGCTCGGGTCAGCTTGCCGCTCTCGGCGTCCCACAGATGAATCTCATTGTCGTTGCCGCCGGCGGTGGCGGCGAGGCCATTTCCGGCAAGGGCCGTGGCCAGCACGATGTTGTCGTGACCGCCATAGCTCGCCACCTCGCTTCCGCTCGCGGCGTCCCAGACATGGGCGAGGTACGGCGCGCGGCCGACACCGGAGAGCAGGCGCCTGCCGTCTGGACTAAAGGCGAGGCTCATCACCTCAGTGCCCTGGTTAATCTCCTTCAGTACGCGCCCGTTGATCAAGTCCCAGAACCTGATGGTGCCGTCGAGCGCGCCGGAGGCGATCTGGCCGTCCCTGAGCGACACGGCAAGTGCGATCACCTTGTCCTGGTGACCGGTGAGCGTCGAGACGAGAGCCCCGTCGCGTGCATCCCAAAGCTTGAGCGTGTTGTCGTCGCTCGCGGTGACCACGCCTGAGGCGTCGGCGGTGAAGCGCGCGGCGTTCACATCGCCCTTGTGGCCTACGAGGCGGTGAAGGGCTTTGCGGCTCGCAACGTCCCAGATGATGGCGGTGTCGTCGGTGCTGCCCGACACGATGCGCTCGCCGTCAGGAGAGAAGTCGAGCGAGAGCACGGCGTCGTCATGCCCCTGGAGGAGGCCGATCAGCGTGCCTTCGTTGAGGTCGTAGAGCCTGATCAGCTGCCCCTGCCCCGCAGTACCGGTGCGGCCGCCGGCAGCGAGCAGGCGCCCGTCGCGGGAGAGCGCGAGCGCATAGATCTTGCCCGGATCGCCGTCTCCGAACTCGCCTCTGATGGTGCGGACGATGCGCCCGGTGCCGGCGTCCCAGACGCGGATGGTCTTGTCGTCGCTCGCCGAGATCAGCTCGCTTCCGTCCGGGGTGAAGACGATGCTGCGGATCAAGGCCATGTGGCCCTTGGTGTCGAGCTCCAAATACGGCCCTTCGGCCGCGTTTGCCACGGCGGTGAACAGCAAAAGGAGGAGCGCGGCCAAGACGGGCATGCGCCATCGCTCGCATCTGCCTTGGCATTTCAGGGCTTGCAGGGGCATTGGCTTTGCGAACCTCCGCTCCAGTAGATCGCTCCTGCGCGCTGAACGCAAAATGAATGGCGCTCTCAGGTTCGGTTCAGACGCCCTCCCCTAAGAAACTGTCCATCAATTTGAGCGAGATTGACACCAAGACCCTGAAGGAGGTCGGACCATGACATGCTTTCTGCGCAATGCTTTCCTGGCGCTCGTCGCCTTTGCCACGCTCGCCATCATCGTGATGATGGCCATGACGGCCGAAGCAGCCGAGGCTAAAGAGGCGAAGCCCGCCGCTGAAACCGCTGCATCCGCCGACACCGCGCGCCAGATCGTGGTCGAGGAAAAGGCTAAGCCCAGCAACACCGTGACGCCGGCCAAGGACGAGGACGCCGCGACGGCAAAGACCGCAGAGGCCCCGGCCGTTGCCGACGGACCAGCCGAGAGCGCCGCGCCGGCCCCAGAGGCACCTGTCGCCGAAGCGGCTCCGGCTCCCAAGCCGCAGATTGTGCTGCTGCCGAAGCCGAGGCCCTATGTCACCTATGTGCACCGGTACACCGGCTACGGCTATCACGGCGGCTACGATCACTGCGACTAGCCGTTCGAAGCACTCCAACTAACTGCGTCATGGCCGGGCTTGTCCCGGCCATCCACGTTTAGGGGGTGACGGTTCTCAGGAGTTTGCCGGTTCCAACTCGCGTGCAGCTTCGGACTTGCGTGCAAGCCCAAGAGGCTCAGCGCGGATCAACCCCCGCACCGAATTGCCGAGATAGATGCGGTCGGCGAGGGTGAGATCGGCGAGGGTCAGGATAGCCTCGCTCGCGGCGGCGCGCGGCAAGTCGATCAGCTCCTCGCGCAAGGTGCCGGGGAGTAGCCCGCAAGGGAGCGCCGGGGTGAACAGGCGCCCATCGAGCTCGATGAAAAGATTGGTGCGGGTGCCCTCGGTCAACTCACCCTTCTTGTTGAGGAACACCACCTCGTCGCACCCGGTCAGAGCCTTCTGCCGCTCCATCTCGCGGTCGAAGAATTGTCGCCGCGTGGTCTTATGGAAGAAAAGCGCATCCTTCTCGTCGACGCGCTGATCGGAGATGGCGAACCGCCAAACTGTGTCCTTGGAGGGAAGCTCGATCCTGGTCGAGGTGACGGTGATGGTGCCGTCCTCGGCAAGCAAGAGCCGCACCATATGCACGTCGCCGTCGAGCTTCTCGACTTCGGCCGACAGCGCGGCGAGTACCTTGCCGCGCTCGAGGGGATAGCCGAAATGCGTGGCGGAGGACTGGAGCCGCACGAGATGCCGCTCAAGCAGATGGAAGCCGATCCCTCGCTCCCAGCGGATGGTCTCGATCAGCTCGAACGGCGCATCGGGCTTGGTCAAGAACTGCGCCTTCAACAGGCATTCCTCGAATTCGGCGTCGACCTTTGAATCGGACACGACGCCGGAGCCGATGCCCATTTCGCCCGCGCCGCCGGCATCGATGAATAGGGTGCGGATGGCGACGTTGAACTGGCCGTCGCCGTTCGGCGCGATGTGGCCGATGGCGCCGGTATAGACGCCGCGCGGATAGGCTTCGAGCTCGCGGATGATCTCCATGGCGCGGACCTTTGGCGCCCCGGTGACCGAGCCACAGGGGAACAGCGCCTTGAGCATGTCCTTGAGCCCCATATCGGCGCGAAGCTCGGCGGTGATGCCGGAGGTCATCTGATGCACGGTGCGGTAGGTTTCGACGGTGAAAAGGTCGGTGACCTCGACCGAGCCGATCTTGGCGATGCGGCCGAGATCGTTGCGCAGGAGATCGACAATCATCAAATTCTCGGCGCGCTGCTTCTCATCGACGGTGAGCCAGGTCTTGAGGCGGGCGTCCTCGCGCGGCGTGCGACCGCGCGGCGCCGTGCCCTTCATCGGGCGGCTCGTCACGTGCTTGCCTTCGCGGCGGAAGAACAGCTCCGGCGAGAGCGAGAGGACCTGGAATTTGCCTGAGTCGATCAGCGCGCCATACTCCACCCGCTGCTTGCGCCTGAGTGCGGCGTAGAGGGCGACGGCGTCGCCGGTGAAGGCGAAGCGGTATTTCAGCGTGAGGTTGATCTGATAGACGTCGCCGGCGGCGATATAGTCCTGAACTTTGGCGAAGGCACTCCTGTATTGCTCGCGCGTCCAGGAAAGCTGCAGGTCAGAGATGGTCGAGCGCTCGAGCGCGCCATTGGCATCAAGCCAGCGACGCGTCTCGGCATCGGTGACGCGGCGCGGCTCGCGGAAAAGTCCGATCCAGAACAGCGGCTGCTGCCGGTCCTGGGGCAATAGGCCCTTCAGCTTCGGCTCGAGACAGTAGCCAAGCTCGTAGGCGAAGAAGCCCGCGGCATGGAGGCCACGCGCGAGCCCCTCGCTGACGGCGTCTAGCCCGGCTTCAACCTCGCTTGGGCGATGGACGGCGACGACCCGTTCGGGCCTCTCGAACAGCAACGTCCCCCCGGCCGCGCCGGGGGCAGTCGCGGTCAGGCTGTCATCGAGGAGAATGAAAGGGGTGGCGGTCATTCAATCGGCCGATCGCATCCGCTTAAGCTCGCAAGCATAGCCCATATGGGAGTGCCGCAGGTCAACATCGAGGGATTTGGCCTTTAGGCCAGGATCAGCATCTCGCCCTTGCCGAGCACGGCCATGTCACCCATGAGTCGCCTGGCGCGGTAGCCGACCTTGAAGCGGCCGTCGGTCACCTTGAGCTGCCGGTCGAGCAGGCGAAGCCAGGTGAAATCGAGAACCCCGCAATCTCCGAAGGTCGGCAGCAAATCCTTCGGCTGCTTGTCGAGGATCAGCGTGCCGCGGCGCAGGCCATAGCCGGCAAAGCGGCCGACGCGGCCTTTGAGCAGAATGGTTCCGGCGATCATGCGGCCTCCGGCATAGTCGCCGGCGCCGCCGCGGCCAATGATCAGCCCCCGGCGCATGCGCTCGCCGAGAAGCGCGCCGGCCTTGCCGCCGATCGACAGCCTGCCGCCGCGCATGCCGTGGGCCTCGCCCACCGCCACGCCACCTGCCTTCTCGCCGGCGTCGCGGGTGATGTCGATCGAGCCGCCGCGCATGCTGGATCCGGCCGACGCACCCGCCGAGCCGCTCACCGCGATCTTACCGCTGCGCATCTTCGAGCCGAGATAGGCCCCGGCGTCGCCGTCGACGACGATCTCGCCCTCGATGAGCCCCTCCCCGATCTTGTCGCACCGTGCGTCGGTGTTGAGGAAGCGGAGCTTGGCCACATCGGCGCCCTTCAGCTTGAACAGATCGCCAACGGTGACCGGCTCGCGCGCCGTGCCGATGGCGATGGCCTGGATGTCCTTGGGCTTCATGCCGGCGAGCCGCGTCGGCGTCAGCCGCGAAAGGTCAAGCCGCTGGTTCGGCTCGCTGCGAAGCTCGAGCGTCAAGGCACTCACGCGACGATCTCCTTGAGGTGGAAATGATGGGGCCCGAGATTGCCGCCGTAATTGCCGGCGGTGATGTGGGTGATGCCTTCGCAGGCACCGCCTTTGACCGCCGCATAGATGCCGGCGCGCATCGCCGCGGCAACGGCGGAAGCGCTCAAGCCGTCAATGACGATCTCCATCACTGCCTCGACATTCAAGGGCAACGCCGTATTCACCGCTCCCTTGAGCGTCGGGCAATAGGCGTCGTTGGTCGAGGCGATCTGGCCTTTGTATTTGGAGCCGACCTTGGAGCCCGAGCGCACGATGCCGCCGGGGAACGGGGCGATCGCGTCCGGGACGTCGCCGATCGCCTTTACCGCGCGCTCGCAAGCCGTGAGCACGGCGCGGTGCGAGCGGCCGAGCACCAGCAGATTGCCGCCGCCAACCGCGTTCTTGGTGAGACCGGTCGTCTGCTCGCAGACGAACTCGCCGTCCATCACCGGGATGCGCCAGAAACGCCGGCCGCCGATCAATTTCGACACCTGCCAGCCGTCGCCGAAGAAGCGGAGCGAAGAGCCGAGTTTCAGCTTCTTCTCGCCTTCGAGCCCGGCGAAGCAGGCCGAGCCCGGGCTCGTCAGCACGCATTGGCCGACGCGGTTACGGAGCTGAGTTTGCAGCTTGTTGACGTCCATGGTGAAGAGCAGCACGGCGACGCCGGGTCGGCCGTCCAGCGTCTCTTCGGCGGGAACCAGCCGCTCGATGCCGGCCTCGGCCCCGCAACCAATCACCGAGGTGGCGAAACCAGTCATGGTCTGGGCGGCGATCAGCGCCCATTTCTGGGTCGGCGCGGTGATGATGATGCGCGTGCCGACCATGGGGAAGGCCTCGGCAAAGGTCTCGATGATTTCGACGCCTTTGATCTTCAGGTTCGCCATGGCACCCGCGCGTGGCCGAGCAGTTTGGCCGCGCGCCTGGGCGCGCTCGGCTCGTCGACCCTCTCCCCCTTTAAGTACACCGCCATGGGCCCGCACCATTAAACAGGTGCCGTGAGGCGCGCAAGCGCGTGAATGATCGCCGGGCCGCTTCGGTTCTCAGACCAGGGCCGTTGGAAGCCTTACTTCTTCGGCTTGTCGTGCTTGATATAGGCGAAGCGCATGTCGTCGGCGGGCGTGCCTTCGAGCGGGCCACCTTCGAGTGCCGGCTGCCAGTGAACGACCTCCTCGATCTTCTTGGCGAGCGCAAAGTCCTTGTCGGTGATGCCCTTGGCGGCGTGGTTCATCAGCCTGACCTCGACCCAGGCATAGGAGGCCGTGATGTCGGGATGGTGCCAGGCGACCTCGGCAAGATGGCCGACGGCGTTAATCACCATCAGCGTGCCCTTCCAGCTATTGGTCTTGTATTTGCGCCTGATCCAGCCGCCCTCGAGGTACCAATGCGGCAGCTCTTTCTTGAGCCGTTCCTCGACTTCGGCGTCCGTGTAAGTTCGCTCAGAAGTTGCCATCGGGGCGATCTTTTGAAACAGTGCGGCTCTGTCCTGCACCACCAAGCATATCCCAGAGGCTTCGAGCCAACAATGGAGGAGGCCTTGCGTCCCGCGTGCACAGGCGCCGACAGGGTTGCGGGATCGCGCGACCTTGTTTCGGTAACCACAAGCGCGCGCCTGCATTTCGGCTTTCTCGATCCGAGCGGACGAGGGACGCGGCCGTTCGGCAGCTTCGGGCTCGCCATCGACCGTCCGCAAACGCGACTGAGCTTGCGGCGCGGCAGCGAATTCAGGGTCAGCGGCGTTCCTTGCGAGCGGGCCGAGCCCTATCTCCGCTCGATCGCGCCAAGCTTCGGTCTCGCCGCTTCCTATCATTTACATCTCGACGAGGTGATCCCTGCGCATGCAGGCCTCGGCTCCGGCACGCAGCTTGCGCTTGCCATCGGGTCGGCTGTCGCCACACTCGAAGGCTTGCCGCTCGATTTGGACGAGATCGCCGCGCGGCTCGACCGGGGCAAGCGGTCGGGCATCGGCATCGGCACCTTTGGGCAAGGAGGTGCTGTGCTCGACGGAGGTCCAGGCCCAGGCAAATTGCCGCCGGTGCTCGCCCGCGTGCCCTTCCCGCGCGCCTGGCGCGTGCTGTTGATCTTCGATCCGGCGGAGACCGGCGTGCACGGCGCAGAGGAGGCCGCGGCCTTTGCCACGCTGCCGGATTTCCCGGAAAGTGAGACCGCTGACCTGACCAGGCGTGTTCTGCTCGGCGCGTTGCCGGCGCTTGCCGAGGAGGACTTCAAGGCGTTCTGCGATCAGGTCGGCTATTTGCAGAAAAGGATGGGCGCCTATTTCGCGCCGATGCAGGGCGGCGCCTATGTCAGCGCCGGCGTCGCCGCTGTGCTCAGCGGCCTCTCGGCTTACGGCGTTACCGGGCTCGGGCAAAGTTCATGGGGTCCGACCGGCTTTGCCTTCGCGCCGTCGGAGGAGGAGGGCCAAAGACTGCTCACTGTGGTGCATGGCATGGCCGGCGGCGCCAAGCTTCGTTTCGAGCTCGCGCAAGGCCGCAACGAGCCCGCCATCATCGAGGCGCGCTAGTGGCGGATTCTTACGCTTCACCTTGATCGAAACGCTTTTCCGTCACGCCCCTTGTGGTAAAGCGTGCCAGCCAAAAATGACGGAGACCTGACGAAATGGCGCATCCACGCATCCTGCACATGATCACGCCGCTCAAGCATATGAGCCCGTTCGACGTGAACATGGCGCTCGACGCAGGCTATGACGCCACCATTCCTTACACGTCGGTGACGGTCGAGGACGTGACCGGGCTCGTGCAGGACGCGATCTTTTCCCGCGGGCCTGAGGGGGTGAAGCGGACGGCCATGTTCATCGGCGGCAAGCGCGCCATCGAGGCCCTCGACATGATGAAGCGGGCCAAGGCGGCAATGGTGCCGCCGTTCGAGATTTCCGTGTTCGCCGATCCGGCAGGCTCCTTTACCACCGCCGCGGCCATGGTCGCCTGCGCCGAGAAGGCGCTTAAGGACACGTTCTCGACCGAGTTCAAAGGCAAGCGCGTAGTGGTGTTCGGCGGCACCGGCGTCGTTGCTTTCGCCTCCGCGGTCATTTCCGCCGTCGAGGGCGCCGCGGCGGTTCTGGTCGGCTATGACGGGCCTGAGCGCGTGCGCAAGCTCGCCGAGGAAGCCAATGCCCGCTTCGAGGTCAAGCTCGGCTATGCCGACGGCTCGACCGAAGAGCAGAAGACCGAGCTTGTGCGCGGCGCCGAGGTGATCTTCTCGGCCGGTCCGGCGGGAAAAAGGCTGCTCACCACCGATCAGCTTGCGAAAGCGACCCACCTCCTCGTCGCCACCGACGTCAACGCTGTGCCGCCTGCCGGCGTCGAGGGCGTCGGCGTGAACGACAACGGTGTGCCGATCCCGGGGACCAAGGCCGTCGGCATCGGGGCGCTCGCGGTCGGCAATATCAAGTACAAGACCGAGGCCGGCCTGTTCAATCAGATGATCCAGTCGGACAAGCCGGTCTATCTCGATTTCCGCGACGCTTACGCCCTTGCCCAGAAGCTTGCCGGCTGACGGAGCATCCCTGCTCGTCGCGGCGGTGTCGGGCCGCGCGCTCGCAGCCTCAGCGAGGCGCGCCGGATTTGTCCCGCTGGTCGCCGATTTCTTCGCCGATGCCGACACGAGGCAGATCGCGCATTCCTGTCACAAGCTCGACGATCTGAAGGGCGGCTTTCAGTGGAAGGCTCTCGCCCCGGCGCTGGAGGCGCTGGCCGAGGCCGCGCCGTCGCCGCTCCTCGGCGTGGTCTATGGCTCGGGCTTCGAAGATGGTCCTGGGCTGCTCGCCAAGATCGCTGAACGCTGGCCGCTGCTCGGCAACGGGCCAAGCGTAGTGGAGCGCGTGAAGTCGCCCGCGGTGTTCTTCACGGAGCTTGCGCGGCTCGGTATTCCGCATCCGAGAACCGTCATGGACCCTGCCGCGGCAGGGTGTGGCTGGCTCGCCAAGCGTCAGGGCGGCGCCGGCGGAAGTCACATCGTGACAAGTCACATTGTGACAAGTCACGGCGTGACGAGTTACGTCGCCGCAGCCGGCACCCCCAGACGGAGGTCAGCAAAAGGCCGCACTTACTTTCAGGAGAAGTTGGAAGGCCGCCCGGTGTCGGCCCTGTTCGCCGGAACCGGGACCAGCGCTCAGGTGCTCGGCTTCAGCGAGCAGTGGGCGGCCCCGACCTCACGTGCGAAATGGCGCTATGGCGGCGCGGCGCGGCCCGCCGAGCTATCGCCGGATCTGGAGGCGCGTTTGACGCATAGCGTGGAGCGCGTAGCCCAATGCTTTGATCTCAAAGGGCTTGGCAGCGCCGATTTCCTGGTCAATGGCGAGGACTTCTATCTCCTTGAGATCAATCCGCGGCCCGGCGCCACGCTCGACATTTTCGACAGCGAGGCCGAGCCGCTGCTTCGCATCCACCTCGAGGCTGTGCTAGAAAACCGGCTTCCGACTGCCCTCCGCAACCTCCCGGCGGCCACCGCCGCGGCCATCGTTTACGCAACGGAGCCGATCACTGTGTCACAAACGATGATCTGGCCCGATTGGTCGTTCGATCGGCCCCACATAGGGGAACGCATCGACAAAGACCGCCCAATATGCACTGTGTGGGCGCGATCTAGGACTAAAGTCGAAGCAAGGCGTCTGGTCGACGAGCGAATTGAGAGCATTTTGGCCGCCTGCACTGCCCGAGAAGGAGGGACGTAGTGGACGTTATGAACGAGAAAACCCTAGAGGCACGGAGCGAAACCAAATGGCCGAGCGTCAATCGGGAGGTGGCACCTCTCGTCGACGCCATGATCCGCGACGCTCAGGCTTTGCGGGTCAACGTGTCACAGGGGCAACTCGGGGAGACGCTAATCGATTGCGGCGTGCGCGCCGTTGGCGGGTTGGAAGCAGGCCGCCGCATCGGCGAGATCTGCCTTGGCGGCCTAGGGCGCGTGTCGCTCGAGGCCACCGATCCCTCCTCCTCCTGGCCGTTCATGGTGACCGTGCATACGAGCCAGCCAGTGCTTGCCTGCCTCGGCTCGCAATATGCCGGCTGGAGCCTCTCGGCGGACGATAAGGGCAAGAAATACCATGTGCTGGGGTCGGGCCCGGCGCGCGCGCTTGGCTCCACGGAAAAGCTGTTCGACGAGCTCGGCTATCGCGACGACGCCGACAGCGCGTGTCTCGTGCTCGAGGCCGACCGCGCCCCTCCGGCCGCTCTCGTGGAGCAGGTCGCCGAGGCCTGCAAGGTCTCGACCGAAGCGCTCACGATCATCTATGCGCCGACGTCGAGCCTCGCCGGGACGGTGCAGATCGCCGCGCGCTGCCTCGAAGTTGCGCTGCATAAGTCGCACGAGCTGCATTTCCCCTTGCATCACATCGTCGACGGCATGGCGACGGCGCCATTGCCGCCGCCCGCTCCCGGCTTTGTCGCCGCCATGGGACGCACCAACGACGCCATCATCTATGGCGGGCGCGTGCAGCTTTACGTCTCCGACTCGGCGAAGGCCGCGAAGGGGCTGGCCGATCAGCTGCCGAGCCTCAAGTCAAAGGACTACGGCAGACCGTTCGCCGATATTTTCGCCGCCGTGAAGGGCGACTTCTACGCCATCGACCGCATGCTGTTCAGCCCGGCCAAGGTCACCGTCACCGCGCTGGAAAGCGGCGAGAGCTTCGAGGGCGGCCATATCGACACGGCGATCCTGTCCCGCTCCTTCTCCTCCTGACGCCATGGCGGCCGAGATCGTCCTCTTCTGCGAGCGCAAGAAGTGGCACGGGCGCAGCATCTCGCGCGCCTTCCGCGCACGCGGGATCAGGCCGCTCACCGTCTCGCTTGCGGCCTGCGGATTGTCCACGGAAACCAGGACCGGGCTCGCCATTCCAGGCCTCGGCGACCATCTGCCGAAGGGTGCGCTTGTGCTGTTCGTGCCTGGCGGCAGCTTCGAGCAGGTCACTCTCTATCTCGGCGTGCTCCATGCCTTGCGCGAGCTTGGCGTCACGGTGTGGAACGATGCGCGCGCCATCGAGCGCTGCGTGGACAAATCCACCACCACCTTCTTTCTGCAACAGGCCGGCATCCCGACGCCCTGGACCTGGACCGGCACGGGCGCCGAGGCGGCGCTCGAGATCGTTCAGGAGAAGCTCGCACAAGGCTGCAAGCTCGTGCAGAAGCCTCTGTTCGGGGCGCAAGGTGAAGGCTTGCGCCTGATCTCCGCGCCGGACGATCTTGCCCCTCCGGAGGAGGTGAACGGCGCCTTTTACCTGCAGGAGTTCATCGCGTCCGCAGACGGCATGCATCGGGACTGGCGCATCTTCGTCTCAGCCGGCCGCGTCGTCGCGTCCATGATCAGGCACGGTTCGAGCTGGATCACCAATATCAAGCAAGGCGCCCGCGCCGAGGCTGCCATCCCATCGCAAGAGCTTGCCGATCTTGCTCTCCGTGCCGCGTCTTGTGTCGGCGCCGATTATGCAGGTGTCGACATCATCCAGGACCGCTCGGGCGCGCCTCTCGTGCTCGAGGTGAACTCGATGCCGGCGTGGCAGGGGCTGCAGCGTGTCACGCGGACCCGCATCGCCGACTCTATCGTGGCGCCGTTTCTTGACGCCTGCCTCGGGGCGACCGAGCAGTCGAGCGCGCCACGCGGCCAAGAGGGCGCGTGACGCGGCCGCTCACAGCCGAGCAGGTTGCCCGAGCCTTTCATGATGCCTGCCTTGCCGAGCTCGATGCGCTGAAGCCTGGTAACGTGCATCGCTTCGGCGATGATGATGTTGGCAGGAGCGTCGCCGATTTCGAGGCTAGCGCGCGGGTCGCGGCACCTGCGCTCGCCGCGCCTGGGCATTCCGTGGGAGCGCGCATCAGGAGAAGCGTCGAAGCGACCATCAATGCCGTCGGCCACAACACCAATCTCGGCATTGTTCTGCTGTCCGCCCCCCTCGCCTCAGCGGCGCTCGGGTCCACAGGCGGAGATTTGCGCGAAAGTCTCGCCAAGGTTCTAGCCGGTCTCAGTGTGGCCGATGCGCGGGAGACCTATGCCGCGATCCGATATGCCAAGCCTGGGGGATTGGGTGAGGCGCGCGCGCAGGATGTCGGCGGAGAACCCGATGTCACCCTGCTCGAAGCAATGGAAGCGGCGGAAGGCCGCGACCGCATCGCCTGGAACTATATCCATGACTTCACGGACATTTTCGATCTTGGCCTGAAGCGGTTCAAACAGGCGATGGCGGAGTCTAACTCCCGGCCCTCCGCCGCCACATCGGTCTACCTCAGCTTCCTCGCGAGCATTCCCGACACCCTGATTGCACGGAAATTCGGGATGGCCCAAGCCCTTGAAGTGCAACAGGAAGCCAAGGCTATGGAAGCCAGGCTCGACAACCGCGCGAACGAGCAGGCCCGCGAACGCGACCTCATGGCCTTCGATCGATCGTTGAAGGCACGCGGCCTCAATCCCGGAACGAGCGCCGATCTTACCGTCGCCACGCTGTTCGCAGCTTCACTGCAAGCCTTAGAAATAGGCTGCTAAAGGCCGCTTTGAGGCGAACAATCGACTTGCCGATCCTTCCAGGCCCGGACTATCTTCTCCCCGCTTAGCTCCGACCAGGAGTTGCGGACGGAGGCATGTTCATCGAGAGCACTTTCGTCGGCTGGCCGTCGACGGTTCCCGTAACGGCGCAAGCTGGTGTGACATAGAGTTCAGCGAACTAGGGAGGGTTTGGTTTATGGCCAAGATTAGTGGAGTTGGTGTAGGTGAATTGCTCGTCGGTGACGGCAACGAAGTTGCTCACGTCGATTTGCTCATCGGTCCCCGCGGCAGCGCCGTGGAGACCGCTTTTTGCAATGCTTTGACTAACAACAAGGACGGCTTCACCACGCTTCTCGCGGTGATCGCGCCCAACCTTTTGTGCAAACCCCCGACGATTCTCTACAACAAGGTGACGATCAAGGACGCGCGCCAGGCGGTGCAGATGTTCGGTCCGGCGCAGTACGCCGTGGCCAAGGCCGTTGCCGACTTAGTCGCCGAAGGCGTTATCCCAGCCAACGAGGCCGACGACGTCTACATCACCGTCGGCGTGTTCATCCACTGGGAAGCCAAGGACGACAAGAAGATCCAGGACTTCAACTATCGCGCTACCAAGGAAGCCATCGCCCGCGCCGTGAAGGGCGATCCGAAATCTTCCGAAGTCACCGCGAAGAAGGACTCTGCGCATCATCCGTTTGCCGCCGGCTGAAAAGGAGAACCCCCAGGTCGGGACAAACCCGGCACTCAACCGGGCCTGATTCAGCGGTGGCTCAAGAAGCTGGGTTTCTGATCTAGTCTGATAGAGATCGCCGTCTTCCCTCGAAGGCGGCGATTTCTTTTTGGCCGACGGCGCCCCGATGCAGCGCCGAGGCAATCAGCGCCCCTCCGGCCCCCGCCTCGGCGGCGGCTTCGAGGTCGCCGATATCGCGCATGCCGCCGGACGCATAGACCGAGCGAGCCCCGGCTTGCTCCACCACGTCCCGCAAGCGCGCGACGTCGGGACCGTGGCCGGTGCCGACGCGATCGAGGCTCATGGCGATGATCCGCTCCGGCCAATGTGCGGGTTCGGCGAAGAGCGTTGACGGCCCGCGTCGGCCCTCGGCGCCATAATCGAGCGACAGCACGAGGCTCCCGCCGAAGGAGGCGCGAAGCTCCTGCCAATCCTCGGCGAAGCTTAGGCTTTCCGTGCCGATGACCAGCGTCGCCCCGAGCGGTAGCCAGAAGGCGCAGTCGGTGACGTTGGTGAAACCGGCATCGATCCACAGCTCGCTGCCCGGAAGGGCGCTTGCGAGATCGCGGCAAACGTCGAAATGATTGCCGACCCCCTCGATGGCATCGAGGTCGGCGATATAGAGCACGGAAGAGCCGGTGACGGCGAGGAGGGCGCGAGCGAGCGCCACCGGATCGTCGGCGGCGCCTAGAGGCGTCTCGATCGGCCGGTATTCGGCGCGCGCTCCGCCGCGAGCGTGCACCACGGCCCCGCCTTTCAAGTCGAGGGCCGGAATGATGGCGAAGTCGTTCATGGTACTTATTCCTACACCTTGTCATTGCCCGGCACTCGGGTCTGGCTTCGCCAGCCCGAGCCCAGGCTTGATGATCCGGGCAATCCGGTAACCACCGGTTCAAGAATGATCTAAGACCGGTGCTTACTGGATTCCCGCTTTCGCGGGAATGACAAAGGACCTGGACGGAATGAACAGAGTGTTCGGCTGGGATTTGGGCGGCGCCAATATCAAGCTCGCCTCCATTGAGGATGGGCGTGTCGCGTCCGTCGTCCAGATCCCCTGCCCGATCATCCCTGAGCGCCGTAAATTCGACGCCGCCGTCGAGGCCGCGCTGCCGCTGATTGCGCTTCCCGCATCGCACGCGGTGACCATGACCGGCGAACTGTCGGACGTGTTCGGCGGCCGGGCGGAGGGCGTCGCCTATCTGGTCGATCTGATGGTCAGGACCGTGGGGGCGCAGCCGCTTTCGATCTACGCCGGCGAAGCCGGTTTTCTCGCGTCGGGGGACGCCAAACGCCACGCGATCGAGGTTGCCTCAGCCAATTGGCATGCGACTGCTTCCTTGGTTGCCAGGCGCCATGCGGACGGACTCCTCGTCGATGCCGGCACCACGACCACTGACCTGATCCCAATCAAAGCCGGAAAAGTTGCCGCCCGCGGTGCCACCGACGCCGAGCGCCTGACCGAAGGCGAGCTGCTCTATACCGGCGTGGTGCGCACGCCGGTGATGGCGGTGGCGCACTCCGCGCCGTTTAGGGGCCGGGTGCAGAAGATTGCGGCGGAGCGCTTCGCCACCATGGCAGATGTCTGGCGGCTCGCAGGCGATCTTCCGGACGATGCAGACCCCTACCCTGCCGCCGACCAGCGAGGAAAGAGCCCAGCGGAGAGCGCGGGCCGGCTTGCCCGCATGCTCGGACGCGACGCAAGCGAGGCCGAGCTCGCCGAATGGATCGCGCTCGCGCGCTATTTCGCCGACTGCCAGCTTGCCGAGATCGAGCATACGGCGCGGAATCTCTCCGAGCGCGACGCGCTTTCGCCAGATGCGCCGGTGATCGGCGCCGGCTGCGGCCGCTTCATCGCGAGGCGGCTCGCCGAGCGGCTCGGCCGACGCTACCTCGATTTCGGGGATCTCATCGATGCGCCACCGGAGACGCGCGAAATGGCCGCGCGCTGCGCCCCTGCGGTCGCCGTCGCCCTGCTCGCCGGCAAAGGCGAATGACGCCTACTTTTTCGTGCGCGTCTGCCGGTTGACCTCGAAGCGCATGTCGCTCCCGTCCTCGCAGTCGTTCTGGTGGACGACGATATCGATCGGGTCGGCGAAGGCGTTCAATCCTTCCGACGAGGCCTTCTCGGAGGTGACCTGCCGGTTGCCGCAGATCGCAGAGGCGAGCACCTCGGGCGCATTCTCGACCAGGATGGGGCGATTGCCTTTGAACATGTTACGCGAAAGCTCGACCTTGGCGACGGCGCCCCTCTTGCCGGCGATCTCGATCCCAGGACCGGCATTGTTCAGGAACTTGGAATTCTGAATGCGGATGTTGACGATCTTTTGCTCCGGCTCGTCTGGCTCGAGATCGATGCCGGCGCTCGGGCGCGTCCCATGCGTGTTGCTGAAGATCGAATCCGTCACCAGCACACCGTCGGCCGCGACGATTGACAGGCCCTGCCGGCGGTTATTGTCGGCGGTCACAGCACAGAATTTCGTGTTCTTGGCGTCCTCGACATAGAAACCGTCGCCCCACATCTTGCGTGAGGTCACGCCGGCGACGGTGACGTCCTTGGCGCCGCGTTCGATGCGAAGTCCCATGCCGGCCTCGCCTGCCTTGCCTTGGTGCTCGGTGCGATCGCCTTCGAGCGTTCCACCCATGACGGTGACGTTCGACACGTCGGAAATGGAGAGCACGGCATATTTCCGCGAGTTGTTGGGGATCGCCTTGAGGATCGCGCCTTTGTCGAGCTTCAGCGTCATGTCGCTCTTCAGGGCAAGGCGCCGCTTCTTCTCAACCGCGTCGACCATGTAGGTGCCGCTTGGCACGAGCACGGTGCCTCCAGTTCCTCCGACGTCGTCGATCGCGGCTTGAATCGCTTCGGTATCGTCGGTCCGCCCGTCGCCCTTGGCGCCCTTGTCCTTGACGTTGACGACGAGCGGCGATCTTGGCGCCGTGACGCATCCTCGCTGCGCCGCATCTTGTGCGTCGGCGGCAAGCGGCATGAAGCACGCCGCCGTCACGAGTGCGGTCAGGAGCAATCCCGATGCCCAGAACTTCTCTTTGCCGAACATGATGGTGAGCGCACCCTGGAATTGACCGCCCCAAGCGTCAGAACTCGGGCAGCGAAGGCCCGCATCATTCACGCCGACCTGGGCATTATTTGGCCTTCGACGAGACCCTAGGGCGGCTCGGTCCCTTCCGGGCTCGGCGGCATGGCGGCCGGTGCCCGCTCCGACGGCGGCTTGCCCACAAGCCCACCCAGATAGTCCAGGATCGCGTCGGCCTGCTCCGACGAGAACTGGATCTGGGGCATGTCGCGATGCTTGGAGCCAAAGCCTTCGGCCAGATCGTATTGCAACATCTCGATCGGGTATTTGAGATAGACCTCCCGCAAGGGAGGCGCGCCTTTCAGGGGGCTGTCGCCGGTCGCCTCAATCGAATGGCAGCGAGCGCAGGTCTTCTGAAGCAGCGCCTTTCCGTCGATCTCGGGGCTCGCACCTTCGGCAGCGTGCGCGGTTGCCACGCCGATGGTCAAGAGGCAGCCGAGCACGGCCGCAATTGAGCGGTGCTTCACCATATATATCGCGCCTCCCTTCACGGCCTCGGACCGCTATTATAAGGCAAGAGCCAATGTCCGACCTTGATCTTGCACTCTCAATTGCCCTCGGCGTCGGGCTCGCGGCGGCGACCGGCTTCCGCGTCTTTCTGCCGATGCTGGTGGTGAGCGCCGCGGCTTACACCGGGTACCTCCCGGTGGGGGAGAACTTCGCCTGGCTCGGAACGCCAGGGGCGCTGATCATGCTCGGCGTGGCGGCGCTCGTGGAGATCCTCGCCTACTACATTCCCGGCGTCGACAACCTGCTCGACGTCTTGGCCACCCCTGCCGCCGTCGTCGCCGGCACTCTGGTCTCGGCGGCGGTGATCACCGACCTGCCGCCGATGTTGAAATGGACGACGGCGATCATCGCCGGCGGCGGCGTGGCGGGGCTTACGCAGGGCGTCACCGCTTTGCTCCGGGCGAAATCGACCGTGCTCACGGCGGGCGTCGGCAACCCGGTCATCGCCACGGCGGAGCTTGGCGGCTCCCTCCTCGTCTCGCTTCTCGCGCTTGCCGCCCCTCTCGTCGCGCTCCTCGTGGTCATCGTGTTCTTGTGGCTGGCCATGCGGCTGATCAGGCGCATCGCACGAAGCGCGAGCTCATCGAGCACCGGTTAACCAAAGCCCGCCGCCTTGGCGCACGAGGCCTTGCGCCGGCCTATGGTTAGGCTCGAAAATGGGCCCAATGAAACAGGGGGAGTGTTCTATGCGGCATGGTCTCGTACTCACCGGCGTGTTGATTGCCGTAGCACTTGGCACGGCGAGCGGTGCAAGCGCCGCGCCCGCGCCAGGAACGGCCTGCAGCAACGCGACATCAATCGCCCAGCCTGTCGGCTATTGGGACCGGCAATATCGCCGTTACGGTCCCTACGCCGCTCCTCCCGTCGTTGTCGTTCCCCAGCCAGCTCCGGTTGTGCCCCCCGTGGTCGTCGAGCAGCCGGTTATCGTCGTGCCGCCGCCGCGCCCGGCAAGCTGCGGCGAATATCGCTACTGGAACGGCCAGTACTGCGTCGATGCGCGCTACAACCGGCCGTATCTCGGCCCGAGGCCGTAACGAGAGATCAGCGCGGCTCGTGCGCGTGCTTGAAATAGTCCTCGATCTTTTCGACGATCAGGCGCCAGGCCTCGTGCTCGCGCGGGCCCGCCGTCTTCTCCACCGCGATCTGGAGATAGCCGAGCTCGCGCTCGATCTTCTCACGCGGCAGCATATGCAGGCGGCTCGCTAGGATCGCCGCCTCGATCACCGCTCCTTGCGCGCGGTTGAAGCCTTTGAACAGCGCATGTGATGCTTCGAACACCACCTTGCAGTGGAAGCGCGGACGCTGCTCGTCTTCCTCGATATAGTCGACCTTTAACTCGGAATGGGCGAGGGTGCCGTCGAGGATGGCGCCGGGAATGTGGGTGGCGTGATGCGTCGGCCAGTCGCGCCTGTCGGTCAGGCAGCTTGCGAAGACGAGGACATCGTCGGTGAAGTTCGCTACCGCGTAAGGATTGGCCCGCAAATTGTCGAGCGTGGTCGACGGCTTGAACGGCGCGAGGATCCAGCCCTCTTCCTCGGCGATGAGTCCGAGCGGCGCGATATGCACCTTTCCCTCGGCGTTGAGGGTGGTGACGATCGTCTCTCTGATCATCGGCATGAGCGGTCTCCGCGCTCGGAGGCGTAATTCACGAGGCTTGGCGCTTCCTCTTGGCGATCAGCGTATGGCCCGCCTCTTTGAGCCTGGTCTTGTCGTCGGCCGGCGCGTCAGCCGCCACGCCCCAGTCGAGCGGCTCATCCTGGGCATAACGCTTGGCAAGCCGCCAGGCGATCTCGGCGCGGGCGAGCTCCACCCCGAGATAGAAGGCATGCGCTCCGTCCTTCTCGATGTCGAGCTTAGGATAGAGATCGAACACGTCCTTGGCGATGTGATGGCCGTCGCGATTGTAGATATGGATGCCGTCCTCGGCGATCTCGATGCGGAAATTCTTGTCGCGCACTTCGGCGGCGCTTTCGGCGATCTCCTCCGGCGTCTGCGGGAAGGGACGCTTGGAATGCAAGGCGAGCAGGCCTGAGGCGTAATCCTTCGGCAGGTCGTGGTCGGCGCGGGCAGCATACATGATGCGCCGGGCAAGGTCGTGCTCCTCAACGGTGCGCCGCGTATGCGGGCTCACCTGCACCAAGAGGACATTGCGGATATGAAGCTCCGAGGCGATGCCGAGCAGCACGGCGGTGATGCCGGTGGTGTCGGCGTCGGTGAGCTCGGTAAGGTTGCCGGTGCCGAGCAGCAACTCGGCCTTTGGCCGGTCGCGGCGCACTTGCGCGTAGCGCTCGAGCGACTGCATGAAGCCGAAATTGATGGGATCGAGAACGGGGTCGGCAAGAAACGCGCGGCCTTTAGCATCGAGCGCGTCCATGGCGCGGTAGAGCGACGGAAGATCGCCGTGCTCCTTGGGGATCAGCACCGGCGTCGACTTGACCTCGATCGGCGATAGACAGAGTGTCCTCGTTGAGGCTCAGCAGATAATCGGCGCCCGCTTTGCCGCCGCGCAAGAGTTCCTCGGGATCGGCAGAGTCGACGCTCACTCTGTAGCCCTTCGCCTTCAGCGCCTTGACCGCCTGCTCGAGATGCGGGAACGGCGTGTCGGGCAGGCCGCCGAGATCGATGACGTTGGCGCCCTTGCGCACATAGTCCTCGGCGCGGGCGACGATCGCTTCGACGGACCGCGCCGAGGCATCGACGATCTCGGCGAAGATCTGGATGTCGTATTTGGTCATGTCCGAGGCCTTGGCCGCGCGACCGAAATAGCCGGGGATGTCTTTCAGCTCGTCGGGGCCGCGCACGAAGGGCACGCCGAAGCGCTCGCTCAGGCGGTCAAGGTCGGCCCGGCAGCGGCCAGGCAGCATGATCTTGTCGGCCTCAACCGGCTTCGGCAGCCGGCGGGCGATGATCTCCTCGGTCATCAAAGCCGCGACCTTCACCCCGATGTCGAGCACCTTCCAGGCGAAGCTCGCCTTCATGCCCTCGAGCACAGCCTCGAGCCGCGGGCGGGCCAGATGTCCGGTGAGGAAGAGGATGCTTTCAGCCATTGGGCGGTCCGCTCGGTGCTAAGCCAGTGCCGACTTCTACCCCGCCTCGCGGGTAAGCGCGAGGGCGCGGCTCCAGGCTGAACGCATTGGCGTTAGTCGATGGTTGCGCCGCAAGGGGGCCGGCTCATATCCGAAAGCCATGCCGCGAAGGCTCGTTGATCGCCGCGGCCAAGCAGGAAGACCGGGAAGCCTGCGTCCCTCAACATGGCGGGGAAGGTCTCGTCGACGACGCCGTCGCGGGCTAGCTGCCCGGCGCCGAACTTGGCATGGCGCCGCGCAATCGACTTGATCACGTAGCAGCACGCGGCGCCGAGACGGCGACCAAGCCAAAGAGCCAGGCTGTCCGAGGTGACGGTCCACGATTGGGGGATGTCGCTGCGCTCCGCGACGAGGCTGTAGGGCGCCCAAACCGCGACGCGGCCATGTGCAAGCGAGGCACGCAACGCCTCCTCGGTGTCGCCAACCTCAAAGCCGGCGCGCAAGCCTGCAACCGCCCAGGCGAGCTGATCCATGGCGAGCAGTGCCATGCGGTGGGCGGCGCCGTCGCCGAAGCCTAGCCTTGCTTGCGCGGCGCGCACCTCGTCGGCCAAGGCGCCTCCGCCCGGGACGATGACGATCGGAAGAGGGCTTGCCGCAATGGCATCGAGCCAGGCCGGCAGCTCGGCTGAGCGCACCACGCTGCCGCCGAGCTTCACCACGACAGGCCGTTGCTTGAGCGCGACCGCATGCTCATCGGTTGTCGCCGGCAGAGCTTGGCCGGGCATGGCCGTCAGCTCCGCACGCGCCGGCGCACGATCTCCACGCCAACCGCGCCGGGCTCCTTGTCGAGCTTCTCGATCTTCACTTTCACGGACGCCGCGCGCGGATGGGCAAGGCAGCGCGAGGCAATCTCGTCGGCCAGGGTTTCGACCAGGTTGATATGGCCCTCGACGAGGATGCCCTTGATGGTTTCGATGATCGTGTCGTAGTCGAGCACGCGACCGATCTGATCCTCGATCGCCTGATCGGCCGGTGTCACTTCGATGTCCACCGAGAAGCGCGCGCGCTGGGTGACGCCCTTTTCATGGGTATAGACGCCGATCTCGGCATCGAGCACGAGGTCGTGCACGAAGACGCGGTCATAAGGAGCATCGGTGCCGCTGCCGCTGGAGGACACACGGCCGGCTCGCGTCACTCGCTCTTCCGTCATCGGCATCAGGGACTCCGTCGGGATTGCAGCCGCTCCGCTTAGCATAACGCTTGAGCGGGCGCTTCGGACATCCTTGCCGGGAGTTTGCTTTCCGCTGCCGGCCGGTTCTCCGGGATCAAGGCGCGGATGGCGGCGCAAGCTGTAGGATCGAGGGAGGCGCCGCGGGAGCCGTTACAAAGCGCGCCGCGGAAGCCGAGCAGGTCCGGTGCAAGGGGGAGCAGCTCAGCCACATCGGCCGCGGCGAGCGACCCGGCGAGGCCGACCATCAGGCCATGGCTCTTGGCCTGGGTCACGAAACTTGCGAGCTGACGAGGATCGAGGTGAGCGAGAAGCGAGCCTGAGCCCTTATCCGCGGTGTCGAGCATGATCCCGGCAGCTCCCATGGCTGCCGCGGCTGCCACGGCGTCGAAGTCCGGCAAGCGGTCGGCGAACAGCGCGACGATGAGGTTGACCTGCCGCGCCAGCGGGTGAAGCGCATCGAGGCAGCGCCGCGCGTCACCGTCCGGGAACAACCCGAACTTCACGTAGTCGACGCCACAGGCTGCCTTCTCCAGCACCGCAGCGCCGATGATCTCCGGCTGCATCGGCAGATCGCCGATGGTGGCGCTCACCGGAACGCGCCCGCCGATGAGCGACACGATGCTGCGCGTGGTCTCCCCGTCGAGCGCGCCAAGCGCACCCCGCCGAGGCTCCTTCAGATCGATGATGTCGGCGCGGGCGCGGAGAGCAATCGCGGCTTCGGCCTCGTCGCGCACGCTGGCAAGGAAGAGGGTCATGTTGTCCTGGGTCGGGGACGAGACGTTGCAATCACGAACGATAGAGCAGAGGGCGCACTATCGGCCGAACCAGCCGAAAAGCCCGCCTCCCCTCCTCCGCCCCCGCCGCCACGACGACCACGAGGCGAGCCTGACGCTGAGCCTGGCCCACCCCGTTGGTCAAAGAAGCCGCCGCCCTCGCGGGCAACTGGTCTCACTTTCGGCTTCCTCAGCTTGATCTCATTGGGGGTGCCGTCGGGGTCGGTCACCACCACAGAATAGGCCTGCCAATCCCATTTGGCAGCGTTGGTGCCCCAGCTATAGGGCTCGATGGTCACGACCTTATTCGCCCAGAGGTCGATGATTGCCGTATAGACGAGCTCCTGATTGGCGCCCTCCGCCAAATCGCCGGCGTAGTAGCGAAGCAGGCCGATGCCGGCCAGCGCATCCTTCATCTGGGTCCATTCGATGATCTTGGGCTTGCCCGAGCCGAACATCTCGAGCTCGGCGCGCAACTTTTTGTACTTTGGGTTGGTCGCGACGTAACGCCCAGGGGACGGCTCCGTCACGACCCAGTCGGACACTGGGGGCGCCAAAGGCAGCCCCTGCTCGTCCGGAACATCCTGACCGAGCTTCTCGAGCGCATCCCGGCTCTCGCTCTGGAAGGGGTCCTTGGCGAGCGCTGCCTGATAGTCGGCAATCGCCTCTGGCGTCTTGCCGGTCGCTTGATAGAAGTCGCCGCGAAGGCGCAAGGCAACCGGATCGTCAGGGGCAATCGTCAGCGCCTGCTGCAGGTCTTTCAGCGCTTCGTCGTCAGCCTGAACCGGCTCGGGAGCAGCATCGGCCGCAGGCGCAGCGTTCGGTTCGGTGCCGGCGTCAGGCGGAGCGACCGCATTCGGATCGGCCGCCGCCATTGCGCCGGGGGGCGCCGCGTTCGGATCGGCGGGAGGCGCCGCAGAGTTCGCATCGGCGGGTGCAGCCGCGTTGGGGCCAGCGGGAGGCGCCACTGCGTTCGGATCGGCGGGTGCAGCCGCAGCGTTGGGATTGGCCGGGGCGGCAGGAGCATTCGGATCGGCCGGGGTCGCCGCAGCATTTAAGTCTTCAGGAGTGGCTGCCGCGTTCGGATCAGCGGCGGCGGTCGGCGTACCCGGAGCTGCATTCGCATCGGCGGGAGCCGTCACGGCATTCGGATCGACAGGTGCAGCCGCAGCGTTTGGATCGGCAGAAGGCGCAGCACCTGGGGCAGCCGCATTCTGATCGGCAGGCGCACCGGGGACGGCAGGGGGGGCAGCGTTCGGGTCGGCAGGCGCGGCTTCGGGCTGCTTGGCAACGGTGGACACAGGCTCCGGCTTCTTCGGCGGTGCCGCCTTCATCCTTGCCTCGGCGCGCATGGCGTAAGCCTCGGCGTCTTGCGGCTTGAGCTCGATGGCGCGGGTCAGATCGGCGATGGCGTCGGGAAGGCGGCGCACCTGGGTGTAGACCTCGCCGCGTTCGATATAGGCGTCGGCGAGGTCAGGCTTGAGCTCGATCGCCTTGTTGAGGTCGTCGACCGCGGTGTTGTACTTTTTGTCGCCGGCAAAGGCGCGAGCGCGCAAGAGCAGCACGTCCGGCTGGTCGGGCTTTGAGGCGAGCGCCTGGGTGAAGTCCGCCGCGGCCTCATCGTCTCGCCCGAGTGCAAGGTAAGCCTCGCCGCGGTTCTCGTAGGCAGCGTCGTATTTGGTGTTGAGGGCGAGAGCGCGGGAGTAGTCGCGGACGGCGGCGTGATAGCGTTGCAACGACGCATGCGCCTTGCCGCGGCCGTTGAGGGCGACGGCGCTTGTCGGCATCAGCTCGACGGCCTTGCGATAGTCCTGGAAGGCCGGCTCGTATTGGGCGAGCACGGCATGGGCGTTGCCGCGGTTGTTGTAGGCCGCGCCGTAGTTCGGCGAGAGCGCAATGGCGCGGTCGAAATCCTTCACCGCCTCGTCGGGGTGGCCCAAATCCATGAGGGCGTTGCCACGGTTGTTGTAGACCGAGGCGCTCTCCGGCGAGATCTGAATCGACTGATTGAAGTCGTCGACGGCTTCCTTGGTCTGCTTCAAGCGCCATTTGGCGACGCCGCGATCGCTGTAGATGCTGGCTTTGACGAAATCGGCGATTTCCGGATTGGACAGAGCCTCGTCATAGGCGGCGAGTGCCTTGTCATATTGGCCGCGGAGCAGCGCCGCCGCCCCCTCGCGGGCGCGGAGCAGCGTCACGTCCTCGGCGCTCGACTGACCCGTAGCGACGACGAGGACGAGAGCAAGCCCAACAAGCGTGAAGCGCCGACTGGTCATGAGCCCATGGCGAGAAAACGGGCCTTTCGAGCCCCTCCGACTCTCATGTCCCCCATAAGGTTGCACTGTGTCAACATAGGGTCATTGGCCCTGTATCAGAATTGTTCTCCCCCGCCTTCCTCTCCCCAATCGGGATCGGCCGGATCCATGAGGTTTGTGCCAGGGCGCACCTGGGTCAATCCCTTCAGCATGCCGAAAAGCGGGTGACGTCTGCGCCTCTCGGGGTGCGCCAGCTCACGGAGGACTGCTGGCAGCATCTTGGGCAAATCCTCGGAGATCAAGCCAGGCCCGAAGAGTTGCGCCGCACGGCCGTGCATCCAAGCCGCGGCGGAAACCCCCTCGAAGGCGTCCATCCTCTGGGCCAGCAGGCCGAGGATCATTCCGGCAAGCACGTCTCCGGTCCCGGCCGTGGCAAGCCAGGGACTCGACGTGGCATTGATCGAGGCTCTTCCGTCAGGCGCGGCGACGATGGTGTCGGAGCCCTTCAACAGCACGACGGCGCCAGAGCGCGCGGCCGCGGCGCGGGCGGATTCGAGCTTGGCCCCCTCCCCGATCGGGCCGAAGAGACGCGCGAACTCGCCCTCATGCGGCGTGAGCGCGACCCGAGCTGCGCGCCCGCGAATGGCAGCGAAGAGTGCTTCGGGGCTTGAGGCAAAGGACGTGAGCGCGTCGGCGTCGAGGACGATTGCAGCGTTGCTCGCCAGCGCCGCCATGACCTTTGCCTTGGTGCTCTCGCCGACACCAACGCCAGGGCCGATCAGCAGCGCGTTCTTGCGCTCATCAGACAATAGCTCGGCAAGCTCCTTCGTATCGTCGACTGGTCGAACCATGACGGCGGTGAGCTGCGAAGCGTTCACCGCCACGGCGTCCTTTGGCGAGGCGACGGTGACGAGGCCGGCGCCGTCCCGCAATGCTCCCATGGCCGCAAGCCTCGCCGCGCCGGTCGAGAAGGCCGGACCGGACACGACCACCGCGTGACCGCGGGCATATTTGTGGCCTTGCGGCGTGGGCCATGGAAAATGCGGGAGCCACAAAGCAGGCTCATTGACGAAAGTCTTCGGCTTGATGATCTCAAGCACGCTGTCGGGAATGCCGATATCGGCCACGCTCGTCTCGCCGCACAGCTCTCGGCCCGGCAACAGCAGGTGCCCGGGCTTCAGGCGAAAGAAGGTGACCGTGGCAAGCGCGCGCACGGCGATGCCCTTGATCGCGCCGGTGGTGCCGTCGACGCCGCTCGGCACGTCGACAGCTATGACGGGCACCCCGCTTGCATTCACCGCCTCGATCAGCGCGGCGAAATCGCCCGCGATGGGTCGCGCAAGGCCTGCCCCGAACAAGGCATCGACGACAACATCGGCGTGCGAGAGAAGCTTAGCGCTCAGAGGCTCGATGGCGCCGGTCCAGGCCTTGGCCATGGCGGCGGCGTCTTGCGGCAGGCGGCTCGGGTCGCCTTTGAACCCGAGGCGCACTGCATAGCCTTTGTCGAGCAAATGGCGGGCGGCAACGAAGCCGTCGCCGCCGTTGTTTCCGGGCCCGCAAAGCACGGCGACCTCGCTTGCGTCGGGGAAGCGGGCGGCGACCTCGTCAGCCACGGCACGTCCGGCATTCTCCATGAGCTCAAGGCCCGGCACCCCACCTTCCATGGCAAGGCGGTCGGCTTGACCCATTTCCTCAGACGCCAGCAGCTCGAGCATCGATGGCACGATAAAGCAAAGCCTCAACGAAAACGAAAAGGCACATGTCTCGGGCAGATTGCTGAAATCCTGTGCATATTGCTTAAATCCTAGGCTTGGCTTACGAGGGCGGTGCCGGGATGGCCCGGCGCCTGCTCATAAAACCTTGGAATCAGAAGGAACCCTCCCCCTGACAAGATTGGCATAGGGCGTGCTTGGGCGGCGGCAGGAGTCCGGCAGGCTACGGGCGAACGCGCGCGGGCCTAGGCGGTTTGGTATGCCCAACGGGGAGGTGCGGTGGAGAACATGAAAAAAATCGAGGCGATCATCAAACCGTTCAAGCTGGACGAGGTCAAAGAAGCCCTGCAGGAGATCGGTTTGCAGGGTATTACCGTCACCGAAGCCAAGGGGTTCGGACGCCAGAAAGGCCATACCGAGCTCTATCGTGGCGCCGAATATGTGGTCGATTTCCTGCCCAAGGTGAAGCTTGAGCTCGTGCTCGGCGACGGCATGGTGGAAAAGGCCATCGACGCGATCATCGCCTCAGCGAAGACGGGTCGCATCGGTGACGGCAAGATTTTCGTGTCGAATGTGGAGGAAGCCGTGCGCATCCGCACCGGCGAGACCGGCAACGACGCCATCTGACGAGGACGAGAAGCAATCGATCCTAGGACGACCCAGGATCAAACTCGATACCGCCGCCTTGCAGGGAGCTGGCAAGGCGGCAACAAACAAACGAAGGACAGGGGAGTAAAATGGCAGACGCTAAGCACGTAGTGAAGAAGATCAAAGACGATGAAATCAAGTTCGTCGACCTCCGCTTCACCGATCCGCGGGGCAAGATGCAGCATGTCACCATTGACTCGAGGTTGATGGACGAAGAGGCGTTCACCGACGGGATCATGTTCGACGGCTCATCTATCGCCGGCTGGAAGGTGATCAACGAGTTGGACATGAAGCTGATGCCGGATCCCTCCACGGCGGTGCTCGACCCGTTCTTCGCGCAAAGCACGCTCGCGATCTTCTGCGATACGCTCGAGCCGTTGACCAACGAGCCTTATGAGCGCGACCCGCGCTCGATCGCCGGCAAGGCGCAGGCCTATCTCCAGCAGACCGGCGTCGGTGACGTTGCCGTGTTCGGGCCTGAGGCCGAGTTCTTCGTGTTCGACGATGTCCGTTTCGCCGTCGAGCCGTTCAATTGCGGTTACAAGATCGACTCGGCCGAGCTGCCCACCAATACCGACACCGAATACGAGATGGGCAATCTCGGTCACCGGCCGCGCACCAAGGGTGGGTATTTCCCGGTGCCTCCGGTCGACTCGGCACAAGACCTCCGCTCCGAGATGCTCTCGGTGATGTCCGACATGGGCGTGGTCACCGAGAAGCATCACCACGAGGTTGGCGCGGCACAACACGAGCTCGGCATCAAGTTCGGCCCGCTGGTGAAGACCGCCGACGCCATGCAGATCTACAAATATGTGATCCACATGGTGGCGCAGGCCTATGGCAAGACTGCCTGCTTCATGCCGAAGCCGGTGTTCGGCGACAACGGCTCCGGCATGCACACCCACCAGTCGATCTGGAAGGGCTCGACCCCGGTGTTCGCCGGCGACAAATATGCCGATCTCTCCGACTATGCGCTTTGGTACATCGCCGGCATCCTGAAGCATGCCAAGGCGCTCAACGCCTTCACCAACCCGACCACCAATTCCTATAAGCGGCTGGTGCCGGGCTACGAGGCGCCGGTTCTGCTCGCCTATTCCTCGCGCAACCGCTCGGCGTCTTGCCGCATCCCGCTCGGCTCAGGCCCGAAGGCCAAGCGCGTCGAGGTGCGCTTCCCAGATCCCGCCGCCAATCCCTACCTCGCCTTCGCCGCCATGCTGATGGCTGGGCTCGACGGCATCGAGAACAAGCTCAATCCAGGCGATCCGATCGACAAGAATCTCTACGACCTGCCGCCGGAGGAGCTCGAGAAGGTGCCGACCGTGTGCGGCTCGCTGCGCCAGGCCTGCGAGGAGCTCGACAAGGACCGCGCCTTCCTCAAGAAGGGCAACGTGTTCACCGACGATGCCATCGATGCCTATCTCGAGCTGAAGATGGAAGAGGTTGAGCGGTTCGAGATGATGCCGCACCCGATCGAGTTCGACATGTATTACAGCGTTTGACGCTGGTCCTTGGGGGGACCAAAGCGAATGGGGCGGCCGAAGTCTTGGCCGCCCCACTTTCCGCCCCGTCTACTCGACCTTCTGGTCGCTTGCCGCGTAACCCCCGTAGGACGCGGGATCAGTGACCGAAGGCCCCTGCCAGGGCTCCCCCGTCTCAGAAACTTTCCCCTTCATCAGATAGAACGCTCCCCACATCAGGATCAGGATCAGGAGCGCGCCGAGCCATTGCTTGTTGCTCGCGTACCAGCCGCCGAGCAGGCTTGGGATGCCGAACACCACGAAGTGCCAGAGCGAGAGCGTGGTGACGACCGCGATGCCGCCGAGCATCCACAGGAAGACTTCCTGTGACGCGACCGCTCCGCTCTGGCCGGCATCGACCAGGAACCTCTGGCCGTTGTCAGCGCCGGCACTGACCATGGCGCAGAGCGAGGCTATCGCGAGCGTGATCAGAATGGCGTAGCGCATGACCGTCATGCCGGACTCCCCGTGCATTTGAGGCAAAGTCTAGGGAGCGCCGGGTAAAGAAACGGGAAACGGTTAGGCTTAAGCGGGGGTTAACGACGTTCGGCTCTCCCTCCCCGTACAAGAGTGAGGGCCGGGGTGGGGGTTTATTCGAGACGCTGCCGTTAACCCCACCCGGCGCACTCCATGCGCCACCCTCCCCCTTACAGGGGAGGAATTCATCAGGATCAGGCGGCCTTCCACTTGATCGAGCAGCCCATGGATGCGGTTTGCTCGCGCGGGCCCGTGCCCGTCTCGGCGACCTGCTTCATCGCCTCGAACAGCTCACGGCGTGCGTCGGCGGGCCCAGCCTCCTTCCGGCTAGCATCGAGGCGGCCGCGATATTGCAGCTCGAGCTTCCCGTTGAAGCCGAAGAAGTCCGGCGTGCACACCGCGTCATAGCGCCTCGCCACCTCCTGGCTCTCGTCGTAGAGATAGGGGAAGGTGAAGCCGTGCGCCTTCGCAAATCGCTTCATGTTGTCGAAGGAGTCCTCAGGATAGTGTTCGGCGTCGTTGGAGGAGATGGCGACGGTGTTGATGCCGCAAGCTTTGAGCTCGTTGGCATCGCGCACGATGCGGTCGACCACCGCCTTCACGTAAGGGCAGTGATTGCAGATGAACACCACCAACGTGCCGTTCTTGCCTCGCAGATCTGCAAGGCTGTAAGTCTTGCCGTCAACGCCGGGGAGCGAAAACGACGGCGCTTTCCACCCGAAATTGCAGATTGGTGTCTGTTCCGCCACGCTTCTCTACCTCGTCAAGAACCTGTCATAGCCGGGCCCTAGGCTCCCTCGCCCCAGCAACCATCCTCTTAACCGCATATGGCGAATAGAGACAATTTCCGCAACAGGGCCGCCGCGGCCATCGGTCGTGGTCATCACCAAGATCGGCGGCGGCAAGATCGCCTAAGGGTCGCGCACCCTTGAAATTGCCGCTTATGCGTGCGAGCTAGGTTCAGTCCCATTCAACAAGAGATTCGTTTGTCGTGGCCGGGCGAGCTCGATTGCGCAAAACCGCAACATCACGCGACCTCTTCGCCAAGCTCGAGGATGAGCTGAAGAAGGAGCCGATTGCCGCCGCCAAGCCCGCCAAGGCGAAGCGGAATGGAGGGGTTGCGTGCGACGAGGCCTATACTGCCGCCGACATCGAGGTGCTCGAGGGGCTCGAGCCGGTGCGCCGGCGTCCCGGCATGTATATCGGCGGCACCGACGAGAAGGCTCTGCACCACCTCTTCGCCGAGGTGCTCGACAACGCCATGGACGAGGCAGTGGCACGCCACGCCACCCGCATCGAGGTCAGCTTCGAGGACGACGGCTTCTTGAGCGTCACCGACAACGGCCGCGGCATCCCGGTCGACCCGCATCCCAAGTTCAAGAAGAAGTCGGCGCTCGAGGTCATCATGACCACGCTGCACTCGGGCGGAAAGTTCAACTCGAAGGTCTATGACACGAGCGGCGGTCTGCATGGCGTCGGCGTCTCGGTGGTGAACGCGCTGTCGGAGCACCTCGAAGTGGAGGTGGCGCGCGGGCAAAAGCTCTATCGCCAGACCTACACGCGAGGGGCTCCCGACGGTCCGCTGAAGGCCCTTGGCGCGGTGAACAACCGCCGCGGCACTAAGGTCCGCTTCAAGCCTGACCCAAAGATCTTCGGCAAGGGCGTGGCCTTTGCGCCGGCGCGGCTGTTCCGCATGTCGCGCTCAAAGGCCTATCTCTTCGGCGGTGTGGAGATCCGCTGGTCCTGCGCCGCGGCGCTGCTCGCCGGAGACAAGGACACGCCCGCAAGCGCCGTGCTCCACTTTCCAGGTGGTCTCAAGGACTTTCTCGCCGGCCGCATCGAAGGCCAGGAGACCGTGACCAAGGAATTCTTCACCGGCAAAAGCAACAAGCGCGAAGGCCATGGCGCGGTGGAATGGGCCATCGCCTGGGTCGCCGGCGAGGACGGCTTCCTCAACTCCTATTGCAACACGGTGCCAACGCCTGACGGCGGCACGCACGAGGCCGGCCTGCGCTCAGCTCTCGTCAAGGGCTTGCGCGCCTATGGCGAGCTCGTCGGCAATAAGCGGGCCGCGCAACTGACGGCGGAGGACATCTTGTCCACGGCCGGCGCGCTGCTCTCCATGTTCATCCGCGAGCCTGAGTTCCAGGGACAGACCAAGGACCGGCTCGCGACCCAGGAAGCCACTCGCATCGTCGAGACCACGTTGCGCGACGCCTTCGACCATTGGCTCACCGGCAATCCGCCGCAAGCCAATCGCCTGCTCGACTGGGTGCTCGACCGCGCCGAGGAGCGGCTTCGCCGCAAGAAAGAAAAAGAGATTGGCAGGCAGACCGCGACCAGGCGCTTGCGTCTTCCCGGCAAGCTCGCCGATTGCGCGCTGAGTGCCGCCGAAGGCACCGAGATCTTCATCGTCGAGGGCGACTCAGCCGGCGGTTCCGCCAAGCAGGCGCGCGACCGGGCGAGCCAGGCGGTGCTCCCCTTGCGCGGCAAGATCCTCAACGTGGCGAGCGCAAGCTCGACCAAGCTCGCCGACAATCAGCTGCTCGCGGACCTCATTCAGGCGCTTGGCTGCGGCACGGGCACGCAATACCGCGACCAGGACCTTCGCTACGAGAAGGTCGTGATCATGACCGACGCCGACGTTGACGGTGCCCACATCGCCTCGCTGCTCATCACTTTCTTCTACCAGGAGATGCGCGGGCTGATCGAAGGCGGACATCTCTATCTCGCCGTGCCGCCGCTCTACCGCCTGAGCCAGGGTGCCAAGACCGCCTACGCGCGGAACGACGCGCATAAGGCCGAGCTGCTCAAGTCAGAGTTCAACGGCAGGGGCAAGGTCGATGTCTCGCGTTTCAAGGGCCTGGGCGAGATGCTGCCGAAGCAGCTCAAGGAAACGACCATGGACCGCAGCGTCCGCACGCTGCTCCGCGTTGAGATCGTCGAGAACGAGCGCAACCTCACGACCAAAGTCGTCGATCAGCTCATGGGCAACAAGCCAGAGGCGCGCTTCCAATTCATCCAGGAGCGCGCCGAATTCGCCAAACCGGACGAGCTGGATATTTGAACTACAGCCACCTCGGAACGCGCGCCAGGTATTTGCGGTAGGCCTCGCCGAACTTTGCCTGCAGATAGGCTTCCTCGCGTTCGACCACGCCGCGCTGTAGGATGATCAGCACCGGAATGAGAAGCAGAAGCATCCAAGCGCTGGTCAGCATGACGGCGAGTCCGAAATAAAGGATGACAAAAGCGATATAGATCGGGTTCCGCGTGAAGCGATATGGGCCGCTTTCGAGCAGCACCGTCGATGGCTCGCCCGGAATAACGCTCGTGCCAGCCTGCCGGAACTGACGCACCGAAAGAGCGCCAAGCGCAAGTCCAACGAGGGCGAGCGCGCCGCCGGCGGCAAGGGCGCGTGTGTTGGCCGAGCCGAGCCCGGGCCCAAGCGGAACGATCCAGCTCAAGAGACAGCCAAGAAGAACGGCGCCGGCGAACAGAATCGGCGGCTTCACCACCACTTCGGCGTAGTCCTGCATGTCCTGCCGCCGCCTCCCTAGATGCGCGAAAGCATCGTTTTCCGCCGCTTAAGGACGATGCGCAAGGGCCGTCATAGTCTGTCACAATGAGATGCGATACTCTAAAGTCAGCGTGGCGAGGCCGGTTCAAGCGTCGCGTCAGATTCAAAGCTTAGGGGGTTCCTCATGCTCAAACCCATGTTGCGCGCTGCCGCGCTCCTTGCCGTTGCGCTTATCCCGCCGGCCTCAGCTTCGGCGGCCGATGACGATGCCAAGGTCGTCGAGAGCCTTCCGCCGGAGGTTGCCGACGTCGTCACCGGCGGCTCGTGGTCGGAAGGCAAACAAGGAGGTTTCTACCGCGCCATCGTGATCATGAGCGGGAGCGAGCAATCCTTCGGGGCGCACGTCTATTTGCAGTGGCTTGTGCTGTCGGAAACCGATCCGGTCCCCAAGATCGTCGCCACGGTGCCGCTCAAGGAGGTCAACGATCAGAAGCTCGGCAATGCGTCGATCGAGATCGAAGGCGAAGAGAGCAAGGACAATGAGATCACTATCATCGTGAGCTCGTACGATTTCGACGCCGACAAGGACATCAGCCTGTACGTCAAAGGGACCGCGCCCGGCAAATACGCCATGTCCAAGGCGCCGGCGAAGACCCCTGCTGCCGCTCCGGCTGCGGCCCCGACCAATGTGCCCAAGGACGATTAGACAGCTGGACGGCCATTTGTCTCTTGCGCATGATGCGCCCGCCCCCTATTTGAGGAGCAAGCATTGCAGGGTATAAGACCTCATTGCTTTGGTAGATGTCTTGCGCAGGCTGCGCGAATTGTTGCAGCAAATAATTGCGCCATTAAAACGAAAGAAAATGCGCGTGGTGCTTCGGGCCCGCGCTTGTTTTGCTAATTCATGAGCTTTTCGCAACTTGGCTTAAGTTCAAAGGTTTTATCCGCTGTTCAAGCGGCGGGTTTCGAGTCTCCCACTCCCATCCAAGCCCAAGCCGTACCGCATGCCGTCGCAGGTCGCGACGTGCTCGGCATCGCCCAGACCGGCACCGGCAAGACGGCGTCGTTCGTGCTGCCGATGTTGACGCGGCTCGAGCGAGGCCGGGCACGAGCCCGCATGCCGCGCTCGCTGATCCTTGCGCCGACGCGCGAGCTTGCGGCGCAGGTCGCGGAGCATTTCGAAATTCTTGGCAAGAACCAAAATCTGACCGTGGCGCTCTTGATCGGCGGCGTGTCCTACGAGGATCAGGATCGCAAGCTTGACCGCGGCGCCGACGTGGTGATCGCCACGCCAGGCCGCCTGCTCGACCATTTCACGCGCGGCAAGCTTCTGCTCAACGGCATTGAGATCCTGGTCATCGACGAAGCAGACCGCATGCTCGACATGGGCTTCATCCCCGATGTCGAGCGCATCTGCAAGCTTCTCCCCTTCACCCGGCAAACGCTGTTCTTCTCGGCAACCATGCCGGCCGAGATTCAACGCCTCGTCGACAACTTCCTGCACCGGCCCGAGCGCATCGAAATCGCGCCGCAGGCCCCGGCGGCCACGACGATCATGCAACGGCTGAAAAAGGCGCCTGACGACGCCGCAGGCAAACGCGAGGCGCTCCGAGCGCTCATGCGGGAGACCAACGTCAAGAACGCGATCATCTTCTGCAATCGCAAGAAAGACGTGGGCATCGTCCACCGCTCGCTCCAGCGGCACGGCTTCAATGTCGGCGCCCTGCATGGCGACATGGACCAGCATCAACGCACGGCGACGCTCGACGCCTTCCGTAACGGCACGATCACCTTCCTTGCCGCGAGCGACGTCGCTGCCCGCGGCCTCGATATCCCCGAGGTCAGCCACATCTTCAACTATGACGTTCCGATTCATCCCGAGGATTACGTCCACCGCATCGGGCGCACCGGACGCGCCGGGCGCGAAGGCTTCGCCGCCACCCTGGTGACGCCGAAAGAGATCAAGGCGATCAAGGCGATCGAGAGGCTGCTTCACCAGGACATCCCATGGATCGATGGCCAGCCGAGCGCTGAAGAGATATCCCACGCGCGCGAAGACCGGGGCCGCTCGAACGGACGCAACCGGCGCGGCTCGCGATCAAGCCGCAGGGGCAGCGGAGCGCCGGCAAGCGCGAACGGACGCCCCGACAGTCAGCGCAAGGAGCATGGGGGTTCGCCCGCGCATAAAGCCAACAAACCACACCAGCCCTATCAGCCCCACCCGCAGCAAAATCAGCCGAGACGCGAGCAGCAGCCGCCAAAAGCAGTTCAGACGAAGCCAGCCCAGAGCTCGGCGCCGCCAGCTGCGCATACTCACTCCCACCACGCGCCAGCACCTAAGCCGCAATCCCAGCATACCGGCCATCGGCCGCCTAAGGCCCCGCAGCCCTCGCGCGGCGGTGGCGTGCGCGGCATGGGCGAGCATGTTCCAGCCTTCATGACGCGCTCCGTGCGTCCGCTGGACTAGGGCGCGCTACACGCTCTCGTCAGATTTAAGAGATTTCAGTCTAGCTGTCGGTAGCGTCTACGCGGCCCGCTTCGGTGGCCGGGGTGAGCGACACCGACTCGCCGCAGCCGCAAGAGCCTGTCTGGTTCGGATTGTTGAACACGAAGCCAGAGGTCATGCGGTCGCTGCGGTAGTCGATCTCGGTGCCAAGCAGGAACAAGACCGCGGTCGGATCGATGAGGATGCGCACGCCCTTGTCCTCGACCACCTCGTCATGCGGCGCCTTCGTCTCGGCATAGCTCATGGTGTATTCCATGCCGGCGCAACCGCCCTTCTTCACGCCGATGCGCAAGCCGGTGGCGTCCTTGCCTGAGGCCGACATGAGCGCGCGGATGCGCTCGGCGGCGGTATCGGTCAGGGTCATGAGCTTCGGTGCGGTCATGGTCTCAAATTGGGATAGATCGGCGTCCGGTTCAAGTCCGCCTAGAACATGTTGAGGGCAAGCCGCGCCTCCTCGGACATGCGGCTCGGGTCCCAGGGAGGATCGAACACGAGGTTGACCTTCACCTGGCCTACGCCCGGAACGGACGAGACGGCGTTCTCCACCCAGCCGGGCATGTCGCCGGCAACAGGGCAGCCGGGGGCGGTCAAGGTCATGTCCACCTCGATGTTGCGCGCTTCATCGACGTCCAGCCGGTAGATCAGGCCAAGCTCATAGATGTCGACAGGGATCTCGGGATCGAACACGGTCTTCAGCGCCGCCACGAGGTCGTCCTTGAGCTGGTCGTGCTCGGGCGAGGGCGCGGCTGCGGGCTCCGCGGAAGGCTTAGCCTCCGCCGGCGCCTCAGAGTCAACTCCCCTCTCCTCGTTCTCTTGAATCTTTTCAGTCATTTCCGTCTTTCGCCTCAAGCGAACATGTCATGCGCCTTGTGCAGCGCCTCGACCAGCCGGTCGACCTCTTCGAGCGTATTATACATGGCAAAGGAGGCCCGTGCAGTCGAGGTGACGCCATAGCGCGCGAGAAGCGGCTCGGCGCAATGGGTACCGGCCCTGACGGCCACGCCGTAACGGTCGAGAATGGTGCTGACGTCGTGCGGATGGGCGCCTTGCATCTCGAAGGAGATGATCGAGCCCCTGTGCTTGGCATGGCCAAAGATGCGAAGCCAATTGAGCTCGCCGAGGCGCTGCATGGCATAGGCGAGCAGCCGATCCTCATGCGCCTTGATGCGCTCGCGGCCGACGCTCTCCACATAGTCGATGGCGGCACCGAGGCCGATGGCCTGCACGATGGCCGGCGTGCCGGCCTCGAAGCGATGGGGCGGCGTCGCATAAGTGATGCGCTCGGTGGTCACCGTGCCGATCATCTCGCCGCCGCCCTGATAGGGGCGCATGGTCTCGAGCAGCTCCTTTTTGCCGTAGAGCACGCCGATGCCGGTCGGGCCATAGAGCTTATGGCCGGTGAAGGCATAGAAGTCGCAATCGAGATCCTGAACATCGACCGGAAGGTGCACCGCGCCTTGCGCGCCGTCGACCAGCACGGGGATGCCGCGGGTGTGCGCCATGCGGACCACCTCCTTGATGGGGACGATGGTGCCGAGCACGTTCGACATATGGGTGATGGCGACCATCTTGGTACGCGGGGTGAGCAGCGCCTCGAACTTGTCGAGCAGCAGCTCGCCGTCGTCGGAGATCGGCGCCCATTTCAGGACGGCGCCTTGCCGCTCCTTCAGAAAATACCAGGGCACGATGTTGGAATGGTGCTCCATGATGGAAAGCACGATCTCGTCGCCCTCTCCGATATGCGGGGCGCCATAGGAGCTCGCCACCAGATTGATGGCTTCGGTGGCGTTGCGGGTGAAGATGATCTCGGCGTCGGAGCGGGCATTGATGAGGCCGCGCACCGTCTCCCGCGCCTTCTCGAAATTGGCGGTGGAGAGGTTGCTGAGGTAGTGGAGCCCGCGATGGACGTTGGCGTATTCTTCAGCGTAGGCGCGCTGAATAGTGTCGAGCACCGCTCGGGGCTTCTGCGCCGAGGCGCCGTTGTCGAGATAGACGAGAGGCTTGCCGTGGACCTTCTGCCTCAGGATCGGGAAGTCGGCGCGGATGGACTCGACATCATAGGCAACGGGTCTTGCGCTGAGGTTCGAAACCGATTTCGGCAAGATCGTCATGGGCTGTCCGCCGTCAGTCGAAGTTGACGCCGAGCCATTCGGCCGACGCCTTGAGCAGTGCCTCCCGCAGACCCTCATGCTCGAGGCGCTCGACCGCCTCGCCGACAAAGGCCTGGATCAGCAAAGCGCGGGCCTGGTCCTCGGGAATGCCGCGGGCTTCGAGGTAGAACAACAGATCCTCGTCGATCTGGCCCGAGGTCGAGCCGTGGCCGCACACCACGTCGTCGGCGAAGATCTCAAGCTCTGGCTTTGAGTTCGAACTCTGCCGTCTCGGAGAGCAGCAGCGCCTGCGCCACCTGCTTGCCGTCGGTCTTCTGCGCACCGGGCGAGACGATAATCTTGCCCTGGAACACGCCGCGCGCCTCGTTGTCGAGCACGGCCTTGAACAGCTCGCGGCTCACGCAGCGCGGAACGCGATGCTCGACGAGCAGCGTCGTGTCGCAATGCTGATGGCCGCGCATGAGGAGCGCCCCGGACACGTCGAGGGTCGACCCCTCGCCGGTGAAGGCGGCATAGATCTGGCTGCGGGAGAGCGCAGCTCCGGTCGAGAACTGGAAGGCCTTGTAGTTTGCGTCGGCGTCGAGCTTCACGAGCCAGGTGACGAGGTGGAAGGCTGCCTCCTCTTCGCGCTGGAGCTTGATGTGGTTGACGCCGGCCCGGTCGCCGACCTCGATCTCGGTCACCGCGTTTCGCTGCAGCTCGCGGCCGCCTAGGCTTGCGTAGCTTTCCAGGAGATCGAGCGAGGCGCCCTCCTCGACGAGGACGACGTTGCGCGTGACCACGCTGGCAGGCTCGCCGCCATCGATGTGGATGAGGTGAACCGGCTTGTCGAGGGTGACGCCCTTGGCGAGGCGGAGGCCCACGCCGCCGCTCATCAATGCGAGGTTCAAGGCCACGACCGGATCGCGGTCTTGTGCGTTGATCTTGCCGAGCGCGGCCTTGAGCCAGCGCGGCGGCTTTTGCAACGCCTCGGTGATGGAGATCACTTCGGCGCCGGCTGCTTTCAGTCCGGCGAGGTCTGACAGCTCGGCCCTGAGCTCGCCTTCCACAATGACCAGCCGGTAAGCGAGGAGACCCGCGATCTCGGCGCCGAGCGCCTTCTCGAGCTCAGCCTCGGTGACGGCGACGCCGGTCGCACGCGCGAGCGGAAGAGCCTCGGTGAGGCGGGAGCGGAGATCGGTATATTTCCAGGCTTCCACCCGACGGTGCGGCAGCCCGAGCGCTTCATAGGCGTCGATCGCCTTGGCGCGCAGATCGGCGACCCAAGGGTTGCCGGCGCCGGGGAGCCCCTGCTCGGCCGCGTTGAACAGGTCGACAAAGGCCTGCTCGGCGCGAGTCTGGAACTGCTTGACCGGAAGCTCCATGCCGTCCCCTTACGCAGCCTGGCCGGCGGCATCGCCGAACTCGGCGTAGCCTGACTCTTCCAGCTCGAGCGCAAGCTCAGGACCGCCCGAGCGCGCCACGCGCCCGTCGGAGAGCACATGCACCCGGTCAGGAACGATGTAGTCGAGCAGCCGCTGATAGTGCGTGATCACCAGCATGGCACGATCAGGACCGCGCAGCGCGTTGACGCCCTCGGCCACGATGCGCACGGCATCGATGTCGAGGCCTGAATCGGTCTCGTCGAGGACGCAGAGCGACGGGTCGAGCAGCGACATTTGCAGGATCTCGTTCCGCTTCTTCTCGCCGCCGGAGAAGCCGACATTCAAAGGCCGGCGCAGCATCTCGGGGTCGATCTTCAGCTCCCCGGCCTTCTCGCGCACGAAGCGCAGGAACTCCGGCGTGGACAGCTCAGGCTTCCCGCGCGCTTTGCGCACGGCGTTGGCGGCAGTGCGCAGGAAGGTCATGGTGGCGACGCCGGGGATCTCCATCGGGTATTGGAAGGCGAGGAAAACGCCGGCGGCGGCGCGCTCGCTCGGGTCCATGGCGAGCAGGTCCTGGCCGTTCCAGGTGACCGAGCCTGCCGTCACCTCGTAGTCCTGCTTGCCGGCGAGCACGTAAGCGAGCGTGGATTTGCCGGAGCCGTTCGGGCCCATGATGGCATGGACCTGGCCCTTGGGCAGCTCGAGGTCGAGGCCTTTCAGGATCTCGCGGCCATCGACATTGACGTGAAGATTCTTGATCTCAAGCATTACGATGTCTCTCTAACTCGCTGGGATTGACTCTGTTTCGTCATTCCGGACTAACCGACACTGCCCTCCAGGCTGATGCCGATCAGCTTCTGCGTCTCGGCCATGAACTCCATGGGAAGGTGCTGGAGCACGTCGCGGACGAAGCCGTTGACGATCAGCGCCACCGCCTCCTCCGGCGAAAGCCCACGGGAGAGGCAGTAGAACAACTGATCGTCGGAAATCTTCGACGTCGTCGCCTCATGCTCGAAGGTCGCGCTCGCATTCTTCGCCTCGATATAGGGGACGGTGTGCGCGCCGCACTTGTCGCCGATCAGCAGCGAATCGCAATTGGTGAAGTTCCGCGCGTTGGTCGCCCGGCGGTGCGCTGAGACGAGCCCGCGATAGGTGTTGTTGGAGTGGCCTGCGGCAATGCCCTTGGAGATGATGCGGCTCGACGTGTCCTTGCCGAGATGGATCATCTTGGTGCCGCTATCGACCTGCTGATAGCCGTTGGAGATGGCGATCGAGTAGAACTCGCCGCGCGAGCCGTCGCCGCGCAGGATGCAGCTCGGATACTTCCAGGTGATGGCCGAGCCGGTCTCCACCTGAGTCCACGAAATCTTCGAGTTCTTGCCCCGGCAATCGCCGCGCTTGGTGACGAAATTGTAGATGCCGCCTTTGCCTTCCTTGTCGCCGGGGTACCAGTTCTGCACCGTCGAGTACTTGATCTCGGCATTGTCGAGCGCGATCAGCTCGACCACGGCGGCGTGAAGCTGGTTCTCGTCGCGCATCGGCGCGGTGCAACCTTCGAGGTAGCTGACATAGGCGCCCTTGTCGGCGATGATCAGGGTCCGCTCGAACTGGCCAGTCTGCTCGGCATTGATGCGGAAATAGGTGGAGAGCTCCATCGGGCAGCGCACGCCTTCCGGCACATAGACGAAGCTTCCGTCGGAATAGACCGCGGAGTTTAGCGTGGCGAAGAAATTGTCGGTGATCGGCACCACCGACCCCAGATATTTCTTCACGAGCTCGGGATGGTTCTGCACCGCCTCCGAGATCGAGCAGAAGATCACGCCGGCCTTGCCCAGCTCCTCCTTGAAGGTCGTGACCACGGACACGCTATCGAACACGGCGTCGACGGCAACGCGCAACTCCTTGACCCCCGCGAGCAGCTTCTGCTCCTTCAGCGGGATGCCGAGCTTGGCATAGGTCTCGAGCAGCTCCGGATCGACCTCGGCGAGGCTTTTCGGACCTTCCGTGCTTTTCGGCGCGGAATAATAATAGAGATCCTGATAATCGATCTTGGGGTGATGCACATTCGCCCAGGTCGGCTCCTGCATGGTGAGCCAACGGCGATAGGCCTCGAGCCGCCAATCGAGCAGCCACTCGGGCTCGTTCTTCTTCGCCGAGATGAAGCGGACCACCTCCTCGGAGAGGCCCTTCGGGGCCTTGACCGATTCGATGTCGGTGAAGAAGCCGTATTTGTACTTGTCGACGTCGATCTCGCGAACGCGGGCGACTGTCTCTTGCACTGCCGGCATGGCTCTACTCCAAAGTCCTTTTTGTCACGCGGCCGTTAAAGCCGCCTCCTGGCGCTGCCGCATCCTCTTGATCAGCTCGCTCCAGGCACTGATAAATCTCTCGATATCGGCACTCACGGTGCCAAAACCAAGGCTCACGCGGATCGCGCCTTGCGCAAGCTCCTGGGAGAGGCCCATGGCGCTCAACACATGCGAGGCCTCGACCTTTCCCGACGAGCAGGCGCTCCCTGCGCTGACCGCGACCCCCGCGAGATCGAGCCCGATGACCAAGGTCTCGGCCTTGGTGCCGGGAACCGCAAGGCAGCTCGTATTCGGGAGCCGCGCCACCCGTCCCGACACCACCACCGTGTCCGGCTCGACGCCAAGCGCCCTCTTCTCCAACTCATCGCGGAGAGCGGCAGGCTCAGAGGCCCTATCCACTTCCGCCCCAGCGAGCTCGGCCGCGACGCCGAAGCCGACGATGCCGGCAACATTCTCGGTGCCGGCGCGCCGGCGCCGCTCCTGGCCTCCGCCCTTGATCAGGGGCTCGACGGGCACGCCTTCGCGGAGCACGAGAGCGCCGACGCCCTTGGGTCCACCAATCTTGTGCGCCGAAAGCGTCATCATGTCGGCGCCGAGCGCGGTGAAATCGAGCGACAGCCTGCCGGCGACCTGAACCGCATCGGTATGCAGAATACCGCCCGCCCCATGGACGATCTCGGCTGCGGCGGCGACCGGCTGGATGGCGCCGGTTTCGTTGTTGGCCGCCATCAGCGAAACGAAGGGCCTCCACCCTCCGAGATGGTGTTTGGTAAGCTCTTTCTCAAGCACGCCGAGGTCGATAACCCCATCGCCAGACACGGGAATTCGGGTCGTGCTCTCGCGATAGAACCTGCCTCCGGCGAGCACCGAAGAATGCTCAACCGCTGAGATATAACAATGCCAGGCTTCGCCGGTTTGCGCGGCAAGGGCGAGCGCATTCGCCTCGCTGCCGCCGCTCGTGAAGATCACAGTTTCAGGCTTGGCTCCGGCAAGCTTCGCGACCTTCGCCCGCGCGGCTTCGACGAGCGCCCTCGCCTCCCTGCCCTCGGCATGCACCGAGGACGGGTTGCCGTGCGTGTCCAAGGCGGCAATCATGCCTTCGCGCACCTCCGGCCGAAGCGGAGCTGTGGCGTTGTAATCGAGATACGAACGCGTCGTCATGCCTCAGAAGCTCGCGGACCGAAGGGGCCGCCGTTAGCGCTTGCACGAGCCCCCATCGCGCATGCTATGAAGCGCGGCCCGAGGCTTGGACCGCTCCATCACCATAAATGGCCGGAGCGTCCTTGTTTGGAACAATTCTAAATCTTATGTTTGTATAGGATTCCTGAGCGGCAGAGTCAAGTTTTGCGGCGGCGCGCCAGCCATTGTCGAGGCTCCTGGCCCCTCTCCCAATCGTCGAAATTGTCTCGTTTGAGGTCAAGACTTGATGCCTGAGGTGAATATCAACGGTCCTGCCGGTCGGATCGAAGCCCGTTACCACCACAACCCCCGTCCGAACGCCCCGGTTGCGCTCATTCTGCACCCGCATCCGCAGTTCGGCGGCACCATGAATAACCAGGTTGTCTATCACCTGTATTACGCCTTTCAGCGGCGGGGGTTCTCGGTGCTGCGCTTCAACTTCCGCGGCGTGGGGCGGAGCGAGGGGCTGTTCGACAACGGCCCCGGCGAACTGGCCGATGCCGCCACCGCGCTCGACTGGATGCAGGCCTATAACGCCGATGCCGGCTCGTGCTGGATCGCAGGCGTGTCGTTCGGCGCCTGGATCGCCATGCAGCTCCTGATGCGCCGGCCTGAGGTCGAAGGCTTCATCTCCGTGGCGCCTCCAGCCAATCTCTACGACTTCACCTTTCTTGCGCCTTGCCCGTCCTCAGGCTTGATGGTGAACGGCGCCAGGGACCGCGTGGTGCCGACCGAGTCCGTGCGCGGGCTGGTGGACCGGCTCAAGACCCAGAAGGGCATCGTCATCGATCACGCCACCGTGCCGGAGGCGAACCATTTCTTCGAGGGCCGTATGGACGGCCTCATGGAAGTGGTCGACGCCTATCTCGACAAGCGGTTGGGCAAGAAGAAGAAGCGCGAGTCGGCGGCCTAGGTTGTTGCTGTGTTTCCCGCGCCGGCGGGTGTATTGTACCTCAGCGCTAGCGGGGTTCTTCGTACTGCCGCGCGGCGGTTCCCATGGTCAGAGCATAGGCATGAAGCCGCCGCTCAATCCAAGGAGGAACCCATGCAACCCATAACCTTGAACTTGATTGCGGCGCCTGCCGCAGCAAGGCCACGTGCCAGATCGAGGCTTGTCGCCCGCATCATCGCTCTTGCGCTTGGCTTCCTTGCAAGCTCCCTGCTGGTCCCGAGCACAGGCAATGCCCAGGACGCCAGAGTGGTAAAATCCATGGAGGCCCTGAAAGCGGACACGGCGAAATTGGGAGCGCCGAAGATCGAGGGAAATGAAGCCGTCGGCGGCAAGGAAGCCCCCGCCCTCTATTTCGGCTCGACCAAGATGAACAACAACTTTGCCATGGTCGATGAGGTCGCCAAGGCAGGCGGAAAGGGCATGGCGGCGACCCTGCTCGTGAAGAGCGATGTCGGCTTCATCCGCGTCGCGACCAACGTGCAAAATCCGGATGGCAGCGGCCGTGCGATCGGAACTGCTCTCGCAGGCCCGGCACTCAACTCGATCAAGGCGGGCAAGGCCTTTTTCGGCGAGGTGCCGATCCTCGGCACGGGCTATATCGCCGACTATGAGCCGATCAAAGATGCATCGGGCGCTGTGATTGGCGCTTACTTCGTGGGCTACAAGAAGTGACTCGCTAGCCGCCGAGAGTTGCCGTTTTAGCGCCGAGGGGCGCGGGCAAGCCTGCCGCCGGTCATCGGCTGCTTGACCCCCGTCGTGCCGGGGAAGCTCAAGGGCAGCTTCCGCATCGAGCGCACGGCGAGATAGGCGAAGGTCTCTGCCCCGAAATGGTCCTTGGACCATCCCATCTCCTCGGCGCGCTGAACGGGCTCGCCAAGCCGGTTGCCCAACGCCTCGAGTAGCGCATCGGCCGCCCCGCCAATGAGCCAGAGGAGAGGCCTGGCCGGAAGCCGCTCGCTCAGGCCAAGGATGGCTTGGGCGGTGACGGGGGGACCTGCATCGAAGGCGATCAAACTTCCGTCCTCGCCGATATAGGTCACGGTGGCGCGGGCGCCGATTTCGACCACGGCGAGCGGACGCGCGATCCCGGCAGCCTCGGCAAGAGCGCGGTGGTAGACCGGATCGAGCGGCCTTCCCTGCCCTCCAGCTTCAAGATCCGCTGCCGCGAAATCGTAGACGACGTCGATGCCGGTCGCCCGCGCCAACGCTTCGCCAAATCCGATCCTGCCCGCCGTCTCGCTCTGAAAGCCGATGAGGGCGACGGCGTCCCGCGCCAGCGCAAAGCTCTCAAGGAAATGCTTGACCGCTTCGGCGCAGAACGCGACCAGGTCTTGCTCGATCCGGGCCGCATGACCGGCGGCAATCGCCTTACTGAGGCTCTTCCGCTGCTCGGCGGTCAGGGGAAAGGTCAGGCTTTGCCGGCGCTCCAGCCGGCGCTCGCCGTCGGTCGCGACAAGGGCGACGTCGATGCCTTCGAGCCCTGCGCCGCTCATCAGCCCGATCACCGTCATCACGCTCTGCAAGCCTGTCTCCTTCCCGTGCAATTCCTGCTTAAACCTGATACAGGCTCGCTGATATTTCTACCCGGGCAGCCATCATGAGCACGACCAAATCGGAGTTCCTCAACGAGCTTAAAGCCCGCGGCTATGTTCACCAAGTGACCGACGAGGCGGGCCTCGACGAGCTCGCAAAATCGGGGTGCATCACCGGCTATATCGGCTTCGATTGTACCGCGCCGAGCCTGCATGTCGGCAATCTGCTCGGGATCATGATGCTGCACAAGCTGCAGCAGGCCGGGCACAAGCCGATCGTGCTGATCGGCGGCGGCACCACCAAGGTCGGCGATCCTTCCGGCAAGGACGAGGCGCGCAAGCTCCTGACCGATGCGGAGATCGCCGCCAATATCGGCGGCATCGAGTCGGTGTTCGGCAAATTCGTGAGCTTCGGCGGAAGCGGCAGCGACGCGCTCATGGTCAACAATGCCGACTGGCTGAATGAGCTCAACTACATCGATTTCCTGCGCGACTATGGACGCCATTTCAGCGTCAACCGCATGCTTTCCTACGATTCGGTGAAGCTCAGGCTCGAGCGCGAGCAGCCGCTCTCGTTCATCGAGTTCAACTACATGGTGCTGCAGGCCTACGACTTCGTCGAGCTCTACCGCCGCTTCGGCTGCCGGCTGCAGATGGGCGGATCGGATCAATGGGGCAACATCGTCAACGGCATCGAGCTTGGCCGCCGCGCCGACGGGGTGGAGCTGTTCGGGCTCACTACGGCGCTGCTCACCACCGCGTCTGGCGCCAAGATGGGCAAGACCGCCTCAGGCGCCGTGTGGCTCAACCCCGACATGCTCTCCCCCTACGACTATTGGCAATATTGGCGGAACACCGAGGATGCCGATGTCAGCCGCTTCCTCAAGCTATTCACCGAAGTGCCGCTCGACGAGATCGAGCGGCTGGCGAGCCTGCAGGGTGCTGAGCTGAACGAAGCGAAGAAGGTGCTCGCGACCGAAGCCACGGCGTTGCTGCACGGCCGCGAGGCCGCCGACCGGGCGGAAGGCACCGCGCGCGCGACCTTCGAGCAGGGCACGTTATCGGAGACCTTGCCGACCTTCGAGATCGCCCGCGCGGAGCTGGAACGAGGCTGGGGCGTTCTCACCGCCAACACCCATGTCGGCTTCGTGCCGTCGACGAGCGAAGCGCGCCGCCAGATCAAGGGCGGCGGCCTCAAGGTGAACGACAAGACGGTCACCGACGAGAAGCGGCTGTTGACGCTCGCCGATCTCACGCCTGAGGGCGTGATCAAGCTGTCGCTCGGCAAGAAGCGGCACGTGCTGATCCGCCCGGTATAGCGTCTGCGGCTCGGGGCTAGTGCGCGATGTCGCCGAAAGTGCCGAAATCCGATGGGGGTGCCGTGGTCGAGGCGGCGTTCTTTCCCTCGCCTCTGAACTCGAAGATCTGACGGAAGATTCCCGGCGCCACCACCGACATCGGATTGACCAGCACGTTCGGGTCGTCGAGCTTACCCTGGATGGCGAAGGTGATGCCGACGACGCCTTCTCCCTGCCGCCCGACGAAGATGCCGCCAAGAATTGGGATCGCCCCGAGCGCCGAGTTCAAACCATAAAGGGGCACATAAGTGCCCCCGAGATTGACCGTCTGCGATTTGAAGTCGACGCGGCCGCGCATGGTGGCGCCGAGCTGCGGCCCGTTTACGTAAGCGTCGTTCAACAGGAACTGCCCCTTACCAACCGAGAACGGCGCGCGTAGCTGGTTGAAGGCGATACGGCTTTGCCGCACCTCCTTCTTGCGCTCGCCGCCGAGCGCCTGAGATTGCGGATCGGTGAGCACGTCGCTCACCACGGAATTGCCGAGCACGGAGAAGTCGCGCGCCCATAGGGTGCCGGTCTTCATTCCGGGCTCGCTCGCGTCGAGATTGACCTCGAGCGAGCCCTCGCCGCCTTCGACCTTGGGGTAGAAACCGATGAGGCGGAAGGCAGCGCCGGCGTCACGCGATTCAGCACGGATGATGCGTGCGCCGTTTGGTTGCTCGAGCTTCACGGCGAGCGGCACGCGGCCGTTGAGCTGGGCAGTGGCGTTTAGCGCTACGAGACGCCCAGCGCGCTTTTGCAGCGTGACCTGGGCGTCGGTGACGCTCGTATCGTAGAAACCCACCACCGTGCCGATCCGCGCCGTCAGGTCGACGCTGAACGGGTCTGGTGCATCTGAATCCTCGGCAAGCTGGCCGGCCGAGAACAAAGACTGGAAGAATTGCTTGCCGTTATAGCTCGGACCATGGGCATCGACCTCGAGCACGTTGCCGTCGCGCACCGTGGCACTGATTTCGACATGGGTGAGCCGGTCGAAGGAGAAGTCGGAGAAGTAGAAGGATTTGAGGTGCTGCTCGGGGGAGAGAGAGATCGAGCCGTTGATGGCGATGTCGTCGCCGAGGATCTTGAGGTTGGTGAGATCGGTCGAGCCGTCTTCGGCTTGCGCCACGTCGAATTGCATGGTGGCGCGGCGCCCGGGGGGTTTGGTCCAGCCCATGTTGCCGAAAATGAGCTGGGCTTGGGTCAGGTCCGCCTGCATGCTGAGGCTTTGCGCGCCTTGCGCATTGCGCACGACGGACAGCGTGACGGGAAGCGGCCCGTGCAGCAAATGCGAGATCTTGAGCCCGAGAGCCTCGCGCGCATTCTCATCGAGCGTCGTGCTGATCCTGATTGGCGGTTGCCGCTCTTCAGGCTCGTAGAAGATACGCTGCCAGGCAAGCTCGGCCGGCAGGCCCTTGATCAGAATTTGGCCGCGCGCGTCGAGCGCCTGCTCGGTGACGTTCACGTCAATGGTGCCGCCCTCGACGTTGAGATTGCCCACCACGTTCGAGGCGACCACCTGATCGAGGCGCGCTTCCCCGCGCATCTTGACGTCCGTGAATTTGAGGTCTTCGCGCATCGGCATGTCGAGAACGAAGCTCCCCGTGGCGGTCCCGCCAAATGCGTCGGGCTTCATGCCCACGGCCTGCATGTAGCCGAGAGGCTCATGGTCGAGCAGCTCGAGCGCGGTCGCGGTGGCGCTGCTCGCCTTGAATGTGATCTGAGCCTGTTGCGGGTCGGGACGCAGGTCGGGAATGAAGTAGCGGCCTTCGCTGAGGGCAATTTCCTGACCTGACGGCAGCACAATCTTCGCCTGCGGAATGTCCACGGAGAAGATGAGCCCCGATACCTTCATCTTGGCGTTGCCGGTGAGGATCGGCGGCAGCTTCTCGATATAGGTGAGGCTCATATTGGCGAGGTCGAGCTCCACATTCACGGCCTCCGGCGCGAGCTCGGCGCCGGCCTCCATGCGGGCAAGCTCGCCGGGCTCGAGCGAAACGGCGACCTTGCCGCCAAGCACCTCGCCGCCGCTCACATTTTGCATGACCCATTTGCGCGCATCGCCGGCGAGGAATTTGGGCCAGAACCGCTTGAGCACGTCGATGGGCATCGGACTGACCGTGCCGGTCAGATGCACCTCCGGGGAGCCCGGTGCATCGGCGACGCTGCCGGCGAGCTCGATCGACGCGCTGCCGGAACGGATCACGAAACGTGAAAGCGTCACGCGGCCGCGATCGGGCGTGACGTTGCCTTCCGCCGACCATTCATCGACCTTGAGCGGAGACAGCCCGAACTCCGCGGCGGCGAGCACGGCGTCGTGCGCCCTGAGCTTGAAGATCCAGCTCGGCGCGCCATGGTCGTCACCCGCGGGAGTGAATTCGCCGCTGATCGTGGCCTGGCTCTGCCCCCATTTGAGCGTGGAGGGCTTGATCTCGAACACCCCGTTCCTTTTCGCATAGCGCACGTGCAGATTGCCTTCGTCGATCTGCATGGCGTTCTGGGGATCCCAGGGCGGCGTGATGTAGCCCTTCTCAAGCTTGAGATCGGCTTCGCCGGAGCGGAAGTGGCCGGAGCTTGTAAGCTCGACGTTGGTCTCGCCGGTGACCGGCAGGTCGAGCACCTTCAGCGCCGCAGCGGCGGGGAAGTTCTCGGCCAGTCCCGATGGCACGAGGTCCTGGATCAGGGCGGTAATGCTCAAGCTTTTGCGCAAGAGACGTTGCTCGGTGCGGAATTCGAGCTGCCAATTGCCTTTGCTGGAAGCAAGATCGGCCTGACCCACAAGAACGCTGCGCTCGTTCTTATGCTGAAGGTCGATGGAGAAGTCCGGCACCTGCCACAGGGTCTGCCCTCCCTCCCGGCTGAGCACCACTTGCGCATCCTTGACGCCGAAGCGGGTAAGGTAGGAGGTGTTGCCGCGGCGCGCCCGCTCGAAGACATCGGTGACGGTCCGCGTTACGTCGAGCTGGCGTCCGGCGCTCATTGGCACCGACGGTTTGACAATAACGCTTTGCGTGGGCGTCCCTGGCTGGGCCTCGGGAGTGGCCGGAGCGGCGCCGCGGACGGTGCCCTTGACGAACTTCTCCACGTCGCTGCTGGTGGGACGATAGAAGCTGAGCGACAGGCCATTGTCGGAGGCATAGAACACCAGCCGCGGTCCGATGAAGTCGACGCTGCCGGGTGCGATGCGGCCCGAGAGCAACGCCGCGCCGCTCATGCCGATGGCGGCCAGCGGCGCCTGCGCCACGATCGAGCCGTCGGTGTCGATCAGGCGAATATTGCGCAAGCGGAACAAGACGCCGGGACCTTCCGGCGAGCGTTGCAGGATTGCGTCGTCGATCTTGACATGGAGGTCGGACAGCTCGCCGTTAATCGCATTCTCGATCATGGGGACTAGGCTCGGCAGCGAGATCGGACCGCGGGCGAGCCGGCCATAGCCGCCGACGATGGCGATCAGCCCCACGACCAGGATCCCTGCGAATATCTCGCGGCAGACATGGGCGCTGCCGGTCGAGATTTTCCTGAGCTCGAGCTGCACCGGCTCGGGCACGAGCTTGACGAGCGCCCTGCCCCTTGCCGGCAGTGTCATCAGCGCTCTGCTTCCTTCGGAGATCTTGACCAGCGCGCCTGCGACCGGTTCGCTTGACACGCCGCCGAGTCCGGCCTCGCGCCTCCAGCGCTCGACGGTGCGGCGCAGGCTCGCCGTGTAGAACTTGAAACGCGCGGCGACGCGGCGAAGTGCCGGCTGGTCAGCCAATATTTTGGCGCGGTCACTCGCGCTCGCGCAGAACGTACGCAAGACACCCACAAGCGCAAGCGGCTGCCTGGCTATGGGCAACAAGCGCTGCCTTAGCTCGCTCATGGCCCCTTTTTTCGATATCCCCCCAGAGTCAATGACATAAGAGGCGCGAAAATCGACCAAAGGAAGGCGATGCTCGCGCAAATGCCCCGCCCAAGGCTCGACCTTGGTCGGTCCAACAGACCGGGAGATCGCCCATGACAAGCCGTGGAGGAGGCGATATTCTTGGTTAAGGGTCCTTGCCGGCTTTCGGCAAACTCATTGATACGCGCTGCGGGAAATCGATTGCTTCTTTTGCTGGGGCAACGCGCCGTTCTCCTTTCGGCGCAAGGGGAAGGTTGCGTGTGTTGAGGAGGTACCAGTCATGTTTACCAAAAAGCCGGAGCGGGAGATGGGTGGCGATCCTCTGACCAAAATGTCTGACCGGCCGGTAACCGAAACGACGCCGTTCGGCGAGCGTTCGCCGAGCTACGTCAAGAGCGCAGGCCCCAGCAAGCTCGTACCCTCCATCATCGGCGAAGATCTGATGATCACCGGCAACGTGACCTCGAAAGGCGAGATCCAGGTCGATGGCGAAATCCAGGGCGACGTGCAATGCGGCTCGCTCCTGCTCGGTGACAAGTCGCAGATCACTGGCTGCGTGCTCGCTGAGGATGTCGTAGTGCGCGGCCGCGTGCTCGGCTCGATCAGGGGCTTGCGGGTGACGCTGCAGGCGCAGTCGCATGTCGAGGGCGACATCTATCATCAGAGCCTCGCCATCGAGCAGGGCGCGTATTTCGAAGGCAAGTCGCGCCGCACCGACGATCCGCTGGCGATCAAAGCCGACAAGCCGGCTCAAGCCGACAAGCCGCGGGCTGAGCCGAATGCTGCGGCTACCGGTGCCACCCCGCGCGCGGCGGAATAGCCGCCCGACACCTCAGAGCAGGTTCATTATGTCGACGGCTGCTCGGCGTGGATGCGCTCGGCGAGCGCCGCCTCGATGAATTGGTCGATATCGCCGTCGAGCACGGCCGACGGATTGGTGCTCTCCACGCCGGTGCGCAGATCCTTGACGAGCTGGTAGGGCTGCAGCACGTAAGAACGGATCTGATGGCCGAAGCCGATGTCGGATTTGGCAGCTGCCGCGGCTTGCGCCTCCTCTTCCCGGCGCTTCAGTTCAGCCTCATAGATCCGCGCCCGCAGCATGGCCCAGGCCGTCGCCCGGTTCTTGTGCTGCGACCGCTCGTTCTGACATTGCACCACGATGCCGGTCGGCAGATGGGTAATGCGCACGGCGCTGTCGGTGGTGTTGACGTGCTGGCCGCCGGCGCCGCTCGAGCGGTAGGTGTCGATGCGCACGTCCTTGTCGTCGATGTCGATGGCGATGGTGTCGTCGACGGCGGGGTAGACCGACACCGAAGCAAAGCTCGTGTGGCGTCTCGCATTTGAATCGAAGGGCGAGATGCGCACGAGCCGATGCACGCCGGACTCGGTCTTCAGCCAGCCATAGGCATTGGCGCCCTTGATCAGGATGGTGGCCGATTTGACGCCGGCCTCTTCGCCGGGGTGCTCGCCGATGATCTCGACCTTGTAGTCGCGCCCCTCGGCCCAGCGGATATACATGCGCTCAAGCATCTGCGCCCAATCCTGACTCTCGGTGCCACCGGCGCCGGCGTGGATCTCCACATAGCTGTCGTTTGAATTGGCCTCGCCTGAAAGCAGCGCCTCGACCTCGCGCTTATGCGCTTCGGCTCTGAGCTTCCTCAGAGCCGACTCGGCTTCCGAGATCACGCTCTCGTCGCCTTCTTCCTCGCCGAGCGAGACGAGCTCGATATTGTCGTCGAGCTCGCGAAGGAGGCGCGTGAAGCCGGATAGCGCGCCGTCGAGCTGCTGCCGCTCGCGCATGATGCCTTGGGCACGGGCCGAGTTGTTCCAGAAATTGGGGGCCTCGACCTCGCGGTCGAGCGCGGCTAGCCTTTCCTTGGCCCGGTCAGGGTCAAAGATGCCTCCTGAGCAGGGTCAAGGACTGCTTGATGTCGTTGACGACGGCCTCGGTTTCAGCACGCATCTCTTCCTCTGGTCTGCGAAATATCGGAATGGGCCGCGAGGATCGCTGTCCCAGCGGCGGCCCGAAAAATGTCAGCCTCTAGTAGAGTCCGCCGGTGCCCGATGTCAAAGCCCGGTCGTTGCCGGGGGCTGGCGGCGGCCCCGGCGGTCCCGGCTCTTGGCCCGGGATGACACCTGGAATGGCCGCTTGCGGCCCGGCTTGGCCATATTCTTCGGCGGCAAGTCCTTCCCCACCCTCGGTGTCGCTTGCGACCGCGCCCAGAGGCTCCTGGGTAGGCTTGAAAGCTTCCATGATCGCCTTGGGGTCGCCGGGAGTTGCGGGCAAGCCGGTCTTGAGATTGACCCGCACGAGCTTGATGCCGGGCGGAGCCCGGAATGGAATTGGCGGCTGGTCGGCAAGGGCGATCTTGAAGAAATCGCGGACCACGGGTGCGGAGACATTGCCTCCGGTCTCGCCATGTCCGAGCGGCGAGGGATTGTCGAAGCCGATATAGGTGCCGACCACGAGGTCGGGCGTGAAGCCGATGAACCAGCCATCCTTCTCGTCGTTGGTGGTGCCGGTCTTGCCCGCGATCGGACGGTTCAGCACTTTGAGCTTCTGCGCCGTGCCGCGCTCGATGACGCCCTCCATGATGTGAGTCATTTGGTAGGCCGACATCGGATCGATGATCTGCTGGCGGTCGTCGACGAGTTGAGGCTCTTGCTGGCCTGACCATTCTCTTGCCGCGCAATCGGGGCACTCGCGATCGTCGTGCTGCCAAATGGTGCGGCCGTAGCGATCCTGGATGCGGTCGATCAGGGTCGGCTTTATCTGCTTGCCGCCATTGGCGATGATGCCGTAGGCGCCGACCATGCGCAGCAGCGTGGTTTCGCCGGCGCCGAGCGCCATCGACAAGACCGGCATCAAATTGTCGTAGACGCCGAAGCGCCGCGCATATTCGACGATGATCGGCATGCCCATGTCGTTCGACAGGCGGACGGTCATCAGGTTGCGCGAATGCTCGATGCCGAAGCGCAAGGTCGAGGGGCCGGCCGCCGATCCAGCCTCATAGTTCTTCGGGCACCATTGCGGCATGCCAGCGCCCTGACTGATGCAGAGCGGACCGTCGACGATGATGCTCGCCGGCGTGTAGCCGTTGTCGAGCGCGGTCGAGTAGATGATCGGCTTGAAGGACGAGCCTGGCTGGCGGCGCGCTTGCACGGCGCGATCGAACTGGCTTTCGGCGAAGCTGAAACCGCCGACGAGCGCGAGCACGCGGCCGGTGTGCGGATCCATGGCCACGATCGCTCCGCCGACCGCCGGGACCTGCTCGAGCGACCATTGCCCGGTGACGTCAGGCTCCTTGTCGGTCGGCTCGCGCGGGGAAACGTAGATGACGTCGCCTGGCTTGAGCACGTCGGTCATGACCCTGGGGCTTCCGCCCATGCCGTTCTTCAGCTTCGGCCGGGCCCATGTCACTTCGGCGAACGGAATCGTGCCGGTCTCGCGCTCCTTGGAGAGAGCGCCGGTCGAGGTGCGCGTCGGGCGCAAGCCGATCTTGGCGGTGTCCTTGCTGGCCTCGAGCACCACGGCAAGCCGCCACGGTTCGATATCCGGCCACACATTGACGGCTGCCAGCGTCTTGCCCCAGTCGCCTTCGAGGCTGACGTTCTTCACCACGCCACGCCAGCCGTGCCGGTGATCGTAGGCGACAAGCCCATCGACCAAAGTCTTGCGCGCGATTTTTTGCAGCCCTGGGTCGAGCGTCGTGCGCACCGAGAGGCCGCCGCCATAGAGCTTGTCCTCACCGAAGATGTCGATGATGTCGCGGCGCACTTCCTCGGCGAAGAATTCCGACGCGGCTAATCTCGCGCCAGTCTGGCGCACCTGAACGCCGAGCGGCTCGGCCTTGGCCTTCTCGCCGTCCTCCTTGGTGACGAAGCCGTTCTCCACCATGCGATCGACCACCCAGTTGCGGCGCTCGATCGCCCGCTCCGGGTAGCGGAACGGATTGTAGTTGCTCGGCGCCTTGGGAAGCGTGGCGAGATAGGCGCAGTCGGCGATCGACAGCTCGTTGAGGGACTTGTCCCAATAGGTCTGGGCCGCGGCGGCGACTCCGTAGGCGCCGGCGCCGAGATAGATCTCGTTCAGATAGAGCTCGAGGATCTGCTCCTTGGTGAAGGCGCGCTCGATGCGGATGGCAAGGATCGCCTCCTTCAGCTTGCGCTCCATCGTCTGGTCGCTCGACAACAGGAAATTCTTGGCCACCTGCTGGGTGATGGTGGAGGCGCCGACCATGCGCCGGCCTGATTGCGCGCTCGAGAGATTTGTCACGGCGGCACGCAGGATGCCTTGAATATCGAGGCCGCCATGCTGATAGAAGTTCTTATCCTCGGCGGAGATGAAAGCTTCGGTGACGCGGTCGGGGATGGCGCTGAACGGAACATAGATGCGCCGCTCGCGGGCAAACTCGGCGATCAGGTTGCCGTCATTGGCGTGGATGCGGGTCATGACCGGAGGCTCGTATTTAGCGAGCACTTCGTAGTCCGGGAGATCCTTCGACACCTTCCACAAGACAAACGCTGCGGCACCCGCCGCGGCCACGAAAACGATCATGCTTGCGGCGAAGAGGAACCCGAAGAAGCGCAGCAAGAAGCCGCCGCGACGGCGACGCCGCCTTTGCTCCGGCGGCTGGATAGGAGCCGAAATGTCCATATTGATCCCGTCCCGTCCCCAATCTTTAGTCGCCTATGGGGAGTCAGGCAACCCTAGCCAACATTATGGCAACAAAACGCTCTGCCGACTGAGGATTTCGTCTTGATTTTTGGTGGTAATTGGACGCGGCGACGCTGCACGCGACGATGATGGTCAAAACGGCATCCGCGCCACGCGCTTGGCAAAATAGGCGTCGATCGCCGCACCAACTTTGTCGGCCATGGCGCCGCGCCAGGCTTCGGACGTGAGTCGCTTCTCGTCGTCCGGATTGCTCAAGAAGCCAAGCTCGAGCAGCACCGACGGCACGTCAGGTGATTTCAGCACGCGAAAGCCGGCCGACTTCAGCGACTTTCGGTGCAGCTCGGCTGCGCTCATCTCGCCAACCACGGATCGCGCGAACACGATCGAGCGATTCTGCGTCTCGCGCTGGGCAAGATCGATCAGGATGTTCGCCACCACCTCGTCCCGATCGGTCGGCAGCTCAACGCCGGCGATTGCGTCGGAGAAGTTCTCCTTGGCGGCGAGCTCCTTGGCCTCATCGTCGGACGCCCGCTCCGACAACGTGTAGACCGTGGCCCCGCTTGCCTCGTTGGCGTGCTTAGGAAACGAATCGGCGTGGATCGATACGAACAAATTCGCGCCCTTGCTTTGCGCGAACTCGACGCGCTCGCGGAGCGCGAGGAAGGTATCGCCCTCACGCGTCAGGTAAACTTGGTAGTCTCCCTTGGCCTCGAGCTTTTGCCGAAGCGTCTTGGCAAAGGCGAGCACGACCTCTTTTTCGGTGACGCCATCGGCGCTCGCCGCGCCGGGATCGATGCCGCCATGGCCGGGGTCGAGGATGATCACGGACTTGGCCGCGCCGGCTGGTTGCGCCTGCGGCTTAAGCTGAGAAATCGAGCCGACGATCGGCGAGCGCGCCGCGCGGAGCTTGGCGAGGAAGGTCGTGCGGTCGGTGGCGACGAGATCGACGACGAGGCGCGCAGGCTGGTCGGGCCGCGCGTCGAGCACGAAGGCCTTGTCGACGAGAAACGGGCCGCTCACGTCGATGACGATGCGCGATTTTCCCGGCGCGAACATCCCATAACGGTAGCCGGTGACGAGCCCCCTCTTCTCGGTGCCGAGACCCTCCGGCATTTGAAAACTCACCTCGGGCAGATCGACGATGACGCGATAGGGATCGGCCAGGGAAAACACGTTGACGTCGACCTTCTTGGACAGGTCGGCGATGAAGCGGGTGCGGCCGCGGTCGCCCGCCAACCTCGCATCCTTGGCGACGGCCTCCCGCGGGCGAGCCTCTGCCTGCCAGGTTGTAAGTCCGGCCCCCACACACAGAATCGCAAGGAGAACAGCCCAGGTCGGGATCCCCCCCAACGAGGCACTCACAAGTCGCATCTTCCCTCGCCTGCCTCGGCCCGACTGTGGGCCTGGCAATTCTTCAGTACACCCGGGCCGGAGCCCGGACCCACCCGATTTGAGCCGGAATTCCCTTATGGATACCAGAATCTTAAAGCCTGTTGGTTAAGCGAAGCTTGTGACCCTTTGGGGGCGAATTGATTGGGAGACTTGCCAAATCTCCCGCCAAGCCCGTAATAAGGGACAGGCCCCTATCCATTGGGCCATCCCGGGCGCTCAAGACGCTTCTCTAGCGGTGCTGGCCCGGGACTTCGTTTGTTTCGCGCGTCAGGGCCTTAAACGGGAAGCGGCCCAAGACGTCGGAAAGCCGGCGGCCGAGTGAGAGAAGGTCGCCACTCCAAGCTTCTCAGAACTCGCGCCAATCGCGGGTTAGGTTTTTGCGATGCAGGTTCAAAGCACAGAACTAACCATAGGAAAAGGCGGAGCTTTCTTGCTCTCGCCCGGCACCTGTCCGGCGACTGAAATCGGTCCCTGCGGGAGGCCTCCAATGCGTCTGCAGCGAATCATGGTCTATTCAACTAAAGCGCGCGCAGCGCTCGGGCACATCTTCGGTGCGGCAGGCTTTCGCACCCTCCCCGGCGAGCGCGGCGGAGAACAAACAACATGCCAAGCAAAATGCTGATCGATGCGGCGCATCCGGAGGAGACCCGGGTCGTCGTGGTAAAGGGCAACCGCGTCGAGGAATTTGACTACGAATCAGCCAACAAGAAGCAGCTACGAGGCAATATCTATCTTGCCAAGGTGACGCGCGTTGAGCCGTCGCTGCAGGCGGCTTTCGTGGATTACGGCGGCAATCGCCACGGCTTCCTGGCCTTCACTGAAATACACCCCGACTACTATCAGATCCCGGTCGCCGACCGTCAGGCCCTGCTCGACGAAGAGGCCGAGGAGGAGAGCCGGGCGAGAGACGCCGAAGCTGCCGAGGACGACGAGGCAGCCTCCGGCCGGCGGCGACGGCGTGGCCGCCGCGGCCGCGGACGCCCGGATCAGGCGAATCACAAAGAACGCGGCGGAGAGCCGCGCGGTGCAGAGTCGGCGGCGACCGAGAGTGCGCCGAAGGGCGAAGCTCCGACGGAGCCGAGCGAAGCCGGCAGCACTGTCGCCATGGAGGCGAGCGACCTCGTGCACGAGGTTTCCGAGGCGGCAGAGCGCAGGCAAGATGCCGACGACGAGGTGCCTGATCGTGTCACCGGCTCGGTCGAAGAGGTCGAGGAGGATGACGAGGCGGACGCTGTCGAGACCGTGGGACAGCGCGTCGTTGCCACCGAGACGAGTGGCGAGGCGGCAGCCGAGAGTGTGGAGTTGGTCGGCTCGGAGGACGCGCTTGAGGAAGTTCCCGAGCGCGTGCGGCGCCGTCGCGGACGCCCCTACAAGATCCAGGAGGTCATTCGCCGGCGGCAGATCATTCTCGTGCAGGTGGTGAAGGAAGAGCGCGGCACCAAGGGCGCGGCGCTCACGACTTACCTCTCGCTTGCCGGACGCTACACCGTGCTCATGCCGAACACCGCGCGCGGCGGCGGCATCTCGCGCAAGATCACCAATCCAACCGACCGCAAGCGCTTGCGTGAAATTGCCGGCGAGCTCGAAGTGCCGGAGGGCATGGGCCTCATCATCCGTACCGCAGGTGCGCAGCGGACCAAGACCGAGATCAAGCGCGACTACGACTATCTGTTGCGACTGTGGGAGACCGTGCGCGACCTCACGCTGAAATCGACGGCGCCAAGCCTCGTCTATGAGGAAGGAAGCCTGATCAAGCGCTCGATCCGCGATCTCTACAACAAGGACATCGACGAAGTTCTGGTCGCGGGCGACGACGCCTACCGCGAGGCCAAGGACTTCATGCGCATGCTGATGCCGAGCCATGCGAAGAACGTGAAGCCCTACAAGGAGCCCGAGCCGGTCTTCATCCGCTATCAGGTCGAGCGGCAGCTCGCGGCGATGTTCTCGCCGCAGGTGGTGCTCAAGTCCGGCGGCTATATCGTCATCAACCAGACCGAGGCGCTCGTCGCCATCGACGTCAATTCCGGCAAGGCGACGCGCGAGCACAATATCGAGGACACCGCGCTCAAGACCAATCTCGAGGCGGCAGAAGAAGTCGCACGCCAGCTTCGTCTGCGCGATCTTGCCGGCCTCATTGTCATCGACTTCATCGACATGGACGAGCGCCGCAACTCAAGGCTGGTGGAGCGGCGCCTGAAGGAATCCTTGCGCAACGATCGCGCCCGCATCCAGGTCGGACGCATCAGCCATTTCGGACTGCTCGAGATGTCGCGCCAGCGCTTGCGCACCGGCATGCTCGAAGGCTCGACCAGCTCTTGCGCCATGTGCCAGGGCACCGGCATCGTGCGCTCCATCGAGTTCGGTCGCGCTCGACGTACTCCGCTCGCTGGAGGACCGCCTGATCACCGACGGCGTGGTGCCGCTCGTCGCCACCACGGCAGTGGACGTGGCGCTTTACATCCTCAATCAGAAGCGCTCGCATCTGAAGGATATCGAGCAGCGCTACCGCATCCCCATCACCGTGACGGCTGATGAGAATCTGCACGTGTCGCAATTCGTCATCGAGCGATCGGCTGAGTCCGAGATCGGCGCCGGCGAGAGCGCCGTGGTGCAGATGGACTGGGCCCATCACCAGCCGTCGCCTGCGCCCGCCGCTCCAGCAGAGTCAGAGGCCGACCAGGCGAGACGCCGCTCCCGCCGCAGGCGCCGCAAACGCCGCGGTCCGGGCGAGTCCGAGTTCGAGCCGGCTGAGTCCGCGTCAGCCTTTGGCGAAGCTGCCGACATGGATGATGAGGAGGAGCCTGAGCGCGAGACCGCGCCCCGAGAGCCCCGGGAAGCGCGGGAGCCCCGAGAAGCGCAATCCTCTGAGAATGGCGGCCAGAACCGCAGGCCTCGCCGCAGAGGGCGGCGTGGAGGCCGTCGTGGGCGAGGCGGTCAGCGTCCGGAAGGCGGGGAGCGGCAGAGTGAGGCGCGCGGCACACCGCCCGAGGCGCGCGAACCTGGAGATGCCGTTCGTGCCGAGGGTGAAGTCCACGCGCAGCAGAACGGCAATGGACGTCCTGCTCCCGAGGCCGCTTCGCACCATGAGCGGGCCGAGCGGCCGGAGCGCGAAAGCAAACCTACCTACGCCGTACCGGTGACCGAACGGCCCGTGGCACCCCCTGAGATCAAGGTCGAAAGCGACAGCAAAGAGGAGTCGGCTCCGCCTCGTCGCGGCTGGTGGCAGCGTTAGCCTTTGACGGTGAAGGGCACCGACGCCGCTCGGCAGCCCAATCTCCTCCAGTAGGAGGCAAGCTCGCGCAGGTGCCGTCCGCTCTCAGTTTCTTGAAGTGAGACGCGGCAAAACTGTCACGTTGTCGCCGCATTCAAACGCCAATCAAGTGAGGTTTACGGCAACGACGTGGCTTGAGCGACAGGCCTTTTGCGCCGTCCCGACGCTGGAGGGCGAGCCAGCATCTTGGGCCAAGACCGGCAAGACCATACCATCAAGCGAAATGATGCCTGTTCCGGCCCCCAGCACTAGCTCCTGGCAAAGCCTTCGCCGCGCAGCAATCGGCGGCCTCATCGTTTCCCTGGTCAGCGCGACCACCGCGGACGCCGCGGGCATGATCCGCGATGCCGAGACGGAAAGCCTGATCAAGACCTACGCCAAGCCGATCTTTAACGCCGCCGGATTGAGCGGACAGGCGGTCGACATCCACATCATCAACGACCGCGCCTTCAACGCCTTCGTCGTCGACGGGCACAACATGTTCATCCATGCCGGCGCGCTGATGGATGCGAAGACTCCCAATCAGATCATCGGCGTGATTGCGCATGAGAGCGGCCATATCACCGGCGGTCATCTCGCCAGGCTCAGAAATCAAATCTCGAAGGCGAAGTCCGCCGCCTTGATGCTCCAGCTGCTCGGGCTTGCCGCCATGGCGGCAGGCGCTGTTGCGGGCTCCGGCGAGATTGGGCAACTCGGCATGGGCGCAGCCTACGGCGGAACCGACGCCGCGATGCGCATGGTGCTTGCCTACCGGCAGGACGAAGAGTCCTCGGCCGACCAGGCCGCCGTCACCTTTCTCAATGCCACCCACCAATCCGCACGTGGACTGCTCGAGACCTTGGAGTTCATGAACTCAAAGCTGTTCGGCGTGCAGGGCATCAATCCCTACCTGCAATCTCACCCGCTCCCCCCGCAGCGTCTCGCCCAGCTTCGCTCACTGGCCGAGGCGAGCCCGTATTTCGACGTCAAGGACCCGCCCGAGCTTCAGGTCCGCCATGACCTGGTGAAGGCCAAGCTGTTCGGCTTTCTCGATCAGCCGGAGACGACGTTCAACCGCTACCCCTCGACGGATCGCTCCCTTCCCGCAGCCTATGCGCGCGCCATCGCCACCTATCGCAAGTCGGGGGCGCAGGCCGCGCTGCCCCAGCTCGACGCCCTGATCGCCGCCAAGCCCGATTGGCCGTATTTCTACGAGATCAAGGGTCAGTTCCTGTTCGAGAGCGGCAATGCCGCCGACGCCATCGCGCCGCTGCAGAAGGCAGTGGCGCTTGCGCCCGAAGAGTCGCTCATCCGCATCTTGCTGGCCCAGTCGATGCTCGCCATGCCGGGCATGAAGAACGTCGACGACGCCATTTCAAATTTGCGCACCGCGCTTGCCCGCGAGACGGACTCGGCGACCGGCTACCGCCAGCTGGCGCTGGCTTACGGCCGCAAGGGCGACGCCGCCAAGGCAGAAAGCGCGAGGCAGCAATATCTGGCGCAAGCCGAGCTTGCGTCGGCGGAGGCCTATTTCTATGAAGGACGGCTGAAACTCGCCAAGGAGCAAGCCAAACGCGCCAAGGCCGGATTCGTCGACGGCACGCCAAACTGGCTTCGGGCCGATGATATACTCGCCTTCCAGGTGCCGACCACCGATTGAGCTATTTCCCCCCGGAGAACCAGAAACATGAACCTCAGAAAAGTCTTCTTCAATGTGGCCGTAGCCGCCGCGGTCGCCGCCGTGACGGCGGCCGGCACGAGCTATCTCGTCCTTCGCTACGCCCCGGCTGGCAAGCTCGCCGCATCGGGGCCGGTCGCGGCCGACCAGGCCCGCGTCGAAGGCATCTTGCGCGACTACCTCACCAAGAACCCCGAGATCCTCGTCGAGATGACCACCGAGCTCGACAAGCGCCAGACCGAAGAGCAGGCGACGCAGCAGAAAAAGGCGATCTCCGACAATGCCGACGCGATCTTCCGCTCGCCGGTGGCCCACGTTGCCGGCAATCCCAGCGGGGATGTGAGCGTGGTCGAGTTCTTCGACTATAACTGCGGATATTGCCGCCGCGCGCTGCCCGACGTGGTCAAGCTCGTCAACGGCGATGGCAAGATCCGCCTGGTGCTGAAGGAATTGCCGATTTTCGGTGAGGATTCCGAGGCCGCCGCCAAGCTTGCGCTCGCTTCCGACAAGCAGGGCAAATATTTCGAGATGCATCAGAAGCTGTTCTCAGAGCCGGGCAAGTCCGACAAGGAGAAGGCGTTGCGGATCGCCAAGGAGCTTGGGCTCGATGTCGACAAGCTGCAAAAGGACGCCGAGGACCCCGACATCAAGAAGTCGCTGGACCAGGCCAAGGACCTTGCCCAGAAACTCAATCTGCAAGGCACGCCGCTCTATCTGATCGGGGACCGCGTGATCCCCGGAGCCCCTGACGATCTCTTCGATCAGCTCAAGAAGAACGTCGCCGAGGTCAGGGAGAAGGGCTGCGCAAGCACCTGTTAACGGTCCTCGATCGGCGGTAACCGGGCGTTTCCGGCTTTTTGCTAGACCTAGGAAAAGCTGTTAAAGGGGCGCGGCCGCTTACCCTCGCGCCTGTCTCACGCCATGACCAAACCGATCTACGTCCTGAACGGTCCCAATCTGAACCTGCTCGGGTCGCGGGAGCCGCAGGTCTATGGGAGCGAGACCTTGGAGGACGTGCGGGCGCGGTGCGAGCGGAAGGCGGCCAAATTGGGCTTTGCCATCGACTTCCGGCAGAGCAATCATGAGGGCGAGCTGGTGGCCTGGATTCAGGAGGCAAAGGAGAAAGCGACGGGGCTGATCGTCAATGCCGGCGCCTTCACTCATAGCTCGATCGCCATGCTCGACGCTTTGCTCGCCTCTGAGCTTCCTTGCGTGGAGGTGCATCTGTCCAACATCTTCCGGCGCGAGAGCTTTCGCCATAATTCCTATATTTCCAAGGGCGCTAAAGGCGTGATCTGCGGGTTCGGGCCTCTCGGCTATGAGCTTGCCATCGAGGCCCTGGCTGCCTCGCTTGAACCGAAGAAGGCTCTCTGATGGCCGAGGAGCGCAAGGCGGTGACCAAAAAGGAAGGGACCTTCGACAAGGACCTCATCCGCGAGCTTGCCGAGCTGCTGGAGGAAACCGGTCTCACCGAGATCGAAATCGAGCATGAAGGCAAGCGCGTGCGCGTCGCTCGCACGGTCACGGTCGGAGCGAGCGCTCTTTCCATCGATGCCGGCCGTGCGCCGCGCGAGGCAGGCGAGCGGGGCGCCAAGGAGAATCACCACCCAGGCACGGTGCACTCTCCCATGGTCGGCACCGCCTATCGCTCTCCGGAGCCTGGTGCCCCGCCTTTCGTCGAAGCCGGCACCAAGGTTACCGCCGGCCAGACCATCCTCATCATCGAGGCCATGAAGACCATGAACCACATCCCGGCCCCCCATGCCGGCACCGTGCTCGCCGTCCTCGTCGATGACGGCCAGCCCGTCGAATATGCCGAGCCGCTCGCGGTCATCGAGAGGGGCTAAGCGCTTCTCGGCATGTTCGACAAGATCCTGATCGCCAACCGGGGAGAGATCGCGCTTCGCATCGAGCGTGCCTGCAAGGAGCTCGGCATCGCCACCGTTGCGGTGCATTCGACCGCAGACGCCGACGCCATGCATGTGCGCCTTGCCGATGAGAGCGTGTGCATCGGCGGTCCTCCGGCGAAGGACAGCTATCTCAACATCCCTCAGATCGTGTCAGCTTGCGAGATCACCGGCGCAGACGCCGTGCATCCCGGCTATGGCTTCCTCGCCGAGAATGCCCGCTTCGCCGAGATCCTCGAAGAGCACGAAATCACCTTCATCGGACCGAGTGCTGAGCATGTCAGGCTCATGGGCAACAAGATCGAGGCCAAGGAGACTGCTAAGACGCTCGGCCTGCCGCTCGTTCCAGGCTCTGAGGGCTCGATCACTAATCTTGAGCAGGCGAAGAAGATCGCGGCCGACATCGGCTATCCAATCCTGGTCAAGGCTGCAGCAGGCGGTGGCGGCCGCGGCATGAAGGTCGCCCATGTCGAGGAAGAGCTCGATGCCGCGCTTGCCACGGCGCGGATCGAGGCCAAGACCGCCTTCGCCGACGACACCGTCTATCTCGAGAAATATCTTGCCCATCCCCGCCACATCGAGGTCCAGGTGCTTGGCGACGGCGAGGGTAACGCCATCCATCTCGGCGAGCGCGACTGCTCGATCCAGAGGCGGCACCAAAAGCTTTGGGAAGAGGCGCCCTCGCCTGCACTGAACGACGGCGAGCGGGCCAAGATCGGCGAGACCGTGGCGAAAGCCATGCGCGAGCTGCGCTATCGCGGGGTTGGTACCGTCGAGTTCCTCTACGAGGGCGGCGAGTTCTATTTCATCGAAATGAACACGCGCCTCCAGGTCGAGCATACCGTCACCGAGATGATCACCGGTATCGATCTCGTCATCGAGCAGATCCGCATCGCCGCCGGCGCGCCGTTGACCCTCAAGCAAGGGGACATCCGCTTCAACGGCCACGCCATCGAGTGCCGGATCAATGCCGAAGACCCTCGCACCTTCCGCCCCTCACCCGGAAAGATTACCCATTTCCATCCCCCGGGGGGCCTTGGGGTCCGCGTCGATTCAGGCGCGTATGCCGGCTACACCATCCCGCCGTACTACGATAGCCTGATCGGCAAGCTGATCGTGCATGCGCGCACCCGCAACGAGTGCCTGATGCGGCTCAAGCGGGCGCTCGGCGAATTCGTGGTCGACGGCATCGACACCACGATCCCGCTGTTCAAAGCTTTGATTGCCGAGCCTGACATCGCCGACGGACAATATGATATCCATTGGCTGGAGAACTATCTGGCGTAACGCTTGCACGGACCCATCTCGAGAGACCCCATGACCTCCATCGACGACGTCATGATCGAGATCACGCCGCAGGTGCTGCTCAAGGCCTATGCCTGCGGCATCTTTCCCATGGCGGAAAGCGCCGAAGACAACGCCCTTTACTGGATCGAGCCCGAGCGCCGCGGCATCCTGCCGCTCGACCGCGTGCATGTGCCGCGAAGGCTTGCCCGCACCATCAGACAAGGCGGCTTCGAGGTCAAAATCGACAACGATTTTGACGCCGTGATCGACGGTTGCGCCGCACCGCGGGCCGGGCGGCGCAGCACCTGGATCAACGGCCGCATCCGCAACCTCTATGCCGAGCTGTTCGCCATGAGGCATTGCCATACGGTCGAAGTGTGGGACGGCGGCGAGTTGATCGGAGGCCTCTATGGCGTGCATCTCGGCCGGGCGTTTTTCGGCGAGAGCATGTTCTCCAAGGCCCGCGATGCGAGCAAGATCGCGCTCGTCTATCTCGTCGCCCGGCTTAAATTCGGCGGCTTCGAATTGCTGGACACGCAGTTCCTGACCGGTCACCTCGCCCGCTTCGGTGCGATCGAGGTTAGGCGCGCTGAGTTTCAACGCCTGCTCGAAGCTGCGCTTTACTGCCCGAAGGTGGGGAACGTCGAGGGCGGCGGAGCAGGCTTGGGCCGCGGCGGCCGCTTAGGAGGAGCTGCCGGAGCCCGAGCCGGCCCTTGGGCGGCGGCTGGGGCCGGCGCGGGAGCCGAGGCTGGTTTAGCCGCCGGAGCAGGTTTGGGTGGTGGCGGCGGGGCCGCTTCCGCGGCGGTCGGCGCTGGCGCCTCAGGAGCCGGAGCCGCAGCGGCGGGTGCCTCAGCTGCCGGTGCCTCTGCGGCAGGCGCGGCAGGCGCCGCTGCATTCTGCTCGCTTCCGGCGGGAGCGACCGGCTCGTTCGTCTTGCAGTTGGTGAGCCAGACGTCGAACACCGGGTGCTCCACGGCGTGAAGGCCGGGGCTGTCGGCGAACATCCAGCCGGTAAAGATACGCTCGACCTCTCCGGTGAGCTTGATCTCGTCAACCTCGACGAAGGAGTTGGTGTGCGGCGGCTCGGTTGGCGGCCGGGTGTTGCAAACCCGCGGCGTCACTTTCAGCGCGCCGAACTGCACCGTCTGATTGATCGGAATTTCCAAATGCGAGATGCGCCCCGTCACCTTGTCGAGAGCGGCAAACTCGGCGATCTGGTTCTGGATGGTTTCGGCACGCGCAGCAGATACGCCAAGCACCGCGGTAGCGGCGGCAAGACCGAACAGCAGAGCAAGATGGGCGCAAGCCGCTTCAGGCCGTTGCGTCATGCCTAGCACCCTCTGAACCGGATCGTGCCTCTCACGCCGGCACTCCCCTGATAGGCCAAGGCCTCTGCCATGAATCTGGCATCGGTGTGGCGAGGACAATGCGGCCTCCCCTCACCCAACCCGCTCCGCGGCAAAACGGAGCCTGATATGGTCAGCCGTCCACACGCTGTCAGCATCGCAAAGCGCCGGGCGCAGAAGCTCGATGACCTCGGAGAATACCTCCGCCCGTTCGGGCTCCTCGAACTGCTCGAAGAAGGAGCGGCCGAAGGTCTCGAGCCATCCCCTGATGCCGATATCGAGCTCTGTCGGCCGCGGCACGAGCATGATGGCCTTGACCGCAAAGCCGCCCTGCTCGAGCAGCCTGCGATATTCGGCGACCGAGGGAAAGAACCACGGCGCGACTTTGTCCGGATCGCCGCCATGCAAGGCACTGACCGCGCGGATGGCGGTGGCGATGGCCGCCACATTACCGTGACCGCCGAATTCGCCGGCGAAGCGGCCGCGCGGGCGAAGCGCACGGCGGACGCCGGCGATCACGAGCTCGGGCCGGCGCATCCAGTGGAGCGCCGCATTGGTGAACACCCCGTCGAACTCATCCTCGAAGGGAAGCGCATGGCCATCGACCTTTTGCACCTTGAGGCCCTTGGCGGCAGCAGCGGCGAGCAGCTCCTCGCTCAAATCGGCGCCAAGCACATCGGCGCCGCGCGCGGCGATCTCTTGCGTGAGCACGCCGTCGCCGCAGCCTAGGTCGAGGATGCGCTCGCCTTTCACCGGCGCCAGCAGATCGAGCACCGGCCGGGCAAGGTCCGAGACGAAACGGCCTTTCACGGCATAGTCGTCGGCCTGCCAGCGCTGCACCGGCTTCGGCGTCATTTGTACGGCGCTCATTCCGACGGTCCCGGCTGCCAAGGCTCGTAGTCGCGCGGGATCACCTTCCCGGCGTCCGGATTGAGGATGCTGCCAGGCGGCCGGTAGGCCTCAGGCGTGCCGGTCAAGTTCGGCACATAGGATTGCTGCCAGGGCTTGGCCTTGTAGGTTTCGTCGGTTGGCGGCACGTCCACGGTGTAATGCAGCCAGCCGTGCCATTCCGGCGGAACCAGCGAGGCTTCGGATTGGGCCGGGTAGATCACCCAGCGCCGCTTTGCGTCCTTGGTTTGGTAGTAGACGTTGCCGAAGCCGTCCTCGCCGACGCGGGTGCCGTAGCGCCAAGTGAAGAGGCGGGTGCCGATGGTGTTGCCGGTCCACCAGGCGAAAAGCTCGGTCAGGAGTTTCATGCTGGATGATCGCGCCGCTTGAGGTCGGCTGGACTATGGCGGGAGCCCAAGCCTCTGTCCAGACGGGGAGGCCGTTTTGGCGCTTCGAGACGAATGGCCTCGCCGCCTCTACTCTCTATTATGTGTGCGGAGCGGCCCGGCGATCGCCCCCTCCCCGGCTAGGGTTCGAAGGGGGTGCGGGAGGCCGGTTTGTTCACAGCTCTTCCCCAGGGTAGCGCACAGGATTTAGTGGAAATTAAACAGATGCTTCCTATATGTTGATATGAAAGTTGATGATGGCACCGAATCGCCTCACGTTCGCTGGTTCAAAATAAGGCTTTTGGACGCGGGGGAAAGAAAGAATGCGGATCGAAAGACGTTTCACTGAGCCTGGAAAATCGCCCTACGACGCCATCCCCTTCCGGGACAGCGCGAGCGAGATCCGCAATCCAGACGGCTCCGTGGTGTTCCACCTGGAAAGCTTCATGGTGCCGGCTCATTGGAGCCAGGTCGCCGCCGATATCCTTGCCCAGAAATATTTCCGGAAGGCAGGCGTGCCGGCTGCCGCCAAGAGGGTCGAGGAAGAGACCGTCCCCTCTTGGCTCTGGCGGTCTATCCCCGACCAAAGGGCTCTCGAGTTGTTGCCAGAGACTGAGCGCTTCGTCGGCGAAACCGACGCAAGGCAGGTGTTCGACCGGCTGGCCGGAACCTGGACCTATTGGGGCTGGAAGGCCGGATATTTCACTACCGAAGAGGATGCGAGCGCCTTCTTCGACGAGCTTCGCTACATGCTCGCCAAGCAGATGGGCGCGCCCAACAGCCCGCAATGGTTCAACACCGGGCTGCATTGGGCCTACGGCATCGACGGCCCGAGCCAGGGCCATTACTACGCGGACTTCGCCACCGGCGAGATCAAGGCTTCGGAGTCGGCCTATGAGCACCCGCAGCCGCATGCCTGCTTCATCCAGTCGATCGAGGACGACCTCGTCAACGAGGGCGGCATCATGGACCTCTGGGTGCGCGAGGCCCGCCTGTTCAAATATGGCTCGGGCACCGGATCGAATTTCTCCAAGCTTCGCGGCGAGAACGAGCCGCTGTCGGGCGGAGGCAAGTCTTCGGGCCTGATGAGCTTCCTCAAGATCGGCGACCGCGCGGCCGGCGCCATCAAGTCGGGCGGCACCACGCGGCGCGCGGCAAAGATGGTGGTGGTGGACATCGACCACCCGGACATCGAGAACTACATCAACTGGAAGGTGATCGAGGAGCAGAAGGTTGCGGCGCTCGTCACCGGCTCGAAGATCCTGTCCGAGCGGCTCAACGCCATCCTCAAGGCTTGCGTCAATTGCGAGGCCGACGGCGACGGCTGCTTCGATCCGAAATGCAACCCGGCGCTGAAACGCGAGGTGAAGGCCGCGCGCAAGGCCAAGGTCCCTGACAACGCCATCCGCCGGGTGATCCAATTCGCCCGCCAGGGCTACACCTCGATCCATGTCCCGGTCTACGACACCGATTGGGACTCCGAGGCCTACCGCACCGTCTCGGGCCAGAACTCCAACAACTCGGTGCGCGTCACCGATGAGTTCCTCCGCGCGGTCGAGGCCGACGCCAATTGGAATCTTACCTACCGCAGGAACGGGAAGGTCGCTGAGTCGCCCAAAGCCCGCGACCTGTGGGAGGCAATCGGCCACGCCGCCTGGGCATGCGCCGATCCAGGCATCCAGTTCCACACCACCATCAACGACTGGCATACCTGCCCTGCCTCGGGGCCGATCAGGGCGTCGAACCCCTGCTCGGAATACATGTTCCTGGACGACACCGCCTGCAATCTCGCCTCGCTCAATCTGATGGCGTTCAGAAACGAGGACGGCAGCTTCGACGTCGAGGGCTACGAGCACGCCATCAGGCTGTGGACGGTGGTGCTCGAGATCGCGGTGACCATGGCGCAGTTCCCCTCGCGCCGCATCGCCCAGCTCTCCTACGAATACCGGACGCTCGGCCTCGGCTACGCCAATATCGGCGGCCTTTTGATGGCGTCGGGCATTCCTTACGACTCTCCGGAAGCGCGCTCGCTGTGCGGAGCGCTCTCCGCCATCATGACCGGCATCTCCTACGCCACCAGCGCCGACATGGCGCGGGAGCTCGGGCCGTTCCCAGGCTTCGAACAGAACCGCGAGCACATGCTCAGGGTCATGCGCAATCACGCCCGCGCCGCGAGGGGTGAGGCTGAGGGCTACGAGGATCTCAAGACCGCCCCGGTGCCGCTCGACCACGCCTCCTGCCCCGACCCGAAGCTGCTCGCCCGCGCCGTGCATGCGTGGGAGCGCGCCATTGAGCTTGGCCGGCAGCATGGCTACCGCAACGCGCAAGCGACGGTGATCGCGCCGACCGGGACCATCGGTCTCGTCATGGACTGCGATACCACCGGCATCGAGCCAGACTTCGCGCTGGTCAAATTCAAGAAGCTCGCAGGTGGCGGCTATTTCAAGATCATCAACCGCATGGTGCCTGAGGGTCTTGCCGCGCTCGGCTATGACGATGCCGCGATCAAGCGCATCATCGACTATGCCGTCGGCCGCGGCTCGCTCGCCGGCGCTCCCGGCATCAATTACGAGACGCTCGCTGCGCGCGGCTTCAGCGCCGAAAAGATCACAGCGGCGGAGAAGGCGGTGGCGACCGCCTTCGACATCAAATTCGCCTTCAACAAATGGACGCTCGGCGAGGCCTTCCTCACCGGGCCGCTCAAGCTGCCGGCTGAGCGCATCGACCAGCCAGACTTCGACCTCCTGACCGAGATCGGCTTCTCCAAGCGGGAGATCGAAGCCGCCAACGAATATGCCTGTGGCGCGATGACGCTCGAAGGCGCGCCGGGCCTCGACTCCAAGCACCTGCCGGTGTTCGACTGCGCCTCGCCGTGCGGCCGCAAGGGCAAGCGGTACCTGTCGGTGGAAAGCCATATCCGCATGATGGCGGCGGCCCAGCCCTTCGTCTCAGGGGCGATCTCCAAGACCATCAACATGCCGAACGAGGCAAGCGTCGAGGATTGCAAGGAGGCCTATCTTCTCTCCTGGAGGCTCGCGCTTAAAGCCAACGCGCTTTATCGCGACGGCTCCAAGCTGTCCCAGCCGCTCAACGCCCAGCTTCTGGCCGACGAGGAGGACGAGCAGGAGGAGGTTTTGGCCTCCATCACCGCCGACCAGCCGCAGGCCCAGCGCGCCATGGTGTTGGCCGAACGCCTTACGCAGCGCGTGGCCGAGCTCGAGGAAGAGAAGGCAAGGCTCGAGCGTCACTTGCGCGAAGACCGTCGTGGTCTGCGGGAGAAACTGCCGGATAGGCGCACCGGCTATATCCAGAAGGCCGTGGTCGGCGGGCATAAGGTCTATCTGCACACCGGCGAGTATAAAGACGGGCGCTTGGGCGAAATCTTCCTCGACATGCACAAGGAGGGCGCGGCCTTCCGGTCGCTGATGAACAATTTCGCCATCGCCGTGTCGGTGGGCCTGCAATATGGCGTGCCGCTCGAGGAGTTCGTCGAGGCCTTCACCTTCACCCGCTTCGAGCCTGCCGGCCTCGTGCGCGGCAACGCGGCGATCAAGAACGCCACCTCGATCCTCGACTACATCTTCCGGGAGCTCGCGATCTCTTATTTGGATCGGAAAGAGCTCGCGCACGTCAATCCAAACGAGAACGGCCATACCGCGGTCGGCTCGGGCGAAGACCAGAAGGTCCGCGAAGCTGCCGAGTTTGAGACCGAGACCAGGGTGTCGCGCGGCTTCGCGCGCAAGCGGGCCGGCGACCAGGACAAGCTGCAATTAGCGAGCCTGAACCGTGTTCCGGCGGCCCGCGTGGCCGGCGCCGGCCCTGCTTTCGAAGCCGAGGCGGGCGCTGCCGAGACCGTTACGGTGACGCAGACCGTCGCTCGCGCCGTCGAGGCTTTGGCCGAGCGGAGCGAGTCCGACCTGATCAGTGAAGCGCGGGTGAAGGGCTACGAAGGCGAAGCCTGCCAGGAGTGCGGAAACTTCACGCTCGTGCGCAACGGCACGTGTCTCAAATGCGATACCTGCGGCTCGACGAGCGGCTGCAGCTAAATGGAGACACGCTCTTCGCCATGCATCGCCGCTCCGTTACTGCAATCGCACAGTCCGCATGTCTGCCGCGTCGACGTCTGTTGGGCGATGCAATCGGTGATCGCGCTCTTCGCGATCGGAATGAAAACGGAGCGCCTCACTCACTCTCGCTGGTCGATTCCACGCGCGGATGGTTACCAGAGCGCTCGCGCGCGAAGTGCAGAAATAGTTGTACATCGTCGCGCGATGCAGTATGCGAAATATTACGATAAGAAAAATTCGGGATCGCGAATCACTCACCGAGCGCGACTCGACGTTCTTATCGATGAGCCCTGCGTTAAGACCTATGAAGGAAAGTGCGTGAACAATGCAGAGCTTTTCCTTCGTGCGCGATGCACGTGTCTTGAATGCGATGCGTGCGAAGCGACGAGTGGATGTAGCTAGAGTGAACTACCAGCCAGCCCGATAGGAGGGATGCACTATGGCAGTAGCAAAGAAGGCAGCAGCGAAGAAGGCAGTGAAGAGGAAGGTCGTGGCCAAGAAGGCTAAGACAGCTGCAGTTAAGCGCGGCGTCCGTCGCAAGGTTGCGAAGAAGGCCGCTGTCAAGCGTAAAATCGCTCAAAGCAGATAGCATATCGAAGGCGCGGGGGCTTCGGCTCCCGCGCCTGCCCACCGCCGAAGGGCGAGGCTTTAAAGGCCTCGAATATCGGCGTCAGCTCAAGACCTTAGGACTTCCCCTCGGCCTCGCCTTCGGAGGCTTTGAAGCGCTCTTTGGCGATCAGCTCGCGCAGCGCGCCGTGCACGCGGTCAAGCGCAGTCGTGTCCACTGAGCGCAGCACCACGTAAGTGCCGAGCTTGGCCTTTTCGAAAAACGGATAGGAGCCGATCTGCACGTCTTGATGCGCGGCCTGGATCGCCGCGAGGCCCGGCGCCACGTCGCCTTCCGGCGCTTCGATGCGGATCGAGCGGGAGAGCATCGGCCGTCCCTTCTTCAGCCGCGGCGCCACGGCATCGAGCATCACCTGCATGATGCGCGGGATGCCGGCCATCACGATCACGTTGCCGAGCATGAAGCCGGGCGCCCTGGAGACCGGGTTGTCGACGAGCTCGGCGCCATGAGGGATGCGGGCCATGCGCAGCCGAGCCGGGGTCAGCTCAAGCCGGCTATAACCCTTTTGCATGGCCTCGACCGCCCTTTCGTCAATTTCGACCCCAACCCCGAAGGCCGAGGCGATGGCGTCGGTGGTCACGTCGTCATGGGTCGGGCCGATGCCTCCGGTGGTGAACACGTAGCTGTAGCGGGCCCGCAACGCGTTCACGGCGGCGACGATCTCGGCCTCCACGTCGCGCACCACCCTTACCTCCTGGAGCGCGATGCCGATCTCGGTGAGGTAGCCGGCGATGTGGGAAATGTTCTCGTCCCTGGTGCGGCCCGAAAGGATCTCCTCGCCGATGATGATCAGCGCGGCGGTGACAGTGTCGTCGGTCGGAGGATTGTCGGTCATGGCCCAGGTCACTTAGCAGGAACCTTCGACCATTCACAGCCGGGCTTGCTTGGCTTCGCAACAGGCCCTGGCCATCCTCGCGTGTGGCAGCCACGGGCGTTGCACATTGGGCCATTTCACCTTAAGTGAAGTAATCACTCATTTCCTAAAGCGTGACCGATGTCGAACCTCGAATTCGCCCGCGCCCAGGCGCGTGACACCAAGATCAAGCTGCATGGCCCCGACGCCTTCGCCGGCATGCAGAAGGCCGGCCAGCTCGTGGCCGAGGCGCTGGACCTGCTCGTCGACGAGGTCAAGCCAGGCGTGACCACCGAGGCGCTCGACGCGCTCGTGTTCGACTTCGCCATGGACCATGGCGCCGTCCCTGCGCCGCTCAACTATCGCGGCTTCCCGAAATCGATCTGCACCTCGCTGAACCACGTGGTCTGCCACGGCATCCCGGGACCGCGCGTGCTGAAGGAGGGCGACGTCCTCAATATCGACGTGACCTTCATCGTCGACGGCTGGCATGGCGATTCGAGCCGCATGTACGCCGTGGGCAAGATCTCCCGCGCCGCCGAGCGCCTGCTCGAGGTCACCTACAACGCGCTGATGCGCGGGGTCGCCGCGGTGAGGCCGGGCGCCACCACCGGCGATATCGGCGCCGCCATCCAGGCTTATGCCGAATCGGAGCGGTGCAGCGTGGTGCGCGATTTCTGCGGCCATGGCCTGGGCCGCGTGTTCCACGACCGGCCCAACATCCTGCATTACGGCGAGCCAGGCGAGGGCGCTGCAGCTCAAGCCCGGCATGCTCTTCACCATCGAGCCGATGATCAATCTCGGCAAGCCGCCGGTGAAGATCCTGTCGGACGGCTGGACCGCGGTCACCCGCGACCGGTCGCTGTCGGCGCAGTTCGAGCACACGGTCGGCGTCACTGAGACGGGATGCCAGGTGTTCACCCTCTCCCCCAAAGGATTGGACCGGCCACCACTCACTCGGCAATAGAGCGGCCTGAATGGGCTTCAAGGACGCCGGCAAGCCACACTATCTCGGCCATCGCGAGAGATTGCGGCGACGCTTCCGCGAGGCGGGCGCCGATGCGCTTCCCGACTACGAGCTGCTCGAGATGATCCTGTTCCGCGCCGTGCCGCGGCGCGACACCAAGCCCCTGGCCAAGGCCATCCTCGCCCATTTCGGAAGCTTCGCCGAGGCGCTGAACGCGCCTGAGGAGCGCTTGAAGGAGGTGCCCGGCCTCGGCGAGGCTGCCATCACCGAGATCAAGCTCGTGCGCGCGGCGGCGCTCAGGCTGATGCGCGGCGAGGTGCTGGAGCGGCCGGTGCTCGCCTCCTGGAGCGCAGGTGCTCGATTATTGCCGCGCCTCGATGGGCTTCGAGGCCAAGGAGCAGTTCCGCATCCTGTTCCTCGACAAGCGCAACCAGATCATCGCCGACGAGGTGCAGCAGAAGGGCACCGTCGATCACACCCCGGTCTATGTGCGCGAGGTGGTGAAGCGGGCGCTCGAGCTGTCGGCGACGGCGATCGTGCTCGTGCACAACCACCCCTCAGGCGACCCGACCCCTTCGCGCGCCGATATCGAAATGACCAAGCAGATCGTGTCGGCGGCCAAGAATCTCGGCATCGTGGTGCATGACCACATCATCGTCGGCAAGCAGGGCCATGCGAGCTTCCGCGGCCTCGGGCTGATCTAGTTCGGCTGAGGCTGAGGCGCAGCCTTCGGCTGATCGGTCTCGTCTTGCTTGCTTCTTTCTTCTTGTCTTGCCCTTGCCCTTGCCCTTGTCGGCCGATTTGTCCGGCTGATCCGGCGACGGCGTCTTGGGGGCGGCGCTTTCCGACCCCGGCGACTGCGTTCCGCGTACGAGCTTCCAGGAATCGGGGTGGTCGCAGCTCGCCATCATCGGCGGCTTGTTGTTGTCGGCAAAGTTGAGGCAACTGCCCCTCCCCACATATTGCAGCTTGTAGACGCCGTCGGCGGCGAGCTTCTCCTTCAGCTCGTGCCTGAGATCGACAAGGTCGGTGCTGAGGCTGAGCAAGGTCTGCTCAAGGTGCTGGATGTGGGCGTAAAGGCAGGCCATCCGATCGCCGGGATTGGCGACGGCATCGCAGTTTTGCAGGTCGCCGAGCGCGTGCGCAGGGGTTAGCGCGAAACTCGCGCAAAATGCGGTGACAATGATCGCTCCGAGCCTACGCATGTCCGCGCCTCCTCGATCTCTCTTGGGTCAAGCCCCATCCATTGCCAGAGGAGCGTCGCGGCGCAAGCCGAATATCTTCCGCTTAAGGCGGAAGATGGCAGCGCGGTCGATCGGCGGGAAAAGCCGGATTAAGCCGGCGGCGGTCCAAACACGAGGACCGCGTTCAGGCCCCCGAAGGCGAAGGAGTTGGACATGGCGTAATTGACCTCGCGCTTGCGTCCCACATTCGGGGTGTAGTCGAGGTCGCATTCGGGATCGACTTCGTCGAGGCCGACCGTGGCGGGCACGAATTTCTCCTCGATGGCCTTGACCGCGGCGACCGCCTCGATGCCGCCGCCGGCGCCGAGACAATGGCCATGCATGGATTTGGTGGAGGAGATCGAGAGCTTGTTCGCCGCGGCGCCGAACACGCGCTTGATGGCGCGGGTCTCGTTGATGTCGTTGACGGCGGTCGCGGTGCCGTGCGCGTTGATATAGTCGATATCGCCCGGGGACACGGCAGCATCGTCAAGCGCCATCTGCATGGCCATGGACGCACCGTCGATCGAAGGGTTGACCATGTCGGCGGCGTCAGCCGTCATGCCGTAGCCCATCAGCTCGGCGAGGATGGGAGCGCCGCGGGCTTTGGCGCGCTCGTATTCCTCGAGCATGAGAATGCCTGCGCCTTCCGCGAGCACGGTGCCGTTCCGCCTCTTGGCGAAAGGAAACAGTCCGTCTGGGCTCAGCACCCGCATCGCCTGCCAGGCGCGCGTGGCGCCCCAATTCAGCGAAGCCTCGGCCGCGCCGGCAATGCCGAAATCGACGAGGCCCTCGCGGATCATGCGGTAGGTCAGGCCGATGGCGTGCGTCGCGGTTGCGCAGGCGCTCACCACGCCGAAGGTCGGGCCCTTGATGCCGTATTCGATGCTGACATGGGCGGACGCTGAGCTGCCGATCGCCTTGAGCAGGGTCAGCGGATGGGTGGCGCGCTTATTCTCCTTGAACAGCATTTTGTAGGAAAATTCGAGCGTGGTCAGACCGCCGACGCCGGAGCCGATGATGCAGGCCGAGCGGTAGCTCTCGCTGTCCTTGAGCGGCAGCTCGAGCTTGGACTGAGCCACGGCTTCGTGCGCCGCGCAGCCGGCATATTGCGAATATTTGTCGGCGAGCATGAGCGGCTTTGAATGCAGCCGCTCCTTCGGATCGAAGTCTGGGATCTCACCGGCGATGGTGATGTAGAGATCCTCGGTGGAGAAGCTTTGGACTTGGCGAATGCCGCACTCGCCGTTCTTGAGCGCAGCCCAAAAACGATCCACGCCAGTGCCCAAAGGAGTAACCACGCCCTGGCCAGTGACCACGACGCGGCGGCGCCCATTAGAATGTGTCATGCCAGCTAATGTAACTCCGGAGATTTCAATGCCCAGGGAGGTCCCGGGCGGAAAGGCCTATCAAGCGGCTGCGCCCGAAGCCTTCGTCTCTGCGATAATGCTCTTCACGCGATCGACGACGGATCCCACCGTCGCGAACGCTTCTACCTCTTCATTCGCATTATATGGGATCTCGATCCCGAATGTATCTTCAATATCGAACACGATAACCGCGAGATCAAGCAATTCGATTTCAAGCTCGCTCAAGGGTGTTTCCAGCGTGACCGCCTTCGACGGGTCCTTCATGTTCTTGCGCAAAATCTCGATGATCTTGGTAGCCACATCGTCCATATCGCTCTCCCTGCCCCGTTTGCGGGGTCCGTGTCCAAAGGCCCTCCCGCTAATTCATAGCGTTACCAAGGGCAAGTCAGGTATTGGAATAGACTTAAAAACTAGCCGAGTCTACGGCGTCCTTGCTCAATTCAGCCGCCCATTGCGGGCTCTCATCGCCAACAAAATTGGCCTTTTTTGGCCTACTGCGCCACGGTTTCAGCATAATCGCGAAGCCGCCTCCGCCGGACCGCTTCCCCGGCTTTCGGCTTCAGGCCGTGATATAGTAGGGGGTCAATTCTGGTGAATGAGAGGCCCTGCGGCCAATTGCCTCCAATTTTTCCGCCGCTTCCCGGCCAGTTAACCGGAAAGAGGCTAAAAAGACGCTAAAGCGGCACCTGCGTCATGGCTAAACCCGAATTAACCCCAAATCGTTCGCGGGCCAGGCAGAACAGTCCCGGCGGCGATTTTCCATGGCTCAAGGCCTACCCCAAGGACATCGACTGGGGGATGGAAATCAGGCCGGTCCTGCTCACGAGCTTGCTCGACGACGCCGTCGCGGCCTACGGCTCGCAGACCTGCACCTATTTCATGGGCAAGAGGCTGAGCTTTGCCGAGATCGGCGCTTTGTCGGACCAGGCGGCCAAGGGCCTCCAGGCGCTCGGCGTCGGCGAGGGCGTGAAAGTGGGGCTGTTGATGCCCAACTGCCCGACCTTCGTCGTTTTCTATCACGCGATCCTCAAGGCCGGCGGCACAGTCGTCAACTTCAATCCCCTGTACAGCCAGGAGGAGATTGAACTCCAGGTCCGCGACAGCGGCACCAAGGTCATGGTGACGCTCGATCTTGCCGCCACCTTCGACAAGGTAGAGGCGCTGCTCGCAAGCGGCGCGCTGGACAAGGCGGTGGTGGCAAGCTTCGCCCCGCTTCTGCCGAAGCTGAAGGCCGTGGGCATGAAACTTCGCCGCGGGCCGAAGCTCGCCCAGATCGGCAAGTCGCCGCAGAAGGCCAAGATCGTCGCCGAGAAAGACTTGCTTGCCAATGACGGCAACTACCGGAGGCCCGCGATCGGCACGGACGCGATCGCCGTGCTGCAATATACCGGCGGCACCACGGGAACGCCCAAGGGCGCCATGCTCACCCACGCCAATCTCTCCATCAATGTGAAGCAGGTAATGGCATGGCGTGGGCAAACGATGCAGGCGGGCGACCGCATCATCGGAGTGCTGCCGCTCTTCCACGTCTTCGCCATGACCACGGTGATGAATTTCGGCATCGGCCAGGGCATGGAGATGATCCTCTTGCCGCGCTTCGAGCTGATCGAGACCTTGAAGCTGATCACCAAGCTCAAGCCAAAAATGATGCCGGGCGTACCCACCCTGTTCAACGCCATGCTCCAGCATCCGCGGATTCGCGACTTCGATCTCACCTCGCTCGAGTTCTGCATTTCCGGCGGCGCCGGGCTGCCGCTCGAGGTGAAACGTGGCTTCGAGGCGATGTGCAGCTGCACGCTGACCGAGGGTTACGGTTTGAGCGAAACCTCGCCGGTCGCAGCCTGCAATCCGCATGACCGTCCCCCGAGGGAAGGATCGATCGGCCTGCCGCTTCCAGGCACGGAGTTCAGCATTCGCTCGCTCGAGGACCCGAGTGTGGAAGTCGAGCGAGGCGAAGCCGGCGAGATCTGCATTGCCGGGCCGCAGGTCATGGCAGGCTACTGGAACAAGCCAGAGGAGACCGAGAGCGCATTCGTCGGACGCTTCTTCCGCACCGGCGACGTCGGCTACATGGACGAAGAGGGCTTCATCTTCATCGTCGACCGCATCAAGGACATGATCAACGCCTCTGGCTTCAAGGTCTATCCGCGGCGGATCGAGGATGTTCTCTACGAACATCCGGCGGTCGAAGAGGCGACGGTGGTCGGCATTCCCGATGCCTATCGGGGCGAGGCGCCGAAGGCCTTCGTCAAGTTGAAGGAGGGAGAGCGGGCCACGCAAGCTGAGCTGCTCGAGTTCCTCCGGCCGAGGCTGTCAAAGATAGAATTGCCGGCCGAGATCGAGTTCCGCGATGAGCTCCCCAAGACGCTCGTGGGCAAGCACTCGAAGAAAGAGCTCCGCGCCGAGCGGGCGGCGAAGAGCCGATCAGCTTAAGTGAACGCGACGGCTTAGTAGCGCGGCCGAAGCCAGGGCAGAACCTCCTCGGGCTCCTTTGGCTTCACCTTCGGCTTTGGCTTCACCGCGACCACGCGCGGCTCTCCCGCTGCAGAGGCGAACTCAGAGGCATCGGCCGACAGCGTCCTCGGCTTCGGCTTTGGCTTCGCGGCGGGCGGCGCCGGTGGTTCGTTGTCAACGGCGGCTGATTTGACGTTCGCTTCGCTGACCTCAGGCGCCGGCGTGGCAGGTGCCGGCGTAGCCGCCACTGGCGCGGGCTTGGTCATCACCATCATGCTCGAGACGTCCTCGCCGGTGAGCGGCAATGGATCGGGGTGACTTGTCGGCGTGGTGACCAACCCAAGCCCCACGGCGTGCTGGGAGGCTGCGGGCGACGTTGTTCTTTGCTTGGGCGGAGCGACCGAGACCCTAACCTCGACGGTGGTCGCTTCCGATGACGGCTCCGCGGCAAGCGGCTCGGCGATCGGCTTCGGCGCCGGCGGTTCGGCGATCAACTCTCGCTTGGCCTCCACGATGGGCGCAGGCTCGGGCTTAGACTTCGGAGCCATATCCATGGGCACCTTCGAAGCCATATCCATGGGCGCCTTCGGAGCCATGTCATGGGCGCTCTTTGCCTTGACCTCGATCGGCGTCTGCCCATCGGGCGCAGCAGGCTTAACCGGCTCGGCGGGCGCCTTCACTTCAATGGGCTCTGGTTCAGCCTCGGTGGGCGGAAGCTTGGACCGTGTCCAGTATTTCTCGCCGCAGAGCAGCCAGGCCTTGCAGCCTTTGAGCACGATCTGGTTGCGCGAAGCGAGCGTCACCTTGACGTCGGTATAGATCTTTCCCTCTTCGGGATTGTAGACGCTGCCCTGCCAGGTGCTCGAATCGATCGCCACCATGTTGGCGAACAAGGGAAGGCCGATGATCGGCCGGTCGCGCATCGAGGTATTCTCGTTCCGGGCGTCATGCAGCGGCCGCCCGCGCAAATCGTTGGGGTCCCTCAGCCAGACGATCTTGCTACAGATGCCGCGGCCGCATTTCTTGACCTCCATCTTCGCCGATCCGTCATCCTTGGCCCAAATGCCGGATGGGTCGGCAGCGGAGGCATAAGAGGGCACGCCGGCTGCCACAAACAGGGCGGCCAGGGCTCCGATGGCCGGGGCGAATGTGCGATGCTTCATAAAAGCACCTCCTCCAAAACTGTCGCGCCGACGGCGCAAATGACGCCGGCAATATTTAAGCTTACGCCCCCGGTTCCTAATCGGGCCTTTATAAGGCCTTTGTATGGCTCCGCGGCCCTTGGTCTACGCCATTTCAAGGCATTGTCCCCCGCGCCGGTTCCCGCGATTCCGTTCCTTCCATGATGGCGGCGACGCCCATGCCGCCGGCGGTGCACACGGAGATCAGGCCGCGGCCGCCGTGCTCGGACAACAGCTTGGCGAGGTTTGCCATAATGCGCGCGCCGGTCGCCGCGAACGGATGGCCGAAGGCCAGGCTCGAGCCCTTGACGTTGAGCTTGGCGCGGTCGATCGAGCCCAGCGGCACGTCGCGGCCCAGGCGCTTGCTGCAATAGTCGCCGGATTCTCAGGCCTTCAGCGTGGCCAGCACCTGCGCGGCGAAGGCCTCGTGGATCTCGTAGAAGTCGAAGTCCTGCAGCTTCAGCTCGCGCTCGCTCCAGCATGCGCGACGGCGATGGTCGGCGCCATCAGCAGCCCCTCGCCCGCGACGAAGTTGTTGGCCGCGGTCTGCGCAAGGTCAGATAGGCCTGCACCGGCAGGCCGCGCTTGGCCGCCCACTCCTCCGACGCCAGCAGCACGGCCGCGGCGCCGTCGGTCAGCGGCGTCGAGTTGGCGGCCGTCAGCGTGCCGCGCTCGCTTGTCGAAGGCGGGCTTCAGCTGGCCATCTTCTCCAGGCTGATGTCCTCGCGCAGGTTGTTGTCGCGGAACACGCCGGCGAACGGCACGATCAGGTCGTCCATGTAGCCCGAGCGGTAGGCCTCGGCCGCCTTCTTGTGGCTCTCGTAGGCCAGCTGGTCCTGCTCGCCTCGCGGGTGATCTTCCACTCCTGCGCCATCAGCTCGGTGTGCTGGCCCATCGACAGCCCGTGCGCGGCTCGCCGACGCTGGGCGGCTGCGGGGCCAGCTCGGCCGGCGAGAAGCCCTTGAAGGCGCGCGAGCCGCTGGCCGAACGACTTGGCGTTCTGCGCCTCGCACCAGCCGATGCGCGAACTTCGGCTTGAACACGATCGGCGCATCCGAGGTGGTGTCGGAGCCCATGGCGATGCCGCTCTCGATCTGGCCGGTGGCGATCTTGGCGCCGATGATCGAGCGCCGCCTGCAGGCTGGTGCCGCAGGCCTGCTGCATGGTGATGCCGGGCGTGGTGGGCGCCAGCTTGGTGCCGAGCACCGCCTCGCGCGCCAGGTTCCAGTCCTTGGAGTGCGAGACGACGGCGCCGCCGACCGCCTCGTCGATGTGCACGCCCTTCAGGTTGTACTTGTCGACCAGCCCGTTGAGCGCGGCGGTCAGCATCTCCAGGTTGGATTGGTCGGCATAGAGCGTGTTGGAGCGGCAGAACGGGATGCGCACGCCGCCGATCACCGCCACGCGCCGCAGGTCTGTTCCATGTCAGCTCCAGTGAGGTCAGCCTCTGCGACGCTCCAGTGTCCACTCGGCGTCGCTCAGGCCGCCGCGCCGTGCGCCGCAGCACTCGACGTTCGATTTCTGCTCGTTGGCCGGAAATGCAGCGGGCCGCCGCGGAACGGCGCAAAGCCGGTGCCGAAGATCACGCCGGCATCGACCAGGTCGGCGCTCTCGACGATCTTCTCGTCGCGCACCCGCTCGCATTCGCGGATCAGCGGATCGACCAGCTCGCGGCCCAGCCGCTCCAGCTCGAACTTGTCGTAGGGCTTCTCGGGCTCGGCCTTTCGGGCTTGCCGTCCTTCCAGACGTAGAAGCCCTCGCCCGACTTCTTGCCGAGCTTGCCGGCCGCCACCATCTGTCGAGCTTGTCCGGCCGCGCCGGCGCCAAGCTTGAGGATGTTGCCGACGTGGGCGCACACGTCGAGGCCGACCGTGTCGGCCAGCTCGATCGGCCCCATCGGCATGCCGAAGGCGCGCGCCGCCTCGTCGATCTTCTCCTTGGCCTCTCGCCGCGCTCCACGCGCTGCATGGCCGCCATCATGTAGGGCGCCAGCACGCGGTTGACGAGGAAGCCCGGGCTGCTCTTGACGATCAGCGGGAACTTGTCGATGGCCGTGACGAAGATGCAGCCCTTGCGCCACCTCCTCCTCGCGGCTGCTGCTCGCCCTCGATCACCTCGACCAGCGGCATCTGCGCCACCGGATTGAAGAAGTGGATGCCGATCAGCCGGCCCGGATCGGCCAGCGGCTCGGCGATCTTCTCGATCATGATGGAGGAGGTGTTGGTCGCCAGCACCGCGCCGGGCTTCAGCTTGCCCTCGATCGACTTGAACAGGTTCTGCTTGACCTCGAGCTTCTCGACGATCGCCTCGATCACCACGTCGGCGCGGCCGATGTTGTCGCCCTTGGGGTCGGCGATCAGGCGCGCCATGGCCGCGTCGCGTGCAGCCTTGGTCTTGAACTTGCGGCGAACAGCTTCTTCTGCGCGGCGATGCCCTTGGCGATCTGCTCGGCGTTGACGTCCTGCAGCGACACCTCCATGCCGGAGGCGACGCACCAGCCGGCGATGTCGGCGCCCATCACGCCGGCGCCGATCACGTGCACGCGCAGCGGCTTGAAGGCGAGGCCTTGGGCGCCTGCGCCTTCATCATCTCGGACAGCTTGAACACGCGGCGCAGGTTGCGCGAGGTGTCGCTCACCATCAGCGGCGCGAAGGCGCGCGTCTCGGCCACCTTCATGCCCTCGAGGTTGCCGGCATGCGTCTCGAACAGATCGATCAGGCGGAAGGGCGCGGGATAGTGCTCCTCGCGCACCTTCTTGGCGGTCTCGGCGCGCAGCTTCTTGGCCAGCAGCCCGCGCGCCGGCCACAGCAGCACAGCTCCTTCCACCAGCGGCGCGCCTTCGACTTGCGCTTCTGCAGCACGGCCTTGCGCGCCGCCCAGCGCAGATTGAGCGGGCTGGCGACCAGCTCGTCGACCAGGCCCATGCCGCGCGCGGCGCTCGGCGCGGATCATCGAGCCCGTCAGCATCATCGGCATGGCGGCGAGCGCGCCGGCCTGGCGGATCGAGCGCGCCGTGCCGTTGAAGCCGGGGAAGATGCCGAGCCGCACCTCGGGGAAGCCGAGCCGCGTGGCGTCGTCGCGCGTGGCGATGCGCCAGTGGCAGGCGAGCGCCAGCTCGAGCCCGCCGCCGAGGCAGAAGCCGTGGATGCAGCAACCACCGGCACCGGCAGCCGCTCGATGCGGTCGAACAGCCGAAGCAACTCCTTCACCACCTCTTTCACTTGCGGCTCGGCGGCGAAGCGCGAGAATTCGCGGATGT
>CAWGVA010000007.1:0-47401 GCA_963825835.1 uncultured Alphaproteobacteria bacterium | reverse complement strand
TCTCGCGGCCGGTCTTCGGGTCGCGCTCGACCGCCGAGATGCGCTTCATCATCTCCTTGGCGACCTGCTCGGTGCACTCCGTCCAGGTGTCGACGACCTTGTTGTACTTCTCGCCGCGGGTGATGAGGCCGTCATTGTACTGCTGCTCATACTCGCGGACGAGGTCGCTCGTCTTGTGCACGATGGCGTCCTTGGTCTCCGGAATCACCATGTCGTCCTTGCCGAAGGAAATGCCGGCACGGCACGCATAGGAGAAGCCGAGGCCCATGATCCGGTCGCAGAAGATGACCGTCTCCTTCTGACCGCAGTGGCGATAGACCACGTCGATCATGTGCGAGATGTCCTTCTTGGTGAGCAGCCGGTTGATCAGGTCGAAACTGACATTGGGCTTCCTCGGCAAGAGATCGCCCAGCAGCATGCGGCCGGGGGTCGTGTCATGGATGTGCGACACCGGCTTGTTCTTCTCATCGACCGTGCGGAAGCGGCCCTTGATCTTGGCGTGCAGGCTGAGCACCTTGGCATCGAGCGCGTGCTGGATCTCGGCAATGCTGCCGAAGGCCATGCCCTCGCCGGGCTCGTTGTCCATGGCGATCGACAGATAGTAGATGCCGAGCACGATATCCTGGCTCGGCACGATGATCGGCGAGCCGTTGGCCGGGTGCAGGATGTTGTTGGTCGACATCATCAGCACGCGGGCCTCAAGCTGGGCCTCGAGCGACAACGGCACGTGCACGGCCATCTGATCGCCGTCGAAATCGGCATTGAACGCCGCGCAGACGAGCGGATGAAGCTGGATGGCCTTGCCCTCGATCAGCACCGGCTCGAACGCCTGAATGCCGAGGCGATGCAGCGTCGGCGCGCGGTTGAGCAGCACCGGATGCTCGCGGATCACCTCATCGAGGATATCCCAAACCTCCGGCTTCTCCTTCTCCACGAGCTTCTTCGCCTGCTTCACCGTGGCGGCGTGGCCCTTGGCGTCGAGCCGCGCATAGATGAACGGCTTGAACAGCTCGAGCGCCATCTTCTTCGGCAGCCCGCACTGATGCAGCTTGAGCTCAGGTCCGACCACGATGACCGAGCGGCCCGAATAGTCGACGCGCTTGCCGAGCAGGTTCTGGCGGAAGCGCCCCTGCTTTCCTTTCAGCATGTCGGCGAGCGACTTGAGCGGCCGCTTGTTGGCGCCGGTGATGACCCGTCCGCGCCGTCCGTTGTCGAACAGCGCATCGACCGCCTCCTGCAACATCCGCTTCTCGTTGCGGATGATGATGTCCGGCGCGCGCAGCTCCATCAGCCGCTTCAGCCGATTATTGCGGTTGATGACGCGGCGATAAAGATCGTTCAGGTCCGAGGTGGCGAAGCGGCCGCCGTCGAGCGGCACGAGCGGCCGCAGCTCCGGCGGAATCACCGGCACCACGGTCAGGATCATCCACTCGGGCTTGTTGCCGGACTCGATGAACGCCTCGACCACCTTCAGCCGCTTGGCGAGCTTCTTCGGCTTGAGCTCTGAGGTCGACTCGGCGATCTCCTGGCGGAGCTCGGCGGCGGTCTTCTCCAGATCGAGGCCCTTAAGCAGCTCGCGGATCGCCTCGGCGCCGATCGACGCCGTGAAGGAATCCTCGCCGAAATCGTCCTGCGCCTTGATGTAGTCTTCCTCGGTCAGGAGCTGGAGCGGCTTCAGCGTGGTGAGCCCGGGCTCGAGCACGATGTAGTTCTCGAAATAGAGAACCCGCTCGAGATCCTTGAGGGTCATGTCGAGCAGAAGGCCGATGCGCGAGGGCAGCGACTTCAGGAACCAGATATGGGCGACAGGCGCGGCAAGCTCGATATGGCCCATGCGCTCGCGCCGGACCTTGGCGAGCGTCACCTCGACGCCGCACTTCTCGCAAATGACGCCCTTGTACTTCATGCGCTTGTACTTGCCGCACAAGCACTCGTAGTCCTTCACCGGGCCGAAGATGCGCGCACAGAACAGCCCGTCGCGCTCCGGCTTGAAGGTGCGGTAGTTGATCGTCTCAGGCTTCTTGATCTCCCCATAGGACCAGGACAGAATTTTCTCCGGGCTCGCAATGCCGATGCGAATTTGGTCGAAATTCTGCTGCTGGACCTGAGGACTGAAGAGGTTGACGATTTCCTGATTCATTATCTCTTTCTCCCAGGGCGCCCGTTACGCCCACCGGTTCGTCATAAATTCGCGTCTCAAGCTCGCTCCGCTCATTCGGCCGCCGGCCGTGGCAGCCTTGCCCGCACCGGCTGCTCCTCGGGCTTCGGCTGCACCAACTCGACGTTCAGCCCGAGCGCCCGCATCTCCTTGACGAGGACGTTGAAGCTTTCCGGGATGCCGGCCTCGAACGTGTCGTCGCCGCGCACGATGGCCTCGTAGACCTTGGTGCGGCCGGCAACGTCGTCGGACTTGACGGTCAGCATCTCCTGCAGCGTGTAGGCCGCGCCGTACGCCTCGAGCGCCCACACCTCCATTTCGCCGAAGCGCTGGCCGCCGAACTGGGCCTTGCCGCCCAGAGGCTGCTGGGTGACCAGGCTGTAAGGACCGATCGAGCGGGCGTGGATCTTGTCGTCCACGAGGTGGTGGAGCTTCAGCATATAGATGTAGCCCACCGTCACCTTGCGCTCGAATGCCTCACCTGTGCGACCGTCATGCAGGGTCACCTGCCCAGAGCTGTCGAGCCCCGCGGCCTCAAGCAGCGCCGTCACGTCGCCCTCATGCGCCCCGTCGAACACCGGGGTCGCCACTGGGACGCCGTCGCGCAGATCCTCGCTCGCCTCGATGAGGTGCTCGTCTTTCAGCGCGGCAACCGCCTTGTCGTCGCCATACACGGACTTGAGCAGGTCTTTCAGCGGCTTCACTTTGTGCGAAGCGTTATAGGCGTCGAGCGCCTCGCCGATCTTGCGGCCGAGACCCCGGCACGCCCAGCCAAGGTGCGTTTCGAGAATCTGGCCAACGTTCATGCGGCTCGGCACGCCGAGCGGATTCAGCACGATGTCGATCGGGATGCCGTCGTCGAGATAAGGCATGTCCTCGATCGGCACGATCATGCTGATCACGCCCTTGTTGCCGTGGCGGCCGGCCATCTTGTCGCCTGGCTGGATCTTGCGCTTCACCGCCACGAAGACCTTGACCATCTTCATCACGCCAGGCGGCAGCTCGTCGCCGCGCTGCAGCTTGTCGACCTTGTCGACGAAGCGCTGCTCGAGCCCCTTCTTGGCGTCTTCATATTGGTGGCGGATGGCCTCGACCTCGGCCATGGCCTTCTCGTTCTTGAGCGCAATCTCCCACCAATGGGACCGCGGCACCTCGTCAAGCAGCGCCTCGGTGATCTTGGCGTCCTTCTTGATGCCCTTCGGCCCCTTGGCCACCACCTTGTGCATCAAGGTGTCCTTGAGGCGGCCATAGACGTTGCGGTCGAGGATGGCGAGCTCGTCGTCACGGTCCTTGGCGAGACGCTCGATCTCCTCCCGCTCGATGGCCATGGCGCGCTCGTCCTTCTCCACGCCATGGCGGTTGAACACGCGCACCTCGACGACGGTGCCGGTCACGCCGGGGGGCAGCTTGAGCGAGGTATCGCGCACGTCGGACGCCTTCTCGCCGAAGATGGCGCGAAGCAGCTTCTCCTCAGGCGTCATCGGGCTCTCGCCCTTCGGCGTGATCTTGCCGACGAGAATGTCGCCTGGGTTCACCTCGGCGCCGATATAGACGATGCCGGCTTCATCGAGATTCTTCAGCGCCTCCTCCGAGACGTTCGGAATATCGCGCGTGATCTCCTCCGGCCCGAGCTTGGTATCGCGGGCCATCACCTCGAACTCCTCGATATGGATCGAGGTGAACACGTCGTCGCGCACGACGCGCTCGGAGATCAGGATGGAATCCTCGAAGTTGTAGCCCATCCACGGCATGAAGGCGACGAGCACGTTCCGCCCGAGCGCCAGCTCGCCGAGATCGGTCGACGGACCGTCGGCGATGATCTCGCCGGCCTGCACCTGATCGCCGACCCGCACGAGCGGACGCTGATTGATGCAGGTGTTCTGGTTCGAGCGCTGGAACTTGCGCAAATTATAAATGTCGACGCCCGACTTCGACGGGTCGGTCTCCTCGGTCGCGCGCACCACGATACGGGTCGCGTCAACCTGATCGACCACGCCGGTGCGGCGCGCGCCGATGGCAGCGCCAGAATCGCGCGCCACCACCTCTTCCATGCCGGTGCCGACGAGCGGCGCCTCCGCCGTGATCAGCGGCACAGCCTGGCGTTGCATGTTTGAGCCCATCAGGGCGCGGTTGGCGTCGTCGTTCTCCAGGAACGGAATGAGCGCTGCCGCCACCGAAACGAGCTGCTTCGGCGACACGTCGATGAGGTCGACCTTCTCAGGCGGCATCAACTCGACGTCGCCGGCGTGACGGCACACGATCAGCTCCTCGGTGAAGGTGCCGTTCGGCGCGAGCTTGGCGTTGGCTTGCGCGATGATGTAGCGCGCCTCCTCCATGGCCGAGAGGTACACCACCTCATCGGTCACCTTGGCCTTGACCACGCGGCGATAGGGGCTCTCGATGAAGCCGTATTTATTCACCCGCGCGTAGGTCGCGAGCGAGTTGATGAGGCCGATATTCGGCCCTTCCGGCGTCTCGATCGGACAGATGCGGCCGTAATGGGTCGGGTGCACGTCGCGCACCTCGAAGCCGGCCCGCTCGCGGGTGAGACCGCCAGGCCCAAGCGCCGAGAGGCGACGCTTGTGGGTGATCTCCGACAACGGGTTGGTCTGATCCATGAACTGCGACAGCTGCGAGGAGCCGAAGAACTCGCGCACCGCGGCGGCCGCTGGCTTGGCGTTGATCAGGTCCTGCGGCATCACGGTGTCGATATCGACGGAGCTCATGCGCTCCTTGATCGCGCGCTCCATGCGCAGGAGGCCGACGCGATACTGATTCTCCATAAGCTCGCCGACCGAGCGCACCCGGCGGTTGCCGAGATGGTCAATGTCGTCGATCTCGCCCTTGCCGTCGCGCAAACCGACCAGAGTCTTGATAACGGCAAGAATGTCCTCCTTGCGCAGCGTGCGCACGGTGTCGGGGCATTCGAGGTCGAGGCGCATGTTCATCTTCACGCGGCCGACGGCGGACAAATCGTAGCGCTCGGCGTCGAAGAAGATACCGTTGAACAGGGTCGCCGCGGCTTCGAGCGTCGGCGGCTCGCCGGGACGCATCACGCGATAAATGTCGAGCAGCGCCTCATCGGTGTTCGAGTTCTTGTCGATGGCAAGCGTGTTGCGAATGAAGGCGCCGACATTGACATGGTCGATGTCGAGGATCGGGATCTCCTTGAGACCGAGATCGCGCAGCGTCGTCACGAGCTTGGCATCGATCTCGTCGCCAGCCTCGGCGTAGATCTCGCCGGTCTGCATATTGACGATGTCCTCGGCGAGGTAGCGGCCGTGCAGGTCCTCGTCCTTGACCAGGAGCTCCTTGAGGCCTTCGTCGGCGAGCTTCTTGGCGAGGCGCGCCGTCACCTTGCGGCCCGCCTCGATCGCGACCTTTCCCGTCTTGGCGTCGATCAGATCGCTTGACGACTTGATGCCGCGCATCCGGTCCGGCCGGAACGGCATGCGCCAGCCTTCCTTGGTGGCTTTGAGGGGAATGCGGTCGTAGAAGGTCGACAGAATCTCCTCGTCGTCGAGCCCGAGGGCATAAAGCAGCGTCGTCACCGGAAGCTTCCGGCGCCGGTCGATGCGCACATAGACGATGTCCTTGGCGTCGAACTCGAAGTCGAGCCAGGAGCCGCGATAGGGAATGATGCGGGCGGCGAACAAGAGCTTGCCGCTCGAATGGGTCTTGCCGCGGTCGTGGTCGAAGAACACGCCGGGTGAGCGGTGCATCTGCGAGACGATGACGCGCTCGGTGCCGTTGATGACGAAGGTGCCGTTCATGGTCATGAACGGCATGTCGCCCATATAGACGTCCTGCTCTTTGATGTCCTTCACCGAGCGGGCGCCGGTTTCCTCGTTCACATCGAACACGATGAGCCTGAGGGTTACCTTCAACGGTGCGGCGAAGGTCATGCCGCGCTGCTGGCACTCATCAACGTCGTATTTCGGCTGCTCGAAGGCGTAGCGTACGAATTCGAGCTGGGCGCGCTCGCCGAAGTCGCGAATGGGAAAGACTGAACGGAATACCGCCTGCAGACCTTCATCGGGACGGCCCCCTTCGGGCTCGCCCACCATCAGGAACTGATCGTAGGACTGCTTCTGCACCTCGATGAGGTTCGGCATCTCGGCCACTTCGTGGATGCGGCCGAACATTTTGCGCAATCGCTTACGACCGTTCGAAGAAGAAGTCTGCTGCATGTGGTCCTCTCAAGCTCGAAGAGACGGCTCACCGGAATCCCCGCAATTTCGATTGCGGAGGTTCTGGCGAGGCGTCACTGACAATTGATGGGTTTGTGCCCGGGCGGACTCCGGTTCTGCTATGTGGGGTCCGCCCGGGCGCATTTCAACCCACGCTATTTCAGCTCGACGGTCGCGCCTGCGGCTTCGAGCTGCTTCTTGATCTTCTCTGCCTCTTCCTTGTTGACGCCTTCCTTGACCGCCTTCGGCGCGCCCTCGACCAGGTCCTTGGCCTCCTTCAGGCCGAGGCTGGTGACCGCGCGTACCTCTTTGATCACGTTGATCTTTTGGGCGCCAACCGCGGTCAGGATGACATTGAACTCCGTCTTCTCCTCGACAGCGGCGGCAGGAGCTGCCGCTGCGGCCATCATGGCCACAGGAGCCGCGGCGGAAACGCCCCATTTCTCCTCGAGCATTTTGGCGAGCTCGGCCGCCTCAAGCACGGTAAGGCCGGAAAGCTCGTCGACGATTTTCTGCAAGTTAGCCATTAGTTTATCCTCGTAAGTTCCTATACTGGTCCACCACGGCGGCTCTAAGCCGCCTCGCCTGTTTTGCCGTAGGCCGCAAACACACGCGCAAGCTGCGCGCCAGGTCCATTCACCACCCGAGCAATCTTGCTCGCCGGCGCCTGAACGAGCCCAACGAGCTTCCCGCGAAGCTCATCGAGCGATGGAAGGTTTGCGAGCGAGCTCACCCCTTCTGGGTCCAGCACCGTCGTTCCCATCGCGCCGCCAAGGATCACGAATTTCTCGTTGGCCTTGGCGAATTTGACGGCAACTTTTGGTGCCGCCACGGGATCGTCGGAATAAGCGAGGCAGGTCGGCCCCTTCAAAAGATCCGCGATACCCCTGGCGTTGGTCCCTTCGAGTGCGAGCTTCGCAAGCCTGTTCTTGGCCACCTTGACCTCACCGCCGACGCCGCGAATGTCGCGTCGGAATTTGGTCATGTCGGAGACCGAGAGGCCGGCATAGTGAGCGACGACGATCACGCCGGTCTTGGCGAAAGCGTCGTGAAGCGACGTAACGACTTCGCGCTTCTCTGCTCTATCCACTAGCTCACTCCGTCAGTTGCGAGGCCGGAGGGTAGCTCCCGCCTCTTCCACACCTTGCCGCAGGAAGCGCGGACGGAGGGCAAGCCGTGCCCCGCATCTCCAGCGGCGCTCCGTTGCCTGTCCTGCTCGTACGCGTAACCGCGATAGAGCCACTTACGAGGTTCAAACCGATCTCCAGGTTGCGGGTCTTCCGAAACCTCGAACCGTTCGTCTCCCGTCTCATGCAGGCCCAAATGGCTTAAGCGGTCGCCCGCACCTGCAATCTCGGACAGGTGAGCCGCTTCAAACGAAGCGACCCTTCCGGACCTCACAACGAGGCCCGAAACTCAAACTCAACTAATGCACACCAGCCGCAACGCTGGTGGGCTCGATCTTCACGCCGGGCCCCATGGTCGAGGTCACCGCGATGCGCTTCATAAACGTCCCCTTTGAGCCTGACGGCTTCGCCTTCATCACGGCCTCGACCAGCGCGCAGATATTCTCGACCAGCGCCTGTTCGGTAAAACTTGCCTTGCCGACGCCCGCCTGAACGATGCCAGCCTTCTCGACTCGGAACTCCACCGAGCCACCCTTGGCCCCGGCGACGGCTTGCGCCACGTCCATGGTCACGGTGCCGACCTTCGGGTTCGGCATCAGGCCGCGCGGGCCGAGCACCTTTCCGAGGCGGCCGACGAGCGGCATCATGTCCGGCGTGGCGATGGCGCGGTCGAAGTCGATGACGCCCTTCTGCACCTGCTCGACGAGATCCTCGGCGCCGACCACATCGGCACCGGCCTTCTTGGCTTCCTCGGCCTTGGCGCCCTTGGCGAACACGCCGACGCGCAGCTTGCGGCCTGACCCGTTCGGCAGCAGGCAGACGCCGCGCACCATCTGATCGGCGTGGCGCGGATCGACGCCAAGGTTGAGCGCGACCTCGATGGTCTCGTCGAACTTCGCCTTCGCCGCGTCCTTGACGAGCTTCACCGCCTCTTCGAGCGTGTAGAGCTTGTCGCGATTGACGGTCGCCTTTGCCGCGGTGAACCTCTTGCCGGGTTTGCTCATGACTACTCTTGAACCTCCAGCCCCATGGAGCGGGCCGAGCCCGCGATAATCTTCATTGCCTGCTCGACCGAGTTCGCGTTGAGGTCCTTCATCTTGACCTCGGCGATCTGGCGAAGCTGCTCCTGCGTCACGCTGCCGGCCCCGGTGCGGCCTGGCTCTTTCGATCCCTTGCCGATCTTGGCCGCCTTCTTGAGCAGGAAGGACGCCGGCGGCGTTTTCATCTCGAAGCTGAAGGAGCGGTCGGCATAGACAGTGATCACCGTCGGAATAGGCGAGCCTGGCTCGATCCCTTGCGTCGCCGCGTTGAACTGCTTACAGAACTCGGGAATGTTGACGCCGCGCTGGCCGAGCGCAGGGCCGATCGGCGGCGAAGGATTGGCCTGCCCCGCCGGCACTTGCAGCTTGATGTATCCGTCGATCTTCTTCGCCATCGCCTACTCTTCCCGCGCCTAAAGCTTCTCTACCTGCCCATATTCGAGCTCGACCGGAGTGGCCCGGCCGAAAATCGACACCGCCACCTTGAGCCGTGCCCGCTCCTCGTCGACTTCCTCGACGAGGCCGTTGAACGAGGCGAACGGCCCGTCGGCCACCCGCACCTGCTCGCCGATCTCGAAGGTGACGGACGGCTTCGGCCGCTCGACGCCTTCCTGCACCTGCTGCAGGATGCGCCCCGCCTCCTCCTCGCTGATCGCGATCGGCTTGTTCTCGGTGCCGAGAAATCCCGTGACCTTCGGCGTCGATTTGATCAGATGGTAGGTGTGATCGTTGAGCTCCATCTTCACCAGCACGTAGCCTGGAAAGAATTTCCGCTCGGACGCGACCTTGCGGCCCCGCCGCATCTCCACGACCTCCTCCATCGGCACGAGCACCTCATCGATCTGATCGGCGAGGCCTGCCGCCGTGGCACGCTCCTTGATCGACTCGGCGACCTTCCGCTCGAAGTTCGAATAAGCGTGCACGATGTACCAGCGCATTGTCATTTGCTCGAAAGGGCCTCCTACCGGCCGATACCCAGCACGAAGCTCACGAGAAAACTCAAAACCTGATCTGCGGCGAGAAAGAACAGCGCAGCCGCGACCACCATCACCAGCACCATGATGGTGGTGATCACCGTCTCTCTGCGCGTCGGCCAGGTGACCTTGGAAACCTCGGTCCGTACCTGCTGCAGAAACTCGAATGGATTCGTCCTCGCCATTTTATTCCTTGTGCGGAGCAACTCAACCGCTGCGCCGGCCTCGCCTCCTGCGAAATGCTGGCAGGAGTGGAGGGACTCGAACCCCCAACCCCCGGTTTTGGAGACCGGTGCTCTAGCCAGTTGAGCTACACTCCTATCGGGTCTCAGAAATCAGAAGTCGGAACTCAGAGAGCGCCGCGCGCTCGATCTTTGACCCGATGTCTCAATTCTGATTTTCTTATCTCCAACTTCTGCCTTCTGAACTCTGACTTCCGAGCTGGAGCGGGTGAAGGGAATCGAACCCTCGTCCTCAGCTTGGAAGGCTGCTGCTCTACCATTGAGCTACACCCGCATCCGTCTTCCAAAGGGTTGCGTGGTGGAGGGGGTAGGATTCGAACCTACGTAGGCATAGCCAACGGGTTTACAGCCCGTCCCCTTTAGCCACTCGGGCACCCCTCCTCTGGAAGATGGATTGTCGATTGGTGAATTCTAACCAAGCCAAAACACCCCGCCGTCGGCCGGCAGGGTCCGCCAATTGAGGGTTTATGGTAAGCGCGCGAGGCGCTGTCAACTGCAAAACCCGCGCGAGACCCGCGAAAAGTGTTTAATGCCCAAGGCATTTGCGTCATCTAGCACATTCGATCGCAACCCCTTAGAGGTCATCGCCTCCTTGCCGCGTCCCAAAAACAAGCCGCAGCGCCGATTTCGCCCTCCCCACGGAAAGCCCGGAAATCCGCGGCGTTCGGCCGATTCCGACCGCATTTTGCTCTATGGCATCCACGCCGTGGAGGCAGCACTCGCCAACCCGAACCGGACCATCGGCAGGCTGCTTGCCACCGAAAATGCCGCACGACGCCTCGAACCCGCGATAAAGGCCCGCGGCGTCAAAGCCGAGGATGCGCTGCCGAGACAGCTTGACCGGCTGCTGGGATCCGACGCCGTGCATCAGGGCGTGGTGCTCGAGACTGAGCTCCTGCCAACGGTCGAGCTCGAAGGCGTGCCGCCCGAAGGCATTTTGCTTGTGCTCGATCAGGTGACCGACCCGCAGAATGTCGGCGCCGTGTTGCGCTCGGCCGCTGCCTTTGAGGCCGCCGGCGTGGTCATGCCGGAGCGGCACACGCCCCCTTTGACCGGCGCGCTCGCCAAGGCCGCAAGCGGAGCGCTCGACATCGTGCCGGTGATCCTGGTCGGGAACCTGGCGCAGGCCCTCACTCGGTTAGGAGAGGCGGGCTTCTTGCGGGTCGGCCTCGCCGAGGAAGGTGGCGAGCCGCTCGAAACCACGGCGTTGACCCTCCCGCTCGCACTTGTGCTCGGCGCGGAAGGCAAAGGCCTGCGTCAGCTATCCCGGGAACATTGCGACCGGCTCTGCCGCATCTCGACCAAAGGAGCGCTCGCGAGCCTCAACGTTTCGAACGCCGCGGCCATCGCGCTTCACTGGGCGAGCGCGACGGCGAAGGCTGCGGTCTGAAGCCTTGCGGGCGGCCTAAGCCGCCCGCAAGACTGAAGCGCATTGGCAAAACGGGCTAGTATCCGCCGCCACCACCGCCGTAATAGTGCTTCTTGTAATAGTATCCACCGCCGCCATGATAGGGCGCACAGTCATAATATTGGTAATAACTGCAGCATCTCTTGTAGTAACCGCAGTTATAATAGGCGGCGCATTCCCGGTAAGCGCAGTAGGAGCTGCCGTGCCTATAGCCTACAAACTGTAGGGCCGGCTTCACCGGCAAGCCCTGGAGTCGCGGCCGCACCAAACAGGATCGCCATACCGATCAAGGCAATGGCTAGGATCATTTTTCGCATTGTCACCCCCTTCAGGCGAACCTTCCTCGGTGCTTCAAGAGGCTTATCGGGCGCGGCTATTTCACCTCGCCGCCGCCGCGGTAGGACTGCGACGGGTAGTGGAAGTATGGCATACAACGGGCATAGCCGTCATTCGCAGTTGTATAGGGGCGGTAGAACCACCAATAGTTTCGCGGATAGCAATAATAGGAAATGCCGCGCGTCGAATGACCGTGAAAGACGACGCGCTCAAGCGGTGCGGCGGGCGCTCGCCCCGTGCCGTCGCGGGCGGCGAGGCTTGCCGCGCTTGAAGCTTGAGGGTGAATCAAAGCCACAAGCCCGAAGGCGGCCACGCCTCGAAGCGCATGCTTCCATGAGCTCATCGCCCGCCCATCTCCTGGATCCCCGCTTGCAAATCAGTCTAAACCAAGTCCGCCGGCAAGTCCCCGATAAAACCCCTGTCATCGACATGTGAGCATGATGCAGTGGCAGGGCAGCCGCACTCCCTTGACAACGATGATTCTCTTCGCTTCTCAACTCTTTCTTGGCAACACAGCGCTATAGTTGGCCAAGGAACCCCACATACGGAGTAGCGTTGCCCTTACTTCGTGACCCCCAAACGATCCAAGGAAGGTAAACCCATGTCCTCGACCGATAGCGATGTGCGCGGCAAGAAGAGCATGAGCCGCGACACCGAAGAAATTGCCGATCAGATCGACGCCATTCGCGCCGATCTTCAGAGCCTGACCTCCACGGTTTCGCGCATCGCCAACAAGCAGATCAATCGCGCCCAAGATAAAGCGGTGGAGACCGCAGGCCAGGCGGAAGAGGCAATCCGGCAGAATCCGCTTTCGGCGGTGGCCATCGCCGTAGGCCTCGGCTTCCTGTTCGGCGTGTTCACCAGGCGCTAGAGGCAAGCCTCCATGCTCCGCGCGGCAATGGCGCTCTTCTCCACTCTGCAGATTGGCGCTCGGATCAAGGAATCGTTGGAGCGCTCTCTCCGGCAGGCCGCCGTCATCGCCGTCGCGGTGGTGTTCCTTGTCGCCGCGGCGGTGTTCGGCCTAATCGCGGCCTATCACGCGCTCGTCTCGATCTATCAGTTCGATGCGGCCGAGGCGGCGGCGATCATGGCCGGCGTGCTGCTGCTCGTCGGACTCATCGTGATCGCCATCGCGCTGTCGATGGGCCGCCCGCCAAAGAAGGCTCCCGCCCCCTCTCCGCTCGTTGCGACCCCCGACCCCACAGCCATGCTCGAGCAGGGCGTAGGCAAGGCCATGCAGCAGGTCGGCCCTGTGCCCCTCCTCGCCATCGCCTTCATTGCCGGCGTGCTCTTCGGCCGCAAGTAGCGCTCGCCGCCAAAGGGAGCTAATGAAGGGCGCTGGAAGGCGTCCTCATATATCTCGTTGTGATTGGGCGCATGCATACGTGCCCAGGCCGGCTTAGCTCAGGTGGTAGAGCGGCTGATTTGTAATCAGTAGGTCAGAGGTTCGAATCCTTTAGCCGGCACCACTTTCCAGTCCTTCCGAAATCCCGTGTCCACGCCGTGTCCACAAACGCGGCGCTGAGGCGCATCCTTGCCAGCACCGCCCTCCAGCACATTGTCTTTGACCCCTCCACCGCATGACAAAACTCCTGTTTCTGCGATTTCCAAACACTCGGATTGGCCGGACGGGAAGAACTTGACCGGTTTGACGCCCCTTTCGCCCGCCGCGACCGACAATCCCCCAGCAAAATTTTTCGATCATCGCTTTCTGTTGCGTTAAACTCGTTCCTTCGTCTGTTCCAGAAAGTCTGTCGCTCACGCATGACCATCGTCCCCATCCGCTATGTCGAACCCGTCTACCGCCCGCCGAGCGAAGCGGATTCGCTGATCCTGCCGGTGACTGACGGCTGTTCCTGGAACCGGTGCACATTCTGCGAAATGTACACCGCTCCGCAGAAGCGCTTCCGTCCCCGTAGCGAGGAGGAAGTACTCGAAAGCATCCGGCGCTGCCACGAACAATTTGGCGACGGCGTCGAGCGTGTTTTCCTGGCCGACGGCGATGCGATGACGCTTTCCACCCGTCGCCTCGTGACCGTGCTTGAGGCAATCCAACGCGATCTGCCCGGCGTACGGCGGGTGTCGAGCTATTGCCTGCCGCGCAATTTGCGCAAGAAATCGGCGGCGGAGCTTCGGGAGCTGGCAGAGCTTGGCCTGTCGCTCGTCTATGTGGGGGCCGAATCCGGCGACGACGAAGTGCTGTCGCGGGTCAACAAGGGCGAAACCTTCGCGACTACGCGGGAGGCGCTCGAAAAGTTGCAAGAGGCGGGGATCAAACGCTCGGTGATGATCCTAAACGGCCTCGGCGGCCAGGCATTGTCGCAACAGCATGCGCTTAACTCGGCGGCGCTGATGAACGTCGCGCAACCCGAGTATCTCGCCACGCTTGTTGTGAGCTTCCCAAAAGGCGAGGCGCGGCTGCGCGGAAATTTTCCCAGCTGGGAGCCGCTCAGTGTGCTGGGTTTGATGCAGGAAATGGAGCTGTTCCTTTCCGAACTAGAGCTGAAACGGACCATATTCCGCACCGACCACGCCTCGAACTGGCTGATCCTGAAAGGGACGCTGGGAGTGGATAAGATGCGGCTGCTGCAAGAATTGCGTGCGGCTATCGCCGCGCCTGAAGCGGCCCCGCTGAGGCCAGCCTGGGCGCGCGGCCTATAGCGTCCTAGAAATTTCGGCCTCCCCCGCTCGCGCAGCAGTTGAGGCCCCTGCCAACTCCCCCTTCTAGGGCCGCCCAAGCGAGTGAAATGAGGCATGCCGAGAGTTGCCGCCCGATTTGCCGCCCAAACTTTCGGGGCATATCGGTGCGATTGCACACAAAGCCCGAAAATACAGGCTATAGCTATCTACGGGCTATGACGGGAAACTGCCGGTTTGACGGACTGGTGCGCATTAGCAAACCGCCGCCTTCAGCCTCTCGGCGACGTCTCCGGTCAGGTAAACCAACATGTTGCGGTTGATCCCCGTGGCAACAAAACAGGAATTGCAACCCAATTGCAACCCGCGCCGCCGGATCAGTGCCGTCCTCCCTTCTATTGCTTAGTGTATCGTGAGGTCTTGGCCTGTGAGTGCAAGCGCGAGTCGCCAGTTTCTGGCTTCCCTGATGCGGGCTTCTTTGGCCACCTGAAACTGGTGAGGGCGAAACGCCTCTGCTGCCACCCGCCTGACGGTTTTAGCCTTCTTTTTGCGACGTAGCTCCATTCGCTTGCTCATTTCAGCGCCCCTTCTATTGCCTTCGCCGCAGCCGCGTCCGCGCCCTCGATCAGGTGCCCGTAGGTGTCGAGCGTCACGCTTGCCTTGCCGTGGCCGAGCCTCCGCGAGACCGTGAGAACGTCCACACCCGCCCCGAGCAGCATTGAGGCGTGAGTGTGCCTCAGAGCATGGAACGGGACCGGCGGCAGTTTCTTGGCGGTCCTGCCCCGGCACCAGTCGCGGCTCAAATTGTCAGGCGAGAGCAGCTCCCCCTCGATGGTGGAGGTCAGCCCGAGTGGCACGTCCGCTTCGTCGCGCCGAACCTGTTGTTGGCAGAGTCGCGCGAGACTTGCCGGATCGCTCGCGCAATCGCGAAGGCTAAAGGAGCGTAGCTAATTGGGTGGGGAGCAATGAGCGCATCCCCGGCTATGTAGTGAGAGACGTCGTCTGCTATGCTTCGGCAATGAACCCTCTGCATGCGACCATCGAGGAGTTTGCGGCTGACGGCTATACGCACGTCGATTGCTATTGCCCTCGATGCCGCATGACGAGGTTGAGGCCGATCAGTTGGCGTCCCCGCATCTCGCTGGGCCTGACCATCGCGCAGCTATCGGCGCGACTGCGCTGTGCAGAAGGAGGAGCAAATCCGTGACCCGAGCCTTGCCTTATCTTTATCTCGCTCTGGCAATCGCGTTTGAGGTCGTCGGAACCTCGGCCTTAAAAGCGTCAGAGACCTTAACGCGTCTCGTTCCGAGCCTCGTCACCCTGATCGCCTATACGGCGTCCTTTGTATTCCTCGCACTCAGCCTGCGCACGATCCCCATCGGCATTGCCTATGCCATTTGGGCCGGTCTCGGCATCGTCTTGATCGCCTTGGTTGGATGGTTCTGGTTCCGGCAGACGCTGGACGTTCCGGCACTGATTGGGCTTGCCCTGATCGTTGGCGGCGTCTTCCTTGTGAACGCCTTCTCACAATCGCTCCCGCATTGAGCCGCTCTCAGCTCCCGATAGGGTTCTCGACCGTGAGCTGGCGCGATACCAGTTAGGTAGCCCCTGGATTCCCATGAAGACGCTCGTTTCAATCATCACGCTTGGTCAGGCGATCGCATTCACTGCCCCTGCCTGACGCTAGTCTCTGCCGAAAAACTGGCCAAAATCTTCTGCCGCCCGCAACCCAGAAATAATCGCGGCGTTGAGATAGCCCGCATCGTTCGGTGAAATGTCGGAGGATGCGAAGGCAAGCGGGCCGGTCATTCGCCAGGTCGCAGGCGCCAATGCCTGTTCAGCGCCTAGCACCGGCGCGATCCAAGTGCCGCGCGCAAACGGATCGCGGACCCAATCATGCCAGTCAAATGCGACAAGCTTTGCTTCGGGGAAGAAGCGAGAGACCGCCGCATCGACCGCGCCGCGCCTTTCCGGGTCAAAATTTCGTGCAAGCCCAAAACCGACGATCAATGTCGTGCCATCCTTGGCTAGGCGCTCTGACAACATCCATTCAATGCCATCACCGCCGCCAGCTGCGAGCACACCAACCGGGACGCCCTCCGCTTTGGCCCAGATCTTAACCGATGCGCCGATATGACCGGTCGCCAGCGCAGCAGTTTGCGCCGGTAGCAATGGGGGACTAAAACGCGATAGCCGCGAGCGGATTGATGCCGGTCGCCAGCAAGGCGGCCTCGGCATGCCAGGAGCGTCCGTCCGCTGTCTCAGCCGTGACGCCGTCGGAACCATGCGCGATCCTCATGACCGCTGCCCTCCTCACCAAGCTTGCGCCCGATCCAACGATCATGCGCTCCGCGAGCAGCGTCACGCCGCCGACTAGCGTATCGGCCGACACGTCGATCATACTGTCGGGCTCGCCGCCGCCATGGGCGCAGCTCGACAGGAATTTCGTCGCGGGAACCCGCGCCGGATCGCCATTGCCGCTGACCGTCCACCAGGCGCCGCACAGATCGCGCGTCGCCTGCGGTGCGCCGATGCGCGTCAAATAGGCCGTGAAGCTGATGTCCGTCAGTGACTGGCCTAACTCGTTGCGTTCTTCGCCTTTTTTCAGCGCCAAAGCATCAGCAGCGATACGCACGACGCAGCGTTCGTGCTGCGCAAGGTCCTCAGGCGATGCCGGTCCATCCTTATGCAGCGCGCCATCGCGGAACCAGCGGCGCTCGGTGACTGGCGCGCGCGGCCGCAAAGCCACTCCGTGGCGCGCGCAGGCCTCGTGGATATGTACTTGCCACGGCCTGATCCAGGCCCCACCGAATTCCAGCAGTTCATCGCTATCGGCGAATGGCCTTGAAAAGCCGCGTCCCCCGACCCGATCACGCGCCTCGAGCACGGTCGCGGTGAAGCCAAGCGCTGCCAGTGCTTCAGCCGCGGCGGCTCCGGCGAGGCCGGCACCGATGATGAGGATGTCCGGGTTAGATGCGACGCTCACCACCGCAATCCGCGATGCCAGGGGGACCCTGGGCTAGGGATGACCTCACGAGGCCTGACGCCGTGGACGCCACGGTCGTTGGCGTGAGCGAGTATAGTCCAGCCCGGCTTGAATGCGCAGTACCACATGGGGCTGGGGGCTACGATGGCCGCACTCGGCATTGCGTCGCGACCGCCCTCAAACTAGGATTCAAATTGGGATCCGGCGGGGCCGACCGCATGTAACCCGCAAAAAGTGCTCGGACTCGCCGATGACCCAACGCGTACCGCTCACGGCGTCCCAGTGGAGGGCCCAGACATGAAAGCAACATTTCGTCTGTCAGTTTTGGTATTTCTTCTCGTGCTCGCCGTACTACCAGGTGCGTTGCGCGGAAGCGGTCCGGCAGTCGCAGGAGAGAGTGGCGAGCTTGTCGTCCTTGATTGGCCCGGTTATGACGCGGAGGTATTCTGGACAGACTTCAAGAGGAAGAATCCCGATGTCAAAGTAAACTTCGAGATCGGGGCGTCCGATGCCGATATCTACGGCAAGATCAAAGCCGGCAGCCAGGCCGATATTATTCATCCGTATACGGGTTGGCTACAGATCTACGTCAACGAGGGGTTGGTCGAAGAGATCGACGTAACCAAGATCGCGAACTGGGACAAGGTCCCCGAGAACTTAAAGAAGATTGGCAATTTCAACGGCAAACAATATTTCATCCCCTGGGATTGGGGATTCTCGTCCATTCTGTATCGAACCGACAAAGTAAAAGGGACGATCAATTCTTGGTCGGCGTTGCTCGACCCAAAATACAATCGACACATCTCCATGTATGACGACGGGCCGTCGGCTGTGGCCGTCTCCGCTTACCTTCATAAGTACGACGAGCGCAACATCACCCCCGAACAACTCGCTGCCATAAAAGACGAGTGGAGCAAGCAGCGAGATTTGAACCTGGTCTACTGGGCTGGTGAGCCTGAATTGGTCGATGCGATGGCCGTCGGCGATGTGTGGCTGGCTTACGCCTGGCAAGGGGCTTACGCCACGCTAGTGAAAAAAGGCGTGCCGGTCGCGTACGCCAATCCGAAAGAGGGCCGCGCCTCCTGGGTCGGCGTTTATGGCATCCGCAAGGGGACAAAGAACAAGGAGCTTGCGTTGAAGTTCATTAACGAGAAGCTTTCCGAGGCAACGGCCAACAATGTGGTAACTGAGTTCAACTACGGGGTCGCCAACGGCGAGGTCATGAACAGCATTTCCGATCCCACGCTCAATAAAGCCTTTTCGCTCGATGATCCGAGCGTGTTGGAACGGAGCAATTTTACACCGGAGCTTACTGCCGAGCAGCGCGACGCGTGGACTTCCACGTGGACGGACGTTAAGGCAGCGCCTTAGATCGGCAAGCCAGCGCTGCCGATACGCAGCGGGGCGGAACGAGCGCGAAGCGGGACAAGCGGGTAGCACGGAGTGGAGCGACGGGCAACATTCTGGGCTCTGTCCTTGCCGCCTTTTCTATGGCTCGGCCTGTTTTTCATAATTCCACTTATACTCATGTTCGTGCTCAGCTTCCGCGCCGACATGCAGGGCGAACTCTTTAGCTTCTCGCCGACACTAAAGCAGTACCAGACGATCTTCGCGATCGGCAGTTACTGGCGACTTCTGGGCATCTCTATCGCTATTGCCTTCGGGGTGGCTGTGATGGCGACTGCCTTGGCGTATCCGGTCGCCTACTTTCTCGTATTCCGCGCCGGGCGCGCTGCAGGGCTTTGCCTGATGTTGCTGCTCATTCCGTTCTGGACCAGTTTCTTGCTCCGGGTGATGAGTTGGAAGTTTCTGCTAGGCTCCGAAGGAGCTATCAACAGTCTTCTCATATATTCGGGGGTCATTGCCGAGCCCATAGGTGGTCTCCTCTACAGCCGCAGTGCCGTCGTCATTGCGCTTGTCTATGTATGGGTCCCCTTCGCAGCCTTGCCCATTAGCGCCGCTTTGCAACGCATACAGCCCGAACTGGTTGAGGCGGCGGCCGATCTCGGCGCCACCTCCTGGCGGCGCTTTTGGACGATCATTTTCCCGCTGAGCTTTCCCGGTGTTCTGGCCGCCTTCTTCATGGTGTTCATCCCGACCGTGGGTGAGTACGTAACGCCGCTGCTGGTGGGCGGGAGCCGCGGTATCATGTTTGGGAATATCATCCAGGAATTCTTCACCAGGAATGCCAATTGGCCGCGGGGTGCGGCCCTTTCGGTGGTGATGTTGGCCGTAACGCTTTTACTGGTCGCCTTCGCACGGCGCTTCGTTAACGTGAAGGCCGCTAGGATAACAGCAACTCAGTCTACCATCAGTGAGAAAGGGCGCTTCTCTCTTCTAACTGGATACTTTGTTGGGTTGATCGTGCTGCTTTATCTGCCGCTCGCGGTCTTGTTTCTGTTTTCGTTGAATGAAGGGACCAGTTTGTCCTTTCCACTCCAGGGGCTGACCCTTCGCTGGTACGAAGAAGTATTCTCCTCCCCCGCACTGCTCCACAGCGCGCGCAACAGTATCCTTGTGGCGGTGGGGAGCAGCTGCTGCGCAACGGCCTTGGGCACCGCGGTTGCGCTGCTATTGATGCGCTTTAGCTTTCGTGGCGACCAATTGCTCTTTGCGCTGGCCATGCTTCCGCTGGTTGTGCCCGTCGTCATTCTAGCCGTGGCACTTTTGGTGTTGTTCCTTGCCGCCGGTATTGATCGTTCATTGTGGACGGTCGCGATTGCTCACACGGTGGTGGCTTTGCCTTACGTGATCTTGATTGTGGCCGCGGGACTGGCGGGCTTCGATTCCGATCTCGAAGAAGCCGCCATGGATCTCGGTGCGCCATATGGAAGGGTCATCCTCAACGTTGTGTTGCCGCTCATTGCCCCTTCAATCCTGTCCGCTTGGCTCGTGGCAGTCACGGTGTCGCTCGATGAATTCGCTCTAGCCCTGTTCCTCGCCGGAACTGAGCAGACGTTTCCCGTCTATCTCTTCGGCCAACTGCGTTATGCCAGTCGACTGCCGGTGATGATCGCATTCGCCGTGCTGATGATGATGGTTACGCTGCTCCTCGTGTTAATTGCCGAGTGGATCCGGCGTCACGGGCAAGCGGGCAAAGCCCGGTAGACCTGGGTGAGAGACGCTGTCTGCTATGCTTCGGCAATGCACCCTCTGCATGCGACCATCGAGAAGTTCGCGGCTGACGGCTATACGCACGTCGACTGCTATTGCCCTCGATGCCGCATGACGAGGTTGAGGCCGCGTTGGGCCTGACCATCGCGCAGCTATCGGCGTTACTGCGCTGTGCAGAAGGAGGAGCGAGTCCGTGACCAGAGCCTTGCCATATCTTTATCTCGCTCTGGCAATCGCGTTCGAGGTCGTCGGAACCTCGGCCTTAAAAGCGTCAGAAACCTTAACGCGTCTCGTTCCGAGCCTCGTCAGCCTGATCGCCTATACGGCGTCCTTCGTATTCCTTGCGCTCAGCCTGCGCACGATCCCCATCGGCATTGCCTATGCCATGTGGGCCGGTCTCGGCATCGTCTTGATCGCCTTGGTTGGATGGTTCTGGTTCCGGCAGACGCTGGACGTTCCGGCACTGATTGAGCTTGCCCTGATCGTTGGCGGCGTCTTCCTTGTGAACGCCTTCTCACAATCGCTCCCGCGTTGAGCCGCTCTCAGCTCTCGATAGGGTTCTCGATCTCGACCGTGAGCCCGTGCGGTCGGTCCTTGGGCTCGTATGCCTCCCGGTGCGGCGGCTCCAGCGCGCGGTCGAACTCCGGCTCCCTTCGCATCTACCTCACGCACGACCGCCGCCAGCTCGTGGAACACGTGCGCAGCGTCGGACAGTGGACAGCGGGATTAAAGTCGCAACAATGTCTGCTTTGGGTCATTAGCGCACATACTGACAAGTCCGCGCCATGTCCGCTTTACGCCCAATAACGGACGTTGGGCGGCGCATCCAAGTCAGCATTTGGCTGTCGGTTTTATGAGTACACGCCCTAGGTACAGGCAGAGTCACCTGAGAATAGGACCAAAACAGATGAACGGACGCTTTCAGAAAGGCAGGAGCGGCAATCCCGGTGGTCGTCCAAAAGCGGCCTACAGCATCCAGGAGCTTGCGCGTCTCTCCCGCAACGTGTCCTTCCTGTTGAAGCTGATCGACTCCGGTGTCGAGGTTTTCTTTGCCGATCTCCCCGAACTCAACGGTGCAATGGGAAGGTTCATGCTCACTACGATGGCGAGCGTGGCCGAGCTTGAGGCCGGGTTGATCTCAGAGCGGACGAAGGCGGCACTGAAAGCTGCCAAGGCAAGAGGCGTGAAGCTGGGCCGTCACGGTGCCGAGGTTCTTGCGCCCAGGTTCAAGGCAGAGGCTCGCCAACGTGCGTCGAGCCTCGAGCCTGTCATCACCGAGTTGAAGACCCAGGGTTTGTCGCTGGCGCGGATCGCCGGTGAGTTGAACAAGCGGAAGGTGGCGACGTCCCGTGGAGGCAAGTCGGATCACTCGTCGGTGGGGAATGTGCTGCAACGTCTCGCAGCTTGAAGCGGATCGTCAAATCGCACAACGCGTGTTGCGTTGAGACAAGGTTCATTAAGGGTCGGGCAACGAGCCGATCCGCATCCACCGGGGGGAGACCCGCGACACAGAAACGGGATTCCGGTACTGGGGGATGCAGCGGCGCCTGGGACCGCTGTACGAGTTCGAATCCCACCCTCTCCCATCTATAGTGGCAAATTTCCCTTATAACTCAACTATATAGCTGAGTGGCGCCGGTCTGCACTACACCTCGCACCACACTTGCATGGACGCTAGGGGGCTGGGCGAGATTGGCGTGCTATGGGGCTGCATGATAAATTGCCCGCCTCCCATGAAACAGCTCTACCCTCATCTCTTCATCGACGGTCAGTGGGTCGACGGCGCGCAGTCGAAGCGCCGCACCATCCAGAACCCGGCCACGCTCGAGAAGGTCGACGAGGTCGTCGAGGCCACGGCGGAGGACGTGCGCCGCGCCTGCAGTGCCGCCGCCGCCGCTCAGCGCCACTGGCGAAAACATCCGGCCATCGAGCGCGCCCGGCTCCTCCACGACGCCGCCCGCCTCATGCGCGAAGACCGCGCCCGCCTCTCCGAGCTCCTCACGCTCGAGGGCGGCAAGCCGCGCATCGAGAACCTCGACGAGGTCGAGTGGTGCGCCGCCTGCTTCGACTACTACGGCGAGATCGCGCGCAACTCGCACGGCAGCTCGATCCCACCAGTGGCGGCCCACCAGGTGAACTTCACCATCAAGGAGCCGCTCGGCGTCGTCGGCTGCATCGTGCCGTTCAACTATCCGCTCCTGCTCATGACCTGGAAGGTCGCGCCCGCGATCGCCGCCGGCAACACCGTCGTCATCAAACCGAGCGAGCTCACGCCGCTGTCCACCTTGCGCTTGTGCGAGACGGCCTGGAAGGACCTGCCGGCCGGCGTGGTGAACGTCGTCACCGGCACCGGCGCCGACATCGGCGAGCCGCTCATCGACGATCCCGACGTCGCCTGCATCGCCTTCACCGGCTCGACCGCGGTCGGCACCCGGATTGCCGTCAAGTGCGCCGAGAAACTGAAGCGCGTCAACCTCGAGCTCGGCGGCATCGACCCGCTCATCGTCTTCGAGGACGCCGACCTCGACGTGGCCGTGCGCGGCGCCGCCTGGGCCCGCTACCTGAACGCCGGCCAGGTCTGCACCTCGGCCAAGCGCATCTACGTGGTCGACTCGATCGCTCGCGAGTTCGTCGACCGGTTCGTCGCTCACACGAAGACCATCAAGGTCGGCCACGGCATGGATCCCGAAGTCGACATGGGGCCCCTGATCTCCGCCAAGGCCCGCGATCGTGTCGAGGACCAGGTCAAACGCGCCGTCGCCCAGGGCGCCAAGGTCCTCTACGGCGGCAAGCGCCTCGACGTGGGGCCCGGCTGGTTCTACGCGCCGACGATCCTCACCGAGGTCCGCCCCGATCACGCTGTCCACTGCGAGGAGGTCTTCGGACCCATCGCCTCGATCCAGGTGGTCAAGGACGGCGACGAGGCCATCGCCCTCGCCGCCCGCTCCGAATACGGCCTGGGCGCCAACGTCTTCACCAGGAGCCTCACCTGGGCCATGAAGGCGATGGCCGAGATCAAGGCCGGCACCTTCTGGATCAACGACCCGCTCACCGACAACGACGCCGCGCCGTTCGGCGGCATGCGCAAGAGCGGCATGGGGCGCGAGCTCGGCGAGGAGGGGCTCGACGCCTTCCGCGAGACCAAGCACGTCCACCTTGACTACGTCCCCGAGGCCAAGAGCTACTGGTTCCCCTACCAGAACCGCCGCGAGGAGATCCCGCGGTAATGGGGAGGATCGTCGTCATCGGCGGGGCGGGCGCCATGGGGCGCATCGTCGTGCGCGACCTCGTCGAGACGGCGCTTCCCGACATCGACGTGGTGGTCGCCGACTACGACGGCACGGCTGCCAAGAAGCTCGCCCGCTCGTACGGCCGGCGCAAGGTCGATGGGCTCAAGGTCGACGTGCGCGACGTCACGGGCACCGCGCGCGCCCTGAAGGGCGCCTTCGGCGTGATCGCCGCTGTCCAGCACCAGCTCAACCTGCCCGTCATGGAGGCGGCCGCGCGCGCCGGCTGCCACTACACCGACCTCGGCGGTCTGTTCCACTTCACCCGCAAGCAGATCAAGCTCGACGACAAGTTCAAGAAGAAGGGGCTGATGGCCGTGCTCGGCATGGGCGCGGCGCCCGGCATCGTGAACGTCCTGGCCCGCTCCGCCGCCGACACGATGGAGCAGGTGCACGAGATCCACATCCTGGTGGGCGGCATCGACCGCACCGCCGATGTCCCACGCACGCCGCTCGGCACCTCCTATTCGCTGCTGACCATCCTCGACGAGGCGACCCTGCCGGCAGCGGTCTTCACCGAGGGCCGCTTCGCCTTCGCCCCGGCGATGAGCGGCGGGGTCGAGGTCGACTTCCCCGACCCGGTCGGCGTGCGCCGGCCCGCCTACACGATCCACTCCGAGGTGGCCACGCTGCCCCTCTCCTACCGGAAGAAGGGCATCCGCGAAGTCAGCTTTCGCATCGCATTCCCCGACGAGCTCGAGGCAAACCTGCGCTTCCTGAACGCGATGGGCCTGACCTCCGAGCAGCCGATCAAGGTCGGCCGCCAGGAGGTCGTGCCGCGGGACGTGCTGCTCGCCCTGGCCAGGCGGCTGCCCCAGGTCGAGGGCTCGCTCACGCCCGACGAACACGAGGTCCTGCGCGTGGTGGTGCGCGGCGTCGCTGCCGGCAAGTCGGTCGAGGAGACCGTCGACTGCCACTGCCCGGGGATCCCGGCCTGGGGCATGGGCGTCGACGTCGACACGGGCTGCCCCCCCTCGATCGTCATGCAGCTGCTCCACCGCGGCGAGATCACCGGGCGCGGGGTCCTGCCCCCCGAGCGCGCGGTGCCGCCGGGCCCTTTCTTCGACGAGCTGGAGAAGCGCGGGATGCGCGTCGAACGGCGTCGCGTGGACCAGGCCCATTTCGTCCGCTGAGCCGGGCACTCCGCTTGTTTGCGCCGCCCAACGTCCGTTATTGGGCGTAAAGCGGACATGGCGCGGACTTGTCCGTATGTCCGCTAATGACCCAAAGCGGACATCCAGTCGTTCCGCCGAACAGCCGGTGCGGTTTAAGGCGTGACGACGATCTTTCCCGTCATGTGCGGATGGATAGCACAGAAATACTCGACCGTGCCTGCAGTCGCGAAGGTCTGCGAGAATTTGTCGTTGGTGTCGAGCGCGCTTGAGCGGAACTTGCCGTCCTTTTCCGAGACCAGGTGCGGGATGTCGTCTGCGTTGATCCAGGTCACGGTGGTACCAGCCTTGACGGTCAAGGTGGGTGGATCGAAGGTGAAATTTGCGATCTTCACCTGGGCGTCGGCAGCGAGCGCCTGCCCGCTGGCAAGGCCTGCAACGATAGCGATTGTGGCGAGTGTCGCGCGAAGTCGGTGATCATACCTCATGCGCGCGGCTATCCTGTTTGTGGCGAATTTGCCCATGTCGCTTACCCCGCGAGCGTTGTGTCAGTGATGGCGAGCGGCTTGTCGCCTATACGCACCTCGACGCTTGCGATACCCAGCATCGAGCGGAGCTGATCGGCGGGCACCGTCATGGGGCCGGGCGCAGGTGCAGTGCCCGGTGCCGGCTGGGGGAAACAGGTCGAGCGCGCAGTATGGAAGGTCATATTGCCTTCGACTTTCTGCACGATTTGGTGAATGTGCCCATTAAGCACCGTCACCGAGCCAAACCGCTTTAAGAGATTGAGCGCCTGCAATCCGTCATCGGTGCCCCAGCCCCACTGGGCATAGACGGTCCAGAGCGGGATATGGGCGAAGACGACGATCGGCGTGCTAGAGGACTTGTCCTTGAGATCGTCGGCGAGCCAAGCAAGCTGATCGGCTCCGAGCCGCCCGAGGCCGCCGGCCTTGAGGTCAACCACGTTGACGAGGCCAATGAAGTGAACGCCGTGGTCGTCGAAGCTGTACCAACCCGCGCCCATGGTACCCTTGCCGTAACGGGCGAGGTAAGCCTTGCCCAGGCCTTCGTCGATGACGTCATGCTCGCCCGGAACGTAGTGGACCTTGAGCTTGGCCTCACCGATGATCTGATCAGCATTGTCGAATTCGTCTGGCTTAGACAAATGGGTGATATCGCCCGTATGGATCATGAAGGCGGGGCGTGTCTTCACCACCAGTTCTTTGACCTTGCCAATGGCTTCGCGCAGCGTTCCGAGCGCGTCAGGGTTGGCCGGTTTGTTAAAGCCGATATGGCTGTCACTGATCTGCAGGAATGTGAACGCTGAAGCCTCTGCGGCGAGAGCATCGCCGATCAGGCCTAAGGACTTCGGCACACCACCTGAAAGCGTCCACAAAATTCCTGTCCCCGCCCAGACCATGCATTCAAGTGCGCCCCTGCGGCTCAGACGCAACGGGCCGTCTTCTGCTTCCGAGGCTTCGTTTGCGGAATTGGTTTCGTCAAGCATCACTGTCTCCTTCACTCGCGGATCACGAGGGGGAAACCGGAGCTAGAGGCAATTTATTCCCCAGAAGCCAATCTGTCGCACCTGGCAGACGGGAAGCCGGCCGGCGATTCATTCCCAGAAAGTAGAGGGATTTGCTGTCACGGTCGCCGCAGATAGTTGCATACGTTCTACGCGAGATCGCTAGAGATGCGCAGAGGGACGTCGGCGGAGAAATCCGCAATTGTGGGCCGTGAAACCTAGCGATCGCACGAGACCAGCCTTTCTTCTTTGGCTCTTACCGCAGCCGGCGCCATTTCTCGTATGATGCAAACATCTAATTGCAGCACTGGGCGGAAGTGTCGTCGCTCTAGTCGGTCCGATAGTCCGGCAGTTACATGTGTCCTATCGCGATCGAAGAATCGCTCAAGCACCTCTGTGGTGCCGGCCGCCCCATCCGCAACAGAGCCGTTCCGAGTCGAGATATCCCAAACCGCACTTGATGCCGAGAGGAGAAAGCCATGTCCTACAGCATATCGACCTTGCTGACCCGCAATCTTCACGACGTCTTCGGTGAAAACGATCCCGCGCGTCGCCGCGCGGCCGTCGACGAGATCTTCACCGAAGATTGCGTGTTCTACGACCCCAGCAGGGGCGTCTACCGTGGCCGCGACGAGATCGATCGCGTCGCAGGCGCGCTCAGGGCTACTCATCCTGACTTTCGATATCAGCCAATCGCGGAGCCCGAGGAATTGGGCAATGGCGGCCGGATCCAATGGGTATCGGGCCGGCCTAGTGAGCCGCCAGCTTACGCCGGGACTGATTTCATCATTGCCCGGGACGGCCGGATTGCCGCCCTTTATCTCTTTTTCGACAAGCTACCCTGAGCTGGACCACTGCGCGAGGGCCGGCAGCTAGTTATGTCTGCTATTGGCACTTAGCGGACAACGAGCGTCGCCACTGCAATGTCTGGTTATGACCCAAAGAGGACATCCGAACTCCAGGCGAAATGCGGCCCTTCGTCTCACACTAACTTTATTTGACGACCGTCCGGCAGCGGAGTCAGTTTGCGCTGAATCCACCCCAGCCTACGGCCGTTTTGGGGCCGGCAATATAGAGGCTGCGAGGGCGGTCTCGGTGCCGGGTGCCTTGACATCTAAACGGTGCATCAGCGCCCCGGATGACAAGGAAATTCAAGCCAATGATGTACGATGGTTTTGATCGAGGGCTTGTCTCGATCGCACAGGCCACGGCGATTGCCGCGGCGCTGTGCTTTGCTGTTGCGGCGCCTCTGAGGGCCGCCGACCAGCCCTCGACTAATAGGCCAGCGATGACTCCAGCGCCGGCGGCAGCGCCTACCAAGGACAACGCCACCGCCGCTCCTGCCGCGACCCCTGCCACCACTACCCCTGCCGCCACAGGCCCCGTCAAGGACTTCACCGAGGATGACGTCAACACTGCAGTGAAGAAGGTGGTTGACGAGCGCACCAAGGACGGCGCTTTCGTGTTCCGCGATCCGAAGCTTAATGCCGATCTCCATCTCGTTTTCGAGCAGATCAAGAACGTGCGCGGCATGCACGGCTATGGCTGGTTCCCGAACGTTATCTTTCACGACAAGGACGAGCCGAAGAAGCAATACGCCATCGACTTCTGGTTCAAGCCAGAGGGGCAAGACCTGAAGCTCATGGATATCCGTGTGCAGAAAGGTCCGAAGCAGGAAGGCGACAGCTGGGTGATGATCACCCGCGCGCCGCAGGCCTGGTGGTGGTTGCCAGCAGGCGAGCACCCTGGCGACATGGAGGTCACTCGCGCCTGGCAGGTGATGAGCGCCATCCACGGCTATATCGCCACCCATAAGGACAAGGACGGCAATCTTCCGATCAAGGACGACAAGACCGGCGAGACCCTGCCGCTCGAATTCGTCGAGATCCACCAGCCGGTGCGCCACCTCAAGAAAGAGGGGGAATATTTCGCCTGCACCGACTTCCGCAAGCCTGGCAGCCAGGACCAATATTATGACATCGACTTTTGGGTGAACCAGAAGACCGGCAAGCTCGAAGTCGACAACGTCAAGGTGCACAAGGTGCCTGTGCAAGAAGACGGCGTGTGGACGCAAGTGCCGCGCTACACTTTCGACGGCATGGACGTCGAGGAAACCAACTGAGCCCGAGCAAACCACCAGGCTCGCGACTTTGAAAAAGTAACAAGCCCCAAAGGCCTGAAGGCTTGGAATGAGGCATGGATAGTCTCATCGCCATCCAACACTGGCTCTATAGCGGCATGGCCAGCGGTCTTGGTGACGTGGCCAGCGGCGACACGCGCGCGATCCTCACCGCCATGGCGGCCGCTGTCCTATTTGGTGCCGTGCACGCGCTGATGCCAGGACATGGCAAGACGGTGCTGGTGTCCTATCACCTCGGCCAGCCCGGCAGGCTCAGGGAAGGCATCGCCAACGGTGCCATCCTCACGCTGACCCATGTCGGGCTCGCGCTCATCCTGGTCCTATTTGGCTTCGCGGTCATCAGCAAGGCCTTCGCACAGGGTGGGCGCACGCCTCAATTCGAGGTCGCAAGCGGTGCACTGGTTGCCCTGATTGGCGCCTACCTGCTCTGGCGCTCGATACGGCACGACAACCATGGACATGAACGCAACGGCAAGACGCTCGCCTTCGTGACGGGCATGATCCCCTGCCCGCTTACCACCTTCATCATGAGCTACGCGCTCGCGCGCGGGCTGCTCGCAGCGGGACTCGCGGTAACTGCAGCCATGGCGCTTGGTATGATCGCCACAATTGGCAGCGCTGCGCTTGCCGCAGCCTTCGCCCGCGATCGTTTCATGGGGGTGCTCGCCCGGACCGAGAGCTGGCGCTATCGCGCGGGAAGGATGTTGGAGGTGGGTGGCTCAGTGCTGGTGTTGGTGTTCGGCCTCTGGATGATGCTCAGGTCTCTCCCGGCATGAGGCTTTTAACGACTTCCACATGCAGGCCCTCTAATGCGGCAAGGCGGCGGTGAGTTGGCCCTTGATCTCGTCGGCCAGTTTGCTGGAATCAGCCAGCGAGAGCGCCGGATCGACGGCCAGCGTCATCTCCGCGTGGAGCCGATGACCGAGGCACCTCGCGCGACTCCACTCGGCGGACGCCCTTGGGGTGCTCGGCCCGCGTGGCGCAGCGGAGATGGCAGGCGAGCGTAAGGGCATTCTCAGAAGCTGCCCCGCGAGTTGAGTTTCGTCTTTCCGGGCAAGGGAGGCGTTGGGCATCGTCGGGGGTTCGAATCCTCCAGCCGGCACCAAAGCTCACATCCGAGATCGACGCCTCGGCGCTGCCGCTCGCTTCTCCAAAAGAGAAGCCCGGCCTTTCGGATGTGTTTTATCTTGCCCGATACCGGTGCGGAGCCGCCGTGGGTGCCGGACAGTAAAGCGCGTCAAAGGTGCCTGGCTCGGCAATACAGCGGCCATGATGCATTACCGGCGGGTTGTAAATGCCCGTGGCATATAGAAATGGCACGGCCATGATCATGAAGATGAAGGACATCAGACCCTCCCCGATTGGCGTGGCAACGCCTCAGCCGCTTCGGCCAGCGTCGCATCCTTTCAAAACTCTGCGCTGGACGGGTTCCCGCCATTGCCGACTTAAGGCGCCGAGAAAACTGCGATCTCTAGGTCAAACTCGGTAAGTTTGTCGTCTTTTGGTTTTGTGTCCATTTTCTCCCCCTGTTTGGGCGCCCAGATAAATTGTGCCCAGGACTGCGCCCAAGTCCCTGCCAGCTCTTGCAGCAACATTATCAGATTCGAGCGTGGCGAGACGCTGCGCGTTCATTTCGGGGCGTCGTTTCAGTCTCGCGTAGTGGCATCGGTGTAACGGTCGGCGCGGGGCGCCCCCGTCCATCTCGAGGGCGGTCCGGCCCCAAAACCTCCAAACAATTGGGCTAGTATAAAGCCGATTGTGGCCGACCCTTTTGGAGGATCCACGATGCCAACGAACCGCTTCCCAACTTTGCTAGTGCTCCCGGCGACTTTGTGGCTTGCTGTCAGTCTGGGAGACGAGGATTGCAGCATCACTCGTCCGGGTGGAGTGAAGGAGCCTGGCGTCACAAACGTCAAAGGAGAATGTTGCAGCTCCTTCTACTCCAATAGCGGCAACGCAGATGACTGCGTGCCGCCGACACCGGGTCGAGCGGATGGCGCAAGATTCTATACTTCAGTGTCAAAACACTGAGTGTTCCCGCTGCCGTATTGCGATCCTCTGTCGGCGCGGGGGTCGCCTGGCAGGTGGCGAACGACAAGGCGCACAAGCCGGGATGGATCGTCTGACGCCCGTCGGTGAGAGGTTTGCTCAGCGCTAAGCTGTAAGCCGCTTGCCGCCTTTATCTTGTCGGATCTCGGCTTGCGGATTTTCCAAAGGCACGACATTACCCATGAACGCTGACTCAAACTCGAGGAGCTGGGTAATTATCGCGTGTGTCCCCTGAAGCTCAGCAACTCTCGCGTCCCTCTCGCACTCTAGCTGCTGCACCACTTTCTCAAAATGGGCATAGATCGCCCTGATCTGCTCCTCAACAACGTTCACACGCTCTTGTAGATCGCAACGGATATCACGCATGACTTTCCCCCTACTACGCGTTGCAACAACATTAGTTGGGGACAAGGTTGTGGCGCTGTTGTGGCGTAATCTTATTTCTCTCGGCTATCTGCCAACAGCCTTGTCTTCTACCGTTCTTGGCCTGTCCAAATTCGGACATTCACTGATGTGATTTTGAGAGATCCAATAGGGAAACCACGATGCGCAGCCTGATCGCGGTCACTGTTCTCTGCCTCACCTCGCTTCCGGCCTTCGCCTGCGTGCTCGACTCCGACTGCGAGACCGGCACCATGTGCTTGGATGGTGTCTGCACCCACGGCCTGTCTTCGGATATTGACGATGGCAATGCCCCGCCGAAGCGGGCGACTGGCAAGACCTGCGGGGACGACGGTGATTGCAGCCCAGGTTCCCGTTGCATTAAGGGGTCAGGCCCAGAGGGTGTCTGCATCGGCCACTGAGGCCGCTGAAGTTACTAGGGCTGCGGCGGAAGTCGGCCCAGCCGCTCAGACAGTTGCTTCGCCGCGCGTCACTTTGTCTAGGATTGCTTCTCTCAGCCTCGCCATTTTTTGCTGAGATTCTCTCTCCTTATGCCGGCTGCGTGGAGTAGGCCTGCGATCACCTCTTGGAGCTTGCGGCCACAATGATTCTCTCGCACGAGCACAAGTTCATCTTCCTCCGGACCAAGAAGACCGCCGGCACCAGCATCGAGCTCGCGCTGTCCGAGCTTTGCGGGCCAGATGACGTGATCACCCCCCTCACCAGGGAGGATGAGGCGCGGCGCGCAGGTCGCCGGGGCGCCCAGAACTGGCGGCTGCACAGCTGGTGGAAGTCACCGCGGCTCTTGAAGAGCGCCTGGTTCAAATTCTCGGCAAAGGACTATGGCTTCTACAATCATATGATGGCTGCTTCGCAATCACTGGGACCGGCAGGTGTCGCTCTATTACCATCGCTATCGCGAGGAAGATGACCGGCCCGATTTCGCCACCTTCATTCACAAGGACAAGAAGGCGCACATCAACAATTTCGGCGTCTATTCAATCGACGGAACCCTTGCCGTGGATTTTCTCGGGCGCTTCGAGACGCTAGAAAAGGATCTGCGGTTCGCTCTCGAGCACGTCGGGCTGAGCACTGCGGAGGCGCTTCCGGACGCTAAGACGAGGTTCCGTCCCGGCAGCGTCCCCTATCGGGATCATTACGACGAGGAGACGCGCAACATCGTGACGGATTGGTATGCCAGGAGATCAAGCTTCTCGGCTACGAGTTCTGACGCCGAGCGGCGTTAGTTGCAGCTGTCGGGGATATTGGGAGAAGTTTCGCTATAATCGCACGGCGTCCAGTTTGGATCGCTTGATTTGCTGCCGTAATAGGTGTCCGCCTTCGACCGATTGCCCGCCGCATCCTTCATGAACTCGGCCTTGGCATTCTCGTTGCGGAAGCAATAGGTCTTCCCCTCATACTCCCCGCTGATCTTGCAAGGGGTCTTCATGCCCTTGCCGGAGGCGAGCCCCATCGCGTCGAGGCTCTGGTACTCCGCCGAACCGGCGACGGCAGTTGCCGGGCCGGCCAACAGAACGGCAAGGGCCACGAGAAGATGACTCTTGGGCAGGACGCCTCCGTGTGGGGCCACATGGGTCCGATGGGGTCAGAAAATCCATATTACCATTGGTTTGTGTCACTTTGCTGCAACTATGGTGGACGGGGTTGTGCACCGGAATCTGATGCCGGGGTGTTCTCAACCTGGCACTCAAGGTGCGAGAATTGGATCGTGGGGCCGAGCTGGGGAACGGTCATGCGCGATATTCGCGACGATCTGCAAGAGCGTGCATCTCTCATCGAACAGGAAATCGCTGCGGCAGGCACCGACTTCGAAAAGGCGGTCGAGCAACTGCAAGGCAGGCTCAGGGCGGAGCTTGCCGCGCTCGGCGTGGCGATGCTTGCCGAGCACTATAAATCGTTCCTGATCGATAGCCTTGGCGGCGACGGCCGGCCCTAGTCACAAACTAGCATCTATCCCAGCGCGGCGCTCCGCCATCACTGCGGAGCATCCTGACGGCCTACGCCTTCCGGCGGCCAGCGGTCACAGTCGGTGTCCCTCGTCGTGTGGCAAATGTCACTGCGCCCCCTCGAGATGAAAGCGAGACTTCGCCAGCTCAAGCTGATCTTGGGTCGAAGCGCTGATCATCATGGAGCGAACAATGTGGGGCAAACATTTGATCATCGACATGTCGGCCGGCGACAGGGAACGCGTGCAAAGCGCACAGCACATTTCCCGCTTCGTCGAAACCCTTGTCGAGGCTATCGGCATGCAGGGGTATGGGGCGCCGCTGCTCGAGCATTTCTCTGAACATGTGCCAGAGGCGGCCGGATATTCCCTCGTGCAACTGATCGAGACCTCGGCCATCACCGGCCATTTCTGCGATCTGTCCGGCGATGCCTATATCGACATTTTTTCCTGCAAGGATTTCGATGCTGAGCTCGCAGTCGAAGTGGTTCGGGCAGCTTTCCGTCCGCAACACATCAACTTCATCACGCTCGTACGCCAAGCCGTCACGCCGCGCCCCAGCTACATGCTCGCGGCTGAATACGTGCTTGCCGAGGATTGAGGTGCGCGATGTTTGCGGGAACCGTCATCCTTGCCGCGCTGTTCTTCACCGTTGGCGGCGTCTTCATGAAGCTCTCGGAAGGCCTCACCAAGTTCTGGCCGACCGTGATCGTATTTGCCTTGTTCTTGGTCGGAGCCGCGCTGCAAACCCTGGCCATGAAGCGCGAAGATCTCGCCGTCACTTATCTGTGGGTGGTGGGACTCGAATCCATCCTCGCGTTTGCATTCGGTGTCCTGCTGTTCAGCGAGAGTTGCCACCCGCTGCGCATTGCCGGCGTGCTGCTCATCACCGGCGGCATTATCTCGCTGCGGTCGGCCTACTGACTTAACCGAACATTTTCGGCTCAAGCGGCGGTGCCGTCGTCCGGGCTCCGCTTTGGCGAGAAGCGGCGCGCGAAGGCCGAGATGGCCGCGTCTCCGCTCTCCGACGCATTGCGCGATTTCTGCAATGCGTCCTGGATCGCCGTATCGACTTGCTGCAACTGGGTCAGCAGTTCGGCCGCCAATCCCAAATAGCGGTCGCGAGCAAGCGAGATCTCTTCGTTCTGGCGGCGCAGCTCTTCATTGATCGCCTTGAGCCTGACGAGCTCGCTCTCTTGCGCCGCCGCGAGGCTCTTGTGACGGTCTCGCTCGGCGATCAGGCGCTGGATCGCAGCCGAAAGCGCGGCGCCCTCGCCCGACGGGTCGAGCGGTTGGCGTGGCTGCATTCCCACAATACTCGGCCGCCGAGGCGAGGCGCCCGCCCTTTGCGGCGTATCCTCGGCGGCGCCAACCCGGCCCGTGCCGCTCAGTGCCGCAGCGATCTGTGAGGCTTGAATCATCGAGGCCGAGGATGCAGTGAAGGCCGAAAAAGGGGAAGGGACGCCGTCATCTTAACCTTAAGGGCGCCCCGCGACAGAAGGCAAAAGCCACGCTATCATTGCCCGATCGGCCAACCGACCGCGCCGGAACGGGGAACCATGCGCACACTTCTTCTTGCGGCAGCCTGCGTCGTCCTCTTTGCCACTGCCATTGTCTTGAGACCCGATGACGGTCTTGCGATCAATTGTGCCGCGGTGCGCAGCGCCTGCGTCTCTGCCTGCAACAACCGGGAGACCAGCCAGGCGGGGTTCCAGGCCTGCTCCAACCGCTGCTCGATTCAATCTTGCCGGGATACGGTGATCGAATGCCGCGCAGGCGACCAAACCGTCTGCAACAACGGTTTTCGGTCCTGTAATAACGGGTGCGACGCCTTGGCCTCTATTCCGACCGCGGCTGCCATCCAGAACCAAACGGCTTGCCAGAGCCGGTGCTGTACGCAGTTCAAGGTCTGTCTCGTACAGCGAGGCTGCGACGTAGGCACGATCACCTGCCAGTAGGCAGGTCGGCGTCGATTTGTGCCTTGAGCGCGCCACCTCTACTGCTTAAGTCTCGCCGTAATGGCTTAAAGCCAAATGGCTTGACGCTGCCTTCAACCTGAGGACACCGCGTGATCCAGTCTCCCGCCTTCCTTTCTCGCTATCTTCAACTCGCCACTTTCCTCGCACTGCTCGCCTTTCCCATCGCCGGCCTTGCCCAAGACCTGCCCGAGGGCCACCCGCCGATCGCGCACGAGCGCACCAGCGATGCACAAGGCCCCAACGGCAAATCGGCGGACAGCATCGACGCGGAAGCGAAGGCCGCTGCCCCGCTTCTCCCGCCTACCTCCATCACGCACCACGCGATCAAGGTGGCCGGCGTTCCGCTCGACTACACGGCTGAAGCCGGCACCATTCCCCTCCCCGGCGCCGACGGCAAGAGCGCGGCAAACATCTTCTATGTGGCTTACACGCGTGAGCCGAAGAACGCCAAGCGCCCCATCACGTTCGTGTTCAACGGCGGACCGGGCGCCGCCGCGGCCTATCTGCATCTCGGCGGCATCGGCCCGCGCGCGGTCGAGGTAGACGCCAAGGGAGAGCTGCAAGGCCCCCCACCGTCCCTCACAGACAATCCGAGCACCTGGCTCGACATGACCGACCTCGTCTTTGTCGATCCCGTGGGCACCGGCTACAGCCGTGCCGGCGAGGCGAAGAACGAGGAAAAGTTTTGGGGCGTCGAGCAAGACACCGACGCTCTTACCAACTTCGTCCGTCTCTATTTGATCAAGTCAGCACGCATGCTGTCGCCGGTCTTTCTTATGGGCGAGAGCTATGGCGGTTTCCGCGCGGGCTCGCTCGCCCGTGCGCTGCAAAAGAGCGGCGCGAATTCGCCGAGCGGCATCATCTTGATCTCGCCGGTGCTCGAATTCTCGCTCCTCTACGGTGAGGATTATGATCCGCTCTCGTGGGCGCTTGGTCTTCCGTCCCTTGCCGCGGTCAATCTCGAGAGTAAGGGCGTGACCACGCGCGCGGCACTCGCCTCAGGCCTCAAGGAGGCCGAGACCTACGCCCTGTCAGATTACCTTGTCGAGCTCGCCTCGGGCGCCGAAGCGGGTGGCAAAGCCGCGAGCGGAACCGTGTCTCGTCTCACCGGCTTGCCGCTCGAAATCGTCGAGCGGCGCCAAGCCCGCATCCCCCCCTCCTTCTTCATCAAGGAGTTCGACCGCACCAACTCCCAAGTGCTGAGCCGTTACGACGGCAGCGTGAGCGCCCCTGATCCCAATCCGACCAGCAGCTGGGCGAACGGCCCCGACCCGGTGCTCGACGCCACGGTGCCGCTGTGGACCGCGGCCTTCGTGCAATATGCCGGCAGCGAACTCGGTTATAAGACCGATGCGACCTACCGGCTGCTCAACCGCGATGCGCGCACGAAGTGGGACTTCGGCACGAGCCCGACCCGTCAGGGCTATGCCGGCGTGATCGACGAAGTGCAGGAGGCGCGCTCCGCCAATCCATCGCTCGAGGTGTTGATCGCGACCGGCTACACCGACCTCATCACCCCTTACCTCGCGTCGAGCTTTCTCGTAAGCCAATTGCCGTCGCTGCCGCGGGCAGTCCCGATCAAAGTCGAGACCTATGCCGGCGGTCACATGCTTTATCTCCGGCCCGACTCGCGCGAGGCTCTGAAGCAGGACGCAAAGGGCATGTATGAGCGCGTGATGAAAGCGGCGTCCTAGCGCAAGAGTCACGCGGGCAGGTGAAGCGGACACTGCGATCCGCTAAAATGCCCGAATCGGGTTCAGGGGGAACGAGGGCCGAATGCCGATGCGGAATCTATGTGTCGCTGCAGCGCTGATTGCGGCGGGCGCCATCACGCCAACGAGCGTCCTTGCCCAAGAGGCAAAGCCCGAACCGCAAGCCGGACAAGCCGGACAGGAAGCGCAAGCTTGGCCGCAATTCAAATCGCCAGAGCGCGGATTCGAGATCGCCTTCCCGAGCACGCCAAAGGCGACCAGCGCCGCCGTCGCCGGCCAAAACCCGCTCATTCGCTATAGCTTCGAGGCTTATCAAGGCGACGACACGGTCTATCGCCTGGTGGTGCTCGAATATCCCGCCGGCAAGGCACCGAACCCGCCGGAAGAAGCCCTCTACGTCAAGATGGTGTCGGCCTATGCCAAGGACAGCGAGTCGAAGGTGCGCAAGCGTGGGCCTGCGACCATCGCTGGGCGGCAAGGGTTCGAGGCGATCACCGACGACGGCAAGGGGAAGGTCAATCATCTGGTGAGCATCGTGCCGGCCGGCGACCGCATCTACATGCTGGTGTCCGCGGGCCCACGGGGCCACGCCACAAGCGATGACGCCGAGCGCTTCCGCAACTCCCTCCACCTGACCGACGGCGAGCCGCAGACCACCGGCAGCACACCGCCCACCCCCTCGCCTTAAGCCGCAATCAGGATTTGACGCGGTGCCGGCTCGCGTCCTTGAGCAGCGCCGCAAAGGCGTGAAAGTCGGCCTTGCGCGGCGAGGTCTTGCGCCAGGCGAGCCCGATCTCGCGTTTGGGCTCAGGTGCCGGAAAATGCTGCAAGCGGATGTCCTTGCGATCATGCACCTCGCTCGCCACCGCCATCTCGGGGAGCAGCGTGATGCCATAGCCATGCGCGACCATCTGCACCACGGTGGCGAGACTAGAGGCGCCGAAACTCTCGCGCGCCTCTGGCGTCACCAGACGGCAGAAGGAGAGCGCCTGATCGCGCAGGCAATGACCTTCCTCCAAAAGCAGCAGCCGCTCATGGGCGAGAACGTCGAGGGCTGCCTCTCTTGAGCGCTTGTGGTTTTTCGTGGCGTGGGACGCGAGCACGAACCTGTCGTCGAAGAGATGCAGCGTCTCGAGCTCGGGGTCGTCGATCGGCAGCGCGATCAGGATCAGATCGAGCACGCCGCTGCCGAGCTCGTGGATCAAGGTCTCGGTGATGGTCTCGCGGAGCTGCAGGTTGAGCTCGGGGAAACGCCGCTTCAGCTCCGGCAGCGCATCGGGCAGCAAATAGGGTGCGATCGACGGGATGACGCCGAGCTTGAGCGTCCCCGACAACACCCGCTCCCGGTGCTTGGCGTAATCGAGCAGGTCGCGCACCGAGGAGAGGATGGTGCGCCCGCGCCGCACGATTTCCTCGCCCTGCTCCGTCAGCTCGACCCCGGACTTTCGCCGCTCGACGAGACTGACCTCGAGCACCTCTTCAAGCTCCCTGATCTGCATGCTGAGCGCCGGCTGGCTGACCGCGCAAGCTTCAGCGGCTTCGCCGAAGTGAAGAGTCTCGGCCAAAGCATCGAGGTAGCGCAGCTGCCGAAGGGTAATCATGGCGATAAGTGCCGCTTATTCGATCGATAAGGGAAACTTATGACTCGCATAAGGAAATACGATTTGAACTTATCACCTGCTGCGCCCAAATAGAAGAGCAGGATCCGGTGCGGCCAACCGTTTGAGTAAAGTTTTGGTCGCGGCGGGTCAGACGCTTGAGCCTGAAACTCGCAAATGAGGAGAGCTAACAATGCGTGAGTGGCACAAGCCGACGGTTGAGGAGACGGAGTCCGGCATGGAGGTAACGAGCTACCTGCCGGCTGAGCTGGATCGCGCTTAATCCGTCCCTACTCATCCTCGGAAATCGGAACGGCGGTCCGGCGGATAGCGGGGTCGCCGTTTCGCTTTTGCGGATTGCGTGGCAAACTCTTGGCAGCGGCAAGCCTTTGCCAAAGCTTCCCGTTCAGATTTTCTTAATCTGGTATCCAGACAGATTTCATCCACGCGTCATGCGCCTCTCATCCAGACTCTCCATGCTAAAATAGGCTCGAACAGCGGCCATGAAAGACACCGCGCCAGCTCGTCGTCATGATCCCACTAAAGGTCGACGTTGATGCGCGTCAATCCGGTGATGGTGCCGGCAGGTTACTTGATGTTCCTCTTAGGCATCCGGTGAGAAGTGAGGATCAGGCCGTGACCAAGATTATGAGTCCCGAGGAACTTGAGCAGGAACTCCGCGCCATCGGCGCCGAGCGCTATCACGACAAGCACCCCTTTCATAAGCTTCTGCATGGGGGCAAGCTGAACAAGGGCCAGGTCCAGGCCTGGGCGCTCAACCGCTATTGCTACCAGTCGGCGGTGCCGCGCAAGGACGCCGCGCTGATCAGCCGTTGCCACGACCGGGAGATCCGCCGCGATTGGGTCCACCGCATTCTCGACCATGACGGCTATGGCGAGGAGGAAGGCGGCATCGAGCGCTGGCTGGTCTTGACCGACGGGCTTGGGCTCGACCGCGACTATGTCGTCTCGATGAAGGGCGCGTTGCCGGCGACCCGCTTCGCCGTCGAGGCCTATGTCAACTTCGTGCGCGAGAAGACCCTGGTCGAGGCGGTGGCCTCGTCGCTGACCGAGCTGTTTGCGCCGAAGATCCACAGAGAGCGCATCTCGGGCATGCTGGAAAACTACGATTTCATCAGCGACGACGTGATGCAGTACTTCAAGCGCCGGCTGACCCAGGCGCCGCGCGACGCCGACTACGCCCTCGACTATGTGAAGCGGAACGCCCGCACGCCCGAGGCGCAAAGTGGGGCGCTCGACGCTCTGAGATTCAAATGCAACGTGCTGTGGTCGCAGCTCGATGCGCTTTATTTGGCCTATTACGACCCGGGCATGATTCCGCCGGGCGCCTTCGTGCCGGAAAAAGCATGATGGCTGAAGCCGCGTCCCCTGGACGTCTCATTGTAACCCAGGAGACGAGGCCTTATTTGCCGGCCTATCTCAAGCTCCGCCATGACGCGGGGCGAGGCCGGTGGGTGTTACTGGCGCCGGAGCGCATTCTGATGCCTGACGAGACCGCCGTCGCAGTGCTCAAGCTCTGCGATGGCAAGAGAAGCGTGGAGGAAATAACCGAGGCGCTGGCCAAGGACTATGCAGCACCGGTCGACGTGATCCGCAAGGATGTGCTGGAACTGCTGCAAGGGCTGGCGGACAAGGGATATATAAAGGCATGAGCCCGACCAAGACGAACGGACATTTCGAGACGCTGGTCGTCGACGACGCGCCGACCGCCGGTGTGAGCGGCACGTCGCCCGCGCTGTGCGCCCTCGCCCCCGTGGGGCTGCTCGCCGAGCTCACCCATCGCTGTCCGCTGCAATGCTCCTATTGCTCGAACCCGCTCGAGCTTGAGCGCGTGAACAAGGAACTCACCACCGCCGAATGGGTGTCGGTGATGGAGCAGGCAGGTGCCATGGGCATCTTGCAGGTGCACCTCTCCGGCGGCGAGCCGACGGCGCGCAAGGACCTCGAGGACATCGTTTCGGCTGCCTCCAAGGCCGGCCTTTACACCAATCTGATCACCGCCGCCGTCACCCTGACCCGCCCGCGCCTCGAAGAGCTGGTCAAGCGTGGCCTCGATCACGTGCAGATCTCCTTCCAGGACGTCGACGCGGAGAACGCCGAGCGCATCGGCGCCTATCCAGGTGCCACGCAGAAGAAGCTCGACGTCGCCCGTTGGGTGACGGAGCTCGGACTGCCGCTCACCATCAACGCGCCGATCCACCGGCAGAATATTCACAACGTCCCTCGCTACATCGAGCTTGCGCTCAAGCTCGGCGCCCAGCGGCTCGAAGTCGCACATGTCCAATATTACGGCTGGGCTTACCTCAACCGCGCCGCGCTGATCCCGACCTACGAGCAGACCATCGAGTTGATCGAGTTCGTCGAGCGCGAGCGCGAGCGCCTCAAAGGCCTGCTCACCATCGACATGGTCGTGCCGGATTATTACGCCAAGCGCCCGAAGCCCTGCATGGGCGGTTGGGGCAAAGGCTTCATGAACATCACCCCGGCCGGCAAGGTCCTCCCCTGCCACGCCGCCGAGACCATCAAGCATCTCAGCTTCGACAATGTGAAGGACCGGAAGCTGCTCGACATCTGGCTCAACTCAGATGCCTTCAACGCTTTCCGCGGCACGGAATGGATGAAGGAGCCATGCCGCTCTTGCGCGTTTCGGGAGATCGATTGGGGCGGATGCCGCTGCCAAGCCATGGCCATCTCCGGCGATGCCCGCAACACCGATCCGGCCTGTGCGCTCTCGCCCTATCACGGCGAGATGGTGGCGCTTGCCCGCGCCGAGGCGGCGAAAGAGCCGCCGGCCTTCGTCTATCGCAACCCGCGGAACGCCCCGAGCGCGGCGAAGCCCGAACCGCGCCCCTTGGTTCCGGCGGAATAGCCTGCCGCCAAATCTGCCCATCGTGACCAAGCGGCCCGGTTTTCCGGGCCGCTCGTTTTTGGGCGCGGAGCCTCGAGCTAATCGGGAGGCATTTTGATTTGGCCTGAGGGATTGCCAAAACTTCCTGCCCAGGTTTCCACCTTGCAATGCCCATTTTATTGTCGCTACCATGCCTGGTCGCTCGACCGGTTCAAGCGGCGGCGGAAGCTCGTTCCGGGTCCGTTCCGAGGAGCCCGGCATCTTTTGAAGGCGTCGGTCGGTCCATCATGCATCTCCCTCCCCTCGCCCGCCCACGGCGAACATCCTTAAGCGTCACCCTGTGCCTCGTCCTTGCCGCCGGCGTCATGCCGCTGTGGCACGCCGCGGCGATCGCAGCCGAGGAGCAGCCTGCGGCGGGAGCGCCAGCTCCGGCGGCAGCCCCAGAGGCAAAGCCAGGCGGTGTCCAGGTGCAGGTGCCGGAATTGCCGGCAATGACGCCGGTTTCCATCGGCTATCTTCGCGAGATTCCAGATAGTCCGCGGCCTGCCTCGCGCATGGACAACGAGCCCGACGACGCCGGCATTGCCGGCGCCAAGCTCGCCATTCAAGAAAACAACGCCGGCGGGCAATTTACCGGCGACCTCTACTCGCTCGATGTGAGGTCCGTCGCCTCCCCAGACGCCGCTCTCGGCGCCATGCAGAAATTCTACGACAGCGGCCATCACTACATTATCGTGGACGCATCGGCCGACACGCTGCTCAAGCTGTCCGACTGGGCCAAGGGCAAGGACATTCTCCTCTTCAACATCCGCGCCACCGACGTATCGCTCAGGCAGGAGAATTGCCGCGCCAATGTCATGCATGTCGTGCCGGACCGCTACATGCTGGCCGACGCGCTCGCCCAATATCTCGTGCTGAAGAAGTGGACGAACTGGCTCTTGGTGCACGGCTCGACGCCGGGCGATCTCGCTTATGCCGACGCGATCAGGCGCGCCGCCGGGCGGTTCGGCGCCACGATCGTCGATCAACGCGAGTACAAGGACGTCTCCGGCGGCCGACGCGACGATGTCGGCGTCATCCCTCCGGGCAAGCAGGCGAGCGTCGATGCCACCTTCGCCGCCGACCCCAACTACGACGTCATCATCGTCGCCGATGAAGACCAGCTGTTCGGTCCGTACATGCCCTATCGCGGCGGCGGCAAGCCGCGGCCGGTCGCGGGAACGACCGGCCTCGTCGCCACTACCTGGAGCCCGGGCCACGAGAAGTGGGGCGCCACGCAGATGAACAACCACTTCGAAAAGGACTTCAAGCGCCTGATCTTGCCGATCGATTACCAGGGCTACGTGGCGGCTAGGACGGTGGGCGAGGCCGTGACCCGGAACCACGGCGAGCCCTTTGCCAAGGTCGCCGCCTTCATTCACGGCAGCGAGCTTCAGCTCGCCCCCTTCAAGGGCGTCAAGCAGCAGTACCGGCCCTGGGATGGTCAGTTCCGCCAGCCGATCCTCATCGCCACCGACAAGGTCCCGGTTTCGCTCTCGCCGCAGCGTGGCTTCCCCCACGCAAGCCATCCCGAGATCGAGATGGACACTCTCGGCATAGACGAGCCGGAGAGCACTTGCAAGATGTAGGGTCTAGCGCTCGGCGGTCGATGTCTTGATCAGGTTGCCGTTCTCGTCCAACAGCGGCACGTTGTATTCGCCGAGCATGGCATTGATGTCAGCCTGATTTGCGGCGATCAGCTTGTTCAGCTTGTGCTTCCACTCAGGCTCGTTGGGGCGCACGCCCATGGTGATGCCGTAGATCGCGGCGGGTCCCGCCTTCTCCTTCACCAGGGGAACGAGAGCGAGCGGCACCTTGGCGCCTTGCGCGTAGTAACCTCCGAGCGGCCCCCACAAAATGCCGGCATCGATCTCGCCGGAGGCGACTGCCGCGATCACCGCCGCCGCGGCTTCGCTCGAGCTGCGGTCGCCCATGACCTCAAAGGACCGGGCATTCGGCATCAGTCCGTTCATCGCCATGATGCTGACCGGCGGCGTGCGGGCGAGGATGCCGATCGTCTTCTTCTTGAGGCGCTCATCGGCAAGGCTTTCGACGCCTGCGAGGCTCTTATCGTTCTGCCGGTAAAGCAGCACATAGGAGGTCCGGTAGTAGGGATTGGTGTCCTCGATCAGCCCGGTGCCTTGGGCATAGCCCATGAGAATGTCGCAATCGGTGTCGTCAGGCAGCGTGGCGACGTGGCCGACGACCTGAGGCAGCCAGGTGTAGACGACGTGCAGATCGAGTTTGTCGGCGATGAGGTCGACGAGCTTATTCTCGAACCCCTCACCCTTCTCGTTGGAGAACGGCATGTTTTGTGGATCGGCGCAGACGCGAAGCGTGCCGTCGGTGGAGGCCGCCGTGGCGGTCACTGTGGCGGCGCCGGCGAGGAGAGCAAGCAAAACCGTTGCCAGCGGTCTTGAGCGTCGGAGTCCGAGCCAGCGTGCGGCTCGACTTCTCGTCGGGTTCGATGTGGTCATTTGGGTCACGAGGGCACAGGGACCGCGAGCATAGCACATGGGAGGGGCAAGGGTTCCAGCACCTCCCGCGCATCGGCAGAAACTTGCCCTAGCTCAAGGCCACAAGAGGATTACCGGCAGGGATTCTTGGAAAAGCCACCTAATATTGGGCGGCGCATTTGGCGATGTTATCGGCCCGTTCGATGCCGGTCGGATAGTAGGCGCCGGTAGGCTTGCCGCCGAATTTCAGCATCATCTGCCGCGCGGCCTCGATGGTCTCGGGCTCGTTTTTGAGCTTAAGCATCCTTACAGCATTGCAATCGGCATCGAGCTCCATGTGCTTCAACTGGGGCGCAATGTAGAAAAAGGGCTGCGGGCCGAGGTGGCCGAGTTCACGATGGTAGGCGGCGACATGGCCAAGCGTATGATGGCTGCACTCATGCGCCATGAGGAAGCGCCCATAAGGCATGGATTCGGCCATGGTCATGGCGCTGACGACGATAATCGGCTGGCCGTTTTCATCGATCGTGGACATCGCCTGCTCCGGCAATTCCGGCAAAAGGTAGGTCGTGATCGCGCAAAACGGATTGTCGATGGTGGGAAGCCAAAGCTGGCGGGCCGATGCGTTGCCGCAAAACAGCCCGATACTGAGGATAGCTGCCCAGATTAGGACTATACGACGCATAGTGGGCCCCCCGCCGCACTGAGTCGTTTTCCTTAAAGAATCTAAACTCATGATCGACCACGTCCAAAGGTTTTTACGAGTAGAACGCATGAAAGCCATTATATGTGCCCGAGTTCCCACAGTGGATTAGTGGTGGATTACCCTCGCGGCACCCTGGCCGTTTAGTAGGCATTTGACCAAAAAATCGAGGCAAGACAGGATTCCGCATCGATGGACATGCAATCGACCGACACCAAAAACGAAACCGACAAAGTCTGCATTATCGGCGCGGGATCGTCTGGATTGGCGGCCGCCAAGACATTCGCCGAACGGGGTATCCCGTTTGACTGCCTCGAGCGGGAGGACGACATCGGAGGACTTTGGAACGAGACGACCGGTACCGGCGTCGTCTACGACACCACCTATCTCGTCTCATCCCGCAAATACACGGGCTTCGAGGATTACCCGATGCCTGAGGAGTATCCGACCTACCCCTCGCATCGGGAAGCGCTCGCCTACTTGCGAGACTACGCCCAAAATTTCGGCATCCTCGACCGGATCCAGTTCAACACCACCGTCGAGCGCCTCGAGCGGACCGATGAGGGTTGGCTCGTCACCATCGCCGGCAAGTCGCGGCCCCACCTCTACCGGGCGCTGGTGATCGCGACCGGCCATCACGACGTCCCGCGCTTTCCCAAGATCCCCGGCAACTTCACCGGCGAAGTCATGCATTCGCGCGACTATCGCAGCGTCAAGCAGCTCGTCGACAAACGCGTCGTCGTGGTCGGCGCCGGCAATTCGGCCTGCGACATCGTCGTGGATGCCACGAGCGTGGCGCGCGCCGTGTATCAAAGCATGCGCCGCGGCACCTATTTCGTGCCGAAATTCATGCTGGGCCGCCCAACCGACGGCATCGTCAATTTCTGCGAGAAGATGCCGATGCCGCGCGGGCTTCGGAACCGCATCTACACGATCTGGCACAAGCTCATGGTCGGCTCCAATTCCCGCTACGGCCTGCCTGAGCCTGAGCATCGCATCATGGACACCCACCCCACCATGAACACGGTGCTGCCGCAGCTCGCCGCCCACGGCCGCATCTGCATCAAGCCTGAGGTCACCGAGCTCAAGGGCCGCATGGTCCGGTTCGCCGACGGGACCCAAGTCGAGGCCGATCTTCTCGTCTATGCCACGGGCTACGAAATTGCTCTTCCGCTCATCGACAACGATCTGATCTTCGATGCCAACGGGCGCCTGCGTCTCTATTTCAATGCCTTCCATCCGGAGCTCGACGATCTCTTCGCCATCGGGCTCATCCAAGCCAATGGCAGCATCTGGCGCCTCGCCGAGGACCAGGCGAAGCTCGTGGCGAGCTTCATCATCGCCGCGGCAGAAGGCCATGAGCGCGCCGATTGGTTCCGTTCGCTCAAGGCACAGGGGCACGACCACTCGGCGCAGGCCCCCTATGTGCAAAGCGAGCGGCACCGGCTTGAGGCCAATTACTACGCCTACCGCCGGCAGGCGCGCCGCCTGTTGCAGCGCTTCGGCGAGATGGGCAAGGCCGAGTTGAAATCCTGGCGGACGAGCAAAGCAGCAGGCCGGTCGGCTGGAGCACGCGCAAAGGCGACGTCAACGGCCTCGAGCTAGGCCGCCGCCGTCGCGATCTTATTGCGCCCTTTCGCGCGACCACGCGCTGACGTAATTTGGGCGGCACGGCTGAGGACCATGCCGTTCAGTCGCCATTCAGGGGACGCCGCATAGAGCGGTGACAGGACTTTCGCCCGTCGCGCAGTTCGAGTTCATGGAGGCCTCCATGCTCAAGCACTTCGCCGCCTGTCTCCTCGCTCTTGCGGCGCTCTTCGCCGCGCTCGCGCCGGCGGCCGCCGAGAAGCGCGTGGCGCTCGTCATCGGCAACGCCGCATACCAGAACGCCCCGCCTCTGCGCAATCCGAGCAACGACGCCACCGACATTGCCGCCAAGCTGCGCGAGCTCGGCTTCGACGTGGTCGAGGGGATCGACCTGGGCAAGCGCGACATGGAAAAGCGGATCAGGGCTTTCGCCGAGCAGCTGAACGGCGCCGATGTGGGCTTGTTCTACTACGCCGGCCACGGCTTGCAGGTGAACCAGAAGAACTACCTGGCTCCGATCGACGCCGAGCTGAAATCCGAAACCGATCTCGACTTCGAGGCTGTCGAGCTCGACCTCGTGCTGAAGCAGATGCTGCGCAGCGCCGGCACGAGCCTCGTCTTCCTCGACGCTTGCCGCGACAATCCGCTCGTTCAGAAACTCGCGCAGTCGGGCCGTTCGCTCAATATCGGCCGTGGGCTAGCCAGGGTCGAGCCCGTCTCCAGCATGATGATCATCTACTCGGCCGAATTCGGCAAAGTGGCCTTGGACGGGACCGGCCGCAACAGTCCCTTCACCGAAGCCCTGCTCCGTCACATCGGCGAGGAAGGCGAGAGCATCAGCGACATGATGATCGAGGTGCGCAACGACGTGCGGAAGGAAACAGGCAACCAGCAGCAGCCGATTGAAAGCACCCAGCTCACAGGTCAATTCTTCTTCAAGCCCGCTTCTCAGCAGGCCGCGGCGAAATCCTCCTCCACCGATGCCGAGATCGCCGCACTGCGCCAGGAAATCGCGCGGCTCCAGGCCGACCAAGGAGCGCTGTTGAAGTCGCAACAGGAGCAGCTTGCACTTTTGCAGAAGAAGCTCGCCGAGGAGACTAAGCCGTCCGAAGCGGCCGCGCCGCAGCCGAACGTTACCGCCTCCGGCGCCCCCAGCCACGTGATCGCGGTTGAGCCAGCCGGCGGCGCCACGAATACCGCACCGGCAACCGCCGCCGCACCGAATGCTGCGCAAGCGGGGAATACTGTGACTCCGGAGGAAACCACCAAGCTTGCCGCGACCGAAAGCGCGGGTGCCGAGCAGACGACGCCTGAAGCTGGCAAGACGACCGAAGCGCCGTTGCCGCAAGGAGCCACGCGTCAGGAGCTGGCGCAGGACATGCTGGCCGAGCTCAAGCGGGTCGGCTGCTACTTCGGCAGCATCAACGGCAATTGGGGTGGGCGCTCACAACTGGCGCTGGACAAATTCAACCGGCTGGCAAAGCTTGAGCTTCCGCTCGAAGAGCCGCAGCAGGCAAGCCTCGACGCCTTGAGAGGCTGGAAGGGTCCCCACTGCCCGATTGAACAAGCCGTGCCTCCGCGCTTCAAGCAGCGCCCGGTGGTGGTCGCTCCTCCGAGACGAACGCCGCCTCCGCGCAAGGCGGCCCGGGCAGGCCCGCCCAAGCCTCCTCCTGTGCAAGCCTTCCAGCCTCGCCCGCGGCCCCAACATCAGGGGAGCGACGAGCAGCGCGAGCTACAGCGCGCCTTCCCGTCGAGCGCCTGGCCAGGCCAGTAAGTCTAGCGCCCA
>CAWGVA010000006.1:0-32188 GCA_963825835.1 uncultured Alphaproteobacteria bacterium | reverse complement strand
CCAGCCCCAGTTCGAAGCCCTACGCCAAGCCTTGATCGTCGCTCGCGGCGGGAATCCTACAAGGACATCGTGCGCATCCCCGACGACCCTTCGACGCTTGAGCTCGGCGCTGCCGCCGCCATGAGCAGGCGGCGCTGCTCCGCAAGCGTCTCAACATCCCGGTCGAGGACGGCGGCAAGGGAGACGATGTTCGACGCCTCGGTGCACGCGGCCGTGCAGCGCTTCCAGGAAGAGCGTGGCATGCTGCCTGACGGGGCGGTGGGGCCGGCACGCGACGGCTCCTCAACCAGCCGCACCATCAAGCCGCGAGCCCCGCGCAAGTGAGACTGATCCTGCTCAACATGGAGCGCTGGAGGTGGCTGCCCACGACCTCGGCTCGTTCTACGTGAACGTCAACATTCCCGAATTCGTGGTGCGCGTGATGGGTGATGGCAAGCCCGTGCACACCGCGCGCGTGGTGGTCGGCAAGCCCGACAAGCAGACGCCGATCCTCTCCAAAGAGATGCAGGAGATCGTGTTCAATCCCTATTGGAATGTGCCGAACTCGATCAAGACCGAGGAGATCAGGCCGTTCCTCCGCGAGGAAGGCGGCTGGTTCGGCGGGGGAGGCTGGAACACCGCCGTTCTCGAGCGGCACAATCTGCGCGTCAATATCGGCGGCCGCGAGGTCGATCCCGCCAGGATCGATTGGAACAATGTCGATATCCGCAGCCTCAACATCTATCAGCCGCCGGGGCCCGACAACGTGCTCGGCAACGTCAAGTTCGTATTTCCCAACAAGCACGACGTGTACATGCACGACACGACTTAGAAGAGCCTGTTCGCCAAGACGGTGCGCGCCGAGAGCCATGGCTGCATGCGGGTGCAGAACCCGGATCAGCTTGCGCTGGCCTTGCTGAAGGAAGATCAAGGCTGGTCGGCCGGACGCGTCGCCTCGGCAATTCAAGGCGGCCCGGACCAGCATATTGCGCTCAAGGAGAAGATCCCGGTCTACATCACCTATTTCACCCTTCGGGTGAACGATGACGGCTCGATCTCGACCTTCGGCGACATTTACGGGCACGACTCCCGCATGGCCGCGGCGCTCAGGCTTTAGAATCCGCCAAATTCCGCATTAGGGTAACGTTAACGCTGCCTGTTGATTTCGGGCAGGAAGGGTGTTTTTGCCTTTTTTTTCCCCATTTAAGCAAATACTGTTGGTTAGCAAGTCAGTGCCAAAGGCATGACTGCTACGGGGGCTCGAACCAGACGGGTGGTTCGAGTCAAAAGCCGGCCGCTCAAGGCCGGTTAGAGGGAAAGGCTGCGAAGCGCGGGGATGTCAGTCCGGGGGACCCTTGCACGTCGCGCCATGTTTGGCGCGGGGCTAGCTGTGACGCTGGCTGGAACTTTGTTCTGGCCAGCCGGCTTCCAGGACGCGAGTGCGTCTGGCGAGACCCGCACGCTTTCAATGTTCAACATCCACACCAAGGAAGCGATCACCGTCACCTTCAAGAAGGACGGCCGCTACGACCAAGATGCGTTGAAGCAGCTCAACCATTTCATGCGCGACTGGCGCAAGGATCAGCAGCGCGACATGGATCCTGAGCTCGTCGACCTGATCTGGACCCTGCACCAGCAACTCGGGTCTCAGGTGCCGGTCAAGCTCATCTGCGGCTACCGCACCGCGAGCACCAATGAGTTGTTGCGGCGCAAAGGCGGCGGCCAGGCGAAGGCGAGCCAACACATCCTCGGCAAGGCTGCCGACATCGTATTCCCCGACGTTGCGGTAAAGACTCTGCGCAACTCGGCGCTCATTCAGGAATGGGGCGGCGTCGGTTACTACCCGACCTCAGGCGTCCCCTTCGTCCATGTCGACACTGGCCGCGTTCGCATGTGGCCGCGCATTCCGCGGCTCGAGCTCGCAGCGCTCTTCCCAAAGGGCCAAACCAAATACCTGCCGCTCGACGGCAAGCCGATCACTCAGGCCGATTACAGATTGGCCATGGCCAAGGGCCTGCCCGGACGTAACACGCTGCTCGCCTCTGTGAGCCCAACGCCGAAGCCTGAAGCCGAGCCCGCCACCCAGGCTGCCGTCCAGCCCGTGGTCCAGCCGATTATCCAGACGGCGTTCCATCCCGAGGCGGCGTTCCGTCGCGAGCCGGCGTTGCACGCTGAGCCGGAACCGCCGCAGGCGATCTTCGCCTCCTACGTTCCTGACACTCAGGCCGCCGCTCCGGCGGTTACGAGCCTGCTTCCCGAGCAAGCCGCGCCGCTCCCTGAGCACAAACACTTCGTCTACGCCAATGCCGGCGGCGGCCTCCCACTGCCGAAACCGGCTCTCGGCGAGCACAGCCTCCCGGTCTACCGGAGCGCCGCGGTGGTCGGCGCGCCAGAGGTCGACGAGGATCATCCGGAAGAGACGAGCTATGTTCCGTTCGCGATCGCGGTTCTCATGAGCAACACCTCGATCACCTACAACCACCTGGTCGCTCACCTCACTCATCCCGAGCAGAAAGACCTCTCCTATTTGTTCGAGAACATGGACCGGCCGCTCGCCGCCACCTTCCGCAAGAGCTCCGGCTATCAGGGGCTCGCCGCGGCGCAGACCTTTAGCGGGCGCGCGGTGCGCAGCGTCTATGCCGAGCTAGCGCCGCCGGCTCCGACCCGCGTGGCGCAGGTCGATCGCTAGACCGGACGCTTCCTCCAAATCCTTGGCTTAAGATTAGGCGGCCTCCGCCTCGGCCATGCCGAGCGCGTGGAGATAGGTGACAAGCACCGCCTCCTCCTCTTTCCGCTTGTTCTCATCCTGCTTGCGGATGCGAACCACGGCGCGCAGCGCCTTCACGTCGAAGCCGTTGCCCTTGGCCTCGGCGTAGACCTCGCGGAGGTCGGCGGCAAGCGCCGCCTTCTCCTCCTCGAGCCGCTCGATGCGGGCGACGAAGGCACGAAGCTGGTCTTTGGTTGAGTTCTGGAGCTGCACGGGCGACCTCTGATTCGTTTGATGATTGATCTGCCGCGGAGCTTAGGCGGCAGCCCTGTTACAGGACAACGCGCGGTTCAATCTTATCCAGCTTATCCAGAGCCTTGGCACCCGCCGTCGGTGTGCGAGCCATAGCGCTCGATGGCGTGCAGGCTCGGCGCAAGATCGCGGGTGCCGAGCACCTTGCGCACCACTTCGGCCAGACGCTCGCCCCATTCGGCCTGCCCTTCGGGTCCAAGGATCAGATCTTGCCGGACCTCGATCAGCGCGTGCGCGAGCCCCCGCAGCGTGCCGTGCTGGTAGAGCGTGTCGCCTTTGAGCTGACCGCTATAGGGCACGTTGTCGCCCACGGTGATGTCCGGGATCGCCTCAAGCTCGCGTAAGAGCGCGCCAGCCAATCTCGGGTCCTTGTCCCACAACACGGCCACGTGCCAGGGCCGCGGCACGCTCTTCCAGGCTTGGGTGAAACTGTGAATGGCGAGCAGCACCGGCGGCTTCCCCGCGGCGACGCCTTCGTCGATGGAGGCCTCGATGGCCTGGTGATACGGCGCGTAGAAGCGCTCGATGCGCGCCTCGATCTCAGCGTCATCCACGGCGGCATTGCCGGGCACCATGCGCCCGTCGGAAAGCTGCATCACCAGCGTCGGGTCGTCGCGCCCGCGATTAGGGTCGATCAGCAGCCGCGAATAGCGCGTGAACAGAGCCGGCGCCCCGAGCGCCCGGGCCAAATGCTCGGCCACGGCGGCAGCGCCGATGTCGTAGGCGATATGCCGGGCAAGATCTTCGGGGGTGAGGCCGAGGGTGCCGTAGGAAGGAGGAATCAAATTCGCGGCGTGGTCGCAGAGAATGAGCACGCCACTTTTCCAATCCCCCTCGATGCGCCGAAAGGGCGGCGCCTCGTTTTGCTCCTGCCGCAGCCGACTAAGCCGCTGCTCCACCGTCATCCTCTTCTTGTGCTTGACACGAATCCTGGGTCTTATCTCGGCTTCGCTCGCTGTTCCAAGCGGAAAGGCGCGTGCGGGGTCAAGGTTGTGACGCAATTACCCAGGATTGTCGGCGCTGGCTTTTGCGTCCGCAAAATGACCTTATAATTGATAGCTCTAGTCAGACAAACGCAACCAATTCGATGCTACCTTTCGGCGATTTCAACCATGGTTGATGGCCCTGAGACAGTGACGCTCGCCACCTCGGATAGCCGGGCGGTTTCCACCGCCGCGCCGCTTCCGTGGGTGCGGCGCGTGGTTTGTCTGCTTGCCGCCGCCGTCGCCATCGGCCTCATCCCGGCGCCCGCCCACGCCGATCTCAAATTGTGCAACACCACCTCGAGCCGGGTCGGCGTCGCCATCGGCTATCGCGACGTCGAGGGTTGGGCCACCGAGGGCTGGTGGAACGTCGCCTCGCATACCTGCGAGACCCTGTTGAAGGGTGTACTTATTGCCCGGTTCTATTACATCCACGCCATCGACTATGATCGCGGCGGGGAATGGGGCGGCACGCTGTACATGTGCACTGACGACAAGGCGTTCACCATTCGTGACGTGAAGGAATGCGTGAAGCGCGGTTACAAGAAGACTGGTTTCTTTGAGGTCGATACCGGCGAGGAGCGCGATTGGACCGTTCGCCTCACCGATCCTGAAGGCGAAGCGAAAAGTCAATGAGGCGTAATCGCCGAGTCAAGATCGTCGCCACCCTCGGTCCTGCCTCCAACAACGAAAAGACGATCCGCGCGCTGTTCGAAGCCGGCGCCGACGTTTTCCGCATCAACATGAGCCATGCGACCCCCGACGCTTTGCGCCATTCGCACGCCCTCATCCGCAAGATCGAAGCGGAATTCTCCCGCCCGATCGGCATCCTCATCGACCTGCAAGGGCCGAAGCTGCGCATCGGCAAGTTCGAATCGGGCGCCATCCGTCTCACCGAAGGTGACATTGTCAGTTTCGTCCGCCGCGAGTCCGTTGGCGGGCTGGGACGCGTGCACCTGCCGCATCCGGAAATCTTCCAGGCGGTGCAGCCGGGCCATGCTCTTCTGCTCGATGACGGCAAGTTGCGCTTGCGGGTGGTCGAGGCGAGCGACGTGCGCATCGACGCCGAGGTGCTGACCAGCGGAACGCTGGGAAGCCGCAAGGGCATCAGCCTCCCCGACACGGTCATCCCGCTGGAAGCCATGACCGACAAGGACCGCGTCGATCTAGAAGATGCGCTCACCGTCGGCGTCGACTGGGTCGCATTGTCCTTCGTGCAGCGCGCCAAGGACATTGCCGAGGCGCGCAAGCTGATACGCGGTCGTGCCGCCGTCATGGCCAAGATCGAGAAGCCTTCGGCGCTTGCCGAGCTCGCGGAGATCATCGAGCTCGCCGACGGCATCATGGTGGCGCGCGGCGATCTCGGCGTCGAGATGCCGGTCGAGAAGGTCCCTGGGCTACAGAAGCAGATCACCCGCGCCGCGCGCAACGCCGGCAAGCCGGTGGTGGTCGCCACTCAAATGCTGGAATCGATGATCCTGTCGCCGGCGCCCACCCGCGCCGAGGTGTCCGATGTCGCCACCGCCGTGTTCGACGGGGCCGACGCGGTGATGCTCTCGGCTGAATCGGCGGTCGGCAAATACCCGGTCGACGCCGTGGCCACCATGGACCGGGTCGCCATCGAAGTTGAGCGCGATCCCCTCTACGAGAGGATCATTCACGCCCAGCGCATCGATCCGGAGGCGACCGGCGCCGACGCCATTTCGGCCGCCGCGCGCACCGTCACCGAGACGCTCAATCTCGCGGCGATCATCTGCTACACGGCCTCTGGTGCCACGAGCATCCGCGCCGCCCGCGAGCGGCCGCCGCAGCCGATCATTGCGCTGACCCCAATTCCCGCCACGGGCCGCAAGCTCGCGATCGTCTGGGGCCTGCACTGCGTGCTGACCGGCGATCCCAAGGACTTGGACGACATGGTGGCGAAGGCTTGCCGCATCGCCTACCAGGAAGGCTTCGCCCTCCCCGGTCAGCGGGTGATCATCTCCGCCGGCGTGCCGCTCGGTACCCCCGGCGCCACCAACATGCTGCGCATTGCCTTTGTCGGCGAGGAAAACCCGGGAGCGCAGTAGCGTTCCTAGCTCGACGGAGCGGGCCTAGATGTCCCGGCCTTCAACGTCGTGGGAGAGTTGCTCCTCGGCCCGCCGCGCCTGCTCGAGAAAGGGATTGACCACGAGCGCCTTGCGATAGGCGTCGAGCGCCCCGCGCTGATCGCCGGTCTGCTGCAAGAGGGCGCCAAGATCGCGCAACGCCTTATAGTGGTTGGGGTCGATGGCAATCGCGCGCTTGAGATCGGCGAGCGCCTGCTCGGTATCGTTCTGCATCAAATGCACGATGCCGCGCTGATGCCAGGCCTCGGCGTTCTCCGGGTCGAGCTCGGTCACGGCGTCGAGCACCTGCATGGCAAGGTCGAGATCGGCGGCGAGCACGAAAGCATCGACGCGGGTCATGAGCAGGTCGACGGTATCGCTGCCCGAGCGGCGCCACGTCTCCTCGATCGCCTCGGCGATCGGCTCGGCGTCCTTGGCGCTGCGAGCGCCGCTCAGTTGCGTGTAGAGCTCCTTCAGCATCTCGGCGCGCACCGCGGGATCGCCGAGCGGAACGTTGCCGAGAATATCGGACCGGTCCTGCTTGTTGGGCGTGGAAGAGGGCGGAGGGCCGGTCAAGTCCTTGCCGCTTGGCGGCTGGCCCCCTTCTTCCGAATCGCCGCCGTCGGGGAGCCTGTCGCTCCGGGGCGCATCGCCAATGCCCGGCTCGAGCTCTTCGTCCGCGGCCCGCGCCGGAAGTGCGGAGGAGGCTGACAACGCGAGGCAGCAAAACAGGAGCAGAGCCGCAAGGGCGGCTGTCCGATAGGGTCGTTCGATCATGGCCAGAAGCTAGGACAGCGGGGAAGCGCCGTCAAAGACATAGGATTGTTCGCGGCTCGCGAGGACCCTAGCCCTGCCGCGCCTTGTAACGGCGGTTGGTCTTGTTGATGACGTAAAGCCGTCCGCGCCGGCGCACCACGCGGTTGTTACGATGGCGCTTGCGCAAGGCCCTGAGCGAATTCTTGATCTTCATGCGAAGCACCTAGAGCAACGGTGGAGGAGATTGGCCGCCTGAGGCGAAGCCCTGGCCGAGCCGGTGCGGACCATAGTCAAGGCCGCCACGCCCTGTCAACGCTCCAGAAGCGCGCCGCGACGGCGCGGCGTTCTCTAGCCTTCCGGTTACGCCGCGCTGCGCCGCTTCTTCGGCTGGCAGGGCTCGACCTCGACAGTGACGTGGCTGAGGCCGGCGATCCCGCGGAGCCGCTCCTTGTAGGCGGCGGGCGCCTGCGGCCGGTCGCTGACGATGGTGACGATGGCAGCGCGGTGCCCAGGGCCGATCTGCCAAAAATGCAGGTCGGAGACGCGGTCCCCGTCGACCTCCAGGCGCTCGCGAATGAAGCCTTGCGTGCGTCCGTCGGGAACCACATCGAGTAACACCTTGCCGGCATCGCGGATCAGCCCGTACGACCAGCTCGCGATCACGCAGGCACCGACAAGGCCGACGACCGCGTCGATCCACGGCCATCCGAACCAAAGCGCGACAATGAGGCCGCCGATGGCCATGACCGAGGTCAGCGCGTCGGCAAGGACGTGCAAATAGGCTGCCCGAAGATTGTGGTCCCTGTGGTGGTGACCCTGCGCATGAGCCACACCTTCATCGTGATGGTGCGCATGCTTTTCGCGGAGCAGCCAGGCGCAAATGAGATTGACCGCGAGCCCAACGACCGCGATGGAAATCGCCTGGGCGTAGGCTATGGGCACCGGCTGCGCCAATCGCATCAGGCTCTCATAGGCGATCAGCAACGCGATCATGCCGAGCGCGATGGCGCTCGCGAAGGCGGCAAGGTCGCCGAGCTTCCCGGTGCCAAAGGCGAAGCGCGCATCATGTTTGTGATGGCGCGCGTATTGATAGGCGAGAGCGGCAATGGTGAGCGCCGCTGCGTGCGTCGACATATGCCAGCCATCGGCGAGGAGCGCCATCGAGCCGAACACGATGCCGCCGACGATTTCGGCGACCATCATGGTTGCGGTCAGCCCTACGACGAGCCAGGTGCGCCGTTCGTTGCGGGCATGACCGGCGCCGAGGAAGACGTGCTCATGGGCCCAAGGGTCGAGAGAGCGAGAATGCATCGCCTATCCTTATGCCGGCATCGTGCGGCTGAACAGCCGTCATTCAGGGCTCGGCGCCGTCGCCACGCAGCGGAAAACGACGCTGTTGCCCACGGCTGATTTGAGCAAGAACTTCTGCCCCTTCGCATGGCAGAACTCGCCGGCCTTGTCGACGACGGCGCTGAGCGTCTTATTCGCGTCGGTGGCGATGCCGCTCGTTCGGCTGACGCCGACGCTGTACGTCCCCGCCTCGACCTCCTGCACGTTGCCGACAGAGGCCTTGGCGCATCCTCCCAAAAAGGCTGCTACGCCGGCCGCGCAGGCGAGCATGAACAGCCATCTCATATCGTGCGGCATGACGCAGCTAACCGGATGTGACCCCCCGCCTTTATGCCACGTCTTGACGCCGCCCTGAAGAGACCGTGGCTGACACGGGCGGCGTCATAAGGCCGCGAAAAAAATGGTGGGCGCGACTGGGATCGAACCAGTGACCCCTGCGATGTCAACGCCAAGGAAGAAGCGGAAAAACAAGAGCTTAGGTTAGCTAGCACTAGCAAACGCACGCACGCAAACCAAGGAGTTAGCAGACAATGCGTGCTAGCAGCGTGCGAGCAACCGCCGATGCCGTCATAAGCGGCGATGAGTCCGACCAAGATCTCGACGCCTCGCTCGATCAATGGGTGCGCGAGCCGTCGAATGTTCGAGATGCGGGGTCTGTGCCCCATCAGGCCGTCGAGGGCCCAGCGCACTCCTCCAATCGCCTCGTAGCGCAACTCAACGCGACCTGGAGGGTCGTGGCTGACCCCCTGCAGTGGAGGCTGCAGCGGAAGAAGGGCAACCCCAGGATGAGGAACTCTGGCTGGCGAGATCGATCCTTCTGCACCACTCGGGACGGTCTGCTGCGCTACGTGCGCGAGTACTGCGGCGACGTAGAGCCAGCTGCACTCGCAAAGCTCACCACCCTCCCCGAGCATTACGCGATGCAAAACTTGGACGTTCGCGGAACAGACCAAGCTCACGCCAACGGTCAATCAAAGCCGCTGGTATCTCAGGCTTTGGAGGACTGTGAGGCTGGCGATCAACCACGTCGCAACAGCCAACCTGCTCTTTCTTAGTTTGTCAGCTCTGGGGATTGATCATGCAGAAGGGGAAAGCAGGATCAGCAGCGCTGTTGCGCCTGTCAGATGCAACAACGCAGCCCAAGAAGCAGCCGCGCGCGAGCAAGTACATCACTATGCGTCAAGCCACCAACATCATGGAGGCAGTCAGGTTCGCCAAATTGATCAGCTTTCCGCTGGTGGCGCATCTCACGGTTCACTGGAGCCTCACTGATGTCGGAGACGATTCTGACGGCAAGCTCTTCGCGAAAGTTCGTGAGGGTCTGGACAAGTGGCTGCATCGGCGCGGCATCGCGTTTGCCGGGGCATGGGCCCGCGAGCGCCAATCGGGAGGGCAATCGGATGTCGTGCACTGCCACCTGCTCTTCCACTTGCCGGTGGATTTTCGCGCCGGCAAGAAGTTGCGTCAGGTCGAAGAGGCGATTTTGCGTCTCGTGGAGCGGCACGGATGCGGCGTGTGCGGCGATAACGCCATCGATCTAGGCTCCACGACAACCCTGACGGCAAATACCTCATCAAAGGGGGTGGCTCTAAGGTCTGGAAGCGCTTCCGACTCAGGAAGCAGCATCGCCGCGCGCAGGGCCTCATCTTTGGCAAGCGTTGCGGCACCACGGAGAACATTGGCGCGGCTGCACGAAGTGCCAAACGCTCTCAACAACATCATCAAATTAACAGGGGGTAGCTATGAGCAGCAAAGGCGAAGCGTTGGCCGCGGTGCACGCGGCAATGGATAGCAGGCTGTTTGGCGAAGGCGATTGGCTCGCGGATCGGGAGTCGTGCAACGCGGTTGACAGGCTTCTGCATGAGCATGGTTTTCTGTTGCGACTGTCGGACAGTTCATCTCGCAGCACACCACTCGGTAAGGAGACTGATGTCGACCTTCTCATGTGTTTCCTCGGGATTTTTGACGAATGGGAAGTCCCAAACATCCTGCATTTCCGGGGATACATAGACCTTGAGGAGTGCGAAGAAATTTATGAGCAACTAGAGCGCGGCGAGCCGGAACAGGCGCTAAGGCCGGTGGTGCAAAAAGTTTGGCGTCTCTACTGCAATCCTTCTGGTTTGCTCTCCTGAGCAGCCGGCGTGCCGACCTCAAACCGACATTGGGTGAGGCGATCAGATGACGATCCATCTCTGGCGGTTCGACAGGATCGTCAACAAAAGCAGCCATTTCATTCTCACCTCCTTGAACCGTGCGAGGGGGAAAAAGCGTATTGAACCATGGCTGAGCTTCGCTATCTTGTGGCTAAGAACATAAGAAGAACTCGGAGGGGGTAATGGCCAAAACGCGAGGCAAATCCGTCACTGCTGGTACAGAGAAAAGCTGAGAAATCTGAAGCCGTTCAAGCCCGGGCAGAGCGGCAATCCAAAGGGTCGGCCCAAGGGCGCGCGCACAACGCTTCGGCACAAGGCAACTTCAGGAGTCAGGCGCATCGTCGTGGGCGTGACTGAGATCACTGACGAAGGGGGACTGACAAATGGCGCGAAAACGCAAGACACAGCCGGCAGCCCAGCTCACTGAGCTCGACAAGCCAGCTCCATTTGTCCCCAAGACCGTGACAGACTTCGTGCCAGCTACCTCTACTGGCAGGCCGACAAAGTACGATCCCAAATCGACCCCCAAATTAGTGAGAGGAATGGCCAAACAGGGCCTATCTGAGGGGATGATGGCTCGTGTTTTGGAGATTTCACCAAGCACGTTCTCGTTGTGGAAGACGCAGTATTCGGCTTTTTCGAAGGCTTTGGAGTATGGTCGAGAGGCCTGCAACGGAGCGTTGGAGGCTACTGCGGTCCAGCGCGCCCTTGGCTACTCCTACGAGACCGAGAAAGCCTTCCAGACTGGGGTCGGATGACGGTCACTGAGACCATGCCACCTGACCCTAACATGTTGAAATTCCTACTAGAAAGGCGCATGCCCGAGCAGCTATAGGGAGATCAAAGAGGTGCAGCATACCCACAATGCGGGGGCGCTATTCCAAGCCTTCCTCAAGCGCATGGACGACCAAGGCCAAGGAGCCCAAGCTGCTAGAGGATCGATGTTAGCCCACTGTTAGCCCAGACCAGCAACCAATTGATATCGTTGAGGTTAGCTCCTGATCAAGATCAGAGTCAGAGGATAGCGAGTGATACCAGTGCGTGCATATGGCATGCTAAGGTGCTGATAATGCCGGGGTTTTACCTACCTATGGTAGAAATCGAGCAAAAGGAGAGGCTCATTTGACCCGGGTATGCCATGAACACGAACCTAAATGCGTTTGAAGATGAGCCTCCATCTACAACGACACACGACACCCCGTTCGCAAAAAAATACGCGAGGTCAGTGGTCGGGCAGACAGCTCGAACGCAGCCCCTCTTCCGAGGTGACAAGTATGCCACCAAGGGGCCCCTATTTGTCACCTCGGGGAGGTGTGCCTCAAAAATTCTGCGCCATAAAAATTTCGGAGGAACAGCTTTGACAAGTACACCCGGCGTGATGGTCTCAGGACCAGTCATCCGCTTCGAGCTGAAGGATGGTCGGATCGTGCGCAAGTACTTCTACGGCCACAAGACCAAGAAGGATGTCGAGCTGCCCGCCGACTTCCCCATCCCCGGCTGGGGGGCTTAGGGTGGCTGAGGAACCGAGCTGGCTGAAGCCGCTGCACGACAGCTACGACAGCCCCCTGGTACACCACATCGGTGGAATTGCACGCACGTGAGGTGGAATTGCATGCACGTGAGGTGGAATTGCATGCACGTGATCAAACTCAAGTTCGCAGAGGATCGAATGCATACCGAGGTAGTTGTGCTTGGTGAGTTCCCCACTGCTGACTTGTTCGCATGGGATAGTCGCTGAGAACGATCCTAAGCCCCTATGCCTTCTCGCCCCATAGCTCTTTATAGTCGCGACTTTGCCGGCTGATGGATAGGTCGGTGGTCCAGCCGGGCCTTTTCGGTTCGCTCGAAGGATTTCCCGAGGGCTTCAGCTACGAAGAGAACATTCTTTCTCCAGAAGAGGAGCGGACGCTCGTTCGCGCCTTCGCCGGCCTTCCCTTGAAGGCGTTCGAGTTCCAAGGTTTTCAGGGCAAACGGCGGGTGGTGTCGTTCGGATTACACTACGATTTCAATACCCGTGGTCTGGGTTCTGCTGAAGCAATTCCCGAATTTATGATGGCCGTACGGGAGAAGGCTGCCGGCTTTGCGGACTTGTCCCCCGACATGCTGCAACACGTCCTGGTCACTGAATATAGCCCAGGTGCTGGCATCGGCTGGCATAGCGACCGCCCGGAGTTCGGCATCATCATCGGCGTCTCGCTAGTGGCACCCTGTCGCTTCAGACTGCGCCGCAAGATAGCGCCAACCAAATGGCAGCGTTCTTCGCTCATTGCACAGCCCCGTTCGATCTATCTGATGCAAGGCACTGCGCGTCATGAATGGCAGCACAGCATCCCACCGGTTGACAACTTGCGGTACTCCGTCACTTTCAGAACCCTCAATAAGTCGAAAGGCTGATTCTATGGCGGGCAGAACGGGAAGCGCCCTCCTTCCGCTTCATGGCGGACGGTGCCGGGCTGGCTAGCGGATCGCATGACCCGTCTCGGCGCCGTGATGAGTTAAGCGATCGTGTACCATTACGGGCGCGATGAGCTGCTGCGCCGCCTCGCTCACCCTTTTTGGTTCCAGTCGTTCGGTGCCGTCATGGGCATGGACTGGCATTCGTCCGGTATCACCACGAGTGTGATTGGAAAAAAGGGACCCAGCCAGAGGCGGAGGGCCTTGTAGCGAAGCCTAAGCTTATCCGAAGTGCTTCTTCGAGTAATAGGTCTGATTGGCGAGGTTCTCCCGTTCTTCATGAACTCAGCCATGGCTTCCTTGCTGCCGATCCGGTGGCGCTGCATCTGGCCGCTCCCTACACGATCAGTGATATTTCTGACATGCCTGACGCACCAGTCCACGACGCCGGGCCGCCTTTGATCGAAGCCTTTGTATGGCTGGGTAGTTCCCTTGGCCTTTTTTCTTTCACTGATTTGGGCCGGGGCAGTTTTGGCGGCTATTGCCAAGGGAAGGGGTTTTGAACTCCGGGAACGCATCCTGCACGCTCGCAAGGCGGGCGAACCGTGGTTGCATTATTGGTTGAGCATTCCGGGAGCCATCGGAAACCTCACCATACTGGCTATTGCGAGTGTCGATTGGGTCAATGGGGGACCATTGCGACAGTCCATTTACGACCTGCCACTTTGGTGGCTGCCGGCTTATTGCTGCTTATCAGCCTTCTGGTTCTTTGGGTGGAAAGACTAATCTCCTCGCGTGGGTAGTGCGCTTCACGGCGTCCACCACGCCGGCGAAAGCGCCGCTAGGGAGTGGGGTCACTCCGTAAAGCCGACCCAATTGCAGTTAACTGCACACTACGAGAGGTGATCTTAACTGCAACGTCGGGGGAGGTGCTCGGAACGAAAGCATAGCGGCGTCGTTGTTATGACGACGGAGGCGCTGCCGACCTTTGAGACTCGGCATGAAGCGCGCGTTGCTTTCGCTTTGTCTAAGTGGGGCCGTGGTTTCCGCCCCCACTGCGCTGGACTTTACCCCTACACAAATCCTTCACGACAGCGATGCGATGAGCATCGCAGCTACAAGGAATGCGACGCCGCCCGTTCAATCCACAGAAACAGTGGCGCTTCAGTCTGAGCAAGACGAGGTCCATTCGGTCACAGTGGATATGCCGCAAGTCATATCGTTGGCATACGCTTCCCCCGAGACCTGGGGCAGTCTGCCTACGTCCGTCCGCCAGTGTGAGGAACCTCCGGCAACACCAACGTTGCAGTTAGCGCCGTACGAGCAATCTCCGGCAAAACCAACGTTGCGTTTAGCCATGAACCCAGAAATCGAGGGCTCAAACTAAACTAAAATGATTCCGGTCGTGAACAAGGAGATGATCATGCCCGATACAACGATTAAGAAGGTGGAGGCCGGTTCATCTCCGCGAGGAGAAATGGGCCAAAAATATCTTGTCGCCGGCAAGCGCGTTTCCATGCGCCTTTGGATCGACCAACCCGGTGGGAAGCTCAAAGGCCCAACATCGAGAGACTACGAGACGGTAGGGTATGTAATCTCGGGCAGCGCAAAGCTCGATTTGGAAGGCCAAACCCTGAACTTAAAAGCCGGGGATTCCTGGTTGGTGCCGGCAGGAGCCACGCACCAATACACGATCATCGAACCCTTCACGGCTGTAGAGGCAACCGCTCCGCCAGCCGAAGTCCACGGTCGCGACGAGGCCTAAACATCTCTCTATCTGAGGTCCTACAAACATATGCCCTATGCCTGCCGGTGCAGGCGCACTGGCGGCATGCAAGCGTTTGGAAGTGCAAGTGATGTGGCGTTTCCTAACGACGGCGACAATATTCGTGATCCTTCTGGCAGGCTCGGACGCCTCGCCGGCGGTGGCGGCCAAAGCAGCAAGTCCACACCATTATCAAACCTTCCGCGGCAAAGTTGTCGCTCCTCCCTACCGCTACTTTCGCTGCAAAGGTGGCCGCCTCTATACCTATGGCGGCGGTTGGGGCTGCGACTATTACCTCTATTCCTACGATTGGCCCTTAGGGCGGCGCTAGGCGCGGCACTTCTTTTGCGCACTGCACGCTCCCGCATTAGGTTTTTGCTGAGTCCTAATATCCTCGGTAACCACGCGGAGGCCGATAATAGCCCTGCGGACGGCCATAAGGCCCCCGGAACCACCCGCCAAAAAGACCTCGTCTCGGAGGCGGCGGCAGAAAGTAGCCAGGCCCAGGCCCCCAGGGAGCCGCGCCATAATTATAAGAATAGGCCGGCTCATCCGGTACGTTTGACTCATCACCGGGCGTGACGCCGGCAAGAACGACCTTTGTATTTTCCATGCCGGTTGACTTGACCAGGTCGTACAGAATGGCGGCATTGTCTGGCGAAATGCGCACGCAGCCGTGCGACACGGGTTTGCCGAGGTTCTTCACTTCGTGACTGCCGTGGATGGCGTGCCCATCCTTCAAGAAGAAGATCGAATGGGGCATGGGGGCGTTGTCCCACTGTCTGCTGTACCAGACCTCATTCATGGAAGTGGGCGTGAAGGTGCCTGACGGCGTTGAATATCCATACTTACCGGTTGAGACCGGCCAAGAGTATTTCTCGATGCCATCGACAAACACCGTCATCTGCTGAAGCGACTTGTCGATGTTGATAAGAATCTGAGCCCCGGCTTGGGCTGGTGTTTCTTTGGTGCCTGCCTCCGCAGCTTCAGGCCTTGACTCCGGCTTTGCGGTGGAAGCGTCGGCTTTAGGCTGCTCGGCCGCAGTGCTGGGCTTGGCCTCAGTGCTTGGGGGGTTGCTGCTACTTTGCGCGTTCGGAGGCTTGGGGCTTGTTTCGGCAGTCTCAGGCGACGCAAGTGCGCGAGCCTGCCGCATGGCCTTGCAAACTTCGCTTAGCTCGGCCATGTGCTGATCGAGACAAGCCCCAACGGTTGCCTTCGTCTCGGTATTGCAAAACTTCTGCCTATCCTGCTGGCACTCGCCCTCGGCCATCGCGGTGACTGGAATTACCAGGGTGGCTGCAAGCGACGCTGCTAGGATGGTCATTGCGATTTTCGTGAGCACCCCCCTGTTCTCTCCACGATTCGCACTATAGGAGAAGAAGCCCCGGGAAGCCTAGGTCCACATCGTAGTTCGCTTAGCAGCGTCCCATCGTGATGATTTGCGTTGCAACCATTCCAATAGCCCGCGCAGCCCCCGCCGCCAGGTCAAGCACTCGATCCTTCGCAAACGGTCCGCGGTCGTTCACCCGAACGTTGACAGACTTGCCATTGCGTGGGTTGCCGACGACAAGGCAGGTGCCAAATGGCAGAGTTTTGTGAGCGGCAGTTAGTCCGTCGGGATTGAACTTTTCTCCCGAGGCTGTCCTATTACCGCGAAGCTCGTCGCCATACCAAGAAGCTGCTACTCGATCTTCGCCGTTTGCACTCGTTGATAAAGCGACGAAAACTAAAAAGGCGGAGATGCCCAAATTCGCTGACATGCTCTCCTCACTGTCAGAGGAACGCCTGGGAAGCGGAATTTGTTCAGCATTCACCGGCGAACGCCGAATCTTCTAAGCTCGGGCGACGATGTCAGGGCGCCGCTGTCGAACGGGTCACAGGTGTGCCATAGCCGACATTCCAGGAAGGGCCAAGGACCTTGAGGCTGAACCGCTGGCAATCATGTCTAGGAGGCACCAAGGGCTCGCAGCACGGCGTCGAGAGCTTGGCGGGAGAGCTCCGGCGAGGTACGCCGCTCAAGACTGCCGCGCGTGACCTGAAGCCAGATACCGATGACGATATCGGCCGCCAGCTCCACGTCCTGTATGGCCAGTCGTCCCTGAGCGATTGCCTCGGCAAGGTCCGCCTTGAGATTTTCGCGGATGCGGTCGAGCCCAGCCGGGACTTGGGCGCTTCGGACCACAAGCCGGCCCCAGAGAGGGTCGTTGATGGCTTTCTCCAGGAACTTCGTGAAGGCTAAGGACATGCGGACGATGGGGTCCGGCTCATCGAGCCGAGACGGTGCCAGGAGCTCGTCAAAGCTATCGGCGAGCTTCGCACCGACCGCGGCGACCAGCTCCTCCACGCTCTGGAAATGATAGTAGAACGTCCCCTTGGCGACACCTGCCGCCTCCACGATGGCGTCCACCGTGAGAGCCTCCGGAGGCCGTTCAGCAAGCAGAATTAGGCCGGCTTCCACGATCTGCGCCCGAGTCCTCGCGCGCTTCTCTCGTCCGATCTCCGCCCTGCGGGCTAAATCTATTTTTCCCATGGCGCACCTCTTGCGTTCCATCTCGAGTTGACTATATAGTCGATTCGACGAAGTAGTTCAAGTCGAAATCGGAGGCTTCCATGCGCCTGGCATCAGTTCCGTTCCTCTGCACGTGCATCGCCTGCGTGTACCTTGCGGGTTGTAAGGATGAGAACACCACGCCCGCTGCCGTGCGAGCGGCTCGGGTCGTTGTCGTTACGCCCCATCAGCTTGGGGTCGTGGCCGAAGGCGCCGGTCTCATTCAGTCGCGCTACGACAGCCCGGTGGGATTTGAAGTGGGCGGCCGCCTCGTCGCTCGTTATGTCGACATCGGCGCCGTTGTCACGAAGGGGCAGAAGCTCGCCAAGCTCAGCGACATCGATTACCGGAACCGGGTGACTGCCGCCGAGGGCGGACTTGCCACCGCAAAGGCCGCCGTCGCCCAGGCTGCGCCGCAGGAGGAGCGCTACCGCATCCTGCTCAAGCAGGGCTGGACGACCCGTGCACTCTATGAGAACGCGCTCAAGGACCTTCAGAGCGCTCAAGCCCAGGTGCAGTCAGCGGAAGCCAATCTTCGCATCGCGCAGAATCAACTGGGCTACACCGAACTCCTTGCGCCGGACGGCGGCATAGTGACGGCGACTAAGGCCGACCCGGGCCAGGTCGTGGAGGCAGGCCAAGCAATTGTCGAGATCGCCCGGAATGCCGAACGCGAAGCCGTTTTCGCCGTCGCCAGCGAGCATATCGCACATGCAAAGGTGGGCATGCCCGTCAAGGTCTCGCTTCAGGGCCGGCCGGAGATCGCGGTTACAGGCTCGATCCGCGAAATCTCGCCCGAGGCCGACAGCACGACCGGCACGTACCAGGTGAAGGTGACGCTGTCTTCGCCGCCGCCGGAGATGCGCTTGGGCGCCGTCGTGGTCGGTCACGCCGAAACCGAAGGCCAGGTGGTCACGAGCCTCCCCCCGACCGCCCTGCTGCAGTCGGGAGACGGGCCGCAGGTTTGGGTCGTGGGCGAGGACGGTAAGGTGCACCGCCGAGCCATCCAGCTTCTCGAGTTCGATGCAAACTCCGTCGTGATCAGCCGCGGCTTGTCGCCCGGAGAGAAAGTCGTCACCGCCGGCATCAATTCGCTCGCCGAAGGCGAGTCCGTGAAACCCGAGACGGAGGCCGCCGGCGTCAATTCGCTGGCCGAAGGCAAGTCCGTGAAACCCGCGACGGAGGTCGAGTGATGACGCGCTTCAATCTTTCCGAGTGGGCAGTCAACAACAAGTCCCTCGTCGTGTTCTTGATGCTGCTCTGCGTCATCGGCGGCATCGGGGCCTATGAGCGGCTTGGTCGTCAGGAGGATCCCGACTTCTCCGTGCAGACCATGGTGGTTCAGGTCTCCTGGCCGGGCGCCACCGCTATCGACACCCTCAAGCAGGTGACAGACCGGATCGAAAAGAAGCTCGAGGAGACGCCGAACCTCGACTACCTCAAGAGCTACACGAAGCCCGGACAGGCGACCGTCTTTGTCTATTTGAAGGAATCGACCCCGAAGGCCGAGATCCAGGACATCTGGTACCAGGTCCGCAAGAAGGTGAGCGATATCAAGGCCACCTTACCCAAGGACGTGGTCGGGCCGTTCTTCAACGACGAGTTCGGCGATGTCTTCGGCATCATCTACGGCATCACCTATGACGGCTTCACGCCGAGGGAGGCGCGTGACTTCGCCGAGACAGTGCGGGCCGAGTTCCTGCGCTCGCCGGATGTCGGCAAGGTCGACATCTTCGGGGACCAGGACGAGAAGATCTACCTCAACCTCTCGCCGCAGAAGCTCGCCAACCTCAAGCTCAACCTCGATGACGTGCTTACGGCGATCGCCAAGCAGAATGCCGTGGTGCCCTCCGGCGTTATCAACACGCCGAGTGAGAATGTGCTCGTCGATGTCACCGGCGCTCTCTTGACGTCGGAAGCCATCGCCAAGCTCAACCTCTGGGTCGACGGGCGCTTCTACAAGCTGACCGACATCGCCGAGATCCAGCACGGCTACAGCGACCCTGCCACCAAGATGTTTCGCGTCAACGGCAAACCGGCGATCGGCATCGGCGTCAACATGCGGTCGGGGGGCAACAATCTCACCTTCGGCGAAGGTCTGCACGAGGCAGCCGAGCGCCTGATGCAGCGACTACCGGTCGGCATCGACCTCAAGCTCGTCTCGGACCAGCCCGAGGTCGTCCGCGAGGCGATCGGCGGCTTCACCGAGGCTCTTCTCGAGGCGATCGCGATCGTGCTCGTGGTGAGCTTCCTGAGCCTTGGCCTCAGGGCCGGCCTCGTCGTCGCGATTTCCATTCCCCTCGTCCTCGCCATCGTCTTCCTAGGTATGGAAGGCATGGACCTCAGCCTGCAGCGCATCTCCTTGGGCGCGCTCATCATCTCGCTCGGCCTCCTGGTCGATGACGCCATGATCACGATCGAGATGATGATCTCCAAGATCGAAGAGGGCATGGAGAAGGTGAAGGCGGCAACCTTTGCCTTTACCTCCACGGCCTTTTCCATGCTCACCGGTACGCTGGTCACCATCTTCGGCTTCCTGCCGATCGGCTTGGCTGCCAACAACACTGGGCAATACTGCTTCTCTCTGTTCACCGTCATCGCCATGGCGCTCATCGCCTCGTGGTTCGTGGCCGTCATCTTCGCACCGGTGATCGGCCTCTCCGTGCTGCCCTCACACATGAAGGCGCATAACAGCCGAGCCCGGTCGCTTCATGAGCGCCTTCGGCCGGGCGCTCGAGTGGGGTATGCGGCACCGCTGGCTGACCATTGTCGCCTCGCTCGTCGCCTTCGGCGCTTCCGTTTACGGCCTCGGCTTCGTGCAGCAGCAGTTCTTCCCGGCTTCGAACCGGCCGGAGCTGCTTGTGACCATGACCCTGCCGAAGAACGCCTCGATCGCGGCGACCGAGGTGCAGACGGAGCGGCTGGAGAAGGTGCTTGCGAGTTCCCCCGACATCTCACGCTTCTCTTCCTATGTCGGCGGCGGCGCTATCCGCTTCTATCTGCCGCTCGATGTGCAGCTCGATAACGACTTCCTTGCCGAGACAGTGATCGTCGCCAAGGACCTCGAAGCCCGCGACCGGGTGCAGGCCATGCTCCAGCAGCGGCTGGCCCGCGACTTCCCCGACGTGACGGCGCGCGTTTCCCGTCTCGAACTCGGGCCGCCCGTGGGCTGGCCTGTGCAGTATCGGGTAAGCGCGCCGACCACCGACGAGGCGAGGCACTATGCCGAAGAAGTCATGGATGTCCTGCGTGGGTCAGGCCTCGTGCGCAACGTCAACTACGATTGGGCCGAGAAGAGCAAGGAGCTGCGTATCGTCGTCGACCAGGATCGCGTCCGCCAAGCCGGGCTTAGCTCCGAGCAGCTCGCCAACGCGCTCAACCGGGTGATCAGCGGCTCTACGGTCACGCAAGTGCGGGACTTAATTTATCTCGTCGATCTCGTGGTGCGGGCCAAAGCTGACGAGCGGTCGAGCATCGAGGCCTTGACCAATCTCCAGATCACGACGCCGACAGGCGCTACGGTGCCTCTCCGCGAGCTCGCGACTTTCCAGTACGAGCTCGATGAGGGTTACGTGTGGCGCCGCGGCCGCCTGCCCACCCTTACCGTGCAGGCGGAGCCGCTGCCCGGGGTGGAGCCGTCGCTGGTGAACCAGCGCATCACCGCTGCGCTCGAGACCGTGCGCGCCTCAATGCCGGCGGGCACACTGCTCGAAGTCGGCGGCACGGTCGAGAAGAGCGATCAGAGCAACGCCGCTATCCTCGCCCAGGTGCCGCTCATGATCGCGCTCATGCTCACCGCGCTCATGGTGCAACTCGGGAGTTTCCGCCAGCTGGCGCTCGTGATCAGCGTCGCGCCGCTCGGGCTGATCGGCGTCGTTGCGGCCCTGCTCATCACCGGCACGCCCATGGGCTTTATCGCCATACTCGGCACCATCGCGCTCGCCGGCATGATCATCCGCAACTCGGTGATCCTCGTCCACCAGATCGAGCACGAGCGGGCGCAGGGTGTGCATCCCTGGCAAGCGGTGATCGACGCGACCAAGCACAGGTTCCGGCCGATCATGCTGACCGCAGCCGCGGCAATCCTCGGCATGATCCCGATCATGCACGACGTGTTCTGGGGGCCAATGGCCTATGCCATCGTCGGCGGTCTCGCCGTCGCCACCGTGCTCACACTCGTCTTCCTGCCGGCCCTCTATGTCGCTGTTAACGGCATTCGGGAGAAGGACGAGCCAATCGCAGCCCCCGAGCCGGATGTGCTTGCGATCCCCATGCTCGCACCACAGCACTCATACAGAGAGAGACAAGCCATGCCAGAGACACCGCCGTCTCTCCTTGACCGCTTTCTTCGATCGGATGCCACGATGTACGCCGGACCAGGTGAGATCACCGCGCGACTATGCCAGACAAGATGCTGCTTGCCGCGCTTGCAGGAAGCGCAATCGGTGGTGCGCTCTTATGACACCAAGGCTCAGATCGTCGGTGTGGGCTACATCCTCGCGCTTAACCTGGTGCTGCATTTCGGCGATCTCCTTCCCGACGCATGCGCCGCTCGGCCCGCTGTTCTTCGCAGTAGTCTGGGGTGTTGTCATCCTGCCGATCCTGCAGTTCGGGCAAGTGCTCTATCCGAGCCGGACGCGCGCAGAGAAGGAGCTTCTCGCGAAAACGTCCTGTGGTTCTGAACAGCGCATCTACTATGTCGATCCCGACTCATTTGCCGATGTCAGCGACTTCGTCCATCAAGCCCTGACGGTCCGACTGGACCTCGGTGCTCGCCGCCGAATTGCTCAAGACATCTCGCGTCAGGATCATCAAGCAGGCGCGCTTCCGGCGCGGTCTTATGATGACCGTCGTGTCTTTTATCGTACTCGCAGGCGAGCAATTTCTGCGGAGTCTCGCCATCGCCTGATGAGGAACGCACGGCAAGGGCGGCGGGCCATCGTGACCGCCGGCGGCCCGCCTCGGGCGCGGCATATCCCTCCTGCCGCTAAGAAGGTGCCAACGTGCTCATCGCGGACTCCTCCAGAAGGCATACTTAGAGGGATTCTGAAAGTCTCCGCTTTCGAGCTTATCGAGTTGCAGCCAAGCAATATTGAGACCTCCAAAAACTCTTTGGTAAGAAGCAACCAAAAGCTCGCAGTTGACAGAGGGTACGGTTTATCCCCGCTAGTTTTTTGAACCCCTGATGAAATTGGACTGTGCTTGTGCCAAGATGACATAGCGAGGGGGGGTTCGCATGGGGGCTTTGACCAGATTGCTCGCTGCTTTCGTGGTGCTAGCCATGAGCGCCGGCACAGTTTGCGCCGCAATCGGGAAGACCACCACCGATGTAGCGCTTCGAAGGGCGCCCTCTGCACAAGCCCAACTCATTCTCAATTTGTCCCAAGGTACGCTCGTGAATGTTGATGGTTGCTCGCGCGGTTGGTGCGGCGTGACGTGGAACAGGTACGTCGGCTATGTGCGGGAGAGCGCACTTCAGTTCCAGAGCGCTCCGGCAAGTGTGCCACCTGCACTTCCTGTCTTTCCTCCTTATCCCTACAAAGCCGGCCACTACCCAACGGCAGACGCCTATTACGACCTGCCACCTTACGCCGCCATCGACCCGAGCTTCTATCGTTGGCGCCATTTTCTGACGGCCCAAGAGCGTAACCGCTATCGCTACATGCCCCACATATTCCGTGGCTATACCGGATACCGTGACGAGACTGTCGGCAGCTACGTTTCGAGCACGGAACTGAAACCGCCGAAGACAGAGCCCAGTCCAGTTGCACCTGAACAGAAACCCCAAGCGCCGGAGGTATCACCCCCAGCCGCTGCACCCGAACCTAGCCCCCAAGCGCCCGAGGTATCGCCTCCATCCGCTGCACCCGCAGCACCAACTCCCCAAGCGCCAGAAGTATTACCGCCATCCGCTGCCCCAACACCGACCCCCCAGGCGCCAGAAGAATTACCGCCGCCCACTGCACCGGCACCGAGCCCTCAGGCGCCTGAGGTATCACCTCCATCCGCTGCGCCAGCACCAAGCACCCAACCGCCCGAAGGACCACTAGGCGTCACCGCCAACGAACTAAGTGAGGTGACGAAGGGTTGGAGCGCCAACCGCTCAATTCTCGGTCAAGCGGTTTACAACGAGAAGGATGAACGCGTCGGATCGGTCGATGACATCGTCGTCACCCGAGATAAGGCGGTTTCATACGCCATCATCAATGCCGGCGGCTTTCTCGGCTTGACGAAGCACAATGTCGCCGTTCCGGTTTCTCAGTTTAAAGTTATCGATAACAAGTTCGTTCTACCTGGTGCCACCAAGGAAGGTTTGAAGGATCGTCCTGAGTTGCGCGAGGTGACGAACGGTTGGAGTGCCAAGCGCTCGATTCTCGGTCAGCCGGTTTATAACGACAAGGATGAACGCGTGGGATCGGTCGATGACATCATCGTCACTCCAGATAAGGCAGTCTCATATGCCATCATCAATGCTGGCGGCTTTCTCCGCTTGACGAAGCACAATGTTGCCATCCCGGTTGCTCAATTCAAGTTGGTCGATAACAAGTTCGTTCTCCCCGGCGCTACCAAAGACATCTTGAAGGCTATGCCCGAGTTTCAAAGCGCGCAATAAGCGTTGACGTTCACCGTCGCCACCAAAGCCGCCAGTGTACCCAATGCCCAGCGAACGTTGATGGGTCTCGCCAATTTTCAGAACGTTTTCATCGGGATCGAGACACCAAACGAGGACTCACTTCGAGAAACCAAGAAACATCAGAATGTGCGGCCGAAGGCCGGTACGCTCCTTGAGCGCGTGCATCGGATTTAACGTCGTGGTATCGACGTCTGGTGCGGCATGATCGTGGGGTTTGATCACGACGATCCTTCGATCTTTGACCTAATGCCAAAATTCCTTGCCGAGGCGCACATCGCTGCAGCACCTATAAGCATGCTTCACGCGATCCCGACGACACCCCTTTACGATCGGCTGAAACAAGAGGGGCGGCTGCATGATGACGATGCAAGCGACAAATACGGAACCAACGTCATTCCGCTAGGAATGTCGGCTCAAGAGCTGCGCGAGGGATTTGTTCAAGTGACACAAGAATGCTATTCGGTCGACGCCTACTTTCAGCGGCTAGACGCTCAGTTTGTTGACCAGAATTTCAAGTTCAGCCTGCATCATCTGCGTTATTGGACAAGCCATCGTTGGGCCTGGGCAAAACGCTGCTTCCTCAACTATTGCAGGTTCGGCGTGGTGGCCTTGCGTTTACTCCTCTTCGTAGCCGACACGAGACTTCGGTCGAGATACAGGCAGCAGCTCTCGCACATATTCGTAGCGCGCTGGCGCGAGCCGCACATCTTGTTTACCTACGCTCTCAAGGTCGCGACGCACTATCACTATACAGCTATGGCCCGGGCACTACTGGAAAGCGAGCGCACTGGGAACGTGCTGCCAAATGCAGGACGTTCCTTCTCGCGCGTCAAACGGCGCGTCGAGGTGCGGGTCGCTGCCTAGCATTGCGGCAATCTCGTTTTGGGCAAAGCGGAGCAGCGGCTGTACACTGGTTAGTTAATGAGACTTATCAGGCAGTGCGACATGTACGCGTGATGTTCGCGACCGACCAAAGTGGACACACGATCCCGCCTGTCCGGTCTTGGCACTTACAATGCCACTCGCGCTGACGAATGTCTGCTTTGAGGAAAAGAACAGATATGACGCGGGCGTGACACCATTTCCGCTTATGACCCAAAGCGGACTACAGCGGATGTCACGGCTGCCGAGGTGGCGCAACAAATGGGTTGGTTTCTACTGCGCGGCTATTTTTCGTCAGACACTTATCCAGTCTGTCGAGGGCCGCGCGACTCTGATCCAGAGGGATTCGGATTGTTGCTCCGGCACCCTCGACGACAAATGCACTGGCTGCACGAAGTCCTTCTTTAAATTTTGCGTCCGAGAGAGGCACGGAAACAGAGTTAGTTTCTGCGGCTACGTCGGTGTTCCAGCTCGCAGCGCCTGCCTTCATACGAACGGGATAATTCTTTCCCCGCTCCAATTTCCAATTTGGAGATTCAAGCGTGAGGCTTAGTCCATCACTCGTGCGTAGGAAGCTCGCTACAACGTCGTCGACCTTGCGGCTTATGGCACAATGATCAAATTTGTTGTCTTTGAAGGTCGCTTCGATTTCCCAAGGACCTATGTTGTCCTTTTTTATTTCCTCAACCGCTAAAGCCTCGGTAAATCCGATTAGCAATAAGAGCACCGTTCCGGCAACAAGGCGCAACATGCTGTTAGAAGGCGATTGACCATCAAAAAGTTCCAAAGACCTGAGCGTTAGGCCATGAAGACGGGCGCGCGTGGAGTTGAGTGGGTCACGCGACACGAGCCGCGGCAGGGGAAGGCGCCTTGGGAATGCGATTAGCGTCTTAACCGCACGACGATTGGCACGCGATCAGGCTGACCCAAGAGGCGGCAAGTCACGTGCGGCTATGAGGATCTTCCTCAGTTGCTCCAAGTGAGTTTTGTGCCAGCCACCCAACCATCGTTTCGCTAGGTGATAGCGTCGCTCGGCGCCATCGAGCATCCATAGCTTTAAGATTAAGCGGTCAGGCAAGGGCGCCTCAGAGCAGTCGAACTCTGGCCATCGGCGCTTTCCTAGAAACAGGACTTGGTTAGGGATCCGCATCGTTTCCTCCGTCTACGTCCGGCAGTTCTGTGACTGCGGGCGCCCAGAAGGACTCACGGGGATTTGCCAAGCCGCAAGCCCCTGGCCCCTTATCGGGCGGCGAGGTTCAACTAGCGGCACACTGGTAGTTTGGTACTTTCCCGTACAAGACGCGGTGAGCCGTTGGCATCTGGGCACCGGTCGTTTTGTCAAACGCGCACCTCAACCAATGAGTTCCCGATGAGTTTGCTTCAACTATGGGGATCGATCAGGGAAGCAGGCGTTGCGCGCCTCACCAGGGGCCGAGGACGGTGCAGTCGCAAATTGAATTCGGGCGAACAAATTTCAGGTTCGCCGAATGCTCGATGTCGATCGGCTTGCAAGCCCTGCTCGGCGGTGAAAATACTTCCAACGCTGGAAGGGTTTTTTTGTCAGGCACTGGCGCATTTTCGCCGCCGCGCGTCTTCGCGCACAACTCGGCACATCATCAAGAGCCAGCGCGCGATGGCAGTGGCTTTAACCAAGCACGCAGCACTGGCATACATTGCGGACAACCAAGCCCGCTAACGCTCCTATTAAGATTGAGACAATGCCTGCGATGAGCGCACATAAGGTGCCAGCCCTAATCTGTCGGTTATGCTCTCGTTGCTCATCGTCGCCTTGGGTGTCCCCGTACGGCTCGGTGGGTAGACGGTGCCAACTCGCAGCGAGTTTCGCGCCAAGCCAAAGGGCGATGAGCGCGTAAGCACCTTCAACGTGCAATACGACGAGAAAGAATGCGAGCAGCCGCTCGAAGGTGCCGGTGATCCAAACCGGTACGCCTTCTTCCTTAGCGGTGCGTGCGTCGATGTGACTCCTAGTGCCAAGCCAGCGGGAAAAGAACCCCATGGGCCCATAGGCGACAAAGATAACCCCAATTCCAATCGCAAACGCCAGGAGGCACGTTGCATCGAATGACCGAACACTCATCGCACTACGCTAGTAGCATAAAAGGGCGCCGGCCGAAGCCGACGCACTCGATTCCGGCGTTTGTATATTGCCGGGGTCCGTAAAAGTGATCATCGAGCTCATGAGGTAAAAGGAGACGTTCGTGAACTGGTCTTTCAAAGATAAAGTTGCGCTAGTTACTGGTGCCGCCTCGGGCATCGGTCTCGCCACGGCCAAAGCCTTCGCGGAGGCGGGGGCGGCCGTCACGCTGGCGGACGTCCATGAGGATGCGGTTCGCTCCGCAGTAAAGGAACTGGTCGCCGCCAGCTATAAGGCGATCGCCGTCAGTTGCAATGTCGCCGACGAGGCTGAGGTGGCAGCCATGGTCGAGCAGACTGTCTCCGTATTTGGTCGGCTGGATGCGGCATTCAACAATGCCGGCGTGCAGTCCCCCGCCGTAGAAACCGCTGATGCCAGCGTCGAAGAATTCGATCGCGTGAATGCGATCAATCTGCGCGGCGTCTTCACCTGCATGAAGTACGAACTGCGACAGATGCGCGAGCAAGAAAGCGGCGCGATCGTCAACTGCTCCTCAATCGGCGGTCTGATCGGTATACCCGGCCGAGCAGCGTATCATGCATCCAAACACGGAGTACTCGGGCTGACGAAGAGTGCTGCGCTCGAATATGCCTCCAGAGGCATTCGCATCAACGCGGTTTGCCCCGGGGCCATCGAAACGCCCATGGTTGCGGGCATGTTAGCTAAGGAACCAGACACCATGAAAGACATCCTCAAAGAGCAGCCGATTGGGCGACTTGGTCGGCCTGAGGAGATCGCAGCCGCCGTTCTTTGGCTTTGTAGCCCTGGCGCAAGCTTCGTCATTGGTCACCCACTCCCTGTAGATGGCGGCTACACCGCACGCTGAGGACGATGGTGGATTTCTGGTGCCCCACCCAGCGCCACGGCGCAGGATCTCGCGGCCAGCCTCCTTAGCCGACCTCAAGCGTGCAAGAAACACCTTGTGGACTGAACACGAGCTGCGCGCTGCCAAGCTGACCCCCAAAGGCACGCTCTATGAGGTGTGATCCAAAGCCCTTTTGCTTTGGCGGGCTAACCTTTGGGCCACCACTCTCCTGCCAAACGAGTTTCACTAGATTAGGTTGAGAGTGCTGTTTCCATGCGACGCTCACGCGCCCGCTGCCGTTCGACAAGGCACCGTATTTAATGGCATTGGTCGCAAGCTCGTGGACCACCATCGCAACGATGACCGACTTGGTCGAGTCCAGCCACACATTGGCGGGGCCCTCGACCGCGATGCGTTCGTGGTGTTGTTCTTGGAAGGGCTTCAGCGCCTGGGTGACGATTGCATGTAGTGACGCTGTGTCCCAAGTCTCAGACGTCAATAGATCGTGGGCATTGCCCAGCGCATGAAGGCGAGCGATGAAGGCATCGCGCTCCTTGGCGTGTTGGTTCAGAGTTTGGGTCGCAATAGCTTGCACGGTCGCCAAGGAGTTCTTGATGCGATGTTTCATCTCGTTCACAAGCAGCTTTTGCTGCTCCTGAGCGCGCTTGCGCTCAGTGATATCCCTGGCAATTTTGGAAGCGCCGACGATCCTGCCATCAGCGTCTTTGAGCGGCGATACCGTTAGCGAAATGTCGATCAGACTTCCGTCCTTGCGGCGACGGACGGTATCGTAATGATCAACGCGCTCTCCCCGGCGCACGCGCCCGATGATTTCCGGCTCCTCACCCATGCGATCGGGAGGAATCAGCATGGTGATCGGCTTGCCGATGACCTCTTCCGCCGTGTAGCCGAACAGCCGCTCGGCACCGTGATTCCAACTTGTGATGATGCCGTTGAGGTCCTTGCTGACAATCGCGTCGTCTGATGATTCGACAATTGCTGCCAGTCGTTGCGCCTGCATGTCGGCGCGCTTGCGGTCGGAGATGTCAATCAGCATGTTCACAGCACCGATGAGGGTGCCCGAGGCATCGTAAAGGGGCGTTGGATAAGGAACGAAATGGACAAAGCTGCCGTCCGGCCGCTCGGCCACCGCCTCCATGCCCCGGATCTCCCGCCGTTCTTTCAACGCTATTGCCATTGGACATTGGCCGTGAGGCATAGGTCTGCCGTCTGGCCAATAGAGCTTCCAAGAGCCGCAGAACTCGCTTTTTCCTAGCTCGGGGCAGCACCCCCACAGCTCGGCGGCAGCCTCGTTGTAGAAGGTGATGCGACCGGCGGCGTCGGTTGTGTAGATGGCGGCGGGTAGTGCCCGGATCACGTCCTCCATCTGGGCCCTGCCAAGACGGAACGGTCGGACCCCTGCGCGCTCGACGGCATCTCCGAAGGCGGCTCCCATCCACCCCAATAGACCCGGGACGAGGGTATTTTCACCCCGGTCACGTACGCGACCCAGCTCACTCATTTTTCGACCTCCAATAACGTGGATAACTTCGACATCTGCAGTCCGCGAGTTGCGAAACCAGAGTGGGCCGAAATCCCATCTTCGGCGACGTTTCTGTTGGCACACCTGAAGTGCCTGCTGACCTGGACCTGGAACGTTCGACCATCATCGGGGTTCTGTATTCGAGGAGACTTGCTAGCATCGCTCTTATTTCCAAGGTGAAATTTTGATTGCGGCGTCACAACCATACGTTCTTGTCGTTGAGGATGAATTTTTTAGTCGGATGCACGCGGCCGATTTGGTGGAAGCGGCAGGATACAGAGCGATAGAAGTATCTAACGCCGATGAAGCCATCGCCATTTTGGAAGCGCGAAAAGACATCCGCATCGTCTTTACCGACATAGACATGCCAGGTTCAATGGATGGACTGAAGTTGGCTCGTGCAATTCGAGATCGCTGGCCGCCAATCGAACTCATTCTTACCTCGGGTCATTTCGATGTGCCGGAGGGCGACATTCCAGAGAGGGGTCTATTTTTCTCGAAGCCATATCGTGACAACGAGATAGTATCTGCCCTACGAAGATTTGCTTCTTAACATCGCCAACTCAGCTTCTTAAACTTTCATAAGGGGCACCGCTTCCGCTCTGCCGCTTATCGGCTTGCCACAAACCCCGCTAAGCCGCCTGGGTCGGGGCGAGTTGGCTTAGGTCGCAACCCGCCCAATCTCTCTCCGAGTACGATTTTTTCGATTCTTGGCTGGACGAGGACTGTCGTCTGGGGGCTGCGGCACGATTTTGAGCGGAACGTCTCTATCCGAAAGAACCTCCATGAGATTGCTCGTCCCCTGGGCTTCGGGTTGCAAAAGCGTTACCAATTCATGCCCTCGACGCGCCGCATCTACAGCGATTTCCGCGGCCTCGTGAAACGAGGTGGCATAGGCATCGGCTTCGGCTGTTTCTTTCAGAGCCTTGACAGGTGCGCCTGCCGCATCGTCGGTCCAACAGCCAACAAGGATGATGGAGCCTGAGGGAAGGATGCGCCGGAGCCGCCGCACGAGATAGCGTACCTGGGCAGAGCTGCCTCCAATGCCGAGAAACGACAGGCAGACGAGCTTGGCTTTCGCCGCTTCTAGAGAAACGATGTTGCCGGCCGAAATCGTCTCGCTCTCGGCGACGCGCGCTTTCAAGCCGTGCTTGCTAAGTAGCCCGGCAAGCATGGCAGCAGCTGCCTCATCGAGGGGCGTTCGGCCACCGATGCACAGGACCGAGCCCTCTTCTCCCCAGCCCGGTGCGAGATCGGCAGGCTCAAGAATCGGAAGCGGTTCCTCGTCCGCCTCATCCATGGTGCTGAGCGAAGCCAATCCATTTTGCACTTCTTCCGCATTTTCCTTCTTCTCGACGGGCTCCACCTTCCTGAACCAGCGCCGCGGCTCGAAATCAGCAAGGTCATCCATGATCTCTTTGACGGTAGTATTGATGCGTTTGAGATTCTCCTCATCGAGGGCACCGCGCTCGAAATCGCGCTCGGCGAGCTGCAAACCCTTGAGGGCCACGTCATCCAGATAGTTCGCCAGCGGCTCCTCCTTAAGGGCAAGCTCGGCCTGGTAAGTGGCTTCCGCTGAATCACCCGTGAGCACACGCTGATAGAAGCTTTGCTGCGGGGTAAGCGCCGGCTTGTCGCCGAGCAGCACCTCGAAGAAATTCAATCCCTCGACATGGCGGCCGAGAACGACGAGGCAAACAGTGAGCGGCATGGCAAGCAGGAGACCGAGCGGCCCCCACAGCCACGTCCAAAAGACGGTCGAGAGGATGACTGCGATCGGCGAGACCCCCGTACCGTGCCCAAAGACGAGGGGCTCCACCACCTGACCCATCGTCAATTCGGAGACAAGGTAGAGAGCTGCCGTAAGCAGGAAGGTGGTCCAGCCGGGTTCGACGACCGCGGCGAGCAGCAAGGGCAGGGCAGCGGCGATGAACGGGCCCACATAGGGTACGAAGCGCATGAGCATGGCAAGGATGCCCCACACGATGGGGCTCGGCACGCCGATTAGCCAAAGTCCAAGCGCGATGAACACGCCGTAAGCAGAGTTGATCAAAACCTGGCTGAGGAAATACTTGCTGAGGCGCTCGGCGGCGTCGTTCATCGCTGAGGTAGCGCGCTGCATGTCCGAAGCGCCGAGCAGGCGAATTGCCCTGTCTCGCAAATCCTCGCGCTGTAACAGTATGAAGATGACGAAGAGAATGACGATGCCAGCGGTGGCCAGCGGCGGAAGTACCGTCCCTGCGATGCGCTGAAAAAGTTCAAGGGGCTGGGGCGGCGGCTCATGGATCTCGACCGGGATCGGCTTGCGCCCTTCTTCGGCTTGCTCAGGCGGACTCGGCTCGGTGCCGACTTTAGGCTCTGGCGTCGGGTTGGCGAGCTCGCGTTCCAGACCTTTTACCGCTTCGGTGGCCTTCTCTAGGGCTGGCGAACCGGCCGCCGATTTGCGAAGCGCGCTTATTTTTTCGGCGAGCACGTGCTGATAGCGGGGTAAATCCCCGGCGAGCTGCGTCGCCTGTTGCGACATGAGCCAGCCAAGCCCGAAGATGAGGGCGAAGGCAAAGGCGACGACGATCGCCACGCCGACCACGCGCGGAACCTTCAGCCGTCCGCAGGAACAGAAGTGCAGGCGTGAGCACGAAGCTCAACAGAATGGCGAGAGCGAGCGGGAGAAGCACCTCGCGCGCAACATAAAGCCCGGTGATGACGATGGCCGCAATGAGTAGGCTTTGAAGCGTCGCGGTGCGCGCTTCTGAGCTCGAGGCGAAGATTGGGAAGCGTGGTGACATGAAAAGACCTCTCCTCGCACAAAATGTCCGAGGTGAAAGAGACGCGTCTAGCCTTTGGCTCGAATTGAGCCGCTTGCCACAGCTAACAGAGCGGATATTGGCAGATCGCTGAGTCTATCCGCGTAAGGAACTCAGCGTGAGTCGAACTCTGCGTTTCTACGCTGATAGGCCACACCCAACGCCGCCAAAACGGCCAAGCCTGCCGTACCAAGTAGAAGATTGTCGCGAGTATCTTGATCAAACAGTGATTGTGTAGCCCGCGAGGCTTGGTGCGCGAGAGAAGCGGCGTGGTCTGGCACGTCGCGAACCGCGCCCTCGACGTCGGCGCTCCACTGCCGCACTTTTTCCT
>CAWGVA010000005.1:0-146121 GCA_963825835.1 uncultured Alphaproteobacteria bacterium | reverse complement strand
ATCTCGTCGAAGCGTCTAAAGCTGCGATCCCTCGTTGAGATTGAGGTTACCGGCAGCGGCCACTCCAAACCGAGGCGCGGATCGTCGTGCAACAGGCCACCTTCTGCGCACGGGTTGTAGACTTCGCCCAGCTCGTAGCTGGCGACCGTATCGGCCCGCAGCATTCTGGTATCCATGGGCGAAGCAATGCGGGACGTAGAGAAGGGCGCGCATGAACTCGGCATCGAGTATTGACGGCGAAGTGGTGGAGGTAGGTTTCGCTCTCTGGCCGCAAATCGACGATGACATCGAGGAAAGCGCCGCGCGTGCAGCGCACGAGCTTTGTCATTCGGCCGCGGGCGGATACTGGAAGTGCATGCCGCGCCAGTTAATTCTACCTTCCCGGTTCATGGCGATGCCGGACTGAGCCACAACCGGGTTGATGCCGTGCGCTTCGAACTCCTGCCGACAAAAGCTGCGGGCAAAGAAGCCTCTTTCGTCCTCGCGCCGTTCCAGCTCGACGACGAAGGCGCCTTTGCGAGCCTGGTCTCGGTAAAGATCACTGATTTCCACTCGGCAGCTTGCGGCCGTGGCGCGCCGGCCAACCAGCACCGCCGTAGCAAGTCAGGCGCGAGAATGCCTTCGGCCATCAAGCGCTGAGCCTGCGGCAATGCTCGAGGATTGACGCGGCCCCTCGAATTCTTCGAGACGGAAGCGGGCCGTCCGATAAGCAGCATCGAGTTGCTCCGCGCCTAGCCGCGCGTCCCACCTCGGTTTGAAAGCCGGCAGTGCACAGCGATAGGGGCTCTAAGCTGACGCAGTAGGACCGGTTGTCCGGTCCGGCGTCTGTGGCGCCGTATTCCGACACGACAACCAGGGGACCACGATCTGCAAGGATCTCGGCGAGCTCGCGCATGGGATAGTTGTGACGCGGCTTTTTTTTTTTTTTTTTTTTTTTTTTTTTTTTTTTTTTTTTTTTTTTTTTTTTTTTTTTTTTTTTTTTTTTTTTTTTTTTTTTTTTTTTTTTTTTTTTTTTTTTTTTTTTTTTTTTTTTTTTTTTTTTTTTTTTTTTTTTTTTTTTTTTTTTTTTTTTTTTTTTTTTTTTTTTTTTTTTTTTTTTTTTTTTTTTTTTTTTTTTTTTTTTTTTTTTTTTTTTTTTTTTTTTTTTTTTTTTTTTTTTTTTTTTTTTTTTTTTTTTTTTTTTTTTTTTTTTTTTTTTTTTTTTTTTTTTTTCCCCCCCCCCCCCCCCCCCCCCCCCCCCCCCCCCCCCCCCCCCCCCCCCCCCCCCCCCCCCCCCCCCCCCCCCCCCCCCCCCCCCCCCCCCCCCCCCCCCCCCCCCCCCCCCCCCCCCCCCCCCCCCCCCCCCCCCCCCCCCCCCCCCCCCCCCCCCCCCCCCCCCCCCCCCCCCCCCCCCCCCCCCCCCCCCCCCCCCCCCCCCCCCCGGTGCAGAAAAAAAAGTCTTTCTTTCTTGATGACGTCGGCTTTGTTTTTTATCCAAGCAGATGAGAATTCCCGTAGTTATTCTTTGGCTGTAAATCTTTTTTTTTTTTTTTTTTTTTTTTTTTTTTTTTTTTTTTTTTTTTTTTTTTTTTTTTTTTTTTTTTTTTTTTTTTTTTTTTTTTTTTTTTTTTTTTTTTTTTTTTTTTTTTTTTTTTTTTTTTTTTTTTTTTTTTTTTTTTTTTTTTTTTTTTTTTTTTTTTTTTTTTTTTTTTTTTTTTTTTTTTTTTTTTTTTTTTTTTTTTTTTTTTTTTTTTTTTTTTTTTTTTTTTTTTTTTTTTTTTTTTTTTTTTTTTTTTTTTTTTTTTTTTTTTTTTTTTTTTTTTTTTTTTTTTTTTTTTTAAAAAAAAAAAAAAAAAAAAAAAAAAAAAAAAAAAAAAAAAAAAAAAAAAAAAAAATTTTTTTTTTTTTTTTTTTTTTTTTTTTTTTTTTTTTTTTTTTTTTTTTTTTTTTTTTTTTTTTTTTTTTTTTTTTTTTTTTTTTTTTTTTTTTTTTTTTTTTTTTTTTTTTTTTTTTTTTTTTTTTTTTTTTTTTTTTTTTTTTTTTTTTTTTTTTTTTTTTTTTTTTTTTTTTTTTTTTTTTTTTTTTTTTTTTTTTTTTTTTTTTTTTTTTTTTTTTTTTTTTTTTTTTTTTTTTTTTTTTTTCCCCCCCCCCCCCCCCCCCCCCCCCCCCCCCCCCCCCCCCCCCCCCCCCCCCCCCCCCCCCCCCCCCCCCCCCCCCCCCCCCCCCCCCCCCCCTTTTTTTTTTTTTTTTTTTTATTTTTCAACTCATCAATATGGTCCAGAGGATCGGCTTGCCGCCGATCGCGGCTTGGGGATGTTCTCGGAATAATCGCGGATACGCGTGCCGAGACCTCCGCAGAACAGAACTGTTTTCATGGGCGCTTACTCTGTGCCTCAATACGTCGGGCGTCGGCCTTCTTTCCGGAGCTACAGGCATGCGCCTGAGGTGCTTTGTCCGCGAGCAGGCGCGCAAAGGGGACACGCGGCAGGCACGCAAAGGGACACGCGCCTTCAGGCGTCTGCAATCGGTGGTACCACCGTTGGGGCGGTGCCGGAGCCGTCACTGGAAGGACGCAAGCCGGCGCCCCTTCGAGGTACTCCCACGCGCGCCAGAGCTAAGCCAGGATCTTGCGCACGAAGAATGCTTCGGCAAGCCGCGAAGGCGCGTTGCACTCGATGCCGCGCAGCCGCAGCAGCGACCAGAACGCCTCCTCGTTGAACCATTGTCGCTTGGCTTGCGACGGAAACACCTCAAGCAGGCTACCGATCTTGTCCTGGCAGACGTCCTGTGAAAGCGGCACGAACAAATTGGGGCGCCCGAGGTCGCCGTCATATTTCATGATCTCGTATTCGAGGATCATGTGGTCTCGCCATGTGTTCCAGGTCAGTTGCGAGACGAGACGGTGGTCCTGGTGCCGGTCGTCGTCGTGGTGGGTCAGGATGAGGTCCGGCGCGAAGCTCGCCTTGAGGTCCTCGAAGGTTTCCTTGAGCAGCTCGCCCTGGAACGGAAGGAATCCGTCGCGAAACCCATGAATGACGATTTCGCTCTTGGTGCTGGTGCCGGCCAGGAAGACCTCCGCCGAGCGTCGCGCTTCCTCGACCCTCACCGGGTTCTCGCCGGCGAACACCACCCATTTCACTTCGAGCTCGGGGTGGGACCTTGGCCAGGTGCAAGAATCGTGCCGCCAGCGCCGATTTCAATGTCGTCGCAATGGGCGCCGAGGCAAAGCAGGCGCTTCACGCGAGTTAAATCCAGAACCGATAGCATCGCCGCCCGCGTGAGTTGCTGCGCCGAAACCGAACACGATCATTGCCTTAGCCTGCTCAGGAGGCCGCGCGAACCTTGGTGGTTGCGCTTGAAACGGTCAATGGCGCGCAAGGGATTGTCCGAGGCCAGCGGGGCCAGAAATGGGTACCCCCTCGCGGCTATTGCCGGTGAGGCCAAACTGGAGACAGGAGTGAGCAAGAACCCGGTTGTGGCGATCTGGGAGGGCGAGATGGATGTTGCGTCAGTCAGAAATGATCCTGCGACGTCGGCCGGAAAGTCGATGCGATGCCGTCATTGCGGCACGCCGCTCCAACACACCCTCATCGATCTCGGCATGTCGCCGCTCTGTGAGAGCTTCCTCACCCAAGACCAGCTCGACGCGCCTGAGACCTATTACCCGCTCCACGCCCGGGTTTGCCATGCCTGCTGGCTGGTTCAGCTTCCTGAGTTCGTCAGCCCGGCGCACATTTTCACCGAATACGCCTATTTCTCGTCCTATTCGACGACTTGGGTGGCGCATGCCGGCCGCTACTGCGAAATGATCAAGAGCCGGCTCGGGCTTGGACCGAAAAGCTTCGTCGTCGAACTGGGCAGCAATGACGGCTATCTGTTGCAGCATTTCGTTAACCTCGGCGTGCCGGTTCTCGGCATCGAACCCGCTGCCAATGTGGCGGAAGCCGCGCGAAAGGCAGGCATTCCGACGCTGGTCGCCTTCTTCGGTGCCAAAACTGCGGGACAAGTGGTGGCCGACCGCGGGCACGCCGATTTGATCGTCGCCAACAATGTGCTGGCGCAGGTACCGGAACTCAACGACTTCGTCGTCGGCATGGCGCATCTCTTGGCGCCCGAGGGCGTCATCACCATCGAGGTGCCGCATCTTGAACGCCTGATCGCCGAAAATCAGTTCGATACCATCTACCACGAGCACTTTTCGTACTTCTCGCTCGGCAGCATAGGCCGCTTGGCTGCCGCCCATGGGCTTGCGCTGATCGACGTTGAAACTCTGCCTACCCACGGCGGATCACTGCGGCTTTACCTTGCCCATCGAGGCTCGCACCACCTCGTCTCGATCCGCGTGGTCCAGATGCTGGCGGAGGAGCGCCGAGCGGGTCTCGAGGACCTCTCCACCTATGTTGATTTTGCCGGCCGGGTCCAGCGCACCAAGCGCGAGCTTCTTTCCGTGCTCATCAAAGCCAAGGAGGAAGGGAAGCGTATCTGCGGCTATGGCGCCCCCGGCAAAGGCAACACCCTGCTCAACTACGCTGCCATCGGCACCGATTTCTTGGACTTCACCGTCGATCGCAACCCCTACAAGCACGGCCGCTACACGCCCGGCATGCACATCCCGATCTACCCGGTGGAGGCGATCGACGACGCCAAGCCCGACTACATTCTGATCCTTCCGTGGAACCTCAAGGACGAGATCGTGCAGCAGATGCACCATGTCGGCAAATGGGGCGCCAAGTTTATCGTTCCGATCCCAGCGGTCTCGATCATCGACCCCAATGACGCTCTCACTTGAGCGCCCACTTTGTCCTGCGGGTGGATTGATGGCACAGTGCCGCCAGGTTGACCGATAAAATTTTCTGCAACGTCTTACTAAGTGCTATGCCCTGGCGCTCAGCAGCGGGCTGAATGCTTGTTACCCACTGTGGGTTAACTTCGCGCTTGTTTTGGATCGGCGTCCGGCGCGTATTCGCCGTGGCTAAGCTCAGGATTTTGTGAGAGATTGTCCCAAGATGCGTCAGTGGGGCGGGGTGATTTGTTAAAGGGGGAGGATATGGACGAGAAGCTCGTCGAATTATTCATGAAGTGGCTCAAGGCCTTCGAAAGCGTGCAAGCTGCGACCAAGGAAAAAGACCTCGTCGCAGCGCACAAGGCCCTCTCCGAGGTCGAGTTCACGGATCGCCGCGACGCCTGCCGAGGGCCTGCGCGGGCTCGTGGTGAAGCTTGGGCTGCATCAATTTCTCAACGACCACGCCGATGCCGCCAGCGTGCAAGTCGATTCGGCCTATGCACTCTCGATAGTTCCTCCCGATTAGCGGGTCATCACCAATCTCCTGAGACGAGCAGCCAACAGCACCGCTCGTGGCGGCCCAATTCTTCTAAGCATTGCGTTTCGGAGAAAAACAACTTTTAGTTGTACTGTTGCGGATCGGAATTGCAAAACGAACCCAATGCTGACCCGACAAATGCTGCACAAGCCAGCCTCTCCGCTGGTGGTAACTCTTTCGCGTTTCCTGCTCCCAAGAATTCCCATGGGATTCCGCTCCGAGATGCGAAGATCAATCGCCGCTCGACTGGCTGGTTTCTGGTGCGCTTTCGGCCTTTGCACCGGAGCAAGCATGATTTTTTATCGCGCCGGCTCGCGAGGAGCGGAGTGCTGCATCGTCCGCTACTCCCGCGCGGCCGTCGTGGAGCCGATATGATGAACATGACCCGTGCGAGCCACCGCAGTAGCGTTGACGGCAACGGTCAGGTCCGTCGCGTCGATCAGCGTCGCTCGGTGCCGATCGGCGTAAGGCGGCGCGGTCAGACGACGGCGACGAAGCTGTCACGCCCACGGCGGATCGTCGATCTCCGGTCAGAAGCGGCCAGGATGATCGAATTGATCTGCGAGCTGTTCCCGCTCTGCCGCAGCATCACCGGAGATGGCCTGCGGCAGAGCCTCTTCCGGCTTGGTGAATTGATCCCGCTTGAGACCCATGAGGTGGCATCCGGCACCCAGGTGTTCGACTGGACGATCCCGAAGGAATGGAACATCAAAGACGGCTACATCAAGGATGCGGAAGGGCGCCGTGTCGTCGACTTTCGAGTTAATAACCTGCACGTTGTCAACTACAGCGGGCCGGTAAACGCGGCGCATGTCGCTCGGCGAACTTCGCCCCCATCTCCATTCGCTCCCCGAGCACCCCGACTGGATCCCCTATCGCACCACCTACTACGCGGACTCCTGGGGCTTCTGCCTGTCGCACCGACAGCTCGAAAGCCTTGCGGACGCCGAATATGAGGTGGTTATCGACTCATCGCTTCGCGACGGATCTCTCACTTATGGTGAGTGCGTGCTCCCCGGCCGGGTCGAGGATGAATTCCTGATATCGACTCACGTCTGTCATCCATCGATGTGCAACGACAACCTGTCGGGCATCGCGGTCGCCACAGCGCTCGCTCGCATCTTGGCACTCAATTCGCATCGCTACACTTACCGCTTCCTTTTCGTGCCGGGGACCATCGGTCCGATAGCATGGTTGTCGCGCAATCAAGACAAGGTCAGCCGGATCAAGCATGGACTCGTCTTGGCCTGCGTCGGTGACCGGGGATGCGTCAACTACAAGCGCAGCAGGCGCCTCACTGCCGACATCGATAGGGCCGTCGAGCACGTGTTGCAGACTAGGGGAGCTCCGTTCAAAGTCCGCGACTTCTCGCCCTACGGCTATGACGAAAGACAGTTCTGTTCGCCAGGGTTCAATCTTCCCGTCGGAAGCTTCCGGCGGACTCCGCATGGCGAATACCCGGAGTATCACACGTCGGCCGACGATTTGAACTTCGTGTCGCCCACGCACCTTGCCGATTCGCTCGGCACGCTGCTCGAGGTGATCGATCTGTTGGAGGGCGACGTCAAATTTCTCAACCTCAGTCCCATGGGGGAGCCTCAATTGGGGACGGAGGGGACTTCTGCCGGCAGCCAGCGAGAGGGAACAGATGGCGTTGCTGTGGATGCTCAATCTTTCAGACGGCACGAACAGCGTTCTCGATATTGCCGAGCGCTCGGGCTTATCCTTCGAAGAGCTTCGTTGTGCCACTGAGCTCCTCGTCAAGTGCGACCTGCTGAAAAACTGCGCGAAGGTCGATAGCTAAGGCCATTCAACGGGCGCGCACGAGGTCGGTCATTCTGACCAATTCGGCCAGCGACTTTGCGCGCATCTTGCGCATGGCGTTGGCACGATGGACCTTCACGGTCACCTCGCTCAAGCCCAATTCGGCAGCGATTTGCTTGTTGTGTTCTCCGGCCGCTACCCGCGTGACCACGTCTTTCTCACGTGCACTGAGCGACTCAAAGCGCTCCCTTAAACTCGAGCTTGATTGTTCCTTCTCGCGGCGCATCTCATCCTGCTCTAGTGCGACATAGACGGCATCGAGGACGTCCTGGTTGCGGTACGGCTTAGTCAGAAAATCGACGGCTCCCGCCTTCATCGCGCCCACGGCCATGTGGATGTCCCCATGTGCAGTGAGGAAAACGATGGGCACGTGCACCTCAGCTCTCGCTAATTCCTCTTGAAGCTTTAGGCCGCTCATTCCTGGCAGCCTCACATCGAGCACCAAGCAGCACGGCGTGTCCGGAATAGGGGCTTCGAGAAAGGCATTTCCCGATGTGAGCAGGTTGACCTTCAGGCCGACGGACTCAAAAAGCTCCTTTAGCGCTGCGCGGGCGGAGGCGTCGTGGTCAATCACAAAGACGGTCGACGCGCTGCGGGGGTGCTCCTTCATGGCTCAATCGTGATCCCGGACAGTACCTGATACATCTCGCTGTGATCTTCCCGGCTCCAAGATCGGCGCTCGTCCACACATCCTAACCGCGATTGTCTCCGCAAGACTTGCCTACCCAAAATTCGGTTAATCACCCAAAATACGTTCAATATGTCCATGGACGCCACCGTTGAGTTTTCTCTCCGGTTCGCCAGGTGCATATTTTACAACTACACGGTGGCATGCCCGAAGTTTTACGAGCCGCTTCCGGATGGGTTGATAGGCAGCCGTAAACACTCGAGCCCCCGCACCTATTCGGTGAAATCATGATTGCTACCCATCACGAAGTCGTGATCGCCGGATTGCCCAGCATGCTGCCGCGCTTGTGGCGCTACGGTTTGGTATTGGCGCGCAACCCTGAAACCGCGGAGGACCTTGTTCAAACCACCTGCGTGAGGGCTCTTGAGAAATCCTCCCAGTTTGAAATCGGCACGCGGCTCGACCGTTGGCTCTTTGCAATCCTACGCTCAATCTGGATCAATCAATTACGCGGACACAGAGTTCGTTCGGGCCGGGGCGTGGTCGATACGGAGGCGCTGACCAGCGACGGGGTGCGAGAGATTGAAACGAATATTTTTGCCGCTCAAGTGTTAAGAGAGGTATTGGATTTGCCGGAGTCGCAGCGAGAGACAGTGCTGCTGGTTTATGTCGAGGGGCTTACCTATCGGGAGGCCGCGGAGGTACTCAAGGTGCCGGTCGGGACAGTCATGAGCCGACTCGCCGCCGCGCGACTTAAGCTCAGCGGATTGAATGCAGAGATCCCCGAAAAGCGCGGGGGAGGCGAGAAGTGCACATGAAGGAGGGGGGCGAAATCTCCTTGGATGCGATCCTCGTGGCTTACCTCGATGGTGAGCTCGAGCCGGAAGCGCATGAGAAGCTCGAGCGATTACTCAAGAGTGACCCAAGTGTGCGCGAGCGGCTTGCGATGCTCTCGCGCGGCGCCCGCCCGTTCAAACGCACCTTCGATGCAGTGCTGGACTCAGCGCCGAGGAAGAGATTGCAGGCGCAACTCACCGCGTCGGTAACGAAGTCTAGCTCGCCCAAGTTGGTTTGCGCGCTCTCGCAGATGGGGAATGGCAATTGCCGCCGCACTGCTCTTGGCAATTGGAGCCGGTACAGTTGGCTATATTCTAGGCCAATCCTCGCCCGACCTGTTCGATGTCGGAAATAGTGAGGAGGCGTGGCTTGATGCCATCGCCAACCAGGTATCGCTCTACAGTCGCGAATCCGTGGCTTCGATTCCGGTCGACGAGACGACACAAAAGACGCAGCTCGGCCGTCTAAGCGAGATACTCAAAGTCGATTTGTCGCAAGCCCGGGTGGCATTGCCAGGCCTAACGCTTAAACGTGTAGAGCTCCTGCAATTCGAGAACCGCCCGCTCGCGCAGCTTCTTTATCAAGGCGAGCATGGTGTTGTCGCACTTTGCATCATGCCGGAGCCTGGTGGGGAGTCCGAGCGGGAAGCGGAGCGCCGGGCAAACCTCAATACAGTCTATTGGGCGAGCGGAGATTACCGCTTTTTGCTCGTCGGCTTAGCACCGGCGGAGACCATGGAGAAACTAGCGGACATGGTCCAGAGCCGCTTTGCTTCGTGAACCAACTTGCATTGCGCCGTAAATGTCCGCTTTGGGTCGATGCTAGTCGCACAATTAGTCTGCTAATGCGACCGGCATTGGGGCCTGGGCAGGTGGAGGACCTCGGAAGTTGCTAGGGGCATGGCCCGATTTCCGATGCCGCACTCAAAACCAGTTTGGGTTGGCCGTGCAGCGGGACATTGGACAGAGCAGCTTGTTGACGCGCTGTTCGCGATGCCGTCTTGAAGACCCTCACGCCCAGCCGAAAACGTGCAGTCGCGAAGTTCCTTCGCGGGGGTACCACTTTTGGGCTGTCTATACAAAGGTGTCGAGACTCTACCCCAAGAGCCAAGTGACTTGTCATAACATTTGAGTCTAACTGAAACTGAGTGAGAAGTTGTACTTGTGGAGTAAATGACAATGAGTAGCGTAACCCCCCTTGTCGTGACTCATCCATGTGCTCTCGTCCGCGACGGATTGCGACCGATATTGGCCAAATCCCCCTTTCGGCCAGTGCACATACTCCCTGCGCTTAACGAAGAAACCGAAAGCTATCTGGCCTCGGCAGGGGCCTGCATTTGGCTCGTAGGGGTCAACGAGTGTGGGCCAACCACAAATGACTTGGTGCGGAGAGTGGTGGCGACAAACCCTAGCTTGAGAGCTGTCATTCTTACCGCGTCACATACCCCGGACGACATTCTGCCTGCATTCCTGGCAGGCGCCTGTGGCTTCCTCGGTCAAGACATCCCCAGCAAGCACCTCATCAAGTCCTTGGAGTTGATCGCGCTTGGCCAATCGGTCATGCATCCTCACTTTCAGCAAATGGTCCTCACTTCGCTCGCGGGGCGGGAAAGTAGCGAAGTCGCAGCTCAAAGCGAGCTCTCGGCGGACGCCGCACGGCCACCATTCAGCTGTTTCCGCCCAGGCTTGCAGACTTACGGAGGTCTCGCCGGCAACTCGCACGCGCCGGCGAGCGAGCAACCGACGCCAGGCAACGAAGTCGTCAGAAGCCTATCGCGCCGTGAGCTGGTGATTTTGCGCACGCTCACCGAAGGCGCGTCGAACAAGATCATCGCGCGCAAGCTGGTGATCACCGAGTCGACGGTGAAGGTGCATATGAAGGCCATTCTGCGGAAGCTGAGGCTGCAGAACAGGACTCAGGCCGCGATTTGGGCACGCACGCATCTCGGCGCATTGCTGGAAAACGCCGCCGCCTAAGGTGGAGTCGATTAGAGCGTCAGGCTTCCAGGCGGGCAGGTTTCCAAAGGGTCACGCTTCCACTGCGGCGACAGCACGTTCATCGAGCGCCACCGACTTGACCAGGGCGAACACGCGATCGCCGGGGCGAAGCGCGAGCTCGTCGATGGCCTTGCGCGTCGCGAGCGCGAAGAGATGGCCATGCCCATCGAGGTCGATGGAGACGCCGGCGAGCGGACCGTCATCGCCGGCCTCCATGACGGCTTCGCCATCGCCCTCGTTATCGCTGATCCTTAGATTCGCTAACGGAACTCTCATTTCCGCCAGCTTCGGGCATCGGCTTCCGGTCGGCGCTCCTTCATTCAGCACTCATCTTCCGCACTAGGCGCTCCTGCCCTTTTTCCTGCTATAGTGCAACCACAGGGAGGGGGGCTTCCCAATGAAACCGTTTCTGATCGCGCGTATGGCGCTGACGCTTGGGGCCTGCGCGGCCCTGTTGATCGCGATTGTGGTGCTTTCGTTGGTGCCAGCACACGATCGACCGGTCACAGCGCTCCCGCACTCACTTGAGCATCTGACGATCTTTTTTGCAGCGGGGCTGGCTTTTGGAATTGGCTATCCGCAGCGCCATAGGTTCCAGTTTCCTGCGCTACTTGTTTTCACGGCTGTCATCGAGATGGCTCAGCTCGTAGTTCCCGGACGACACGCGCGTCTAACCGATTTCGTCGTTGATGCTGTGGGGATAATGACGGGTCTATCACTCGGGTTAATAGCATCGCCCAAGCTCTTGAGCAGGCCCCTCCCGCCAGGGGAGTAGCAGGGAGTCTCGTATGCGTCACGCCACGCGGGCTGAAAGTCCGGATCGCGGGAGGGGGGTGATGTTACGGCGAAGCATCATGATAGCCGCGCTTACGCTGCTGGCGACGCCAGCGGCTGCGGGATGGACGCTGCCGTGCATTTTCGGCGGCTGCTCCATAACGTTCGTGTCTCCCGAATATGCCGCGAAGCCGGTGCAGCCGCTCGATCCGGAAGCTGCGTTGGCACAAATCAACGCCTACCGGACGAAGAATGGGCGGAAGCCGGTTGTCCTTGATGAGCGTCTTTCTCGCGCCGCCGCCGCTCAATCAAAGGCCCAGGCCGGGCGCAGCCGCATCGGTCACGATGGGTCCGATGGCTCGAAGCCCATGCAACGCGCCGCGCGCGCCGGTTATCGTGCGAAGATCGCCTCGGAGAATGTCGCCTCCGGGCAGAAATCGTTCAGCGACGTCATGCGCAGCTGGGAAGGAAGCTCGGGCCATCGGGAGAACCTGCTGCGTCCTGAGGTGACCGCTGTTGGTGTCGCGATGGCAAAGAACAGTAGCGGATGGCCCTATTGGACCCTCGTGCTCGGTGCCGAAAAGGCTAACGCGAAAAAGGATACTGAGGAGTCAGCCAAGATGGGCAAGGAAGAAGGACACGCGCAGCCTCAACCACTCACTAAGGAGGGCTGCAAGACGGCAGGCATGAAGTGGAACGATCAAAGCAATGTGTGCGGATAGGAGGCTCACTGAGCGTCGGCTTCGGTCGCCGCCGCGGAGCGGCGGGGCGGATCGCGCGATCGACTGAAATCAAAATGCTAAAGGGCCTTCGCGCACCCTTGCGTCACAACGTCACTCGTTCGCCCTGTGGGCGGCCTATCGATCATCAAATGGTACCTACCTTACCGGGGAGACTATGGATCCTAATCAAAGGCGTACCCGGACACCCCCACCCTCCGTTCAACTCAGTCGTTGCAAGCAAAGAGCTGCCGCTCGTCTCATAGCTTGCTTGCAGGTCAGGTGGCGGGAGCTGTGTTGCTCTTGCTAGACGCCCGAAAAGCCTTCGTTATCCACTGCAAGACCACGATTGCCTAAGGCGCAAAAAGCAAGTGAGCACAATTGTCCAAAGACTTGGACCTACGTATTTTTTTGCGTCCAGTGGAATCCAGTAGTAGCATGTTATTCGCGTCCCTTGTTCCCTTTTCGCGTAGGCGCGTCAGTAAGCGTAGCGAGGCCCAAACCGTAGCCAGGGCCCGTTCTCGAGTTGGCGTTCTTGCGATGAGTAACAGCGTCGAAGACGGCATCATCGTCGAATTGGACGGCGACGAAATTGTCGTTTGGAAGCCGGGAACGGTTTTTCTTATCGCTTTCAAGAAACCTGATCATCAGCGGCATCTAGTTGTCGCGCGCAGTTGGCTTGCCGACTTCACTTCCAAACCATTAGCAGAGTTTCGGGCTCTAGCGGCTCAGCTGGCCGTCAACAAGGCGCGATCGCTGGGATGGATCGTTGAAGCCACCTTGGCCAGCAAGCAAAACAAATTTGGCCGCCCGGTGTAACACCGGCCCAACCCGCGATGGTGCTACCCATGAAGGAGAACGTAACCAGAGAGGCAGTCGTCGTCGTTATTGACGATGACGCCTCAGTCCGGGCAGCCCTAAAGGAGCTTTTCGAGTCCGTCGGACTAGAAGTCAGACTCTACGCATCGGCGGGTGCCTTCCTGGAAGCCCGCATTCCAGACACTACGAGCTGCTTGGTGCTCGATGTGCGGTTGCCCGGAATGAGTGGCATCAAAGTTCAAGAGGAACTGTCGAGAGCTGGCGTTTACGTGCCTATCGTTTTCGTCACCGGCCATGGAGACGTCGCGATGGCCGTGCGCGCGATGAAAGCAGGTGCAATCGACTTCCTGACCAAACCCTTCCGAAGCCAGGACCTACTGGATGCGGTTTTCGCGGCCCTGGAACGGGATAGTGCCCGCCGAAAAATGCAACAATGTGCACTCGACTATACGGGAACACTTTGAGTCCCTAAGTGCCCGTGAGCGAGAAGTGATCGCAAGAGTAGCAGCCGGAAACCTGAATAAGCAAATAGCTGCCGAGCTGGGGTTGAGCGAGGTTACGGTGAAGGTGCATCGTGCCAATGCCATGCGAAAAATGCACGCAACGAGTTTGGCCCACCTGATAAAAATGCTTGAGCACTTCGACACTGCATAACCTCAAGGTCGCCAAACTCAGTGACGGCTTGAACTCCGCAACTTGGCGAGGATCTCGGTCACCGGGTCATGGCCCGTCATACGTACCAAATCAGCATAGGCGGAATCAGCTTGCTCACTTGCCGCGTCGCATGTTCATGCAGGAAGCGATCGAGCCCAAGCTTCACCACGAGCCCACGCAGCCCTTCGGCCGGTGTCGCTGCGATGCGCGACTCGATCCTAGAGAGCGCAAGCGCCGCGACTGTTTCTTCATCGCCTGTTGCGGATTGTGTTTTTTCGAACGCGATGAGCCACTGCTGAAACAAAGCGGTGAGCTCCTCATCCATGTTTTGACCGAGTAACCTTCTCGCGTTTGGGTTTACCGGCCACCGAGCGTCCCTCCTGGCAAGATAAGGAAGCCCCGAGAGAAACAGGCTCGCGGGGCTAAAGACTGGAGCCAATGCCCGACGGCCACTGCCGATGGCCATCATTTAGGGAGTTGATGGGAGGAGGGGAAACCTCTCCACCACGAAATACCAATAAGCACGATTCGCTTTCCCGAGAAAACGAGCCTTAGAGAAAAGCGGAACCGCTTGGGAGGTAGTGGCCACATCAAGACGGGGCATCTTGCATCCAAGTCGCGCGTAATGCTCACTACCCCCAAAGTGTTAGCGCGAGACACCATAACGAGTGAGATGATTGAGTATATTCTTGCTGCTGGCTTCGGAGGCCAGCGATTCGGTTTGGATTTCTTAGTTGGGAGACCTATTCGGCTTCCACGGGTAGGGCCCGCTCAATCCGGCGGGAGAGGCTTTCTCGGCGTTCAACTTGCCTCACTGATTTCTTTTCAAGCTTTTCAGCCGCTTGTCCGTTTCCGCGAACTTGCACCGAACGACCATCGAAGAAAGCGCCACTCTCAATGGCAAGAGATTGATGATGAATATCGCCAACGACTTGTGCACGCGATTTCAGAACGATCTCTCCTCCCTGAATCGGACCTTCCACTTTCCCATCCACAACGACGCGCTCGGCTGCAACAGTTCCGCTGATATGCGCCGCTCTGTCGATGACTAGGGAGGTGCAATGTAATTCGCCGTTTATGCTGACCATAAACCCAGAGTAAACCCTCGGCGGTGACGCTGCCGACAATCTTCAATCCTTTAGCGATCACCATTCCTTGTTGTCTCGATCCAAACATGGCGCCTCTTATGCGAGCACTATCGGACCAACTTCAACCTAAGGCTCTTAATGTTGCAACGGTTACCGAGATAAGGATACTACTCCATGGTATAACCCGGCACCCCCCACCCACTGCTTTCACCCGGTCAGGCCGAGCGAAGGATCCACGCACCTATCGACAGCGAAGTCTTTCCCTCGTAACCAAAGGTGCGGCTCGGACGAGGGGGCTCATCTTTGCGCGTCGATAAGACCTCCCTCGTAATGCCTCGATGTCCTAGGGCATTTGGTTGCCTTTTGGCGCACCCGACCCCTTAACGCCGGCGTGCGGCAGCGCTTTTCCTGCTTACGCTTGTCGACCGACAGGGGCCCCTGATCGAGTCTCGCCTGAAGCGAGGAATCGCGAGCAGGGGACCGGTATTTCGCTCATGCGTTCCGAGCAACTAGCTTCAACGGTTTGCCCCACGCGCCTTGTCTTCCGGCGACGAGAGGTCGCAACGAACTCCCTATTAGGCTCATCCGCCGCTGTCGGCCAGAATCGACATTGTCGACGCTCGCCTGACCGACTGGTTCAATCTTCACTTGGCCAATACTGGCTACTTTGCATGGGGTTGTTTTGCAAAATTGTTAGCTCGAGGCTGCGATTGGGCTCGCACGCATCTTGGTGAGCCGCTCGGAAACGATCGCTGAAGACGAAGCGGGCAAAAGATCACAGGTTCACTGCAGCCACGGCGCGCTCATCGAGCGCTACCGACTTGACCAGGGCGAACACGCGATCGCCCGGGCGAAGCGCGAGCTCGTCGATGGCCTTGCGCGTCGCCAGCGCGAAAAGATGGCCATGCCCGTCGAGGTCGATGGAGACGCCTGCGAGCGGCCCGTCTTCGTCGGCCTCGATGCCGGCGATGGTGCCGGCGAGCGTGGTGCGCACGCTGAGATTTTGCATGCGCGTCTTGGCGAGCGTGATGTCGGTGGCCCTGACGACCACGCGCGCCTCGCGGCCGATCGGGCCGGCGCGGCCGGTGAGCCAGATCGTGCCGGCCGGATGCGAGATCTCGGTGAGGTCGTAAGCGGCATCGACCGCGGCAAGCCTGCCGGTGACCACCGAAGACCGGGCGAAGCGGCTCAACCCGGTACCGCTCAGGCCGGGTCCAAGCACGTCTTCGACCGTCCCGCCGCCACCACATGACCGTTGTCCAGCACCACGACGCGCGAGGCGAGCCGCGCGACCTCCTCGATGGCATGCGACACGTACACGATGGGGATGCGCAAATCGTCGCGGAGCGACTCGATCAAGGGCAGGATTTCGAGCTTGCGCTCGGTGTCGAGCGAGGCGAGGGGCTCATCCATCAGCAGAATCTCGGGAGAGGCGAGCAGCGCCCGGCCCATGGCCACGCGCTGCTTTTCGCCGCCGGAAAGCCGCGCCGGCTTGCGCTCGAGCAGATGCCCGATCCCCAGCGTCTCGACCACCTGGGCAAACGGAATGCTTGCCGCAGCCTTCGGCGCAAACCAGCGTCCGAACAGAAGATTTTGCCTGACGCTGAGATGCGGGAAGAGCTGAGCATCCTGGAATACGAGCCCAACCCGGCGCCGATAGGCAGGCACGAAAATGTGAGCTTCGGTATCCACCAGGACGCGGCCATCGAGCACGATGGAGCCGCGATCCGGCCGCTTGAGGCCAGCGATCAGATTGATGGTCATCGACTTGCCCGAGCCTGACCGGCCGAACAAGGCGGTTATGCCGGCGCCGTTCTCGAAGGCGACGTCGAGATTGAAGGCGCCGAGCTTGAGCGCAACGTCAACGCGGATCATGCGAGACCAGCCTTCAGCCGATGGATAGAGGCACCTTCGCTATACATAGCATAGCGACGGCGGCGTAGATTGTGCGTCAGTCGATCGCTGCTAGGTGCGGCGCGGCACGACGAGCTTGGCCACGAAGATCTGCACCTCTTCGTCGCGCTGATTGCGCGTGACCATGCGCAGCGCCACGACCCCACGATCCGGCCGCGAGCGCGAGGGGATGATCTCCTGAACCTCGCTCTCGACGCGCAGGATATCGCCCGGCCTGGTCGGCCGCGGCCAGGAGAGTTCCCCTCCGGCCCCGATGAGACCGCCGGCCAGCGGCAATCCCGTCTCGACCAGCAGGCGCATGGTCATCGCCGCGGTGTGCCAGCCGCTCGCCACCAAGCCGGAGAACAGGCTGTCCTTGGCGGCATTCTCGTCGAGGTGAAAAGGTTGCGGATCGAACTGGCTGGCGAACGCCTTGATCTGCGCTTCGTCGACGCGGTGGGTCTTGCTTGTGAAGCGCTGCCCCACCTGAAGGTCATCGAGATAGAGCAGATCCTTGCCGCCTATCTCACCCGCCAACGTCATGATCCGTCCACCGGCCAATGGTCATTCGACGAATGACCTCCTGCCCGCTCATGATAGCAGAACGGATTTGCCCCACTCTTGGACCTTCGTCTACGGCGCGCCGTTGGAGATGCCGAAATGCCGCAAGGCACGGCGCCGTCCGCCGTGACCTTTAGCTTGGCGAGACAGGTCAGACGTAGCCGAGCAGAAGCGCCACGCCGGCGACCGAGGCAAGACCTCCGGCCAGGCGATACACGTTGTTGCCGAACGTCCGGCTGGACATGCCGATGAGGAAGCCGATGCTGATGCCGACCGCATGTAGCACCGCCGTGGCCAGCATGAAGCCGATGCCGTATTCGAAGCCTGAGGCATCCAGCGGCATTTCGGAGCCGTGGGCGTGACCGTGGAAGATGGCGAACAGGCCAACCGCGCCCATGGCCACCGCGAGCGGAGCCTTGACGCCGAAGGCGACGACGGCGCCGAGCACGATTACCGAGAGCGCGATGCCGATTTCGACGAACGGCACCGGCATTCCGGCGACGCCGAGAAAGCCGCCAAGGGCCATGACGCTGACGAAGGTGAGCGGCACGAGCCATAGCGCGCGCCCGCCGAGCTGATAGGCGAAGACGCCGACCAAGATCATGGCGAGCTGATGGTCGAGACCGCTGAGCGGATGCATGAATCCGTGCGCGAACCCGCTCGTGTTGCCGACGCCGACATGGGCGAGAGCCGCGGTCGGAGCGAGGAAAAGCGCAAAGATTGCGAGCTGAAGAAACCGCTTCATGGAGAAGTCTCCCTCCCTGGACTGTAAATTATCTTTGCAAGCGGGTAAGCACACTTACAATAAACCGCATACCACGAGATGCCATGCGTCACAACTGCGCAAGGCGAATTTGTGATTGCGTAGTTGGTATGCAGTTTGACGAAATCCGTCATACCGGCGCGCAAGCCGGTCATGACGAGAGAATCGCTAGCGCGCGGCCTTGCGCAAACGCTTCACGCGCCGCGCCGGCCTTGGCCCGTCATGGCCGTGGGCATGATAATGGCCGTGGTGGCCCTGCGAAACTTTGCGTTCTTTGGCCGGCTCGAACGGCATGCGCACAATCTTGCCGTGGCGCACGCCGCGCTCCGCGATCACGTGCTCGCCGAAATGCTGGACGTCGTCGGTCTTGCCTCTGAGCACCGTGACCTCGAGACAGGTGTCATGGTCGAGATGCACGTGCAGCGAGGCGAGCGACAGCTCATGATGCTCGTGATAGGCGGATGTTAGGCGCTTGGACAGTTGCCGTGCTGCGTGGTCGTAGGTGTAGACGAGCGCCGCCACGCAGTCGCGCTTTTGACTACTGACATCCTCGGCGGCTTCGCGGATGCCGGCGCGGGCAAGATCGCGGATCGCCTCGGATCGGTTCTGATAGCCGCGCGCGGCGATGATCGCGTCGAGCTCGTCCATCAGCGCATCGTCCAGCGTGATAGTCACTCTTTGCATTCGACATTCTCCGCTTGCCGGTATGGCGGCCGCCCCAGTCAATAAGTCATTAGCAGATAAGCAAAAAAGGGAGGTCTGCGCCAGCCGTGGCGATTGCCAGTACCGGTGTTTTAGAACTCGGTGGTCAGTTGCGTGAGCCAGGCAGGCGAAGCATCGACCAGAAATGTCTCCAGTCTCTTGTCGAGGCCGGTCGCCACCAGGAGGCCGATCGCGATCAACACTCCGCCGAGCAAGACTTTGCCGCCTTTGCCGGCTTCCATCAGCCGCCCGCGCCAGCGAGACAAGGCTTCGCGCGACAAGAGCCCAATGGCGATGAGCGGAACGGCCGCACCGATGCCGAACGCGACCATCGTGAGCGCTACCTCTCCGAGATTCTCGCCCTTGGCCGCGAGGATCGACGCCGCGCCAAGCGTCGGCCCGACGCAAGGACTCCAAACCGCGCCAAGCAGCAAGCCGAGCAGGAATTGACCACCGAGCCCGTGTGCGGCGAATCCTCCGAATTGCCCTTCGACCCAGTTGCTCACCGGTCCGCCGGCTGCTGCGGCCTGGGCGCCAAGCCGCGGCACCAGAAGCAGTGTGCCGACGGCGATGAGGAGGACCGCCGACACCAGCCGAAAGAAGCCGGTGTCCAGGCCCGCGGCAAACCCAACGGTGGCAACGAACAGGCCAATGACGACGAAGGAAAGCGAAAGCCCTGCGGCGAGTGCGGCCGGCGCGAGACGGTGCTCGCTCGCGGCGCTGCCAAGCATGATCGGCAGAAGCGGCAGCACGCAAGGCGACAGGACCGACAAGGCCCCAGCCAGGAATGCGAGGCCGAGAGTGCCGAGGCTCATGGCCGGCGCCTAAAGCGCGCTCTTCAGAAGCGCTTCGATGTTGCCTGGATTCGTCTCGCCGACCGTGCGGACGATTTCCTCGGCGCCCTTGTACACAATAAGGGTGCTCTGCTGCTGGGCTTTGAGCGCACGCACGTCATCCGTTTGATGGTCGAAATCGACCACCAGCACGACGAGATCCTTGAACTCTGGCTTGGCGGTGAGCTCCTCGAGGATCGGCTTCTGCGCCCGGCAGGTCGGACACCAGGGCGCGAAGATGTCGACGAGAATCGGCTTCCCGTCCTTCTGCGCCGCGCTGAACTCTGCTTGGGTGAACGGCTTCCAATCGGCTGCGATGGCCGGGAGCGAGCCGAGCATGACGGCGGCGAGAATGCCGGCGGCAAGGAGAACCCGATGCGCGATCATCTGCTGCGAACCTCCGGTTTGGCGTGGTTCGCATATTGCAGCGCGCGGAAGCTCGCGCCTAATCACTATGGCTTGACGCGCCCGTGAAGGGCCGGTTGTGCCGCTTAGACTTTAGGCCAATGCCTCGGGCACGCTATAAGCTTTGACCCATGTGTCTATCGTTCAATGCCGTTACCGTTCTTTGCGCGCTGCTGATCGAGGCTGGCTTCGGCTATCCCGCCTCTCTGCTCGACCGCATCAAGCATCCGGTCGTGTGGATGGGCGCCCTGATCGAGAGCCTCGACCGCCGGCTCAATCACCCGAGCCTGCAAGAGGCAAAGCGGCGCCGGAACGGCTGGATCGCGCTTTTGCTGCTTCTCGCCGCCAGCGTGCTTCCGGCCATCGCCGTGCAGTCCATCATGCTGCAGTTGCCTGGCCCGATCGCGCTCATCGTCCTTGCCTGCCTCGCCAGCACGCTCATGGCCCAGCGCAGCCTTTACGAGCACGTCGCCGCCGTTGCCGATGCGCTCGATGCGGGCGGGCTCGAAGCCGGGCGCAAAGCGGTGGCCGAGATCGTCGGCCGCGATACGCGCATCCTCGATGAATCCGGCGTGGCGCGCTCGGCCATTGAAAGTCTCGCCGAGAATTTCTCCGATGGTGTCGTGGCGCCGAGTTTCTGGGGCGTGCTTCTCGGCCTGCCCGGCATGGTCGCCTACAAGGCGATCAACACCGCCGACAGCATGATCGGCCACCGTACGCCTCGCCACGAGGCGTTCGGCTACGCCTCCGCGAAAGTCGACGATGTGGTCAACCTTCCGGCCTCGCGGGTCGCCGCGCTGTGGATCGCGCTTGCCGCCTGGCTTCATGACGATGCCGATGTCCGCCGCGCGCTTGAGACGGTGCGGAAAGACGCGCACCGGCATCGCTCGCCAAATGCCGGATGGCCCGAGGCAGCCATGGCCGGCGCGCTTGGTCTGAAGCTCTCAGGTCCGCGCGTCTATCATGGCGCGCTCACTGACGAGGATTGGATCGGGGAGGGGAGAGAAGAGGCGTCCGCCGCCGACATCCGCCGCGCCCTTGGCGTTTACAAGACCGCCTGCACCCTACAGATCGCAGCGCTCGGGGGCCTCGCCTTCCTCATCTCGCTAATCTGAGCAGGCGATCGACGTCGATATGCGCCTCGAGGTGGTCGGCGAGCGCATCGAGCGTGCTCTGAATGTCCGCATCGTGGCTGTGGCGCGACGGCGTGCCGCCGAGCCGTTCGATCCATGCGCGGCGCTGGGCGTCGTCGGCGAAAAAGCCATGCAGGTAGGTTCCGGCGACACGGCCGTCCGCCGAGACAGCGCCGTCGCTGCGGCCATCGCTGAACCGCACCAGAGGCCGCGCGGTATCGGGTCCGGTGCTCACCCCCACATGCATCTCATAGCCTTTGACGGGCGCGGCATCGGCAACAGTCGTGCCGCTGACTTCGGCGAGCGCCTTCTCTCCGGCGATGACAGTGTCGACCTGCAACAGGCTCAAGCCTGGCACCGATCCGGCCGGGCCTTCGATGCCATGCGGATCGGCGATGCTGACCCCCAGCATCTGATAGCCGCCGCAAAGCCCAAGCACATGTCCGCCGCGCCGCACATGCGCGGCAATATCGATGTCCCAGCCAACTTCGCGAAGCGTCTTGAAGTCGGCGATGGTCGATTTTGAGCCCGGCACAACGATGAGATCGCAGACCGGCAGTGGCGTGCCACGCTCGACCATGACCAATTCGACGTCTGGTTCCGCGGCGAATGGATCGAGATCGTCGAAATTGGCGATATGCGGCAGGAGCGGCACCGCCACTCTGACCTTGCCGTTGCCCGATGAGTGCCGCTGTCCGATGAGGTCGTAGGCGTCCTCCGCCGGCAGCCGGCGCGCGCCCTCGAAGAAAGGCACAAGCCCGAGCGCCGGCCAGCCTGTCCGCAGCGCGATCTCCTCCATGCCGTCGGCGAACAGCGAGATGTCGCCGCGCATGCGGTTGACGATGAAGCCGGCGACCAGCTTCGCATCCTCGGCATCGAGCACGGCCTTGGTGCCGACCAGGCTTGCGATTACCCCGCCGCGGTCGATGTCGCCGATCACCACCACCGGCACGTCGGCGGCGCGGGCAAATCCCATATTGGCGATGTCGTTTTTGCGCAGATTGATCTCCGAGGCGCTGCCGGCGCCCTCGACCAGAACGATGTCTGCGTCGCGCCTTATTGTCCCAAAGCTTTCAAGCACATAGGGCAACAGCCTCGGCTTCAGATCCTGCATCTTGCGCGCCGTCGCGCTGCCGAATATTTTGCCCTGTATGATCACTTGCGCGCCGATCTCGCTCTGCGGTTTCAGCAGCACCGGATTCATGTGCACCGACGGCGCAACACGAGCCGCGAGCGCTTGCAGCGCCTGCGCCCGCCCGATCTCGCCGCCATCTTCGGTGACGGCAGCGTTGTTCGACATGTTCTGCGGCTTGAACGGTCGCACCATGAGCCCGCGCCTCGCGAGTGCCCGGCAAAGACCCGCGACGAGCAGCGACTTGCCGACGCTCGACCCCGTGCCTTGCAGCATGAGGGCGCGGGCGGCCATCAGTACTCGATGCCGGCTTGCGCCTTTACGCCGGCGGCGAAGTGATGCTTCACCAGCGTCATCTCGGTGACGAGGTCGGCCGCCTCGATCATCTCGCGCTTGGCGTTCCGCCCGGTGACCACGACATGCAGGTCAGGCCGCCGCGCTTTCAGCGTCTCGACCACCTCTGCGAGTGGCAGATAGTCGTAGCGGAGCGCGATGTTGATCTCGTCGAGCACGATCAGCTTGATCTCGGGATCCTGCATCAGCGCCTTCGCCGTCTCCCAAGCCTTTGCCGCAGCTGCCATGTCGCGCGTTTTGTCCTGCGTCTCCCAGGTGAAGCCCTCGCCAAGCGTCTGCCAGCGCACCATGTCGCCGAAGCCTTCGAGCACGCTCCGCTCGCCGGTGTTCCACGCGCCCTTGATGAATTGCACCACGGCGCATTTCCCGCCATTGCCGACCATGCGCAACACGAGGCCGAAGGCTGCCGTCGATTTGCCCTTGCCGGTGCCGGTATGGACGATGAGCAGTCCTTTCTCAGGAATCGTCTTGGCGGCGACCTCCGCGTCCTGCGCTGCCTTGCGGTTCGCCATCTTGGCGCGATGGCGCTCCTGCTCGTCCTGCTTCAAGTTTTCGGTCATGGCAGCACCTTCAGTGGCATGGCGAGCCCGGCCACCATGAGCAGGACCTGGTGGGCGCTCACCGCGAGCTGTTGATTGACGAGGCCTGCCTCGTCGCGAAAGGCGCGGCCAAGCGGCGTCTCTGGCACGAGGCCGCCGCCGACTTCGCACGAGACCACAAAGGTCGGAGCCTTTCGCTCATCGAGGCTCCTGACGAACCTTGCCACGGCAGAGTCGACATCGTGCGCACCGAGCATCAAATTGGAAAGCCAAAAGGTGATGCAGTCGATGACGAGCGGTGCTTGTGGCTGCGCTTCGGCCACGGCGCGGGCAAGCTCGATCGGCTCCTCGATCGTCGACCAGCCATTGCCCCGATCGGCTTTGTGCTTGGCAATGCGCGCGCTCATCTCGTCGTCCAGCGCTAGCGCCGTGGCGATGTACACCCAAGGCGGCGGCGTCGCCATGGCGAGGATCTGCGCGTGGCGGCTTTTGCCCGAGCGAGCGCCGCCGAGCACGAGCGTTAGCCGCGCGCGCCCAGCGGTGTGTGGCTCCTCCATGGTCAGGCAGTGCCGACCAACCGCCGCCGGAAATAGCCGGTAAGTCCGCCGAGCAGCACAAAGAACAGCAGCGTCGTCAACACCACGGCGACCACGAAGCTGTGATGCAGAGTCTCGGGGATCGGCGAGTCGTGGCTTAGCGGCTGCGGCGCGCCGATGAAGTGCGGTGCCACAAGCAGCGCCACGCCGGCAATTGCGGCAAGCGCCGATTGCCCATAGACCAAGAGCGCGATGCCCCCGGCGGTGGAGAACGCGGTGGCAACCCACCAAACCTGACGTGCCCCAAGCTCAGCCGCCGGCATGGCCGGAAGCTCCGGCGGAAGCCCAAGTCCGGGCGCGAGCGTGAACACGGCGAAGGCCGCAAGGCCCCAGAACACGCCTTGTCGCCAGTTGAGAATGCCTCCGGCAAGCTCGCTCACCGCGATGAGCAGAAGCGCGAAGCCGATTCCGGTGAGCACATTGGCGGCAAGCGTGAAGGCGGTGCGCTCGAAGCCGTCTTGCGGCGCCCAGCCGCCTCCATGCTCATGCTCCGTCGCCGCGGGAGCTTCGAACTCATGCACATGCGCCGGCGGCGCCTTCGCCTCTCCGGCCTGCTCGAAGACTTCAGCCTTGAGGATGAGCGGCACCGTCGTCACTTGTTGCGCGACGGTCATGCCGAGGCCTGCGATCGCGCCGACAATGGCCGCGAGCAGGACGATGTTGCGGAAATAATCCATGTCGCCCTCCCTTAGTGGCAGGGGAAGCCCATGGAATGGCGATAATCGTGGCTCGCATTGTGCACCGCCTCGATGTGGGAGAAGCCCACGCCGCCGATGATGAAAATGCCGAGCAGCGCCGCCATGACAAGAGGCAGGGTGCGAGCAGCCGTCAATTCCGCGGCGCTGTTGGTCGCGCCCGGTTGCTTGGTCGAGAAAGTCGTCATGATGTCTCCCTCTGCCCTCCACCCGAGGGCGGTTCAAGGTTGCCCGTCGCCGGCCGGTCTACTGGCTTGCGGGTCAAGGCCGTCCCTTCTGCCTTCCCGGAGCGAAAGCTCCAGTGGCATCATCGAAGGGCAGCTCTCCGCTTACAGTTGCGGGGGCAGCCGCGGCTTCAGGACTTTCGTCTTTCACCGCGTTCCCGTCTTGCGTCCCGCCGAATGTGCGGGAACCGACGACGGCAGAACTATAGAGACTGGGCTTGCACTGCCGCAAGCCCGTTTACTGGCCAGGCGCGTCTCCGTTGACAACGCTCCCACCCAGCCCTTTAGTGAGGGGCGAAAATGACGGTCTCCTCGAAGATGAGGAGTGAAAAGGGAATGCGGTCACGGGTTTTCGCCCGAATTCCGCAGCTGCCCCCGCAACTGTAGGCGGAAAGCTTGCCGTACTTGGCCACTGGGGTGAACCCTGGGAAGGCGGCGGCAAGCGAAGGATCCGCGAGCCAGGAGACCTGCCGTCGCTTGCTTGACCCGAGACGCCGGGCGGGGTGCCCTGGCGGCTTGGCGGCCGGTCGATCGGCCAGGCGCGAGGCATCGCCCCCGCGCCGTTTCTCACGGCGCTTGCACCCGAGGATGCGTTCTGAGGTGTCTGACGGGGTCGCTGTGCCGCACAACAATCGCCCGCATCTTTATGTCTGCGTCTCCTGCCGCTGCCGCGGTGCCGAGCCCGCGTCTGAGGGCGAGCCGACCGACGGGCGCCGCCTCTACGAAGCGGTGAAGGCGCTTGCCGATGAGATGGGCACCGACGCGCCGGCCCATGTCCTTCCCACGCTGTGCTTTGCCAATTGCGAGCGCGGCTGCTCTGTCGGGATCGCGGCGACAGGCAAGTGGTCCTACGTGATGGGTGAGCTCACGCCTGGGCACGCCGCCGATCTTCTCACCTACGCCACAGCCTACGCCAAGGCGAAGACCGGCGTCGTGCTTCCATCAGGGCGCCCGGCGTCCTTGCAAACGAGCGTGATCGCCCGCTTCCCCGCCACCTTCGAGCCAGCCAAGGACGCCGCCGAATGACCAACGCTGCCCGCATCCCCGCGACCATCATCACCGGCTTCCTCGGCGCCGGAAAAACCACGCTTCTTCGCCACCTGCTCGAGACGGCGCGGGGCAAGAGGCTCGCCATCATCGTCAATGAGTTCGGCAGCGTCGGCGTCGATGGTGAGGTGCTGAGAAGCTGCGGCATCGAAAGCTGCCCAGAGGAGAATATCGTCGAGTTGTCCAATGGCTGTTTGTGCTGCACCGTCGCCGAGGATTTCATCCCAACCATGCAGGCGCTGATCGACCGCGACACGCCGCCTGAGCACATTCTCATCGAGACCTCTGGGCTTGCTTTGCCGAAACCCTTGGTTAAAGCCTTCGATTGGCCGTCCATCCGATCGCGGCTCACCGTCGACGGCGTCATCGCCGTGGTCGATGCGCCCGCCGTCGCCGAAGGACGCTTCGCCGACGATCCAGAGGCGGTCGCCCGCCAGCGCGCGGAGGACCCGTCGGTCGATCACGATAATCCTCTCGCCGAGGTCTACGAGGACCAGCTCATGGCCGCCGACCTCATCGTGCTGAACAAGACCGATCTGATCAGCTCAGATGCGGGCGAACGGCTGAAGCGCGACGTTCTGGCAATTGTCCCGCGCGCCGTGAAGGTGGTCGCGGCGCAAGAGGGCAGGGTGGATGCCGACGTCCTGCTCGGTCTCGGCGCCGCGGCAGAGGACGATCTCGCCGCGCGCCCCTCGCATCACGACGCGCTCGACGGCGCGCATGAGCATGACGATTTCGAGAGCTTCGTCGTAGCGGTTTCGGAGATAGGCGATCCGGCGGAGTTGCTGGCGCGGTTGCGGGCCGTGGCCGAAGCGCATGACGTGCTCCGCATCAAGGGTTTCGTGCCGGTCACCGGCAAGCCTCTGCGCCTTGCGGTGCAGGGGGTGGGTGCACGCTTCCGCTCGACCTTCGACCGTCCCTGGCCGAATGGCGTACGGCAAGGCCATATCGTGGTGATCGGCGAGCGCGGGCTCGATCGCGCCGCGATCGAAGATCAAATTCTGGGCTAGACCATGCATCTCCTGGTGCGCGAGACGAGAGGATTGGACGAGGCGGAAGCCGCCGTCGATCTCGGCCAATCGCGCGCCGACCTCGTGTTCCTGTCCTTCTCCGACAGCGACCTTGGTGCGCTCGCCGCTTCGTGGTCCGCGCGGGGCGAGGCTGCTCCGTCGCTCCGCCTCGCCAATCTTTCGCGGCTCCGCCACCCGATGTCGGTCGATCTCTATGTCGAGCAGGTGATCGCCTGCGCGCGCTGCGTGGTGATCCGTCTGCTCGGCGGCCTCGACTATTGGCGCTACGGTGCCGAGGAGATCGCCCACGCCGCCCGTGCGAACAGACATTCCACTTGCGCTGCTCCCTGGCGACGGCCGCGACGACGCGCGGCTCTCCGAGCTTTCCACCGTCGATGGCGCGACGCTGGCGCGGCTCGATGCCTTCTTCGCCGCTGGCGGGCCTGAGAACATGCGCCGCGCGCTCGATCTCATGGCGCATCTTGCGGGACTTGCGCCGGACCATGGTCTTGCTGCCGAGCCGCTTCCCATGCATGGCGTGCATCGTCTCGACGTGCCGGAGGTGTCGGGACGCCCGCTTGCGGCGATCGTGTTCTACCGCGCCTATCTGCTCGCCGCCGACCTCGCGCCCATCGAGGCGTTGGCGCGGGCGCTCGACCGCGAGGGCCTCAATGTTCGAGCGCTTTACGTCGCGAGCCTCAAGGATCGCGACACGGGCAACTTCGTCTCCGCAACGTTGCGCGACTGGGCGCCCAGAGTCGTGCTCAATGCCACCGCGTTCTCCGCCCGCCTTGACGATGCGCCGTCGCCGCTGGAAGCGGCCGGCGCCCCGATCTTGCAGGTCGTGTTCGCCGGATCGAGCCGCGAAGCCTGGCAGGACTCGCCGCGCGGGCTTTCGCAATCCGACCTCGCCATGCAGGTGGTGCTGCCCGAGCTCGATGGGCGGCTCCTCACCACCGCGATCTCCTTCAAGGCCGAGGAGAGCGAGGTCGCCGGGCTGGAATTTGCTCGCGTCGCGCACCAACCCGCGAGCAGAGGGCGTCGCCGCCGCTGCGCGCAGCGCGTCTCTGTGGGCGCGTCTCGCCACCACGCCGCGCTCGGAGCGCAAGCTCGCGCTGGTGCTGTCCGACTATCCCGGCGCAGCCGGGCAAGCCGCCCACGCCGTCGGCCTCGACGCCATCGCCAGCACCGCCGAGATCTTGCAGCTTCTCAACAGCAAGGGCTTCGATGTCGGCGATACGCTCCCCGGCAACGCAAGTCTCGTCGCCGATCTTTGCGAGTCTGACCCAACCCCATTCCTCTCGCTCGCCGACTACAGGCGCCTGTTCGCGAAACTCGATCCGCAAGCCCGCGCCAAGATTGTCGCCGCCTGGGGCGCGCCTGACGCCGATCCCTCCGTCAGCGACGGGCACTTCACCCTGCGCTTTGCACGCCACGGCAGACTGATTGCCGCCATCCAGCCTGACCGCGGCAACGCGCTCGACCGCAAATCGAGCTATCACGATCCAGACCTGCCACCGCGCCACGCTTACGCCGCCTTCTATCTTTGGCTGCGCGAGGTTGAGCGCATCCACGCCATGATCCATCTCGGCACCCATGGCACGCTCGAATGGCTGCCTGGCAAGGCGATGGCGCTGTCGTCGTCCTGCCTGCCTGCCGCGCTGCTCGGCGGGCTCCCCGCGATCTATCCCTTCATCGTCAACAATCCTGGTGAGGCGGCTGCCGCCAAGCGCAGGCTCGGCGCCGTCACCATCGGCCATCTGACGCCGCCGCTGAAGTCGGCAGGCCACGGCAACGACACGCTGGAGCTCGAGCGCCTCATCGACGAATACGCCGCAGCCGACGGACTTGATCGCCGCCGCACGGCGCTTCTCCGCGAGGAGATTCTCGACCGGGCCGTTGCGGCAGGACTGCTCGCCGAGAGCGGCGCCGACCGCGCCTCGAGCAAGGAGGACCAGCTCGCCCGGCTCGACGCTTATCTCTGTGATGTCAAGGACTTGCAGATCAGGGATGGGCTTCATGTTTATGGGCGTGCACCCGACGCGCAACGCCGCGATGAGTTCCTCGCCTCGCTGGCGCAATCCAATCCGCAAACGCCTCCCGAGACACTTGCCGCGCGCTTCGATCAGGCTGCGGAGCACGAGCGCGAGGCGCTGCTCACCGCGCTCGACGGCAAGTTCGTGGCTCCGGGTCCGTCAGGCGCGCCGACCCGCGGCCGCGCCGATGTGCTGCCCACCGGGCGCAATCTCTACGCCATCGATCCGCGCGCCGTGCCGACCCGCTCTGCCGTCGTTCTCGCCGAGAAGGCCGCCAAGGAATTGCTCCGCCGCCACCTCCAGGATCATGGCGAGTATCCGCGCGCGCTGGTGATGGATGTGTGGGGCAGCGCCACCATGCGCACCGGCGGCGAGGATCTTGCGCTCGCTCTTCTGCTCATGGGCGCGCGGCCTCTTTGGGATCACGGCTCGGCCCGCGTCAGCGGATTCGAAATCTTGCCCGTCGCCGAGCTCGATCATCCGCGCGTCGACGTGACCCTGCGCATCTCTGGCCTGTTCCGCGATGCCTTCGAGGCGCAGATCGCGTTGTTCGATGAGGCTGTGCGCGCCATCGCCGCCCGCGACGAGCCCGAGGATTGGAATCCGCTTGCCGCGTCTGTGGGCCGATTGAAGGGTTATGATTTCCGCCGCGCCACCGCGCGCATCTACGGCGCTGCGCTCGGCGACTACGGAGCCGGCGTCACCGAGCGCGTTGAGCGCGGCGCCTGGGAGCAGCGATCCGATCTCGGCCTCGATTATCTCGCCACGTCTGCCACCGCTTATGGCAAGGGCCTCGACGGGATGACGGACAGCGATGGCTTCGCCGCGCGCATCAAGGCTGCTGACGCCTTCCTGCATCAGCAGGACCACGCCGAGATCGATCTGCTCGATAGTCTCGACTATGCGGCCTACGAGGGCGGGTTCGCTGCTGCCGCCGACCGCCTCGGCAATGCGCCTGCGCTCTACCACACCGACATCTCGCGCGCGGAGGCGCCGAAGGTGCGCACCCTGGTCGAGGAGATCGCCCGCATCGTGCGCGGCCGCGCCGCCAATCCAGCCTGGATCGAAGGCATGATGCGTCACGGCTATCGTGGCGCCGCCGAAGTCACCCGCAGCGTCGAAGGCCTGTTCGCCTTTGCCGCCACGTTGCCCGCGCGCCTCGACCGGCAATTCGATGTCCTCTATGACGCGACCCTTGGCAACGAGACCGTCGACAGCTTCCTCCGCCAGGAGAATCCGCAAGCGCGTGAAGCCATGGCCGCGCGCTTCGACGAAGCCATCCGCCGCGACCTGTGGCGACCGCGCCGCAACAGCGTGGCGCGTATGCGCGAGGCGTCATGACCGCGGCCCCCGCCATAAAGGGCTGGTGCCCGACGCTGCTCTCGCCGATGCAATCCGGCGACGGCTGGCTTGCGCGGGTGAAGCCGAGCGCCGGCTGCGTGAGCGCTGATGCTGCGCGGTTGATCGCCGACGCCGCGAGACGTTACGGCAACGGTCATATCGACCTCACCTCGCGCGCCAATTTGCAGATCAGGGGACTCAGTCCTCGCTCGGCGCAAGCCTTCGCCGAGATCATCATCGGCGCGGGCCTCGCCAGCGCCAACCCGTCACTCGAAGCCGCTCGCAATGTCATGGCGAGTCCGATTGGGCCGGACGATCCTTCCGCATACTTCGACTCGCATGTTGTTGCGCGCGACATTGAAGCGATGCTCGTCGGCGAGCCCGGGCTTTGGGCGCTGCCGCCGAAATTCTGCATCCTCGTCGATGGCGGCGGGGTGCTGCCGCTGGCAAACATCAGCGCCGACATTATGGTTCGACCGGGCGAGGGCGCGCTTACCGTCCACCTCGATGGCGGTACACGCGCTGCGCTTTGCGCTCCGTCCTCGCTCGCCGAAACGGTGAAGGCTCTGGCGCTCGCTTTCCAACGCCTGTCCGCGCAACGAAGCGATCCTCCGCGGCGCATGCGCGCGCTGGTCATGGCGGTCGGCGAGGAGGCGATCTTCGCCGAAGCCGGTCTGACTGCCGTCCACGCCTCCGCCCGAACTCACGCCCGAAGGAAAATCATCCATCGGCTTGATATCATTTGTAGATCAGGCACGAAGCGCCTTCGGCGTTGGCCTGCCTTTCGGCCGCATCGAAGCGGATGCGTTGCACGCGCTGGCCGACATCTCTGAGCGCTACGGCGACGGAAACTTGCGCACCACGCCCTGGCGTGCCCTGCTGCTCACCGGCCTTGCCGCTGCCGACGCCAAGAGACTTTCCGTTGACGTCGAGGCACTCGGTCTCATCGCCGATCCCGCCGATCCACGCCTCAACATCTTCGCCTGTGTCGGCGCGCCGTCCTGCCTGAGCGCCAGCGTCGATGCGCGCGGCGATGCCGCCCGCCTCGCCGCCGCTATTCGAGCCACACGCGATGACAGCCTGCATGTCTCCGGCTGCAGCAAATCTTGCGCCCATCGTGGGTCCGCTTCGCTCACCCTCGTCGGCCGCGACGGGCGCTACGATCTTATCCGCAACGGCAGCGCCGCTGACCGGCCGAGCCTCACAGGTCTCACCGTCGATCAGATCGAAGCCCTGCTTCAGTCCGCCAAGGGACAGCGCCGATGAGCGCCGGACACGATTACGCCCGCGACGGCGCCGAGATCTACCGGCGCTCCTTCGCCATCATCCGGAGCGAAGCGGACCTTTCCCGCTTCACCCCTGACGAAGCACGCGTCGCCGTGCGCGTCATTCATGCCTGCGGCATGGTCGAGATCGCCCGCGACCTCGTGTTTTCGCCTGGCTTCGTCGCCGCGGCGCGTGGCGCATTGCTCGCAGGCAAGCCCGTCTTCTGCGACTCGAAGATGGTGGCGAACGGCATCACCCGGGCGCGGCTCCCCGCCGGAAACGAAATCGTCTGCACGCTCGACTCGCCGGGCATCGCCGACCGCGCCGCGCGTCTCGACACCACGCGCTCTGCCGCCGCGCTCGACCTCTGGCTCGACCGCCTCGGCGGCTCGCTCGTCGCCATCGGCAATGCGCCGACGGCATTGTTCCGTCTGCTCGAGCTGATCAATCAGGGCGCGCCGAAGCCCGCGGCGATCATCGGCATGCCTGTCGGCTTCGTCGGCGCTGCCGAGTCCAAGGAGGCGCTCGCAGGCCACGGCGGCGTGCCCTTCCTCATCGTCAAGGGCCGCAAAGGCGGCAGCGCCATGGCGGTCGCCGCCGTGAACGCGCTGGCCAGCGAGGCCGAGTGATGAGCACGCGCGGCACACTTTACGGCGTCGGCGTCGGCCCTGGCGACCCTGAGCTGATGTCGCTGAAAGCCGCGCGCGTTCTGAAATCGGCGCCGGTCATCGCCTATTTCGCCAAGAAGGGGAGCGTCGGCAATGCGCGGCGCATCGTCGACGGCCAGATCAACCCTAACGCCGAGCTGGTCCGCCTCGATTATCCCTTCACCACCGAGCTGCCAGAGACCGACCCTTGCTATCGCGACGCTCTTGTCGCCTTTTACGATACGAGCGCCGCCACGCTCGCCGCCAAGCTCGACGCCGGTCAAGACGTCGCGGTGATCTGCGCCGGCGATCCGTTCTTCTACGGCTCCTACGCGCATCTGCATGAGCGTCTCGCCGACACGCATCGTTGCGAGGTGATTCCCGGTATCACCGCCATGAGCGGCTGCTGGACCCGCGCCTCGATGCCAATGACCTGCGGCGATGAGATGCTGGCCGTGCTGTCCGGCACCATGGACGCCGACGGCCTCGCCGAGCGGCTCGCGGTCAGCGAGGCCGCGGTGATCATGAAGGTCGGCCGCAACCTCGCCAAGATTAGGCGGGCGCTCGCCCGCGCCGGCAAGCTCGACCGCGCCGTCTATGTCGAGCGCGGCACCATGCCCGAAGAGCGCATCGTCAAGCTCGCCGACAAGCCAGACGACCAAGCAGCGTATTTCGCCGTCGTGCTCGTGCCCGGGGAGAGGAAGCCGTTATGACCGGTCGCCTCGCCATTGTCGGCCTCGGTCCCGGCTCGCCTGAGCTGACCACGCCGCTCGCCTCCGGGACGCTTGCTGCCGCCACCGACCTCGTCGGCTACGGCCCGTATCTTGCCCGTGTCCCTGAGCGCCCCGGCCAGCAGCGGCACCCCTCCGACAATCGCGAAGAGCTCGCCCGCGCGAAGCAGGCGCTCGAGCTTGCCGCTGCGGGGAAATCGGTCGCCGTCGTATCCTCGGGCGATCCAGGCGTGTTCGCCATGGCGAGCGCGGTCTTCGAGGCGGTCGAGACCGGCAAGCCGGCGTGGCGCGACATCGACGTGACGGTCGTGCCCGGCGTCTCGGCCATGCTCGCCGCCGCCGCCCGCATCGGCGCGCCGCTCGGGCATGATTTCTGCGTCATCTCGCTCTCCGACAATCTGAAGCCTTGGGACGTGGTGATGAAACGGCTCGAGGCCGCGGCGTCGGGCGACTTTATTATTGTGCTGTACAACCCGGCATCGAAGGCGCGGCCCTGGCAGCTCGCCGAAGCGCTCAGCCTCATTGCGTGTCATCGCGCCTCATCGACCCCGGTGATCTTCGCTCACGCCGTGAGCCGGCCCGACGAGCGCATTGACATCACGACCCTTGCCGGCGCCGACCCCGCCAGCGCCGACATGCGCACGCTCATTATAATAGGGTCGAGTGCGACGAAACTCGTCACCGGCAGCAAAGGCAAGCGTTTCGTCTACACGCCACGTCACGTGGAGCTGGTCGAGTCATGATGCCGTTCGAGCCAGGCAAGCGCATCGGCGACGGTCTCGACGGAAGGCGCCTCCGGCAAATCCGGGCGCGTGACCATGATGACGGGCAGCGACAGCGACCGCGCCGCTTCGAGCTTGGCTTCAGCGCCAGCGCCGCCCGAGTTCTTGGTGACGATCACTTCGATCTTGCGCTCCGCGAGCAAGGCCTTCTCGTCTTCGAGCCTGAAGGGGCCGCGCGCTGCAATCAGCTCAACCCGCGGCGGCAATTCTCGCGGCGAGGGCGCCTCGACGCTGCGCACGATATAGAAGTGTTGCGGCGCGCTGCGGAAAGGCGCGAGCTCCATGCGTCCGGTGGTGAGAAACACGCGCCTGGGCCTCTCGCCGATCGCATCCGCGGCCGCCTCGAGGTTCTCCACCATGATCCAGCGGTCGCCGTCACGCGGCACCCAAGCCGGCCGGCGAATGGCGAGCAGGGGAACGCCGGCCGCACGCGCAGCCTTGATGGCGTTCGCCTTCATCTGCACGGCAAAGGGGTGGGTGGCATCGATCACAAGATTGAAGCGCTCCTCGCCGAGAACGCGCGCGAGGCCCTCAGCGCCGCCGAACCCGCCCGTGAGCAACCTGCCAGGAAGGGCCGCGGGTTCAGCGGTCCTGCCGGCGAGCGACAGGGTAACGTCGTAGCGCGCGTCGCCGTCGAGCGCGCGGGCGAGGTCGGCGGCCTCGCCGCTGCCGCCAAGAATGAGAAGCTTCAACGGTTTCATGCTGCTGACGAGGTCGCATTGTGAGCGCGCACGGTCAACAGGCGCGATGGCTCGCCATCGTTGGGATCAGCGAAGACGGCGCCGAAGGGCTCTCGCCGGCGGCCCGCGCGCTCATCACGAACGCCAAGCTTGTCGTCGGCGGCAAGCGGCATCTGGCTCTAGCCGACGGCCTGCCGAGCGGAGAGCGCATGCCCTGGCCAAGCCCAATCGCCGAGTCCATACCCGCAATCCTCGCCCATCGCGGCGAGCCGGTCGCCGTGCTCGCCTCCGGCGACCCGTACTGCTTCGGCGTTGGCGCCATGTTGTCGGCCCATGTACCTGCGGAGGAGACGATCTGCGTTCCCGCGCCGTCCTCGCTGTCTCTGGCGTGCGCACGGCTCGGCTGGGCGCTTGACGACGTTGCCGCGGTGTCGCTGTGCGGCAGGCCCATCGAGACTCTTGCGCCGTCGCTGCAGCCGAACCGCCGCGTGCTCGTGCTCTCCGCCGATGCAGCAACTCCTGCCGATGTCGCGCGCTATCTCAGCACTCGCGGCTTCGGCCGGTCAAAGATGCACGTGCTCGAAGCCTTGGGCGGCCCGCGTGAGCGCATGCGCTTAACGACCGCCGACCGTTTCGGCTTCAACGATGTCGAGGCGCTGAACTTGATCGCTGTCGAAGTCGAGGCGAGCCTCGGAGCCAAGATCATCCCGCTCGTTTCGGGGCTGCCGGATGACATGTTCGAGCATGACGGCCAGATCACCAAGCGCGAGATCAGGGCGGTGACGCTTTCTTCGCTTGCGCCCCGCGCCGGCGAGCTGCTGTGGGACATCGGCTGCGGCTCAGGCTCCATCGCCATCGAGTGGCTGCTGCGGCACCAGGCGAACCGCGCCATTGGCATCGAGCGCGATCCTCTGCGCGCCGCCCGCGCCGCGCGCAACGCCGCAGAGCTTGGCGTGCCACGGCTGGAGATGGTGACCGGCGAGGCTCTGCCCACGCTCGATAAGCTGCCGACGCCTGACGCCATCTTCATCGGCGGCGGCGGCGAGCCCGCGCTGATCGACAATGCCTTCGCCGCGCTGAAGCCAGGCGGCCGCATCGTTGCCAATGCCGTCACCCTCGATACCGAGCAGGCGGTGTTCGCCGCCCAACACAAATTCGGCGGAACGCTAACGCGCCTTTCGGTCGAGCGCCTCGACGCAGTCGGCGGCAAGCAGGCCTTCCGCCCCGCGATGGCGGTGACCCAATGGAGCGCCACAAAACCACGCGTGGTAATGCCATGACCGTGCACTTCATCGGCGCCGGCCCCGGCGCGCCTGACCTGCTCACCCTCCGCGGCGCAGACCTCATCGCGCGCTGCCCGGTCTGTCTCTATGCCGGCTCGCTGGTGAACAAGGACATCCTCGCGCTCTGCCCAAACGGGGCGCGCATCGTCGACACGGCCCCCATGAGCCTCGATGAGATTGTCGCCGAGTTCGAAGCGGCGCATCGGGCCGGCCACGACGTGGCGCGGCTCCATTCAGGCGACCTCTCGGTGTGGAGCGCGGTCGGCGAGCAGCTTCGCCGCCTCGATGCGCTTCGCATTCCCTATACGCTGACGCCTGGCGTCCCTGCCTTCGCCGCGGCTGCCGCTGCACTCAAGCGCGAGCTGACCCTGCCTGAGGTGGCGCAATCCCTCGTGCTCACCCGCACCGGTGGCCGCGCCTCTGCCATGCCGCCGCGCGAGTCGCTCCCGGCGTTCGCCGCGACCGGCGCCACCCTCGTGCTGCATCTCTCCATCCAGGCACTTCCGCGCGTGGTCGAAGAGCTGACCCCTCACTACGGCGCCGACTGTCCTGCCTCGGTCGTGGTGCGCGCGAGCTGGCCAGACGAGCGCATCATCGAAGCGACGCTCGGCACCCTTCTCGCTGAAGTCGCCAACGACCCGCCTGAGCGCACGGCGCTGATCCTGGTCGGTCGCGTCCTCGCTGCTGAAGACTTCCGCGACAGCGCGCTCTATGACGCCAATTACCGGCGGCGCTACCGCTTGGGGGGCGCCGCATGAACTGGCTTGATCGCGGAACACCCCGCCGGTTTTCCCTCGCGATCGAAGATCACGATGTCGAGCTCTGTCGGAGCGCCCGCCAGCACCTCCGCGGCGACGTCCCACGCACGCTCCGCGACGGCGTCGCCGAGCTGAATGCCTTCGCCGGCGGCGAGCGCGAAAGCCTCAGGCGTGGTGTTGGCGCCGACGATGCGGCGCGCCAGCTCCTCCGAGCCGCCGCACGCCCGCGCCACCTCCGCCAGCGCCCCAAGCTCGACGCGCCCGCGGGCGGAATGAAGGTCGAGCATGCCTTGCGCGAGCTTGGTGATCTTGGCGATGCCGCCGGCGATGGTGACGCGCGGCACGGGATGGGTGCGCAGATATTTCAGCGTGCCGCCGACGAAATCGCCCATGTCGAGCAGCGCCGTCTCCGGCAGATCGTAGAACGCCTTCACCGCCGCCTCGGAGGTGCGGCCCGTGGCGCCGGCAACATGAGTGAGCCCGGTGGCGCGCGCCACATCGATGCCGTTATGGATCGAGGCGATCCACGCCGCGCAGGAATAGGGGATGACCACGCCGGTGGTGCCGAGGATCGACAGCCCGCCGACTATGCCGAGCCGCGCGTTCAGCGTCTTCGCCGCCATCTCCTCGCCATGCGGAATGGAAATCTCGATCTCGACATCGCTCGTACCCCCGAGCGCGCTTGCCACTTCGGCGATTGCCGCCTTCATCATCTTGCGCGGCACCGGATTGATCGCAGGCTCTCCCGGCGGCACCGGCAGCCCCGGCAAAGTGACGGTGCCGACGCCAGACCCAGCCTTGAACTGCACGCCGCTCCCCGCCGCGCCCTGCCGCACCGTTGCGAGCACCAGCGCGCCATGGGTCACGTCGGGATCGTCGCCGGCATCCTTGATCACCCCGGCCGTCGCGGTCCCGTCGTCCTTGCGGTTGACGGCCAGCGCGAAGGCAACGGTCTGGCCGCCTGGAAGCGTTATCTCGACGGGATCCGGAAACTCGCCGGTCAGCAGCGCCGTGAAGGCGGCCTTGGCCGCGGCCGTGGCGCAGGCGCCGGTGGTCCAGCCGCGGCGGAGCGGGCGTCCCTCGTCGAGTTCGTCCATGCGCAACGCAATAGAGCTTTGCCGCTGGCCTGTCACCGCGAGGGATGCCCGGCATGACCGACCGTCTGCGCACAGCTTTTGCCGGGTTCCCGCTCTTCGAGCCAGGTCACGTCTGGCTTGCCGGTGCAGGACCGGGCGACCCCGGCCTGCTCACTTTGCATGCGCTCGCAGGCCTTGCCGAGGCCGATGTCGTCGTGCACGACGCCCTCGTCGATGCCAGAGTGCTGGCGCTCGCCCATCCCGGCGCCACGCTCGAATTTGCCGGAAAGCGCGGCGGCAAGCCGTCGCCGCAGCAATCAAACATCACCGACCGGCTCATCGCGCTTGCCCGCGCCAATCTTCGCGTGCTGCGCCTGAAAGGCGGCGATCCTTGCGTGTTCGGCCGCGGCGGCGAAGAGGCGCTGGCGCTCGCCGCCGCCGGCATTCCCTTTCGCATCATTCCCGGCGTCACCTCGGGGCTCGCGGCGCTGACCGTCGCCTCGATCCCGGCGACCTTGCGCGGCGTCAGCCAAGCGCTGATCCTGGTCACCGGCCATTGCGGCGATGAGGAGGACGCCGTCGATTGGGCGGCACTCGCGCAAACCGGCCAGCCCATCGTGCTCTATATGGGTTTGAGCAATCTCGAGCAGATCGCCGCCTCCCTCATGGACGCGGGCCTCGATCCGCATGAGCCTGTGGCGGTGATCGCCTCTGCGACCCTGCCAGAGGAGCGCATCCTCATCTCCGAGCTTCATCGCGTCGCCGCCGAGACGCGCGCGCTCGCCTTCGAGGCGCCGGCCATCATCGCCATCGGCGCGATCGTGAAGGTGAGGGCGAAGCTTCTCGATCTTGCGGCGCGCGTGCCTGAGATGGTGGCGTGATGCGGGGCAAGACAAAGGCGCTTCTCATTGCGGCGCCGCGCTCGGGCGCCGGCAAGACCACGGTCACGCTCGCTCTGCTCGCCGCCTTCCGCCGCCGGGGGTTGCGCGTCCGCGCCGCCAAATGCGGCCCCGACTATATCGACCCTGCCTTCCACGAAGCGGCCGCGGGCGCGCCTTGCCTCAATCTCGACAGCTGGGCCATGGGCCCGGCGCTGCTCGACAGCGTCGCCTATGAGGCGTCGGACGGAGCCGATCTCCTGATCGTCGAGTCGGCGATGGGCCTATTCGACGGCGCAGGCACCGGAGCGATCGGCGAGGGCGCAGCCGCGGAGCTTGCCGTCCACCTTCGCTTGCCGGTCCTTCTCGTGCTCGACGTCGCGGGCCAATCGCAATCCGCTGCCGCGACGGTGCTCGGCTTTGCCAGCTTCGACCCGCGCGTCTGCATAGCAGGAATCATCCTCAACCGCGTCGGCAGTGACCGCCATCGCGCCGCGATCGAGCGCGCCGTTGCCACCCTCGACATTCCCGTGGTCGGCGCCATTCCCCGCGACAAGGCGATCCATCTCCCTGAGCGTCACCTCGGCCTGGTTCAGGCGCTCGAGCACAACGACCTCGAGCTTCGTCTGCAACGCCTCGCCGAGCTCGCCGAGCGCCATTGCGATCTCGCCCGCATTCAAGGCCTCGCTGCGCCTCTGACAGTCGACCAGCGGCCCATCTCCGCCTTGCCGCCGCCGGGCCAGCGCATCGCGCTCGCGTCCGACGCAGCCTTCGCCTTCATGTATCCGCATGTGCTGAGCGGCTGGCGCCGCGCCGGTGCCGAGATCGTGACCTTCTCGCCGCTATCCGATGAGCCTCCGCCTGAGGATTGCGATGCCTGCTGGCTACCCGGCGGTTATCCGGAGCTGCATGCCGGCACGCTCGCCAATGCCGGGCGCTTCAAGGCTGGGCTCACCCAATTCGCCGCGAGCCGTCCGGTGCATGGCGAATGCGGCGGCTACATGGTGCTGGGGGAGGGGCTGGTCGACGCCGGCGGCGCGCGTCACGCCATGGCGGGCCTGCTCACCCATGCGACGAGCTTCGCCGACCGCCGCCTGCATCTCGGCTATCGCGCCGCGACTCTTCTCCAGGACTGCCCGCTCGGGAGCGCCGGCACGCGGCTCCGCGGTCACGAGTTCCACTATGCGTCGCTCATCGAGGCGGGCAGCGATGAGCCTCTTGCCGAGCTGTTCGATGCGGAAGGAAACGCACTTGGACCAAGCGGCGGACGGCGCGGGTATGTCACCGGTACCTTCTTCCACGCTATCGCCTGCGAGGAGGATCTTGCCGGCCAGCAGAAGATAGCGAAGCTCGCATGAGCGGCATCGCCAGCCTCGCCGATCTGCGCGCGCGCCTTGCCGACCTCCCCGCAGGCGACGACAGCGCCGCCGCCGCCATTGCCACGCGCCAGTCGCGCCTGACCAAGCCGCAAGGAAGCCTCGGCCGGCTCGAAGAGCTTGTCGCCTGGCTCGGGCGCTGGCAGGGGCGAGAGACGCCGCGCCTCGACGACGTGTCGGTGCTGGTCTTTGCCGGCAATCATGGGGTCGTGGCGCGCGGCGTCTCAGCCTATCCCGCCTCGGTCACCGTTCAGATGGTGGCGAATTTCGAGCGCGGGGGCGCCGCCATCAACCAGATCTGCAAATCGGTCGGCGCGAGCTTGCGCGTGATCCCGCTCAACCTCGACGCGCCCACTGCCGATTTCACGGAAAGAGAGGCCATGACCGAGGCGGAGTTCGTCGAGGCCGTGGCGGCCGGCTACGATTCCGTGCCGGCACGCGCCGATCTCGTCTGCCTCGGCGAGATGGGCATCGGCAACACGACTTCTGCGTCGGCTCTTGCCGCGGCGCTGCTCGGCGGCGGCGGCGAGCGCTGGGCCGGGCGCGGCACCGGCCTTGATGATGCTGGGCTCGCGCGGAAGCGCGCGGTGATCGACGCAGGCCTCACCCGCCATCAGACCCATCACGCAGACCCGCTCACCGCGAGCATGATCTTCGGCGGCCGCGAGCTTGCCGCTATCCTTGGCGCAACCCTCGCCGCGCGCCGTCATGGCATTCCGGTGCTGCTCGACGGCTTCGTGGCCACCGCGGCAGCAGCACCACTCGCGCGCCTCAAGCCAGGCGCTCTCGATCATGCGCAAGTTGCGCATTGCTCTGCTGAAGCCGGTCATCGCGGGCTCTGCGCCGAGCTCGGCATGCGCCCGATCCTCGATCTCGACATGCGGCTCGGTGAAGGCTCTGGCGCCGCGCTCTCCGTCTCGGTTCTCCGGGCCGCGCTTGCCTGCCACCTCGGCATGGCCACCTTCGATGAGGCCGGCGTCGATGAACGCGGCTGAGATGCTGCGCCAAAGGCTGGCCGAGCTTGCCGCCGCCTTCGCCCTGCTCACGCGCTTGCCGGTGCATCGCCTATCACTGCCGCGGGTAACCGTGCCGGCGGAGGCGGTATGGGCCTATCCCGTTGTTGGTGCCGCGGTCGGCGCCATCGGCGGCGCGGTCTATTGGATCACCCATTCGCTCTCCTGCCCGCCCGCGCTCGCGGCGCTTTGCGCGCTCGTTGCCATGATCCTCGCCACCGGCGCGTTGCACGAGGACGGGCTTGCCGATTTCGCCGACGGCCTCGCCGGCGACACCAAAGAACGCAGCCTTTCGATCATGCGCGATCACCAGATCGGCACCTTCGGCGTCATCGCTCTCATGCTCTCCCTCGCTATGCGAACGACCGCGATCACCCTCATCGCCGAGCCTCGCGCGGTGATGGCGGCGCTGATCGCCGCCGACGCCGCAAGCCGCTTGAGCGCGGTGCTGATCATGGCGGCGCTGCCTCCCGCGCGGCGCGACGGCCTGTCGGCATCGGTCGGCAGTCCCACTGCGGGGCTCGCGGCGATCGCGCTCGGGGTGACCTTCGTCATCGCCTGGCTGCTTTTGCCCTTTGGCGTTGCACTGCTGTTGATCGCGAGCGCGGGCGTCAGCGCCATCGTCCTCGGCCGCGTCGCCTTGCAACGGCTCGGCGGCCAGACCGGCGACGTGCTCGGCGCTAGCAGCCAGATCTGCGAGTGCCTTGCCCTGATCCTGTTGGTCGTCGCCTAGGTCAAATTCTTGACCAGCATCAAATCGCCGAACCCGGTCCCGCGCTGTTATGATGCCGCGTTTGATCGGGAGTCTTGCGATGAAGTCTCTGTTCGCGGCGCTCAGCGCCGGTATTGTGCTTGCGGCGGCATCTTGGGTCGCTTCTGCGGAAGAGCCCGCCGACCCGCAGGCAGGTTTTGAATATGCGCAAACCTATTGCGCCACCTGCCACGGCATCTCGGAGGAAAAATCGCCTCTGCCTCAGGCCCCGCGCTTCAGGCATGTCGCCGATACGACCGGAATGACGGCGACGGCCTTGCAGGTGTGGATGCAAACCTCGCATCCAACCATGCCCAACATCATCGTGGCGCCGAACGACATGCGCAACGTGATTGCCTATATCCTCAGCCTCAAGGGCCGTGAGGGATCAACTCCTTGAGCACCAAGCTCTCCAAGATTCTCCTGCCCGTGAGCCGGCAGGGAGCGACCGATTCGTGCCGGCAAGCCGCCTTCGGCCTTGCGCGCGACTTCGCTGCTCGCCTCGAAGTGCTGCATCTCTGCCCGGCGGCCTGGCAGCGGCTGCCCTATGCCTCGGAGATCAGCCCCTTTTATTCCGAGGAGGTCCTCGATATTTGCCGCGAACAGGTTTCCGCCGAGCAGTTGGAGGTGAAAGCCTGGTTCGAGCAGGCGCTGTCGGCGCAGCCCGGCGCTCCTGCCGACTTCCAATGCATCGAGGGGTTTCCCGCCACCAATATGGCCGCCCGCGCCCGCGTCGCCGATCTCAGCGTCGTTCCGAGCATTGCCGCGCGGGATGATGAATTTTGGACGGCGGTGCGCGACGCCGCCTTGTTCCAATCAGGTCGGCCCGTGCTTGTCGTCCCTCAAGAGACGCCGAACCGATCTGGCGAAACGATCGTCGTGGCCTGGAAGGACAGTGTGGAGTCGGTTCGCGCCGTGACGGCGGCGGAGCCGTTCCTCGCCAAGGCCAAGCGCATCGTGCTGCTCTCCGTCGCCGAAGACGACAATGATGACCCTTCGCTGGCGGGGATGGCCGATTATCTCGCTCTCACCGGGCTGAGCGTGGAAACGTCAAGGATCGCTTCGACATCCGACACGGTCGGCAAAGCGCTTCTGCTCGAAGCTTCCAAGACTCCCGGGACGCTGTTGGTCATGGGCGCTTACGGCCATTGGCGATGGCGCGAATGGGTGTTTGGCGGCGTCACCGAAGAGGTGCTGCGCGACACCATTGTGCCGGTTCTGATGGCGCATTAGCGCCTCGCGCCGCTAGCGTCTGGTCAGAACGCCGTAGAGAAAGCCGGCACCGATGGCGATGGCGACGGCGGTGAGAGGGTTGCGGCGCACGGCTGCCGCGACCTCCTCGAGGGCCGCATTGGCCGTGTCCTGCATGTTCTCGATCTGGTGGCCTCCGAGGCGCTTGACGTCGCCGGTCAGGCCCTGCAGGTCGGCGCGAAGGCCGGCCATATCCTTGGCAATCTGATCCATATCGTCGCTCAGCCCCTGGCGGGCGGCCATTTCGGCGTCATTGGGGGCCATGTCTTCCTCCCTTTTTGCTAAATGAGGCTAGCCTAAAGCTGTTATCGAACTCAAACATGACACATCACAGCGTCGCCAGGGGCTTCAGTTGAGTCTTCAGTCCGAAGCCGGCAATTTTCAGCGATCGAAAGAGGCGATGTCGAGCCCTCAATCGGCTGCGACGCACTATTGGCTCGCGGTTGGGGCCGTGGCCATGTTGCTTCTGCTGCGGATCGGGCTTGGCCCCTGGTTGCACGGTCACGGCGCGTTCCTCCTGTTCATCCCTGCCATTCTGCTCGCCGCCGGTGCCGGCGGCTTGGGTCCGGGCCTGGTTGCCACCGCGCTCAGTCTGGTCTCGGGAATTTTCGTCGGCGGCGTGGAGAATCTGACCAGGCCTGAAATCGTCGAAGCTACGATCTTCGCGGCCGTCGGCATCGGCATCTCTTGGTTCGGCGAGCAGCTTTGCCGCACCCGCCTTCATGACCAGAACACCGCCGACAATCTGCGGGCGCGCGAGGCGCATCTCAGGTCCGTTCTCGATACCGTGCCTGACGCCACGATCGTGATCTGCGAAAAGGGCATCATCCAGTCGTTCAACACCGCCGCCGAGCGCCTGTTCGGCCACCGGGAGGCCGAGGTGGTTGGCAAGAATGTGAGGATGCTCATGCCGACGCCGTTTCGCGAAGGCCATGACAGCTATATCGCCCGCTACCTCGCGACCGGAGAGAAACGCATCATCGGCATCGATCGCGTCGTCACCGGCCAGCGCCAAGACGGCTCGACCTTCCCCATGAAGCTTGAGGTCGGAGAGGTGTTGTCCGGCGACCGCCGCTTCTTTACCGGCTTCATCCGCGACTTGACCGAGCGCCAGGCGACCGAGCACCAGCTCGAAGAGCTGCAGTCGGAGCTTGCACGCCTCTCGAGGCTGACCGCCATGGGCGAGATGGCCTCGACGCTTGCGCACGAGATCAACCAGCCTCTGTCGGCCATCGCCAACTATCTGCAAGGCTGCGGCCGCTTGCTCGAGGGTATCGAGCATCCGAACGCGCAGAAGATTCACGATGCTCTGGCCGAGACCACGCACCAGACGTTGCGCGCGGGCCAGATCATCCGGCGCTTGCGCGAATTCGTGGCGCGCGGCGAGACCGAGAAGCGATCCGAGAGCATCAACAAGCTGGTTGAGGAAGCAAGCGCCTTGGCCCTTGTCGGCGCCAAGGAACAGGGTGTTAAAACGGTTTTCCGCTTCGATACGCGGGCGGGCCTCGTGCTCGTAGAGAAGGTGCAAATTCAGCAGGTTCTCCTCAATCTAATCCGCAATGCGATCGAAGCCATGAACGGGTGTGCGCAAAAGGAGCTCGTGGTTGAAACGGCTCTGCTGGACCAAGGCATGGTCGAGGTCAGGGTCGCCGACACGGGAAGCGGCCTTGCCGAGGAAGTCATCCCGCGCCTGTTTCAGCCTTTCGTCACCACCAAGCCGACCGGCATGGGCGTCGGCCTCTCCATCTCCAAGCGCATCATCGAAGCCCATGGTGGAGAGATGTCGGCTGAGCCAAACCCGGGCGGTGGCACCCTGTTCCGTTTTACCCTTGAGAGCGACATGAGGCGCGAGCATGCCGGCTAGCTTCGTCGTGCACATCGTCGACGATGACGAGGCGGTGCGCCAGTCGCTCGCTTTTCTGTTGAGCACCGCCGGCATACCGGTTCGTGTCTACGAGTCGGCGACCTCCTTCCTCGCCGGTCTTGCCTCGCTTCAGGCAGGCTGCCTGATCACCGACGTGCGCATGCCCGACATGACCGGCATCGAGCTTCTGCAGCGATTGCGAGCCAAGAACATCAAGCTTCCGGTCATCGTCATCACCGGGCACGGCGACATTCCGCTCGCCGTCGAGGCGATGAAATCAGGCGCCCTCGATTTCATCGAGAAGCCGTTCGCGGAGGAGGCGATCCTGCGCGCGGTTCGTGCCGCCGAGGAACGCGGCAAGAAGCTCGGGCGAAGATCGGAGGAGGAAACTTTAGTTGCGGCGCGTCTCGCCTCGCTTTCGGAACGCGAGCGCCAAGTGCTTGACGGGCTCGTGGCGGGCAACGCGAACAAGACCATCGCTCACGCCCTCGGCATCAGTCCGCGTACCGTCGAGGTGTATCGGGCCAATCTGATGACCAAAATGCAGGCGAAGAGCCTGTCCGAGCTCATCCGCATCACCCTTGCCGCGCGCACGGTGGACTGACCGGCCCTCAACAATTCCAAGCCTTATCCGTCGAAACCGGTTTGACACAGCTCAAAGCCGGCTGCGCCACGGTTGCATACCCTCGTTTCGGTTGCGGCAGCGTTCATTGGGTTGGGGGCCGCGCGAGAGCGAGGACAGCGATCTTGGCAGAGGCGGGCACCGTCCTTATTGCCGTCAGGGATTCGGTCCTGACCGACTCCTTGCGCTTTTCTTTGGAGCTTGAGGGTTACGAGGCGAAGCTTTGCGAACGGCCCCTCGATCCTCCGGCTGACGGCGCGCTCCGAACCTGTCTTCTGCTCGACCAGGAGGTGTTCACCACGCTGTGGGGAAGGGGAGGTGGCGTCCTGACGCGTTTTCGCCTGCCGACGGTGCTCATGGTGAATCAGCGCACCAAACGCCTCATGGACCATGCGAATGCGGCGGGGGTTACCACCGTGTTGGAAAAGCCCTTGCTCGGCGGCGTCCTCTTTGAGGCGATACGATCGGCACTGGACGAGAACGCCCACTAGACGGACATTAACCCGCTCAACCATCGAAACGGGCCTGACGCGACTCATGCTGACCTACAAGGAAATGGACAACCTCGCCGCTGTCGAGATCGAGCTCTCCGATCGGGTGTCGACCGAGGAGTTCGACCGGACGGCGAAGAAGCTCGAGGCCTTCATCGCCCGTCATGGCCGGGTGCGCGTGCTCGAGATCGTCAATCATTTCGAAGGTATGGACGTGAAGGCTCTCTGGCACGATTTGAAATTCAGCCTGCGTCATCTGAACGACTTCAGCCGTTGCGCCATCGTCTCCGACGCCAAGTTTCTGTCGCTGTGGTCGACCATCGCCGAGCCGTTCCTCGATTGCCAAGTCGCCTATTTCAAACCTGACGAGGTCGAAGCCGCGCGAGACTGGCTGCTCTGGCCCGAAGGCGCCGCCGACGTCATCTGAAAATGGCCTGAATATCAAACGCTTCGGAGCGGCTACGTAGTTTCCCGTAGGGAGGCGACACGAATTTTCGCGCGCCGGTCATAGGACTACCAATTGGCGTCAGACACCGAGTCAAGGGAGGACCCCGATGCTGACGCAAGCCGCCCACGCCATTCAGCTCAACCACCAACCTGACATCGTCCTTCCTCTCCGCGGCAAGCGCGCCGACGAAACCTCCGGCCTCGGCGCTCTCGGCATCGTCATGAGCTTCGGCCGCAACACCGAAGTCTACGCCGAGGGCGAGCCTGCGGGTAACGTCTACAAGGTCGTTTCCGGCGTGGTCAGGATCAGCAAGCTGCTTCCCGACGGCCGCCGGCAGATCAGCGCCTTTCATATGCCGGGAGACATGTTCGGCTTCGAGGCCGACGATCTGCACCACGCCTCGGCCGAAGCGGTCACGCCGGTGAAGGTGATCGCCTATAAATGGGAGAGCTTGCTTACGGCCGGCTGCCGTTCGGCGAGCCTCGTTCGCGACCTGCTCAATCTCACCATGGTCGGCCTCCGCCAAACCCAGGAGCATCTGCTTCTGCTCGGGCGGAAGAACGCGCTCGAGCGCGTTGCGGCTTTTCTGCTGGATACCGCCAAGCGCACCAAGTCGGGATCGATCATCGAGCTCGCCATGGCGCGGCACGACATCGCCGACTACCTCGGCCTCACGCTCGAGACGGTTTCCCGCATGTTCGCCGAGCTGAAAGAGCGTGGCGTGATCAGGCTGGAGGGGGCAAGGCGCGTCCATTTGCTCGACAAGGACCAGCTTGCCGCCATGAGCGCATAGAGGGTAAGAAGCGCGTGCTGATAAGAGGAGATCGCCGTGCTTCGCTATGTGCTCGCCGCCCTTCTGCTGTTTCTCTCGGTGTCACTTGCCCTTGCCGGGATCACCTCGCAACCTGACCCGAAGCAGGGCAAGGTTTTAGCCGAGAAGCTCTGCACCAATTGTCATCTCGTCGGCGGCGCCGTGCAGCAGGAACACGCCAATGCCGACGTCCCGAGCTTTCCGGAGATTGCCAACCTCGAAGGGCAGACGGCAGGCGCGATTACCGCGCGCATCATGCTGCCCAAGCATCCCATGCCCACGATTCCCCTGACCAAGGCCGAGCTTGCCGATCTTGCCGCTTACATTCTCAGCCTGCGCGACGGCACCCGGCCGTAAACCTCGCTTGTGGGGTTCTGCGTTGAGAGCTCAAGACGCAGCGATAGGGAAGCGATAGGGAGTTGAGACCGTGCCGCAAGATCGCGCCATGCGGGGATTTATCATCCACCTCGGCATCTTCGTAGTCGTGGTCGGCCTTCTCGCCGCGATCAATCTCTACCGGAGGCCAGATCATATCTGGTTCATCTGGGTGCTTGCCGGCTGGGGCATCGGCCTCGCCGCCCACGACCTTGCACTGCTGTTACAGCGCACCGGGCGGAGCGAAGCGATCTTCACCGATGCGCGGGTGCGCGGGTTCTTCCTCCACTTGTTCGTCTATGTCGCGGTGAATGCCCTCCTGATCATCGTCAATCTCCTCTATATGCCGAACTATTATTGGTTCCTCTTTCCGCTTATCGGCTGGGGCCTGCTGGTGTTCGCCCACGCCTATTTCGTTTTCTTTCGCAAGCGCGGGAGCGCTTCGCGACGCGCCGCTCGAACGGGAGCAAAATCATGAAGAAGTCCAAGCTTTGGTACGTCATCGCCGATGGCGGGAGAGCGCGCTTCGTCGAGCGCGACGATCAGGGCGCCTTCCGCACGCTGTCGAGCTTCGTCTCAACCGAGCTGCACACGACTGCGCATGAGCTCGGACGCGACCGCCCCTCGCGGGTCAAGGAAAGCGCCTCGCCAGCCCGCTCCGCCATCGAGCCCCGCCGCGACCTGCATGAGGCCGCCAAGGAAGACTTCATCCGCACGGTCGCTGACACGCTCGCCGCCGATCTCAAGGATGAGAAATTCGATCAGCTCGTGCTGGTGGCGCCTCCCGGCGTGATTGCCGAGCTCAAGGGCTCGTTGAGCAAGCCAACGGCCAAGGTCGTGGTCAAGGAGCTGCACAAGGATCTGACCAAGGTCCCCGATCACGAGCTGACCGGTCACTTGGCGCCGTAGCTACGCCATCTTCTCGAGCGGCAGTTTGAGCCGCACCTTGCGCAAGGCAAGATCCTCAGGATCGGCTTCGATCTCGAAGCCAAGCTCTCGGCACATCCTCAGCATGCGCTCGTTGGCGGCAAGCACATCGCCATGCAGGTCGCGCAAGCCTTCGCTCTCGGCGTAGCGGATGAGGTGATGCATCAGCGTCCAGCCGAGCCCGCGCCCCTTGAGATCGCTGCGCACGATCACCGCATATTCGGCGCTCAGATAATCGGGGTCGGCAACAAGCCTCGCCACGCCCCACATCTCCGCTTGATCCATGCTCAAGGCGATGAAGGCCATGGCGCGGGCATAGTCGATCTGGGTGAAGCGGGCGTTCGTCTTGTGTGAGAACTCCTTGCGCGGGGCGAGGAAGCGAAAGCGGATGTCCTCCGGCGACAACTTAGCCTGAAAGGCGGCAAGGATCGGCTCGTCTGCCGGCCGGATCGGCCTGATCAGCACGGGCAGGCGTTGCGAGGTCTCGACCGCAGCCTCCCATTGATTTGGGTAGGGCCTGATCGCGAGCCGCGGATTTGGCCCCGGCATGGCGATTTGCGCAGGGTCGATGCTGATGCGGGCGTCGAGCGCGATGATCCCCCTCTCGTCGGCGAGCAGCGGATTGACGTCGAGCTCACGCAACGCCGGAATATCCACCACGAGCTGCGACAGGCGCACCAGCGCGTCGGCGATCGCTTCGAGATCGGCGGGCGGCCGGTCGCGATATCCTTTGAGCAGATTGTAGATGCGCGTCTGGCGCATGAGGTCGCGGGCGAGCTCGACATCGAGCGGCGGCAGCGCGACGGCGCTGTCCCTCACCACCTCGGTGGCGACCCCGCCCGCGCCGAACAGGATGACCGGGCCGAACAGGCGATCCTCTGACACGCCGAGCAGGAGCTCGTGCGCATTCGGGCGCACGATCATGGGCTGCACCGTGAAGCCTTCGAGCCTCGCGTCGGGCCGGCTCTTCGCCACGCGGCTCTTGATGTCCTCGGCGGCTTCCCGCGCGTCGGCGGGCGATTGCAGCCCAAGGCGCACGCCGCCAACGTCCGATTTGTGCGAGATGTCCTCCGACAGCACCTTGACGGCGAGCGCCGGCGCGTGCTCGAGCAGCTCGCTCGCGGTCGCCTCCACCTCCTGCGGCGTCGCCGCCACGCGGGTCGGCACCGTCGGGATGCCATAGGCTCTGAGCACGGCCTTGGCCTCTGGCTCGGTGAGCAGCGCGCGTCCCTCTTTGGCTGCGGCCGCCATCGCGGCGCGCGCCGCTTCGCCGTTGATGTCGGAGAGGTCGGCTTCGCGCGGCGGCGTTCGCATCAGCGCCTCTTGCGCTCGCGCGTATTGCCAAAGGAAGCCGAAGCCCTTGATCGCATCCCGCGGGAACTCGTAGGAGGGGATGTTCGCCTCCTGAAATTTTGCCCTCGCCTCGTCGGCAACCGCAGCTCCGAGCCAATTGGTGAGAATCGGCGGCACGCCGGAATTGTACTTGTGCCGCTCGACGGCGCCGATCACCGCTTCGGCCGCGCCGGTCGAGGAGGCGAGCGCCGTCGGGCAGTTCATCACCAGGATGGCGTTGGCATTCGCGTCCTCGAGAACGGCCTCCATGGTGGCGGCGTAGCGCTCAGGCGTTGCGTCGCCGATGATGTCGATGGGATTGGCGCGAGACCAGGTCTTGGGGAGGATGGCATCGAGCTTGGCGAGGAGATCGGGCTTCAGCTTGGCGAGCGCCCCTCCGGTTTGCACGAGGTCGTCCACGGCGAGAACGCCGGCGCCCCCGCCATTGGTCACGATCAGGATCTCGTTGCCGGCAACCGGCTTCAAGCAGGTCAGGGTCTCTGCCGCCGTGAACAGATCTTCGAGGTCCTCGACCCGCACGAGCCCGGCGCGGCGGAAGGCTGCAGCCACCGAGGCGTCGCTCCCGGCGAGCGCCCCGGTATGCGTCGCCGCGGCCTTGGCCGAGGCTTCGCTCCGTCCGGACTTGATCACCACCACCGGCTTGGCACGGGCGGCTGAGCGGCTCGCCGACATGAACTTGCGCGCCGACGGGATGGTCTCGAGGTAAAGCAGGATGGCGCCGGTGGAAATGTCGGCGGCGAGAAAATCGAGCAGGTCGCCGACGTCGACATCGGCCATCTCGCCCATGGATACGACGTAGGAGAAGCCGATGCCGTGCGACGTCGCCCAGTCGAGCACGCCGCCGACGAGCGCCCCTGACTGCGACAGGAACGCAAGCTTGCCCGGCGTGGGCTTCGCCATGCCGAAATTGGCGTTGACCCCAAGCGCAGGCACCCACAGCCCCAAGCAGTTCGGGCCGATGATGCGCAAGCACGTTGGCCGTGCCGCATCGAGCATCTTTTGCTTGAGGTCGCGGTCAAACCCGGCGGTGACGATGACCGCCGCGGGCGTGCCCTTCTTTCCGAGCTCAGCGATCAGGGAAGGGATGGTGTGAGGCGGCGTGGCGATGACCGCAAGATCTGGCGTTTCGGGAAGGGCATCGATGCTGGCAAAGCAGTCCCGGCCGGCAATCCGCCGATGTTTGGGGTTGACCAGATAGACCGGCCCGGCAAAGCCGCCGTCGAGGACATTCTCGGTGAGCGTCTCGCCCACCGAGCCTTTATCGTCGCTCGCCCCGATCACCGCGATCGAACGAGGGCGCAAGGCATATTCAAGATTGCGGATGGTCATTGGCGGAGGGGGCTGGAACCTTGATCGGAACGCATTCTATGAGAAAAGCGGCAATACTTTGCAGGATTGGGCCAAAAGGTATCACCCCGATGACGGCACCAGAACATGCGGCCGCGAGCGGCGGGACCGCTAGCGACACATGACGGCAGCCTCACGCCCTCCATCCTCGGCGACCACAGGCCGGCGGCACGTGCGCGACAGACTGCGCACGGCGCTGCTCACGCCGGTGCGCGCCATGCGGCTCCGTTATCTGCCGCTGCTCATGATCTATTACGCCTATGGCGCGCTCGGGCTCGTCACCATCGCCGAGACCTTCTGGATCAAGGAAGCGCTGACCCTCACCCCTGCCGAGCTTGCCTCCATCGCCGTGTGGCTGACGCTGCCCTGGACCATCAAGATGGTGTTCGGCCAGCTCGTGGATTCCGTGCCGATCCTTGGCTCCGAGCGCCGCGCCTATGTCTATATCGGCGCGAGCCTGGTCGCCACCGGGCTCATCGTTCTCGCCGGTGCTGCCGGCGGCTGGATTACCTTCGCCGGCAAGAATGCGCTCTACGTTGCCGCTCAGCTCCTCATCGTGATCGGCGTCGTGCTGCAAGACGTGGTCGCCGACGCCATGACCACCGAGGTCGTCGACCGCAAAAACCCCGACGGCACGCCGCGTCCTCTTGCCGAGGTCGAGCGCGAGCTCGGCCTCGTTCAGGTGCTTGGAAGGCTCGCTCTGTGGTCCGGCATCCTTTCGGTCGCCGGCCTCTCGGGTTGGCTCGCGCAAATGTTCAGCTACGAGACCGTGTTCCTGCTGGGGCTGATCGTTCCCGCCATCTCGGTTACCGGGGCCAACCTGGTGCGGCTTGACGGCGCCACGCCAAGGCCGATCGATTGGCGCATCCTCGGCGGGGGATTGCTGTTCGGCGCCGCGGTCGTCGCCATCGGCCTTGGCGGTGTGCCCTTCGGCCAGGAGATGATCTTTCTCATCTCGGTCACCATCATCGCTCTGATGCTCGCCCGCGTGGCCCAGGAGGTCGACGAGCAGCATCGCCGGAAAATTCTGTTCGCTGCGCTCGTCATCTTCTTCTATCGCGCCACGCCGGGGGTAGGGGAGGGGTATCGCTGGTTCACCATCGACGTGCTCGGCTTCGACGAAGCCTTCTACGGCACGCTGGCGCAGATCGGCGCCGGCCTCAGCCTCGCCGGAGCTTGGCTGTTCTCCGACGTCATCACCCGCCAGCCGATCCCGAAGGTGCTGCTCTGGCTCACCATCATCGGCACCATCCTGTCGCTGCCGACACTCGCGCTCGCGCTTCGCCTCGATGAATGGACCGAGCAGATGTTCGGCTTCGGCGCCCGCACCATCGCCTTTGTCGACACCACCGCATCCTCGCCCTTCGTCGAGCTCAGCATGATCCCGGCATTGACCCTGGTCGCGCTCAACGCGCCGTCAGGTCGCCGCGCCACCTGGTTTGCGCTGATGGCCTCGCTGATGAACGTGGCCCTGGTCGCAGGTCAATTGCTGACGAAATATCTCAACCTGCTGTTCCACGTCGATCGCGGCTCCTACCAGAACCTGCCGGCGCTGACGGCCGCCGTGCTGATCATCGGCTTTGTCGTGCCGGTGTTCGGCGTGATCGCTTTCGGGCGGCGCGCAACGTGACCCTTCGGAGCGCCGGGGAACATTAGGTACGTATTCGGGGATAATTCCCGACATGATTGCCGTTGCCTTGTCGCGAAGTCGGGAAACCCTGGCAGGGCGCGATTGGCTAGCCTCCGCTTCGCCACCGAACGAAAGCCCCGCAACCAAATCGACGAGTGAAGTCGCGAGCTCGGGACGTTCTCCGTTCCCTCGCGGAAGAGTACGCATTGAACCTGGTGTCTCAGTCCATAAGTGGATGGCTCCCCCGTGCTCTTGCGCGGCGCGTTCTGGCAAGCGCTTGGCGCGCCGCCGCCCTGTTGCTCGCCCTTCCATTGCTCGGCCTCGGCGCGGTTGCCGAGGAGCAGAAGCCGGCCGACGCTGCGGCACCTTCCATTCCTGGAACGCCGCCGGCGGTGGACATCAAGATCCACTATCTCGCCAAGGCCTATGACGAGCCGCCGCCTTTGTCGCTGGTCGATCCGATCCTGACCGACAACGGCGTGCAAGGTGCCCGCCTCGCCATCGCGGACAACAACAAGAGCGGCGCCTTTCTCGGCCAGAAGTATGAGCTCATCGAAGACCTTCTCCCTGCCGACGGCGACGTCGTCGCCAAGGACAAGGAGATCCTGAGCAAGGGTCCGGCCCTACCGCCACAAGAAGCTGGGTGCGGACCGGCCGGTCGTACCAGAGGCTGTTTCCATATCGCGCCGAGCAATCCGAATGCCGAGGCGCGAAGGCTTGGCTGGGGCTGTGGGGTGCGGCCTTGACTGCACCCCCCCAACCTCGACGGCGAGCAAGGTGAGAGCGCCTTGCCAATCGTAGCCCAAGTTCAAGGAGACAGTCACTTGCGCCGCCTTCCCCGCCTTTGCCCTGCAGATCTTCGTCTCCAACGAGAAGGACAACACCGTCATGCGCATCGCCATCCAGCATCTTCCCTCGGCGACGGCGCGGCCTTCCAAATGATGTCGCGACTTTCCGTAGGCTGATTGGCGGCCGCCGGGCCTGTACACGGCTTCTGTTAATTTTTTGAATCGTCGAATCTCAAATCAATTGCCGTGCGCAATTGGGCAAGTACGCGCAAGTCGCGCGCGATCGAGGCAGTCCACCGCGCCGCATGCGATGAATTTTCAGCCGCACTTCCGTCGTGCACTGCACAATTTTGATCGTTCCTTGAGCATGATTGCGCGGCACGACAGATGCATGAAACCAATGGCTTGCAGATTTTGCTTCCACGGGAAATTTTCACTTGCAAAGCGAACGCATTTGGCAAATATGGGCGGGCAGCTTGGCAACGAGCGGGCCGCCTATTGGCAAGGGGTTTTTGATAACCCCCGTGGTGCGCTCTGCGCTAGGCTATGATTCCTCGTGAGGTGTCACTAGCGTGAATGTGGTCGTTAGAGAACCCGCTACTGCGGCGGGCGCGAGGCGCGTTCAATTGCTTCGGCGCTTTAGGGCAGCCTCTCACATCCATTCTGACAATTGGCAAACTCGCAAGGGCTTCAGTCCCCTTGGCAATCCCTGCCGAGGGTAAACTACCACTACCAAAACAACTCAGCTTAATCGGTGAACTGAGTAAGCTAGGGAGAGGAGAAGGAAATGAACTACCTCAAGTGTAGTCTCGTAACCGGCGCGCTCATCGCCTTGATGATGGGTGTGTCGGGTGCGGCTATGGCAAACTCCGACGAGGAGCAGCTCAAGAGAATGGCTGATCCGGACCAATGGCCGGCTCCTGGTCGTGACTTTGCCCTGACCCGGCACAGCGCGTTGGCCGACATCAATGGCGGCAACGTGAATAAGCTTCAGATGATCTGGTTGCAGGGCACCAACGCTCTGCGTGGCCATGAAGGTCAGCCCCTCGTCATCAAGGACGTTGGTGGCAAGACCATGTTGTACATGGTCAGTGGCTGCCCAGCCATGTCGAACTGCAACGTGGTGCAAGGCCTGGATCTGACTGATCCGGACAACCCGAAGCAGGTTTGGCATTATGTGAAGACGACTGACCGTGACGAATCGGCTGTGCCGCGCGCTTGCTGCGACACCGTCAACCGTGGCGGTTCTTATGCCGACGGCAAGTTCGTGTTCGGCACCCTCGACGGCTTCGTGATTGCCCTCGATGGCCAGACCGGCCAGGAAGTTTGGGTAGTCAAGCATGCGTGGCCTGAGAAGGGCGAGACCATCACCCCCGCTCCATTGATCGCCGACGATAAGGTGATCATCGGCTTCGGCGGTGACGAGTTTGCTGCTCGCGGTCGCGTGACTGCGTACAGCCTTGCAGACGGCTCGAAGGTTTGGGAGTGCCAAAGCACGGGTTCCGACGCGGACGTGTGCCTGACCCCCGACACCAACAAAGCCAACCCGCAATTCGGTCAGGCTGGTTCCGATCTCGGTATCAAGACTTTCCCGGGTGAGGACTACAAGATCGGCGGCGGTGCTGCTTGGGGCTGGTACAGCTATGACCCCGAGCTGAAGATCGTCTACTACTCGACCGGTAACCCCGGCCTGTGGAGCCCTGCCTATCGTTGCCCCGACAAGACCCACGAAGAATGCAATGCCGGCGATTTTGACAACAAGTGGTCGATGACGCTCTTCGGCCGCAACGTCAAGGACGGCACTGCGGTGTTCGCCTATCAAATGACACCCTTCGATCAGTGGGACTATGACGGCATCAACGAGAATATGTTGACCGACATGACCATCGACGGGAAGAAGGTGAAGGCTCTCACCCACTTCGATCGTAACGGCTTTGCTTATGTGCTCGACCGCACTGACGGCACGCTGCTCCGCGCCACGAAATACGTGACGACGGACTGGGCCGAGAAGGTCGACATGAAGACCGGCCGCCCGATCAAGGTGCGCGAGCACTCTCCGCTCGAGCGTGGCCGCAACGTCTCTGCCTGCCCGTCAGCTATGGGCGGCAAGGACCAGCAGCCGGGTTCGGTCGATCCTAAGGAAGGCAACATCTTCTACATGCCCACCAACAATTGGTGCATGGAGCTGGAGCCCCAGGAGCGCACGCACACGAACCAGGGCACGGTTTACGTGTTCGCGAACGTGTACATGTTCCCTGAGAAACCCGGCACCACCGGCAAGATCAAGAAGTATGATGTCCTGTCCGGCAAGACCGTGTGGGAGATTCCGGATCCGTACCCGAACTGGGGCGGCACGATGGTCACCGATGGCGGCCTGATGTTCTACGGCAGCCTCGGCGGTGACTTCCGCGCTGTTGATCGGAAGTCCGGCAAGATCCTGTGGAGCCGCAAGCTTGGTTCCGGCATCATCGGCAACCCGGCTACCTGGAAGCTCAGTGGCAAGCAGTACGTTGGTGTCTACAGCGGTATCGGCGGCTGGATCGGCCTGCCCGTGACTGCTGGTCTCGACCTCAGCGACAAGTTCGGCGCCATTGGTGCTACGGCGATGACCAAGGCCGCTGGCCTGCAGTTCATCCCGCAGGGTGGCGAGCTGAACGTCTTCAGGGTCATGGAATAACCTGACTCTCTAGACTAGACGTTATGGACGCCCGATGCCCTTGCGGCATCGGGCGTCTTTTTCCTATATAAGGGACAAACTTCAGGCCCCCTTGCGGCTGCGATGGATGGGACTTGCCCACCGTTCGCACCCTCAAACCAGCGAAGTAACGCCCGTGTCCCCCATCACCCTACGTATCTTCACGGCTGTGGCCATCTGCCTCGCCGCTCTCGGCCTCGTCGCGGCTCCTGCGGTTGCGGCGAAAAAGCCCTTTACGCGCGATCTCAGCAAAGAGTTCGACGATCTCACCCCGAGCGAGAAGATCTCCATCCGCGCCGCCGCGAAGGCCGCCTACAAGGCGAAGAAGATCGATCGCATCGTCGTCTGCGCCGATCCCGGCAACATGCCGTTCTCCAACATCAAGCAGGAGGGCATGGAGAACAAGATCGCCGACGTTCTCGGCGAGGCCATGGGTGCCCAGGTGAGCTTCTTTTGGCGGCCGATGCTCGAGCGCGCGCTCAATCGCGAGACCTTCGACGCGCAAAGATGCGACGTGATGATCGATGTGCCCGCCAATTACGGCTCGCAGCTCACCACCACGCCGGTCTATCGCACCACTTACGTGCTCGCTTATCGCAACGACAAGGGCTTCGACTTCAAGAGCTTCGACGATCCGAAGCTCAAGCAGCTGAGGATCGGTGTTTTCCAGACCTCTGGCATTCGCGAGGCGCTGGTGAATGCACGGCATCGTCGACAATCTCAAGCTTCACGTCATTACCCATGACGCAGACCTGAAGCCGGAAAATCAGCCCTATTATCAGGTGCAGCAAGTCGTCGACGGCGATCTCGACGTCGCGGCGGTTTGGGGGCCATTTGCCGGCTGGGTCAAGTCGAAGGGTGAGCCGATCACCATTCAGGCCGTGAATTCTTGGGAAGACTCGGTACCGCTCGAGTTCGACCTCGCCATCGGTGTGCGTAAGACCGACGTGATGCTGAAATATGCCCTCGAATTCGCCCTTGAGGACAAGAAGGACGAGATCGAGAAGATCTTGCGGAGCTACGGCGTTCCGCTCGTGCAATGCAGTCGCTGCCTGATCGCTGGCGACCTGCCTGCGCACGGTTATTACAACACGGTCTCGCAGCAGGACTTTAAGGCGCGTCCCGATCTCGCCACGCCGGACCAGGTCGTCACCCAGCAGAAGGTCGAAGGTTGGCTCGAGCAAGGCGCCGACATCACCCAGGAGCTGAGCAACGCGGTCATTGCCAACGATACGGCTCGCGTGAAGTTCCTGGTCGGCAAGGGCGCCGACGTCAACAAGGTCGACAATCAGGGCGCCACGCCTCTCACCAGCGCCGCCCGCGATCGTCATCCGGAAATGGCGGAGTTCCTTATTGGGCTCGGCGCCGATCCCAATCTGACGAACAATGACGGCATCACCCCGCTGATTGCCGCCGTGTTGCGCGACCACGTGCCGACGGTCAAAGCTCTGCTCGCCAAGGGTGCCGACATCGAAAAGCCCGGGCCTGAAGGTTTCCGGCCTCTGGCGGTCGCCATCGCCGAGGACAGATATGAAGTGGCCAAAGCGCTGATGGAGGCTGGCGCCAAGGTGAACGTGCCGGCCGGGGCCGACGGGCTTACACCCCTGATGGTCGCGGTGGCGCAGAGCTCGCCGGGGGAGGGCGCCGTCTTCTTGCCCACGAGCACTCGCCCCCTCGATATCGCCAAGGGTCTCTTGGAGCGCGGCGCCGACGTGAACGCCAAATCGAAGGCTGGCGTCACCGCGCTGATGGTGGCCGCGGCCCACAACAACCCGCCCATGATCGGCCTCTTGATCGAATCTGGCGCCGACACCGCCGCCAAGAACAATCAGGGCAAGACCGCCGAGGATGTGGCGGAGATGAACAAGAACATGGAGGCCGCCCAAGCCATCAGGGTGCTCGCCACGGCAAAGTCGGCAGCCGCTCCTGAGGCTCAGACCAAGCCCGGGACCTCGAGCCAATGACCTCGGCTCGTTTGCGAGGGCCTTTGCGATCGATTGTACAAGCCACGGCCATCGCCGTGGTTTTGTGCTTTGGGCTGCCGGCGTCTCTGTCGCAGTTCGTGCCGTTCTTGGCGGCGTCGCCCGCGGCCGCAACGTCTGAGCGCGACTTCACCGAGGACGACGTCAACGCCGCGGTTAAGAAGGTGATCGACGAGCGCACCAAAGACGGCGCCTTCGTGTTCCGCGATCCGAAGCTCAACGCCGACCTCCATCTCGTCTTCGACGAGATCAAGATCGTGCGCGGCATGGAAGGCTATGGCTGGTTCCCGGACGTCATCTTTCACGACAAGGACGAGCCGAAGAAGAAATACGCCATCGACTTCTGGTTCAAGCCTGAGGGGCAAAGACCTCAAATTGATGGACATCCGCGTGCGGGGAGGCCCGAAGCAGGAGGGCGACAGCTGGGTCATGATCACCCGCTCGCCGCAGGCCTGGTGGTGGCTACCGGTGCAGGCGAGCACCCCGGCGACATGGAAGTGACCCGCGCCTGGCAGGTGATGAGCGCCATTCACAACTACATCGCCACCCACAAGGACAAGGACGGCAACCTTCCGATCAAGGACGACAAGACCGGCGAGACCTTGCCGCTCGAATTCGTGGAGATCCACCAGCCGGTGCGCCACCTCAAGAAGGAAGGTGAGTATTTCGTGTGCACCGACTTCCGCAAGCCTGGCAGCCAGGACGAATATTACGACATCGATTTCTGGGTGAATCAGAAGACCGGCAAGCTCGAAGTGGACAACGTCAAGATCCACAAGGTTCCGGTGCAAGAAGACGGCGTGTGGACGCAGGTGCCGCGCTACACTTTTGATAGTAAGACTTTCGAAGTCACCAATTGATCGAAGGCTTTTGGGCTGTGGACCGCGAGACCATGTTGAGATTTGGTCAGGTTCTTTCTGTCCCGGCGCGCGGCGGTTCCGAGCAAGGCCGTCGCTGCGACATTCTCTCCCGAGACTCAGTCAATCCTGGAAGCTACCGAAGAGGCCGCGGCGAGGGCCGTTAAGCCTATCGTGGCCAAACGCTCACAAGATTGGGTGTTTTCGGTAGAGGAGTCTTGGGCTACTACGACTTGCGGAACGCGCTGCGCCGGCGAGGCTGAAGCTCGTTTTGCAAGGTTGTTTTCCATGACGCGGCCGCCTCCGGGACGCACTATGCGCATCATCTCGGGGATGGCTCCCTTCGACGTGCTCACCTGAAGACGTTCAATCAAAGGCAACTAGGGTAAGGAAGCGAAACAGTGCGCAAAATGATCATTGGACTTTTAGCGGTGGGATTTGTTTCCACCGGCGCTTGGATGGGCTGCTCCCAGGCGGCCGATGAGGCCGCACCCGCGGCGACCCCCGCGGCCCCGGCCGCACCCGCGGCGACCCCCGCGGCCCCGCCAGCAGGCGGAGAAGCCGCAGCGCCGGCGGCCGGCGGAGCAGCCGCGGCCGGCGGATGTTGCAAGGCCGGCGACACGACGCCGCCGCTTGACCTCGTCAAGGCCACGCCCAAGGGTGGGCTGGTGAACCCGTACAGAGACCAACTCACCGATCCGGCCAAGCTCGCGGCTATCGGCGATGAAGGTCACAAGAAATATCTCTCCTTCAGCTGCAATGGTTGTCATGGCGGCGGTGGCGGTGGCGGCATGTGCCCCCCTCTCACCAACGAAACCTGGGTCTATAGCCCAGACGACGACACGCTGTTCCGCCTGATCTCGCTCGGCTCCGATGGACTGAAGCAAGCTGGCTATAGCCGCGTCCATTCGGAGGTCGTGGTCGGCCCAATGCCGCCCTTCGGCGGGATCATCAAGACCTCGGACGATTTGTGGAAAGTCATCTCGTTCATCCGCTCGGTGAACCCGAACTCGATCAAGAACGAGGGCGCCACCTACCAGCCGAAGAACTACTAAGCGCCTCGTCCAGATCCCAATCCATCAAGGCCGCCAAGCTCGGTGACAGCTTGGCGGCCTTTCGCTTTTCATCGTCCTTTCGCTTCGCTGCTCCAGGACATCGTTGAGGTCCTGCACGAGCGATGCAGCTGTTAATCTTTTTGTCATCTGGGAAGCGCGCAAATCCAACCAAGCTTGCGATAGTTTAACTTGGCAAAAAGATTGCCATGCTGTTCGGTGCGCATTGCCATAAATCCGTATCTCTGGAAGATACCTTTCCAAAGCCGGTGACCACTTGCGAGCAGGGTGGAATAGCGGAGGCCGATGTTGCGTTTGTCCGTGTCTTGTCTGCGTCATAGGGCCAAGCTCTTTGGCCCCTTGGCAGCCTCCCTTCTGACAGTTTGCCTGGTCGCCGGCCATGTGCTGGCCGAAACCCCTCAGACAAGTCCCGCGCCCGCGCCCGCTCCCGCGCCTGCCGCGGCGCCCGCGGCTCCTGCCGCGACCCCGCAAGCGCCCGCCGCCGCTCCGGCACCCGCCGCTCCTGCCGCCGCCCCTGGCGCTGCCGCACAGACCAAGCCGATGCGCATCTACTATCTCGGCAAGGAGTATGACGAGCCTCTGCCGCTCTCCTACGCCGAGAAGCCGATCATCGATAAAGGCATCCAAGGCGCGCGCCTGATGCTGAAAGAGGCGAACCAGGCGGGCGCCTTGGTCGGCTCCGCCTTCGAGCTGGTCGAGGCCATCGTCCCGCAAGACCGCGACGTCGTCGCCAAGGCCAAGGAAATTTTGAAAAACGGCGACGCCTTCATCATCGCCGATCTGGAACCTGCCGATCTCGTCGCCGTGGCAGATCTGCCGGAGGCCAAGAACTCGGTGATCATGAACATCCGTTCGAGCGCCACGGCGCTCCGGCAGGAGCTGTGCCGCCAGAACGTGTTCCACATCATTCCTGACTATGCGATGCGCGCCGACGCGCTCGCGCAATATCTCATCTGGAAGAAATGGCCGCGCTGGTTCGTGATCCGCCGCGACACGCCGCAGGATCAGGACTATGTCGCCATGGTGAAGCGTTCCGCCGCGCGCTTCGGCGGCAAGGTCGTCGACGACAAGGTCTATGACCTGCCGCCAGGGGCACGAAATCTCGACTCTGGCCACCAGCAGATCCAGGCGCAGATCCCGATGGAGACTGAGCAGGCTCCGGACCACGACGTCGTGTGGGTCATCAACAGCGACGACGATTTCGGCGACTACCTGGCCTACCGCACCTACATCCCGCGCCCGGTGGTCGGCACCCAGGGACTGCAGGCGGTTGCTTGGGACAAGTCCTATACCGAATCCGGCGCCATGCATTTCCAGAACGCCATCCCGCGCCTCGCCAAGCGCCAGCCGGTCGAGCGCGACTACACCGCCTGGCTTGCGTTCCGCTCGCTTTCCGATTCGGCGATGAAGTCCGGCAAGACCACGCCGCAGGACGTGAAGGCTTATCTGCTCTCCGATCAGTTCAAGATCGAAGGCTTCAAGGGCCAGGCGCTCAGCTTCCGCACCTGGGACCACCAGATGCGCCAGCCGATCATTCTCGGCGGCGGCACCCGCGTTCCAGTCTCCACCTCGCCGCAGGAAGGCTTCCTGCACGAAAAGTTTCTCACCGACACGCTTGGCTTCGACGAGCCGGAGACCAAGTGCAAGTTCTAATAGACGCAATCTGAGGAAACCCCATGATTCGATTTTCCGTCATCGCCACCCTTGCGGCACTTTCGATGCTCACCGCGACGCCGTGCTTTGCCGTGACCATCTTCGTCTCCAACGAGAAGGACAACACCGTCACCGTGATCGACGGCGACACGCTCGAGGTGAAGAAGACCATCAAGGTGGCGCGGCGTCCGCGCGGCATCATCCTCAGCCCCGACAACAAGGAGCTGTTCGTCGCCGCCGGTGACGGCGACATCATGGATGTGATCGATACCGCGAAGCTGGAGAAAAGCCGTGAGCTTGAATCGGGGCCTGACCCCGAGCTCATGGCGGTCGATCCCAAGGGTGAGGTCATCTACATCGCCAATGAGGACGACAGCCTGGTCACCATCATGGACATTAAGAGCGGCGACGTGCTGGCCGAGGTGCCGGTCGGCGTTGAGCCTGAAGGCATGACCGTGAGCCCTGACGGAAAATACACCGTGGCCACCTCGGAGAGCACGAGCATGGCGCATGTCATCGACAACGCTCAGCGCAAGCTGATCGCCAACGTGCTCGTCGACTCTCGCCCGCGCGAGGCGAAGTTCACCCATGACGGCAAGGAGCTTTGGGTTTCCTCGGAGGTCGGCGGCTCGATTTCGGTGATCGATCCCGCGACCTGGAAGGTCGTCAAGAAGATCACTTTCGAGGTGCCTGGCGTGCGGCCTGAGTCGCTGCAGCCGGTCGGCATGGACTTCACCAAGGACGGCAAGCTGCTCTTCGTGGCGCTCGGCCCCGCCAATCGCATCGGCGTCATTGATGCCGCGACCAAGGAGGTCAAGGATTACATCCTGGTCGGCCAGCGCCCGTGGCACGGGGAGATGAGCCCTGACGGCAAGAAATATTATGTCGCCAACGGCCTCACCAACGACATGACCGTCATCGACGTCGATAGCCTGAAGGCTGAGAAGTCCGTGCCGGTCGGGCGCCTGCCTTGGGGCCTGGCCGTCATGCCCTGACCGGGGCTAATCGGCGCGGTTTCGCCGCTGCACCCGCCTGACGAAAGCCTCTGAAGCGAGCACGGCGCCGAGCGAGATCGCGACCGAGATCAGCGTCAGCCTGAGCGCGCCGGCTTCTCCGCCGGGAACTTGCGTGAAGGTGTAGATCAGGGTCGGCAGCGTCTGCGTCTCTCCGGGGATGTTCGAGACGAAGGTGATGGTGGCGCCGAACTCGCCCATGGCGCGGGCGAAGCAGAGGATGGCGCCGGCGATCACGCCTGGCAGGATCAGCGGCAGCGTCACGGTGAAGAACACGAATAGCGGATTGGCCCCGAGCGTCGACGCCGCCTGCTCGAGCCTGCGGTCGACCGCTTCGACCGAAAGCTGGATCGCCCGCACCATGAGCGGAAAGCCCATCACCGCGCAGGCGAGCGCCGCCCCGGTCCAGCGAAAGGCGATCACGATGCCGAGCTGCTCGTCGAGAAAGCGGCCGATCGGCCCTTGCCGCCCGAACAGCAGCAGCAGCACATAGCCGGTGACCACCGGCGGCAGCACCAGCGGCAAGAGCACGAGCGCATTGAGGAGCGCGCGGCCGAAGAAGCGGGTCCGCGTCAGAAGCATGGCGATGGCGATGCCGAAAGGGAGGCTCGCTGCCGTGGCGAGCGCCGCGACGCGCAAGGAGAGCTTGATCGCGTCAAGCTCTTCGGGGGTCAGCGTGAGCAAGAGGTCTTAAAAGTGCTGGTCATGGCCGGGCTTGACCCGGCCATCCACGTCTTGATCTCCGGCCGGGGAAATTCGTGGATGCCCGGGACTGCTCCCGGGCATGACGACACAACTCTAGTAGTTCAATAGCACCTTGAAGCCCTGCGCCTCAAACACGCTCTGCGCCGACGCGGTCTTGAGGTAGGTGAGGAAAGAAGGCGCCTCCTTGTTGGTCGAGGACGCTGTGATGGCGATCGGATAGAGGATCGGCGCGTGCGTGCTCTCCGGAAAGGTGTCGAGCACCTTGACCTTGGGGTCGGACTTGGCGTCGGTGGCGTAGACGATGCCGAGCGGCGCCTCGCCGCGCGACACGAGAGCGAGCGCCGCACGCACGTTCTCCGCCTGGGCTATTCTGCCCTTCACTCCGTCCCACACGCCTAGCTTCTCGAGCGCAGCCTTGCCGTATTTTCCGGCCGGCACCGACGCGGTATCGGCCATGGCGAGATGTCCGTCGGCGAGCAGAGACGCGAGCGGGAAACCTGACGCGATCGTGGCGGTGAGCTTCGAATCCTTTGGCGCGATCAACACGAGCTTGTTGCCGACGAGGTCGAAGCGCGTCTCAGGCTTGATCAATTTGCGGTCGGCGAGATAGTTCATCCAGTCCTCGTCCGCCGAGACGAAAATGTCCGCCGGCGCGCCTTGCTCGATCTGCTTGGCGAGTGCCGAGGACGCGGCATAGGAGATCGTGGCCTGTTTGCCGCTCTCCTTCTGCCACTCGGCGTTAATCGCATCGAGCGCGTCCTTGAGGCTCGCCGCGGCGAACACCACCGGCCCTTTGTCTTCGGCGCTGGTCGGGAAGGGGAGGATGAAAGCGCCGATCGCCATCGCGGCGACCAGCGCACGAAGCAGCTCTCTTCGCGTCGCAACTTTCATGATGTGCACCCTGACTATGTTCCTTGGAAACTCGATCGTTCGTCGAGGCTCGCCTTGGTCCTGTGCCCCGCGGCCTTGAGCTTGTCGAGCGCTTCGCGCACCGGCGGGTCGATGCCTTCGCCGCCGGCATCCATGTACGCGAAGATCGCGTCGCGCATGCGCGGGTCCCAGAACTTCTTGATATGGTTGGCGATCCCCGGAACCACCTCGTCGGCGCGCTGCGACTCGAAGAACTTGCCGATCTGGTTCGCCATATAGACCAGGCGGTCGGGCTGCATGGCTTTTCCGCCTACTCCGCCGCGATCAAGGGCTCGGCAATGCGCCGCGCCTGCCGCGAGTCAGCTCCTCATATTCCTCCTGCCACTCCGACGGCCCGTTCGACGGCATGACCTGCACCGCCGTCACCTTGTATTCCGGGCAGTTGGTGGCCCAGTCGGAGAACTCGGTGGTCACCACATTCACCTGGGTATTGGGGTGGTGGAAGGTGGTGTAGACCACGCCGGGGGCCACGCGCTCGGTGATCTTGGCGCGAAGCGTCGTCTCTCCGGCGCGGCTCGTGAGCTTCACCCAGTCGCCGTCGCGCACGCCGCGCTGCTCGGCGTCGTGCGGATGGATCTCGAGCACGTCCTCCTCGTGCCACACCACGTTGGCGGTGCGCCGCGTCTGCGCGCCGACATTGTACTGGCTGAGGATGCGCCCGGTGGTGAGCAGCAGCGGGTAGCGCGGGCCGGTCTTCTCGTCGGTCGCCACATATTCGGTGATGACGAACTTGCCCTTGCCGCGCACGAAGCCGTTGATGTGCATCACCGGCGTGCCTTCCGGCGCCGCCGCATTGCACGGCCACTGCACCGAGCCGAGCTCGTCGAGCTTCTTGTAGGAGACGCCGGCGAAGGTTGGGGTGAGCGCCGCGATCTCGTCCATGATCTCCGACGGGTGATTGTAATGCATCGGATAGCCGAGCGCGTTGGACAGCAGCTCGGTCACCTGCCAATCCTCATAGCCGTTCCTCGGCTGCATCACTTTGCGCACCATCTGGATGCGCCGCTCGGCGTTAGTGAAGGTGCCGTTCTTCTCGAGGAACGTGGAGCCCGGCAGGAACACATGGGCGTAGTTCGTGGTCTCGACCAGGAACAGATCCTGCACCACCACGCATTCCATGGCCGACAGTCCCGCCGCCATGTGCTGGGTGTTGGGATCGGATTGGAGGATGTCCTCGCCCTGGATGTAGAGACCCTTGAACGAGCCGTCGAGCGCGGCGTCGATCATGTTGGGGATGCGCAAGCCTGGCTCCTCGTCGAGCGGCCGGCCCCACAATGACTCGAACATGGCGCGGGTCGCGTCCTCTGAGACGTGCCGGTAGCCCGACACCTCGTGCGGGAACGATCCCATGTCGCAGGAGCCTTGAACATTATTTTGCCCACGAAGTGGGTTCACGCCGACGCCCTCGCGGCCGATATTGCCGGTGGCCATGGCGAGATTGGCGATGGCCATCACCGTGGTCGAGCCCTGGCTGTGCTCGGTGACGCCGAGGCCGTAATAAATGGCGCCGTTGCCGCCGGTGGCATAGAGCCGCGCCGCGCCGCGGATGGACTCGGCGGGAACGCCGGTGAGCTTCTCGACTTCCTCGGGGCTGTGGCGCTTGTCGGAGACGAACGCCGCCCAATCCTGGAACTCGTCCCAGTCGCAGCGCTCGCGCACGAATTTCTCGTTCACCAGCCCTTCGGTGACGACGACATGGGCGAGCGAGGTGACCACGGCCACGTTGGTGCCTGGCTTGAGCGGCAGATGGTAATCGGCCTCGATATGCGGCGTGCGTACGAGGTCGATGCGGCGGGGATCGAGGATGATCAGCCTGGCGCCCTGGCGCAGCCGCTTCTTCATGCGAGAGGCGAACACCGGATGGCCATCGGTCGGGTTGGCGCCGATGATCATGATCACGTCGGCCTGCTCGACCGAGTCGAAGTCCTGCGTTCCGGCCGAGGTGCCATAGGTGGTCTTCAGCCCGTAGCCGGTCGGCGAATGGCACACCCGCGCGCAGGTATCGACATTGTTGTTGCCGAAGGCCGCGCGCACGAGCTTCTGCACCAGGAAGGTCTCTTCGTTGGTGCAGCGCGAGGAGGTGATGCCGCCGACGGAGCTCCTGCCATATTTCGCCTGGATGCGCTTGAACTCCGAGGCCGCGTAGTTGATCGCCTCGTCCCAGGACACTTCGCGCCACGGATCGGTGATCTTTTCGACCTGATCATCGGCTTCAGCATGCGGTCGCTGTGAGTGGCGTAGCCGTAGGCGAAGCGGCCCTTGACGCAGGAATGGCCGCGATTGGCCTTGCCGTCCTTGTAGGGCAGCATGCGCACGACCTCTTCGCCGCGCATCTCGGCCTTGAAGGCGCAGCCGACGCCGCAATAGGCGCAAGTCGTGACCACGGAGTGCTCGGGCGTCCCGATCTCGATCACCGATTTCTCGTTCAGCGTCGCAGTCGGGCAGGCCTGCACGCAGGCGCCGCAAGACACGCATTCAAACTCGAGGAAAGGCCCGGCCTCGCTCGCCGAGACGAACAACTCAAAGCCGCGCCCGGCGATGGTCAGCGCGAAAGTGCCTTGCACCTCCTCGCAGGCCCGCACGCAGCGCGAGCAGACGATGCATTTCGAAGGCTCGTAGGTGAAATAGGGATTGGAAGCGTCGATGCCCGGATTGAAGTGCTTCTTGCCGTCGTAACCGTAGCGCACCTCGCGCAAGCCCACGGCGCCCGCCATGTCCTGCAGCTCGCAGTCGCCATTGGCCGAGCAGGTGAGGCAATCGAGCGGGTGCTCCGAGATGTAGAGCTCCATCACGCCCTTGCGCAGCCGCTTCAGCCGCTCGGTCTGGGTATGCACCACCATGCCTTCGGCGACCGGCGTGGTGCAGGAGGCAGGCGTTCCGGCGCGGCCCTGGATCTCGACCAGGCAAAGCCGGCAGGAGCCGAAGGCCTCGACCATGTCGGTCGCGCACAGCTTCGGGATCTCCCTGCCGAGCTCGACTGCCGCGCGCATGATGGAGGTGCCTTCCGGCACCGTGACCGCCACGCCGTCGATGGTGAGCGTTACCGTCTTCTCCGATTTGGAGCGCGGGGTGCCGAAGTCGATTTCGTGGATCAGCGACATTTGCGAGGTCCTCATTCAGCAGCTTCGAGGCGCTTTGGCGAAGCGCCGAAATCTTCGGGGAAATGGGTGAGCGCGCTCATCACGGGGTAGGGCGTGAAGCCGCCCAGCGCGCAGAGCGAACCGAACTTCATGGTGTTGCAGAGATCTTCGAGCACGGTGATGTTTGCCGCGCGCTCTTCGCCGGCCATGATCTTGTCGACCAGCTCGACGCCGCGCGCCGAGCCGATGCGGCATGGCGTGCACTTGCCGCAGGATTCGATGGCGCAGAACTCCATGGCGAAGCGGGCTTGCTTGGCCATGTTCACGGTGTCGTCGAACACCACGATGCCGCCATGGCCGATCAGCCCGTCGGCGGCGGTGAAGGCTTCATAGTCGAACGGCGTAGCGAACAGGCTCCGCGGGAAATAGGCGCCGAGCGGTCCGCCGACCTGCACCGCGCGCACCGGCCTGCCTGTCCGCGTGCCGCCGCCGATGTCGTCGACGAGCTCGCCAAGGCTCATGCCGAAGGCGGTCTCGAACAACCCGCCATGCTTGATGTTGCCGGCGAGCTGGATCGGCATGGTGCCGCGCGAGCGTCCCATGCCGAAATCGCGGTAACAGGCGGCGCCGTCGCTCATGATGATCGGCACGCTAGCAAGCGACAGCACATTGTTGATGACGGTCGGCTTGCCGAACAGGCCGACATGGGCCGGCAGGGGAGGCTTGGCGCGGACCTCGCCGCGCTTGCCTTCGAGGCTCTCGAGCAGCGAGGTCTCCTCGCCGCACACATAGGCGCCGGCGCCGACCCGCACCTCCATGTCGAAGGCGTATTTGGAACCGTCGACATTGGCCCCGAGCATGCCGCCTTCGCGGGCGCGCTTGATCGCAATCTCCATGGCCTCGACGGCATGGGGATATTCTGAGCGGATATAGACGTAGCCGTAGGTGGCGCCGACGGCGATGCCGGCAATGGTCATGCCCTCGATCAGCACGAGGGGATCGCCTTCCATGATCATGCGGTCGGCGAACGTGCCTGAATCGCCCTCATCGGCGTTGCACACGATGTATTTCTGCTGGGGCCGGGTCTGGGCGACGGTGCGCCATTTGATGCCGGTGGGGAATCCGGCGCCGCCGCGGCCGCGCAAGCCTGAATTCACCACCTCCTCGACGATCGCGTCGGGGCCGCCTGCGATCGCCTTGTCCAGTCCCTTGTAGCCGCCATGGGCTTTGTAGTCCTCGAGCGAGCGCGGATCGATGATGCCGACGCGGGCGAAGGTGAGCCGTGTCTGCTTCTTGAAGAACGGGATGTCCTCGATGAGGCCGAGGGAGAGGGGATGCTTGCCGCCGTCCAGCATGCCGGCATCGAGCAGGTTGTCGATATCGGCCGGCTTCACGGGCCCATAGCCGATACGGCCCTCGGGCCGCGCAACCTCAATCGTCGGCTCGAGCCAGTACATGCCGCGCGAGCCGGTGCGCACGATCTCGACATCGAGCCCGCGCTTCTCGGCGGCCTTGAACAGAGCGCGCGCCACCTCTTCGGCGCCGACGCAAAGCGCACCCGAGTCCCGCGAGATGAACACCCGCGCCCTCATGCCTGCGCCTCTTTCAGGAGAGCGTCGAGCTTTGCCTCATCGAGCATGCCGACCACGTGATCGTGATCGAGCAGCGCTGCGGGGGAGCTATGGCAAAGCCCGAGGCAATAGACGGCCTCGAGTGTCACGCGGGCGTCAGGCGTGGTCTCGCCGAACTTCACGCCGAGCTTTTCCTCGGCGCGCGCTGCCAATGCATCGCAACCTGCGGCCTGGCAGGATTCGGCGCGGCAAAGCTTGAGCACGCGCCGGCCGGGAGGCTCGTTGCGGAAGTCGTGATAGAAGGTCACCGTGCCGTAGATCTCGGCGCGGGACAGGTTGAGCGCCTCTGCCACCAGCGCCACGGCGGCTTCCGGCACACAGCCGAAGACGTGCTGCAGCGCATGCAAAATGGGCAGCGCCGCGCCCTGGCGATGCTTGTTCGCGTCGATGATCATTTGGGCGCGCTCGGCGCTCCATGGCTCATATCTCATGCGCAGGCAGCATCCCTTGGATGACAAAAATCGACAGCCACCCCGTTCCCCAGCTGAGGGCTTTGATCCTCACGCAAAGATATTATGCGGCCCCCTGCATCGCAAGCGGGCAGAGCCAGATTTCCCTTTGATTACAAAGTTCTATCGGTCGATCGGATTTTCATATCACGCTTGCGCCGCGGCTTCGGCGGACTGTCGCTGCCCAAAATCGGGGCAAGCTTCTTGGCCTCGTTGACCAGCGCATTGATGAGCGGTGTCAAGGGATTGCGGTGAGGGACGACGAGACCGATCGAATGGGTCACCTCGGGCTTGACGATGGGAATGGCCCGTACCGTATCGGTCAGGCCAAGCACCGCGGCAAGCTTGGCCGGCATGACGCTGGCCCAGCGTCCGGTGCGCACATGGGCGAACAGCACGAGGATCGAGTCGGATTCAAGCGTCGGGGACGAACTCGGCGCCGGCCTCGCGCAGCAGGCCGTCGATGATTCGCCGGTTCTGCATGTCGGGGGTGAGCAAGCAAAGCGGCACCTTGCCCACCTCAGCCCAGGTGACGCTGTCGCGATTGCCAAGCGGCGCGTCTGAGGAGGTCAGGAGCCGGTACTCCTCGCTATAGAGGGCCACCGTCTGCACCCGGCCGAGAGGCTCGTTGTCGAGATAGGTGAGGCCGGCGTCGATCTCCAAATTCTCAAGCAGTCCAAGCACCTCGATGGAATTGCGCGACCAGATGGTGAAGCTCACGTCGGGATGCTTGGCACGGTAGGGCGTGGTGAGCAGCTCGACCATGGCAAGCGCGGTGGGGATGGCGGCGATGCGGATATGGCCGGCAAGGCCCCGTTTCAGCGCGTCGATCTCCTGATGCATGGCGCGGGTATCGCCCACGATACGCCGCGCCCAGTCGAGCACCCGCTCGCCTTCAGGGGTGAAGCCTTGGAAGCGCGAGCCGCGCTGCACCAGCAGAACCCCGAAGGAATCCTCGAGCTGCTTGATCCCTGCTGACAGCGTCGGCTGGCTCACGCCGCAGGCCTCGGCGGCATGGCCGAAATGCCGCTCGCGGGCGAGCGCGATGATGAATTCAAGTTTCTCGATCATGTTATGGGCCCCAGCAGGGCCCTTATCTTGGCAAGAAGAAGCGACAAGCGCCATAAGCAAGAGGGAGGGGAGGGACGTCCGTATTGTGACAGCTTGCACCGGCGCGGCCGGTCGCCATGAAGCGGCGCGAGGCGAAGCGATCATCGCTGTGATCGATCGAAGCCCGCGAGCGTCGCGGAACGTCTCGTCATGCGATGGGGCTCGTCGCGGGACAATCCCAGGGCAAATTCGCCTGCGTCATAGTGGCTCGCGACCGAGTGCTGGCGAATCGACCGCTTCAATGCGCGCAAGCCTTTCCGCCAGTTCCGTAGCCCATGCACAGCGCGCAACTATTCTCTTGTGTAGTTTTCATATCATGCAGGGCAACCCGAGGATATAGCTTGGAAAAAGGCCCCGTCCCAGCATTCCGGAGAGTTCCATGGGTATTCGCCACCCTCTGCCCCTTCTTGCTTTGGCCGCTTGCCTCGCCTTTCCGGCGGTGGCGCGGGCCGAGCCGGCGATCGACGTGACGATCAAGGATCATCGCTTCACGCCCGCCGAAATTCATGTGCCGGCGGGTAAGCCCGTGACGCTCAACGTCAAGAACGAGGATGAAACGGCCGAGGAATTCGAATCCCATGATCTTAAGATCGAGAAGGTCATCGCCGGAGGCACGTCAGGCACTGTGCGTCTCAGGCCGCTCGATCCCGGCCGTTACCCCTTCGTGGGCGAATATCACGAAGACACCGCCAAAGGCGTGATCGTCTCCGAGTAGCCAATGCTTGCAACGCTCCTCATCGTTTTTCGCGAAGTCCTCGAGGCGGAACTCATCGTCGGCATCGTGCTCGCCGCGACCAAAGGCGTGTCGGCGAGGGGAGTCTGGGTTGCCTTCGGCGTCGTCGCCGGACTTGCCGGCGCCTGCATCGTTGCCGCCTTCGCAAGCGAGATCGGCGCATTGTTTGCGGGCTCCGGCCAGGAGCTGTTCAATGCCTGCGTCCTCATCCTCGCTGTTGGCATGCTCACCTGGCACAATGTCTGGATGGCAAGCCATGGCCGCGAGATCGCCCAGGACATGAAGAGGGTCGGCAGTGAGGTTGCTGCGGGCGAGAGGCCGCTCTTGGCGCTCGCCGTGGTCTGCGGTCTGGCTGTCCTGCGCGAGGGCTCAGAGGTCGTGCTTTTTCTCTACGGGGTCTTCGCATCGGGCGGAACGTCGGTGCCCGGCATGATCCTCGGCGGCCTCCTCGGGGTTCTCGCGGGCGCGGGCGTGTCGGCGCTGCTTTATCTCGGCCTGCTCGCCATTCCTACGCGCCGTCTCTTCTCGGTGACCTCTGGTCTGATCACGCTGCTCGCGGCGGGACTTGCAGCTCAGGCGGTCACCTTCCTGCAACAGGGCGGTTATGTCGAGATCCTCACCTCGACCGTGTGGGACACGTCGTGGCTTCTTCCGGAAGATAGCCTCGCCGGCCGGCTGCTGCACACCTTGATCGGCTATACGGACCGGCCGAGTGCAGCCCAGCTCGTGGTCTACCTCTTCACCGTCGCGCTGATCCTCACCCTAATGTATTCCCAGCGGCGCTCTCGCGCCGCGATGCCGAGACCTGCCGTCGCCGAGATCACCTCACGCTCTTAGGTCCGGGGCCACAGGACATCGCCGCCTATTTGTGCCGGTCAGACCGCTGTTGCTCGGTCACGATGCGGTCGAAGCCTTCCTGCGCGCTTTCGAGCTTCGGATTGGCTTCGAGCATGCTAGCCGCAAACGTGGCAGCGTCTGAATCTTGAATGGTCTTTGGTAGTCCAATAGCAGTGGTAAACCCGCCGGCAGTGCACGAAGGTCAAGTGCGACTTCACCAGTGCGTGTAGATTGGCTCCTGGTGTCGTTGCTTGAGCAGATGTGAAACTGATTGCCACTATGGACACCAAAACGGTTGCCGCCGAGAAGTAGACCAATCTTTTCATTGCTTGCCTCCTCGGCTCGAGGACGTAAGACCGGCGCAGCCCCTTATTTGTGCCGGTCAGACCGCTGTTGCTCGGTTGTGATGCGGTCGAAACCTTCCCTTGCGCTTTCGAGCTTCGGATTGGCGTCGAGCGCGGCGCGGAAATCGTCGAGCGCTTCGCTCTTCCGGCCAAGCGCCTCATAGGCTTGGGCGCGCCGGGTCAAGGCGAACGGGTCGTCGTGCCTCTCTCCCAGCGCTTCGGTGAGATCGCTGATCGCCTTCTGGTACTCGCCGAGGGTCAGGTACAGGCTGCCGCGATTGAAATAGCAATAAGAGAGCTTCGGATCGCGATCTATGGCGACCACGTAATCCACGAGAGCCTCGTCATAACGGCCGAGTTCCATATTGGCCAAGCCGCGATTGCAATAAGCGAGCGCGAAATCGGGCTTGAGCCTGATCGCCTCGGTGAAATCGGCGATGGCGCTTTCGAAGCGGCGGATGTGAGTGAAGGTCGTGCCTCGGTTGTACCAGGCCTCGACGAGATTCGGATCGAGCTTGATGGCCACGCTGAAATCGCCGAGCGCCAGCGCCATTTCTCCCGCGGCTGCCTGAGCGCTACCGCGGTTGAGATAGGCGACAGCGTCGGTCGGGTCGCTCTTGATGATTTGGCTGATCAGGGCGACCGCCTGCAGCGGCTTCCCGCCGTTCACGCAAGCCTTGGCTTGCTGGTAGAGCGCTTGGCGCTGCACCTTATCGCTGCCAAGAGTTTCGATCGGCATGCCGCTTTCCGGGCAGCTAACGGCGCTCTCGGCACGGGCCACGTTCACGGGGCTCACCAAGCCTAGCGCCAACACGCCCACACAAGTCAGACATATGGTCGAGCGGATGGTCATGTGCCTTTGTCGATCCTCGTAACGGTCAGTCTATTGTTAGGGTTGGTCATCGTGATCCTGGCCGTCGTCCATCTTCATTTCGTGCATCATCTCGTCGTGAGACTTTGGAGCGCTCTTTACGAGCGTTTGGTATTGGTCGGCGGTGAGGTCCGGCAGCTTCCGCAGGAATGCCACGACGTCCCACAGAAGCTCATCGTCATGCGTCACGCCCCAGGCCGGCATCCCGGTCATTTTAAGTCCGTGTTTCACCACCCAGAACTGCTCCGCAGGGGTGAGATCGCTCTTGCGGCGGAGTTCCGGCGCTCTCGGATAGAGGCCCCGGCTGATCTCGGTCCGCTTCATCCCGGGGGCCAGATGGCAGAGGCTGCACATCTCGTCATATTGCGCTGCGCCTGAAGCAACGCGTTTGGCATCTGTGAGGTCGCCGGGCACAGTTATGCCGGCAGCGCGAATGGCGACCGACCTTTCCCTAACCGTGTCCATCAGCCAAAAAACTGGCTGGGAGTGCGGCTTGTCCGCCGCGACGTCGAAGGACCCCATGTGGACGAGCACAGCGGCAACGACGGCGATCAGCAGTGCACCGGCCGCCAAGGTTACGATCAACCAGTGCGTCGCCGTCCGGGAAGCCGCTAAATCGGACATGCCTTTAGCCCCCATGAATTGACCGGGAAGCGCATCTACTTCTCCGTGGCCTCCATTGCGTTGTGCATGTGGGTCGCACAGGCCTTCATGTCCTTCTTGGCCATCATGTCTTCGGCCATTTGCATCTCCTTCATGGCCGTCGTCTTTGACTCTCCGTCGCTCATCGCCTGAATGTCGGCGTGCATCGCGTTCATGCCGGTCTCGGTGCATTCCATGTGATGTTCCTCATGGGCGACGGCGAAGCTCGCGGGAAAACTTGCCAACGCGAGTGTCCCAAAAACGAGATTCGAGAAAATGCACTTACGCATGCTGCGTCTCCTTTCGGGTTGAGGGTGTAATTAGCACTAACGCCGTGAATGTTCCTGTGATCAGTTGTGGTCGTGATGTCCACCGGATTTCATGCCCGGCATGTCCATCCCAGGCATGTCCATTCCCTTCATGCCCGGCATTTCCATTCCGGGAGATGCGCCCGCGTTCGGCTGCCGCGCAGGTTCGCCGGCCTCAGCGACCTTCACTTCATAGGCGACTGTTCCGGGTGGATTCTCGTAAGGGCCGGGATCCTTGTAGTCGTTGGCGCCAAGCCCCTCGCGCACTTTCATCACCGTGAACATGCCGCCCATCTCGATCGGACCGAACTGACCGAACCCGGTCATCATCGGCAGCGTGTTGTCGGGAAGCGGCATTTCCATCTCAGCCATCATGCCCATGCCGTCAGTGCCCATCGCCATGGCGTTCGGCGCCGCCCTCTTGACCGCCTTCGCCAGAACCTGCTCCCGAGCGCCGATGAGGTTCACCACATTGTGCCCCATGGCATTCATGGTGTGGTGCGACTTGTGGCAGTGAAACGCCCAGTCGCCAGGAGCGTCGGCGACGAAGTCGATGGCCCGTACGGCACCCACCGGCACGTCGGTGGTCGCCTCGGGGAATTGCGCAGTGTTCGGTACCCAGCCGCCATCGGTGCAGCTCACCGCGAAGTGGTGCCCATGCACATGCATCGGGTGGGCGGTCATGGTGAGATTGCCCATCCTGATGCGCACGCGATCGTTGAGCCGCACCGGCATGACATCGATGGCAGGAAAGACCCGCGCGTTGAGCGTCCAGATATTGAAGTCAGTCATCTCAGCGACCTTCGGCAAGGCGGTGCCGGGGTCGAACCGGTAGGCACTCATGACGAAGACGAAGTCCCGATCGGCGCGGCGGAAGTTCGGGTCCTTTGGGTGGACGACGACCATGCCCATCATGCCCATGGCCATCTGCACCATCTCGTCGGAATGGGGGTGGTACATGAAGGTACCGCTGCCCTTGAGCACGAACTCGTAGACGAAGGTCTTGCCCACCGGGATGTGCGGTTGGGTCAGCCCGCCGACGCCATCCATGCCGTTCGGCAGCAGCATGCCGTGCCAATGGATCGTCGTCTTCTCCGGCAGCTTGTTGGTGACAAAGACTCGGATCTTGTCGCCTTCGACCGCCTCGATGGTGGGGCCTGGAGTCTGGCCGTTGTAGCCCCAAAGATTTGCCTTCATGCCCGGCGCGATTTCGCGCACCACCGGCTCGGCCACGAGATGGAACTCCTTCCATTCGCCGTTCATGCGCCAGGGCAGAGTCCAGCCGTTCAGCGTCACCACCGGCTGGTACTCCTGGCCAGAGGGCGGCGCGACCGGAGGCTGCATGAGAGGGGAGTCCGTGGTCGGCGCCTCTGGGATGGTGGCGGCTTGGGAGCGACCACCGATAGCGGCGACGCTTACGAGCGCCACGGCCGATCCGCCCAGAAAACTCCGTCGTGAAAGCTTCATGACGCTTCGTCCTTGTCTACTCTGCATTCGTTGAGCTGCTCGTCGCCGCGATCACCGCGTCTGGCTCGGAAGCGATGTTGCCGCCACCGAGCATGGCCACGCTGAGATCGGTGGAGGCGAGCCAGAAGTTCCGCTTGGCTTCGATGCCCGTGACCTTGGCTCTTAGCTGCTCCCGCGCCGCTTGGAGCAGCGCGAAGGCGTCGATCTGCATCGCATTATACTGCAGCTCGGTTTCGGCCGAGATGGCCTGGTGCAAGGGCAGCACCTCGGCCTCGTATTTTTTGGCGACGGCAAAGGTGGCACGGTAGGCGCCATAGGCCTCGCGCGCTTCCGAGGCCGCGTTCACGCCGAGCTGGCCGAGCCGATTGGCGGCTTCGAGATAGCGCTGCTCTGCCTCGCGCACATTGGCCTTGCCGAAATCGAACAGCGGCACTTCCAGCACGAGCTCGTAACCGCCGCCGTCGGCGCGTTTCTCGCCGCGGTCCTTCTGTGTCTTGGAGATGCCTGCGGCGTCGAGCACATTGAGGAAGTGCGTCTTGCGCGTAAGCCCATAGGATTTGGCCATCGCCTCCATCTCTGCCTTCGCCATTTGCACGTCGACACGGGCGTCGAGCGCATCCTGCTCGATCGCTCTTACGCCGCGGGTAGAGCCCGGCAGCGCCGGCAATGAGCTTGGCAGATAGGCGTCGAGATCGGACTGCCAGAGCCCCATGAGCCGCGTGAGCTTCTCACGCGCGGCAACGGCCTGCTGGCGGGCGCCAACCAGCTCGGCGTCCGTCTCGGTGGCGAATACCTCTCGGCGGGCGTGGTCGAGCTTGTTCACCGCACCCGTCTGCTTGAGCTGCCCGGCCAACTCCGCCGAGGCTTCGGCGTTCGCCTTAGCCTCACCGAGCGCCGCCACGATCTGCCGCGCCGCGACCGCGCGCAGATAAGCGCGCCGCGTCTCGGCCGCCACGCGCAAGGTCTCCTCCGCCGCGCGAAGCTCGGCCGCCGCGAATTGATCTGAGGCGATCCTTGTGCGCGCCGGCATGGTCACGAGGGTAAGCAAGCTGCCGATGATTTGCCGCTCGATGTCGAGCTCGACCGGTGTCGAGACATCGGAGAAGGCAAAGCTCAAGGACGGGGGCCTGCTCGCCTTGACGGCGAGAGCCTCGGCGATACCGAGCCGGTTATAGGCGGCCTGCAGGCCGAGATTGTTGAGCAGCGCGATCTGTACCGCGGCGTCGGCGCCGAGCGGCCGGTGCAGCAGTTTCGTCACGCGCGCACGCACTGCCGCCGCATCTTCCGCCGAGCGGATTTGCACGACGTCCTTGTTCAGTCCGCTGCCCGCAACCGCGGCCACCATCTCCATCCCGCCGTCCGGCGAGAAGGTCCGGCACGCGCCGAGCGATGCCGCAGCGGCAATGAGGACCGCGAGGCGCACGCCCCAAAGCTGAGAGGACATGGATCATCCCTCGTCTGTTGTTGATGAAGCCTCGGCATCGGGACCTCGGTCCCGCCGAAGACGCTCTAGACTGACAGGGAGGAAATCGGAGGCCGGTCGAGGCGCTCCGGCACGCGACCGGAGAGCGAAGCCTCAGCCGGCGGCGACAGCGCTGGGGCAAGCAACAGGCCTTCAACCAGAGGGCCTGAGGCGAGGGGAAGGGCGCTCAGGCAATAAAGCCCGCAGCAGCCGGGATGCGTCCCCGGTAGCGTCCCGTGATCGGCGCCATGCTTTTGCGCAAAGCCGCCAAGCGCCTCATGCATGCCGTGATCCGCGGTGTCGGCATGGGCAAGGCAGTGCATCGTGTTGTCGCCATGGCCGAAGGCCATGACCGCCGGCGGCGCCACGAGGCAAAGCGCGGCGAAGGCGGCAATCGCCATGGCCACGCGGAAGCCGAGCCCGGTGCGGAGTGCCCTCAGCATGGGTCGAGCCTAATTGGCCGGGGCGCCCCCTGCAACCCTCGCTACCGATCACAAATTGCGTTACCAACCGCCGATTATGGGAAAACCCGCAAACCCGGGCGCCCGCGCCCTCGTTGCCGATATTGGCGGCACCAATGCCCGCTTCGCTCTCGCCGATCTCGAAACCCTCGAGCTGTCGGAGATCAGGCAATTTCCCTGCGCCGAGCATGCAAGCATCGAAGCTGCCGCCGAGATCTATCTTGCCGGGCTGAAAGAGCGTCCATGCCGAGGCGCCGTCGCCGTGGCGGCGCCGCTCGCTGGCGGCAAGATCAAGCTCACCAATTCCGCTTGGTCCTTCACCGCCGAAAGCCTGGCGAGCGCCGCGCACCTCGACGGCATTCTTCTCCTCAACGACTTTGAGGCGCTCGCTTTGTCGCTGCCGCATTTGCGCGCTGAGGAGCTGCATCAGATCGGCAGCGGCGCGGCCGCACCGCAAGCCACCAAAGTGGTGCTCGGCCCAGGCACCGGGATCGGCGTCGCGGGCCTCGTCTGGTCCGGCGCTGACTGGATCGCGGTGCCGAGCGAAGGTGGTCACATTTCGCTCGCCGCCCATACGCGGCACGAGTTCGAGATCATCGAGCGGCTCCGCGGCGGCCGCGATGATCTTTCCGCCGAGCGCGTGTTGTCAGGGCCCGGGCTTGCCAACCTCTATCGCGCTCTTGCCGACTCTCATGGCGCGGCAGCCGAGCCGCTTCAGCCCAACGATGTGCTGACGCGAGCCTTGGCCTGCAGCGATCCGCTCGCCGTTGAAGCGCTCGCATTGTTCGTCACCTGGCTCGGAGCCTTTGCCGGCGACGTCGCCCTGGCCTTCTGCGCCCGTGGCGGCGTCTATCTCGGCGGCGGCATCGCGCCGAAAATCGTAAGCGCTCTGTCGCAAGGCGCTTTCCGTCAGGCCTTCGAGGCGAAGGGCCGCATGCGGAGCTTGCTCGCTCCCATTCCGGCCTCTGTAATTCTTGCCGAATTTGCCACGCTGCGCGGGGCGGCGGCAGGTTTGCGTGCGAACGCGCTTAACCGGCGAGACCTTTGAGCTTCGCTGAATCGCGGAAGCCGAAATCGTGGCTCTTCTGCATGAAATAGCGGTTGGCCTTTCCGTCCCCATGCGGGTGAGCGCAGGGAATGCGGTGGCAGCATCCCGGCCGGTAGAAGCCGCAATAATGCAGATCCGGCCCGAAATAGTAGGTGAGGCATTCGGTGACGAAGCGATGCCCGCTCCGCGGCATCGACTTCGAGAAGATGAAGACGACGTCGCTTGCCTGAAACAGCGAGCGGAGCCGCGACTGCGCGCTCCGCAAACGGCCTTCGATCGCCCAGGGGTATTCGTAGTACTCGACCGGGCGTCCGAGCAACGCGTTCAGGCTGATCACTTGAAGCGCTCCTCGCCGACGCCACGCGACAAATCAATGGCAGAGAGCGTCGCCGTGCAACGGACCGGGTATGACCGGCCTATTTGAACTCGACCTTCAGCACCTTGTAGGACTTGCCGCCACCCGGCGTCGACACCTCGACGATGGTATTCTTGCGCTTGCCGAGAAGCGCGCGGGCCAGCGGCGAGGTGATCGAGATCTTGCCCTTCTTCACGTCGGCCTCGACCTCACCAACGACGCGGTACTTCACCTTGTCGTCGGTATCCTCATCGAGCAGGGTGACGGTCGCCCCGAACATCACCTGGTCGCCCTTGAGCCTGGAGACGTCGATAATGTCGGCTCGGGAGAGCTTGTCCTCGAGGTCGGCCATGCGCGCCTCGGTAATGCCTTGCTGCTCCTTGGCGGCGTGGTATTCGGCGTTCTCGGAAAGGTCTCCATGCGTGCGCGCATCGGCGATTGCCTTGATGATGCGCGGGCGCTCGACGGTCTTGAGATGCTTGATCTCAGCCTCGAGCGCTGCATAGCCTTCCGCGGTCATCGGCACCTTGTCCATCATCAGTTCAAAGCTCCTCAGGGCCCAGCCGGATACTGTCCAGGAATTGCCCAGTCTAAGTCAAGATTTGGGTAAAGTGCCTGCTAAGCGAGCGGTTAAGCCGGTTTCAGGCCCGCATAGCTTTGCAGGGGCGCTACGGTGAGGTTGCCGGCCCGCAGGGCCTTGATCGCCTCGGTCACGGCAAGAGCGCCAGCCACGGTTGTATAATAGGGGATGTGGTAGAGCAAGGCCGAGCGCCGGATTGAGAACGAATCGGCAAGCGCCTTGGCCCCTTCCGTGGTGTTGAACACGATATCGACCTCGCCGTTGGTGATGGCGTCGACGATATGCGGCCGCCCCTCCAACACTTTGTTAACCTTTTCGCACCCGATGCCGTGAGCGTCGAGATGGCGCTTGGTGCCGCGGGTGGCGATGATGCGGAAGCCCATGGCGGCAAGCTCGCGGATGGGCGGCACGATCTTGTCCTTGTCTGAGTCCTTGACCGACACGAACACCGTGCCGGTGAGCGGCAGCTTCGATCCGCCGCCGATCTGGCTTTTGGCAAAGGCGATGGCGTAGTCGCGGTCGATGCCCATCACCTCGCCGGTCGAGCGCATTTCGGGCCCGAGCACGGTATCGACGCCCGGGAAGCGGGCGAAGGGGAACACCGCCTCCTTCACCGCGATATGGTCGAGGTGCGGGCGCTTGAGCTCGAAGGAAGCAAGCTTCTTCCCCGCCATCACCTGGGCGGCGATGCCGGCGATGGGTAGGCCGATCACCTTGGCGACGAAGGGCACCGTGCGCGACGCCCGCGGATTCACCTCGAGCACATAGATCTCGTCGTTCTGAATGGCGAACTGCACATTCATCAGCCCCACCACGTTGAGCGCGCGGGCGAGCTCCTCCGTCTGCCGCTCCATATCCGCCACGATCGCCGGCTTCAGCGAATGCGGCGGCAGCGAGCAGGCCGAGTTGCCGGAATGGACGCCGGCCTCTTCGATATGCTCCATAACCCCGCAGATGAAGACGTCCTTGCCGTCGGCGATGGCGTCGACGTCGACTTCGATGGCGTCGCGGAGATAGGTGTCGAGCAGCACCGGGCTCTTGCCCGACACCACCACGGCCTCCGAGATATAGCGGGCAAGCTGCGCATCGTCGTGCACGATCTCCATCGCCCTGCCGCCCAGCACATAAGACGGGCGGATGACGAGCGGGAAGCCAAGCGTGCCGGCGATGGTGACAGCTTCGGCGGGCGAGCGGGCGATGCCGCTTTTCGGCTGGCGCAGGCCCAAGCGATCGATCAGCGCCTTGAACCTGTCGCGGTCTTCCGCAAGGTCGATGGCGTCGGGCGAGGTCCCGAGGATCGGCACCTTCGCGGCCTCGAGCGCTTGGGCGAGCTTCAGCGGCGTCTGGCCGCCGAATTGTACGATGATGCCCTTGACCCTTCCGTTGGTCTCCTCTTTGCGCACGATCTCGAGCACGTCCTCTTCGGTAAGCGGCTCGAAATAGAGGCGGTCCGAGGTGTCGTAGTCGGTCGACACCGTCTCAGGATTGCAATTGACCATGATGGTCTCGTAGCCCGCGCCGGACAGCGAGAAGGCGGCGTGGCAGCAGCAATAGTCGAACTCGATGCCCTGGCCGATGCGGTTCGGGCCGCCGCCGAGGATGATGATCTTCTCGGTCGCCGACGGCCGAGCTTCGCATTGCGGCGGTCCGGCAAACCCTAACTCGTAGGTCGAATACATATAGGCGGTTGGCGAAGCGAACTCCGCGGCACAGGTGTCGATGCGTTTGTAGACAGGGTGGATGTCGAGCGCCCGGCGTTTTGCTGCAACCTCGCTCGGCTCGAGCCCGGCAAGCGTCGCCAGCCGCTCGTCGGAAAAGCCCATGGCTTTGAGCATGCGGAATTGGGCGGCGCTTGGCGGCAGGCCGTGCTCGCGCACGCGCGCCTCCATATCGACAATATCCTTGATCTGGCGGATGAACCACGGGTCGATCTTGCACGCCTCGAAAATCTGTTCCTCGTCGAAACCGAGCCTGATCGCCTGCGCCACTTTGAGGATGCGGTCGGGGGAGGGGGTGCCGAGCGCTGCGCGGACTACGTTCTTGTCGTCGCCCTCGCCGAGACCTGGAAGCGCGATGTCGTTGAGACCGGTCAAGCCGGTCTCCATCGACCGCAGCGCCTTTTGCAGCGACTCAGGGAAGGTTCGGCCGATGGCCATGGCCTCGCCGACCGACTTCATCGAGGTGGTGAGCACCGGCTTGGCCCCAGGGAACTTCTCGAAGGCGAAGCGCGGGATCTTGGTCACCACATAGTCGATGGTCGGTTCGAAGGAGGCCGGCGTCGCCCCGCCGGTAATGTCGTTGGCGAGCTCGTCGAGCGTGTAGCCGACAGCGAGCTTGGCCGCGACCTTGGCGATGGGAAAGCCCGTCGCCTTGGAGGCAAGCGCGGAAGAGCGCGACACGCGCGGGTTCATCTCGATGATGATGAGACGCCCGTCAGCCGGGTTCACCGCGAATTGCACGTTAGACCCGCCGGTCTCGACCCCGATCTCGCGCAACACCGCGATCGAGGCGTTGCGCATGATCTGATATTCCTTGTCGGTGAGCGTCAGCGCCGGGGCAACGGTGATCGAGTCGCCGGTGTGCACGCCCATGGGATCGATGTTCTCGATCGAGCAGATGATGATGCAGTTGTCGTCCTTGTCGCGGACGACCTCCATCTCGTACTCCTTCCAGCCGAGCACCGATTCCTCGATCAGCACCTCACAGGTTGGCGAAGCGTCGAGCCCGCGCTCAACGATCTCCAGAAACTCCTCGCGGTTATAGGCGACGCCGCCTCCGGTGCCGCCAAGCGTGAAGGAGGGGCGGATGATGGCCGGAAGGCCGATGTCCGACAGCGCCTCTAGAGCCTCGATCAGTCCCTTCTCCACGTAGCGCCGCCGCCGCGCGCCTTCGCCTTGCGCCCAGCTATGTTCGAAGGCGGCGAGCGCATCGGCCCGCTCCTCTGGATTGGCGAACGCCTCGCTGATGCGCTTGGTCTCCGTCTTGTACTTCTCGCGGTCGGCGCGCTTGAGCATGGCGGCGTCGGCGAGCCGCGAGCGCGGTGTCTCGAGCCCGATCTTGGTCATCGCCTCGCGGAACAGCTCGCGGTCCTCGGCCTTGTCGATCACCTCGGCGCGGGCACCGATCATCTCGACACCGTATTTATCGAGCACGCCGGAGCGATGCAGGCTGAGCGCCGTATTGAGCGCGGTCTGCCCGCCCATGGTCGGCAGGATCGCGTCGGGCCGCTCCTTCTCGATGATCTTGGCGACGAACTCCGGCGTGATCGGCTCGACGTAAGTTGCGTCGGCGACGTCAGGGTCGGTCATGATCGTGGCCGGGTTCGAGTTCACCAGCACGATGCGATAGCCCTCTTCCTTCAGGGCCTTGCAGGCTTGCGTGCCGGAATAGTCGAACTCGCAGGCCTGGCCGATGACGATCGGGCCGGCTCCGATGATCAGGATCGACTTTATGTCTGTGCGTTTGGGCATTTCGCGTTAGCTCTTGCCCTTCTTTTCTTCCATCAGCGCGACGAAGCGCTTGAAGAGATAGTGGCTGTCCTGCGGCCCTGGCGACGCCTCAGGATGGTACTGCACCGAGAACACCGGCCTGTCCTTCACCTTCAGACCGCAATTCGAGCCGTCGAACAGCGAGACGTGGGTCTCCTCGACATTCGCAGGAAGGCTGTCGCGATCGACGGCGAAGCCGTGATTCATCGAGGTGATCTCGACCTTGCCCGTGGTGAAGTCCTTCACCGGATGGTTCGCGCCGTGATGGCCCTGATGCATCTTCCGCGTGGTGCCGCCGAGCGCGAGCCCCAGCATCTGATGCCCGAGACAGATGCCGAACACCGGCAGGCCTGAATCGACGAGCTTCCTGATCTCAGGCACGGCATAGACCCCTGTCGCCGCCGGATCGCCCGGCCCATTCGACAGGAACACGCCGTCAGGCTTGCGCGCCAGCACCTCCTCTGCCGTCGCCGTCGCCGGCAAGACCGTAAGCTTGCATCCTGCCGTGGCGAGCTCGCGCAGGATGTTGCGCTTCAAGCCATAGTCGATGGCGACGACATGAAAGCGGGGGTTGCTCTCGTGCCCATAACCCTCGCTCCACCGCCACTCGGTCTCGTCCCAGGAATAGCTCTGGCCGCTCGTCACATCCTTGGCGAGGTCGAGCCCGACCATGCCGGGGAAGGCGGCGAGCTCGCGCTTCAGCGCCGCAAGATCGAATTTGCCGTCTGGCGCATGCGCGATCACCGCATTCGGCATGCCCTTCTCGCGGATCAGCGCGGTCAGCGCGCGGGTGTCAACGCCGGTGATGGCGATGATGCCGCGCGCTTTGAGCCAATCTTCGAACTCCTGCGCCGCGCGGTAGTTGGAGGCGCGGGTGATCGGCGCCTTCAGCACGCAGCCGCGCACGCCGGAGGCGGCGGCGAGGCTCGCCGTCTCGATGTCTTCGGTGTTGGTGCCGACATTGCCGATATGGGGGAAGGTGAAGGTGATGATCTGCCCGGCATAAGAGGGGTCGGTCAGGATCTCCTGATAGCCGGTCATGGCGGTGTTGAAGCACACTTCGCCAACGGCGATGCCGACAGCACCGGCGCCCATGCCCTCGATGACCGTGCCGTCTTCGAGCACGAGCAGCGCCGTGGCGCGCTCCTCGCCCCAGGGGGCGGTCGCCCGCGCGCGTAGGTTCAGGGCCTCTGCGGCCGGCATGTCGGGATTATCGTTCATCGGCTTTCGTTGTGCCGCCAGGGCGAGGCGGCTGGGCTTGAAGTCGGTGCACGTCTTGTCGGCGTCAAGACCGACACTTCTGCCACGCATCCAACGAGCCCAACTCTTAAGTCACTCAGTCCAGCCGGTCAAGTTGTGGAGAGAAATATTTTCATGTGAAAACAAAGAGTTATCTGGACGAAATCCCTTGCCTCGTCTCGGGCGCTCTATTACTTTCGAAACTTCTTCCTCGATTCACCGCGATCTGACCCATGCGCGAGACCATCACCGCCGCACTCAAACTCGCGACCAAGTCGCAAGACAAGCGCCGCGTCTCGACGCTGCGCCTCGTCTCTGCCGCCATCAAGAATCGCGATATCGCCGCGCGAACTGCGGGCAAGGGCGAGGCGACCGACGCCGAGCTGCTCGAGCTGTTCGGCAAGATGATCAAGCAGCGGGAAGAGTCCGAGAAGATCTACCGCGACGCCGGGCGCGCCGAGCTCGCCACGCAAGAGGCCGAGGAGATCGCCATCATCCGCGAGTTTCTCCCCAAGCAACTCTCAGACGCCGACACGCAGAAGGCCATCGCCGAGGCAATCGCCGAAGCAGGGGCCACGAGCGTCAAGGACATGGGCAAGGTGATGGCGGCCTTGAAGGCGCGTTACGCAGGCCAGATGGACTTCGGCGAGGTGAGCGCGTTGGTGAAGGCAAAGCTCGGATGATCTTCGCGGCCGGCAATCGCGCCTGCCGTTAGCTTCGTTCCCTGACAAAAAATTCGTCGGTCGCAAGTTCAGCACGAGGTGAGGCCATCATCAAAATCGTCTGGGCAACGATACATCAGCCGGCGGCAGGTCGGGAGTTTCGCCCGGTCGATCTCGTCATAGCGCCCTCCGCTCATGAAGGTGCACAGCTCGAGATAGTGACGATAGCCGTGCACCTCGGCCAAAATGATTGATGAGGCGCGCCTTATTCCACTCTAGAGACAACGGCAGGCCCCCCAACCAAGCCGTGAGCACAGCATGCGCGAAATCGACTCGCGAGCTGGCCATTGGCGTCAATCCAGCTCACAGAAATACTACCATGAGCTCCCTCTACCGTGACGACTGCCACTCGAGGGCAGACAAATGGCTGTCACACGCTCTTTGCACAAAAATCTGGCAGCAACGACGCGCCCTGCACACGACGCGTTCGCTCACACCGCCATCATCTGAAAATCAAATCACTCCTTCGGAAAAATCCTGCGGCAGCCGGCCACGCGGCCTTTTGTCTTGCACTGCAACATAGTTCTGTCACTGCACTGCAGTAGAAAAGTTTGCAATGCAGCACGTGATTCGTTTGCGCGCGCATCAAACGTCAATAGGAGGCCAATAATGACCCCACGTACCCAACTGAAGCTCTTAACCGCCGCTGCGGCCCTGACCACTATAGTTTTAGCCGCCGGCAGTTCCGCGCGCGCCGAGGAGCCGCTAAACAATCTCGGCCCAGTCGGCCCGCATGAGCCGATCGTCATCGCCGCCGGCAATCAGCGCGTGCTCGCCTTCTACGAGCCCGAGCGTGGCGGATGCGCGGTGAGCGCGGTCACTTGGAAGGACGTCGCACCGGATGCGCCTTTCCGTGTCCGCGTCAGCCTAAAGCCGGGTCAGATGTTCCACCTCGATGGCGCCGATCGCCAGTCGGTCGGCCTGCTGTGCGGGGCCGACGCTTCGACGCTTGCCGCCGTTGCTCCAGCTGAGCTGATCCTCACCGGCGCGACCGGCAGGAACTAGCGACAGCTATCGTCATGGCCGGGCAAGACCCGGCGATCCAAAAAAGCGCAACGCCCTTCCCGTCGCCGGGGAGGGCGTTGTTGCATAACCAATGTCGCGGGCGAAGAACATGATTAGTCTGAGCCGTCTCGTGTGCCGGCGCGGCGTGCCGCCTGCTTCTGCACATACTCGCGCAGGGCTTGGTTGATGCGTGTTTGATAACCCTTCGCCGACTTTGTGTGGGCCTTGAACCAAGCGACTACGTCGACGTCGAGGCGAAGAGTCAGCTGCTGCTTCACGGGACGATAGAAGACACCCCGCTTGGCGCTCGACCAATCGAGAACCTCCGGCGCATCCGACATATCGATGGCGTCGTCTGGCAGGCGCGCAAGCGACTCCAACTCCGCGCGTTGTGCGGGCGTGAGCGCTTCAGAGACCTTCTTCTTCATAGGCTTTCCTTTCCTGGGCCGTAGCCTTGCGAGCGCTGACGATGCGTCCAACCGGGGCTTCGTCGCCTTCGGGCCAGGTGTGCACGACAAGCAGCAACACGGGTCCGACCATGCCGATAGTTTGCCAGCGATCGCCGTCTGAATGCGGGTCCAGCTGAGATAGATGGAGCGGGTCGTCGAACACGATCTTGGCTGTCTCGAACGATGCTTGGCGCGGTTGGCCTCAGCCTTATTCGGGTCCCACGTCCAGCGCATATGTAGCTACAATACAGTAGTTACAAGCCCTCGCCGTCAAGCAAAATTACGACTGGCGCCTATAGTGGATAGTGGTGACGTTCTGATTCGGCAGTGGAACTTCGAGCAAAGCTAGCGCTCACTCGAACCGATGAAATTCTCCAATTCGTTCCTCGATGAGATCAGGGCGCGGCTGCCGGTTTCGGCCGTCGTCTCGCGCCGCGTGCCGCTGAAGCGCGCCGGCCGTGAATGGAAGGGGCTGTCTCCCTTCAATCAGGAGAAGACCCCGTCCTTCACCGTCAACGACCAGAAGGGCTTCTATCACTGCTTCTCCTCAGGCAAGCATGGTGACATTTTCGGCTTCGTCATGGACACCGAGGGCCTGAGCTTCCCCGAAGCGGTCGAGAGGCTCGCGAACGATGCCGGCCTGCCGCTGCCGAAGCCTGACCCGCAATACGAGCGCGCGGCGAAAGAACGCTTGGGCCTATACGATGCGCTCGAGGCGGCGAGCGTCTATTTCGAAGAGCAGCTCGGCACGCGCGATGGCCGCGCGGCGCTCGACTACGCCGCGCGGCGCGGGCTCTCGCCCCAGACGATGAAAGAGTTCCGCATCGGCTTCGCACCGAACGCGAAGGACGTGCTCAAAGCTGCACTCATCAAACGCGGATTCAGCGAGTCCCAGCTTCTCGACGCCGGTCTCCTTATCAAGCCAGACGACGGCCGCGCCCCTTACGATCGTTTCCGCCACCGGCTCACCATCCCCATCGTCAACGCGCGCGGCCGCATCATCGCCTTCGGCGCCCGCGCGCTCGACACCGCAACCGAGCCGAAATATCTGAACTCGCCGGACACCAAGCTGTTCGACAAGGGCTCGACCGTGTTCAACTTCGCCCGCGCGCGGGGGCCAGCCTTCGACAAGGGCGAGCTCGTCGTGGTCGAAGGCTACATGGACGTGATCGCGCTTCATCAAGCAGGCTTCCATCACGTGGTGGCGACGCTCGGCACCGCCTTCACCGAACGGCAGATGGATCAGCTTTGGCTGCTCGCGCCAGAGCCCATCATCTGCTTCGACGGCGACCGGGCCGGCGAAGCTGCCGCTGCACGCGCCATCGACCGCATGCTCCCAGTCTTGCGCGAAGGTCATTCCTTCCGCTTCGCTTTCCTGCCGCAAGGCTCTGACCCCGACGATCTCGTCCGCAATGAGGGCGCCGGCGCTCTCGCACGCTGTCTCGCCGACGCGCGGCCGCTCATCGATATTTTGTGGCAGCGCGAATGCGCGGGCCACAATCTCGATACGCCCGAGCGGCGCGCGGCGCTCGAAGAGCGGCTTGATCAGTTGCTCAACACCATCGCCAATACAAGGGTGCGTGATCACTACCGCCGCGACATCAAGTCGAGGCTCTTTGCTCTGTGGCGCGACATCGGCAAGCGGAGAGGCGTTCCGGCGAAGCCGTCGTCGCCGACTCCCTCGGGCAAGACCGGGCCAAGGCCGCTTCCTTCAGCCCATGGCTTCGCCATCACCATCATCCTCGCGCTCGCCCATCATCCTTCGCTGCTCGATCATTTCGCCGAAGAGGTGGCCCATCTCGACATCAGGCAGAAGCAGCTCGCCGAGCTTCTCGGCTTTCTCACCGAGGCGATCTTCCACAACCATGGCATCACGCGCGAGCGCCTCGCCGAGCTCATGCGCGGCAGCCGCCACGCCAAGCTCTTCGACACGCTCGGCCGGTCGAGCGCCTTCAAGCGCATCGCCTTCCTCCAGCCTGAGATCCCTCAGGCCGAGGTCGAGGAGCATTTCGCCGAGCTCATCTACCGCTGGACCACGCTCAAGAGCCTCGACAAGGAGGTGCAGGATCAAGCGCTCGACCTCGCCGATCTGTCGGAAGCCGACTTTGAGCATTTTGCCGAATTGCAGCGCCAGGTTGCCAATGCCGGGCTGCGCCATGCCGCAGACGACGCAGGCGACCGGGACAGCGCCAAGCGCTTCCAGGAGACCATCGCCAGGCTGAAAGGCGAGAATATCGGCGGCCAGCGGGGGCGCCGTCCTGATCGGCGCCCGGACCATCGCTAGATCCCCACAACCGGCACCGATATTGCATTGCGAACGTGATGGAACGTAACACGCTTCACATGGCTAGAAATTGTGCTTTTAAAGGGCTTTGCGGCCTTGACACATCGCCTTAGTCTCGCCAATTCCATGCCAGGAACTTGATCGGCCGGAGGCGCCGCCAGGGGTCCTTTGCCGCTTCCACGAGGCGTTGGTGGTTTGGACCAGGCGCCGGCCGGCGTTGCGTTCGCTCGATGGGCTTCTCGCCGCGGGCATTCGGGCTCATTGCCCGGCAAAGACATTCGGTCCGGAACGTTGAGTTCCAATCCTTCTGCCCGGAAAGGGCAAGCTTGATTGGGGAGAATGAAGTCGGCCAAGGCTCGACCAGTCAGTCTTAGCGATGCTGGCGGCGAGCCATGGGTCAAGTCATGTTTAATCGTCGATTAACGGTGCGTGCCGCTAATCGTCAGAGGTAATTGCGAACAGGCGCGCCGGAGAGAGCGCGCCTCGGCCACGCGCTTCATCCCGAAAGGGCAAGCGCCCCTCGGAGTACAATGAATGGCAACCAAGACCGCTGAAGCAGAGGACCAGGAGCAGCCGCAGGCGGAGGCTTCCGACGGTCCGGTGCTCGATATGTCTGATGCCGCGGTTAAGAAGCTGATCAAGACGGCGAAGGCCCGCGGGTTCGTCACCTATGACGAGCTGAACGAGGTTCTTCCGTCCGAAGAAGTCTCCTCCGAGCAGATCGAGGACACCATGTCCATGCTCTCCGACATGGGCATCAACGTCATCGACACCGACGAGGCCGAGGAGCCGGAGGAGGGAGCTGCCAACGCCGAAGCCGCCCCGCGCGTTGTCGCCACGGTCACCCCCATCGCCAAAGTCGAGGCCAAGGCCGAGCCAACCGAGCGCACCGACGATCCGGTGCGCATGTATCTGCGCGAGATGGGTTCGGTCGAGCTTCTCTCCCGCGAGGGCGAGATCGCCATCGCCAAGCGCATCGAGGCCGGCCGCGAGGCCATGATCGCCGGGCTGTGCGAGAGCCCGCTCACCTTCCAGGCCATCATCATCTGGCGCGACGAGCTGAACGAAGGCAAGATTCTGCTCCGCGACATCATCGATCTCGAAGCCACCTATCAGGGTCCTGACGCGAAGCCCGCGCCGTCGCAGCCTCTGCCCGAGGGCATGAATGGCGGCGAGGCGCACCCGCACGGCGCCAATGGGCAGCACGCGCAACCCGCGCATGGCCAGCCGCAGCCTGCCGCTCGTGATGAGGACGAGGACGGCGCGCGCGTCGCCCAGGAAGAATTCGACGACGAAGAGGACGATCTCGAGAACTCGCTTTCGCTCGCCGCCATGGAGGCCGAGCTCAAGCCCAAGGTGCTCGAGACCTTCGACCTCGTCGCCACCAACTACAAGAAGCTGCGCAAGCTGCAAGACCAGGAGGTCGAGCGCGCGCTCCGCAACGACACGCTCTCCTCTGGCCAGGAGAAGCGCTACAAGGTCCTGAAGGACGAGATCGTCGCCGAGATCAAGTCTCTGTCGCTCAACAACAACCGCATCGAGAGCCTGGTCGAGACCCTCTACGACATCAACAAGAAGCTGCTCGGCTATGAGGGGCGCCTGCTCCGCCTCGCCGAAAGCTATGGCGTGAAGCGCGAGGACTTCCTCGACGAATATCAGACGAACGAGCTCGACCCCAACTGGCTTCGCCGCGTCGGCCGCCTGAAGAAGAAGGGCTGGGCCGATTTCGTGCGCGACGAGCGCGGCCTGATCAAGGACATCCGCGGCGAGATCCATAACCTCGCCGCCGAGACCGGGCTGCAGATCAGCGAGTTCCGCCGCATCGTGCACATCGTGCAGAAGGGCGAGCGCGAGGCGCGCCAGGCGAAGAAGGAAATGGTCGAGGCGAACTTGCGCCTCGTGATTTCCATCGCCAAGAAATACACGAACCGTGGCTTGCAGTTCCTTGATTTGATTCAGGAAGGCAATATCGGGCTGATGAAGGCGGTCGATAAGTTCGAGTACCGCCGCGGCTACAAATTCTCCACCTACGCTACCTGGTGGATCAGGCAGGCGATCACCCGCTCGATCGCCGACCAGGCCCGCACCATCCGCATCCCCGTGCACATGATCGAGACCATCAACAAGATCGTGCGCACGTCGCGCCAGATGCTGCATGAGATCGGCCGCGAGCCGACGCCGGAGGAGCTTTCCGAGAAGCTCGCCATGCCGCTCGAGAAGGTGCGCAAGGTCTTGAAGATCGCCAAGGAGCCGATCAGCCTAGAAACCCCGATCGGGGATGAGGAAGATTCCTATCTCGGCGATTTCATCGAGGACAAGAACGCGGTGCTGCCCATCGACGCCGCCATCCAGTCGAATCTGCGCGAGACCACCACGCGCGTGCTTGCCTCGCTCACCCCGCGCGAGGAGCGCGTGCTGCGCATGCGCTTCGGCATCGGCATGAACACCGACCACACTCTAGAAGAGGTCGGCCAGCAGTTCTCGGTCACCCGCGAGCGCATCCGCCAGATCGAGGCCAAGGCGCTGCGCAAGCTGAAGCACCCCAGTCGGTCACGGAAGCTTCGCAGCTTTTTGGACAACTAACGCCTGATACCAGTGACTTTGTCATCGCCCGGCACTCGGGTCTGGCTTCGCCAGGCCGAGCACAAGCTTGATGATCCGGGCGATCCAGTACTCACCGTAAGTGATCGAATGGCGAGGGCATGGGCTACTGGATGCCCGCCTTCGCGGGCGTGACATGACATGGCGGGTGAGGGGGCTGATGACCCCCTGGGGGTAACCAAAGGAGCAGGCAAATGCGTCTTTCACTTGTTGCAGGACTATTGGTCGCCGCGACCATCGTTCCGGGCGCCGCCGACGCCGGCCCGGTCAGAGCCGCGGCTGCCGGCACCGCGACCGCCGTCACGGTCACCGGCAGGACCGCGGTGACAGGCACTGTCGTCGTCGGCAGGACCGCGGCGAAGGGCACGGCCGTCGTCGGCAGAACCGCCGTCAGAGGCACCGCGGCCGCCGGCCGTGGGCTCGCACGCGGCACCGTCTGCGTCGCAACCTTCTTCCGCCGCTGCGCCCCGCGTTATCCATAAGCCTCATTTGAACAGTGCAAGCGATTCCGCCGCGAGCACCCCGCCGGTGATCGCGATCTCGGCGAACGGCGTCCTGTCGGCGATCTCAGCGTCGGTGACCATGATCTGCCCGATCTTGGCCGCGAGCTCGGCGAGCGAGGCGCCGTAGACCAGGCGAGAAATTCCGCACCACAGGATCGCGCCCATGCACATGACGCAGGATTCGCCCGAGGTATAGAGCGTCGTGCCCTTGAGCGTGTCGGGCCCGTAGCGCGCGAGGAAGCGGCGGATGGCGACCATCTCGCCATGCGCGGTCGGGTTCTTCTCCTGCTTGACGAGATTGCGGCCTTTGACCATCACCTTGCCGTCACGCACGATCACGCTGCCGAAGGGATAGTCGCCCCGCGCAGCTTCGGCGATGGCCATCCGCATGAAGCGCTCGTCGTCCGGCTGCACTGCTTGCGCGATCCCGCGCGCCTGCGCCGGAGACGGCACGAGCAGCGCAGGCGAGGCGATCGGCAACGCCAAAGCTCCAACCGCACCCGCGATCAAAGTCCTGCGGCTCACATCTTCGGTTGGCGATGCGATGCGATCAGCACCGATGCAGTCAGCGCCCATGTAACATCTCCCTGTCAAGCGATCGGTGTCCGAAGCTCCCCACGCCGATAACGTCATTCTAATGGCAGGAGGTGGGCTGTCGGCAAGACCGCGGCCAAGGGCACTGCCGTCGTCGGCAGAGCTGCGGCGAGGGCGACAGCTCCTACAATTTGGCAACCGCCACGATCTGGCGGGGCATGTTGGTGCTCATGTCCTTGCCTGGCCACACGCCTTCGACCTTGCGCGTCGCGCCCGAGCCTGAAACGCGCACGCTGGTGAATCCTGAAAGCGCGGAATTTCTGCGCAATCGACGCGTTGTCGACCAGCCGCTCGACCGAGCTCAGCGAAAGCGTCGCGCGGTAGCGCTTGCCTTGATGCACGGTGAATTCGCCGGCGAAGCTCGAAGCGATGAAACTCGTGGCGATGGCGAAGGCTGCGACCGCCGTCAGCGACTTGCGCAAAGCCTTCATTATCCTTGCCCGCGCGATCGATGCGGCGGCAAGGCTGAAATCTGCGGCGAGAGCGATGGCGGTGATGAGAGCGAAACTGTTCATGGCGGGCTTCTCCCCGAGGTTCTTCCTCAAACCTCTGGGCCGGAGCCTAGCCAGCCGCGTCTGAACCCTGCCTGATGGCGGCAGTCAGCTTCCGTTCATCCCAGCAGCATCGTCGATACAGCTAGTTGCGGCAGACCTTCGAACCCGACGTGCAGACATAGTTGACCACGACGCCGGTGAAGCAGGTGGTGTAGGTCTTGGCCGTGACGAATGTCGCATAGATGACATCCTGTGGCACCACCGGCCGCACCCTCTTAAAGAACGGGTCGGGCTTCACCTTCTCAGGGCTCATGCTGACGCTGCTCCAGCCTCGCTTGCGCTTGAGCTCGTCGGCGCTCTTGGCGGCAAGAGCCCGCGACATGTGCAAGGCCTCGCCTTTGGTGTCGGCGCTGTGGGTTGCCGAAATGACCTCGCAATCCGCCGCCATGGCGGCCTGATGCCATGAGATCGCCAAGGCAAGAATGCCGAGCACGACAGCCTTTGCAGCTCGAAGCATGCTTCTCCCCGGTCAAGGAACAGAGCCCTCAGCCGTTTGTTTTGCCAGTGCAACGGGACGCTTGCAACCGGAGGTGTCGAACTGTCGCCGGGCCGCCAATTGGGGTAGCTTCGGCCGGTCCCATTTCTGTGGCGGGGAGACGAGGGGACGTGGTGACGGTCTGACATGAGCGAGCAAGCGCCGCCGCCAGAGCCGAATTTGATCGAAATTCGCGTCGGCAAGCTTGCCCAGCTTTTTCACGATCTCGATCCTTACCCGTTCCGCGAGAAAGATCTCGACAAGGACGCCGAGGAATTCATCGTCAGTTGGGCGAGGGAGCTGCCTCGCGACAGGCCGTTCAAGATCGTCGTGCATATGCCTGAGGAGCAGCTCGCTCTGCCTGAGGCCCAGGACGTAAGACCGGCGGTCAAGCAGTTCTTTGCCTATCGCGCCCAAGTCATGACGCTTGAGCTGAAGGAGCTGTTCCGCATCGGGCGCCGGTCGCTTGCCATCGGCTTCACCGTCCTCTTTCTTTCCGTCCTCGCCGGTCAAACCATTGCGCGCAAGATCGAGCCTCGTGCCCTCGGCAAAGTCATCGAAGAGAGCTGCTCATATTCGCCTGGGTGGCGAATTGGCGCCCGATCGAAATCTTTCTCTACGATTGGTGGCCGATCGTCCGCCGGCGCGACCTCTATCGCCGGTTGGGGGAGGCCGAAGTGGAGCTCCGGCCTTACCGGCCGGGCGATGAGCGGCGCCAAGTCTTGCCCAAGGAATGAAGGCGGATGCTGGCGGCGGAGGTGGTCAGGCCGACCGTCGCGGCAAATGCCAGGGGGGCAGGGGGCGGCCAGGCCCATCTTCGGCCGACCAGGAAAACCTGCTTAGAACGGCGTCAGGCCCCATCTCAGCGAACAGCCGGTTATCAGCTTCCCGCAGCCGTCTGGTCACTTCCCGGCCCATGTTCATCTGGATCAAGGTGAACTGCTTGAGATCCTGCTCGTAGACCTCGTGGAGGTTAGCTGCCGAAAGACGGATTGCGGTGCAATCCTCGACGGCGCGGACCGAGGCGCTGCGCGGACAGAGGTCCATCACCGCCATCTCCCCGAAGCAATCGCCCTCCTTCAGGATTCCGAGGAGGTATTCCTGACCGTGCCACGATTTCAGCACCGCGACCTTGCCGGCTTCGAGGACAAACATCGAATTGGCTTGGTCGTGCTCGCGGAAAAAATACTCTTTCGCCGGGACGGACACGATCGGGCACACACCGAGCAGAAATTGGAGGATGTCGGCCCGGACTCCGCCGAAGACGGGCATGCGCTGCAGGAGGTCGATCCGCGCTTCTGGCATTACGACACTTCCGGAGTTGCCGTCATTATGATCCGCGGCCGGCCGATCCGCAAGGAGAGCGGCAGGTCGAACGCAGTGTAGACATGCGCCGAATGAAAGCTGGTGCGACGACGCTCGCCGAGCGTGGCGTCACGTCCGAAGTTCCGCCAAGACGTGCTGAATCAGCCTGTGCTGGTCAGCACTGACCTCCCGTAGACCGCCATCGATTCGATCGGGAACCATGTCTGATCGTAAGATGCCCCGAGAAGACTAGACTCAGCATTCAGCGCCGCTTTAGACTTTGCCGTGGGGTGTGGGCGGCATGGAAATCGATCACGGAGTTAGTCGCCAGGGACGGTGAGGGCAAGGCCGCAATCACGGCGTCGAAGTCGTGAACGTTATGAGCAGATCATCGACAACGAATTGGCGCGGTGTCATCTGCAGCACGCTTTGTGGCGTCGTGGCGCTATGGCTGAGCCCACCTCTCTCCGCCCAGGAAGTCGAGATCCGCCGCTGGAACCATTTGCCGATCGACGGGAACTTCGTCACCGCCAACTTTGGGCGCACCGATGGCGATATTGCGGTCGATCCCGTACTTCTGCTCGACGATGTATCTGTGGAGATGGACACCTGGTTGCTCGGCTATATCCGAACCTTCGAGCTGTTCGACAGAACGGCACGCGTCGAGATCCGCCAACCTTGGCAGGCAGGAATCTGGAACGGAGTAGTCGACGGAACGCCGACCAAAGTCAGCCGTGAGGGATGGTCGGATACGTTTGCGAGGTTTGCGGTGAACCTCGTTGGGGCACCGCCACTGGCTGGCAAGGCTTATGCCGACTACCGCGCAGCTACGCACGTCGAGACAATCGTGGGTGCGGCGCTCGGCGTGCGACTTCCGACCGGCCAGTACCTGGAAGATAAGCTGATCAACCTCGGCAGCAACCGGTTCACTTTCTCGCCGCAGGTTGGCGTGCATCAGCAGTACTACAATTGGTCCTTTGAGGCCACTGGAACGGCGTGGATCTATACGGACAACAATTCGTTTTTTAATGGCAATCAGCTTGAGCAGGATCCGTATTACACGATGGACGGAAGCGTCGAATACAAGTTCCGGTCGGGCATCTGGGTCTCCGCAGGTGCAGGGATCGGTCTCGGGGGTCAGTCAACTGTGAACGGTGTCGAAAGGGACAACCGTAGAGAAGACTTCGGTTGGACCGCTAGTGCCGGGTTTCCCGTCACACGCTCGCTGGGCTTCAAGGCGGCCTATTTCGAGACAGAGCATTGGGCGAAGGTTGGAATTGCATCGCAGACAGTGAGCGTCGGCTTAGTGGGATCTTGGTAACGAGAAGATCACCCTGTCGGCGCAGAACACCAGCTCGCGGCCGAGCTGGTGCGGCGACGCTCGGTATCCTTGTGGCACCAACCGGCCCATCCATCGCCGCTGTTATCTTCACTACTGACCCTTAGCGGACGGCAACTCCGCTAAGAGTAGTGGCACTCCGTCACTCTCGATCCCCGCAAGGCTTGCTCCTCCTCGCTTTTCTTTCCCGACGGTGCCTTGACGTTCCGCACCGTTCCACATATCATTAGGGGGACAGCAAGGGGGACGGAGTAATGGTTCAAATGAACCATTGCGGGGGAAGCCAATGAAAACCAGCAACAGATTGACCACTCTGCAATTGCCGGCGCTGCTCAAGCAGCCCGGCCGGCACCGTGATGGCGACGGCCTGATCCTGCTCGTGCGGCCGAACGGCACTGCCTTTTGGATCATGCGCTACATGCTCCGCGGCAAGGCCCGCGAGCTCGGCCTGGGCCCGCTGCGCTTGGTGAACTTGGCCGAGGCTAGGGCACGGGCCCGGCAGGCACGGCAAGCGCTGCTCGACAAGGTCGACCCGGTCGCCGTCAAGCAGATGACAGCGACCGCTGCGCGGCTGGCAAGCCTTAAGACCATCACGTTCAAAGAGGCCGCCGAGAGGTTCTTGCAAACCGACGCCGTGCAGAATCTTTCAAATGATAGGCATCGCAAGCAATGGTTCACGACGCTGGCGCAGGTGTTCCCGACCATCGGCGCTCTGCCGCTCGTTGAGATAGACACGGCCATCATCCTGCGCACCCTGCTGCCGATATGGAGCAAGACGCCGGAAACAGCCTCAAGGCTGCGCGGCCGGATGGAGCGGGTGTTCGCCTGGGCGAAAGCTCACAAGCTGTTCCACGGCGAGAATCCCGCAAGCCTGGCCGTGCTCCAAGATGCCCTGCCCAGCAAGCCTAAACAGAAGCATCATCCGGCCATGCGCTACGCTGTCCTGCCGGCCTTCATGGCAGATCTGCGCCAGCGTGACAGCATTTCAGCTCGGGCGCTTGAGTTCACGATCCTGACGGCCACGCGCACCAGCGAGACGTTGGGCGCCAAATGGTCCGAGATCGATCTCGATTCGTCGACGTGGACAGTCCCGGCAAGCAGGATGAAGACGCGACGCGAGCACAGGGTGCCGCTAACCCATCGCGCCATCGCGCTACTGCGCAGCCTGCCGAGAAAAGGCGAATACGTATTCGGTGCCATCCGCCCCCTTGGCCCCATGGCGATGGGAATCGTGCTCAAGCAGATGGCGCCGGGCTACACCGTGCACGGGTTCCGCTCATCGTTCAGCGACTGGTGCCGAGACCGCACCGCATGGTCGCGTGACGTCGTCGAGATGGCGCTCGCCCACACGATCAAGGACAAGAGCGAGGCCGCTTACAGGCGCGGCGATGCGCTCGACAAGCGGCGGCGGTTGATGGGCGAATGGGCGAGATATTGTGAAGGCCACGGCACGGGCGCCGATGTCGTGCCGCTGCGCGCCTAGTGGAAAAAATGCCAACTAACACCAACCGCCCCTTGATTGAACAATTGGGGAACTATACAAGAATCGGTAACGGTTTACCTGTGCAGGAACCCTGCGGATCTGCCGAACTCCTGGCCGCGTCTGGCCACTATAGGAATTCGCCGACGGATTTGTCGGGCCAAGCCTGCCGAGCGGGCGTGTTGAATAATCGCCTAGTCGCCTGCTCCTCCCGCGCCTGGTCAGCGGTGCCGTTCAGCGATCCCACTTGGATCAGCAGAGCTTCGCTCTGCGAACGGAGCCGTGCACCATGCTCAAGACGAGAGCTGGCGATATCATCGGCAATATGCCGGATGATGTTCGCTTTCTAAGGCGCCCGGAGGTCGAGCACCTCACCGGGCTTTCCAAATCAGCCATCTATCAGCGAATGGCAGAGGGACGATTCCCGAAGCCCGCACGCTTAGGCCCCAAGTGCGTTGCTTGGGTCGCGCGGGAAATACGCGATTGGTGCGCGGCCAGGGTCGCCGAGCGCGACGAGGCAGCCGCGTGAATGCGCCGCCGAAATGGCGAAGGCCCCAACGCCGGCGTTAGCCGGCGCGAGGCCTCCGAAGAAGAATCTTCCGGGCGGGAAGGTGCTTCGGTTCTGCCACGAAACGATCTGCTCCCGCAATATAGATCTGCCCGCGATCAACTGCTCGATAGGCTCGACGTCCTCGAGGAGTTGAGCCGCTGGAAATTGTCGCTGCAAGCCCGACTCAACCGCAAGAAAATTGTTTTCTTGTACGCCGACAGCGACACCGATTTCGGCCCGCTCGCCGATGAAGTCGAGGACTTTCGCCGCGTCTCCAAAATCCTGACTTGGATGCGGAGGCAGCAGCCATGACCGAGTGTTTTGGAACAGGGTCCAAAAAGGTTCGCGGCCGAGCTCAGAGATCAACGGACCTCATTGAGGCCATGTACGAGATCGCAGAGGCCTCGCAGCCGATCACCGGCCGCGGCGTCGGCTACAAGCTATTCACCGAGGGGAAGATCCCCTCAATGTCTCGGCCGAATATGCAGCGCGTTTACCGGCTCCTCAAGGAAGCCCGCGAGGAGGGAATCATCCCGTGGCATTGGATCGTAGACGAGACTCGCGGGCTCGAGACTTGGGCGACATGGAAAAATCCCGCGGCATTCGTCGAGCAAATGGCGGGCTCCTACCGTCGCGATTTCTGGGACCAGCAGCCCGTGCGCGTCCAAGTTTGGAGTGAAAAGGGCACCGTGCGCGGCGTGCTCAACAAGGTTCTCAGAAAATACGCCGTCGATTTCCAAGTGATGCACGGCTTTAGCGGCGCCACGACTGTCTACGGCCTCGCTCAAGATGGTGACGACGGTCGGCCGCTCGTCGCGCTCTACGTTGGCGACTACGATCCGAGCGGCTTGTTTATGTCGGAGTGCGATCTCCCCGAGCGGCTCGAGAGATACGGCGGGCATCATGTCCGACTCAATCGGATCGCGATCGTGGGAAGCCAACGCGGAGGCCTCCAGTCATTTCCCGCGGCGAGCAAGCGAAAGGACCCCCGCTATAGGTGGTTCACTCAACGCTATGGCGGCTCGTGTTGGGAGCTCGACGCAATGGACCCGAATGCGCTGCGGGCCTGCATCGAGGCGGCGGTAAGGGCGGAGATCGAGTGGGAGGCGTGGAATCGCTGCGAGGTGGTGAACGACGCCGAGCGAGAGTCGTTGCGCGAGGTGCTTGAGAGCTGGAGCGGCGCGCCATGACGACAGCCCTCACAAAATACGATGCAGCCTGCAAGTACATCGCTGAGGCCGCGACCGTCGATGAGGTGAAACACTTTCACGACGAGGCCGCGGCGATCGCGGCGTATGCTCGCCAAGCAAAGAACCGCGAGCTCGAGGCTCAATGCGTCGAGATCAGAATGCGCGCGACTCGCCGGCTCGGCGAGCTGATGCGCGAGCAAAAACGGACCGTGGGGCTCAACTCGGGAGGCCTTCGCCGTGGGGTATCGGATACCCCACGGGACGAGCGCCCGACGCTCGAGTCGCAAGGCATCCATAAGAACCTCGCCAAACAGGCGCGCACGCTCGGCGATCTTCCCGAGGAGAAATTCGAGTCGCGAGTCGCTGAGGCGCGAGAGGCGGCCCTCGGAGTCGTTGACAAGGTTGTCCGAGCTCAGGCCCGCGAGACGGCGAAACACGAGAGCGAGCAGCCCTATGGCCGGCCGACGGATCATCCGAGCGCGCCTTACGAGCTCCGCCAAAAAGCCAAGCAGCAGCGATCGAAGGCGGCGAAGCTCTCGCGCATGGCGCCGAGCACGCTCGACGGTTGGCGGCGGGGCTACATCAACGCCTGCCGGCACGCGGCACCGGATCTCGACGCCGAGTTGCAACTCATTGTCGATGCGCTGCACGAGCTCGCCGGCGAGCGGCTTGGCGCCAGCCGGCGGGCCGAGCGGTGAGCAGATACAGCGCCAAACAAAAAAAGATGCGCGGACGGTCCTCCGGCAAGCGTCAATTTTTGATGATCTTCCGCAACGTGAAACGGAGCGCCGCATATCACGGCCTGACCGTCTATGGCCGCGCAGCGCTGCTCGAGCTCATTGACCGCTACGACGGATGCAACAACGGCATGATCGGCCTTGGCGTGCGCGAGCTCGCCTATGAGCTGCGCTGCTCGCGGGGCGCCGCCAGCATAGCGCTCCGTGAGCTCGATGACGCGGGGTTGGCGCGGCCCGTCACTATGGGGGCGTTTCGCGGCCGGCGCGCCTCTGAATGGCGCCTCACGTTCTACCGATGCGACAAAACGGGCGAACTCCCGATGACGCAATGGGAGCAGCGAGAGCCCTTTTCTCAGTCCACCAGGAAGGACGCTACAGTCCACCAGGAAGGACGCAACGCAAATCTCAGTCCACCAGGAAGGACGCGAGAGCCGAATTCCTCAATGAACGGACCCAGCCTCAGTCCACCAGGAAGGACACATGTAGAATCTACCATACCCTTACAGCGCGGGGATGGTGACGAGTGAGGCGCAACCAGACAGAGGGAGGGGAGAAGGAAGCGACATGGCGAAGAAAGCACCGGTGGGCAAAAGGAGCCGGGCCCGGGCGAGTGGATCGTCAATGCACCAGAAAAGCAATAACCGCCATCACCGACAGGACGAGAATGGGCTCCAAGACACCCATCATCACGGCGTCGTAGTCGTTCATCCTATCTGTCGCGGACTTCCGCATTTCGCGCTTCCGTTGCTTCTAGTGAGTACCAACCAGCCTCCCCAGGGAGAGGCCGGCTGGTACATCGCACAGCCTAACGATTGCGATAAGGGCCTGGGGTGGGCCCAGGGGCGAGGATAACGGGGACGGGGTGGTATGCGCCCGGGCTCTTACCCGAGAAGTTGCCATAATCGTGGGCCGAGACGCCGGAGGTAAAGCTCAACATCGCACCGAATGTCAGCGCGACGGTTGCGAGCAAGATTGCTAAAGGCGTTTTCATGACTGCACTCCTTTTCAATACTCAAACCATCTTGAGCATGAGGAGAAATCTGCACCGTCATGGGGGCTGGCGCAGTGGTATTTGCCACACGACAATGTGGAACGCTTGTGCCGCCGGCGGCACAACTGAGCGCCGAGCATGAGCGGCGCCGGTCGAGTAGCCAAGTACCGCGAATTGAGCAAAGTTATCACCGCGCAGGAGATCACCGCGCAGGCCGCCGTCGAGACGGCGATCGCGACGCTGCTCTCGACGTGGAGCTCGACGAAAACATCCGATCTCGGCGCCGTGCTCGATCGCACGAAGGCGCTTCGCTTGTTGACGCAGGCCACGGTGAGAATGGGCCGCAGGGGATTTCAGCGAACGCTATAACGAAATGCGCGGCGAGCGGGACGGGACTCCTCAACCAAAGAAGCTCGACGCGACAGGCGGCTCGCAGGGTGCGGTTTGAGGAAGATTATCGCCGACAGGAAAGAGCCCGCCAAGGGGGCGGGCTCTTCCAGAGTTACGGAATTTGTTGCGGAGGTGGTACCGGAGTTGGGGTTGGTCCCGGATTTGGGCCTGGCACCGGAGTTGGCATTGGTTCCGGAGTTCGGCATCGGATTTGGGTTTGGGTTCGGGTTCGGGTTCGGGTTTGGCGACGAACTCGGGGTTGGGTTCGGACTCGGGTTTGGGTTCGGACTCGGAGTTGGTGTCGGACCCGGCGTCGGCGTTGGCCCCGGAGTTGGTGTCGGACCCGGCGTCGGAGTCGGCTGCGATTGCGAATGCGTCCTGATGTAAGCCCGCAATCCGCCTTTCATCTCTGGAAATGCCCCGAATAATCGACCGCTTCGGGCCCTCCCAGCTTCGGCAGGGAGCGTGCTCATCGCAAACACAGCCAGAGCCAGAGCGACCAACGCGCTTATCGTCAATGTGCGTTTCATCTCGGTCTCCATGGTTGAAGCTGAACTAGATCAGCGAAGCTTCACCATGAGACCCGACACAACTTTGTGCTGTGAGGTTTGGCACACGCATTAGTGAGAGTCTTACTGCGTGTTGTTGTGAGTTTTCCCACCCATAGTGGCCGGGATGCGCGTGGTGATGACCGCGAACAAGGGGTCTGTCACAGCACGATCATTCGCGCGAGACAGGGCACCACTTGGAAGTCTGTGAAGGGCAAAGCCGTGTACGTTGCAGGACCGAACGCCCGGCGGGCCTCCGCCCCCCATCTTGACGCGGCACCCACATGAATAGGTTAAGCGCATCCCGACGAACAAGCGTCACCCGAGCAACAGATAGGCGGGGGGTCTGTCGCGCTAAAGGACGGACCTTTCCGGGACCGTTGTGGGGGAGCGGCGGAGAGCGTTAGTTCCCGTTTATTGCCGATCGTTTCCGAAATTGGCGCGGGGTGTTTTCGGTTAGGAGGTGGTCATGGGCCTGAGAGGACCGGGAGCCTACCGGTATTGGACTAACCCTTGCAGCTCGGATTTTCGCGAACTCGTGTTCGGCCCCGTCGACGAGAGCCCGAACCATATCCGCCTGTTACGTAATCGCTGGCACGACGGGGGTGAGAACGCAGTCCATCAGCACTATTGGGAGGCGGGTCGGCGCGCCTGGGCGTGGTGGCGGTTTTCTTGCCCGCTGCGCGAACGGCGCATGGCTCTCAAGTTTCGGACTGTCGTCATGGCGCGCCGCTCCAGCTCTCAAGCACCTCGCGCAACAACTCTCGTTGTCGACGGGGCCGAACACGAGTTCGCGGTTTCCGAAATTGGCGCGGGGTGTTTTCGGTTAGGAGGTGGTCATGGGCCTGAGAGGACGATGCAAGCGCCGTCGAAGCTCGGGCTTCCGGTCGGCGGCGCGATCACCCTGGACGTCGCGCTGAAGGTGCTCATCGGTCCAACGCCAGTCCTTCAATAACCCAGGTCGCCGCTACACGATGCAGGGGTAGAGTCTCGTCATAAAAAATGTCGTTTTCTGGGGCATCAGTCTTTAGCCTGAGATCAGAACACATGATTCGATTCCGCAGAGACCGCTGCGAGGCGGTCATTGCTTCTGTCTAATTTGACTGGTGTCGCCCCTTGGCACAAAGCGGACTTCGGCCCGCGCTTGCGTGATGTCCGCTAGTGACCCAAACCGGAAGTCTGTCGGTGCGCCGCGCCTTTAGCGAATGGCGGTGATCACGAATGCTCGGATACGTCCCTCTATGTGACGACTTCCAAATCGACTCGCCAAAACTTCAGCCGCCTGTTCCGTCGCGTCTCGCAGGCGGGATGCATCGCGAGCCTCGATTTCACTCCTCAATGGGGTGCCCTGGCAGTAAGCAATGGCAGGATCATGCGGCGAGGACGCCTTGCTTCTATGCTCCACCGCATCAACGGAAAGGTCCGAAAATCCTGCAGCATTCAATTCTGCGCGGATGCATTCTACATCGTGGTAGCCATGCGGGGTGCGGGCCAGGAAGCGAGGGGGATCATGCGGGAAGACTGCCGCCAGCGCTTCCGTGACTGTATCAGCAAACTCATTCTCTGAAATTTGGTCCCATACGTTGAAGTGGAAGCGACCGCCCGGCTTGAGGACTCGCCATGCCTCGCGGTAACCCCGAACCTTCTCAGGAAAGAACATCACGCCGAATTGGCAGGCCACAACGTCAAAACTTTGATTCTTAAACGGCAGTGCCAGTGCATCTGCCTGTTTCCACTCGATTCGACCATCCCGAGATTGCCGTGCCTTTGCGCGATCAAGCATCGGTTGATTTAGATCGGTTGCGATTATCCGCGCATCCGTAGGAAGGCGGGATGCGATCGCTCTTGTAAGAACTCCGGTTCCTGCGGCCGTCTCCAGCACATCCAGTGGCTTAGCTTCGGCAAGTCGCGAGGCTAGATCGAGCGCATAGGAGTCAAAGATAAGGGGAACCAAGTACCGATCGTATATTTCGGCGATTGACCTAGCGAACGTCCTATCGTCGGTCGCCGCCATCGGGCTCCTCCATCAATGGAGCAAGGCAGATAGTCGCAGTTCACGACATAAAGTGGATGCACGCCTCCTGTAGGAGGCGGAGACCATGAACCAAGATAAATCCAAGACCATGGACGCGGCAGAAAAGCTGATGCTGGACTTGATGGAGAAGCATCCCGGCGCGTCCGAATCCTCGCTGCTGGCCCTATTTCAAAACGTCGCAAGGGAAAAACCAGAGGTGTTGCGAGCGATCGTTGGCCATTTTATGAGGCACAGCTAACAACCGCGATCCTCCAGCGAGCCGCTGACGGCTCCTTATCCCGGATGTCTGCTATTGGCACAAAGCAGACATGCTCAATGCGCTGGCGAATGTCCGCTTTTGGGGGCAAAGCGGACATGGCGCGGACTTGTCAGTACGTCCGCTAATGACCCAAAGCGGACTCTCGGGGCTCGGCTCAAGCCAGAGAAGGGTTGCAACTTTCGCGGGCGATGACGACAGCGTAGCGCGCTCCGCTTGTAATACCCTCAGCCAGTGCACATATCTTTATCACTGGCACGCCGGACCCGAGGCGCTGACGGTAAAGACTACCGTGCCAACTCTGTGCACGCCCCCTTTCCCGAAAATCAGCACCCAAGCGCCTCCTACGGGGGAGGGTGGTTCGGCGGCTGCCAGCCCAAGAAACATCGCTCGCGATGTGACCCCAAGAGGCACGATGATGAATGCCACCTCCAATCCCCAAACTGCCTCCGAGCAAGGCCGCAAAAATAACCGCGACGTGACGACCGCTGACGCAGTTGTGCCGGAGAGCGTGCGAGCGATGGCCGAGAGGGCCGTGGATCAGAGCCGCGAAGTCTATGACCGCTCCCAGGATGCTCTGGACGCATCGGTTGCGACCCTTGAGAGGAGCTTCGACGCTGCCGGGCAAGGCGCTGTGGCGTTCAACCGCAAAATCATCGACATTGCCCAGCGGAATGTAAATTCCGGCTTCGACCTGGCCAAGAGCTTGGCGGGCGCTAAGAACCTCTCCGAGATAGTGGAGTTGCAGGCGGCCTATTGGCAGAAGCTATTGGGGGCGCTCACGTCCCAAGCCGAAGAAGTTCGCGCGCTCTCGACCAAGATGGCGGCCGCCGCGGTCGAGCCGCTCAAGGAGCAGGTGAAACGCGGCGTGAATGAGCTGCGCAAGGCGAACTGAACTGCTTGCCGCGATAGTGATGCCGCAAGCGAGTGTAGACGGAATCACCGAACCCGGAGGAAGCGAGATGCACGTCGCGGCAATTCTGAAAGTGAAGGGTAGGAATGTTGTCACCACTACGGCAGACAAGTCGTTGCTCGATGTCGCAAAACTGCTCGAGCAGCATGACATTGGCTGCCTTGTCATTGAGGGAAATGAGCGCCAGGTCGCGGGCATCGTGTCGGAACGCGACCTCGTGCGGGCGATAGGCAAATCCGGAGCCAAGGTCTTGAAAGAGCCGGTGTCGGTCTACATGACCAAGACGGTGGTTACGGCCCGCGAGGCCGACACCATCGACCGGCTGATGTCAGAAATGACGGTGCACCGGTTCCGCCACATGCCAGTGGTCGAGAGGGGTCGGCTAATCGGCCTCGTCTCCATTGGCGACGTGGTCAAGATGCACATCGCGGAAGCCGACATGGAGGCGGCGGCGACGAGGGCAGTACGCAGCCTAGCTTTTGGTTTGACCAAGCATCCCGGCTGAGACTTGTAGGCAGGTGGCGAATGAACGCGAAAAATCAGAAGCCAAATCTTCGTTCAGAAAAAATTCAGTCAACTAGTTTCCTCATCTGGATCATCTCGGGGTTGTACCTTCTTCCGATGGTTTGGTTTCTGCTGTCTACGATGGGCGGATACGGCGGACATGAAACTAAGCCGTGGCTCGTGCCAGCAGTTGCCGCGTTCACTGTTTCATATGGCATTCTCATGCTGTTGCTTTGGCCGTATGAAAAAGTCTCGCCGGGGTCAACCTCATAATCCAGTCTTCACCCTTATTCAGTTGCCCACGTGCTCCTTACTGCGGATAGTCCTCCTTCTTCCACCAAAAGGGGTCACCGTCGATGTCCCTCTCTATGTACCAGGCGTCGGTGCCAGCCTTTCTCCAAAGTTTGAATAACCTCTCCGCGATCTTGGATAAAGCCGAGGCCTATGCTGGGAACCGCAAGGTTGATCCGGAAGTCCTGCTCAATTACCGGCTTGCCCCTGACATGTTTCCGTTCGTTCGCCAGATCCAGATTGCGGCCGATCTCGCCAAGGGAGCCGCTGCGCGGCTTGCGGGTGTAGAAGTGCCGAAACATGACGACACTGAGAAGACCTTTGCCGATCTCAAGGCGCGGATCACAAACACGGTGACCTTCGTGCAATCCATCCAACCTAGCGACATTGACGGCTCCGAGGATCGGGACATCACTCTAACCCTTGGTGAACACACGTTGAGTTTTAAAGGCCAGCCCTATCTGTTGCATTTCGTGCTGCCCAACTTTTATTTCCACTGCACCACGGCCTACGACATCCTGCGACACTGCGGTGTTGAACTAGGCAAACGGGATTTCATCGGAGCTATCTAAACAAGGCGCAAGAGACTGGCGGGGGGTCAGAGCTTGAAGCGTTTGGGGTGCAAGTGAACAGCGGGCGGCATTGAGGAGCAGGGCGATGCCTTTGGAGCGGCACACTGACGACTTGACGGCCTGCGATGGTGTAAAGTTCTGGATGTCAGACGGGGAACGTCCAGTCCTTTGTAGGGTGAGCCACGAGGCGCTGCAAGATCTTGCCAACCGTGTTCACTTTGACGGCACCGACGAAAAGATCTTCGAGGTCTACCGCGAACTCATTGAACAGGTCGCAAGCGATGCTTACGATGCCGGTACAAGCGTTGATGAGGCTGGCCTTGTTCTTGTCACTGCGGAGGCGCTCGCCCGAGTGGGCCGCAGCGCGTGAGGAAGCTGCTTTGATCTCCTCGTCATCGCTTCCTTAATCTCACCCCCGCGCATCGCCATTCGTGAACTCGACGCCCCCACGTTCCAGGGTTCGGCGGATCGCTTCCAGGGTCTCGGGGCGCCAGCTGACGCGTATTAGCTCGCTATTGTCATCTGAAAGGCGCAAGCTGAGGAATTACCCGGTAAGAGCAACACGGGCACCGGGTGGCTGAGAGCGGAAGACTCCCGCCCGCAACAATGCGGAGGGAGTCAATGGGCTCTTCCAGATCAATTTCCAGTCATTGTGATCCAAAAACCCTCACGGCAATTGACCTTGCGTTTGACGGGGCTTGGAACGTCCTTGAGACGCGTGACCTCCTTGCACGCTTCACGAATGATTCTGAGCTGAAAGCAGAGCTTAGTCAGCGGCTAGTGGTACTTGCCTCGGATGGCGTGACCGATGCTGAAGAGCTACGGCGCCAAGCTCTGGCGAGCTTCCCGCTGGCCTAAATGGCGAAGAGCCTCAATGTTTGGCTAGGTGATGAACGGGAGATAGATCATGTCGATCGGACTCATACTTGTTATCATCCTCATCATCTTCTTGCTCGGTGGCTTCAGTGGCCGCTTCGGCGGCTACGGCTACGGCTTCGGTCACGGCGGCATAGGTGTGATCGGCGTCATCCTGATCATCCTCGTTGTACTGCTTCTCATGGGGCGGCTTTGATCTGACACGCGGGTAGAACGCTGAATTGCATACTGCCGCCTGTATACGAGGGAAGGCTGCGAACGAAAGCCCTCCGAGCCGCCTATGGCGCGCAGGCGGTCAGCACCATTGGCCCAGCCTGCTTGGCCAAGCGCGAGCCCCTAGAGTCCGTTTCTGGTACTTAGCAGACCAACTCGGAGCTGCGCGTCGTGTCTGCTAGTGACCAACGGGTGATCCGGGAATCTATTTGGCCGGCCGCGGTTGCGCGGAATGCAGAGGGTCGCTGCTATGCGAATTGAATTGCGGGTGCACCGGAATGGCCAAACAATTTTCCGAGCTGAGTGTGATACCGAAAGGGGTAGCAGCTTCGCTGAATTCTCGAAGTTAGCTCTGAGGGAGTTCAATCACCGGCACCCGGCGGTGTCGCTACTCGATGATGACGTTTGGCTCAAATTTGACACGGTTCGGTGTCCAGAGACCCCAAAGACTGACTTACCATAATGGCCCGACTGTCATGTGCGGGTTCTGAGGCACCACACTCCGGGTAGGAATACCCAGCAATGCAATATCTCACGCCACGGTCTCCGCAATTGTAGGCGGGAGCGGGCCCACTGATAGCAGCGTGCGCCATTGCAAAAGCAAAGACGGCAACAAGAAGACTTGTTACTAACTTCACACGGAAAGCCGTATGAATGTGATTCAGAACGGTCATTGCGGTGCCCTAAGAATGGACTGCTAATCAGCGCGATATTCAAACTTTCTACATAGGGTAGATATGGGGACGGCTTGCAACTTTTACTAGATTAGGCACTACGGGAAGTTTGCATGCTTGGCTGAGGCACGCGCGCTGCCCTTTGGCCGATCGCTTACAGAAAGCGGTTCAGATTGGGTCTGAGCGGAGGACGCTCATGGCGACGAAGCGCAGGAAGACCGCGCCGAGGTATGCGGTCAATATCTCGCTAAAAGCTTGGGACATTGCCAAAGCTGGCGCGGCAGTAACATTCAAAGTCCGCGATCGTGACGGACTGCTTGGCACAATTGAGATCGGACAGGGCACGTTCGGTTGGAAGAACGCACGCGGGAAAAAGGGATTCAAGCGGATAGCTTGGAGCAAGCTGGCCGACATACTCGATGACATCTAGGTCCGCGGGAAAGGTCAGCAACTGGCACTAAGCGGATGACTCGATCGGGGCATCGTGTGGCCCCATAGCGGACGCGCGAATCGTCGTCGCGTCAGCAAATGACTTCAAATCATGATTAGGCGACTACGTGAGCCGACCACGGCTTAAGCACGCTTAGGCATCCCCACTCTCGAATGCAAAGCGGGTTCCTGTGTGCGCTACGCCCACTTCGCGATTCCTGTGGTGAGCCATTACACCTTCGAAACATTGCTGGTGGCGTTCCTGCTCTTGCTGGCTGGCAATCTGTTTAAAGGCTTTTGAATCCTCGCCTGCCTGATCTTGTGGTTGTCAACCCTAGAGCCGCCTTGCGCTCGCTGAACAATAAGGGGCGCATAACGCGCTATTGGGCTTGAGACTGAGGCCAACTCACCCCTACAATCGCTGCGTGCGGCGTTAAAAGGGGGGATGGATGCCAAAGGTATCCACAGAAGTCCAACGTCGCATTGCCGAGTTAGACACCAAATACACCGTAGCTCAGCCAAAGCGCCCAGGCAGGCGCACGGTCGCGCTTATCATCCTCGCAATCGTTGCCGTGGCCGCAACCTATAGCGCCAATCGCACCTCGACCGACTTTGTCCAGCTCACCCTGAAACAAGGTCCTGCACCCGCCATGTTGGGAGCAGCCTCACCCATGGGATTCAAAAGCGGCGAGTGAGGTGATGGACACTCTCAAAGCCGCTTCCCTCGCCTTCATCCTTTGCATCGGCCCCTGCTACGCTGCCGACAAGATCGCGCTTATTTGCTCTGACGCGAAAGGGAAGGATGATTATTCGCTCTCAATCGACCTAGATCGGAAACTCGCCAACTTCCATATGTCAGACCTGCCAGACGCTGACGACGTTCCCGTTACCCGAGTTACCGAGAATTATATTTGGTTTCAAAATAAAGCTTCGGCTGGTATTTATTCGCAAGGCAAGCTGGATCGACTTACGGGATCGCTCCACTTTTTTCATCGGCAACTCAACAACGCAAAAGACTATTATCTGCAGTGCAAGCGAGCGAAGCCGTTCGACGGTCCCGCGCTATGACGGATCTCACAACATTCGATAAACTCAAAGGCGCTGCGCTCATTGCCTCCTTCATCGGCGTTCTCGCCATCTTCGCCATGTGGGTAGCACTATGGGAGAATGTATGGCGCGTGTCGGTCGAGCCTGATCGTGGTGCGATCTATGATGCTCGAACTCAACCGCCTTGGGCCTTCGCCTTGCCTTCGCTCATCTTGGATGTGGTGGCGGACGGCGGGTTGTCGATTGATATAATCGGCCGGTCGGCGTGGTGGTAAGCCTTGAAGCTCCTGTCGCACAGTTTTCACGACCAGGGATCAGTTTAGGATAGGTGTGTAATCATGGGTGTTTGGGCGATATTGGTCGGCTGCATAATCGGTGAGGTAATTGCAATGTCTCTTTTGACAAAATCGGAGGGATTTACACAACCTGTCTACGGTATCCTCTCGCTTGCGATCTACGGTGGCGTTATCTGGGTGCTGTCTTACGTCCTCACGCAATTACCAATGGGCGTGGTATATGCGGTCTGGTCTGGCATGGGCATCGCGCTGATCTGCATCACTGGTTGGGCAGTTCTTCAGCAACCGCTCACGTCGGTGCAGGTTCTGTGTATTGCTCTGATAATCGGCGGCGCAATCGGCCTGGGCCTGTCGACCCCATCGTTCAGCCAAGCACTTTAATTTCGTTGTGGCGAAGCCTCGCCATTCGTGCCGCCGCGACCACCACCATGGACCGTTGAGGAGCTAGAAGCGGGCTTCAAGGTGGTGGACGCCAGCAAGCAGACGATAGCCTACGTCTATGGTCATGCAGATGCGCGTGAGGCCGAAACCGCAAAAGGTCTGACGCTTGATCAAGGCTGCCCGCTTGGCGTAAGCAGCAATGGCTGCCAGCGACGATTGACGCTCTCAACGAGCTGGCCGCCTCGCTCATTCGCAGCGGTGCGCCGGTCGATGCAGTGCAGAAGTTCGTCGACGCCGAGATTGACCGCATTGAGTTCATGCAGGGCAAAAACCGATGAGCTAGCGCGACTACCTTCTGGCCGCTATCGAGCGCTGCGGAAAGCGCGCCAAGATCGCGAAGGGCAACCTCGACCGATTTACCCTGATGCCCGGCGATGCCTCCAGCGAGAGGACTTATCGCAAGCTGAAAGAAGTTGGCGTGAAGCCACCGAGCACGGCAGAGGAATTTCTATCAAAGTACGGTGGTATGATTTTTAGATTGCGTTACACGGTGCCCGGCGCTCAGAGGACTCTCCTAGAATATTTTTCGCCCTCGCGGTTGAAGGCCCAACTCGCGGATGCGAGCGCTCAGCGTCGCGAATTTGACTGATGCCGACGGCGCCCTGGGTAGTCCCCTTCCGACGCACATAGCAGATGCCGACGATGAGCATGTCCGCTTTCGGGGGCAAAGCGGACATCCCTGACCAATGATCTCAATGTCCGCGAATGACCCTAAGCGGACATGGGGCAACCGCTACGCAGCAGTTTTGCCACCATCAACGACAATGGACTGTCCGGTTAGGAAGGGTGCCTTGCAGGCCAGGAACAGGATCGTGTCGGCAATCTCCTCGGGCGTCGCCGCCCGCTTGACAGGTACGGTGTCGAGGAAGTCCGCCTTCCTCTCGCCGCCCCCGGTGAAGCGATTGAGCATCTCCGTCTCCACCGGGCCCGGCGCCACGGCATTAACGCGCACGCCGCTCGCCGCCCCTTCGAGCGCCGCAGCCTTGGTCAGACCTTCGACGGCGTGCTTGCTCGCCGTATAGACCGCAGCGCCCGGCGCGCCGACTTTGCCCAGCACGGAGGAGAGATTGACGATGCTGCCGCCGCCCTGCGCCGCCATCACGCGCATTTCATGCTTCATGCCCAGAAGCGTGCCGAGCACATTGGTGTCGAACACGGCGGCATAGCTCTCGGATGTTTGCTCGGTCACCGGTCCGGGATGGCCCTCGGTCCCCGCGTTGTTGACCGCCACATCGAGCCGCCCGAAGCGCTTGACGGTCTGATCTATCAGGCGCCGCATCTCTTCGTCATGGCGAACATCGGCGCAGATGAATTCGGCCTCTGCGCCAAGCGAGCGTAGCTCTGCGACCAGCTCGGCGCCCGCATCGCCGTGGCGACCAGAGGCGACGATTTGATCGCCTTCCTTGGCGAAGGCCAGAGCCGTGGCGCGGCCAATCCCGGTGAGTGCGCCGGTAATCAGGACAACGGTCATCTAGCTCTCCTCGCAAGCTTGGGTTGAAATGAGTATGCAGGTATTTTCATGCAAACCCCGCTAGGCTGCGGGTCGTTCCCGGTCGCTGGTGGCGTATTTAGGTCAGCTTTTGGCACTTAGCGGACATCCCACTCGCGCTGATGAATGTCCGCTTTTAGGGGTAAAGCGGACATCCCTGAACCCTTCACCAATGTCCGCTAATGACCCAAAGCGGACATACGGCTGTAGCATCGCGCGCCGGCGCTGCCCGAGCCTCGCTGTTTCGTTAGGGACCCGTAAGTAGGTATCCCACGTACCAGGAGAAGACATTGGTGTCCGAGGCATTTTCGAGTCCTCGATCGGCTGAGAACAGAAAGTGGTTGAGTTCGTTGACGTCGTAGACCGCTCCGACGTTGAACCCCGTGCTGTCGTGGCTATCAATCGAGTCAGCGGTTTGATGGAATATTTCTCCGCCGACGGTCAGTTTGTCGGTTACTTTTCGCTGCAGCAACACACCAGAGAACCAAAAATTCTTGTCTGCGCCGCCTTGGTTGATCCAATAGCCGCCACCGCCATCGATGGTCCAATCGCCGAAGCTCTTCCGAAACTACATCGGTAGAAACACTTGGACGTGGCCCACGCCGAGGCCGCGGTCTTCGTCTCCGGTGGGCAAATTGACCTGGGGAAATACCGCAGCTTGCGGTCGCCAGCCCTTACTGTCCTCGTGGATGAACCTGTACTTGAAACTAATCGGCGTGTCGCCGTACCAGTACTGACAATCCTGAGGACTGAAACGACGAGGAAACGAAATACGTCTACACAGACGATGACAGCCAGGGCAATCAGCTGAATGGCTGACAACACCTATGCGATCACCTTTGCCAAGGGCGAGGTGCCGCCGGTCAGCTACTCTTTTTAATCTGTACAAAGCGGGCCCAGTCGCATGGCCGATGGCCGTGGGAGCTTGGACTTACGCTCGCGGTCCTTGCTGGACTCGTGGTCGTCGCGGCGGCACGGCTCAAGGGAGTGATTGTCGCTTAAACAGCCCTGCTTCAGCTTCCCATCTGTCGTCGATTACCGCAGCAGTTTTCTAAAGATCTGCGCGCGCTTTAGTACATCTTCGGAGTAGTTCCTGCCGGTCGTTCGGCGATCAGGATCGCCGTATTTCGTAAGATTGTAATAGGCCCACAAGCCGGAGTTATATGCGGCGATGGCGGTGCGCAGAAGATCGTCCTTGCTCAGGTTCGCCGTGCCGACGAACGGCTTGCCACCAACCCTAAGCGACTTACCCTGTCCACTTCGAATGGTTTCTTGTTTGCTATGAAGGACGAGGGCACCTTTTTGGATTCCGGCGTGCACGTCCTTCCATAAGCCAGAGTTGCACCACTCAGGAAAGCTTCTGTCATCAATTTGCATGATGCCATAACCATGGCCTCCATCCCCGATGATGTTGCGCATGTTCGTCTCGCGCGAAGCTATAGCCATTAGAATTTCGGGGGGAAATTGGTAACGCGCCGCGACGCCTTTGAAAAATTTTATCCAACCGTTTCTCTTAGAACGCTCAAATTGTTTTGTGAGGTCGTACTCGGTCCAATTCATCCGTCATCTCGATTCGGTGAAGATGTATTATGAGCGCCGTGAACGGTGATATTCGTGCCGAGCGGTTCAATGTGTACCGAGCCTAAATTGGACATCAACGCGTGACTAGAAATTATTGCCGCTCACGGCAGCCTACGTAGACGCTCAGCAGTGCATAGGGACAGCCATGACCTGGAGAACGGACTAAGACGTCTATCGCCTGCTGGCAGGCGGTAGCACTTGACGTTTGGGACATCGAGTGCGTCTGGTTGCCGTAGAGCGTGAATGACTAGAACGCAGCCGCCAGAATTCGACGACAGGGACAACAAGCGCTTCATCTTCTGACATCAGTCCTGGGCCACTGAATTTGCGGGTCAAGCCATGCCGAAGACGGCATTGATCGCGGATTTGAACCGGCCCGCTACACGCCCAAAGCCTGGGGTCCGAGGATGGACCTCATCAAACCATTTCGATTTGTTGCCTACCGCGCCGCGACAGTTCACGTAAATGACCCGGCCACCATAGGTGGCGTCGCCCGCAAGCTGCTGCAGCCTCGCGTTGAACTGATCGACCATGATCTTGATGATAGACGCTCTGAGTGGCTCTTGGATTTCGCGCTCCTCCATGACCGGCCAAAGATAGATGCCATCGAAGCGCGGCAACATCCAATCGTAGCCGTGGCAAAAGATTTTCAGATCGGCAAACTTTCCGGTGAGCACATCGAAAAAGTCGCGGTAGTCAGCGATGATTTGAGTGAGATATGCGTCGAGTTGGTGCATGATGATGTAATCTTGCGCCGTCTTGTACAGAGGGCCTCCGGACGGGTCGGGTGTGTACGGACGCAACAGCAGGGTCAACCGGTTGGCTTCGAGGATGTCATTCCCGCCCCCGCTGAGCAGAAACCCCTGAGAATTTTCCCGTTGGATTACGTCGATAATGTTCGATATGCCGCGTTTCATGTTTTCCAGCGTGTCCCCGGCTGCGGCCAGATCGAAAATCGCGTAGTCGTCGCTCAGCCAGTCGAGGGTGTCGCGAAGGACGATCGGATAGTGAAACCAGGAATCACCTTCGGCGACGAACCTAAGGCTGGTATCGCCCGCGGCCATTTTTCGCCGATATTGCTCCTGCCGCCGCTGGATGAAAGCGTCGCCGACGGCCCCTGCTGTAGGGGTAAAGGGATCAGCGGTGCGTGCGAGTGCGGCATGGCCAAAATCCAGGCCGATAGAGGGAGTAAATGGCTTGGAGCGAGACGGCTCAAGCTTGACCAGCCCCCGGAATTTGGCCAGCGGCACATCGGGATCGGCGATCTGTTCGATGATGCTCGCGTAATTTGTAGTTGCCATGGGAGGCCCAGCGCGACGCCTGTAATTGAATTTTAGCCGATCCAAGCGAAGAAATCACAAAGACTCGTCATCGCTGTGCCAGCAAGTCAGGCTGCCGGCGGCCGGCGGCCCGAATAGCGGATTTGTCGGTTACGAGAGGCACTTGCCCTTCGGTATCACCTAGCCGTGTCGCTGGAAGTACTCGCTGTGGTGCCTTCCGAGCGGATGCGCCGGAGTCAAAATGAGTGGACCCGCAGGGAAACATGGGATTCGCCATCGCCAGCAGATCGAGGTCGCTAGCGTCGTACAACGAGGGTGCGATGGCCGCCGTCCGGCGGTGCGGCCCGGCGGAAGCTTTGGGCAAATGTCTGTTAAGGCACAAAGCGGACGAGCAAAACGCGCTGATGAATGTCCGCTTTGAGGGGAATAACAGACATGACGCGGACGTGACGCGATGTCTGCTAATGACCCAAAGCGGACGTCACTAGGCCAACAGGACCCCCTTCACCGCTCGTACCATCCGGTGGCGTCAAAGGGCTTAGTCTCCGAGTTCCCCTCGGGCCAGGCTCACCATGATCAACTGAACATCGATAACTTTCCGAAGTGGGCTGCTAGCAGGTAATAGACCGTCACCCGATTCTTTGTGCGGTCACCCTTCATCTTTTCGGCGGCTGACATAATCGCCTTGTCGAGATTGGCGTCTGAGTCGGTCAGTCCCAGCTTTTTCTTAAGGAAGTTATTGCGCACTCGCGCCACCTCCTCCGGGTCCGTGAAGGAGACCAACGAGGAATCCCTATTCTGAAGAGCGATTCCACAGTATTTCACGATGCCGGAAATCGCTTTGTCGTTGGCGTCCGGCACATATTTCTTGACGTCCGCAGCCCAGCTCTCGGCCATCTTCACCTCCGCGTGGCGAGCCCATGAATCTAGCTTGGTATACCAAAATCCTTGGGGAAGCGCGCGCCCTAGCTGTGGCAGCAGGGTGGGTCGCTTTGTCGGCGTGCAGTGCGTGGGCCGACGTTGCAGCGAGCGGTTCATTCGTGGCGACCAAGGACTGCCCGGCGTTTCAGTCCTTTAGGAAAGGAACCAATCCTGGCGGCGTAAAAATCGAGACCGGTCGTTCGTATCCGCTGCTAGAAAAAAACGCTTCAAACGCTACCCATTATCGTATTCGGATCGACGGCGCCTCGCCGCCTGAGCGTTGGGTGAGCGTCGATTGTGGGAGTTACAGCGATGAGGGAGCGAACGACGGCGGCTTGCAGAACTCTCCTGCCGGCGATCGCCTCGCTGCCGGGCACCGCGCAGAGGCAATTCTGTCCCTCAGTTGGGAGCCTGCCTTCTGCGAGGGGCACGCCAACAAGCGCGAATGTGCAAGTGCGACGCCCAGTGGCTTTGATGCCACCCACTTCACGCTACACGGCCTCTGGCCTCAACCGCGCACAAAACAATATTGCAACGTGAGTCAAGCTTTGATCGACGCCGATGAAAAAGCTGACTGGCAGGCGCTTCCCGCGGTTGGTCTGAGCGCGGAAACGCGGACGCGTCTTGATGTCGTTATGCCGGGAACACAGTCGTTCCTCGACCGCCACGAATGGATTAAGCATGGCACCTGCTACAGCGGGCGCGACGCGGACACATATTTCCGCGAGGCGGTGTCGCTCATTGACGAGGTCAATCACTCGGCCGTCCAGACGCTGGTTGCTGCCAATGTCGGTCAGGAGTTAACGGGCTCAGCGGTCAGGCATGCCTTCGACGTTGCCTTCGGTGCAGGCGCTGGGGATCGCGTTCGGCTGTCATGCCAGCGAGACGGATCTCGGCGACTTATAACCGAGATTACTATTGGACTGGTCCGTGTCCCCGGCGAAACCAATACACTCGCCGAGCTCATGAGGGCATCGGCCCCCACCGATCCGGGATGCCCAGGTGGCATAATTGACCCGGTTGGGTACCAGTGAACGTGTCTGCTATTGGCACATAGCGGACGTGCAAACCGCGCTCATCAATGTCCGCTTTGAGGGGAATAACGGACATGACACGATGTCTGCTCATGACCCACAGCGGTCATCCGGCACCCGGGGCAAAACTAGCTTCGACGGCCTGTCACCCGAGGCGTTCCAACTGACCTACCATCAGGTGATGGGTCGGTAGCGAGCGCTTGTTCACGAGTATGCTAATGGCACAAAGCAGACGTCCTTGGGCTTGCGCTCGAGGTCAGGTTTGTGACCATAAGCGGATGGCAGCTGCCGGGGGGGTAGGAAAAATCTGCGTCGAGCTTGCGATGGGACCGGTGGGGGCAGGAAAGGTGAGCGTTAGTTACCAACCGGATGGCATACAATGGCGGAAGGCGGCCAAATAATTAGTGGGATGCACGATGGGTGAAAGGGGACCGGGGGCTTACAAGATCTGGTTAAATTGCTGCTCGCCTGAATACCGAGCCATGCTTTGCGGTCCGACGCCGGCGACCAGCGACGAAATCAAAACGGTGCGTCGCCATTGGCGTGACGGTGGGCGCGAGCTCGTCATGCGCGACTGGGATGTGCCCGGCGCTCGCCCGTTTGGTTTCTGGTATTGCGACGTTCCAGCGCCTGATCGGCGACGAGCGGAGAAGATATGCGTGACCGAGGCCGAGATGGTGTTGTTGCTGGGGTTGGCAGATGAGGCCGAGCGGCGGGAAATTGCGGCCGGCAACGTCATCGAGAAGCAGAGGCGACAGGACCGCCGGCCTTGACGTTGTGGGGCTCTCGCTAACATAAGCGGGTGATCGTCCACTGACGAGGGTTGCCGCCCACATGTCATTGTCGGCTGAGCAGCGCGAGCTTTTGCTCAATGGGCCGGGCGTGAACGGCCACCGCCACGATCTCATCAAGGCGTTCGATGGCAGCGCGTCACTTTGGGTTGCTTGGCGCCGGCATAGGCAAGAATTGCTAGATCTCTGCCCGCATGGCCGGCGTCCCTACGGTTACTGGCTCGTCGAGGAAACGCTCCCGTTTGTGCCGAGGGATGAGGCCGCGCAGTTGCGGGCGATTCGCGCCGCGGACTGCTACCGCTCCGACGCCGAGCGCCGCTATGTGGTGAAGCGTTTGGCCGAGATCACCGACGAGCTGCGCGCCCGCAGGGACCTCAGCCGCGTGGCCTAAGACAATTGGGTTAAGATAGGCTCGGCGGTATATACGGTGAGGATGATCGTCGGCACGCACTCCATCGCCAGCGAGACGCAGTTATTTTTTGCGTCTGCGGCGCTCCCATACGAGTGCTGCAATAGAACCTATCACGCCCATCGCAGCCAGTCCGGAAAACGCATCGATTTCTGGGACCTCTATTCTGCCGGCGTAAGCGCTTACCGTTGAAGCAATAAGCAGTCCAATGCAGATCCAAATCCTCATGTTAGCCCCCTTACGTTGATCGCTTATTTGCGTCGCCTGCGCTCCCATATAAGCGCGGCGATTGAGCCAACAACGCCCATCGCAGCCACGCCCGAAAAAGCGTCGATTTCAGGCACAGCCACCAGGGCAGCGTGGGCGCTTACCGTTGTAGCCATAAGCATTCCAAGGCAGATCCAAATTCTCATGTTAGCCCCCTTTGTGCGCTTGCCAAACGCATTACCCCGCCTGAAGAACTAGCATTTGCAGTGCTGCAACTGCTGTAGCTGCGGGGCAACATTAAGAGCTAATTTGTTGTCACCGGGGGACGGTGCTGATTCCGAATCCGACGCTTCACACAATCCACCCGAGCTCGCGCGCCTTGCTGACCGCAGCCTGAAAGGCTTGAGCGCGGAACTCGCTGATCTCCGGCGACATGACGTGGGATCGAGCCAGCTTCGGGTGAGAACTAGGTTTGGCCGATCGGCCGCTTTGCGATACGCGGTCATCATGTCCGTTCCCGGCCGGGTGACGATGATTTCATGGCCGTCGAACTTGACATGAAGCTCCATCCGAAGAGCGTATCACGACCTCTTGGCTGGGGCCCTCAAAAGGAAAGCCGCTCTCGCCTTGGGTCCCCCTCAGCGCATTAATGGTCTAAAGTGAATGACCCCCCGGAAGAGCGATCGGCTTCGGAGGAATGCTCCATGCGCTACATTGTCGGACTGTTGTCGTTGATGCTCACATGTGTTGCACTGAGTACCCTGGCAGTCGCGGCAACTTCCATCGAGGGTTCATGGATCGGTTCCGGTACCGTCAGCCGCGGGGCCAATGTCGATCGAGTGCAATGTCGCGTGCGCTACACGAAAAGCTCCGAAAATAGCTACGCAACGTCATCGGTCTGTACAACTGAGAATGGCAGATACGAGATTAGCGGCCATGTGACAAGGATCGGCGGCAATCGCTACCAGGGTACTGTCACGTCGGGGAACGAAACGGGCAGAGTCATAATGGTCCATAGCGGAGACCGGCAGTCGGTGACCGTAACCAGTCCTAGCGGCTCAGCTAAGGTTACGTTGTCGCGACGCTAGAGTTCTAATTGCTATTCAAGCCGGTGTTAGTTCGGGAGTGTTCGCTCGCGCAGCCTCTTCGCTTAAAAGAAAGGGCGCCGACCGAATCCGACGCCCCTTATCGCTAATAAGCGTTGGACGCCGAGACCCTAACCGGGGTGCTTCGATGAATAGTAGGTCTGCGCCTTCGCGAGATTATCCTTGGGGTTCTGCATGAACTGGGCCATGGCCTCCTTACTGCCGAAGCAATAGGTCTTGCCTTGAACCTGGGCATTGATGGAGCAATCGGTTTGTATGTCCTTACCGAGGGCAAGGCCCATCGTACACATGTTGCCGTACTCGCCGGTCAGTGCCACAGCCGCCGTTGCCATACCAAGCAGGAAAGCGCCCGCAACAGCGGACTGTATGTACGCTCTAACCATGTTTACCTCCTGAGTGGGCTTCAGGGACTTCTGCCCCCAACACTTTAGCACCAGTCTCGCACCTTCCGTGCGCAACTGTATGTGATCTGGTTACACTGTGCTTAACTTGCAAAAAAGGGCGCCGACCGAAGCCGACGCCCCCTTAGGGCAAATTCGCGGCTCGCTGGCTAAGCGAACAAGAAATCGCTGGCGGCGAGCGGGTGTGCCGTGTTGTCGTAGCTGACAAGCGTGACCTGATCCGCTCCTGCGGTGATGACGGTGTCCAAGCCGCTGTGGGCTATGGTGAGATCGCTGAACGAGGTCACACCCGTGACGCCGCTGAACTCTATTTTGTCGAACTGGCTCTGGTGAAAATCGTAGATGTAATTCTGGGTGCCGACGAAATCACCTTTGAACACGAACTTATCATGTCCGCCCGTGGCAGAGCCTAACAGTAATTGCATGTCACCCCACATGTCGTTTCTTACACTCCCACCTCCGCTATAGCTCCCGGCAGTCAGCGTGTCGTTGCCGCCCTTGGCCGAATACGATTGCGCTGCGTCGCCCATGAGGGTGTTGTTGACAGTACCAGAACCGCTAGCGTTACCGCCGGTCAGCTTGTCGTTGCCGCCCGGACCAGCATTATCAATGCCAAGCGCGTCACCATACAGAAAGTTTTCGACAGAACCGGCAGTAGCGTTGCCGCCGATAAGGGCGTCGTTACCACCTCGGGCCGAGTCAAGCAAAAGCTGTGCGTCGCCGGTCAACTGGTTGAAGACAGAGCCACTGCCGCTGTTATCGCCACCAGTCAGTTTGTCGTCGCCGCCCTTGGCGAAGTCCCGCATGTCACCCGCGTCACCAGAGAGCACGTTGAATGCGCCACCGTCGCCACTGTTGCCGCCACCGATGATCGTATCCTTGCCACCCTCGGCGGAGCCAAACATACGGATCCCGTCGCCCCAGACATTACTATCGTCAAAGCCGCTGCCGCTGTTGCTGCCACCAGTCAGTTTGTCGTCGCCGCCTTTGGCGGAGTCAAACATTTCGCTCGCGTCGCCAAAGATGTTGTTGCCGAGATGGCCGCTTCCACTGTTATTGCCGCCAATCAGGATGTCCTTGCCGCCCTGGGTAAACTCAAACATTTGAAACGCGTCGCCGTAAAGCTGGTCAACGAATTCACTATCGCCGGTATTGCTGCCGCCCACCAGCTTATCGTCTCCACCCTTGGCTGAGTTGTGCATATCGAACTGCGCGTCGCCGAAGAGAAAGTTGCTTGCGTCATCCCCACCTGTCAGCTTGTCCTTGCCGCCACTGCCCTTGTTCGTGATGTAGTTTACATCGCCGACAATCGTATTGGTTTGGCTGTCGATACCGGTGAGAGTTTGGTCCTTTGCTTTTCCCTTGGAGAGGGTGGGATTAAGAGTGGGATCGCCGTACGTAACCATGAGTGGGGCTGCTCCTGACGGTTTGAGTACGGAGAACTAGACAGGCATTGCCCGGTCTCGCATCCCTCAAATGGGGTATGCCGTTACAAGCGCCGACCGAAGCCGACGCCCTGCGACGATAATTGTACTCGCTATTCCAATGACAAACGTGCAGGCTCCCTTCCATCATCGGCAATAAGAATCAACAGGCGCCCGGTGCCTGAGAGCATTAAGGCTCTTGCCTGCGAACAGGACTGGAGCCAATGCTAACCACCATCGTCATCGTATCGTCGATACTTTGTGCCTTCGCCCTATGGAAGGAATTTTCGCCGCGTTGGCATGATAGGAGAAAGCGCATCCGGTACGGACGTTAAACCGGACAGACCCCCAGCACTTAGCGGCCTGCCGCTGAAGGCCGAGGCGCTAGGAAGCCCGCACAGCCGCGAAAGGCCTCCCGGGCCACCATACCGGCCAACCCCCTAAACGCCGCCACGGGCCCGGGTTGGCCGCTAGGGGGACAATTGAGGGGACAGATCTCAAGATAGCCGGAAGAGGCCTCAGGTTTCAAGGAACCAGGTCGGACGGCAACTCCGCGCTATTCCGCTGCAATTGGCATGGGCATCGGGCCCCGGCCAACCCGACCCGCCAGTTTTGGACGTTCGACGGGAATATTTCTGGACTCCTCTGCGCGCACCCGGAACCACAGCGCATAGAGCGCGGGCACGACCAACAGCGTCAACAAGGTCGCCACGAACAGGCCGCCCATGATGGTGATCGCCATCGGGCCCCAAAAGATGCTGCGTGCCAACGGAATCATGCCGAGGATGGCGGCGAGCGCCGTGAGCAACACCGGCCGCGCCCGCCGCACCGTGGCGTCGATGATGGCGCGATGCCGGCCGTGGCCTTCTGCGATGTCATGGTCGATCTGATCGACCAGGATGATGGTGTTGCGCATGATCATGCCGGCAAGCGCGATGAGGCCGAGCAGCGCCACGAAACCGAACGGCTGGTTGGAGAGCAGCAGCGCCCCGGTGGCGCCGATGATCCCGAGCGGCGCCGTCACGAACACCAAGGCCAATCGCGAGAAGCTCTGGAGCTGGATCATCAACAGCGCCAGCATCACCACCGCCATGGCGGGGAACACAGCGGCGAGAGCGACATTCGCCTTGGCGCTTTCCTCGATCGAGCCACCGGTCTCGATGCGGTAACCGTAGGGCAACGCATCTTCGATCCCGCCGAGCTTGGCCAGAACCTCGGTGCTGACGTCTGGCGCCTGCACGCCGTCGACAATGTCGCCACGCGCGGTGAGCACGAGGTCGCGGTTGCGGCGCCACAGGATCGGCTCCTCGAATTCGTAATGGAGGCGTGCGATCTGCGACAGCGGCACGGGGACGCCGTTTCGTGTGGTGATGGTCAGCGCCGGCAGACGGCCGAGCTCGAGGCGCTCGTTCGGAACCGCACGCGCCACCACGTCGATATGCTCGATGCCCTCGCGATATTGGGTGATGGTGAGGCCCGAGAGCAGGGTCTGTAGCGTCTGCGCCACGTCCTGCGGCGTCAGCCCAAGCGCGCGGGCGCGGTCCTGGTCGACCTCGAGGCGGATCGACTTCACCTGCTCGCTCCAGTCGAGATGCGGGTCGACGATCTTGGGATTTGCCGCCATGACTTGGCGGACCTGCTCGGCAATCTCGCGCACCTTCATCGGGTCTGGGCCGATCACGCGGAACTGCACGGGGAAGCCGACCGGCGGACCGAACACGAAGCGGTCCACCCTGGTCCGCGCTTCAGGCAAGACCCCATCGGCAAGGGCTTTTTCGAGCCGGGCCTTGACGCGCTCGCGGGCCTCCAGGTCCTTGGTGACGATGACGATCTGAGCGAAATTCGGGTTTGGCAGCACCGGATTGAGCCCAAGCCAAAAGCGCGGCGAGCCCTGGCCGACATAGGTGGTGTAGGTGACGATGTCGGGATCGCCGGCAAGGAGGCTCTCGGCCTTCTTCGCGGCGTTGTCGGTAACGCCGATCGCCGTGCCTTCCGGGAGCCGCATCTCAAAGAACAATTCGGACCGGGTCGAGGTCGGAAAGAACTGCTGCTGCACCAGGCCGAAACCAGCGATGGCCGCGAAGAACATGACAACCGTGGTGGCAATGACGGTCTTGCGCCAGCGCAAGGCACGCTCGATCAAGCGGCGGAGCGCGCGGTAGACGCGGGTGTCGTAGAGCGCATCGGGATTGTCGTGAGCCCCGTGCTTGGCGAAATCCGGCAGGAGCTTCAAGCCGAGATAGGGCGTGAACACCACCGCGACGATCCAGGAGGCAATCAGCGCGAGGCCGACGACCCAGAAAATGCCGCCGGCGTATTCGCCCGAGCTCGACTTGGCGAAGCCGACCGGCAAGAAGCCCGCGGCGGTGACCAGCGTGCCGGTCAGCATCGGGAACGCGGTCGAGGTCCAGGCGTAAGTCGCAGCTCGCACGCGATCCCATCCCTGTTCCATCTTCACCACCATCATCTCGATAGCGATGATCGCGTCGTCGACGAGCAGCCCGAGAGCAATGATCAGCGCGCCGAGCGTGATCCGGTGCAGGTCGAGCCCGGCGCCGTACATGACGAGAAGCACGATAGCGAGGACCAGCGGCACCGACAGCGCGACGACAATGCCGGTGCGCCAGCCGAGCGACAGGAAGCCAACGACCAACACGATAGCGAGCGCCTCGCCAAAGCTCTTGACGAATTCCGATACCGACTCGTCGACGATATGGGGCTGATCGGCGATCTGGGTGACCTCGATGCCGACCGGCAACTCGGCGGTGATGGACTTCATCGCCTCTTTCAGGTTCTCGCCGAGCGTGATGATGTTCGCGCCGTCGGCCATCGAGACGCCGAGCCCGATGGCAGGCTTGCCGCCTTCGCGCACGATGAAGGTCGCCGGGTCCTCGTAGCCGCGCTTGACCGTGGCGATGTCGCCGAGCCTGAACACACGGCCGTCAGCCTGCACCGGCACGGCGGCGATGGCTTCGGCGCCGGAGAAGGCGCCGGTGACCCGCACATTGATACGGTCGGCCGAGGTATCGACCGATCCGCCGGAGACCACGGCGTTCTGCTTGGCGACGCTGTCGAAGATCTGCTGGGGGGTTATGCCGAGGGTGGCGAGCTTTGCGTGGCTGAACTCGATGAAAATCTTCTGCGGACGCTCGCCGATGATATCCACCTTGTTGACGTCGGGAACGCGCAGCAGGGTTTGGCGGATGTCCTCTGCCCGCGTCTTGAGATCGGCGAGGCTCAAGCCGTCCGCCGTCAGCATATAGATGACGGAATAGACGTCGCCGTATTCGTCGTCGAAATTGGGGCCGATGATGCCGGCGGGCAAATCGCCCCTGATGTCGCCCACCTTTTTGCGCACCTGGTACCAAAGGTCCTTCACCTTGGCGGGCGGAGTTTTGTCCGTGAGAAAGACCTGGATGAAGGAAACGCCCGGCTGCGAATAGCTTTGCACGCGGTCGAGATAAGGCAGGTCCTGCAGCTTCTTTTCGATCTTGTCGGCGACCTGCGTCTGCATTTCCGCTGCCGTGGCACCTGGCCAGGCGACGTTCACGATCATCGTCTTGATGGTGAAGGAGGGGTCCTCGGCACGGCCGAGGTTGAAGTAGGAGTAGGTCCCGGCCGCGCCGAGCAGCAGGATCATGAACAGGACGAGCGCCTGATGCGTGATCGCCCATTCCGAAAGATTGAAGCGCTTCATGATCCAGTCCTCCTCCTGGCCGCGGCTCACGCAAGGAGCGCGGTCACCGTTTAGCGCTCATCGATGGCGCGGACTCTTTCGCCTGCGTCGAGCTTCTGCACGCCGAGCTTCACGATGCGGTCGCCGTTGCTCACGCCTGAGGTGACCAGCGCCGTGTCCTCGGTGAAGGACGCTACCTTCACCGGCCGCAGCTCGAGCGCACCGGACGTGTCGACGACATAGACCGATGGGCCGGCCCCGCGGTTGAGGATCGCCGCGAGCGGCAGCTTCGCCACGGACACATCGGCGGAGTGCGACAGCGTCACCGTCGCGGTCATGCCGAGCGCGACAGAGTTGTCGGGATTGTCGATGGTAAAGCGCGCGGCGTAGGTGCGGGTCGCGGCATCGGCCTGCGGCGACAGCTCGCGCAAGCGGGCCGTGAAATTCCGCCCAGGCCCCGACCACAACTGGACCGTGGCTTTCGAGCTGCGCGCTTCAGCGAGCCACGTCTCCGGCAGCGCGACGACGGCTTCCTTCTCGCCACGGTGGGCAAGCCGCACCACCGGTTGGCCGATGGCGACGACCTGGCCGGGCTCGGCCAGCGTTGCCGTGATGACGCCGTCGGCATCGGCCTTGAGATCGGAATAGTCGAGTTGGTTATGCGCGAGATCGAGAGAGCGCTTGGCGCGCTCGAGCCGCCCTTCGGCCTCATCCTTCGCCGCCTGCTTGCGATCGAAGTCGGCGATCGAGGCCCAGCCGCGTGTCTTCAGCGTGGTATAGCGATCGAAGTCCGACGCGGCCTGGTGAAGATTTGAGGTTGCCGCGGCGAACTCGGCCTCGGCGCTCTCAACCTGCAATTTCAGGTCCTGCGGATCAAGCCGCGCCACCACGTCGCCGACTTTTACGCGATCGCCGACATTGACGACGCGGCTGACGATCTTGCCGGCGACCCTGAAGCCGAGATCGGTCTCGTAGCGGGCGCGCACCACGCCCACAAATTCGCGCGTCGCATTCTCATTTTCGAAGGCAACGCGCTCGACCTGCACCGGGCGCTCAGGCTTAGCGGTCGCCGACGCCGCGTGATCGTCGCAGGCCGCGAGCAGAGGAAGGAAGGCGATGATGGGCAGAGCGCGCAGCAGTGAGTTTGATGAGGATGACATGGCGGCTGCTCCTTCACGCATATTGTGTGATAAGTGACGAAAAGCGTATTTCGTCACTTCGTGGGCATGGTTCGTCCTGGGCTGAATGGGCATGGGAACCTACTTGCGGGGGGTGATGGCCTGGAGCAGGAAGCGGACCGATGCGCGGGCTTCGGCTTCGAGATCCTGCCCATCCTGCAAGCATTGGCCGATAAGCACTGGATGGGTGAAGACCACGGTTGACTGCATGATCAGCTCGGCCGTCGTGCGCGGGTCGACCGCCTCGAATTCGCCGGCCTCAATCCCATCGCGCAGGATCAGCTCCACCACGTTGCGGAGCGCAGCCTTGTGTGCGCGAATATTGTCCCAGTTGTGCTCGATCGCGACCAGCACGATGTCGTTGACGCGCTGCTCGGTGAGCAGATTTTCCTTGTGATAGGCCAGGATTTCGAGGATTAGCCGCTCGAGGCGCTGGGCGGCGGGGGCCTTGGACCGCGCAATCGCCCAGGCAGCTTCCTCGACCTCCGACAGGCAGCGATGGCAGATCGCCTGGACGATGGCGGTCTTGGATGGGAAGAAGCGGTAGACATTGGCCGGCGACATGTGAAGCTCAGCCGCAATGTCGGCCACCGTGGTCTTGGCAAATCCCAGCCGGCGGAACAGAACCTCCGCGGTCTCCACGATCCGGGCGCGGGTATCGTCGGGCTTGGTTCTGACCTGCGGTCTCATCGGTCGAGGCTCTCTCGGATTCTGTGAATAGTGATGAATTTAATAATTCGTCACTAGACCAATGTCAAGGGCACGCCTCCATTCTGGCCTTCACGCTTCCGTGTCCGTGGGACAGATGAGCCATCGATAGCGGGCAACGACGAGAGTCTTCGTAAAGAAGTTCCTCGTCGCAAGGCGCGCGGTCGTCCAACTCCGTACGTGATGAGACATAAGCCACAGCAGCCCGAAACGCGAAATGCTCTTCTTACCGACATTGATGAGGAAATCGTCATGACCTCACATTGGCTACCCTCGGAAGGAGAACCATCATGAGAACCTTCGTACTAGTCCCTATCTCGGCGCTGACCGCCGCGTCGGGTGTCGCCGCTGCATATGATGCCGCTAGAGCGCAGACCGCTTTGCCCCATAGATATGTTCCCTACTATCAACCGTGGCGCGGCTCTACCGGCAGTCAAACCTATATTGGACGGTACTCCCCGCGCCGCTACTATCAACGCTTGTGCGATTAAACTGAGCTCAACGCCGGAGTGAACGTCGTCGCGCCGTGGATGTCAGCTTCCGGCACCAAGCGGACTAGAGCCGTGCAATTGGGGGTCTCGCCCGCAAGAGGTGCGAGGTCGTAATTTGAACCTCGAATGACGGTCCCGGCAAGGTGTTTTCAGTGTGCCGGCTCATAGTCTTACGAACCGGCAGTTCGTTCCCCTGCGGGCGTTCGCCCTTTCTGGTCGATTCACTGCAAGTGGTAGGGCTTAGCGCGAGCTCTGATTAAATCCAGAGCCTCCGATTCGATGCCGAGGTAGCAGTCTTTGTCGTTCTGCTCAGTCCAATGCCCATAGTAATCGGTCGTCTTAAGGTTCTCGAACGCGGCGTCACCACCCTTCTCCTCAGTCAACTGGATGCTTGGGTACGGCGCGCGCCGCGTATGCAAGCCAGCGATGTTGAATGGGTCTTCAGGGTGAAGGGAGATCGCCAACACCTTAGGAAACATCTCGCGGTTCACCACCTCACACAGCCGACGCGCTTCCTGCCACGACATACCGGTCTTGCGTGGGTCGATGATGGTCATGGTGTCGGCCTTCGTGGCCTTGAGACGCCTGACCTGAGCCATCACGAACGAGCGCGTCAACTTCCCAACAGCGAAAGTCGCCTTGCCCCTCGCTAAGCCTGCCTTCGCGAATGGGCAGACAGGTAGGCCGCCAGTCTCCTCGTGTCGCTTCTCAAGGAAACTCACGATCCATTCCATGTACTCGTGAAGGACGGATTGGTCGCTCATCCCTACCAGCAACTCGCTTTCCCGAACGCGATCTGGCTCTCTCAGGGGGTAAGTGCAGCATGTTACCACTGCGGGAAAAGGTTGCAACGAACGAGGACACCATCAAGCACGTGTCTGTCGCGGCGCCCACACTACTCATTCGTGGAAATGGGGTGGCAAACGGCGGCGGCTTAACGCTTGGCGGACATTTCGCGTGCGCCTGTTGCTCGGCCTGCCGTGCGGCAAGCTGGCCGCATTTTCCATCCTCGAAAGTGCGGAAATTAACCCGTCGTTAACCATATGGCCGTCCTATCGGCGTTGAGGGTTAACGAGATGTCAACGGCACGGCCATCCTTCAAATTTCGCGGCGGCTCTTTCCACGCTTTGGTGGTCAGGCCGGAATCCCCTATCGAGGCCTGGCTTGCCGACGTCGATGTTTTGCTCGCGCGCTCGCCGGGCTTTTTTGCCGGCAAGTCGGTGGTGATCGATGTCGCTGGCCTCTCCCTGACCAAACCGACATTCCTCGGTCTTCTGGACGAGTTGAGCCGACGCGACATCCGCATTCTCGGTGTGGAGGGAGCAAATCCGGCCGACGCCGACGGCCGCGTTCCGTCCCTGGTGCGCGGCCAAGCCGACAGGCCGGATCCGGTCGGAGCGCCGGCAGCCCAAACTCCTGCGCCTGCGCCGGTCAGCTCGCTCTTGATCGACGCCCCGGTGCGGTCCGGCCAGGCGATCGTTCACCCTGACGGCGACGTGACGATCGTCGGGTCGGTGTCGTCCGGCGCGGAGATCATCGCCGCCGGTTCCATTCATGTCTACGGAACGCTGCGCGGGAGAGTCTTGGCTGGTGCCTACGGCAACCAACGGGCGAGAATCTTTTGCCGCCGGCTGGACGCCGAGCTCATCGCCATCGATGGCCACTACATCGTTGCCGACGAAGTCGAGCCTCATCTGCGCAAGGCGCCGATACAAGCCTGGCTCGAAGGGGATGAGCTGAAGATCATAACAATGAACTGAACCGAAGGAGCACTCAAATGGCCCAGGTGGTGGTGGTGACATCCGGAAAAGGAGGCGTCGGCAAGACAACATCGACCGCAGCCCTTGGTGCGGCTTTGGCGCGCGCCGGCGAGCGAGTCGTGGTTGTCGATTTCGACGTCGGCTTGCGCAATCTCGATCTCGTCATGGGGGCGGAACGGCGAGTGGTCTTTGACCTCATTCATGTGGTTCAGGGCACGGCGCGGCTGTCGCAAGCGCTCATTCGCGACAAGCGAATTGACACGCTCTTCCTGCTCGCCGCCTCGCAGACGCGCGACAAGGACTCGCTCACGGATGACGGCGTCGAGCGCGTGATCCGCGAGCTGCGGCCGTCGTTCGATTGGGTCATCTGCGACAGCCCTGCCGGCATCGAGCGGGGAGCGTCGCTCGCCATGCGCCACGCCGACCTCGCCGTTGTAGTCGCCAATCCGGAGGTGTCTTCGGTCCGCGATTCCGATCGCATTATCGGCTTGCTCAACTCGACCACGGACAAGGCGAAACGCGGCGAGCCAATGGAGAAGTACCTGCTGTTGACCCGCTATGACCAAAATCGCGCGGAGCGCGGCGAGATGCTCTGCATCGAAGACGTTCTGGAGATCCTCTGCATCCCTCTGCTTGGCATCATCCCTGAAAGCAAGGACGTCCTGCATGCCTCGAACATGGGCTTGCCGGTTACGCTAAACGAACCGACCAGTGCTACGGCGCGCGCCTATAACGATGCAGCCCGCAGACTCCAAGGAGAGCAGGTTCCGCTGGTCGTGCCGACCGATAAGGTCACGCTGTTCAGCAAGCTATTGGGGCGGAGGGCGGCATGAAATTCGCGGATCTGTTTGGCCGGCAGCGGTCAGCCACCACCGCTCACCATCGATTGCAGGTGCTGCTGATGCACGAACGATGCGGCGGCAATCCCGACCTTATCCCGATCCTTCGCGAAGATATTCTGGCCGCCATCAACAAGCACGTCGCCGTGGATCCCGATAAGGTTCGGCTGAAGATCGATCGTGGCGAGATGGTCTCTCTGCTCGAGATCGATATTGAGATCCCGAGCCAGCTGAAACATCACCGGGAAGGGTACGCCCCCGCGGTTCACTACCGCTGAGCGCAAGCCGCGCCCTCGGCGCCGAGTTCGCGTGATTGGTGAACAACCCGAAAAAACTCAGGCGGGACCGTTCCCCGGCGCCACTGGTGTCTCAACAAAAAGCCCCGCTAGGAACGGGGCCGAGTTGGGAAACGAAACCGTGCAACGGCTTCACCTCAAACCATAGCACTCGACCTAGCTCCCAAGCCAATCGCGCCTGCGGCGAAATGCTGCATGCTGTGAAAGTCGTTTGAGTTGCCTGCCCGCTGTGGCCATCGTGCCGGCCTATTGGGTCATTTGGGAAAGGAAACGCTTTGATGGAGCGGGTGCAAAGGAGCAACAAATTCAAGCTCATTCTGGGTGTTGTGGCGCTAACTTCACTAAGCCTGTTGGCTATCGGTAGCATGTCATGGGTTTTGCACGCGGCGGAGGAGAACCCGGCCAAGTCGGAAAGGGCCGAAGGTGAGAAAGCCGCCGAGAAAAAAGAGATGGGCGGGGAAGAAATCTGCTGCAAAGCCGGCGATCAGACGCCGCCCCTAGAGCTCGTGAAGAAGATTCCTCCGGGAGGATTGCATAGCCCCTATCAGGACTGGGCCAAGCTCGCCAAAGAAGAGGAGCTGGTGAAACAGTTCCGTTTGCCGGGATGTAACGAGTGTCACGGCGGCGGCGGCGGCGGCGGCTTCTGCCCGGCGCTCAGTCAAGGCGTCTGGTTCTGGGGCAACACCGATGACGTGCTGTTCAGGCTGGTGACGCTCGGCTCCGCAGACCTGGAGAAGCAGGGCTTCACCCGCATCCAATACGGCACCGTGCACGCGGGCATGCCGATGATGGGTCACACCATCAAGACCGCTGACCACCTGTGGAAGATCATCGCCTTCATCCGCTCGATCAATCCACCGGGGACCATTCCTCCCGAAAAGGTGATCCCCGGAAGGATGCATGCTCTCGGCGAGACCCCTCCGGGGTAGCCCGGCACGTCGCCTTCGATCAAAAAAGCGCCCCTCAATTAAGTTCGAGGGGCGCGATCTTTTGCCCGTGACTTGCGCATCGTCGCGTGAACCGGACTATTGCGCAGCCCCGGCGGTCAAGAGCTTGTTCTCGACGATTTTCAGAGTGTCGGCGAAGTCGCCGCACTCGAGCGCGACCGACTTGTGGTCGGGGCTGTCGATGAACACCCTCTGGTCGGCATTCAGGCTGACGCGGACGCGGGCAGGGGAGTTGCCGCTGTCGTCGGCGCTATCCCACATGACGACGTTGAGGCCGCAATTGCCGCCGTCCGGCTCGTAGAAAGCGATGAAGCGCTTGTTGCCGACCGAGGTGAGGATGGCCTCGTTAGGACCGACCGGCCCCAGATTCTGGACGGGCTCCTCGCCACGCACGGGGGGACTGTACCCTCCAAGAATGACGAGACCGCCCACCGCAGCCCAAATCGATAACCTGCTGAGAGCGAACATGATGGATCTCCTTGTGGTGGACTCAGATTCATTCTGAGCTTGAGGAGAGTCTCCGCCATTTCGCGGAAAAACGGTGTGGGGATTGCCACAAAGTGTGGACTTTTTCTCACGCCGACCTGCTTGAAAATTCACGGAGTCCAGGCGGTCGCGCCAACGACGGCATTCTCACTCCCTTCACCATGCCTCGATGCTGCGCAACCAATCGAACCTCGAACGGGTTAGAGTCCTGCTGGTCCGACCACTCTCAAGGTGGCCCCTCGAATTGAAGGAGGGTAAGTCATGCGTCGTTTGCTTTTCAGTGCTGCGGTGATTATGGGCGCGGGTTTTGCGGGCTTGGTGCCCGCCACGGCGGCCCCGCTGGCTATCTCCGGATTGAGCAGTCAAAGTGCTGATGCCACGCTCGTCGAGGACATCGGCTGGCGTCGTCAGTACCGGCGCTACGGCTATCCTGTACCCTACGCCTACTATCCTCCAGCGTATGGGTACTATGCGCCTGCACCGGCATACGCTTACGCTCCACCCGCGTATGACTCCTACGTGCCCCCGCCCGCCGTCGATGAGTCTTATGCGCCGCCCGCCGTCGCTGAGGGTGACTACGCATCGCCGGATGGCGACTACGGCGACTATCCGCCGGCGAACGGCGAGTATGATGAGTATCCGCCCGCCAACGGCTACTGAGCGAGCGAGCTGCTGTGCGAAATTTCAGGGCGGCTGTAGAAAATTGACCACTAACCCCCCATCACCCCCAGGCCCGCTCGGCGTCGTCGCAGTAGCAGGCATGCGGCTCGACCCCGCGCAACAGCGGATAGTCGGTGTAGCCTTGATCGGCGCCGCCATAGAAGGTCTCGCGGTTGGCAGGCGCGAGCGGCGCGTCGAGATAGAGCCGTGTCACAAGGTCGGGGTTTGAAATAAACGGCTTGCCGAAGGCAACGAGATCGGCGCGGCCCTGTGCGATGGCCTGATTGGCGCGCGCTTTATCGAAGCCGTTATTGGCGATGACGACGCCGCCGAAGCGGCGCTTGATCTCCTTATAGTCGAAGGGCGGGACTGGCGTGCCGCCGGTGTCGCCCTCAATGACATGGAGGTAGCTGAGGCCCTTGCTCGAGAGCGCGCTCGCGACCTGGTTGAACAGGGTCTGCGGGTCGCTGTCGGAAATGTCGCTCTGCCCGTTCTGCGGCGAGATGCGCAAGCCGGTGCGCTCAGGCCCGACGACCGCTGTCACCGCATCCAACACCTCGAGCAGGAAGCGGGTGCGGTTCTCGATTGAGCCGCCATAAGCGTCGGTTCGCTTGTTGGTGCTGTCGCGCAGGAACTGATCGATCAGGTAGCCGTTCGCGGCATGCACCTCGACGCCGTCGAACCCTGCGGCGAGTGCATTGCGCGCGCCTTGCGCATATTGCTGAACGATGCCGGGGATCTCGCCGGTCTCGAGCGCGCGGGGCGTCGGGATCGGCTCGAAGCCGTTCGCCGTGTAGGCCTGCACGTCCGGCTTGATGGCTGAGGGCGCCACCGGCAGCTTGCCGCCTGGCTGGAAGGACGGGTGCGAGATGCGCCCGACATGCCAAAGCTGGAGCACCATGCGGCCCCCGGCGACGTGGACCGCGCCGGTCACGCATTGCCAGCCTTTCACCTGCTCGGCGCTGTGGATGCCGGGCGTCGAGATATAGCCCTGGCCTTCCGGCGCGACCTGGGTTGCCTCCGAGATGATGAGCCCTGCGCTCGCGCGCTGGGCGTAGTAGAGCGCGTTGAGCGCGGTCGGCACGTTGCCTTCCGCCGCGCGGCTCCGCGTCAAGGGCGCCATGACGATGCGGTTGCGGCACTTCAGCGGCCCGACCTCGATCGGGGTGAAAAGGCCGGCTGCGGTCTTGGCGGGGCCGTCTTGCATGGGAAGTCTCCTGAGCGGCGAGGGGAGGGGAGTTGCGGCGATATTGCCCGAGGGGAAACGCCTCTGTCCATGCGGGCGGATCCGGAAATCGGTCAAAGGGCCGCATACTCACCGTCGCCGAAACGTCATGTTCCGCGTTAGAAGAGAGGCGTGTTCGCGAAGAAGACCAAGCAAGAGAGTGTGTCGTGGTTCTTTCCGCCGCTCGAGCGCCGCGGGCAGCCGCTCGCGCCGCGCTGGCTGTTCGCGCGCAGGCTCGCGACCAATGTCGGGATCGCGCTCGGGGTGGTCCTCGCCTCGCTCTTCGCCGGCATGCTCGGTTATCACTATTTCGAGGAGCTCGACTGGACCGCGTCCTTCGGTCATGCCGCCATGATCCTCGGCGGCATGGGCCCTTACGGCCCGCCCAAGTACGAGAGCAGCCAGCTGTTTGAAGGCTTCTACGCCATCTATTGCGGGCTGCTGCTGATCGGCGTGACCGGCCTGATCCTGTCGCCGGTGTTCCACCGGGTGATGCATCAACTGCACCTTCCCGACGACGATGACGCCGCTCAGCGCTCAAGTAGCGAAGCGGTAGCGCATGAAAAGAGCGACAAGCCGAAGCCCAAGCCAAGAGCAAAGGCCAAGCCATAGCTTTTATCCCTCCCCGCAAGGGGAGGGTGGACGCCGAGCAACGCTCGTCGGCCGGGTGGGGCGATACGCTTGTTGCGCGCTACCACTTCGCTCCTTGAGCGCGGCCCCCACCCCGACGCCGCACTTGCGCTCAAGTAGCCAAGCGATAGCCCATTAAAGAAGGGGCGGCGTCGGACCTCCCCACAAGGGGGAGGTATTGAGTTTATGGCTTTAGCCTGGCAGTGCCTTGCAGTTCAGGCTCTTCAAAGCCGTCTCCGCCTGGGCACGAGAGCCATAGCCCTGCCTCTGCCCAAGCACCTTCAGGTCCTTGCTCGGCGCCGCGTCGATGACGCTGCAATATTTTTCGGTGTCCTCGACCACGAAATGCTGCGCGGCGGCAAGCGACGGCACAGTCGTTGCGGCGAGGATCAGGCTTGCGATCAGATATTTCTTCATAGAGGTGCCTCCTTCTGAAGCCACCTCCCCACGAGGATGATGCCATCCTCCCCTGCGAGAGATGTAGTCAGCCGGAGGCTCTCGCGCTCGCTCTTCGCCCCGGCCAATCTGCGCAAGCGTCACCCCGCCGCACTGCCAAGAACTCCGCGAACCTCCTCGTCATGGCCGGGCTTGACCCGGCCATCCACGTTTTGAGTGCCGATCTTTCCGAAGACATGGATGCCCGGCATAAAGGCTTGTGCTCGGGCCGGCGAAGCCGGACCCGAGTGCCGGGCATGACGAACTACCTAGAAGGAAAGTGCCTAGAACAGCTGCTTTGTCTGGATGTCCTTGGAGCCCTTCGGCAGCGAGATCAAGAGCCCGTCCTTGCCGAGAATGGTCTTGCCCGGCCCATGCGCGTCGGCAACCCCGCGCATGAACATGCGCCGCATAAGCCCGTTCCTCAGCGGCGGCACCTCATGGGTGAAGACGAGAAGCGGCACGCCCGCTTCCTTGGCGATCGCGGCAGCGTCCACCGGCGAGGTGTGATAGGCGATGACCTGCCGCGCCATGGTGCCAGCGCGGCTGTTGCCGGAGGCGTCGAGCGCTTTCGCCAGCATCTCGACCATGTCGCGGTCGAGCGCCTCATGCACCAGCACATCGGCACCTTTCGAGAAGCGCACCATGTTCTCTACCCGCGCCGTGTCGCCGCTCACCACCGCGGCCCGCCCGCCATATTCGATGCGATAGCCGTAGGCAGGCTCGACCGGATCGTGATTGGCGAGGAAGGCCGAGATCTTTAGCCCGTCTTTGTCATAGACGGTGACCGCCTCTTCCGGCCCGGGCCGCGCCACGTCATGGCCGATCATACGCGCTCCTTCGGCCGGCACGAGCTCGTGGCCTTGGGCGATGCGGAACTCTGCGTCCGAGTTGTAGGCTTCAGCGAAGCCCTTCACCACGTCCTCGGTGCCCGCCACGCCGAAGGCCTCGCCCTCTGCGTCGGTGGTGCGCTCGGAGGGTTCCGGCGCCGGCGGCCCATACACGTCGAGCGGCACTTTCCGCCCGCCGAGCCAGCTTTGCGTGGCGACCTCGCCGAGATCGCCGATATGGTCTGAATGGAGATGCGTGAGCAGCACGGTGTCGATCTTGGCGCCGGGGATATTGGCGGCGGCGAGCCGCGACCAGGCGCCAGGCCCGGCGTCGATCACCACCACGCGGCCGCCGGCGATCACCGCGGCGCAGGCATTGGCCCGCGTCATGTCGGGCATCGGCGATCCGGTGCCGCACAGGAGAATGTGCAGAGCGTCGTCGCTGAGGTACGGCGCGCGAGCGTTCTTGGCGATCTGCCGCGTCATCGCGCTCTGCACGATGCGGTCCTGCACCGCTGGCACGAACCAGATGAGCGCGAACGCTCCGAGCAGCACCGCGACCACGATGCCAAGCACAATCACAACCCGCTTCATTTGCGTCTCCCCGCAAGTTTCCGCGCGGACTGTATCTCAATTGCGCTCAAGGTGCGCGAACACACGGGTGTGGAAGCGCGGTAGCGCCCTCAAAATTGCCACGCAATTCCCCGATAAGTTGCGCCAGCATGGACACGTTCGACCCCACCAATCTGCCGGACACGCCTGACATCCCGGCCTCCATCGTCGCCTCCGGCCTCTCCGACGCGCCGCTCACCACCCTGGTCGAGGCCGCCATGCAGCGCCTCGTCGCCTCAGGCGTCCCCATCGACCGCATGAATGTCGGCTTCCGCATCCTGCATCCGCTGTTCGACGGCATGAGCATCACCTGGACGCGCGAGACCGGCGCCGAGGTGTTCTACGCCGCGCTCGTCGACAAGGAGGGCTCCGAGTTCCGCGTGAGCCCGTTCTACGTCATGCTGTCGGACGGCAGCCGCGAATGGCGCCTCCGCCTCGATCGCGACGACATCGAGCGCTTTCCGCTGCTCATGCAGCTCCGCGAGAAGGGCTTCACCGACTATCTCGCGCTGATCGTGGCCTTCGGCGGCGCCGAGCTTCACCCGCAATCGCTCGACGGGCTTGCCACTTCATGGTCGACGCGCGCGCCCCAAGGCTTCAGCGCCTCCGACGTCGCCGCCATGCGCGGCGTGCTCACCCCGCTCGCGCTCGTCTTCAGGCTCGCCATCAAGGACCAGATCACCAAGGCCGCGCTCAACACGTTCCACGGGCCTCTCGTCGGCGGCCGCATCCTCTCCGGCACCATCAAGCGCGGCGACGGCGAGCGGCTCGCCGCGGCGCTGTGGTACAGCGATTTGCGCAACTCGACGGGCCTTGCCGATCAGCTTCCGGTCGATGCCTTTCTCGACCTGCTCAACGCCTATTTCGATTGCGCCGCGGGCGCGGTGATCGAGCAGGGCGGCCAGGTACTCGACATCATCGGCGATGCGATCCTCGCCTTCTTCCCCGCCGGCGACAATGGCGGCACTGAGGCCTGCTCGCTGGCGCTAGAGGCCGCTGCCGGCGCGCGCGAGCGGCTCGCGGAGCTGAAGCGCGAGGGAAGCGGCAAGGCGCGCGCGATCGAGTTCGGCATCGGGGTTCATTTCGGCGACGTGGTGTTCGGCAATGCCGGCACGCCGGAGCGGCTCAAATTCGGCGTGTTGGGGCGCGCGGTAAACGAGGTTGCGCGCACCGCCGACATGGCGAAGTCGCTGAAGCGGCCGGTGGTGGTGTCCGACGAGGTGGCGCGGCGCAGCACCCATTCGCTCGCCGATCTCGGCCTGCACGAGCTCCGCGGCATCCCGCAAGCCCGCCGCCTCTGGGCGATGGAGGTGAGCTAGCGCTCAAGTAGCGAAGCGGTAGCGCATAAAAAGAATCGCGCTCAAGTATCGAAGCGGTAGCGCATAAAAAATCGCCTCAAGTATCGAAGCGGTAACCCATAAAAATCGCGCTCAAGTATCGAAGCGGTAACCCATAAAAAGAATCCCGCTCAAGCAATGGGGCGCCACAACGGTTTTTCCCGCCGAGCTTGCTTTATCTCTAGAAGGGCCTACAGTTTCACCACTGGCACGCCGGACCCAGGCGCTGACGGTGAAGACTAGCGCGCCGATCACGTGCGCGCCCCCTTTCCCGGACATCTCAGCACGCCGAGCGCTACTTGCGCTCGAGGCCCGCGGCTTCCCAGCTGCGAATAATCGCGCTTGCGACCTAACCCCAAGAGGTCAGTTCATGAACGACACCCGCAATCCCCAAACTGCCGCCGCCGAGGCCCGCGCCAATTATCGCGAGGTGACGTCAAGGCTCGGCGCGCTTGGCCTCGACACGGCCATCCCCGAGGGCGTGCGCGCCCTTGCCGAGAACACCGTGGACCAGACGCGCGAGGCCTATCACCGCTCAACCGACGCGTTCGATGCGTCGGTCGCAACCTTCGAGAAATCCTTCGACGCCGCCGGCCAAGGCGCGGCCGCCTTCAACCGCAAGATCATCGACATCGCCCGGCGGAACCTCGATGCGAGCTTCGACCTCGCCAAGAGCCTGGCCGGCGCCAAGAGCCTCACCGACATGGTCGAGCTGCAGACGGCCTTTTGGCGGAAGCAGTTCGGCACGCTGACGGCGCAAGCCGAGGAGGTGCGCGCGCTGTCGACCAAGGTGACGGCCGACGCGACCGAGGCCCTCAAGGCGCACATGGCGCGCAGCGCAAAGGCGCGCAATTAGCCCGCGCTCAAGTAGGCCGAAGGCCGGTAGCGCAAAAAAGCGCGGGATCGAATGCCGTTTTAGTTTGCCGCCTACGTTTGGAGGACGACTCTCATGACCATGCGGACGACCAACAAGACCATCACCTTCCATCAGCCCTTCCGCCTGGAGGGGGTCGATGGCGTGCTGCCGCCTGCCGACTATCGGGTGGTGACCGACGAGGAGATCCTCGAAGGGCTGTCCTTCGTGGCCTACCATCGGGTCGCGACCAGCATCTTCGTGCCGGCGCCGTTCGGATCGGCGGTCGAGATGGTGGCTATCGATCCTTCGGATCTCGAGGCGGCGCAAGCCGAGGACCTGATAATGCACGAAATGCAGCCGGTCGATCGGGTGCTTGTGGCTTAGAGACGAAGGCCGCTAGCGCAAGCCATAAAGCGCTCTCACGTAACGTAACGGATCTTAGTGGGGTGATGCGCTTGCCCCCACCCCGACGCCGCCCGAAAGGCGTCGTCGTACCTCCCCGCGAGGGGGAGGTATGAAAAACAGAGGGCGCCGTTTCATCAAATCCCCTCGCCCCTTGTGGGAGAGGGCTTTCTGCCGCGATCTTGCGCGAGCGCAGCTCTGCACAAGTCGCATGGCGGGAAGGGTGAGGGGTAATTTTTATCTGAACCCCCCTCCCTGACCCTCCTCCTCAAGGGGGGAGGGGATTCACGGCTTCTTCTGGCCGCCGCCTTGGCCTGGCTTGGCGCGCTGATCGAGTGAGAGCGGAGAAGGCGCCGGCGGGAGCTTCTTCTTGTCCTGCTTCGGCTTCTTCTTCTCTTTGTTGCTCCGCTGCTGCCCTTTGGCCACGTCGTCCTCCTATCGGCTTTGCGATTCGGCTGAGACGCGCTTTGCGCGACTCGCCCGCATACTATCCCCGCGACTCAAAAAAGGGAGCCGCCCGAAGGCGGCTCACGCGTTTGGGCAGGCATTAGCCTGAACCCCACATCCACGACGCGTCGCCTTTCTAGGTGAGGCTTTTGCCGTGGACGGAAATGAGCCGAGGCTGAAGCAGCCTCGGGGAGTGCCCTTGATAACTAGGCGCCGGCGCCGATCTGGCGGCCCTTGAGCACGGCATCGACGTCACGCTGGGCCTGTGCCTGATCTAGGCCGTACTTGGCCGCGACCTGGGTCACGAGGTCGGCCTTGCCCTTGAGCGCGGACACCTCCTGCTCGGAGAAATGGCTCCACTTGGCGCGAATGTCCTTCATGACCATCAATCTGTTCTGGTCAGGAGCGTTGGTTTTCGCCGAAGTAGCAGAAGTATCGGTCGAGGATGAATTTTCCATCTAGAATTCTCCACATATTATGAGGAAAGTAGACTCTGAACGATCATCATTCAAAATCATCGTTTTAATGTGGAGAGTTCGGGCCATTAAAACAAGTGCGTCACAGAAATATTATATATGAGCGGAGAAATATTTCTGCATGACTTAATTAAAGCGTATTGTGCTTAGAGAAATATTATTCACAATCTAGAATCGGAGTTATGAATGAAGGCCTCTATTTTGAGCGTTTATCCCGACCACCGATTTCCGCACGTCCTGTTCTACAGCACGCTTCTGGCAGTTTTGAGCATTGCCGCGGTCGGTCTCGTCTCCGCGCACGCCGTGAATTAACGCGGGTCTCGTATCTCGTCCCGCCGTCATGGCCGGTCCGGCTTCAGCCAGGGCCGGCCATTTGCGTTTGAGCTTGGGAAAGATCCGGCCGCGAGGAATCCGCGCGGAGGGCCGGCTAACGCAGGCCCGTGAGGTTCAGAACCACGAAGGTTCCGTAAATCAGGATCGCCGCCGATATAGCCATCACGGCGAGCCACGCCGCGCTCGGCAGGCGCCTCGAAGTCTCGTTGTCATTAGCGGAACGCATGAAGCTCCTGTTTCTCATCCCGAGGATGAAGGCTGGTCGCCATTGGGGCGCCCGGCGGGCGTCTTAAACTTCACCCTGCGCCTATTTGGGAAGCAGGTCGAGGCAATTCCCTGCGCTCAAGCAGCGCGCCTCTGGGCGATGGGGGCCGGGCAACGGGTATTACCTGCCGCCGTATCCAAAACTATGCCGCCGGGTGATGATTTGTTGTCTCACCAGTTTTGGTAGGTTGACGGACGTCCGACGTTTCAGTGGGCAAGAGATTACGGATGTGCTCCAGGACATCGTGGACCTTGAGGGGTACGCTTGCGCCCAAAATGTTTGCAAACGCAGCAGCAACGGTCGCTTCGGGTAGCAATCCTAGTCTTTCGCCCAGTTGTGCAAAAAGTAGATGCGGATCTCGATTGCTCAGTCGCACCGACTTGCAAGCGTCCTTTACGGCCTCAGCATTTTCGAACCTCTGCAAGAGAGCAACAGCGAGCTTGCCGCCGAACTCACTCCAAGCGGATAAAACTTCATCAAAAACGAAGGCCTCGGGCGACTCGCCGGGCAACCGGTAGACACCCGTCTCGGCTGAAGCCTTTTGCCGCGAATCTCCATCAACAAAGCAAACCGACCTCACATTCGTTGACGGGTCACGATTGTGATGAAGATTTATTGCCACGGCCGTTCCGTCGCCCTGCAGTGCATGGACCTGAATATGGTCAATCGCGAGTCCCCCGACCTGCCTAAGCATCGCCTCAAGCCAAATCTTTGCAAACCGGTCTTCAACGAAGACCACCAATCGCGCGTCTATCTGTCCTGTGATGGCCCGAAGCGACTGGATGTCCAATTTTCCTTGAAAGATTTTGTCGCTTATCGCTACCCAAATGGCCTTTGAAGGCAATGACCTGATTGCGTCATTCGAGTGCGACGTGAATATTGCCTGAATCTTTTTTCGCTCGGCTGCGTCAATAAGATACTCAACCATGCGAACGGTCGCCACCGGATGACGTCCATTCTCAATTTCCTCGATCAGGACCATCGATTGCTCGTCAGCGAGTTCAATTTCCGCGACCATGCGAATGACACTTGCTTCGCCTGCTCCGAAGTGAAACTCGGAGTAGCCACTACCCGATTTCGTTTTCCCGGTGAGAAGCCCTTGCATTTGCCCCACCTAACCCCCCTTATGCGGTAGCCATGTTCTCGACCTGGATGAAGCTCTCCCTCGATGCCGCGCGGCTTGGCTTCGAGATGCAGACGGTGATGGCCTTGCGCATGTTGAAGCTTGCGCGGGGCGGCGCTGCCGCCACCACCGAGGCGCAGCGCATGATGACCGAGAAGGGCGTGGCCTTTGCCGAGGCGGCCGCGATGCTCGCCACCGGCGGCTCGATGAACAAGGTCGTCCGGCGCGTGCGCTCCCGCGTCAGCCAGAACAAGCGCCGCCTTTCCAAATAGTTTTACGCCGATCGAAGCGCGCCTCTTCCTCTCCCCAGCGGGGAGAGTGCCTGCCCTCGGGCTTGACCCGAGGGTCGGTTGCTTCGCGCGCGAAGCAGCCGGGTGAGGGGGCTTCTTGAGTCCGATGATTGATAGGTGGGTTCCCCCTCACCCCAACCCTCTCCCCACAGGGGATCGGGAACGATCGCTAGGCAAACGATAAATTCAGGTAATTCAGACGGTTGGAGATAACTCTTTGCGGCTGTCGACTAACTAGGCTGCATCTGGGTAGCATTATCAAATCAGGGAGGGTGTGGCACGCAGAGCGTCTGCGAGTGTGTTCGGGGGGACGTGGACGTACCGGGCGGGAGCTGAGGCGAGTCCACCGCCGAGGGATTAGTCGAGGTCAATGGACAGATTGATGGCGAACTTCACTGCACCTCCCTCGTCATCGCCCGTGGGGCTCATGTGACCGGAACCGTCACAGCCGAGCGCGTGGTTGTGGACGGAACAGTCGAAGGTCCGATCCAAGGCGGAGAGGTCATTCTGAAGTCGCAAGCTCATGTCGTTGGCGATATTCACCACCAATCGCTCGCCATTGAAAGTGGTGCCTTCTTCGATGGTCGTTCCATGCAAATTCGGGGAAATGGACAAACCCCTGAAAAGCTTGAAGGGAAATCGTTGAGGCAAATTACAAATAAGAAAGACACCCTCTCTCGCCGGGTAGAGCGGGCCGAAGCTGCGGAAGCGGATTAGGCACCCGCGAACCAATAAATAAATAGGGTGACGCCCTGGACTGCGCCGCACTCGTTAAGGTCGCGAACGGGACGTATCACGAGCCTTAGAGAGCGTGAGGCGAGGTTCGCACGCGCAAGTGTTTGCGTGATAGGGTCGTGTTCGCCGAAGAACAAATTCCGGCGATCAAACGTTGATACCAAGATGAAGAAATTGAAGCCTCACAAGAATATGACAGGCAAACCACAACCGAATGCTGGCCGATCAGCACCCAATCTGGGTCAGAAGGAAGCTGAAGTGGAAAAGGTGAGTGCAACTAAGCTCACGCGTATGAAAGCCAGCCCTTCCCATTCAGCACCTGGCCGTTTCATAGCTTGGTGCAAGCAGGAACAAGCTAGCATCCAGCAACAGCTTGAACTCATGGAGACAGCCAAAGTGCTGACAGGAGAGAATTGAGGCTCGGGCTGGGTCGATACGACTGCCGAATTGATAGAGCGCGCTAAGGCAAGGCTTGTGGAGCTAGAGTCGCTTTTGACGGAGAGCGGACCCGCCACAGTCTCTAAACCCAAACGCTAGCTAGCGCATAAGCCCCGCCACTCTGCTCGGGTCTCTAGGGTCGTCGGTCATTATTTTTCCAAGCGACGGCCAACTGCGCCGGGCTTAGAGTTTCGCGTGGCTTGGTGGCGAATGCGAAGAGAGCGTTGACGAGAAACGAGGCCACAACACTGCACAAAGCCATGATCACGTAATGATGACCGGAGAAGCCTTGTCGTGCGATGTTCGTTAGCTTGGTTGCTCCGGGAATAGCATCACCTCGTGAACTCAACGCAGTCAACGAAACCTGCCAAATCCAATCGGCAAAGCGCAGAAGCGCGGCGTAGGTCTCGGGCATGAGGGCGTTGAAGGTAATGAGTGCCACTGCCAGCACCACCGTGGCGGGCACGCTAACTAGGGCAATGGCAATCCGTTGAAGCCCGCTACAAGAGCAACCAACTCAGCCTGCTTCATGCTCTTGGGCTACCAAGATCGACCCCATCTTCGCTCGCAAGGCCACGGCGTGAATGAGTTCGACAATTTTGGAGTTAAATCGAGATGAGCACCACGCCGATGACGGCGGCGGCGAGCCCACCGGGCTTGTGCCGGTCGTCGGTTCGGCGAGGGAGGACACCCAAGAGATTCCCCGACTGAACATTCCGTAGATCGGTACCACCACATTAGCGGGACCGAGCGACAGCGCGTGGAACAGCGAGGTCACCGCCACGGTAAGCGCGATGCCACCCGCAATGGCCCAGGCGAGCGTCCCTTTTCCAAGTCGTAGATGAGTGGCTTAAGTTCACCGCGGAAGCCAACTATCGCGATGGCAAATATGGCAACGATGATGCTCGAAACCGCGAGCACCATGTAAGAGGAAACCTCACCGCTCCGTTCGGCGAGCTTGGTGAACAGCGTGCCGCCCGCGTCATCGGCATGCGCTCCACACAAAAAGTGTCGATGAAGCGCTGCTAGCTTCAGGGCACAACATGTCGGTTATTTCAGCCTAGCATCTCCCGAGAAATCTAAGGCGGTGTGCTCATAAATCGAGTTTGGTAAGTAGCGGTTGGTCCATGTCCGCTTTACCCCCGATAGCAGATTCGCCAGTCCAAGTGGAATGTCCGAAAAGTGCCATAAGCAGCTCACTCGTGAACAATGTAGCCCGCATCGGCGTTGAACTCTGCAGGGAAAATCCCGGAGCCAACAATGCGTGCAGGACTGATCGCCGGTTTTGTGACGATTATACTTTTTACCACCGGTGTTGTTGTCGCTGAAACAAGTATGAGCGAACAAAATGTTCTGAAAGGGCGCGAGGCATTCGGCGGTTGGCACAAGGACAGACCCGGCGTTAGACGTTTACTACGGCTACTAAAGCCAGAAGATCAGCCTCCAATCGGCAAATCGACCTCAAAGTGGGCCGAGAGCGTAAAGAGGTCTAAGCGAGCGAAGCCCATCGCACCTAAAGGTTTCGCTGTGGACCTCGTCGCTTCGGGTCTTGCAGGCCCGTGTGTCATCCGAGTTGCACCCAATGGCGACTTGTTCGTAGCCGATAGTGAAGCCAATACCATTCGTGTCTATCGCGTCGCGTCGGGTAGCGCCCGGCCGGTCAAAAGCGAAACTTACGCAAGCGGCTTAAATAAGCCGTTCGGAATCGCGTTCTATCCCTTGGGCCCTAATCCAGAATGGGTCTACGTCGCTAATACGGATGGTGTCATTCGCTTCCCTTATGAGAACGGGGATCTGAAAGCCTCAGGTAAGCCGGAGGAAATCGTCGAAAAAATTCCTTCTACGCATCATTGGATGCGCGATCTCGGGTTTTCGCCTGATGGCAAGCGCATGTTCCTGTCTGTGGGCTCTGGCTCGAATGTTGCGCAGGACATGTTTCCTGAGCCCCAGATCGAAGGCGGTCTGAAAGCCTGGAAGAAAACCAAACCGCTTGGCGCAGCGTGGGATACGGAAGAACGACGTGCGGATGTGCTTTCGTTTACTCCCGAAGGTAAGGACGAGAAGATTTTTGCGACTGGCTTGCGCAACTGCGCCGGCTTAACTGTACAGCCTGCCACGGGAGAACTGTGGTGTGCGGTCAATGAACGCGATGAGATCGGAGGTGATGCACCGCTCGAATACGCCACACATGTCAAAGAAGGCGCATTCTACGGATGGCCATGGTTCTACAGTGGCGGCAATGAAGACCCCCATCACAAGGGTGCGCGGCCAGACCTTAAGGACAAGGTCACAGTTCCAGATGTTCTCATTGAGGCGCATTCCGCGCCCCTGCAGATCGCCTTTTATGACGGCGACAGCTTTCCCACTGAATATAAGGGTGATGCCTTCGTCACGCTGCACGGATCATGGAATTGAGGACAGCGTAGCGGAAACAAGGTGGTTCGCCTTCGCTTTAAGGACGGCAAGCCCACTGGTGAATATGAGGACTTCTTAACCGGCTTCGTTATCTCAAACGAAAAAGCATGGGGACATCCTGTCGGCATTGCCGTTGGGCAGGACGGTGCGTTGTTCGTAACCGAGGATGGCAGCGGAACCATTTGGCGCGTCAGCTATCGCAAGGCAGGCACCACGGCTGAAACCGCACCATCGAAGGAACTAGCCACCGAAGGACGACTACCTCGGGCAGTTCGGGTGGCCCAGCAAGCCACGGCCCATGACGATCAACCGCCTCTGCCTGAGCGAAATCCTGTGCCCGCCGGTGCCGTCGGCGCCGAAAACGCCTCCAGCTCCGGGTGAGCTTCCGACTATACCGTGGAGTGATGCAGAGGTCGCTGCAGCCAAGGCCAAATGCACTGAGGCGCTTTCCTCGATCAAGCTCAATTACGAGCCGCTCGCCCCTATCAAGCAAGGACTCTGCGGAGCGCCCGCGCCGATCTTGCTGAAATCGCTTGGTAGCGACACGAAGGTTGAGATCGATCCCCCCGCCACAGTCACTTGCGCGCTGGCGAAGGCCTTGAGCACTTGGCTCAACGAGACTGTTCAGCCCGAGGCCAAGGCGTTGTTCAGCTCCCAAGTGGTGAAGCTGCAAAACGCCACCTCCTATAACTGCCGCAACCGCTATGGCAGCGCCTATCAGCCTTTGAGCGAGCACGCGCTTGCCAATGCGCTCGACGTTTCCGAGTTCGTGCTTGCCTCAGGCGAGCACATCACGGTGCTCGACAGCTGGCCCAAGGTCCTTTCAACGCCACGTGCGCCGGTGCCGAATCCCGCACGCGAGCCGGAGGTGAAGACGGCCAAGCCAACCGCCGAGAAGGCAAGTGTCGTCACCGCAGCAAAGGCGAAGGCGGTTGCCCCGCCATCACCGCCCCCAGTCGCTTCGGAGCCTACCCCGAACCCTAAGGCCAAGTTCGTGAAGCATGTGCACGATGAAGCCTGTCATGAATTCGGCACCGTTCTCGGGCCAGAGGCCAATGATGCCCACAAGAATCACTTCCACCTTGACATGAAAGAGAGGCGCCGCTCTGGCTTCTGCCAGTGAGTAGCCTTTTCGCCGCCGCAGATAATGCCGACTCTGGTGGAGGGGGAGCAAGCGCAAGAGCTTCAACGCGAGGCGCTTATTAGCTAGCCCGTGTACTCATAAATCGAGATTGGTAAGCAGCGGTTGGTCAATGTCC
>CAWGVA010000004.1:0-94658 GCA_963825835.1 uncultured Alphaproteobacteria bacterium | reverse complement strand
CACTGGCACTCCCGCAATCGAACCTCCGAAACAAAATAAACAACTGATCAATCACCCTTACGTCTCATAGCTTCCTCACTTCAGGTTTTATCCTGGCAGCCACCGATGACCAGGCAAACGATCTCGCGCCGAGGCTTGGTAACGCTTAGGGACTTGGGGGTTCGGGAAATTTGCGCCCGCGTGGTGCACAGACTGGCTGCGGAGGGAGCACTTGGTCGATACGCCACGATCGCTAATGGGCCTGGCTTTGCCCCGGCATTGCTGACTACAGAAACCGATGCGTTGACGAGCGACAGTTTCACCCATCGCCTGATAAGCCTTCCCACGGTTCTGTTGGACGTGCCCGTGACAAGTGGGGCTGAATTCAGCTTTATCCATGGACTCCGCCTTCGAGTGTGATCCTTTCAAGGATAGATTCCTTGAAGGTTGCGGTCATCTGTCACCATTCCACTGAGCAGTCGTTGATCCAGCGCCGTCTGAGAGTAGGGGAACTTCACTCGTTTCGACAATAAGAAGCGCCGCAGCCTGTTGTGTTTTCACGCCCCGATCCCGACATGCTATGATTGACTTGATCTGCACTAAGTGCGGCATGACGCATCCGGCATTTCCGTGACCGATGTGCCCATTGGGGCGATCTTCTCTGCCTTGCCGCTAGGTTCCGTCGTCTTGGAGAGGAGACATATGTCGAAGGACAACGTTCGCCGCTTCATTTTATCCTTTGTCTGGTTTGCCAAGTGGGTGCTCGCGCCGCTCATCTTGGGCGCCCTCGTCATCGCTGGCGGTGTCGCCCTCTACCAGCAACGCATCGATTTCGACACCTTCCTCAACTATTTCGCACTCGGGCTTCTGATCTTCGTGGTGATCACCTTGTTCTACGGGATCATCGCCATCCACGACGTGCCCTACGAGATTGCCCACAGACGCGGCCATCCGCATCAAGATGCGATTCATGCTGCAGGTTGGGTGAGCCTATTTACCCTGCACGCGCTTTGGCCGTTTCTGTGGATTTGGGCGATGCTGTACCGGCCCGATCGCGGCTGGGGGTTTGCGCACGGATCAGCCTCCGAGTCTAACGTCTCAAGCCAAATGGACGAGCTCCTACGGCGCGTGGAGCAGCTCGAAAGACAAGTGGAGCGTGCTGACCTGTCGGCAAAGCCGGAACTGATCGAGACAAGAGCAAAGCGCGCGGAGCTCCCGGCGAGCACGGAACCGCTCGCGACGAGTGTCAAACGCGGAGCTCGCTGATGGAACTTCTGCTGATCCTGACCTACGCCGCGATCTGCGTCGCGGTGTTCAAGATTTTCAGCATCCCCGTCAACAAATGGACGCTGCCGACCGCGGTGCTCGGCGGTATCTTCATGATCGGCACGATCCTGCTCGTGATGAACTACAACCACCCCTTCACCGCCACCGCGCGCATCTATTTCGCGACCACCCCGATCATGCCGACGGTCAAGGGGCGCGTGATCGAGGTGCCGGTCAAACCCAACATGCCGCTGAAAGACGGCGACGTTTTGTTTCGCATCGATCCGCGACCCTACCAGTACGTCGTCGACAAGAAAAAGGCGATGCTCGCCGAGGCGGAGCAGAGCGTCAAGCAGTTGAAAACGAGCTACGATCAGGCCTCCGCCACGGTCGAAAAGGTGAATGTGCAGCTCAAGCTGGCGCAAGACGAGTATGCTAGGCAGCTACAGCTCTTCGAGAAGAAGGTTATCGCTCAGGCGGCACTCGATATTGCGACCCGCAACATCGACGGAGCAAAACAGTCCTTGGCCGAGGCTGAGGCCGCCGCAGAAAGAGCCAAGCTCGCCTATGAATTGGAAATCGGCGGCGTGAATACGACGGTTGCCGGCCTGCAAGCCGAGCTGAGCGACGCCGAATACGATCTCGACCAAACTGTCGTGCGGGCACCAGGTTCAGGCTACGTGACGCAAATGGCGTTGCGGCCGGGCATGTATATCATTCCCGCTCCGCTCCGTCCCGTCATGGTGTTCATCCACACCGACGATGAGGAGCTTGCTGCCGGCTTCCAGCAGAACTCGCTGCAGCGCGTACGCGCCGGTGACGAGGCCGAGATCGCCTTCGATGCCCTGCCCGGACAGATCGTCAAGGGCCAGGTGAAGCATGTGATCGATGCCATTGCCACGGGGCAGCTTCAAGCAACGGGGGTCTTGCAGGATATGGGCATAGATATTCCCGGCGGCCGGGCCGTCGCCATCATCGATATCAAGGACGACACCTCCGCCTACAACCTTCCCGGCGGAGCGGAGGCGCAAGTCGCGGTCTACACGCCCTATGCGCACCACTTCGCCATCATCAGGCGCATCCTGCTGCGCATGCGGAGCTGGCAGAACTTCGTGTTCCTCGAAGGGCACGGTGGAGGCGGAGGTGGTGGAGGTGGCCATTAGTTCGGTCTTGGGTTGGAAGTGTTGGTTGGAGGTAGGCAATGGCGGCAGATAAAGGCTTTTCGCTACCAACCGCTCAACAGGTGATGGAGAAGCTCGCGCTTGCCGAAGCGGAGAAGGCTTCCGCCACGGCACGCAAACAGTCGGATGCTGAGGCCGAAAAGAAGATGCTGCTGGAAAAGCTCACCAAGCCGTCTGGTGTGTCCGACGAGGAAGCGCTCCGCCGCGTAGCGGCGATCATCGAGCGGGCAGTCTCAAACGGTCTCACCGAGGTGCAAGTCTATCGCTTTCCGAATGCGCTCTGCACCGATCGCGGCCGCGCCATCAATCAGCAGGAGTCAGGCTGGGAGGCGACGCTGACCGGCCTGCCGAAGGAGATGTATCAGTTTTGGGAAAGACAGCTTCGCCCGCGTGGATACAAGATCCGAGTCCAGATCGTGGACTTTCCGGACGGCATGCCTGGCGACGTCGGCATCACGCTGAAATGGGCGTGAGCGAATAGGCGCACCCTCGCTCTGACGGGCGCGCTAGAACGGCGAGCATCGCTCGCAGGATTTCCAGCGGGGGGTGTTTTCTGGGCGGATCGCTCTGCCCGATTGATTCTTGTTTCGAGGAGGACTCATCAGATGACCATTCAACAAGCCCCAGCCAAGCCGCAGGCAGCGCCACTTTCCTCTGTCGCCTGGAGGAATCCTGCACTGGATGCCTGGTCGTATTGGGTCGATGCCTGGCAGCGCGGGGTTCTTTTCCTCGACGTCTTGCAGCAACGGAGCAAGCAATACGAGGAGCACGCCGCCAAGCCAGCCCCGCACGTTCTCAAATTCGGCGCCGAGCTCGTGATGGACGGGCGCAAGCTTCCGCGTCCGGTCAACTACGTGTTGGCCCGCGTCACGCCGCCTAAAGGCGTGCACATCGATGAGAAGAAGCGGCCCTTCGTCGTCTTCGATCCACGCGCCGGCCACGGTCCCGGCATTGGCGGCTTCAAGGCGCAGAGCGAGATCGGCGTCGCCTTCCAGGCGGGCCATCCTTGCTACTTCGTCGGCTTTCTGCCCGAGCCGGTCCCTGGTCAGACCATTGAGGACATCGTGGCAGCAGAAGCCGCGTTTCTCGAGCGCGTCATCGCGCTCCACCCCGAAGCCGACGGCAAGCCCGCGGTCATCGGCAATTGCCAGGCAGGCTGGGCGGTGATGATGGTGGCCGCAAAGCGGCCCGAGCTGTTTGGCCCGATCATTGTCGCCGGCTCGCCGCTCTCCTATTGGGCCGGCGTGCGCGGCGAAAATCCCATGCGCTATACCGGCGGCCTGCTTGGAGGCACTTGGCTCACGGCGTTGATGGGCGATCTCGGCGCCGGCAAGTTCGACGGCGCGTGGCTCGTCAGCAATTTCGAGAATCTCAACCCCGCCAACACCTACTGGACCAAGCAGTACAATCTCTATGCCAAGGTCGACACCGAAGCCCCCCGCTACCTCGAATTCGAGAAATGGTGGGGCGGCCATGTGCTGCTCAACGCCGAGGAGATGCAGTTCATCGCCGACGAGCTGTTCATCGGCAACAAGCTCGCCACTGCCGGTATCGTGACAGCGGATGGCCACAGCGTGGATCTGCGCAGCATCCGCTCGCCGATCATCGTGTTCTGCTCGAAGGCCGACAACATCACGCCGCCGTCCCAGGCGCTTGGCTGGATCCTCGACCTTTATGGCAGCGTCGAGGATATTAGGGCCCACGGGCAAACCATCATCTATGCTGTGCATGAGTTGATCGGCCATCTCGGAATTTTTGTCTCAGGCTCGGTGGCGAAGAAAGAGCACGACGAATTCGCCAGCAACATCGACCTAATCGACGTGCTGCCGCCAGGCCTCTACGAAACGGTCATGACTCCCAAGGAAGCAGCCGGTCGGGGCGATGACGACTTGGTTGGCGGCAACTATCTCGTCCGCTTCGAGGCGCGAACGCTCGACGATATTCGGGCGTTCGGCGGCAACAGCGTTGAGGATGAGCGCCAATTTGCGGCGGTCGCCCGTCTCTCCGAAATCAATCTCGGACTGTACCGCGCCTTCATGCAGCCTTGGGTGAAGGCGTGGGCCAATTCAGGTTTCGCCGAATGGATGCGGAAGATGCACCCGCTTCGCGTGCCCTACGAAATGTTCACGCCGGCCAACCCCTTCTTTAAGTCGCTTTCCGCAATGGCCGAAGACGTGCGCAAGAACCGTCAGCCGGTGACCCCCGACAATGCGCTGTGGCAGGCACAGGAGCGGATCGACAAGGCGATCGAATCCTCTCTCGACGCCTACCGCGACATGCGGGACCGTTCCCTGGAAGCGGCGTTTCACGCCATGTACGGCTCGCCGCTCGTGCAGGCGCTGGTCGGGCTTAAGGCCTCCGACGCCTCTCCACGTCGCCGGCCCGGTGTCGACGCGGTCTACCGCGCCTTCGTCGCCCAGCGGATCGCTGAGCTGACGCAAAACATCACGCAAGGAGGTCCGCGCGAGGCGGCCATCCGCGCTCTTCTCTATATCCGTTTGCCCGAGGGAGTCGCCGACGAGCGTGGGTTCCGCCTGCTTGAGCGCATGCGCGAGGAGGCCGGCGGCGACCTTCCGCTCGCCGCCTTCAAGACAATGGTCCGCGACCAGTTCTATACGCTTCTGCTCGATGAGCGCCGCGCGGTCGAAGCTATTCCGGCCATGCTCGACGCGGACACTGACCTTGCCTCGCGCATGGGAAGTACCCTGCGCAAGCTGATCGAGGTGCTCGGCGTGGAAAGCAAGCTCGGCAAAACCCGGCTCGCTGAGATGACCGCAATGTTCGAGTCGAGTAAGGCTGCCAAAGCTTCCAAGAACGGGGCGCCGAAAGAGGGTCGGGCGCAGCCTGCTCGCCCGGCGCAGCCGGCAGCGAAGCCGCATCGGCCCCATTCGCGCAATCTGAGCTGAAGGATCGAGCCATGAACGAGAACTCAACGGCGTCGACCTTGCGTCGGCACGAAAAATACGACCGCCTGATCGCCGCGGCGAAGAGCCTGCAGCCGATTGCGACCGCCGTGGCGCACCCTTGCGACGAGACCTCGCTTAGAGGCGCCGTCGAAGCCGGCGAGGCCGGACTGATCAAGCCGATCCTGGTCGGTCCCAAGGACAAGATCGCCGCGGTCGCCAAACAGTATTCGCTCAACCTCGGCAACATCGAGATCGTCGACGTGCCGCACAGTCAGGCCGCTGCCGAGAAGGCTGTCGAGCTCGTGCGCACCGGCAAGGCCGATCTCCTCATGAAGGGGAGCTTGCACACCGACGAACTGCTTTCGGAGGTGATGAAGCGCGAGACCGGACTACGGACGGGACGGCGCGTCAGCCACGTCTTCGTCATGGACGTCCCCGGCCATGCGCAAACTCTGTTCATCACCGATGCCGCGGTGAACATCGCCCCAGACCTTATCTCGAAGCGCGACATCATTCAGAACGCCATCGATCTCTACGCGGGGCTTGGCCTTGGGATTCCCAAGGTCGCCATCCTATCCGCCGTCGAGACGGTAACCCCAACCATCCCCTCCACCATCGAGGCGGCGGCGCTGTGCAAGATGGCGGATCGCGGCCAAATCACCGGCGGCGAACTCGACGGCCCGCTCGCCTTCGACAATGCGATCAGCCCCGAGGCTGCCCGCATCAAGGGCATCAAATCGCCGGTTGCCGGGCAGGCGCAGATCCTGGTGGTGCCGGATCTCGAGGCCGGCAACATGCTGGCCAAGAACCTGACCTTCCTCTCCCATGCCGATGCCGCGGGCATCGTGCTCGGCGCTCGGGTCCCAATCATCCTCACCTCGCGGGCCGACCACGTGCGGACGCGCATGGCCTCCTGCGCCGTGGCAGCTCTGCTCCGCCACAGCCAAATGGCGAAGCAGCCGATCGGGGCCTGAGCCGTGTCTGACACCATCCTCGTCGTCAATGCCGGCAGCTCGAGCGTCAAGTTTCAGCTGTTCTCGGTCGGCGAACGCGATCGGCTGCAGCGCCTCCTGAAAGGCCAGATCGAAGGCATCGGCGTCCATCCGCGGCTCTTCGCCAAGGGCGTGAAGGGCAAGACGCTGATCGACCGGACCTGGCCCGGTGCTGACGTTCCCGATGTGCCAGCGGCGCTGGCCAAGGTCGTGGAGTTCCTGCGCGCAGAGATCGGTAGCCTACCCATCGCGGTCGGCCATCGGGTGGTGCATGGCGGTCCCGACTACAGCGAGCCGATCCTCATCGACGACGCCGTGATCGATCGGCTTCAAGCTTTCGCGCCGCTCGCTCCACTCCATCAGCCTAACAACCTCGGCCCAATTCGCACGCTCAGGCAGAGGCAGCCGCAGCTTCCGCAAGTTGCCTGCTTCGATACGGCGTTTCATCGCGGCCACCCCGAAATTGCCGACCGCTATGCTCTGCCCGAACAGTTCTACCAGGAAGGTGTCCGCCGTTACGGTTTCCACGGCCTATCCTACGAATATATCGCGAGCCGCCTGCCTGAACTTGCGCCTGACATTGCAAAGGGACGCGTGGTCGTTGCTCATCTCGGCAGCGGCGCGTCCATGTGCGCCATCCATGCCGGCAAGAGCGTCGAAAGCACCATGGGCTTTACCGCGCTCGACGGGCTGCCCATGGGGACGCGTCCCGGTCAGCTCGACGCGGGCATCGTGCTCTATCTCCTGACCGAGAAGAACATGAGCGCGGGCGACATCGAGCATCTGTTCTATCAGGACAGCGGATTGAAGGGCCTTTCCGGCACCAGCAACGACGTGCGCGATCTGCTCGCAAGCTCAGACCGCCGCGCCAAATTTGCGCTCGACTATTTCGTCTACCGCATTTCGCTGTTCACCGGGTTGCTCGCTGCGGCCATGTGCGGCATCGACGGACTGGTGTTCACCGCTGGCGTCGGCGAGAACGCACCTGCCATCCGCGAGGCCGTAGCGCGGCGCCTGTCCTGGCTCGGGCTTGAGCTTGACCCAGAAGCGAACGCCAAGGGCGCCGGGCGCATCTCGGCGCCAGGCTCGCGCATCGCCTGCTATGTCATTCCCACCGATGAGGAACTGATGATCGCCCGCCACACTTTGCGTGTCCTGCGCACGCAACCGGCATTCCAGCTCGAGGACAAGCACGCATGATCGATATCTCCACCTTGCCGCTGCTCGAGGGCAAGAAGGCGCTCGTCAGCGGCATCGCCAACGACCAATCGATCGCCTGGGGCTGCGCCAAGGCTTTTAGGATGTTCGGTGCCGACCTCGCCATTACCTATCTGAACGACAAAGCAAAGCCCTATGTCGAGCCTCTGGCCAAGGAAGTCGAGGCCTCGATCTTCATGCCGCTCAACATTCAGGTCGAGGGCCAGATGGAGGCGGTGTTCAAGGCGATCGAGAAGCAATGGGGCAAGCTCGACATCTGCCTCCACTCCATCGCGTTTGCGCCCAAAGCGGACTTGCAGGGGCGTGTGGTGGATTGCTCGAAGGAAGGTTTTCTGCTCGCCATGGATGTGTCCTGCTGGTCGTTCATCCGCATGGCAAAGCTCGCCGAGCCGCTGATGAAGGATGGCGGCACGCTCTCCACCATGACCTATTATGGGTCGCAGATGGTGGTGGAGCACTACAACATGATGGGCCCGGTGAAGGCTGCTCTCGAAGCCTCTGTTCGCTATCTCGCGGCCGAACTTGGGCCGAAAGGCATCAGGGTGCACGCCATTTCGCCAGGGCCGCTCAAGACCCGCGCGGCGTCCGGCATCACCGATTTCGACGAACTGATCGCCAAGGCTCAAGAGAAGGCCCCGTCCCGGCGGCTCGTGTCGATCGAGGATGTCGGCGCGGCTGTGGCGTTTCTTTCCATGAACGGAGCGAGACTGATCACCGGCGAAACCCTCTATATCGACGGCGGCTATCACATCATCGACTGAGCACGATGGACCCGCGAACCTACACTGCCGGCGAAGTCCTGAAGGATGGCACCGCCGTCACCATTCGGGCCATTCAGAGAGGCGACAAGAGCCGCCTTTTGGAAGCATTCAAGAACCTCGACCGGGAGTCGGTGTACCGGCGCTTCTTCACCCCCAAGAAAGAGCTGAGTGACCGCGAGCTCAAGCAACTGACCGATGTCGATTTCAGCCAGGTCGTTGCTCTCGTCGTCACGACGCAGGGAGCTGATGGCGAAATCCTGATTGGCGGAGGACGCTACGCCACAGAGGGAGCGGGTTCGGGCGAAGCCGAGATCGCCTTCATGACTGACGGCGACTATCGGGGCCTTGGCATTGCATCGCTTATCCTGAAGCATCTCGCGTACATCGCCAGGGAGGCTGGAGTGCAGCGCTTCGAGGCTGAGGTGCTTGCCGAAAACTCCCCCATGCTTGCCGTCTTCAGCCGGAGCGGGTTGCCCATGCAACGCCGTCGTGACGGCAGCATCCTTCACGTTACGCTTTCACTCGGGAACCGAAAGGAACATCGACATGGGACATGACAGCAGCGCACAGGTGTCCGCGCCCGACGCGAGCCCCCGCGACAGCGGCAAGCCCAAGCTGACGCGGAAGGACTACGAAAAGGCCTTACGCAAGCTGCAAACCGAGCTCTGCGTCTTGCAGGACTGGGTTAAGCGCACGGGTCAGCGGATCATCGTCATCTTCGAGGGTCGCGACGCCGCGGGTAAGGGTGGGACGATCCGGGCAATGACCGAGCGGGTCAGCCCGCGCACGTTCAGATTGGTCGCCCTGCCCGCCCCGTCGGATCGTGAAAAGTCGCAAATGTACATGCAGCGATATTTCGCACATTTCCCGGCAGCCGGAGAGATCGTGATCTTCGATCGCAGCTGGTACAACCGCGCCGGCGTTGAATATGTCATGGGCTTCTGCACCAAGGAGCAGCACAAGCGCTTCCTCCAAGTTTGCCCCGAGTTCGAGAAGCAGATTACCGACAACGGCATCCGGCTGATCAAATACTGGCTGGAAGTGAGCAACGACCAGCAGAAAGAGAGGTTCGAGGCGCGGGTGGAAGACCCCATGCGGCAGTGGAAGCTCAGCGACATGGACCTTCCCTCGCGCGAGCGGTGGTACGACTACTCCCGCGCCCGCGACAAGATGCTGGAGGCCACCGACACGGACTTTGCGCCCTGGTATCTGCTGCGTTCGGACGACAAGCGCCGGGCGCGGCTCAACCTCATCTCGCACTTCCTCGGCCTGTTTCCCTACGAAGCGTCGCCGGCAAAGAAGATCAAGCTGCCTACGCGCGACAAGTCTAAGGCCTACGACGATGACGCGGCCATCAAGGACCGGCGCTGGATCAAAGAAAAGTTCTGAACGGAGCGGATCAGGCGGGTCGCGGCGAAAGCCTGCTCAGTCCGGCGCGGCGCGCGAGCGACTTATAGACGTGCACCATGAAGGCGGTGGCGAACAGCGGCGTGAGCAGGTTCACGATCGGCACCGAAGCAAGCCCGGCGATGATCAGGCCGGCCAGGAACACGGTGGTGAGGTTCGCCTTGCGTAAGCGCCGCGCCTCCTCAGGGGAGAGATGCCGCATGGCCACCATCTCGAAATATTCGCGCCCCAGCAGATAGCCGTTGCCGGCATAGAAGGCGATGAGGTTGACCCCCGGTACGAGCAGCAAGAACAAAGCGGCCAGGTTCACCACCAGCACCACGAGGAAGAATTTCAGGCCTGCGCCGATGGCGGCAAGCGCCGGCATTTCCTTGCCCGGCGGGTCGCCGGGATAGTAGATGCGCTCGACTTGACCCGCGATGTCGTCGAGATAGAGGCCGGCCATCAGCGAGGTCACCGGCGGAATGAGGAAGATCGAGCCAACCACGAGCGCGAGGCCGCCCAACCATTCGATGGTGGTCTCGATCCAGTGCGGCCATTCGACGAAATGACTGAACAGGCCTTCGAGCACGATGATGAGGAGCGCGAGCAGCCCGATGGTAAAGCCCACGCATTTCCAGAGCACGGCGCGGAACGGCGGCGTGAACAGCTCCCTGAAGGCTTGAATTGCGGCGGCGAGCATGGCGTGTTTCAACTCCGGCGGCGCCGAATATAGTTGGCGTCCCGGCTAATACCAGAGCGGACCTCACACAAAAGGAGTGACACAGTCATGGCGGAACGCACGCGTGCGGAACGCGTCTATCGGGCGCGCAGCTACGACGTGGTGGGCATCGGCAACGCCATCGTCGACATTATCGCCCGCTGTGACGACGCCTTTCTCTCCAAGCACGACCTCGCCAAGGGGTACATGCGCCTGATCCCTGCCGGCGAAGCCGGGCGCCTGTATGAGGCCATGGGTCCAGCCATCGAGCGCTCCGGAGGCTCCGCTGCCAACACTATCGCCGGGCTTGCCTCGTTCGGGGCGAAATGCGGCTTCATCGGCAGGGTCGCCGCCGACCAATTCGGCGGCATTTTCCGCCACGACATCCGCTCGCTCGGCGTCGCCTACGACACCCCGCCTGCCGACGAGGGCGAGCCGACTGCCCGCTGCCTCATCTTCGTGACCCCCGACGGCGAGCGCACCATGAACACGTTTCTCGGCACGAGCGTGCATTTCGCTCCCGCCGACATCGATGCCTCGCTCATCGAGGCGGCGAGTATCGTCTATCTCGAAGGCTATCTGTTCGACCGCGACGAGGCGAAAGAGGCCTTCAAGGCGGCGGCACTGCTTGCGCAGAAATCCGGCGCCAAGGTTGCCCTCACTCTGTCGGATGCCTTTTGCGTCGATCGCCACCGCGCCGACTTTCTGAAGTTCATCCGCGAAGGAACCGACATCCTGTTCGCCAACGAAAAGGAGATCACCAGCCTCTACGAGGTGAACAGCTTCGCCGAAGCCGCCGATGCGGCGCTTGCCGATTGCGAGCTCGCCGTGCTGACCCGCTCTGGCGAAGGCTCGGTGATCGTGGCCGATGGCGAGACCATCGCCGTCGCTCCTGAGCCTGTCCGCGCGGTGGTCGACGTGACCGGCGCCGGCGACCTCTATGCCTCCGGCTTTCTCTATGGCCTCACCCAAGGGGCGCCGCTTGCGACCTGCGGCAGGCTCGGCAGCCTCGCCGCGGCGGAAGTGATCGGCCATATCGGCGCGCGCCCCGAGGCGTCTCTGCGCAAGCGTGCGCAAGAAAGAGGCCTGCTCGGAGAATGAGCGCTCTGTGGCTTTTTCGCCACGGGCCCCCGGAAATTTGCCTTTGTTACTCAGGGTTTAACCCTCCACTGCCCGCTGGCTGCTATTGTGGACAGAATACGGAGCAACTCGGGGGCTTCCATGCGTAAATTGTTGCGCCTTGTTGCAGGCGTCTTGTTGGGAAGTTCAGCGCTCGCGGCCATGCCCGCGCTCGCGCAAACGCCGCTTCAACAAGACATGGCCATGCAGGACATGGGCACCATGATGGTGGGTGAGACCGTGATCTCGGTCGGCGGCGGCTTGGCCTACCTCACGCTTCCCGACACTCACTTCACCTTCCGCTACAAGAACGGCGGCAACTTCGACACCATCAGCAAGCAGAAGAACGACGCCTTCGACGAGTATGGCGGAGGCTTCAGCGGCTCTGCCGCGACGCCGCTCGGTTGGGCGCTCGGCATGCCCTGGATCGGCGCCGTGCACGGTTATTGGTCGAGCATCGACGATTCGAACCGTAATCGTTGCGTCACCACCAACAGCTCGACCTGCGCTGCGGCAGACATCGTCGACACGCCGGGGTCCTCCACGGTCAGCACTTCAGGCACGCTTTTCTCGCACACCGATCGCGACGTCGACAGCTGGGGTGTGGCCTTGGAGTTCACCACGCCAAACCCGCGGCCGATGATCATGCCGGGCATCATGAAGAGCACGCATTGGGGCGCGGCTTTCGACGTGCGCGGCCTCGACCAGGATCTCCACATCAAGGGTAGCACCGGCGGCGTAGGCGAGCTGTTCAACTACAAAGAAACGCTCGATACCACCTATTACGGCGGCTACTTCACCATCGGCGGCGAATATTCGCTCTTCCCGGCGCTCTACGGGGGCTGGGGCTTGCGCTCCTTCATCGATCTGCATGCCGGCATCTATGGCGCCAACGCCGACTACGACGGCCACTTCGTCGGCAGGGGAATCGGCGGCAGCAAGCTCGGCCTGTCCGACGACCAGGTCACCTTCATCGGCGGGGTGAAGTTCGAGACGCGCAAGCAATTCAGCCCGCGCACCAGCCTGTCGCTGCTCAGCGAGTATGAGTGGTACTCCTACGCGCCGGAGATGCACTACAACGACGGCGACGGCAAGGCTAACGGCATCGTCAACGGCACTCACATCACCGACGATGATGCCTTCTCGGAGCGCACCAGCCTCAGGCTCAACATCGGCCTCGGGCCGGCTCAGCTTTACGCCCCGCAATAGAATTCAATTCCGAGCCGATCTCGCAAGCTCGGGGAAGAGCTGCCGCATCTTCTCCCGCATTTCCCGCAAATTTCATCGATTTCTTCCGAGGCGACGCTGTCCGCCACCGCCTTGCAGACCACCTCCAAGGCCTGACTTGCGCCTTTACCACCGAGGCCGAGAGCCGAGCCGAGCTCCTTCTCGATGGCTGCCGTGGTCAGGTTCCGATCCGGCTCTTCGAGGCACTGATCGAAGAATGGCTGAAGCCTTGACGGAAACTGCGCGGTGATCTGGTGAGCCGTTTTACGGGACAGACGCCGGCAGAGCATGCAAATCGCTACCAGCAAGGTCCGCTCGGAGCTTGGACGGTCGAGATCGGTGGCGTCGGCCACGGCCAAGACCAGTTTTTGATGGATCGCCTCGGCGCGCGCCCTCGCGCGGGTCAAGACGCGGGCGCGGCCTCCGGCTTTCCGCCCGGATCCTTCCGATTGCGCGGTGACGATTGCGCGCAGGGCATCAAGCGCGACCGAGCCGTCGGCCACAAGATCATCGAAGGTGACGAGCCCAACCACCCGGCCGTCTTCGGTGATCGGTATGCGGCGCACACCATGCTCTTGCATCAGCCGCACGACGTCACCCAGCTGTCCCCCAATATCGCAGGGCGACCATGTTTTTCGACATGCAAGCGAAGTGGTCTGGGGTCGATGCCGCCCCCGAGAACCGCGAGCGCAAGATCGCGATCCGTGACGATCCCGGCAAGCGCCTTGGGCTCGCTCACTAACACCGAGCCGATGTGATTATCGGCCATGGCCCGCGCCGCCTGATACGCCTTGGACTGCCGCGTGAGCACAACCAAGTCCGTTCGGCGAAAGCATTCGAGAGATATGGGAGCAACCTCCTTGCGCGGCCAAAATGACCAATGAAGCGCTCCTATCAGAGCGCTTTCGCCTCAAACTGCCTTGATCTTCATCAAATCAAAGCTTGCGCAAGGCCACCGTCTCCACCGCATGATCCTGCCCTTTGCGCAAGATCAGGTCGGCGCGCTGCCGCGTCGGCAGGATATTCTCGGTGAGATTGACGAGATTGATGGTGCGCCACAGTGACAGCCCGATGGCCCGCGCCTCCTCCTCCGATAGTGTCGCAAAGCGATGGAAATAGGAGGCGGGGTCGCGGAACGCCGTCTGGCGGAGCCGCAGGAAGCGCTCGACATACCAGCTCTCTATCAACTGGTCGGTGGCGTCGATATAGATGGAAAAATCGAAGAAATCCGAGACGAAGGGGATGGCGGCGCCGTCTTTTGGCAGCTTTGCCGGCTGTAGCACGTTCAAGCCCTCGACGATGACGATGTCGGGACGCTCGATCAGGATGGCCTGGTCCGGCAGCACGTCATAGACGAGATGGGAATAGACCGGGGCCTCGATGCGCTCGCGGCCCGACTTCACCTCGGCGAGAAAGTTCAGGAGCCGCGTGAGGTCGTAGCTCTCGGGAAATCCCTTTCGCGTCATCAGCCCGCGCTCTTCCAGCACGGCGTTCGGGAAGAGAAACCCGTCGGTCGGCACGAGTTCGACGCGCGGATGGCTCGGCCAGCGGGCAAGCAGCGCCTGCAGCACGCGACCCGTGGTGCTCTTGCCGACCGCGACGCTGCCGGCGAGGCCGATGATGAACGGCATTTTGCCGTCGCCCTTGCGCAGGAAACCGGTGGTGGCGCCGTGTAGCTCCTGCAGCGCCTCGACATAGAAATTGAGCAGCCGGCTGAGCGGCAGATAGATGTCGACCACCTCTTGGATGGACACGCGCTCGGTGAGGCCGCTTAAGTTCTCGAGCTCGGCCTCCGACAGCGGCATGGGCGTATCGGCCCTGAGCGCCGCCCAGTCGTCGCGGTTATAGACGGTATAGGGTGAGAACGCGACAGTTGGACGCGGATTCATGGGCGAGAACCCGCTTCTCAGCGCGCCGTAGCTTTCCGCTTCTGCGCGAGATCCGTGGCGCCCATGCGGCGCTCAAGCTCGCCCATAACCTCTTCGAGGGCGATGTGGCGGGACTCGAGCACCACCAGCAGGTGGTAGAGGACATCGGCGGCCTCGGCGATCAGGGCCGCGTCGTCCTGGGCGATGGCCGCTATGGCAGCCTCCACCGCCTCCTCGCCAAGCTTCTTGGCAGGCTTGACCGGGGCGCCGTCGAGCAGCCGCCGCGTATGGGAGTCCTCTGGCCTTGCGGTCCGCCTGGCCTTGATATTGGCGGCGAGGCGCCCGAGCACGTCGTTTTGACCCATATCTTGGCTCATACACTGCCAGGGGCCGGAGTGGAATAGGCGCCGGCACGTCATCCCTAGGAAAGCAAAGGCATTATCCCTAGGAAAGCAAAGGCATTGCCCATTTGGCGGGCAGGATTTGGGCCGGATGCCCCGTTTGACGCATCTAGCCGTCGAGCCGGACGGGCAAGCCCGCCGCCGCCATGAAGCGCTTGGCCTCTCCTATGGTGCATTCACCGTAGTGGAAGATCGAGGCGGCGAGCACCGCCGAGGCGTGGCCGTCACGCACCCCTTCCACCAGATGCTCGAGCGTGCCGACCCCTCCGCTCGCGATCACGGGCACCGTGACCGCATCGGCAACCGCCCGGGTCAATTCGAGGTCGAAGCCGCGTTTCGTCCCGTCGCGGTCCATGGAGGTGAGCAGGATCTCGCCGGCGCCGAGCGCCACCACCTCGCGGGCATAGGAGACCGCCTCGATGCCGGTCGGCTCGCGGCCGCCATGGGTGAAGATCTCGAAGCGCTGTCCGTGCTGCTTGCCCGCCGCGACGCGTTTGGCGTCGATCGCCACCACGATGCACTGGGCGCCGAATTTCTCCGCCGCCGCGCGCACGAAGTCGCGCTCCTTGACTGCCGCGGTGTTGATCGACACCTTGTCGGCGCCGGCCTCGAGCAGTTTCCGCACATCGTCGAGCTTGCGCACCCCGCCGCCGACGGTGAGCGGCATGAAGCAGCGCTCGGCGGTGCGTTCCACTACGTCGAAGATGGTGTCGCGGTTCTCATGGCTCGCCGTGATGTCGAGGAAGCAAAGCTCGTCGGCTCCGGCTTCGTCATAGGCAGATGCCGCCTCGACGGGATCGCCGGCGTCGCGCAGATTGACGAAGTTGATGCCCTTGACGACACGGCCGTCCTTCACATCGAGGCAGGGAATGACGCGGACCTTCAGCATGAGCAGGATTTAGGCCTTCGCGCCGGTCGCGTCCACTTTCGCGCGGCGCGCCCTTAACGTGCGCACGATGAAAATGATGACTAGCACCACGAGCGCCAGGAGCCCTGCCAACACGGTGAAGAAACGAACCAGACCGCGAGCCCCATCGCGTAGAGCAGCGGGCCGATATTGACGCCGAGCAAGGGGCAGGCATGCACGGACGCTTCGTTGAGGTCGCAACCGATAAGCAAGGCGATGAGGCCTGCGGTATAGGTGACGGCGACCGGAGAAAATGCGAGCGCAATGACAATGAGCGCGCCGCGGAGGAAGGATTTGCCCGGGCTGAGTGGCGCGGACGGCGGTCGATTCTGCCTGCGCCAACTCACAAGAATTGCGATGAGCGCGGCCAGGGCCCATACGCCGAACAGCGCGAGGCCTGCCGGAAGGCTGAGATAGGAATACCAGATCAAAAAGCCGAGATCGTAGAAGGTCTGGCCGTAATCCTTGCCGCCGATCACGCACGGGATCGCCCGGTTGAGATCGACCTGACAGCCGAAGGCCTCGGCGACCTGCTGGCTCCCCACGGCGATCAGCGCCGGGCCGAACGCGACGAACGCGACGAGGACCAGCAGGATGCCGAAGATGGTACGTGTGCGCATGGGCGCGGGTTCAGGCGTGATGCGGCTTGCGGGCGGCGGCGATCAGCGCCAGCGCCTCGGCGGCATTGAGCCTGCCGTCGTAGAGGGCGCGGCCGGCGATGACGCCTTCGAGCCTCGCATAGTTCGGATGAAGCAGGGCGCGCACATCGTCGAGCGAGGCGAGGCCGCCGCTCGCGATCACCGGAATTGAGGTCGCCCGCGCGAGCGAAGCGGTGGCAGCGAGATTGAGCCCGGCGAGCTCGCCGTCACGCGCGATGTCGGTATAGATGATGGCGGCGACGCCTATGTCCTCGAAGCGGTGGGCAAGCTCGAGCGCGGTCATCTCGCTCGTCTCGGCCCAGCCTTCCACCGCGACCTTGCCGTCGCGCGCATCGATGCCGACGGCGATGCAGCCGGAAAGCTCGTGCGCCGCCTTGCACACAAGCTTCGGGTTACGCACCGCGGCGGTGCCGAGGATCACGCGGACCACGCCCTTCTCCAGCCACGTCACGATGGTGTCGAGATCGCGGATGCCGCCGCCGAGCTGCACCGGGATGTTGACCGTCTTGACGATCGCCTCGACCGCTTCGGCATTCACCGGCCTGCCGGCAAAGGCGCCGTCGAGATCGACCACGTGCAGCCATTCGAAGCCCTGCGCCTCGAAGCTCTGCGCCTGAGCGACCGGATCGGTGTTGAACACGGTCGCCTGCTGCATCTCGCCTTGGCGGAGCCTGACGCATTTTCCGTCTTTCAGGTCGATGGCAGGGAACAGGATCATGGCTTCCACCTGAGGAAGTTCGCGATCAACGCGAGCCCGAGCTTTTGGCTCTTCTCGGGGTGGAATTGCGTGCCGGCCATGTTGTCCTTGGCGACGAAGGCGGTGATCGGGCCGCCGTAATCGGTGCTCGCCACGAGATCGGCCTTCTCCTCGGGGACAAGGTGATAGGAATGGACGAAATATGCGTGCAGCCCGCCCTCGCCGGTGGGAACGCCTTCGAGAAGCGGATTCGATCGGACCACGCGCAGCGTGTTCCAGCCCATATGCGGGACTTTGAGGTCAGGATCAGAAGGCGCGATGGCGCGGACCTCGCCTTTGATCCAGCCGAGGCCAGGCGTCACCCCATGCTCAAGCCCGCGCTCAGCCATGAGCTGGAGCCCGACGCAGATGCCGAGAAACGGCTTGCCACGCTCCTGCACGGCTTCCTCCAGAGCGTCGATCATGCCTGGGACCTCCTCGAGGCCCCGCTTGCAGTCGGCAAAGGCGCCGACGCCGGGGAGCACGATGCGGTCTGCGTCGGCCACGTCCTCCGGGCGGGCGGTGACCTTGATGGCGAGCTCCGACCCTCCCTCGCGCGCGGCGCGCTCGAACGCCTTGGCGGCGGAGTGCAGATTGCCTGAGCCGTAGTCGATGATGGCGACGTGCATGGGCTTACGGCGCCGGGAAGAGCCCGATCACCCCCTCCGCCTCGCCGCTTCCCCTTGGCGCCGGGATATCGGCATTGCCCCGCCGCTCGGGCGGCGGCGGCCGTTCGCGTCCCTTCTCCTGCCGTGGAAGCCACGTCTGCAAGAAGGCAAGCTCGGCGGCGTCGCGGCCGGCGCCGATCGCCGTGCCCACTTGCGTGTATCCCTCCCGCTCGAGGGCAGCACCCCGGAGGTCGTTGGCCTCGAAGGCGAACAGCACGACGATCGCCACGCTCAACCAGCCGAACAGGGTTTGCGTCTGGTCGCCGCTCGGATCGAACACCCAGCCAAGCACGGCGAACAGCGCCACGAACAGGACGAGCTCGAGCCACATGCGCTGATAGAGCAGCCACAGCCCCGGCACCAACAGCGCCGGCCAGGAGAAGCCTTCCCTGACGAACACGAGCGCCTCGGCCCGTTCCTCGGGGTCCAGCGCCTCGCCTGGCGGCTCATAAACCGAATAGAGCGTCACGACACGTCACTGACACTGAAAGCAGTTGGTTGCGCGGAGGCCTAAAGCTGACCTTTGGTCGATGGCACGCGGCTTTCCTGGCGCTCGTCGATGGCGACCGCCTGGCGGAGCGCGCGTGCGAGCGCCTTATAGCAGGTCTCGGCGATATGGTGGCTGTTCTCGCCATAGAGCGTCTCGACATGCAGCGTGATGCCGGCATGCTGGGCGAAGGCCTGGAACCATTCGCGGAACAGCTCGGTGTCCATCTCCCCGATCTTCGAGCGGGTGAAATCGACCTTCCACACGAGGTAGGGGCGCCCCGAGACGTCGATCGCGACGCGGGTGAGCGTCTCGTCCATGGGCAGATAGGCAAAGCCGTAGCGGGCGATGCCCTGCTTGTCGCCAAGCGCCTTTGCCACCGCCTGGCCGAGCACGATGCCGCTGTCCTCGGTGGTGTGGTGCTGATCGATATGCAGGTCGCCTTTGGCCTTCAGGAAGATGTCGATCATCGAATGGCGCGCGAGCTGCTCGATCATGTGATCGAGAAAGCCGACGCCGGTCTCGACCGCATAGGTGCCGCTGCCGTCGAGGTCGACGGTCGCGTTAATCGCGGTCTCCTTGGTGCGGCGCTCGACGGTCGCGGTCCGCTTGGACTTGGTCTTGGTCGGCTTCTGCATAGTGTTCAATCTAGTGCCAGGCTCTTAACCAATCCCCTCACTCTTGAGCGGGAGCCAGGGAGGGGCGTTATACAGCTTGACGAAAGGCCCCGCCATGCCGATATCGCAGTGCAGCAATGGGTCCATCCTCTCCCGAAGTCTGGCATGCCACGACCATCCTTACTGTCCGCAAGGGCGGCAAGGTGGTGATCGCTGGTGACGGCCAGGTCACCCTCGGCCAGACCATCATCAAGGGAAACGCCAAGAAAGTGCGCCGCGTAGGCAACGGCAATGTCATCGCCGGCTTCGCCGGGGCCACGGCTGACGCCTTCACTTTGTTCGAGCGGCTCGAAACCAAGCTCGAGCGCTTCCCCGATCAATTGAAGCGCGCTTGCGTCGAGCTCGCCAAGGACTGGCGCACCGACCGCTATCTCCGCCACCTCGAGGCCATGATGATCGTGGCCGACGCCGATGAAAGTCTAGTGCTGACCGGCAAGGGCGACGTGCTCGAGCCGGACGACAATGTCATGGGCATCGGCTCCGGCGGCAATTTCGCGCTCGCCGCTGCCCGCGCGCTGCTCGACTCCGACCTCGATGCGGAGGCGATTGCGCGCAAAGCCATGGCCATTGCCGCCGATATCTGCGTTTACACCAACAAGGAGGTCGTCATCGAAAGCCTGGAGTCAAAGTCGTAACGCAATGACCAGCTTTTCCCCGCGCGAGATCGTCTCCGAGCTCGACCGCTACATCATCGGCCAGCGCGACGCCAAGCGCGCCGTCGCTATTGCGCTCCGCAACCGCTGGCGCCGGCAGCAGCTCGACGAGGAGCTGCGCGAGGAGGTCCTGCCCAAGAACATCCTGATGATCGGGCCGACCGGCGTCGGCAAGACCGAGATCTCGCGCCGCCTCGCCAAGCTTGCCGGCGCGCCCTTCATCAAGGTCGAGGCGACGAAATTCACCGAGGTCGGTTACGTCGGCCGCGACGTCGATCAGATCATTCGCGATCTCTTGGAAGCCGGCATCGGGCTCGTCCGCGACGCCAAGCGAAAAGAGGTCGAGGCCAAGGCGCAGCTGAATGCCGAGGAGCGCGTGGTCGATGCGCTGGTCGGCGCCGGCGCCAGTCTTTCCACGCGCGATACCTTTCGCAAGCGGCTGCGGGCCGGCGAGCTCGACGACCGCGAGATCGAGATCCAGGTCGCCGATACCGGGGCCGGCATGCCAGCCTTCGAGATTCCCGGCATGCCGGGCAGCCAGGTCGGCATGATCAATTTGAGCGACGTGCTCGGCAAGGCGCTCGGCCAACGCACCAAGCCGCGCCGCATCACTGTGCGCGACAGTTTCGATGTCCTGTTGGCGGAAGAGTCGGACAAGCTGATCGACAACGACACCACCGTTCAGGAAGCGATCCGCAACGTCGAGAACAACGGTATCGTGTTTCTCGACGAGATCGACAAGATCTGCGCGCGCTCCGAGCGCGTCGGCGCCGATGTGAGCCGCGAGGGCGTGCAGCGCGATCTCCTGCCGCTGATCGAAGGCACCACGGTCGGCACCAAATACGGTCCGGTGAAGACCGATCATGTGCTGTTCATCGCCTCAGGCGCGTTTCACACGGCGAAGCCGTCGGACCTTCTGCCCGAGCTGCAAGGCCGGCTGCCGATCCGCGTCGAGCTTCGCGCGCTCGTGCGCGACGATTTCCGCCGTATCCTCACCGAGCCCAAGGCCTGCCTCATCAGGCAATACATCGCGCTGATGAAGACCGAGGGCGTGGATCTCGAGTTCACCCCTGACGCGATCGACGCCATCGCCGACATCACCGTCGAGGTGAACACCAATGTCGAGAATATCGGCGCGCGGCGCCTCTCCACGGTGATGGAGCGCATTCTCGACGACATTTCCTTCGACGCCTCCGACAAGCAGGGCGAGAAGATCGTGGTCGACGGCGCTTTCGTGCGCGGCCATATCGGCGACCTCGCCAAAAACGCCGATCTGTCGAAGTTTATTTTGTAGCTGCCGCCTATCGATATTGATTCAGGGAGGCTCGTTGACCTTTCCAAGATCTGGAAGGGTGCTTCCAACTCATGCGGCATTTTCGAACCTGGCGGAACCCATTAGTTCCATTGGCGGTTCAAGGTCCTCTCTCTGCAACGCCAAGGAAGAACCTTGTATCCATCTGTCGATGCCGGCCAATGTCGCGCTGGAAGGTCGCGGTCCCGAAATTGCGGCGATCATTCGCGCCTTAGTCGCCCGCACAGCGATCCTGGAGGAATGAACACATGGTGACCTGGGACCACGTGACCCGTGCTGACGTATTGCGCGCGATAAAGGACTACGACCGGCTGGGACCGGAGCGGTTCTTCTCCAAGCATGGTTTCGCCCCTACCACGACTTATGAGCTGGCCTGGGAAGGACGCCGTTACCCGCCGAAAGCAATCTTGGGCACAGCGTATGAGTTCGCAACTGGCCAGCGGCTCGGCTCCAGTGACTTCGAGGGCGGGAAGACTGGTGCCGTGAGGGTGCTCGGACACCTCGGATTCGTAGTCAAGGAGAAGGGCCGGCCGGCCAAATAAGGCGGCTCTTTGAGGTTCTGCTCGAACTCGAGGCACTGGTTGGAGCGACAGCATGGCAGCGAGAGATGTCAGCGTGGTGCTTGCCCACGGAGCATGGGCGGATGGATCAAGCTGGGCACGTGTCATAACGGCACTCGAGGCGGAGTCGGCCAAGGTCGTCGCGGCGCCGCTTCCGCTGACCTCGCTTGCTGACGACGTGGTCGCGCTCAACCGCAGCTTGGACCGGACCGAGGGGCCGATCGTAGTCGCGGGACATGCTTATGCCGGTGCGGTCATCGCGCTCGCACGCCCCGAACGTGTGAAGGCGCTGGTCTACGTAACCGCTCTTGCTCCCAACGAGGGCGAGAAGGTCGCAGACGTGTTTTATCGCCTCGAACCTCATCCCCAAGCTCCAAAGCTTGCACCGGACAGCAATGGTCTGATCTGGCTTCCCGAAGAAGCCTTCGCGAGCGCTTTCGCGCAGAATGCATCAGTGGACGAGCAAGCGGTGCTCGCCGCCGTGCAGCGGCCCATATCGCTGAGCTGCATTACTGTTCCTGTCGGGCGCCCGCTGTGGCGGGACATCCCGAGCTGGTTTCTGCTTGCCGAAGAGGATCGGATGATCGTCCCTGAGACGCAGCGCCACATGGCGTCGCGCATGAAGGCGACGATAAAGGCGCATGCTGCCGACCACATACCCAGCGTCACCGCTCCAATGGCTGTCGTGGACATTATCCGCGACGCGATCGGCTCGGTAACCGGCCGCTGAAGCTAGCGCTTACGGACGACGACCGGCGGGCCAGGAGACTAATCTCATCCTGAGGAGCGCCGAAGGCACGTCTCGAAGGATGAGGCCCGACGTCAACCCGGGCGCGGCCGCCGCAATTGCACATAGAGCGCGCCGCCGCCACCGAGACGGCGAGGTGCCGGCGAGAAGCTCACCACCAGCGCAGCGAGCTCAGGCTCTGCCAGCCAATGCGGCACGGCGTTGCGCAACACGCCGCGCTCCTCTTCCTCGTAGAAGCTCTTGCTCGCTTCTTGATCGGCGCCTTTGCCGGTGATCACCAGCACATGGCGCAAGCCCCGCGCCTGCGCGGTCTTCAAGAATCGGCGAAGCTGCGCGTGGGCGTCTCGCTGGCGCATGCCATGCAAGTCGAGCCGCGCCTCGACCTCGATCCTCCCCTTGTCGAGCTGGCGCGAAGTCTGCCGGTCGAGCGGCGCGGCGCGCGGCACATGGCTGGGCTTAGGTACCGGTTTTGGCGCTGGCGTCGTCACCGGAACAGATCGCGGCGCCTTGGCCTTGGCGGCAGGCGCAGCGATCTTGGCAGGCTTCGGCGCCGTGGCATTGCGGCCCCGCTTCAGCGGCGCGGCGGTCTCGACGACCTTCTCCCACAGCGCGGCGTCGTCATTGTCGTCCTGCCCGCGCTTGCCCATCCTCACACCCCGGGCGCCGCGTTCGGCAGGAGCACGATGAACTCTGCCGGCGCCAAGGTCTTGCCGGCGATGGCGCCGGCATCGTCGCCGGAGCCCCAATAGATGTCGCCGCGCTCCACGCCCTTGATGGCCGAGCCAACGTCCTGCGCGATCATCAAGCGGCGGAACGGCGCGCCGTCGCCTTTCATCTCCGGCGCCTCGACGAACACCGGGAGGCCGAGCGCGTGAAACGACGGATCGACGGCGAGGCTCCGGCCAGGCGTGAGCGACACGCCTTGCGCGCCGATCGGCCCGTCCTCTCCCTCCTTGCCGTCGAGCAGGCGAAAGAACACATAGGACTTGTTCTCCCACATCATCTTGTTGCCGCGCTCTTTGTCGGCGCGCAGCCAATCCTTGATGCCTTGCATCGTCATCGACTTCGGCTTGTCCTCGCCAAGCTCGACCAGCTTCTTGCCGATCGACGTATAGGGATGGCCATTCTTGGTGGCATAGCCGAGCCGCACATGCGTGCCGTCGGGTAGCCGCACGCGGCCAGAGCCCTGCACCTGCATGAAGAACAGCTCGACCGGATCGAGATAGACGAGCTCAAGCCCCTTGCCGGCGAGCGCGCCCTTGTCGATCTCCTCGCGCGTGTAGAAGGGAACGAGCCCGTCCGGTGCTTTGCGCATCGCGGTCAGGACACCGGCGGCTGAGTTGCTCGCGCGCGTCTCGTCCGGCCTCACCGAAACGAGATCGTCGGGGCGCCCATAGGCCGCTGCCGGGAACTTGTCGCTCTTCTCGCGCGCGCCGTCGATCTCAGGCTCGTAATAGCCGGTGACGAGACCCTTGTTCGGCGCGCCGACGATCTTGTTCGGCGTGTAGTGCGTCTCGAAAAAGGTCCGCGCGGCATCGCGCGACACTTGCCCATGTGCGGCGAGATCCCGCGCCGCGGCGCAAGCCTCGGCTGAAGCACTGTCGCGCTTGATCCTGCCGCACGACCTGAGCAGGGCCTGAAAGGCAGCCGCCTGGTCGTCGTCCTGCCAGCCATCGATGTCGGCAAAGGTCACCGGCTCGAAGCTGATGCCAGTCTCTTCCACGCGTGTTTCCCGCAGCAGCAGATAAATCGCGATGGTGGCAGCGATTGCGGCAAGCAGCAATGCGGCGGCGATGGCGCCGTAGAACGAGGCAGCGCCTGGGTAGGGTTCAGTTCGCCGATTCGGTCGCGACAAGCTTCCAGTTCGGGTTCTTTGAGCTGATGTCGCGCGCGAAGGTCCAGATGTCGGTGACCTCGCGCACCTTCTTCGGGTCGCCTTCCACCACCTCGCCTTCGGCGTCGCGCGTCACCGAGACGAGCTCGCTCACGAATTTGACGGTGACGTAGGCGGTGTTCTTCTTGACGTCGGACTCGATGATGTCAGCCTTGTTGATGCCGACGAGGTTCGACTCGACCTTCTCGCCGCGCGTCTCGCGCTCGCGAATGGCGCTTTCGAAGCCCTCGAACACCTCGGCGCTCAAGAGCTGCTTCAGCGAGGCTTCGTCGCCTTCGGCAAACGACATGACGATCATCTCGTAGGCGGTCTTGGCGCCGTCGAGGAATTGGTTCGGATCGAAGCTCGGATCGGCGCGCATCAGCTGGGTGAGCGAGCGGGCAAGCGGGCTGTCCTTTGGCGCATGGCTGCCGAGCCGCGCCTCGATATCCTCAACCGACGGCCCCGTGGCCTCGGGCAACGGGGCAAAGCGGCCGCGCGGCAGGGCCACCACCGGCTCATTGGTCTCTGGCGCTTGCGGCCGCTTCTGATCCGGCGTCGTATAAGGATCGAACGGCTGGCGCTCGTTGCCGGTGCGCCGGCCGAGCACATTGCGCAGCCGGATGAAGATCACCACGGCCAGCACCAGAAACAGCAAAGTATAGATATCGAAGGCTTCACTCATCCTTACCGCCACCCGCGTTGATGGATAGACCCGCGATGATGCGGAACTCCCCAGGCTCATATTGGTTCTCGCCTGGAGATTTGCTAGCGGGAGCCTCAGGCGTTGTGGGACTCAACCACCTCACCCATGTCGCGCAAAGCTCAACTTAAGGCATTGGCGGCACCTTAGCCAACCCCCAAAAATGGCGACAACGAAATTCGCAAGGAAGCGGGTACCATGCGGCAAGATTGCAGGGCCTGGGCATGCCATGCTAGCCAGCAGGCCCCTCCTCCAAGCCGGACCTAAGCCTCATGGCCAAGAAGACTGAAAGCCCTGAACAATCGGGCAAGCGCAACGGCGACGGCTTGCCTGGCGACGGCAAGCCGGGTGGTCAAGCGGCAAGCCCGGAGGCCGCGGCTCCTGAAGGCGCAGCGCCAGGCGCAGACGCCCAGCTCAACGTGCTCGGCCAATATATCAAGGACCTCTCCTTCGAGAGCCCGCACGCGCCGCAAACGCTGCAAAACCCTCCGCCAAATCCACAGTTGCAAGTCACCGTCAATGTCAACGTGGCAAGCCAGTCGCCGGAGACCTATGAGGTGGTGTTGAATATCGACGTCCACGCCAAGAGCGACGTCGGCGTCATTTACAATATCGAGCTGTTCTATGCCGGGCTTTTCCGCCTGCGCAACGTGCCCCAGAACCTGCTGCAGCCGGTCCTATTCGTCGATTGCCCGGCGCTTCTCTTTCCCTTCACGCGCCGGGTGCTCGCCGATGTCACCCGCGACGGCGGTTATCCGCCGCTGATGCTCGACCCCATCGATTTTGGCAGGCTTTATTCGCAGAACCTTGCCCGCGGGCAGGGCCAGGCGAGCAATTAGCCGGCAAGCGCGAACAGCACCGGCCGCCACAAGGCCTCATCGCCGAGGCTCGCGATGAAAGCCTCATGCGCCAGCCGCTCTTCTGGGGTCAGGCGCGGAGGAAGCGCGATCGGCCGCGCCCTTGCCCCCGAGGCGACCGTCGCGAGCATCGCCGCAGAGCCACGGTTCCCGGCAAATTCGAGGCGCGCCTGATGGCCGCCAACCAGCTCCACATAAACAGACGCGAGCAGGCGGCAATCGATGAGCGCACTGTGCTTCTCCCGCTCGGAGAGATCGACGCCATAGCGCTTGCACAAGGCATCGAGGCTGCAGGGCGAGCCCGGGTGCTTGCGCCGCGCGAGCGCCAGCGTATCCACCACCCGGTCCCAGCGAAGCAGCGGACGGGCGAGCCGCTCAAGCTCGGCATTGAGGAAGGCGAAGTCGAAGGAGGCGTTGTGCATGACCAGCATGGCGCCTTCGATGAAGCCGATGAGATCGTCGGCGCGCTCATGAAAGCGCGGCTTGGTCGACAGGAACTCTACGGAGAGCCCGTGCACCTCATAGGCCTGTTGCGGCATGTCGCGCTCGGGGTTGAGGTGGCAATGCCACACTTTTCCGGTCGGAATGCAATTGATCAGCTCGACGCAGCCGATCTCGACGATGCGATGGCCTGAGGCTGGATCGAGCCCCGTGGTTTCGGTATCGAGCACGATCTCGCGCAAGGAGCTTCGTTCCTTGGTTTTTAGAGGTTCCGCAGCCGCTCCATGACGCGGCCTTGGCGGCCCCGGAGCGAATCGAGAATCTTATCGATCTGCAGCCCCATGTCTGCAAGTGATCGCCCTGAGTCCACAACGAAGTCGGCGCGGGCGCGCTTCTCCTTGTCCGACAATTGTCGCTTGAGCAGCGCTTCGAGCTTCTCTTTGGTCATGCCGGGGCGGTCAAGCACACGCGCCCTTTGCACATCTTCCGGAGCACTGACCACGACAGTGACGTCGACACGCGAATGGGTATCGGTCTCGAACAGCAACGGGATCTCGAGCACGGCGAGCTTGGCACCCTGCTTCTCCTGCTCGCGCAGGAAATCGATCTCGGCCTTGACCACCATCGGGTGCACGATGCCTTCGAGCTGCTTCAGCTTCTTGGGCGAGCCCGCCACCTCTTTCGCCAGCGCCGCCCGATCGACCTTGCCGCCCCGAACCGCGGCTGGAAAGGCGGCGGCGATTGCCGGCACCGCCTCGCCGTCATAGAGCCGGTGAACTTCGGCATCGGCGTCGCAGACCGGCACGCCGCGCGCCCTGAAATGCGCCGCGGCGGCAGACTTGCCCATGCCGATCGAGCCGGTCAGTCCGACGACCAGCATCACGACGCCCCAAGATGGGCGGCGACATAAGCGCGGAGCTCAGGCGTCACCTCAGGGCGCACCCCAAACCAGCGCTCGAAGCCAGGCGCCGCCTGGTGAAGCAGCGTGCCGAGCCCATCGACAATGCGGTTTCCCCTCGCCTTGGCGGCGGCAAGGAGCGGGGTCTCAAGCGGGCTATAGACGATGTCGGCTACGGTCGCGTCCTTGGGAAGCGCGGAAAGGTCGAGGTCGAGCGGCGGCTTTCCCGTCATGCCGAGGCTCGTGGCGTTCACCAGCAGCCCGCAGCCGGCAAGCGCCCTGTTCCGGTCCTCCCAGGGAACCACCGAGACGCGGGAACCGAAGCCTTGCGCCAAGGCCTCGGCGCGACCCCCGGTCCGGTTGGCGAGCAGGATCTTCGAGGCTCCCGCCTCGAGCAGGCCATGCAGGATGGCGCGCGCCGCGCCGCCGGCACCAAGCACCATTACCGGCCGGCTGCCTTTGTTCCAATCCGGCGCCTCGGCCGCGAGATGCGTCATGAAGCCATAGGCGTCGGTGTTGCTCGCATGGAGCAGGCCCTTGGCGTCGAGCCAGAGCGTGTTCGCCGCGCCGATGGCGGTGGCGGCTTCATCCGGGCGATCTGCGGCGGCGAGAGCAGCCTCCTTGTGCGGCAACGTCACATTGGCGCCTTTATAGCCCCATTGCCCAAGCGAATGGAGAAAGTCCTCGATCTCCTCAGGCCGCACCGCTTCCATCTCATAGGCGCCGTCGAGCCCATAAAGCTTCAGCCAGTAGCGGTGGATGACCGGAGAGCGCGAATGAGCGACCGGCCAGCCGATGACGCAGGCGCGTTTCACCTGGCGTTCCTTCAACCTTCGATGGCGCCTTCGCGCCGGAGCGCATCGAGCAGCGGCAGCAGCGGAAGGCCAAGAATGGAGAAATAGTCGCCGTCGATCTTTTCGAACAGCTGAATTCCGAGCCCCTCGAGCTGATAGGCGCCGACCGAGCTCAGAACCTCCTCACCCGCGGCGGCAAGATAGCGGCCGATGAATTGCGGGGTGAGCTTGCGCATCGTGAGCGTCGAGCTCTCGCTGTGCGCCCAGACGGTGCCGCCGTTGGTAGCGAGTGCCACAGCGCTATGCAAAGTGTGGCTCTTGCCCGAGAGATCGAGCAGCTCTTTCCGCGCCGCTTCCATATTGTCGGGCTTGGCGAGGATGCGGCCGCCGAAGGCAAGCACCTGGTCGGCACCGATGACGAAGGCTCCGGGCACAAGCTGGCTCACCGCCTCAGCCTTGGCGCGGGCGAGCACCTCGCCAATATCCTGCGGGCCCAACACTCCAGTGCTGCCGATCGCCTGGCGCATGATGTGCTCGTCGAGACCAGGCGGTTGGATGGTGAAGGCGAGGCCTGCCGCTTCGAGCAAACGCGAGCGCACCTTGCTCGACGAGGCGAGGATCAGCGGCGGCTTGCCGCCTTGCAGGAATTCACTCATGCGCGCCACTCATTCGAGCACCGGCGCCCCGCGGTCGTGATAGAGGCGCAGGATGGCAGCGGCGGTTTCCTCGATGGAGCGGCGTGTCACGTCGATCACCGGCCAGCCCCGCCTGGCGCAGAGCTGCCGCGTCTCGGCGATTTCGGCGGCGATCGCCTCGCGATCGACATAGGCGTCGAGATGCGAGGCGGCATGCTCCAGCACGCGGTTCTGGCGGACTTGCGAGATGCGCTCGGCACTCGCCACCAGCCCCACGACAAAGGCGTTGGTGCGCGCTTCGAGCTTCGGCGGCAGCGGTACGCCAGGGATCAGCGGCACGTTGGCGGTCTTGTAGCCGCGATTGGCGAGATAGATGCTGGTCGGGGTCTTCGAGGTGCGGCTGATGCCGATGAGCAAAATATCGGCATCGTCGAGATTCTCCGGCAAATGGCCGTCGTCATGCAACATGGTGAAGTTGAGAGCCTCGATGCGCCGGAAATAATCGGCATCGAGCACGTGCTGGCCGGCGACCGTCGGTGTCGACGGGGTGCCGAGATAGGATTCGAACACTTGCAGGATGCTTTTCAGCACTGGGACGCAAGGAACGTTCAGCTTCTTGCAGGTCTGCTCGAGATGCTCGGCAAGCTCCTGATTGACGATGGTGTAAAGCACCATGCCCGGATTGGCTTCGACATCCTTGAGCACGCGCTCGAGCTCGCGTTTGCTGCGCACCAGCGGGTGAATATGCTCGATGGCGCGGACTTGCGAATATTGCACCCGCACCGCCTTGGCGATCGCCACCAGCGTTTCGCCGGTCGCGTCGGAGATCATATGCAGGTGGAAAGTGCGGGGAGCATCCATGGCGATGCCTCTGGATAACTGCGAATGATTAACGGAGCAACTGTGGGAGCGTTGCCGCTCCATCCCCTCCCGCAGAGAACTAGGCGCATGGCTTGTTCACAGATTCGCTTGAGTCGAGAAAATGACGCTTCCGCGAAGGCGCCCTACAATACCCTTGCCTGTCCCCAAGCAGATTGAGAGGCTGCCGACACTCTATCCGAAATTTCTTCACAGCCCCTCGATCGGCGCAAGGCACGAGGTTTGGCGGTTTTTGCCTGGAATGCTGCGCTGCGTTCCCACAGGGCAAGCCGGCCACCGACAAACGACATAAGCCCTGAGACTCATTCTCTGTCGATAGGCTGGTGACAGCTCTCAATGTCCGCTAATCACGGGCTAATAAAAGAAACAGAAATCTAGTTTAAGACTCTCTCTTATTGTTTTGAGAAAGCCATGTTGCGTAGGAAGCCTTCCCAAGGACGCTTGATTTCAGCTCTAAGCGGCGAAGCCGCCGATCCGCCGCCGATCTGGCTGATGCGCCAGGCCGGGCGCTATCTCCCCGAATATCGTGAGGTCCGGGCAAAAGCCGGCTCCTTCCTCGATCTTTGCCTCAATCCAGTACTTGCTGCCGACGTAACGCTTCAGCCCTTGCGCCGGTTCGATCTCGATGCGGCGATCGTCTTTTCCGATATTCTGATGGTGCCCTACGCTCTCGGCCAGAAGGTCGAGTTCGTCGAGGGCGAAGGCCCGAAGCTCGAGCCGGTGCGGAGCGGCAAGGGGCTGGCGAGGCTCGACTCGGCTAAAGCCGGTGCCCGATTTGCCCCGGTCTATGAAACTCTGGCCCGCGTGGTGCCCGAGCTTCCTGATGGCGTGCCGGTGATCGGCTTTTGCGGGGCGCCATGGACCGTGGCCACCTATATGGTCGAAGGCGGCGGCAGCAAGGACCAGGCGCAAGCAAGGCTCTGGGCCTATCGCGACCCCGCCTCTTTCCAAAGCCTCATCGGTCTTCTGGTTGAGACGTCAATCGCTTATCTGCTTGGCCAGGTGAAGGCCGGCGCGGGCGTGCTGCAGATCTTCGACAGCTGGGCTGGAGGCCTGCCGGAAGACGAGTTCGCTCGCTGGTGCGTCTTGCCAACTCGCGCCATCGTAGCCGGGGTCAAGGCATCGGCTCCCGCCGTACCCATCATCGGATTTCCACGTGGATGCGGCCCCTTGGCTGAGGCCTACGCGCACGGGACCGGCATCGACGCCATCGGCTGCGATACCAGCATGCCGCTCGCCTTCATCCGGGAGAACTTGCAAGGCCGCATGCCGGTACAGGGCAACCTTGATCCGCTCCTCCTGCTCGCCGGCGGAGCGCATCTTGAGCGGCGGGTGGGCGAAATTCTGGACCTGTTGGGGCACGCGCCCTTCGTGTTCAATCTCGGCCACGGCATTCTCCCCGAGACGCCGCCGGAGCATGTCGCCAAACTTGTCGCCCTCGTGAAAAAAAGCTACGGCGACAAATAACCACCCGTCATGGCCGGGCTTGTCCCGGCCATCCAATGATGAATGTCCACTTGGTCCGAATCTGCTTCGATGCTGTATTGGATGCCCGGCACAAGGCCGGGCATGACGAGTGAAAGTTGATGACCTTACGGTAGACGCGGCACCACTCTGGAAAATTTCATGTTGCTTTCCTATACCAAGGCCTTCCACGTCATCGCGATCATTGCCTGGATGGCAGGGCTGCTCTATCTGCCACGGCTCTTCGTCTATCACGCGGACAGTGCGAAGGGCTCGGAGCAGTCGGAGACCTTCAAGATGATGGAGAAGCGGCTTCTCCGCTTCATCACCACGCCGGCCATGATCGTAAGCTGGATCCTCGGCCTCATCCTTGCCTTCTCAGGATTGATCGATTGGTCGGCCGACGGCTGGTTTCACGCGAAGCTCGCTCTGGTCATTCTGCTCTCGGCCTTTCACGGCATGCTCACCAAATGGACCAAGGACTTCGCGCAGGATCGCAACACGCACGATGCGCGTTTCTACCGCATGGTAAACGAAGTTCCGACGCTGCTCATGATCGGCATCGTGATTTTGGTGATTGTGCGGCCATTTTGAGCAGGGCCGGTAAGACTGTTCCGCCCGCCCGTTTGGTCTGCTATAAGATGAGTCGCATCCGATCCGGGAACGCTGTCGCGGCCCGAAAAATCCTTGAAAAATTGCGTCAAACCGGCGCGGATCAGGCTTAAGTCCTGCCTCACGGCCGAGGCAAATCCCCCTTCCACGAAATACCCACATGCCGAAACTGCGCGTGGCGACTTTCAGAAATTCAACCATCCCCCGTTTGGAGTAGCAGTGCATGCAGGAAATGAAACTGCAGGACCTTAAGACCAAATCGCCGACGGAGCTCTTGAGCTTCGCCGAGGAGGTCGCCGTCGAGAACGCGAGCGCCATGCGCAAGCAGGAGCTCATGTTCGCGATCCTGAAGCAGTTGGCCGCCCGTGACGTCGACATCACCGGGACCGGCGTGGTCGAGGTGTTGCAGGACGGCTTCGGCTTTCTGCGCTCGCCCGACTCGAACTATCTCGCCGGCCCCGACGACATCTACGTCTCGCCGTCGCAGATCCGCCGCTTTGGCTTGCGCACCGGCGACACGGTCGAAGGCCAGATCAGAAGCCCGAAAGAGGGCGAGCGCTATTTCGCGCTTCTCAAAGTGAACACCATCAATTTCGACGACCCGGAGAAACAGCGTCACAAGATCCATTTCGACAATCTGACGCCGCTCTATCCCGACGAGTGGCTGCAGATGGAGGTCGAGAAGCCGACGAGCAAGGACCAGACCGGCCGCGTCATCGACATCGTGGCGCCGCTCGGCAAGGGCCAGCGCGGACTGATCGTGGCGCAGCCGCGCACCGGCAAGACCGTGATCTTGCAGAACATCGCGCACTCGGTCACCGCCAATCACCCGGAATGCTATTTGATCGTGCTTCTGATCGACGAGCGTCCCGAAGAGGTGACCGACATGCAGCGCTCGGTGAAGGGCGAGGTGATCTCGTCCACCTTCGACGAGCCTGCCTCGCGCCACGTGCAGGTCGCCGAGATGGTGATCGAGAAGGCAAAGCGCCTGGTCGAGGCGAAGCGCGACGTGGTGATCCTGCTCGATTCGATCACGCGTCTCGGCCGCGCCTACAACACCGTGGTGCCCTCGTCAGGCAAGGTGCTGACCGGCGGCGTCGACGCCAACGCGCTACAGCGCCCGAAGCGCTTCTTCGGCGCCGCGCGCAACATCGAGGAAGGCGGCTCGCTCACCATCATCGCCACGGCGCTGATCGATACCGGTAGCCGCATGGACGAAGTGATCTTCGAAGAGTTCAAGGGCACCGGCAATTCGGAAATCGTTCTCGACCGTAAGGTCGCCGACAAGCGCATCTTCCCGGCCATCGACATCGCCCGCTCCGGCACCCGCAAAGAGGAGCTGCTGGTGGCCGGCGATCAGCTCAAGAAGATGTACGTGCTCCGCCGCATCCTGAACCCGATGGGCACGCAGGACGCCATCGAGTTCCTGCTCGACAAGCTGAAGCAGACCAAGGGCAATGCCGAGTTCTTCGAACTCGATGAACACGTAAGGCCGCTCCGCCCTCCCCCTATGCTAGGCTAGCGCTCGCGCGAATCGAGGTGCTGGCTCATGGGAGAGACGCGGCGAGTGCTGCCTGAATGGGCGCGGTTCGCGCTGTCGCTGGTCTTCCTGTTCGTCGTGGCGATCGCCACCGCAGGCCTCGGAACCCCCTTCTTCCTCGCCATCATGCTGTCGGCGGCTGTGGCCATCGCGGTCCTCCAGCTGCTGTTCCCGGTCGGGCGCCTGTTCCCCATCGCCTTTGCCAATCTGATCGCGGTCTATGCCGCGATCTTCTCGCTGTTCGTCGAGGAGGTGTTCAAGGGGGTCGACCCCGCGATCCTCTCCATCGCCTTCTCGCTCCCCATCTTCGCCTTCGTGGCCGGATGCTGGTTCCGCCGCGAGCAGGTGCGCGCTGTGGTTGCCCATCCTGCCATCAGAAGCGAGCGGCGGATGCTCGGCGCCTTTCTGTGGCTATTCCCCACCTTCATCGTCGGCGGCTTCGTGCTGCTGCTCTCCCACGTGGCCGAGCCGCTCGCCAATACTGCGATCGCGCTGATCGCCGCCATGACGCTGATCGGGCTGATCGTGTTTACCGTGAGCCGCGACGTCGCCATCTTCCTGGTCGACGCAGGGCTCTTGTTCGAGGAGTTCTTCTTCCGCATCCAGCGGCTGGTGGTCCCGGCCTTCGCCTTCCTCACCTTCTATTCGCTGCTCATCATCCTGTTCGCCTCGGCCTACCACATCCTCTCGCAATACACCGGCAAGCCCCATTTCTACGTCGGCGGCAGCCCGCAAGTGCTGAGCTTCTCCGAGTTCGATCTATTTCTCCATCGTCAGCATCAGCACCGTTGGCTATGGCGACATCGTTCCGCACTCAAGCGTTGCGCGCCTGCTCGCCTCGATCGAAGTGGTGTGCGGATTCATGCTGCTCCTGTTCGGCGTGTCGGAGCTCCTCGAATATACCCGCGAGCGGCGCGAGGAGGACGGCAAGCCGCGCCGTCCCACGCGAAGGTGACACTGCGCTCATCAGCGAAGCGGTAGCGCGTCACTAATGCAATCAAACGGTAATGTCCCGGTAATGTCGCGCGCGCATCACGCGCGCGTGATGCGCTTAACCCTTGGGTGCGGCGTGTTTGATCATGGGACAAAATGACCGCACCGCAGCAATGCGAAAGTGATAAGCCAATTCCCGTGATGGCTTCCCCCCGAGCCATTACGTCTCTCTCCACGTGGACGTTTTGGAAGAAGCCCCGCCTCCCCCCGCGGGGCTTCTTTCTTTTGCCGGTCAGGTCGCCCTGTTGCCCTTCGGCGAAAGCGTCATGTCCTCGGTGCCGAACACGCGCGAGCCGCCATGCTGGAAGCGGAACAGCGTTCTGCGGTTGCGCGAGAACGCATCGCGATAGGTGATGGCGCCGAAGAAATAGATGGCCGAGGTGCCGAGCTTGATCTTGCTCATCTCTTCCTCGGTGAGCGGCTCTGGCAGGCGCGACTTGATGGTGAAGCCGTCGCGGCCGGGATTGACGGTGCGCTCGCCGCCCTCTGGCGGGCCCCGGTCGAAGCTGTCGGACATCGAATCGAGCACTCTGCAATCGGCCCAGTAGCTCACGCGGTGCGCCGGCGTCTGACCGAAATTGCGGATGGTGCATTCGACCACGGGCTTCTCTCCGGCGGCGACGCCGGTGATGAAGGTTTCGCTCGGCCCGAGATAGGCGCGGAGCTGCATCTTGGCGAAGTCGTGCGTGCCGGCGACGAGATCGCGCGAAGAGAACCACAGGAAGATGGTGGAGAGCAGAAGGAGAAGCGCGAAGGCAGCGATGATGTCGTCGCGGTTCGCGGAGTAGAACTGCGCCAGGCACTCCCGCGTGCTCTGCGCCACGAGCACGGTCGTGCCGTGGGCTTGCGGCGCGGGTGTCGTGGTCGAGGCTGCTGGCGGCGACCCCTGTTTGAGGCAGGCCTTGAACGAGGGCGCGGTGCAGACAAGCAGACTCCCGATCAGGAGCAGGACACTGAAAAAAACCCAGGCGCGCAGTCTGAGCATCCCCGCCGCTCCGATAACTCCAGGCGCCGCCTAAGCTATCCGGAACCGCGCCCGCGCGGAAGCCACTAACAGCCGGCGGCTGCGGCGGAAAGTCCAGGCGGAGGGCGAACCGGAGCGCCTGTTGGCGCGTTGAGCCATGAGAGGCAATCGAGATGGCCACAACAGGAACCAATCGCTATCGCGGCTACGACATCGTGCCGATGCGGCAATGGTCGCAATGGTGTGTCGGCATCTACCCGACCCGCGCCGATCTTCCCATTCTCCCGCGCTCCACGCTGAGTACCATGGCGCCGCAAAAGGAAGTCGTGGTGGAAGAAGCCAAGCAGAAAATAGACCGCATCCTTGCGCGCCTGAATTATTGGAAGGACTGAGCAACCGCGAATTGCGGGATTGCAGCCTGGCGCCGCGATGACCAAGCGAGGCCCCCGCGAGGGGTGCTTTGTGCTATACTGAATCTTGGTGATCGTTCCCTGCGATCACCCCTTTGGTACGGAAGCCCCGGTCGACCACCTTGGCCGGGGCTTCTTTTTAAAGTCGTGTCAAATTTTCCGGGCTTCGAGGGGCAGTTTGAAACCTCTCCGGTGCTAGAGAAGCGCCCGTGATGGCGACCCTCCCATCACTGTTCCCGCGAGGAACCAGAAGCCCCGCTCCCCCCGTGCGGGGCTTCTCATTTTCATAGGCAGCGACGCGGGCTGATGCAGAGTTTTTATCCCTCCCCTTCAGGGGAGGATGGACGCCCGCGCCTCGTGCGGGCGGACGAGTGGGGTTCAGCGCTTAAACTCAGTGAAATCCGCCCCACCCGGCGCGCCCTGGATCCACCGGGGCTCGCCACCCTCCCCTCGGGGGAGGGATAAAGCGCCGCGCGTCTTGGCCTGCCGGCGGAGGGAACCCATCGCCGCCGCGGGGGTTGTCTTCTCAGAGGACCGGCCAAACTCCCCAGAGGCCTTCACCGGGCGGCCGGTCCCCGGAAGTCGCTGAGCAGGAGAAGCCCTGGCCCCCTCCGGGGCTTCTCTTGCACTGCACTGCGACCCGCTTGACGCAAAAGGCGCTTCTTGAATTGATCCGTATCCGTCAGATTTGACGGAGGAAGCCATGCCAGGCGATCCCAAAGAGTGCCGTCAACACGCCCGCCGGTGCGCCGAGCTCGCGAGCGTCGCCACCACGCCCGAGGCGCGCGAGCAGTTCCTTTCGCTGCAAATGTCCTGGATCAGGCTCGCCGCCGATCTCGAGAACGCTCAAGCCTTCATCGCTGCGCTCGATGAGATCGACGCCGACCCGCCGGTCGAGGCCGCGGAGTAGCGGTGCAGCAACGCCGTGGCTGGCACGTGTAATATTCATTACACTGATAATAGCACTGCTAGTCTTATTGGTGTTCTGTTTCAACTGGAGGAATGAAGAAGCCCCTGGAAGCCGGGGGGCTTCCAGGAGCTTCACTCACCAAAAGAATCGTGGTTTCGGCGGCATGACGGGGGGACAGCTACCGAAACCAGGAAGCACAATCAACCCGCGTAAGGCTGAAATGTTCCACACAGCCCGGCTCGCGAAGACCCTGGGGATTGAGCTCGAGTTGGATAAGGCTCGCGGATCGGATGGCTGCAGAGCAATTCGAGCCGATGCCGCCGAAAGCCTCGTCGTGCTATCAGCGGCACATGCGGATTAATTGGAAAGAGGTCTGCAAATTTTTGTCCGGCGCATTCTTCGTGAATGCGGGGATTCTGTTTTACTTCTACCTCATCGACACGCCGGTTCCGATCCTCGGCACTGATTTCGTGATATCGCCCGAGGTCAACGGTCTGCGCTCGATCGCGCATTTCGCCTTCTTCCTCATCACCTTCTGTCTCGGCTTCATCCGCAAGTAGTTCTCGATGGGCCGCAGCACGTTCCCCCTCCCCCCTGGGGAGAGGGAGTTCTGCCGGCGTCTCTTGTCGCGGCGATACGAAACTTCACGTCACGCGGAGTTGCCGTGCCTCTTTCACCGCCTCCACCAGCGCCGCGGGCTCGGTCACCGGCATTGAGCATTGCGGGCCGATGCAAACATAGGCCGTCGGCTTGCCGCCGATCGGTGTCTTGCCATGCGCCGGAGATGACTCGGGCAGCGTTCCCCGCGACGCGAGCGTCTCACTGATCTCCTGCACCACGGCGCTAGGCAGCGACACGTTCGCTAATGCTCGGCGAAGCTCGCGCGCGTCGCCGCCTTCAGGCACCACGATCACGATCTGCGCCGGAGCGAGCAGATCGAGCGCGCCGGTGAGCAGCCCGGTATGCGCGAACACGTTGCGCGAGAGGTCGCCGCTGAAGCCGCGCACTATTCCCTCGGCGCGGTCGCGATAGCGCTCCTCTCCGGTCCACAAATAGAGCTGCATCAAATTCGACACCATGGTGCCGTTTGCGTTCGGCGTCGCGTCATCGAGCGCGTTAATGGTGCGCACGATGAGATCGCCGGTGTCGTCGGCGGCGAGGAAGTATCCGCCATGTCCTTCCGCCCAATAGTGATGATCGAGCACTTGCGTCCAGGCGCGCGCACGATTGAGGTCGTCGACATTGCCGGTGACGGATGCGAGCGCGAGCGCCGCCTTGATCATGTTGGCGTAGTCGGTGGCGGTTGCCGGCGCCTTTGCTTCGCCGGCGCGATAGGAGTGCAGCAGGCGCACGCCGGAAGTCATCCGTGTGCTGACGAACGCAAAGGCGCGCTCTGCCGCTGCAAGCCAGTCCGGCCGGTCGAAAGCGTCCGCGGCCTTGGCGAGCGCGGCGATCATCAGCCCGTTCCAGTCGGCGAGCACCTTGTCGTCGAAGCCCGGGCGGACGCGGGCGGCGCGGCGCGCGAGAAGTTTCTCCCGCATTAGGGTTAACCGCGCCTCGGTGGTTGCGTCGCGAAGCTGTAAGTTATTGATCCGATTGAGGATATTGTGGCCTTCAAAATTCCCTTCCGGCGTCACGTCGTAAATTTCGGCGAAGATCTTGGCGTCATCGGGCCCCAGCACCTCCTCGATCTGGGCCAAGCTCCACACATAGAACTTCCCCTCCTCGCCCTCGCTGTCGGCGTCGAGGGAAGAGGCAAACCCGCCCTCCTCCGTCACCATCTCGCGCAACAGCCAATCGACCGTCTCGCTTGCGCGCATTGCCAACAGCGGCGACTTCGTCTCGCGCCACACCTCGGTCATCAGCTCGAGCAGCAGGGCATTGTCGTAGAGCATCTTCTCGAAATGCGGCACGAGCCAGCGCTCATCGACGCTGTAGCGGGCGAAGCCTCCGCCGAGATGATCGTAGATGCCGCCTTGCGCGATGTGGGTCAGCGTGAGCTCGACCGCCTCGAGCGGATTGGGCAGGCGATAGCGCAAGCCGGCGCGCCACAGGAAATTGAAGAACTGAACTTGCGGAAATTTCGGCGCGCCTCTCATGCCGCCATGGGTGGGATCGACGAGCTGGAGCAGGCGCCGCGCAAGATCCGCGAGCGCCGCATCGCCTGGGATCGCGTCGGGACCGCTCTCATCGAGTTTCGGCGCGAGCCGGTCTTTGAGCGTGTCGGCGTTCTGCCGCACCTTGCCCTGCTCGTCGCGATAGACGCGGGCGATTTCCTTCAGCACATGCAGGAAGGCGGGGCGGCCGTAGCGCGACTCTTTCGGAAAGTAGGTACCGCCCCAGAACGGCTCGGCGTCGGAAGTGAGGAACATGGTGAGAGGCCAGCCGCCCTGCTCGCCGAGCTCGTGCAGCGCCGCCATGTAGATGGCGTCGACGTCCGGGCGCTCCTCGCGGTCGACCTTGATGTTGACGAAGAGGTCGTTCATCACGCGCGCGGTCTCGTCGTCCTCGAAGCTCTCATGCGCCATCACGTGGCACCAATGGCAGGCGGCATAGCCGACCGAGAGCAGGATCGGCTTTCCCGTCCGCTTGGCCTCGGCGAGCGCCTCCGGCCCCCAGGCCCACCAATTGACGGGGTTGTCCCGGTGCTGGAGGAGATAGGGGCTCGTCTCGCGCCTAAGACGATTTCCTGCGGCCGCGCGTTCCTGTAGGGGTGCGTCTGTCATTTGGCCTCCAATCGCCACTACAATAACGCACTCAGTCTGGAGATCGCCGAGAGATGCAACGCCGAATTCCATGACCCAAAGGGACACAATCTGCGCGCTGGCGAGCGGGCCTGGCCGAGCCGGCGTCGCCGTGATCCGCATCTCGGGGCCGGGAGCGGGAGACGCGATGCGCGCGCTGTGCGGTCCGCCGCCTCCGCCGCGCCAGGCGTCCTTGCGCAAGGTCAGGAGCCCGGGGACCGGCGAACTGCTCGACCGCGGGCTCGCGCTCTGGCTGCCGGGGCCCGCGAGCTTCACCGGCGAGGACATCGCCGAGCTGCACATTCATGGCGGCCGCGCCGTGACGGGCCGCGTGATCGAGGCGCTCACTTCGCTCCGTGGCGTGCGCCTTGCCGAGCCTGGCGAGTTCGCGCGCCGCGCCTTCGAGAACGGGCGGATCGATCTCACCGAGGTCGAAGGCCTTGCCGATCTCATCGCCGCCGAGACCGAGGCGCAGGCGCGCCAGGCGATCGCGCAGGCCGAGGGCGGGGCGCGGGCGCTCTACGAGTTCCTGGCGCGAGGAGCTGGTGAAGGCGCAAGCGCTCGCCGAAGCAGGCCTCGACTTTGCCGACGAGGCCGATGTCGCCGCCGATGCCGCGGTGCAAGCTGACGCGTCCGTCGCCAAGCTGCTCGCCGCCATGTCGACGCACCTTGCCGACCGGCGCGGCGAACGCCTCCGCGATGGCTTCCGCGTGGTCATCGCCGGACCGCCGAACGCCGGCAAGTCGTCTCTGTTGAATGCGCTTGCGCAACGTGACGTCGCAATAGTGTCGGAGGAGGCGGGGACGACGCGCGACGTAATCGAGGTCCATCTCGACCTCGGCGGCTTGCCGGTGATCGTCACCGACACTGCCGGGATAAGAGAGGCGGAAGGTGCGGTCGAGGCCGAGGGGGTGCGGCGGGCGCTCGCCAGAGTCGAGAACGCCGATCTCGTTCTCTGGATGGTCGATGCGACCGCGCCGCGCCTGGAGGACAAATCCGCCTATATCCCCGCAAATGCCGTGCATATCCGCGTATTGAACAAGGTCGATCTGGTGAAATCCGCACAAATCGCCGATGGGGTTGGGCTGTCGGCGAAAACCGGCGAGGGCGTGACCGAACTTGTTGGCCTGCTTACGAAACGTGCCGAGGAGGGGCTTGCAGGAGGCGAGCCTGCGGTGATCACCCGCGCCCGCCACCGGGCCGAGCTCGAGGCCGCGGCGGAGGCCCTTGGCAGGTTCCGCGAGGAACGGGGAGGGCCGGAAATCAAGGCCGAGGAGCTCCGCATCGCCGGCCGCCATCTCGGCCGCCTGACGGGCCGCATCGACGTCGAGGAGGTGCTCGGCGCCATCTTCTCCGAGTTCTGTATCGGCAAGTGAATCAAAGGCTTCGGGCCGAACAGCGGTAGCGCATCCAAGTGCGCTCAAGGTGCGAAGCGATAGCGCATCGATAATGATTCACGTGAAACAATCGCACCCGCTTTGACGGGAGGGGCGGAACACATTAGGTACAGGCCCCATGAACAAAGCGCGGAATTCCAAGGCCTTCGACGCTAGCGTCTACGACGTGGTCGTCATCGGCGGCGGCCATGCCGGCTGCGAGGCGGCTGCTGCCGCGGCCAGGGTCGGCGCGCACACGGCACTGGTCACCCACGGCTTCGCGACCATCGGCGAAATGTCCTGCAATCCGGCCATTGGCGGGCTTGGCAAGGGCCATTTGGTCCGCGAGATCGACGCGCTCGACGGCCTGATGGGCAAGGTGGCCGACTTGGCCGGCATCCAGTTCCGCGTGCTGAACCGCAGCAAGGGCCCCGCGGTGCAAGGCCCCCGCGCCCAGGCCGATCGCGAGCTTTACCGGCAGGCGATGCAGGCAGCGATCAGCGCCACGCCGAACCTCGAGGTGATCGAAGCCGCGGTCGAAGACCTGATCGTGGAGCAAGGCAATGTCGCCGGCATCGTGACCGCCGATGGCCGCCGCATCTCCGCAGGTGCAGTGGTGCTCACCACCGGCACCTTCCTCAACGGCCTGATCCATATCGGTGAGAAGAAGATCCCGGCCGGCCGCATCAACGAGGCGCCTGCGCTCGGTCTCTCGACCAGGCTCTACGGACTCGGACTTCGCATGGGCCGGCTCAAGACCGGCACGCCGCCGCGCCTCGACGGAAGCACGATCGACTGGGATGGGTTGCAAGTGCAGCAGGGCGACGACCCTCCGCAGCCCTTCTCCTTCTTGACCGATCGCATCGCGACGCCACAAGTGGCTTGCCACATCACGCACACCACGGAAGCGACCCACGCCATCATCGCGGCGAACCTCGCCCGCGCGCCGATGTACTCCGGCGACATCCAAAGCGTCGGGCCGCGCTATTGTCCCTCTATCGAAGACAAGGTGGTGCGCTTCAAGGAGCGCGAGCGGCACCAGATCTTCCTCGAGCCCGAAGGTCTCGACGACGACACCGTCTATCCGAACGGCATCTCGACCTCGCTCCCTGAAGATGTGCAGCTTGCCTTCCTCGCCACAATCCCAGGTCTCGAGCAGGCGCGGGTGAAGCGGCCGGGCTACGCCATCGAATACGACTATGTCGATCCGCGCGAGCTGACTCCCGGCCTCGAAGTGACGGCGGTGCCGCGGCTGTTTCTCGCCGGACAGATCAACGGCACGACCGGCTATGAGGAAGCTGCGGGGCAGGGGGTTCTTGCCGGCATCAACGCAGCGCGCGCGGCGTCCAGCAACACCGATCCGTTCATCGTGACCCGCGCCGACGGCTATCTCGGCGTGATGATCGACGACCTCGTGACGCGCGGCGTGGCCGAGCCCTATCGCATGTTCACCAGCCGCGCCGAGTATCGCCTCACGCTCCGCGCCGACAACGCCGACCAGCGCCTCACGCCGTTGGGTATCGCTCTTGGCTGCGTCGGAGCCGAGCGCGCGTCAGCCTTCGATGCGAAGGCGAAAGCGCTCGCAGATGGTGAAGCTCTGCTCAAGCGCCTCTCGCTCACGCCCGACGAAGCTGGCAAGCGCGGCCTCACCGTCAATCGCGACGGCCGCAAGCGCAGCGCATATGAGCTTCTCGCTTATCCCGACATCGACCTGGCAACGCTCACCCGCATCTGGCCCGAGATCGGCAATCTCGACACCAGGATCGCTGAGCAGCTTGCCGTCGATGCGCGCTACGCCGTCTATCTCAAGCGCCAGGAGATCGACATCGCCGCCTTCCGCAAGGAGGAGAGCGTCACCATCCCGCTCGAATTTTCCTTCGACGGGATCGCCGGACTTTCCACCGAGCTCAGGCAGAAGCTCCAGCGTGACCGCCCCGCAAGCCTCGGCCAAGCGGCGCGGCTCGACGGCATGACGCCTGCCGCGCTCCTCCTGCTGCTCGCGCATCTGAAGAAGGGCTCGCGGTGGAAGACCGCCTGACCGCGACGGGCGCCAGGCGGTCAAATCCCATCAGCGGGCCTGAGCAGTTTGCGGAAGCCTTTAAAGTTCCACGTGAAACAATCCACAGGCTTGTTCGCTACGCGGATCTTCTGACCGAAGGGCAGAGCCGGGCAAATCTTGTCTCGGCCAAGACCCTGCCCCAGCTATGGGACCGGCATTTCGCCGATTCCGCCCAAATTCTGCGCCTGGCCCCCGACGCCAAGGCCTGGCTCGACCTCGGCTCAGGCGCGGGCTTCCCTGGCCTCGTCATTGCCATCTTGCAGGCGAATCACGCTAATTTCCGCATGCATCTGGTGGAGAGCACCGCCAAGAAGTGCGCGTTCCTTGCCGAGGTCGCCCGCGCTACCTCGGCGCCTGTGGAGATCCGCTGCATGCGCATTGAAGTACTGAGCAAGACGGCTACAAGCCTCAAGCCCGACATCATCACCGCGCGCGCCGTCGCACCATTGCCGCGGCTGCTCGAGCTGGCGGCGCCGTGGTTCGGGCCAGGGGTGAGGGGGCTTTTCATGAAGGGCCGCGACGCTGGGAAGGAAATCGAAGCCGCCAAGCGGCGGTTCAATTTCACCTGCCATCTGCATTCAAGCGTGACGGCGGACGACTCCTTCATCTTGGAGATCAGCGATCTTTCCAAGCGCGTGAAGGTGAAAGCGCGATGAGCCCGACTGGCCCGCGCCGCACACGCGTGATCGCGCTCGCCAATCAGAAAGGCGGCGTCGGCAAGACCACCACGGCGATCAATCTCGGAACCGCGCTTGCGGCCATCGGCGAGCGCGTGATGATCGTCGACCTCGACCCGCAAGGAAATGCGAGCACTGGTCTCGGTATCGATGAGCGCCACCATTCGACCTCGGACGTGCTGACCGGCACGGTGCCTTTCGCCGCGGCGCGCGTTGAGACCAATGTGCCCGGCCTCTCGGTGGTGCCGGCGACGATCGACCTCATGGCGTTCGAGCGCGAGTCGATGAGCACCTCGGGCCGGCACTATCGCTTACGCGACGCCATCGCCCTGATGCTCGCCGCCGAAGATCCCGACCAGACCACGACCTACATCCTCATCGATTGCCCGCCGTCGCTCAATCTTCTCACCGTGAGCGCACTCGCCGCGGCCGACGCCGTGCTCGTGCCGCTGCAATGCGAGTTCTTCGCTTTGGAAGGCCTGGCGCAACTCTTGAGCACCGTGGAAGAGATCAGGGTGCGCCTCAATCCGAAGCTGCTTATCCACGGGGTGGTGCTCACCATGTACGATCAGCGCACGACGCTGGCCGACCAGGTGGTCGACGACGTGCGCCGCGTGCTCGGCGACAAGGTCTACGCCACGATCATCCCGCGCAATGTGCGCGTGGCTGAGTCGCCGTCGCATGGGAAGCCGGTGCTTCTCTACGACTACCGATGCTCAGGCAGCCAAGCCTATATCAGGCTCGCTTCCGAGGTCATCGAGCGCGAGCGGCGGATGCGTGCGGCGTAAGTTGCGTTTCAAGAGCGGCGGCGGAAACAAGGAGGCCATCATGGCTGTCGGCATGCACAAGATGAGGCTCGGGCGAAGCCTTGCCTCGCTCATCGGCGAGGGCGAGGGCTCCGAATTCGGCGAGATGGAAGGCCAGCGCATCGTGGCGCTGGATACGCTCAAAGCCGGCCGCTTCAATCCCAGGCGGAATTTCTCCGAAGCTCAGATCGAGGAGCTCGCGGTGTCGATCCGCGAGCGGGGGCTCGTGCAGCCGCTCGTGGTGCGGCCCGTCCGAGGCGAGCATGAGTTCGTACGAGATCGTCGCCGGCGAACGGCGCTGGCGGGCGGCGCAGCGGGCCAATTTGCACGAGGTGCCGGTGGTGGTGCGCGCGCTCTCCGACAAGGAAGCGATCGAGATCGCCATCATCGAGAACGTTCAGCGCGAAGACCTGAACGCGGTCGAGGAGGCCGAAGGCTATCGGCTGTTGATGGACGGTCACGGCTATACGCAGGAAGACCTGTCCAAGGTGATCGGCAAGAGCCGGAGCCATCTTGCCAACACGCTCCGCCTGCTCAAGCTGCCTGAAAGCGTGCAAGCTTTGTTGCGGTCTGGCGCGCTCAGCGCCGGCCACGCGCGCTGCCTGATCGGGCGTGCCGACGCCGCGGCCCTTGCCGAGAGGATCGTTAACGAAGGGTTAACGGTGCGCCAGGTCGAGGCTCTGGTTCAGGATCGGCCGGCCGAGCCGGCAAAAATGCGCAAGGCGAGGTCGAAGAATGCCGACACGCGCGCCGCAGAATCCGAGCTGAAAGAAGCCTTGGGCCTCGATGTCGACATCCGCTCAGGCCGTGGCGAGAAGGGTGAGCTTCGCATCCGCTACACCTCGCTCGACCAGCTCGAGGATTTGCGCCACAGGCTCGTGCGCCGGCCCGCCTACCGCTAAACGAGTTCGTCATCCGACGAGGAAGCCCTGCTCTCAGCACCAGCTCGCTGGTGATTCAGATTATCTTAAAAATAATCTGCTCGATTCGGCTCAAGGGGGAAAAAGCCGATGGGAGCAGGCATCGTTCTTATTGCGGTCGCGGTGTTGGCAATTCTTTGCGGCGCTGCCGCGCTTCCTCGTGGCTTGCTGATGGTCGCCTTCGTCACGCTGATTGCCACAGCGGCGGTGGTCATTGTGTTTGAGGTCGCTCCGACCGGGAGCTCTCCGGCCGTCGATTTGAATCACACGCGATCGGCTTTGCCCTGAGGCCCGCTATCGCAGGTGCCGCCGTGCGGCCACGTAGATCAATGCCGCGGCAAGTGCGCCGCCGCCGATGAGGTCCAGGACGACCAGCGCCCAGGATGATGCGCTCAGCATTTTCCCCTCCACCCGATTTCCCTTTTATGCGCGTGGCGGCTTAAGGAAGATTGAAGCTTGCTAATCGCGGAGGAATTCTTCGGCGCGGAACAGCGATTTGAACGGAACGCCGGCAGCTGCGTAGAACTCGGCGGCGCCCTCCCCGCGGTCGAGGATCGACAAGACCAGCGCGACGGTCCCGCCTGCGGCCCTCACCTCCTCGACGGCCTGCATCGCCGAGCCGCCGGTGGTGGTGACGTCCTCCAGGATGACCGCGGTCTTTCCCGCCAGGTCGAGGCCCTCGATGCGCTGCCTGGTGCCGTGGTCCTTTGGCGCCTTGCGTACGAAGAAGCCGAGCAGCGGACGCCCGGCCGCCAAGCTTCGCATCGCCACCGGCGCGATGAGCGGCACCGCACCCATCTCCAAACCTCCGACGCAATCGGCCTTCACGCCGGCAAGCTCGTCGACGATCAGCGCGGCGAGAAGGCTCGCGCCTTCCGGATGCAGCATGGTAGGCTTGCTGTCGAAGTAGTAGGCGCTCTGCTTGCCCGAGGCCAAGGTGAAGTTGCCGCGCCGGAACGAGCGCTCCTTGATGAGATCGGCAAGCCGTTTGCGGCGCTGGTCCATGATCGTCCCCGAAGTCACATCGTGCCCGCGCGGGTACACCGGTTTCAATCCCGCCGCAACTGGGCTTCGCGTGACTATGACTCGCCGATGTTGGACGCCCGGCGCGCGTCCCCTCGCCGCGTCAGCGCGAGCACTAGCCGCTCGGCGACTGCTCGCTCGAGATCCGGATTGAGGCGCGCGCGCTTCACCGCGTCCTGGATCAGCGGGAGCGCTTCGAGCAGCCGCTGGGCGCCGAGGCGCCGGCTGTCGGCGACGAAGGCCTTCTCGCGCTTGAAATGCGGGCGCGGCCTGAGCGACCGAAGCGCCTGCTCGATTGCGACGCCGGCGGCTTGCGCCGAGGCGATGCGGTGGAGCTGCGTGAAGTGTCGCCCAAGCGCCGAAAGCGCCACCGACGGTTCGGTTCCGGCTGCGGCAAGTCTCCCGAGCTGGCGCAGCGCCTCTTTTGTTTCACCGCCGCTGACCTCGTACACAAAGGTCTCGACCGCGATCTCGGCGCTGTCGCCGACGATCGCATCGATGTCCTCCGGCGCGATGCGTCCCTGGCCGCTCGCGAACAGAGCAAGCTTGGCGACCTCGGCGCGCGACAGAGCCTGATCCGCACCGAGCCGCGTCATGAGATAGCTGCGTGTGTCGCTGTCGATCTTGAGGTCTGCTTTGTCGAGCTCCTCATCGATCAGCTCGGAGGCCGAGCGCTCGTCGCTGTAGCTCGGCAGCGCCGCCGCCGTCTTGTGGCTTTCGAAAAGTTTGCGTAATGCCGAGTCCGGCCTGAGCGCCCCTGCCTCGATGACGAGCGCACCGGCAAGAGGCGCTTCGAGCAGCGCCTTCAGCATGGGAACGTCGAGCCGGGCACCGGCGGCGACGCGGACGCTTTTCCTCTCGGCGAACATCGGGATGGTGCGAAGCTCGACCTCGAGCCGCGCTGGATCCTCCGCCAAATCTTTCTCATCGAGGCGAACGATCTCCGTCGCCTCTTTGCGCTTGCCGGCGAAAGCATCGGCGAGCGCCGCGGCGCGCTCGGCAACGAGTCCCGCGTCGGGACCGTACACGAGAGCCGCGCGGCACTCAGGTTCGAGAGACTTGAGGATGCGCTGAAACGATCCGGTCTTGTAGGCGACCATGGCGAAGGAACGGTCGTGTCGCCGCGACGCGCTTTAAGCCGACTGCGACAGATAGGCGGCGATGCGGACCTTGATGCTTTCGGCGACGGTGCGTGCCGCGCGGTTCTCCGCGTCGTAGCGGGCACGCACATTGGAGAAGATGGTCTCAAAGCGCTCATAGGGCGCCCGCGACGTCGCCTTGCCTTCGAGCACGACCCTGCCGTCATTGCTGATCAGCTTGAACGTGGCGTCGAGCTCGTAGACTTGGCTCTTGGCGTCGCCCGAAATCTTGACGAGCTCGTTGGTCAGGCTTTCTTTGATGACGATGTCTAGCTTGTAGGTCGTCCCCGTCTGTCCGCTACCGCCGGTGTTCTCGAAGATCAGCTCGTTCCGGACACGCTGGCCGACACGGCCGGGGATGGGGGTGATGTCGACGCCAGCCATGGCCGCGGCCAAGCGGGAGCCTCCGGCGGTCGTGCCGTAAAGCGGCTGGATGCCGCAGCCGGCCAAGCTAATGGCCGCGGTCACAGCCAAAGCGGCAAGCAATGGCCTATGCCACCACATTGACGATCCTCTGCGGTACGACCACAACCTTCTTGATTCGACGTCCCCCAATAGCTCGCACGACATTGTCGAGCTTTAGCGCAGCAGCTTCAATATCTTCCTTCGCGGCATCGCGCGCAATCCTCAATTCATCGCGTCTTTTTCCGTTCACCTGTACCGCAATTACCACGGTATCGTCGGCCAAAAGGGCCGGATCCGGGGCCGGCCAGGGCTGCTCGGCCACTAGGCCTTGATTCCCGAGAGCCAGCCAACATTCTTCAGCTAGATGCGGCACCATTGGGGCGGCGATTCGGGTGAGCATTTCCGCGGCCTCGCGCAGGGCGAATCGCAGGTCCGGCCCGGGTTTTTTCCCGGCGGCGTTGAGGGCCGCCGAGAGCGCATTGGCAAGCTCGTAGATATGGGCGATGGCGACGTTGAAGCGGAGCTTATCGATCGCAGCGGTGACGGAGGCGGCGCTGCGATGAGCCGCCCGGCGAAGCTCCATGGCTTCGCTCCCCATCTCTGCCGGCACCAGGCCGCCCTCCCCCTTCTCCGCCGCCTCGTTGACCAGCCGCCAGACCCGCTGGAGGAACCGGTAAGCGCCGTCGACGCCGGCCGCGGTCCATTCGATGTCGCGCTCCGGTGGCGTGTCCGACAGCATGAACCAGCGCGCGGTGTCGGCGCCGTAGGCTGCGATGATGTCGTCGGGGTCGACCACGTTCTTCTTCGACTTCGACATCGATTCGATCGGACCGACGCTGATCGGCTCATCGGTCGCGGCGAGCACGGGCAGCCCCTCGCGATAGGCCACCTCCTTCGGCATCACCCATTTGCCGTGCGCGTCCTTGTAGGTCTCATGCGTGACCATGCCTTGCGTGAACAGACCCTTGAACGGCTCGTCGATCGGAGAATGCCCGGTCTTGTGCATGGCGCGGGTGAAGAAGCGCGCGTAGAGGAGATGCAGGATCGCGTGCTCAACGCCCCCGATATATTGGTCGACCGGGAGCCAGTAGCCGACGGCATTCGAATCGACCGGCTCTCGCGCATGCGGCGAGCAGAAACGCGCGAAGTACCAGGACGAATCGACGAAGGTGTCCATGGTGTCGGTCTCGCGCGTGGCAGGCCCGCCGCAGCTCGGGCAGGTCACGTGCTTCCAGGTGGGATGGCGATCGAGCGGATTGCCGGTACCGTCGAAGCTCACGTCTTCAGGCAACTTCACCGGCAGGTCCTTCTCAGGCACCGGGACGATGCCGCACACCTCGCAGTGGATCATTGGGATGGGGCAGCCCCAATAGCGTTGGCGCGAGATGCCCCAGTCGCGCAAGCGGAACTCGGTGCGGCGCTCGCCTTGCGGCACGCCGTCGACCGTTTTCTCGGTGAGGTGGTCGGCAATCTTCTCCTTCGCCGCTTCGACGCTGAGGCCGTCGAGAAAGCCCGAGTTGATCAGCGTGCCGTCGCCGGTATAGGCCTCATCGCCAATCGCGAAGCTCCTGGCATCGGCGCCGGGCGGCAGCACCACCGGGATCACGGGAAGCCCGTAGCGCCTCGCAAATTCGAGATCGCGCTGATCGTGTGCCGGGCAGCCGAAGATGGCGCCGGTGCCGTACTCCATGACGATGAAATTGGCGATGAACACCGGAAGCTCGGCGCCTTCGATGACCGGATGCTTCACGCGCAAGCCGGTGTCGTAGCCCTTCTTCTCCTGCGTCTCGATCTCGGCCAGGCTTGTGCCATGGTGCTGGCACTCGGCGATGAAGGAAGCAGCCTCCGGATCGCGCCCGGCGATCGCCTTGGCGAGAGGATGGTCCGGCGCGAGCCCCAAGAAGCTTGCACCGAACAGCGTGTCGGGCCGCGTGGTGAACACTTCGATGATGTCGTGGCCGCGGGGTGCTTCACCTCTCGCCAATGCGAAGCGGATCAGCAGCCCTTGCGAGCGGCCGATCCAATTCGCCTGCATCAGCCGCACCTTGTCAGGCCAGCGGTCGAGTGTTTGAAGCGCATCGAGCAGGTCTTCTGCATAGTCGGTGATCTTGAACACCCATTCCGGCTGCTCGCGCTGCTCGACGAGCGCGCCCGACCGCCAGCCGCGTCCGTCGATCACCTGCTCGTTGGCGAGCACGGTTTGGTCGACCGGGTCCCAATTCACTTTCCGCTTCTTGCGGTCGACCAAGCCAGCCTTGAGCAGGTCGAGAAACAGCTTCTGCTGCTGGTGGTAGTAGTCGAGGTCGCAGGTCGCGAGCTCCCTGCTCCAGTCGAGCGACAACCCCATGCTCTTGAGCTGGCCGCGCATGGTGGCGATGTTGTCGTAGGTCCATTTGGCGGGATGGACGCCACGCTCGATCGCCGCGTTCTCCGCCGGCAGGCCGAACGCATCCCAGCCCATGGGGTGGAGCACATTGTGCCCGCGGGCGCGCGTATAGCGCGCAACCACGTCGCCCATGGTGTAATTGCGGACATGGCCCATATGGATGCGCCCGGAGGGGTATGGGAACATTTCAAGAACATAGTATTTGGGACGCGGATCATTCTCGCTCGCGTGGAACAGCCCACGGCTCTCCCAGAGCTTCTGCCAGCGTGGCTCCGCTTCACGCGGATCGTAGCGATTGGTGGCCATGATCTGCTGCTGTGGTCCGAATTTGCGCCGACTAGGATAATGGTAATCCTGAAACAGTCTACAATTCAATGGCTTAACTAGGCCTGTCCAATAACTGTCCAACACGTGCGGGCGAAAGCCCTATAACTCGATATTGCTATCGCTCCCCTTGAACAAGGCACCCAGGCTAATTAGTTAACGGGGTGTTCGGGTAGCGTCGATTGCTAGTCTCCCCCGTCTAGTGACGTTGCCCATATGCGTCGGTTTTTCCCTCCCGACGCAGGCGCGTAACGCGCTTCTGAGCACCTAACCTAACCGGTTGGGTGCTTTTTTTTATTAGCGACCCGAAGGCGGTGTGGCCTTTCCGCAACGGAGCAAATTTAATTGTTTGGATGATTTGTGAGTGCCCGACATTCGCCATGGTCACTGACTCTATTCACCAACGAAACCGCGCGAAGACGAGAGGGAAAAAACGGGGGTAATCGGGGGGAGCATGGCCCAATGGGCCAAGCTCCCTTTTTTTTGCATCGAATGAATGACCGAACGAAGATTCCCTCTACCCTGCTGTCGAAAAGATGCCGGGTAATCTTAAAGTCTGCGACGCCCATGGCCAGTCGCTAGCGTATCCGCGAGAACCGGAATGGCGGACATCATGAACGACGATGGCGCTGAGCTATCGGAAAGACGACCTGAAAGAAGTCGGCTCTATCCGTGGTACGACTCCGTTTGGCTGACAAAGTACGAGATGGCCAAAGCCATCATCCGGACGGTCAGACCAGACGGGCTTGCTGAATTCATCGATGCCTTCCGTGTGTTCCACACTCGGTCGGATTTCAAGGCAAGACTGCTCGAACGACCCTTTGACGACGCCGTTGCGGTTTTGCAAATGCTATTTCTTCATGCGGCGTATTGCGTCTCCGACGTTAGCTCGTCGGTGCAATTCCAACGCTCATGAAATCGGAGGACTCACAAATGCCACCAGCGGCTGTACCTGAAATCGATGTGTTTGGCCTACTGACTGCATTGGGCTTCCCAGTTCCAATTGCAATTCTCTTATGGGAACGCAGCCGCCAACAACGATCAACATAAGGGGGGCTTACAGTGAGGATTTGGCTCTCGCTCGGACTATAGACAGGTACAATGCCCCGACTAGGCCACGAAAGCCGAAGTCTGGTCAATCTAGCGCCGGCAACGACAGCGTGATTTGCCGCGCGCGCCCGCCATGCGCTAAGTGCGGTCATGGCGATCCATCGAGCAGCCAAACCGCAAACCTGCGCGCATCAGATGCCTCGCGCGCTTCTCCTTAGCTGCGCGTTGACGTTGGCGGCGGCAATGCCGGTCCCTGCACGCGCTGAGAGTGATCAAAGCCTCGCCTGGTGCAAGGGGCAAGGAAATCCCACGCTCGACCAACAGATCGGTGCCTGCACGGCGTTGGTCGAGGCCAAGTCCGGCGAGGCTCGGGCGCGTGCCTTCAACTATTTCCGCCGTGCCGGCGCCTATCTCCGGCACCAGGACTTCGACAAGGCGATCAGCGATTTCGGCGAGGGCCTTGCGCTCGACGCCGCTAACGCCGCCGCCTATTACGGCCGCGCCATCGCCTATGAAGCAAGGAAGGACACCGACCGCGCAATTGAGGACTACGACTCCGCGATCAAGCTCGATCCGCGCAACGTCAAGGCCCTGAGCAACCGTGCTGCGATTTACGCCGACCAGCGCGCCTATGAGCGCGCGCTCGAGGACAACAACCGCGTTATCGAGCTCGAGCCTGACCAAGCTGCCGGATACGTCGCCCGCGGGCTCACTTACGCGCGCCGCGGCGACTTCGAATATGCGCTGCGCGACTTCGACAAGGCGATCGCGCTCGACGCCAAATCGGCCATCGCTTATTTCAACCGGGGCCGCGTCTATTTCAGCCAGGGCGAGGTCGACCGCGCGATCCAAGACTATGGCGACGCCATCGATATCGGTCCGAAAAATGCCAGTGCCTTCGAGAGCCGCGGCTTCGCCTATCTCAGCCAAGGCCAAATCGACAAGGCGATCGCCGACTACGACGCGGCCCTGCAGCTCGACGCCAAACGCGCCACGGCGCTTTACGGGCGCGGCACCGCAAAGCTGAAAAAGGGCGATGCGAGCGGCGCAGACGACATCGCTGCCGCCAAGGCGATCAAACCGGACATTGCCGGCGTGTTCGAGCAGTCCGGTGTGCAGAGGTGATGGGCGGCGCCGACGTCACGTCCTCGCTTCCCGCGGTGATGCGCGATATCGCCGATGCGGCACAGCGCGCCGGCCGCGATCCTGCATCGGTCAAGCTGATCGCCGTCAGCAAGACGGTGCCTGAGCAGTCCGTCGAAGAGGCGATTGAGTCAGGTCAGCGCCGCTTCGGCGAGAACCGGGTGCAGGAAGCGAAGGCGAAGTGGCCGGCGCTGAAGGAACGCCATCCCGATCTTGAGCTTCATCTGGTCGGCCCGCTGCAGTCGAATAAGGTGCGCGATGCGGTGCAGTTGTTCGATGTGATCCACAGCGTCGACCGGCCGAAGATTGCAGCCGCGCTTGCCGAGGAGATGAAGCGCGCCGGAAAGCGCCCGCGCCTGCTGGTGCAGGTGAATACCGGCGAAGAGCCGCAGAAGGCTGGCGTTCTTCCCGGGGAGACGGACGCCTTTGTCGCGCGCTGCGGTGACGAATACGGCCTCGCGATCGAAGGCCTGATGTGCATCCCGCCGCTCGACGAGGAGCCTGCCCTGCATTTCGCACTGCTTGCAAAGATCGCCGCGCGGCTCGGCCTGAAAGAGCTGAGCATGGGCATGAGCGGCGACTTCGAGAAGGCCATCGCCTTTGGCGCCACCTATGTGCGCATCGGCACCGCCATCTTCGGCGCGCGTGACGCGTAGGGTGGGCATCGGCTGTCGCCGATGCCCACGTGCAGAAGCTGGTGGTGGTCACGCTTCGCTTTGCCCACCCTACGGAAGCACATATATCGCAGAGCCGCGCCGCAGCTCTGCGAGCAGCATCAGCAGGTCGTGTCGCGAGAGCGCAATGCAGCCTGCCGTTGGCGCATAGCCTGGGCGCGCAAGATGCACGAAGATGGCGCTGCCCCGTCCCCTCACGCGCGGGCGGTCGTTGTGCCCAAGCACGAGAATCAAATCGTAGAGATTGTCGTCGCGGGTCAGGCGGTCGGCAGATCGCGGCGATAGTTTGACGAGCCTATTGTAGTTGCGGTCGGCGGGATCCTCGCACCAGCCATCGTCGGCCCTGATGGCGCGCAGCGGAAATACCGTCCGCGGCCGCATCACACGATCGGCGCGATAGAGCACTTGGCGAACGGGAAAGCGGCCGAGCGGTGTCGCGCCGTCGCCTTCCCGCTTCAACGCCCTGGCGCCGCTCCGGCCGAGCGCCGCGCGCCGCACGCCATGCGCCAAGGCAAGGCGCCCTTCCCTTGGATTCCCGGGTGCGCGCCGCAACGCGATGTTTCGCTTAACTCTCATGGCCAATTGGCCTTTTTCTTGCTCGCTGAAGCTAACCGACCCGCTTGTCCAATGGGAAGGCCCCCCTTATTACTGGAGACCTCGGAGTTCACGCGGGGACAGCCATGAGCAATGCGCGCAAGATCCTGATCATCGACGACGATGACGAGCTTCGCGATTCCTTGAGCGAGCAGCTTTCCCTGCACGAGGAGTTCGACACGCTGCTCGCGGCCAACGCATCTGACGGGCTCAAGCTTGCGCGCAACGGCCATGTCGATCTCGTGCTGCTCGACGTCGGCCTTCCCGACCTCGATGGCCGCGAGGCGTGCAAGCTGCTCCGCCGCAGCGGGTTCAAGGGGCCGGTCGTCATGCTGACGGGACAAGCGACCGACTCCGACACCATCCTCGGCCTCGAGTTCGGGCGCCAACGACTATGTCACCAAGCCGTTCAAGCTCGGCGTGCTGCTCGCCCGCATCCGCGCCCAGCTCCGGCAACACGAGCAGAGCGAGGACGCGGTTTTCACCATCGGGCCTTACACCTTCAAGCCTGCGTCGAAATTGCTGGTCGACGGCGGCGGCGGCAAGATCAGGCTCACCGAGAAAGAGACCTCGATCCTCAAATATCTCTATCGCGCCGGCGAGCGCGTGGTCACCCGCGACGTGCTCTTGCATGAAGTCTGGGGCTACAACGCCGGCGTCACCACGCACACGCTGGAAACGCACATCTATCGCCTGCGCCAGAAGATCGAGAAGGATCCCTCTCAGGCCGAGCTGCTGATCACCGAGACCGGCGGCTACAAGCTCGTGCCTTAGCCTTTCCCTCACCCTTGCAGGGGGAGGAGAGAACTCAAGCAATCTCGAAATCGGCGATCACCGGGACATGGTCCGACGTGCGCGGCCAGTCCCGCGCCTCGTCGAGCACGCGCATCGAGGTTGCGGCTCCGTCGAGCGCCGACGTGGTCCAGATATGGTCGAGACGGCGGCCGCGGTTCGAGGCGCGCCAGTCGCGGTTTCGGTAGCTCCACCAGGTGAAGAGCTTCTCCTCCGCCGGCACGTGGCGGCGCATCACGTCGACCCAATCATGCGCAGCCTGCATGCGCAGGAAGCGCTCGACCTCGGCAGGGGTGTGGCTGACCACTCTGAGAAGTTGCTTGTGCGACCACACATCGGTCTCAAGCGGCGCCACGTTGAGATCGCCGACCAGGATCATGCGATTGGTTCGCTTGCCGCGGACTCCGCGAAACCAGGTCTCCATGGCCTCGAGGAAATCGAGCTTGTGGCGGAATTTTGGATTGAGCGCCGGATCGGGCAGATCGCCGCCCGCCGGCACGTAGACATTGTGCAAGGTGAGGGGGTTGGCCGAGGCGCCGCCATCGAGCACGACCGAGAGATGTCGCGCATGCCCGCGGCCGCAAATATCGCGGCGCTCGACGTGGGCGAACGGAAGGCGCGAGAGGATGGCGACGCCGTGATAGCCCTTCTGCCCTGCGATCGCCACATGATCGAAGCCGAGCGCGCGGATCGGCAGATCGGGGAACAGTCCGTCCACGCATTTGATTTCTTGAAGGCAGAGGACGTCCGGCCGCTGCGCGCGCACGAAACGCTCGACCAGGTCGAGCCTCAGCCTGACCGAGTTGATGTTCCAGGTGGCGAGGCGAAAGCGCATGAGGTGTGCCCAAAAAAGAAAGGCGCCCAACCGCTGCGCGTGGTTGGGCGCCAGAAGCGCGTTTTTTGCGCGCGCGTGCCGGGAGGGAAGCCGGCACGGGCGGACCACATCTTCGGCTAGACGGGGGGCACTACCGATGAAAAGCGATGTGGGCCGCTTCTAAACGAACAAATATGGGGGTTGCGGACAGATTTCAACCGGCGCAGGTCAAAAAAATTAACGCGTCGTAAACGTTGGACGGCTGAACGTGCCTAAAATGTTGATTGGTAAGGAAATTTCGGGTGCCCGCTAACAAATTTGTGAAGCCGCTGAGGGCCCTAAAGGCGTGTTCGCACCTGCGAAATCAGCGGAAAGGCTGAAACGACGTGGTCGAGGTAAAGAAATCGGCCGCGACCTTTCGCCCCGGCACGATATCGTTGATGGTTACCGTCGTCGCGAGCCCTTGCGCGTCAGTAATCACCCACTGCCTGAGCTTCATTTCAGGCTGGGTGTCGAAATAGAGCTTGATCTGGCCGGCCGCCTGGCCGCCCCGGTCCTCAAGGGTAACGGCGAGCAAATCCTCGTCGCCCTCCACCCCGACGATGCGCGCGTCACGGGCGAGGTCAACCCCGTCGCCCAACAGCAGGCGGAACGGCGTCGATTCGAGCGGATATTTCTCGATGGTCTTGAGGCTTGAATCCTCGATGGCGAGAAAATGCCCGTCCGCCACCAGGCGGAGCGTGCTCGGCGGCGCATAGTCGAATCTGAGCTTGCCCGGCCGCTGCACGTAGAAGCGGCCGCCGGTATGCTTATTGTTGGAGTCGATCTGCTCGAAATTGCCCTGCAGATTGGTGATGCCGTTGAAATAGGCATTGATGCGCTGGACCGCGGCGTCTTGCTGCTCGCCGATCAGGGGCGTCGCCGCCGGTGCTGTTTCCACCGCGGCATCCCAGCCGGCCCCCTCATCGCCGCCGCCTTGATTGAGCTCGCCAGGCTCGGGCTCCGCGGCATCGTAGGCTGGTTCGGCTTGAGGGGCTGTGACGGTCGGCGGCGTCTTTTGCACCGTCGTGCCCTCTTGGGCGAGCGCCGTGCCCGCCGGGAGGCAGAGAGCGGCTGGCAGGCCCAAGAGAAGCCAAGCGGTTGTTATGCGCATTGATGAACCCCCAATCGGCTTTTGCGCAAGCCCCAGCTTCCATCGATAGATGATTCCGCCAAATCTGGTCAACTTCTTGGCGAAAGTAGCACCTTGAGTCCTTGAGTCGCAGGGGCTCAATCAGGGCTTAATAGGGCGAAACTGCCTCGTTATTGCCGACCAGGATCTCCCGCTTGCCGGCATGATTGGCCGCGCCAATCAAGCCTTCTTTCTCCATCCTCTCGATCAGGGTCGCGGCGCGATTGTAGCCGATACCAAGCCGCCGCTGCACGTAACTGGTCGAAACCTTGCGGTCTTTGAGCACCACGGCCACCGCCTGATCGTAGAGCTCGTCGCCGGACTCGCCGTAGCCTTCGCCCTCTTCAGCGCCCTCCTCCTCGTCGTCCGCCGATTCCTCCTCGGTCACCGCCTCGAGATAGTCAGGCACGCCCTGCTTCTTCAGGTGGCGCACCACCTTCTCGACCTCCTCGTCGGTGACGAAGGGACCGTGCACGCGCATGATGCGCCCGCCGCCGGCCATGTAGAGCATGTCGCCCTGGCCGAGCAGCTGCTCGGCGCCCTGCTCGCCGAGGATGGTGCGGCTGTCGATCTTCGAGGTCACCTGGAAGCTCACCCGCGTCGGGAAGTTCGCCTTGATGGTGCCGGTGATCACGTCCACGCTCGGCCGCTGGGTCGCGGTGATGAGATGAATGCCCGCGGCGCGCGCCATCTGGGCAAGTCTCTGCACCGCGGATTCGATGTCCTTGCCGGCCACCATCATCAGATCGGCCATCTCGTCGACGATGACCACGATGTAGGGCATGGCGTCGTAGTCCATCTCCTCCTGCTCGTAGATGGCGCGGCCGGTGGAGCGGTCGAAACCGGTCTGCACTGTACGGGTCAGCACGTCGCCCTTGGCCTCGGCTTGCAGGATGCGGTTGTTGTAGCCCTTGATGTCGCGGACGCCGAGCTTCGACATGCGCTTGTAGCGCTCCTCCATCTCGCGCACCGTCCATTTGAGTGCCACCACCGCCTTCTTCGGGTCGGTGACCACCGGCGCGAGCAGATGCGGGATGCCGTCATAGGCTGAGAGCTCAAGCATCTTGGGGTCGATCATGATGAATTTGCACTGATCGGGAGAGAGCCGGTAGAGCAGGGACAGGATCATGGTGTTGATGCCGACCGACTTGCCGGAGCCCGTGGTGCCGGCGATCAGGAGATGCGGCATGCGGGAGAGGTCGACAGTGACCGACTCCCCTCCGATATTCTTGCCGAGCGCGAGCGCGAGCCGCCCGTCGGTCTCCTGGAAGTCCGGCGATTCGAGCAGCTCCCGCAGCATCACGATCTCGCGCCGGTCGTTGGGAAGCTCGATGCCGATGGCGTTGCGGCCGGGCACCACGGCGACGCGGGTGGCAACCGCGCTCATCGAGCGGGCGATGTCGTCGGAAAGCCCGATCACGCGTGAAGACTTGGTCCCTGGCGCCGGCTCAAGCTCGTAAAGGGTGACCACGGGACCTGGACGCACATTGGTGATCTCGCCTTTGACGCCGAAATCCTGCAGCACGCCTTCGAGCTCGCGCGCATTCTCCTGCAACACCTCGTCGCTGATGCGGCTCTTGTTCGAGCGCGGCTGCTGTTGCAGCAATTTGAGCGGCGGCGCCTCGTAGGGCGTGTCGCTCCTCTGCGTGCGGCGAAGGCCGGTATGCTTCTTCTCCGAGCTCCGGGTGATGCGATAGTTGGGCTCGGTGATGTCCTCGTCCGCGTCGCCCTCCTCGTCCTCCTCCTCGTCGTCGAGGTCGAACGGCTCAAGATCGAACGTCGGCTCGATGCGCCCATCGGGGTCGGGCTCAGCCTCCTCGACCATCGCCTTGCGCTCATTCTCCAACTCTGGCGCCTCTTCGGTCTCGCCGTCAGCCTTTCGCCACCAGAAGCCTCGCTTGATCTTGGCGCCGGTATGCATGGCGACATGCATGGCGGCACCGAGCGAGGCGTTGGCCCATTCGCTCGGAAGCTTGGTGCGTGGCGCCCACAAGGCAATCAGCGAGGAGGTGGAGGTGCCGCAGGCGAAGAACAGGAGCGAGGCGCCGGCAATGAGGAACAGGAGCCCCGCCACGAAGGACGCCGCGGCTGCCGGCAGCACGCCGATGAACAGCGCGCCGGTCATGAACAGATCGCCGAGGATGCCGCCAAGGCCGTTGGGCAGCGGCCAGCTTTTCGGCTGCGGCAGGGCGGAAAGGGCTGCCGCCAGCAAGAGCACGGCGAGAGGCCAGATGAGGAGGCGCGCGCGGCGCCGTTCCGGTACCGTCCGCAGGGCTAGGTGCCAGCCCCATGCGGCAAGCGGCAGAAACAGGACGATGGCGGCGAGGCCCAAGGACTGCATGGCGAGATCGGCGAGGATCGCGCCCCAAGACCCAAGCACATTGCGCGGCGCGGCCTGGGTCGCATTGTTGAAGCTCGGGTCGTAGACCGACCAGGTGGCGAGGCTCGCCCATGCCGCGCAAGCAATGGCCACGATGCCGAGGCCGTAGCTGCGAAACATGAACTGCCTTATGCCCAACTCGACCGCGCCCGGCAGGAGCCTGCGCCGCTCCTTCTGTCTACGCTTGGTTGCCATTGCTACCCCAGTGTGGCGACGATACGTCCCAAAGCCTCGCCCGTGGTGGCGGAGTCGTGCACAAGGGCAACCCTGACGTGGTTCACGCCTGGATTGACCCCGCTTGCCCCCGTGCGGGCGAGATATTTTCCCGGCAGCAGTCTGACACCACACCCTTTCCAAAGGGTTTTTACCGCCTCCTCGCCCCCGCCATGCGCCGCTATATCGAGCCACAGAAAAAAGCCCCCTTGCGGACGGCGGTAGCCGTAACGGCCTTGCAGCACGGCGCCGGCAATGTCGAAGTTCTGCCGGTAAAGCGCCCGGCCCTGCTCGACGTGCGCCTCGTCGGACCAAGCTCTAACCGATACATGCTGGATAGGAAGCGGCACCTGTGGGCAGGCGACGTTGCGGAAGCGGGCGAAGGCCGCGATGAAAGCGGGGTCTCCGGCAACAAATCCTGACCGCAAGCCGGGGAGCCCCGAACGCTTCGACAGCGAGTTGAAGGTCACGACGTTGGCGAAACTTTCGTTGGCGGCAAATGCCGCATCGAGCGCGCCGGGGGGCGGGGTGTCGGAATAGATCTCCGAATAGCATTCGTCGGCGAACAGCATGAAGTCGAAGCGCCGCGCGAGGGCGATTGCCGCGGCGAGGTAGCTCCTGTCTGCCACCGCGCCTTGCGGATTGGAGGGTGTGCAGAGATAGAGCGCGACGGTGCGCCGCAAGAGCTGCTCATCGATGGCGTCGAGCGCCGGAAGGAATTGCGTCGCGCCGGCGCTGTCGAGAAACACGGGCTCGGCCCCTGATGCAGCCGCCCCAGCCGCATAGGCTTGATAGAACGGATTGGGAATGAGTACCGCCGGACGCGCTATGGAAGCCTTTCGCGCCAGCGCCGGGAACACGGCGGAGAACAGCCCTTCGCGTGAGCCGTTGAGCGGCAACACCTCTGCTTCGGCGTCGACCTGACCGGCGAGCGTGGGATAGCGGCGCGAGAGCCAGACAGCGATGGCTTGTCGCAACGCCGGGATTCCGCGGATTGGCGGATAGCGCCCAAACTCGCTCAAATGCTGCTCGAGCGTCGGCCCGAGAAACGAGGGGATCAGCGCCCGGGGCTCGCCGAGGGAAAGGTCGATCGGCGGCGCTCCGGGCGCGATGCCGTGAAGCAGCTCGGCGAGGCGCGCGAAAGGAGAGGCGACGAGATCGTCGAGAGAGGTGAGTCCTGCCTAAATCGCCATGCGGAAGGGTTACGGGATGGCGCACGCTCCGGCAATGGTCAGCGGGCCCCCCAAAAAATGAGCCCCGGCAACGCGCCGGGGCTCGGAGGGAGAGCAGATGTCAAGGGAGGAGATGCTGCTCTCGTGGTTAGCTTACGTCCTGGAGTTGATTCAGCTCGTCTAGTGTTACTGCACCACCTCTCCATGCAGGTTGATATCGAGACCTTCGACTTCGGCAGCCTGACTGACCCTCAGGCCAATGATGAAGTCGATGACCTTGAGGATGATGTAGGTCATGACCGCGCAGTAGATGAAGGTGCCAGCCACATCGTAGAACTGGATCAACATCTGATGCGCGTTGCCGTCGGTCAGCCAACCTTTGCCCAGCGAGTTGATGGCGTTGGAAGCGAATGCACCCGTCAGCATGGCACCAAGCGCGCCACCCACGGCATGCACGCCGAACGCATCCAGCGCATCGTCATAACCGAAGAACTTCTTAACGTGCACCGCCGCGAAGTAGCAGACGATTCCGGCTAAGATGCCGATGATCAGCGCGCCGGTCGGGTCGACGAAGCCGGATGCCGGCGTGATGGCAACTAGGCCCGCCACGGCACCCGAGACGATGCCGAGAATGCTGGGCTTCTTGGCGATGATCCATTCGCAGCACATCCACGCGAGCGCCGCGGCGGCCGTTGCGATTTGCGTTACGGCCATGGCCATGCCGGCGTTGACATTGGCGGTAACGGCGGAGCCGGCGTTGAACCCGAACCAGCCGACCCAGAGCAGCGACGCCCCAATCACGCTATAGACGAGATTGTAGGGGGCCATGTTCTCCTTGCCGAGCCCGTAGCGGGGGCCGAGCACGAGAGCGCAGACGAGGCCCGCGGTTCCGGCATTAAGATGCACGACCGTTCCGCCTGCATAGTCGAGAGCGCCGAGTTGACCGAGCCAGCCACCGCCCCACACCCAATGGGCGATCGGGCTGTAGACGAGGATGAGCCAAGCCGCCATGAAGGTCATGAAGGCCGAAAACTTCATGCGATCCGCCAGCGACCCGGCGATCAGGGCCGGGGTGATGATGGCGAACGTCATCTGGAAGCACATATAGACCAACTCAGGGATAGATGCGGCCAACGGGCTTACCGCGTCGATGGTCATCGGCTTCAGCATGAAATATTTGAAGCCGCCGATCCATTTGTTGAGCGCCTCGCTGTCATTGGTGGTGAAGGCGATCGAGTAGCCTATGACCATCCATAACACGGTGACGATGCAGGTCGCGCCGAAGGCTTGGCCTACGGTGGCGAGCACGTTTTTCTTGCGCACCATGCCGGCGTAGAACAGGGCAAGGCCCGGGATCGTCATCATCAAGACGAGCGCGGTGGATGTGAGCATCCACGCCGTATCGCCGGTGTTGATCGGGGACGGAGGTGGTGCGGGCGGCGTCGCTGCCGGCGCCGCTTCACCGGCTGCTTGCGCAAACGCCGGATCGATATGGGCGAGGATCAGCACAGCGAGCGCTGCGACCACGCCGAAGAGAAACTTCATAAGAGTCGACATCTAGTTTACCTCCCCCTCTCAGAGCGCTGATTCGTCGGTTTCGCCGGTACGGATACGCACCGTCTGCTCGACCGGGACCACGAAGATCTTGCCGTCGCCGATCTGCCCAGTCTTGGCAGCGGCAACGATGGCGTCGACGGCCTTGTCGACCATCTTGGCCGGCACGACGACTTCGATCTTGATCTTCGGCAGGAAGTTCACGGCGTATTCCGCGCCCCGATAGATTTCGGTATGGCCTTTCTGGCGTCCGTAACCTTTGACTTCGGTCACGGTCATGCCCTGCAGGCCGAGCTCGGTGAGGGCTTGGCGCACCTCATCGAGCTTGAATGGCTTGATGATCGCCATCACCAGCTTCATTTGCTCACCCCTCCATATTGCGGCTTCCGTTCTGACCAATGGTCGTGAGCCGCGTTAACCCGAAAGGAGAGTCAAACTGCGTGCCAACTCCGCCGCGGCGCAGCAATTCCTTGGCTTTGAGGGGTTTTCTGCAGGGCGAAGGGCTGCACGGACCAGGTGGAAGAGCGTATGCCTGCCTATGGATTAAGCAAAATGTGGCATTTGCCTAAATTTTGGACAGACTAATCGGCGCGGCGCTCGCGAACGAGCCCTTCTTGGGTCGTCGAGGCCACAAGTTCGCCGGACCGCGTAAACAGCGTGCCGCGGCAGAAGGCGCGTCCGCCCCGCGAGATTGGGCTGTCTTGGGCGTAGAGCAGCCAGTCATCGGCCCGGAAATGCCGATGAAACCAGATGGAATGATCGAGGCTTGCGAGCATCAGCGATGGATCGAAGATGAAGCGGCCATGGGCGATCAGCGCGGTATCGAGCAGGGTGAAATCTGAGGCATAGGCAAGCACGCATTGGTTCAGAGCGAGGTCGTCGCCGAGGCTCCCCGTCGCCCTGATCCACACTTGTTGCGTGGCGGCGCGCTTTTCCGGGCTGAGATAGCGGGAAAGGTCGACGGGCCTGATCTCTATCGGCCGCTCGCGCTCCCAATAGGTCCTGACCTGCGGCGGCAGGCGATCGAGCAGCAGCTCTTTCAGCTCGCCCTCGCTCGGCAGGGATTCCGGCGGCGGCACCTCGGGCATTTTCACCTGATGCGACAGACCCTCCTCATGCTTGTGAAAGGAGACTGCCATGGAGAAGATCGCCTGCCCGTGCTGGATCGCCACCACGCGGCGGGTGGAGAAGCTGCCGCCGTCGCGGATGCGGTCGACATTGTAGAGGATCGGCACCGCTGGATCGCCCGGCCGCAGGAAATAGCCGTGCAAGGAATGGGCGGTGCGGCCATTGACCGTGCGGTAGGCCGCGACCAGCGCCTGGCCGATCACCTGCCCGCCGAACACGCGCTGCCAGCCGACCTGCGGGCTCACGCCGCGAAACAGATTCACCTCGAGCGTTTCGATGTCGAGGATGGCGAGAAGCTGGTCGAGAGCGCGGCTCATGGGTTGCGCCCTTTACCAGCTTTGGCGGCGAAGCGGAACGCAAGCGATTTGATATGGTGAGCAGCTTCCCCCTTTTTTCTTGCGGGGAGGGGTGGGCAGCGGGGTAAGTAGCCATGCCCGACAAGACCCGATACGACGTCATCATTGCCGGGGGCGGCTTTGTCGGCACGACGCTCGCGCTTGCTCTCGCCGCTCTCGCACCCAACGGATTTCGCGTGGCGCTCATCGACGCCGAGCCGCCGCAGAAAGACAAGCCCGATGCCCGCGCCTCGGCGCTGTCGGCGGCGAGCAAAGGCCTCCTCTCCGTCCTCGGCATTTGGCCTGAGCTTGCCGGGGACGCCCAACCGATCACCAGCATCGACATCACCGACAGCTCGCTCGATGCGCCGCTTCGTCCGCATTTCCTCGGCTTCGACGACGATTTGAGGCCGGGCGAAGCCGGCGCCTATATGATCGAGAATGCCGATCTCGCCCGCGCGCTGAGTGCAGCGCTCGCGCGTGAGCCAGCCATCGCGGTCTTTGCCCCCGACAGTGTCACAGGCTTCTCGGCGACGCCTTTTGAGATTGAGGTGCAACGGGCCAAGGGCGGCGCGGCGTCAGCCAAGTTGCTGGTCGCCGCCGACGGCAAGCGCTCGCGCTTGCGCGAGGCTGCTCACATCAAATGCGTGAGCTGGAGCTATCCGCAAGTCGGCATCGTGACCACGGTCAAGCACGAGAAGCCGCATGGCGGGAAAGCCGTGCAGCATTTTCTTCCCGGCGGCCCCTTCGCCATCCTGCCCCTCAAAGGCAACCGCTCCTCCATCGTGTGGACGGAGGACAAGGCTACGGGCAAGGCGATCATGGCGGCTGATGAGGCGACATTCCTCGCCGAGCTTGCCAAGCGCTTCGGCACCAAGCTCGGCGACATTGCAGTCGCCGGTCCGCGCCAATCTTTCCCGCTCGACTTTCAGGTCGCCCGCAGCTTCGTGGCCGAGCGCTTGGCGCTTGTCGGCGACGCTGCCCACGCCGTCCATCCTCTTGCCGGCCAGGGTCTCAATATCGGGTTCCGCGACGTGGCGGCGTCCACCGAGATCATCGTCGAGAGCGCGCGGCTCGGGCTCGATATCGGGGCATCCGGTCCGCTCGAGCGCTATGAGCGCTGGCGAAGGTTCGACAGCGCCTTCTCGGCCGCGGTGATGGATGGGCTGAACCGCCTGTTCTCCAACGACAACGCACCGTTGCGCGCGCTTCGCGATCTCGGGCTTGGCGTGGTCGACCGTGCGCCGTGGCTGAAGCGCGTGCTGGTGCGCGAGGCGGCAGGGGTGAGCGGCACCATCCCGCGCCTCCTGAAAGGCGAGAGGCTGTGATCGCCTAGCATCCGTCGAGCTTGCGCGCTTCCTCGGGCAACATGATGGGAATGCCGTCGCGGATCGGGTAGGCGAGCCCCGCGGCGCGGCTGATCAGCTCCTGGCGCTCGGCATCATAGTCGAGCGACGTCTTGGTCAAGGGACACACCAGAATCTCAAGCAGCTTCGGATCGAGGCGGCGTGCGCCGGTGCGAGGATCGGAGTCTTTATCGATGGGAGCCTCCTTGCCGGTCCTTGTGCCGGTCATTGTATCGACGTTCCCGAGCCGTCGTCGCGTGACGCAAGCTCCATCTCGGCGAGCGCTACCAGTGCCTCGGCCCGCGCCCGCAAATCTCTCGCTTCGAGCAGCGCTTGTTTCTCCTCCGCGCCATATGGGCTCAAGATCGACAACGTGTTGACCAAGCGCTCGTTGCTCGCGCTGTCGATGCGGTCCCAGTCGGCGCCGAGATTATTGGCGGTCAGATAATTTCTGAGCGTCGTCAGAAGGCGCGGCCGATCGACGTCCTCTTCGCCGTGGCCTGACCTGAAGTCGGTGGCGAACTCGCCGAAGTCGACCTGGCAAAAGCGGAACGGCTCGTCAGACTCGACGTCATGCAAAAGCCGGAAGCGCGTAATGCCGGTGAGCGAGAGCATCAGGCGGCCGTCGTCACCCTCGCTGAAGGCGGTGATCCGCCCGACGCATCCCACCCGGCGCAAGGGGAAGCTCTTGCCGGTCGGCGATTCGTTGTCGCTGGCCTCTGGCGCCGGCTGCACAATGCCGATGAGGCGGTCGCCGGCGAGCGAATAATCCACGAGCACGAGATAGCGCGGCTCGAACACGTTCAGCGCGAGCGTGGCGCGCGGTAGGAGAATGGCGCCGCGCAACGGAAAGATGGGCAGCACCCGCGGAAGATCTCCAGGCCCTCGGTAGCGATCGCTTACCCCACGCGGCAAGTCTCCTTGCTCTCACGCAAACAACAGCGATGAGAGCCTTTGTCGGCCCGAGATAGTCGCAGGATCGGCGGCGCCCCAAGCGTCGAACAGCTGCAGCATCTGCTTGCGGGCCGCATCGTCGTTGAAGGCGCGATCCTTGCGGATGATGGTCAGGAGCTCGTCGAGCGCGCCTTGACGGTCGCCTTTCGCATTCAAGGCAAGCGCAAGATCGAAGCGGCTCTGCGTGTCTTTGGGATTGGCCGCAAGCTTGGCGCGGAGCGACTCGACGTCGCCCGTGTCGGCCGCCTTGCGCGCAAGCTCGAGGCTCGCCCGGGCGCTGGCTACCGGGGCGCTGTCAGCCTTGGCCGGAGGCACGAGCGCCAAGGTCTGCTCGGCGCGGGTGAGATCTCCGGTCTTGATGTAGCACTTGGCAAGTCCGGCGGCGGCGCGGGCATTCTCCGCGTCCTTCTGCAGCGCCTCGCCGAAAGATTGCGCGGCGCTATTGACGTCGCCCGCGGCAAGCGCTACTTCCGCATCCTCCATGTCGGCGGCGACATCGGCCGTCTCCTCGCCGATCAGCCTCGCGATAAACGATTTTACGCGGCTCTCGGGCAACGCCCCCATGAAGCCGTCGACCGGCCTTCCGTCCTGGAAGGCGAACACGGCCGGAATCGACTGAACGCCCATCTGGCCAGGGATCTGCGGGTGGTCGTCGATGTTGAGCTTGACGAGCTTGACCGCGCCCTTGGCCGCGCGCACCGCTTTCTCCAGTATCGGCGTCAATTGCCGGCAGGGACCGCACCACGGCGCCCAGAAATCGACCAGAACCGGAACCTCGCGCGAGGCCTCGACCACGTCGCGCATGAAATCCTTGGTGGTGGTGTTCTTGATGAGGTCGGCGTCGGCCGTTGCCGTGCCTTCGGAAAGGATCGGGGTATCCATGCTGCTACTCATTCACCCTCGCGGTTCGCGACCCTATACGTGGCTGGCGGCAAGGCCAAGCAGGCCGCGCGCCCTATTTTACCGGGAAGATGGGCCGCGGATGCCGGTTTGGCAACGCCTCCGGCAGCGGTCAGGAGAGGGGGAGAATGAGCGGCTCGTGACCGCAGGCGCGGACGAAGCGAAGGAAATCGTCCGTTGCTAGCCTGGTCGTGGCGGTGTTCTCCAGCGGATGGAAGTTGACCTCGGCGAAGGCGAGGAGGGCGGCATCGACCGCCACGGCGACGCGGCCCTCAGGATCGTTGATCAGGGCGAACGGCGTGACCGAGCCTGGCGTCACGCCGAGGAGCTCAAGCAAGCGCTCCGGCTTGCCGAAGCTGGGGCGTCCGATCCCAAGGCGCTTCGCCACCGACTTCAAATCGACGCGCGTGTCGTCCTTGGCGACGACGAGTGCGGCGCGGCCGTCTTTGTCCACCAGGAACAGGTTCTTGGTGTGAGCGCCTGGCAGGCGCTCGCGCAAGGATTGGGACTCCTCGACGGTGAACACCGGCTCGTGCTCCACCGTGACAGACGCGATGCCGAGCTCTTCGAGTCGCGCGAACAAAGTCTGCCGATCCGCCTCGGTCGATTTTGGCTTCATCTTTGACGTGCCGTCCAAGTGCCTGTCTGCGTCCTGTTTCGCACGCGCGAGGGTCAAAAGCGCGTGCTATGGACATCGGAAGGGCGATCAACTACAACGCCAGACAGTGCCTTCAAGCGCGAACCGGATGGTTTTGGCAAGAGCGCGAGGGTAGGCCGGATCGCGGGTGTAGCTCAGGGGTAGAGCACAACCTTGCCAAGGTTGGGGTCGTGGGTTCAAATCCCATCGCCCGCTCCAATACTTCCAACAACTTAGCGGAAATCTAAACGGACCTTGGGTGCGCAACGGTGCGCTCATGGTGCGCATCCCGTTCGGGGGTTGTTCATGCCCCCACCCCTGAAAAGCGAGAAGGCCGACGCCCCGGATAGGAGCTTCGGCCTTCAAAAAGCTGTTCGCTGTGGCGGCGGAACAGAACACCTAATTGCCAATGTTCGTCTCGCCGCGCAAGCCCATTCCGTCCCCGTCAACAGGCGGGGGCGGACATGAGCAAACGCGAAACCATCCGGCGCTTGCTGTGGGGCGACCTCCTAAAGGTTCTCCGCGTCCGCTACGGCAACCCCCTCACCCTGCCCGATGATGATTTGGGCAAGGATGACCTCTATTTGATGTTGCGCATTGCTGCCGTTGCCGATCAGGCGGCAGACAAGAAAATGCGGGCCGTGATCGAGCTTTATGCGCCGTGGGCCGAGGATGCGGAGCGGGCATGGCTTGATGAACTCCAAAACGATGACTCGCGCCGTGTTTGGCTTGGCGGCAAAGAGCTAGGGGAGCGCCTCAGGCTCACGAATGCCGAACGTGAGTCGTTGAAGGTTTGGAGGATCGCGCCCGTCAATCTCGACGGCGAGCTTATTTCCGCCGAGGATCTTGCCGAACAGCGGAAGGCGAAGAAGCGAAACCGGCAGAGGGAGCGACGGAAGCGGGCCGGCGCCGTTTCACGCCAAGCCTATCTGGCAAACGCAAAACAAAAGCTCAAGCCTTGGGAAGCTGAGGGAGTCAGCCGCGCAACTTGGTATCGACGGCGTGAGACAAGTCCGTGTCCGACAATAGTTGATAAGGCTGACACGGACCTGTCTCAACGTCTGTCTCCGATGGAACCGTCGAAGGGCTTCCAGCAGGAAGGCTAACGGTCTTTGAGAAACCTGCGTCGCCTCCTAGAATGCGGAACCGTCTCTTAGTCCTATGCCATCGAGTAATGGACACGCACTCGTCTCAACAGCGAGTGTGAGGCCCAAGCTCAAATTAGCTACCAAAAATTCGGGCGAGTTTCGACGGTTTCAACTTGAGCGGGGTGAACATGACCGCCGCAGCTACCAATCGTGTTCAGACTTGATATCGCCAAGCCATGCTTGCATCCCGGCCTTCCAACGCTTGCCACTTTGCAGTAAAATTCAGTCCTTATTCTCAAGGCCGAGCGTCAGCATGAACGACGGACAAATGGGCGTTATCTTGGCGTTCATATTCGGCGTCATCTTTGTGACGGCACTTTTGGCGATTGTGGTTTTCATTCCGAATCCGACGTCTTACCAATTTGAAGTCATCCAAATCATTCTCGCCTTAGCGGCGGGCGGCGTCGCCGCGATGATACCGGGATTCTTAAACCTCAAATTAGGACTAGGCACCAATTTGGCCATTCGCGCTGGCGGAGCACTCGCTGTCTTCGCAGTCGTGTATTTTTATTCTCCGGCACATTGGGTTTCACCCGAACCTCCTGCTCCGAACATTAGTCAGAAAACCGAGGGGGCCAACTCTCCGAACGTCATTGGTAACGGTGATATTAATATCAACTCGAATGACGCAGCCGTGGACAAACCTAAATGAGGTCGAGCGCCTTATTGCTTGCTTTTTGCAGCTTGGTGGCCAGCGTTTCTGCCCTAGCCAACGATATAAAACAAACAACCACCGGCTCGTGCAGTCCGACGGTCGTCGGCAACGGCAATGTCAATATCAATTGTAACAATATCCCTCAGCCAGCGTGGGAATACCTGACTAGAGAGCTCGAAAAACAGAAGCTGACGGCCGAGCAAGCACTCAGGGAGAAAGACGACTGGATTCGCAAATATTTCGAATTGGATCGGCAGCTGACAGAGGCTCGTATCCAGGCGGCAGCGAACGGAGACGATACGACCCTAATCAAGCTGGCTCAGGATCAGTTGCACGAAGGCAAGCTGGAAGAGGCGGGAAAGATTTACGATCGGCTGCTTGCTCGCGATGAGTCCAACGTCGATCGTGCGGCGGAAGATCACTTTAAACGCGCACAAATCTTCGAGCTGCAATTTCGCCCGATTGACGCTCGGCCTCTCTACGCGAAGGCCTATCAATATCGACCGGATAACGTCGCATACGCACTTGCGTACAGCGGACTATTGGCGCGACAGAATCAGCTCAGCGAAGCCGAGAAGGTTTTCAACGACCTTCTTCCTAATCTGCGCGACCTCGCTGCCAAGGAACCCGCCGTCTACCGAGCCGATTATGCCGGGGCGCTAAACAATCTGGGAAACGTTTATGCCCAAGAACATCAGTTCGACAAGGCCGAGAGTGCACATAAGGAGTCGGTCAACATCTGGCGCGATCTCGCCCGCGACAATCCCGCCACCTATCGATCTAATCTCGCCTTGGCACTCACCGGTCAAGGAAGTTTCTATTACGTCGCGCAACAGTATGGAGAGGCCGAAAGTGCTTTTACGGAGTCGCTCAAAATCTGGCGCGACCTCGTCCGTCAGAACTCCGCCTACCGACCTGATCTCGCCGCGACCCTAAACAATCTGGGAAATGTCTATGACGACACAAATCGGCACTTCGAGGCCGAGAGCGCCTATAAGGAGTTTCTCGGCATCAGGCGCGATCTCGCCCGCGGGAACCCCGCCTACCGACCTGATGTCGCCGCGACATTAAACAATCTGGGAAGCACCCGTATCTACCTACACCTGTTCGGCGAGGCCGAGAGCGCCTTTAAGGAAGCGCGAGAAATCTGGCACGATCTCATTGCCCAGAACCCCACCGCCTACCAACCTGATTTCGCTCGGACCCTCTTCAATATGGGAAACTTCTATTACATCACGCATCGGTCCGGCGAGGCCGAGAACGCTTGGAAGGAGGCGCTACCCATATGGCGCGATCTCGCTGCCCAAAATCCTGCCACCTACCAACCCCTTCTCACTCAGAACTCTCTCCAACCTTGATAGGCTCAACAGGGAAGGGCACGAGCTTAGTAAGGGTCAAACAGAAAAGGTGGGCAACTAGCTCACCGCGGAGGGCAGTCTGCGCCGTTCCCTCGCTATACGGCGTGCCTCATCCTCGGTCAGCACCTTCGCCATGTGAGCGTCATCCGGGTTCTCGCGTGAATAGACATACGCGAGTGACTGGCCGTTGGCGTCGCAGACTTTAAGGCCACCCGCAATCTTCTCGACGGTCCACGGTGGCGGAAATCTTCGTTCGGTCATGCCGAGACATTATCGCAAAGGGACCGCCGACCTAAGCCGACACGGCGTGTCTTGTTGCAGCGCACGACTGCCGTATTGACAGAAAACGCGCTCCTTGGAATCGATACCCTGTTCTGTGTTGGAAAGGAGTTAGCTAGAAGGAGTCCTCCCCATGCCCGGCGATCCAAAAGAGTGCCGTCAACACGCTCTCAATTGCGTCCGACTTGCTCAGACAGCAACAACCCCACAATCAAGAGAGCATTTCGCCAATCTTGCCCAGACGTGGGTAAGGCTTGCAGAGGATTTGGAGCGTGCTCAGTGCTTCCTCAACGCATTGGATGAGGAGACCGAGCCGATAATGGCGGCTGAATAGCCCGCCGACAGTGGCTCCCCAAGAACCCTATCCCATCGCGGGTTCAATCACTGCGGCAGGTCCAGGTTGGCGACGGTAAAAAAAAGGGGGCTTGGCCCATTGGGCCATGCTCCCCCCGATTACCCCCGTTTTTTCCCTCTCGTCTTCGCGCGGTTTCGTTGATGAATAGAGTTAGTGATCATGGCGAATGTCGGGCACTCATTAGGATCGCTAATAAAAAAAAGCACCTAACCGAAGCTAGGTGCTTAGAAGCGCGTCGCTGTGCCGGGAGGGAAAAGCCGGCACGGAAGCGGCCATATCGTCGGCTAGACGGGGGGTACTAGCGACATGGCCGCCTGCACTGCTTATCACATTCCAAGCATTGAGTCCGAAGTCAGTCGATAAAAACTCAGTACAGTTTAGTACTAAGGCAGATTTGCTGTCCCTGGCCATTGGCACTTTAAGGCCACCGGGAATCTTCTCGACAGTCCAGGGCGGCGGAAATCTTCGTTCGCTCATGCCGAGAGATTCTCGCACGCTCACACTATCCAACCAAGCTCGCGTGCCTTTGCCACTGCGGCCCTATAAGCTTCGTCCACAATCTCGTGGTCGTCGGTTCTAGTGCGTTCGCGTAGGATTAGGTGTGGTCGGCCCATAGGTTTGTAGTATGTGGCCTTGAACTTTCCGTTTAGCAGGCTCACGACGAGATCAGCGCCACGGACCTCGATAATGAAGTGTGTTGACTTCTTGCCAGCCCGTTTTGCCTTCGCCAAAAAACCGACGCCCCCTAACTTGCCACGCAGGGGAACGTGCAACAAAAGAGCGCCGACCGAAGCGACACTGGGATGATTAGGTCACCCGCCGAAGTTTGATCGTTTGGGAAAATGTGGGGGGCATGTAAATTCCGTCTGACGTTTGGCGAATAAGTTCGCTTCTCAACATCGAGACGAGCATGGGGTGTACCCCCTGCGCCGCGGTGTCGGGGCCAGGAAAGAAACCTTCCATAACCGCCATGTCGATAAGTTCCTGCTTGGACATTTGACCTGCACTATTGAGCTTTTTCAAAAAGAGCTCTCCCAGTGCAAGTAAAGAGGACGCCGGAGTCGCGGGCGGCGTATTGTGAGGGGAGGCCGGAGTCGCGGGCGGCGTATTGTGAGGGGAGGCCGGAGTTGCGGGCGGCGTATTGTGAGGGGAGGCCGGAGTCGCGGGCGGCGTATTGTAAGGGGAGGCCGGAGTCGCGGGCGGCGTATTGTGCAGGAGTCGTTCCTCAAATTCCATGAGTTTGGCAAGCATTGCGAGACTCGCCTTCAAATCACCTATTCTCGCATCCCGTTCCGTTTGGAGTTGTTGAATGGCCTTGTCAAAGTGAGCAACGGCAGCTCTGATCTGCTCATCAACGAGAATTGCACGCTCTTGCAGATCACCCCGGATGTCGCGCATCGTGCCCTCTCACGAGTCTGCCCCAACCTGAGCAGACAGAAATGCGAGTTTACAAAGGAACGCTAACGGACAACGCCCCCAACGCACGCGGGGAGTTCGGCAAGCTGGCGAACAGAGCAGCCCAAAACGTAATGGTAGCACCACGCTAGGGCGCGCACTGTAGCGCGGGCACCACTGCCGCAACGAAAGCCGACCGAAGCCGACGTGTAAGGAACATCCAATCCTATCGCGGGTTGAATCCAGGCCGGTGGTTCGGACATAAGTCACCGGCGTCAGCGCCGATCCTGCTGACAGGAAACCCGGTCCTGCTTCACGAGCCAGGCCGGGTTTCTTGTGTACCGCCAAAGGGCGCCGACCGAAGCCGACGCCCGTAGGCTTGATAACGAAGGCCCTGCAACTACCTATTTGTTGGCGACGGTTCTCCCCCGAGCCGTCACTGGTTCCCCCCGTGGAACCCGGGAAGTCCCGCGCTGCGCGAGCGGGGCTTCTCCATGCGCCCAATCCTTCATCGGCGCATTCTTTCGTCCAAAGAGAGAGTCCAAAAAAGGGCCAAGGCCGGGCAGGATCGTAACCCTACGTCAAAAGACAAAACTCTTGGCCGACAGTCGAAGGGAGCGGGGCGGCGCCGATGGGGCGGCGGAGGAGATGACCTGCAGCTGCTGTGGCGCGCTCAGGCCACTGCAGGAACAAGACAGGACAGCCTGCGCATCGGCCTTGAATGATGTAACATGGAAGATTGAGCGCCCCGGGCCATGGTTTTCAAAATATGCGGTCGATTTTTGTAGTGATTGGCTTGGTACCGATAGTAGGTCTCGGTGCCTATTTCGCACAGCTTGGCCCTCAGCCGGTTAGTTATCTTACGGCGAGTGTAGAGCGGGGCGATCTCGAGATTACAGTGAATGCAAACGGCACCGTTAAGCCAGTGAAGACAGTCGACGTCAGTTCTCAACTCTCAGGTCAGATGGCGGAACTGCTGGTGGACTTCAATGACGAGGTTCGAGAAGGACAGCCGATTGCGCGTCTCGACTCGCGTAGCTTTGCGGCGAAGATCCGCGGAGCCAAGTCAGCCGTAGAGGTAGCTCAGATTGGCGTGAAGAGAAAACAAGCGGCCATTAAAGTTGCCGAAGCCGACCTCACAAACGCACAGGCATCTCGGTTGGTCATTGAAGCGCAGGTCGAGAGCGCCGAAGCGACCAATATTCAGGCCGAGCAGGATCTGGGCCGTAAGACTTCCCTTTTTGGCAACAGGACTATTTCAGAATCCCAAATCGAGCAGGCACGCACTAATCAGCTATCGGAGCCGAGCGCCAACGGATGGCTGCTGCGGCGCTAGGGGCCGTTGGTCTCACCGCAAGGTGGGACCATCTGCCGAGTCAGTTATCGGGCGGCGAACAGCAGCGGGTTGCGATTGCGCGCGCAATCGTAACCGATCCGGCCCTCATTTTGGCAGACGAACCCACTGGATCACTCGACACCAACACCGGCCAAGAAATTCTCGCGCTGTTAGATGCGCTGAACCGCGCAGGCCGAACCATCCTTGTGGTCACGCATGATCCAAACGTCGCCCGGCACGCGCGTCGTATTTTATCGATTCAAGATGGCGCTCTGGTCGCTGACAACACTGTTCCAGCAGCATCGACGACAGATGCTGGGCAGGTTCAACTGCCTCCCGTTCAGGTCCCCGCTTCAACCCGCCCGCGACGTGGAATTCGATTCTCCGATGGCATGCGCGTTGCGCTGAAGGCGCTTCAGGCCAATGCACTCCGCAGCTCACTTACAATGCTCGGCGTTATAATCGGCGTTGCCGCAGTGATTGCTATGATCGCAGTCGGAAGCGGTGCGCAGACACAGGTTGCCGAACAGATGCGAAGTCTCGGTGCCAATACGATCATTGTGAGGCCGGGCGCGCTCACCCGAGATGGTGCAGATCGGGGCGCCGGGAAGCGAACTACGCTGACCCAAGAAGACGCCGTAGCGATCGCCGGCGAACTTGGCGACGTGGCAGTCGCGGCCCCAACGATTACTGGAGAGGCCCAGGTCGTGTCCGGCAATCGCAACAGGTCGACGAATGTTTCGGGCATCGTACCGGACTATCTGATTGCCCGTGACTGGGAAATCACCGGAGGCCGCCCCCTTACGCTCAACGAGGTCCAGACGGCGGCCAAAGTTGCCTTAGTGGGGGATACGGTTGTCGAAAAGCTTTTCGATCAGATCGATCCGGTGGGCAGCGCCATCCGGATCAAAAACGTCCCATTCACTGTCGTTGGCGTTCTCAAGCGGAAAGGAGCGACGATTGCCGGCTTCGATCAGGATGATGTCGTTTACATACCGCTGTCGACCGCAAGAATCCGAGTGCTGGGCGGCTCGGACCGGGCTAATCCGCGTGCAGTTGACTTCGTCATGGTCAAGGCAAAGGCCGCCGATGTCTTGGCCGCCGTTAAACAAGAGATCGGGAAATTGTTGCGCCAGCGTCACCGACTGTCTGAGGGCGCCCCTGATGATTTCACCACGCAGACTTTGGCATCGCTCCTTGAGGCGAAATCCCAGTCTCTCAGGACCTTAACAATCTTATTGCTCTCCGTGGCGTCCGTCTCGCTGATTGTCGGCGGTATCAGCATTATGAATATCATGCTTGTCTCCGTCACAGAGCGCACCCGAGAGATCGGGCTGCGCCTCGCCGTCGGGGCACGACCTCGAGATATACGGGGCCAATTTCTAATCGAAGCGGCAACGCTATCCCTGCTTGGTGGGTTGATCGGCATAGTCGCTGGTAGCGTTGTTGCGGGCGCGATCGCGACCTTCGCAGGCTGGCCAATACTGATTAGCGCAGCCTCGGTGCTGATTGCGGTCTGCTTCTCCGCCGCAGTTGGGATCTTTTTCGGCTATTACCCGGCACTCAGGGCCTCACGTCTAGACCCGATCACCGCGTTGCGGTTCGAATAACTCGGCGCTATTAGGTCAATCTACGCTAGGGATTAACACTTTAACTCGCCGCATTTTCCTGCTTCCGGAGCTTGGTTGTGCAAACCGGACTGGCCGGGGTCAAGCTCACCATGAGGGATCACGTTGAGGCAAAAACTACCAAACTCTCCTCCGTTTCCGCCACCAGCGTTTACGCAAGTATTGGAGTTGAGAGAATGTTCAAGTCCCTCTCCATTTCCGTTGACGCTATTGTCTGCGAAAGCGATCGAAGTCATCGACACAGAAAACATAGTTACGGCCGTTAGCATTATAGCTTGTTCATTGGGGTTCCTTTCTTAGGAGGAGCATAAAGTAATGCTCCGCAGTCACCGGGCGCCCATCCAGTGATCCCCAAATTTACACAATGTAGGTTTCGAGGTGCCTCATCCGTTCGGGTGAGGAACTTGAAAAAAAATAGACTTGCTACCCGTGCAGCGGCCCATTCGTGCCGACCCCCTGCCCGGGGCATGACCACAAGCGTCACGCTCCAGGTAAGCGCTGGGATAGCCGGTGTTTTCCCTAGCGCCGGTCTGCTGGCCGCTAGGCCGCATTGACCGGCGGTGTGGAACTCATGAACAAATGCACGAGCTCGGTCTGCTTCGACGTGCCGGTCTTGGAGTGAATGTGTTGAAGGTGGGTTTTGGCCGTGTTCTCGCCGATCCCCAGCACGTTAGCCGCTTCCTTTACGCTAAGCCCTGGCACCATGGCGAGGAGCACACGTAGTTCGCTCGTCGTGAGGCCATAGAGCTCGGCGAAGGCCTGGCCCGGGAAAGGCGACATCACGATTGGGTCTTGCACGAAGATTGCCACCGTTCCCGAGAAGGCCCCGCTGTGGCGTTCGCCGCGCGCGAGCGGGAGGACGGTGGCGATTAGACCCGCATTTTCTCCCGCGGGGAGAGCGATGGTAAAGCTGCCGGTTAGTGGAGCGGCTTCGTCTCCAGTTACCTCGTTTATGGCCCTATCGAGCGCAAGGCGTGCCTTACGGTCAACAGCAGAAAGATGGCTATTCGCAACGCAGATTGCATTGCTGGTGCGGACTTGGTGCTCAGCAGCGCGGTTCATGTATGCGATTCGGCCGTGGCGGTCCGTGAGATAGACACCGGAGGTGAGCGCATTCAGTGTGGCCTCCAAGGCGTCCGAGCGGATAGTGGTGAGATTGAGAGCATCTGAAATCGCCACAGCCTGGCGTTGTTGCTCGTGGCCCTGTTGGCGCTCGAGAACCCGTCCAAGCTGCTCTGCGATGCTTTCCACGATATACAGAAGATGCTTGTCAGGCAGTTGACGCGTAGTCGAGAAGAACTCCACTACGGCCTGAAGCCTTCCCTCTGCGTACAGCGGAAAGCCGAAGGCAGCGTGGAGCCCATGTTTCAGCAGGATTGGCGACCTAGTTTTCAGCAGGATTGGCTTGCTAGGTTGGTTAGCGCTGCGCGTACTGTTAGGCGGCCCCTCCAACCATCTAGTCGCCCATTTCTTACCGTGAAGTCCCTCGTCAAACAGCAATACACCTGCTGCTGTTTCATGAGCGAGTGGGGCTAGCTCTTCGCGCTCAAAATGCCAAACCGGGCTAGGTAGCAAGCGGCGGGGATCATTGACGTTGTCGGGAACGTAAACATGCCCAGCGGGCCAACCCGTCACCCGGCAGATCCTCTCCAGGCAACCGCGAAGGAGATCTTCAAAAGAGCCGCCAAAGGCGACTTGAATAGTGGCTTGCCATAACACCTCTGTTTCCAAGGCGCGCTGTCTTAACTGATTCTCAGTGCGGTTTCTCACCTTTACATCGGTGCTCAGAGCGAGGGAGAGCACGGCAGCGCTGATCATGAAGGCCAGCGACAGTATGAAAGAGTTGTTCAGACTTGGCTTTGCGAAGGGCCCGCATTGCATTGCGGTGCACCAAACTGCGAATGCGGAAATGATAAGCGCCACGGTAGCGGTATCGCGCGGGCCTTGGCGGAGTGAGGCCCAAAGCAACGGCAGAATGACCACAAAAATCACCGCGTCGTGAAGGGGCGTCTGCTGCAACATCGGACTGAAAGCAATAGCTCCGACAGCTATGGCGGCAAGATAAGTCAATCCTGTTCGCGTAATTTGAGGTGGCCTGAGTGATGCTGGGTCGCTTTTGGCCCAGAGCACCACAACGGGTGTAACAACAAGAGCCCCCGCCAAATCGCCGAGCCCCCATGTGAGCCAGACGGAAATGAAACTGCTCACTTCAGCGTAGCCAGCGAGCGTCAGACTGCTCACTCCTATCGTGGCACTGACCATCGTCGCCGCAAGACTAATTAGCGTGAATTTGGCTACGCCAGTCGGCGTGTCGAAAACCTGCTCACCCTCCGCCCAATGCCTGACGAGGTAGCCCGCAGTCACCGCCTCAAGAGTATTGCCGCCTGCAATGGCTATCGAGGTGAAAATCGAGCCTGCGGTAAGCTGATTGATCAGGAAGGCGGCAATAAAGACGGCAGGCGTAATCCGATGGCCCCACAACAATACGGCTGCGATGGCTAAACCCGTCGGAGCCCATATGGGGGTGGCGCTTGGATTAACTGAAGCAAGCCGCAGGCCGAGATAGGCCAACGTAAAATATGCAAGTCCAACAAGGATCAGGCGGACGGCGTCAGATTGGTGGGCTCGTGGAGGCTCACGCCCATTGCTTCGCAAGCTTGTGGGGAGCGCTAGTTGAGCTACCGTCATGGCGGCTTGCCCCCAAGCTGATGCAGCATCGCCCAAAGCCGCTTCTCTGGCGCAACCTTGGAGAAGGTCTCAAGCGGCATTTCTAACGATTTGTTCGGATACCTCATAACGTCACTTCCACCAGGCCAGGGAGAGTGTCAGCCCGCCGCCGGAAGCCTAAGCTCGCGAGCCACGGATAGGATCATACCCTGGCGCTCGGATTTGCCCTGTGTCGTTTGTCACACTGCTATGTCGTTTGTCACTCTGCAGAAAATAAACATTTGGGCTATGATGATCCTCGGTTAACCCGCTTCGTCAACTCGTAGAAATGCGGGAAGTGAAGCCGTGAAGGTTCTAAAAACTCATCTCCCGAAGGTCATCAACGAGCTGCTGTGTGAGCCCACAGTCGATGACGTTCTCGACCACATGCACCGGGACTTGCGCGAGATCGGCGTCGAAGACTTCGGCGTATTCCGCTTTACCTTCGAGGGCCTGCCACTCGAAAAGTGGTTACTGGGGGCAAGAGTTGAGAAAGGGAAGCTTGCACGGCACGTGTATAAAGGCGAGCTTCAAGCTAGTCCGGTGTTCCGGCATTGTAACGAGGCCCTAGAACCCTTCTTCTGGTACGACACTCCTCACGAGCCCTACGACGACGAGAGGTTTAAGAGGGCTAGGGAGGATGGTGTTCCTGAGGCGCTCGTCGTTCCCGTTCCAGGCCCGAAGGGTTCGATTGGAGTGGGCTGGTTTGGCAGTGCCACGAACAACCGCTCCGAGCTGCTCAAGCATCGCTTCACCATTCAGGTCATCTGCATGGCAGGCTTCTATCGCCTGAAAGACCTCGTTGCTCCTCCTGAAGAGCCTACTCAATCGCGATTGAGCAAAAGAGAGCGGGAGATTTTGGTTGGAGTTGCCAAAGGCATGTCGTCTGAAGAGATCGGACACATGCTCCATCTCTCAGACCGAACCGTCGATTGGCACATCGAGCAAGCGATGAAAAGGCTCGACGCTAAGAACAGGGTTCAGGCTGTCGTCCTCGCCATGCAGAAGGGTGCTCTCACTATTTGATCATACCCGAGCTGCAGCTGTGCGCCTCAAGACCCCGTAGCTCGGCCTCCGCAACGTCCCGTGCAAGCGCGCAGTCTGAAAAGTTTCTACCGAGACTTCGCCAGCGTCGCCGATGAAGGCCATCGCAAGGCTGCAATGGCTGCAATGGAAGCGGCGGCGGGGTGGCGCCACCCTTAACAAGTCCCGTCGTATCTACGGTGACGACAACGACACACTTTTCCGGCTGATCGCGATTGGCAACGCCAAAGTTTGGGTCAGATTTGTCCAGCCATTCTCATCCAAATGGGTGATGCCAAGGCACACTAATGGATGATGCCAAAGCACGGGTAACATGGGTTAACTGAGGCCAGAAGAATCCGATGTGAAGGAGGATTCATGATCATCCGCTTGGCTCAAGAGAGTCTTAAGCGGGCAAATCTCAAGGAGATTCCCGATGTTGAGTCGTATTCAGCTGTTGAAGTTCGCCGCGGCCGGCGTCGTCGTGTGCACTCTGGGATCCCCCGCACTGGCCGATGAATTGGTCCAGAATTTGGGACCGGTTGGGCCTCACGAGGCCATTCTCACCGAGGTTGGCAGTGAACGCGTCATAGCGTTTTATGAGCCGGACAACGGTCGCTGCGCTGTCCATGCGGTGGTCTTTGACAAAACGGACGCCTACACCGGCATGACCACGGCGGCGCGCGTTCGGGTCAGTCTAAGTCCGCGCGAGATGGTTCGTATCGATAGCGCCGACAACGAGTCCGTCAAGTCGCTCAATTTGCAGTGCGGTAAAAATGCTGAAAAGCTTACGATCATCGACACCGATAGCTCGGTTGCCTCCGGCATCACGATCCAGCCACCCAGCCAACCCATCAAAGCCAGTGCATCGGGCTTTTGACGGGAGGACGGGTAAACCCGGAAACTGCTCGTTTCATTCCTTGCCTCTCTCCCTGGGCCTTGGACGCGCAATCGTTTGAGGCCTACTTTTTGCAGGGGATGCATCATATGCGCGCGAGGCCGAAGTGCCATGCATCGGACAGTCGGTGGGATTCTCGTTGTTCTGATGCTAGCTGCTCCGACCGGAGGCGGTAAGGTCACGGCAGCGGAAACCATGACGCCTTTGGAGCGGGTAGCAAGCACGCCTAAAGGTCAGCTGAAAAGTCCCTACCGAGACTTCGCCAGCGTCGCCGAGGAAGGCTATCGCAAGTATATGGCGGCGGGCTGCAATGGCTGCCACGGCGGGGGCGGCGGCGGCGGCATGGCCGCACCTTTAACCAATCCTGTTTGGATCTACGGTGATGACGACGACACACTGTTCCGGCTGATCGCACTTGGCACAGGTAAGTTGAGTCCCGGCGATGCGTTTGAAAAGCTAGGCTACCGGCGAAAGGGCTCAGAGGCTGTCGTCGGGCCGATGCCGCCGTTTGGCGCGATCATCAGGACCGATGACGACCTATGGAAGATTATCGCGTGGATAAGGTCGATTTATTGCGGGCGGCGAGCCGCAGGCTGTTGACGCCGGTGTGGCAAACACACAGCGCGATTCTCTCCTTGATCCACTCAGCGATCCACTATGTGTGATCGCGGGCGCACGAAAGCGCACGAAAGTCGAAAAAAAACCGAAAATTACCAAAACGCCAGCTAGCGTTACGAGCGGCGATCAACTGGCGGATGAGCTAGTTAGGCATCATTGGCACGTTCAACGTAGAGGGGCTCGCCAGAGTAAGCCGTGTATTCGGGAGAATCTCGGTCTGATGTGCATTAGGGGCCGCCATGCCGGCGCTGAAGCAGCCTGCAAGATCGTGGAGACGAATCGGTAACAGGGGCCCCCTGGCTTGAGGAGGTGTCGCTTGTTGGGATCTGGGTTCCTGGTATCGGGATTCCTGCTGAGGCCGGGCTTCATACCGGTAAAGCGTCCGTAAATTCCGACGAGGCGGAAGGCCAGCGCATCGCGAGGAACCATTGGCGGCCGACCGCCCTTCGGCTTGATGCGCTTTTCTAGCTCTGCTCGCGCGGCTCTCTGTAGCGCATAGGCATCCTCGGCTAGTCTTTCGGCTTGTTCAACAAGGGATTCAGGTCTTAGGTCGCGTTCGATCCGGTAGAGGTTGAGCCTTACATCACGAGCATCACGGACACATTTGATAAGCAGTTCTAGGGCCGTGTGTTCCCTTGCATCCTTTGCGACCTTGCGGCCCTTCTTGTGCGGCTTCCGCTCGTCCTCAGCAGGAGCGACCTCGTCGTCATGATCGGCAAGGCAAGCCACGTCATATAGGAATAGGGCGTCGCAAATTTCCTGCTTCATCTCTTGGGGCAATTTGTCGAGAGGAATTGATTGGGCGATTTTCTTCCATTGCGCACGCGACAGGAAAGCCACGGGTTCAGCTTCACTCCTAGACATGCCCTTACCGCGCGCTAGCAGGGAGCTTTACGACGTTGCCTGCCTCGCCGGTCATCGAGCGGCCATCAGACCTATAGCTCCCCTATGCCTGAACCTAACACTTCACCGGGAAGAGCGGGCTCCCACGACCTGCCACTCATTCTGGACTTTGGAGCGGCGTGGCGAGCGGTGTTTAGCTTACTTAGCTACCGTCCCAGAGATCCCACATCCGCTGGGCCTAGTTGGCCCATCATTAGATCGATAATTCGATCCGTCAAAATCCGATAGACATCATTGAACGCGAGTTCAACGACCTTTCTGCCCAAAGCGTGTCCACCAACTTCGCGAGGGGCAAAGATAAAAATCAGGTCAGCATTGCGAAACCCAAAGGATTGAGTTGGCGACACACCGCTTGGATCGAATTTCCAATCTTTTCCAGCTAATAGGAAGTCAGGTTCGGCTCTCAAAGCATTTTCACAGTAGATAGAAAAGAATTTCATCGCCATTGCTTCATTATGTACTATGTCCTTTAGAAACAACTCAGTAGAATTCTCAACATCAATATTTATGGTTCGGGTGTAGTGCCGGCGTTGCGTTTCTCCCCTTCGGTATGTCGAAATATAAAACTCAGTACTAATGAGAGAGCGGGTTGCGGTTAGGACGATCCAACTGACAGATCAGCTAGTTAGGCATCTGTCGAGAGATCGATTGGGCGATTTTCTTCCATTACGCACGCGACAGGAAAGCCACGGGTTCAGCTTCACTCCTAGACATGCCCTTACCGCGCGCTAGCAGGGAGCTTCACGACGTTGCCTGCCTCGCCGGTCATCGAGCGGCCATCAGACCTATAGCTCCCCTATGCCTGAACCTAACACTTCACCTGGAAGAGCCGGCTCCCACGACCTGCCACTCATTCTGGACTTTGGAGCGGCGTGGCGAGCGGTGTTTAGCTTACTTAGCTACCGTCCTCGAGATCCCACATCCGCAGGCTCTCGTTGGCCAACCAGCAGATCGATAATTCGATCCGTCAAAATTCGATAGACATCATTGAAAGCGCAGTTCCACGACCTTTCTGCCCAAAGCGTGTCCACCAACTTCACGAGGGGCAAAGATAAAAATCAGGTCAGCATTGCGAAAACCAAAGGATTGAGATGGCGACACACCGCTTGGATCGAATTTCCAATCTTTTCCGGCTAATAGGAAGTCAGGTTCGGCTCTCAAAGCATTTTCACAGTAGATAGAAAAGAATTTCATCGCCATTGCTTCATTATGTACTATGTCCTTTAGAAACAACTCAGTAGAATTCTCAACATCAATATTTATGGTTCGGGTGTAATGCCGGCGTTGCGTTTCTCCCCTTCGGTATGTCGAAATATAAAACTCAGTACTAATGAGAGAGCGGGTTGCGGTTAGGACGATAGGCTGGAGCCAAAAACCATCGTTTGGAAACTTTTCTAAGCCTAGCTCCTTAATTTCCTTCCCCGATAGTCCAGAGCCTGCATGCACTAAAAACGCTTTCAGAATATCCTGAGCAGTCCCTTCGACAAGAGAATTAGCGGCAGCAAGTAAGTCATCGTCTTCAGTATCAAAATGAGGAATTGCTACGCCAACATCACAGTGTGTCTCGTTTCCTGGAAAAATTCGTCTTTGCTTATATTCTAACTTAGTCGGCAGAAAATCTAGTTTTCCTGTAGCCCTATCATGCATGACCTGCAATAATTTAACTAGTTTGGGTATCTTCAGATCATCAAGCGCCTCAAACTTCTGAAATTTCTCAAGTTGGTCAGGTATTTTACACGTTTCTAGACGGACCAAAACAACATAGGCATCGTCCGCCTCTTTTTTCTCCCAATCACCAAGAGCGTGGATTAGTTCTTTGCGCGGCAGGTCATTTTTATCTACTGAACGTTCCGACAGGAATATTATGAGGAGGTCACAGCGGCCAATAGCAACCGATAAGGCCCGTTCCCAAAGCGCCCCAGGCGGACGGTCCAGGCTGTCCATCCAGGGTTTTAATCCGGCCGCGTGGAAGGCCCGATAAAACCTTTCTACCCTCATCATGTCGTCCGGAGCGTAACTGAGAACGATCATCTGAAAGCCAATCAACGAGGTCCCGTTGCCGCATGGCCGATATAAGTCGGTATCACCTCTACTGTTTACGTCCCCGCACGGCTTGGACTGACTAGTCGTGCTCGGCCAAACGGGGTCAGCGGTGTCAACGTCGCTCATCCTGCTTTGATTTGAGCAGCCGCGTAACCACAGTGTTCAGTTCGGCTTCGTCTTTAAGCGATTGACCCAGCCGTTCGGCTAACTCTACGAGGACTACACGCACATCATGCGCAAGCTCCAGGCAGCTCTTATCTGTCTGTTGGTGAAGGTCGGCGCTCAATGCTGAATGCAATAGCACCAAGGGGTTGTGCCCATTGATGAGCAGGGCTGGTGGGACTGCCTCTTTGACTGACATGAGCGCCTTCTTAAAGTGTTTCTCTTTCTTTGCACGACCGAGGGTCTTTATCATCTCGGGCGGCGCTCCGACTTTTTCAGCGAATCCGATGATCTCGTCGAGAATTTGGTTTTTGTGATTTTCAACCAGGCGGCTGTAATAGACGAATGCCGCGATCCCGAGACCTTGATTTTCGCAACGCCTCCCTTGGAGAAAAATCTCTCGCTCGTCTCCTAGTAACCTGATGAGTTGAGCAGGGACGGGAGGACCATAGTTCGGTTGTTCGCCGAACTTGTAAGCCAAAGCCGCGATAGAATCCTCGCCTTGCCTATCGATTAACAGCGAGAACATCTTCCGCCCTTCCCGGCAGTTGGAGCAAACATAGGTAAGATACGTCATTTTCTGCTCCCCTCGGGTTAGGTTGACTGAACCCTCTTCATAGCGGAAGAAGCGAGGACCATTACATGTATCGCTCGTGCAATGCACTTCTAGCTCAGGTTTTGCTATTTCGTGATACGCAGCACCTGCTGGAGTATGCTTGATCAAACAACCATCAAGCACCTTCCTCCACTGGTTAGGTGGCACGCTTTCCAAAAACTCCGCGAATGAAATTGGTTTTGGCTCTTCGCTTGAAGCTTCATTGGATTTGTTTGTCTGGCTCATGAATTTATCCCTCTTCACGCGCAGGTATTTCGCGCCTAGTGGGGCACGGTGCCAAGTGCGGCGAGATGCCTTCAATGTGACCTTCGGCTAGCTTCACGAGTTTCGCCTTGGAGCTGACGCGGCCGGCGAGTTCTTCGGAGTCCGGCGGACTTCGCGGGTCGATTTATCAGACGTGGGCTTGGCGTAGGACCCTCTGCTATTCACGACCTCGTCGGCCGCGCCAAACAACAGATTATCTAGTTATCACACCGAGATCGTGCATCGATAAACTACCTCCCCTTACGAAATTTCGCCGATAGTATCGTGAGGCTCAGTGGCCCAACGAGTAACTCGCCGCCCCTCGGCTACTGGCGAATGCTGCGGCGGTCGTGCGGTTGGGTGAGATTTTCTTCTCTTTGCAGAACGTGAAGAATTCGTCAGCGTCGAGGAAGATGGGTAAAATGTTCATTCCCTCGCGTTTTGCGGCCGCCCGTTCGCTCTCGGCATTCTTCTCCCATTCATTGAAATCGAGCGGGAGTGTCTCCCCGTCTTCCATGAATTCCCGGATAAGCGCGTAGTCTTCACGTCGGTACCATGGTGCGAAGTGCATTCCTTCCTCGCATTCTGGTGAGAACCTACCCGCGGCTTCTGCCGGCGCAGCCCAAGCGGCTTTTTGGGTCTATCCGTTAGCTCAACTGGGCGCGCAGAGAAATGTTCCTACACCTGATTCTAACGCGGGTTAGATGAGGAAGCGAACCCAGGAGGAACCATGCACACCCTTTTTCTCCAGTACGTGGACACGACGATTGAAGACGATGTCCAGAGTGACCTGGTGACCGCTGCAAGAGAGACAATTGCCTACCACGAAGCTGGGCACGCCACAGTCTCAATGAGGCGTGGCTATAGGTGCCTCTACGTCACCATAATGCCTGACGGCGATAGACTGGGACACGCCTGTTGCGAGGATCCTCTCGTTGGAGGCAGCGACGACAAGATCAAACATGCACTGCAAGTCCTCATTGCCGCCAGCCTTGCAGAGAGCAAGCACATCGGGTCCCGGACGTGGGGTGATGCCGATGACCGCGTGAAGGTAACGAACCTCGCTGCTGGCGACTGACCGGGATACCGAGCATGCCGAAGCTCTCATCAACGAAATGATCGGCGAGGCAAGCGATCTCGTTGAGCGGCATTGGCCAGACATCGAAGCTCTGGCAGAGCGGCTGCTCATCAAAGGGAGGGTCAACTTTTTGGAGACCGACGCCGGGGGTTGAGAAGGCTCTGACTCATGCTGACAAAGAAAAGGCGCGCAAGCCTCGAAACCGCTCTGGGCTATTATCAACAAGGGAGTTGCCATCCCCTGGCGCGCCGATCACGGGAACCAGCTTCTCACCGAAAAGTGGACATTCACTGCGCTGCAAGTTAGGTCACGGCGGACAGGTGACGGCTGCAGTCGCTCAGAAGTGTGTCATTGGGCATGAGGCCTCGCCGCTGAAAGCTGCACTACCCTGCCTGCCTCGCCGATCATCGAGCGCCAAACATAGCGGGCTACCTTATCGGCAGCTGCAAGTAACAGGTCGTCCACTCTAGCCACATAGCCACTTGTCACCCCGACTCGAGCATGACCGAGGAGCGCCTTGATGGTTAGCTCGCCGAAGTTCAATTCGTGGGCCGCCGACGCGTAGGCGTGGCGGAGGCCATGTGGAGAATAGTCTTCGCCGACAATCCGGAGCCAAGCCTTGGGAAAGACCGAGGCGTAGGACTTGTCGGTTCGACTCCGGGCCGGCAATACGTATTCGCCGTGACGCTCAAGGCCGGCCAAGATCGCTCGCGCAGGTTCTGGTAACGGTCGAATTGAAACGCCGGTTTTCGTATCGCCGAGTCGCAAGCAGGAATTCGCAAAGTCAACTTCGGACCATTTGAGGTTCACGATTTCGGAACGGCGACACCCGGTAACTGAGAGAAGTTGGATGGCTGCAAGGGCTTGCCAGTGCTCCCCCTTTCGCTCGGCTGCCTCGAGCGCCCGACCGAGGTCGCGATAGCCCTTCAAGGCAAGTCTGAATGATCGACGCTTGTCGGCGGGCTTGCGGACGCCACGAGCAGGGTTGTGCTGGATATAGCCCACTTCCTTCGCGTATGTGAGCATTCCTCCAAGCAGGCCCAGTGCGCGCACGGCGGCTATTGGTCCGCCCGTTACGCGGGCCAGGCCGCGAGGCTTGGTTTTTACGTTGGCGGCGGTCTTGCCGCTCATGACGGCCTCAAGGAAGCGTTTTACGTCAGCACTTGTAAGATCCTTGAGCGGCTTATTCCCGAGCAGAGGGATGATGTGGCGAGCGATCCGCCCTCGATCGATTTCAAGAGTGCTCGCCTTTTTGGGTAGGCCTTTCCGTCCGATAATCAGCCCCGCCTCGGCCTTCTCTAGGTACTCGCGGCATAAGTCGCCAACGGTGATTGCGTTCCTTTCCAGGAACCGTTGTTCCACGGGATCGAGACCTCTCTCGACATCACTGAGAAGGCGCCGAGCTTCACGGCGAGCCTCGTCCGGAGTCATTCGGCCATACTGGCCCACGGTGAGGCGCCGAGAGCGGCCCTGACGGTTCCGGAACTGGATCAGAAACGACTTCGCTCCGCTCGGCTTTACGCGGAGGCCAAAGCCCCTGAGTTCGTGGTCCCAAGAAACACGGTCCGTACCGTCTCGCCGGACAGCGTCGATGGCCCTTTTGGTGAGCTTCATATCCTTTGCTATCTCCGGGTAAGCACTGGGTAAGCAAGGAAATGGCATCGACGGGAATTGACGTCAAGAGCCGTCAATTGACTTTTTGGAGGAATTTCGAGGAGTTAGAACGAATTCGCCATGACGAGCAATGGCTGGAAATTGCCCATGCTCTACCTTGCCAAGGTTGGGGTCGTGGGTTCAAATCCCATCGCCCGCTCCAATTTTCTCCTTCAAACAAGCATGCGGCGCCGTGCGGGACCTTCCGCCGCTCCCCTGCGGCGTGGGACCCATACCCCCCGTCACTTGCAGACGTTGAGCGCGTGCCGGTCTTGCAGGTCAAGATGCAGATGGGTGCGGTGGATGTCGTTGGCTTCCGGGCCAAGCACTGTGGTGAACACCTCGCAGGCGCCCTGATGCACGCGCCTGAGGAACTTGGCCTGAGGAAGTGATAGCGGATCAGGCGCCGGAGCTTTGCTCTCATCCCCGGCATTACCCTCGATGAGGGCCGCGGGCTTCACCGAGGCCTGCATGGCGGCGGGCGTCGCACTCGCTGGCTTTGCCGTCATCTTGTCGGTGGGCGCGGCTTGATCGGCTTCGCCGTCGGCGCTCGCGTTCTTGGCGACGATCGGGATGAGCCTCACGCCCGCCACAAGGTCGCGGCGCGTCGGACCCCAGCCAGTGGCAAGATCTACCCTCCGTCCATCGGCGAGAAAGAACACCGGAAGGTCGATGGCGTCGGCGTAGGCATGCTGGCTGCGGCGCTCGTTCGGCAGATTGTAGAGGTTGCGGCAGGCATAGCCTGAGCCCGCGATCATCGCCACCGGCGAGCCGAGCGTGGCGCGCGCCGCGGGCTGCACCGTCTTTTCCATCCAGCGACTGAGCGCCACGACCATGGGGCAGTTCATCAGCATGGGCGGATCGATCGCGACCTTGTCCTTGGCGCCGATGCTTCTGAGCAGAACCGGCGCGGGCGTGCCGCAGTCGTTATAGCGAATTGGCGCGAGCGGAATGACGTCTGCCGCCACCGGCGCGAGCAGGTTCACGCATTCCATCAGCGCCGCCGCGACCTCGGTCGTTGACCATTGGGGAGGAGGCGCCTCGGTCTCGCCGGCTTGCGGCGCTGCCGGTGCCGGAGAAAGGGGTGGCGACCCTGCTTGCGCAGGGTCTGACGCGGCAGGCTGGGGGTCGGGGCCTGAGACCGCCGCGGCCAGCGCAAGGACCTGTTCGCTTGGCGCTGCGGCGCCCCCTGGCGGTGTCTTGGCTTGCTCGGAGACTGCCTGCGGCGTCCCTAGGCGCGGAATAACAACGGAAAGCGTGACGAAGCTCGTGATGGCGGCAACGGAGAGTGCCGCCGAGCAGTAGGCAACGATCTTTCCGGACTGATGCATGATCAGGTTTGCCGGCTAAACACAGCGCCACATCTCGGCACCTGTCAGCTTCTCCACGGCCCATTTATCCCCGGAATCCTACGGCTGCATGCCTCCCCTTCGCACTTGACGCAACATCACCAGACCATGGTCTGGTTGCTACATAAAGCTACCTAGCGGAGGGATTCCCGATGCCACGAGCCAAGCTAACGGACAAGTTCTTACAGAGTAGTAAGCGCATAGTGCCGGCCGCAGGCCAGACCGACTATTGGGACCAGCTCACGCCAGGGTTCGGCGTTAGGGTCTCCTATGGTGGCAGGAAGTCTTTCCAAGTACTGGCGCGCATCAATGGCAAGCTGCAACGGTTCACCCTTGGCGCCTATCCGCGGCTCTCGCTTGCCGAAGCTCGAGACCAAGCCGAGCGCATGCTCAAGGATGCGGCCAAGGGCATCTCGCCCAAGGATCGAGAGCTCGAGGAGCGCCACAAGGCGCAAGCACAACGCCGCGACTCTTTCGGCAAAGTCGCAGCCGAGTTCATGGATGATCACGCCAAGGGGTTGCGCACTTGCGACGAGATGCAGCGAATGCTCGATCGGGAGTTGTTGCCAGCCTGGTCCGACCGGCCGATCGCTTCGATCACTCGAGCTGAGGTCAAAGCACTGCTCAGGGCAAAGGCGCAGGTGGCGCCGATCGCCGCCAACCGGCTTGCATCGTTGATCAGCAAATTATTCAATTGGGCGTTGGACGAGGAGATCGTAACGGCATCGCCGGCGGTCCGGCTAAAGCGCACCGAGGAGCACGAGCGCGAGCGCTCCCTGAGTGAGGATGAAATTCGCGTCCTATGGCCGGCACTCGACCGGATCGGCTACCCGTTCGGACATGCGCTCAAGCTCTTGTTGGTCGCCGGGCAGCGCCGTGGCGAGGTGGCCGACCTGAAATGGTCGGACCTCACCAGCGATGGTTGGTTGCTCCCCGGCGCCAGTGCCAAGTCAAAGGCCGGTCACCGGGTGCCGCTGTCAACTTTGGCAATGGAGATCATCGAGTTCATGCCCCCGCCTCGGCGAGCGGGTCTTTGTGGCCCGCAGGGGGGAGGGACGATTAATGGATGGGAAGACGCCAAAGCGCGCGTCGAGTTTTCTTGGCGAATCCAATTGCGCCGTGGCGAATCCATGATTTGCGCCGAACCATGGCAACGCAAATGCGCTCGATCGGAATTGATCGGCTTACGGTCTCCAAGATTTTGAATCATTCGGAGTCCGGCATTACCCGGATTTATGATCGCTATGCAGCCGATCCGGAGAAGGCGGCAGCGATGGAGCGATGGGCCAATCATCTGCGCAGGATCGTGGGTAGGTAATCTTCAGAAAGCGGCAAAAGTCATACACCCGCCAAATTCGTTCACGCATTGTGAAGCTGGGTAGGATAGATTTGCCCATCGTCGCGGCACCCCGGCTCGGGGGTCTCCTGTTCGTCGATCGTAGGGGGAACAGGATCGCGCAACCGGTACCGATCGACGAGATGAGACGCCTAAACGCGACGCTATTGCTTTTCGTGTTCACCGTGAGTGTAGTGGCACCTGCGCTCGTGTCCGCCCCGCTCGCGGCGAAGACGCGCAGCATGAAGTCACGCATCACCAAGGCGCCCGCCCCGAAAGCGAGGCACGCGGGGGCGCGGCTCCCCAAGCCCGCGCCTCACCCAGGCCAAGTCAAAACCGTTGAGGTTCCCAATCCTGATCCTAATCCAAATCGGGTGGCCATCCCCATGCAGGGCGCGCGGCCTCCGCTGATGGATTTCGTATCAGTACTGAATCCACTGCTTGAGTACACGCTTAGCGCCGGGGATGAGGTCAATCTAAAGACTGCTATCAGCGCGAGCAATGAAGGCGACGCCCGTGGCGCGCTCGCTGCTATGGCCAGCATCAATGATGACGCTGCCCGTAAGCTCGCTACTTGGTACATTTATAGGAGCGTCGGCGGATCCGCCGAATTGATCGAGAGCTTTCGGGCGGCCAACCCGGATTGGCCCGCACTCGGCGAGCTGCGCGCAAGAGCAGAAGCTACCCTTTTCTTGAACGACGCGGCCGAGCAGACAAAAGCCTTTTTTGCAACATCGCCGCCCATGACAGGCGCAGGCAAAGCCGCCCTGGCGAGCGCCTTGATGAAGGAAGGCAACGATGCCGCGGCTAAGCCGCTCGTCGCCTCTGCCTGGCGCGACCATAACCTCAGCGAGTCAGTAGAGAAGAAGATCCTCGACCGCTTCGGCACCATGCTGACCTCAGAGGACCACCATGCTCGTATTGACCGGCTGCTTTATAAGGATGACCCGGGTGTCGCCAATACGGCGCTGAGGGTGGCGAAGCTTCTGTCGTCGGACGAGCAGCAGAAAGTGAATGCGCGCATCGCGATCCTGAATCGTGACGATGATGCGGGCAGTCTCTTCGACGCGCTGCCCGAAAGTACCACCGCAGGAGACGTGGGGCTCCTCTTCAATCGCATCCAGTGGCTCCGGCGTAACCACCGCGACCAGGAAGCTTGGAAGTTGCTGCTTTCCGCCCCGAATGACCCGGATAAGTTGCTCGACGTTGAGAACTGGTGGATTGAGCGCCGGTTGAACTGTCGTGCCGCACTTAATGCAGGACAGTCACGCATCGCCTACGAAATCGCTGTCAAGCATGGGCTCATCTCAGATGACGCCTATGTCGAAGCGGAGTTCCTTGCCGGCTGGATCGCGCTGCGTTTCCTGAACGAGCCCAATTATGCACTTGGCCATTTCCTCGTCGCACGCATAAAAGCTAAGAGTTCGAAGTCGATTGCGCTAACTGAATATTGGCTCGGGCGCACGAGAGCCGCACTGGGCGACAGCGGCTCTGCGGCCAATAATTTTCGGGTTGCCGCGCTCTACCCGCAATATTTCTATGGCCAGCTCGCCCGCCAGGTGTTCGATGAGCAGCCGACACTCGTGTTGCCTAGTGAGGCTCCCAGCCCCACCGACATTCAGCGCTTCCTTGCGAATGATGCTGTGCGTGCCATCGCCGTCGCGCGGGCGGTCGAACTGGACCAAGTGACGTCGCAGTTTTTTCTGGCGCTGGCGCGCCAGCTCAAGAACCCAGGCGAGATCGTGCTTCTGGCCGAGCTCGCCAAGACCACCGGCAAGCCGAAAATCGCGCTAACTCTCGCCAAGATTGCATTCAATCGCGACATGCCAGTCGGCGAGTACGCATTGCCCCTTGGCGTCCTGCCCGAGTTCAAAACCCTACTCGATGAGCACGTCGATCCAGCGTTAGTCCATGCGCTGTCACGCCAGGAGAGTGAGTTTAAGGCGGAGGCGAAGAGCCCGGTTGGCGCGACGGGGCTGATGCAGCTAATGCCACCCACGGCCAGAGTGGTCGCCAAGCAATACGATGTGAAGTACGACGCAGCGCAGCTCACCAAGCCCGTCTACAACATCCAATTGGGAGAGGCCTTTTTGGGTGACCTCATCCACAGCTATTCCGGCTCTTATCTCCTTGCACTTGCCGCTTACAATGCCGGAGGCGGCCGCGTGCAGGACTGGACGAAACAGTTCGGTGATCCGCGCAACCCTGATGTTGATCCGATCGACTGGATCGAGCGCATCCCCTTCACCGAGACGCGCAACTATGTGAAAAAGATCATGGAAACGCTCCAGCTTTACCGCTCTCGGCTCGCAGGCGGCGTTCCACTACAGCTCGTGCAAGACCTCAATCGAGGTCGGGCGAGCAAGCCTTCGGTGCCAACGGCAAAAGACGTGCAGGCGAGATCCGACTAAGAGTAAAAGCGCGGCGTGGAATTTGAAGATGCGTCGAACTTCCGCTTTGGGTCATTAGCAGAAGCGTGCAAGGTCCAGGATTTTGCTGCGGCCAGCCGGTCTATCGCTTCGGTTGGCATTTCGATCTGTGGGATAGCGGCGCTAACATGAAGGCGAACTGGCATTGCGCCTGTGTTATCGCGTGGCAATTTTGGAACGTGCCGAATGGCTACGCCCGGCTCCTCCGGCGGTTGCAAGGGTGGCGGTGCGGCCAGAGCGGCAGACGGCTGTGGAAGAGCGCCGACGTTGATCACCGCGTGCCACTGTTTCGGGTCTGGAGCGAACACCGGGGAACGCCGTGGCCGGAGTTGCTCACCTATTGGGGCCTGCCAAACCTCCAGGTAATCAATCGCGATGTTCACGCCGCAAAATGCGCCCTAGAGGCGCGAGACCGACGGGCTGCACGCCTTCTTGAAGCTGTCTAAGGCCTAAGCGAAGCGACTCAGCCTAATGTCCGGACATTAGAGAGCGGATCAGGGATGTCCGCATTGCCTCCGAAAGCGGACATGTTCAGCGTCAAGATCGATGTCCGCTTAGTGCCACAAGCGGACTTTCTTACAGAAAAAGATTGCCAGCTTCCCTTCTGCGCTTCGTGCCCGTCGACAGAATCCGGCTCCCAGGTAGGACTTAAGTCATTGCCACCGCACCTATTGAGCTCGCTCGATATTGACAGTGGCCAATCCAAAACGCATTCTATATATTGTCTATAGGCGAAGTCGAGTTAAGGAGGCCAATCCCTGATTTCCGCGTGCGGCGAGCGCCAAGCAAGCCGAGGCCAGCACTTAGGCCCGGCGCCCAATAGCATTTACAGGGGGTGTTGAATGATTTTCCGACAGATGTTCGATGCTGCGTCAGGCACTTATAGCTACCTGCTTGCCAGCCGCATTGGCGGCGAAGCGCTGATCATCGATCCGGTGCTGGAGAAGGTCGACCGCTACATCCAACTCTTAAACGAGCTCAACCTTCGTCTCGTCAAAGCCATCGATACGCATCTCCACGCCGACCACATCACTGGACTGACGGCGCTTCGTGATCGCACGGACTGCATCACCGTCATGGGAGAGCAAAGCAAGGCCGACATCGTCTCCCTGCGCGTCAATGATGGCGACAAGCTCGACGTCGACGGACTGAGCCTCGGCGTCATCTACACGCCGGGCCACACCGACGATTCCTATTCATTTGCCATGGCGGATCGGGTGTTCACCGGCGATACGCTGCTGATCCGCGGCACCGGCCGCACTGATTTCCAGAATGGGGATCCGCGCGCGCAATATGAATTGATCTTCAATCGACTCCTGAAGCTGCCCGACCAGACGCTGGTCTATCCAGCCCACGACTACAAGGGCGAGACGGTCAGCACGATCGGCGAGGAGAAAGCTTTCAATCCACGCCTGCGGATCCAATCGGTCGAGCAGTATGTAGAGTTGATGAACAATCTCAAATTGCCCAATCCAAAAATGATGGATGTCGCTGTGCCTGCCAACGGCAGGATCGGGCTATCGCAGGGAGAGGTGGCGCGCCGCGGCTGGGCGGTAACGACAGCAGATTTCGCCCAGGCGATCGACCGAGCTGATGTGGCGATCGTCGATATTCGCGAAACAGTCGAACAGGACGAACAAGGCACGGTCCCCGGGGCTTTGCACGTGCCCTACGGCAGACTTGCGGAAGCCCTCAAACCGGAAGGCGTGCTTCATCAGACAGGTGTCGGCAAGAAGCTGATTTTCATTTGCACCTTTGGCGAACGCTCCGCAATGGCAGTCCAGCTTGCGCAAGCGGTTGGCCTTAAGCGGGCGTGTCACCTGCATGGAGGCCTCGCAGAGTGGCGGGCCCGAGACCAAAGCACGACGAGATGGAAGCGTCCTGGTCTACATCGAGCTGCCGAACGCTGGGGCGTCGGTCGCCTGGCGAGCACTGCACCCTAGGCGCGCCACACGGGGGACAGCCATGAAATTTTTGACGACACTGCTGACCGCATTACTCCTCTCAAGCGCAGTGGATGCACGACCGAACATCGTCGTCATCCTGATCGACGATCAGGAGGACAACGGATCGATGGGGTACATGCCCAAGACCATCTCGCTGCTCGCCGACCACGGCCTCACCTTCACCAACAGCTTCGTAAACTATCCCGTATGCGCTCCGAGCCGGTCGTCTTTCCTGACGGGCCAAGCGGCTCATAATCACGGCGTCCAATCCAACAATCCGGGAGGCCGCGCCGCATGGTGGACCTTCAAGGAAAAGGAGCAGAACACGTTACCCGTCTGGCTCAAGGCGGCGGGATACAAGACCGCGCTCCTCGGCAAGT
>CAWGVA010000003.1:0-211278 GCA_963825835.1 uncultured Alphaproteobacteria bacterium | reverse complement strand
TGCCGTACCCGCGTGACGGCTTGCGTCGAGGTCATGCCCTTAGGCTTGTCGAAGATGAGCCAGCCGTGAACTGGGAGACCTTTGCGCCGCCGCGCCATGTCGCCTCTGCTGCTACTAGTCGGCGTCGAGGTCGCGCGCGACCTTGGGCGAGGCGAGCGGCTCATCGATGCGCTTGGAGCTGGCAAAGGAGGTGTCGATCTAGAATCTGATCTCGGGCATGAATTTCAGGCTCACGCGCCTGGCAAGCTCGCCCCGCAAGAAGCGCTTGTGCTTGTCGAGATGCTGGACCGCATCCTCAGCGCCTTCGCCGCCCAAGGGCAGCACGAACACGGTGGCAAGCTTCAGGTCGGGCGTCATGCGCACTTCCGACACGGTGAGCGAATATTGGTCGAGCACCTCGTCGACGATCTCGCCGCGGGCGAAGATCTCGGCAAGCGCGTGCCGGATAGTCTCGCCGACTTTCAACTGGCGCTGGCTCGGCGCCTTACCTCTGTTGCGATCCGTCATGGCAATGTCGGAGGCCGCTCGACTCAAGCGGTCTTAAAGCGTGCGGCGGACGTGCTCGACCTCGAAGCACTCGATGACGTCGCCCTGGCGCATGTCCTGGTAGCCTTCGAACGCCATGCCGCATTACCTGGCCTGCCACCACTTCTTTCACTTCGTCCTTGAAGCGCTTGAGCGTCGACAGCTTGCCCTCGTGCACCACGACGTTGTCGCGGATGAGCCGCACTTGAGCGCCGCGCTCGACCTTGCCTTCGGTGACCCGGCAGCCGGCGACCTTGCCAACCTTCGAGATGGTGAACACTTCGAGGATCTCGGCATTGCCGAGGAAGGTCTCGCGGCGCGTGGGTGCGAGCAGGCCGGACATGGCTTGCTTCACCTCGTCGACGAGATCGTAGATCACGGCGTAATAGCGAATCTCGACGCCGTCGCGCTCGGCAGCCTCGCGGGCTTGCGAGTTGGCGCGCACGTTGAAGCCGAGGATCACGGCGCCCGAGGTCGAGGCGAGACCGACGTCTGATTCGGTGATGCCGCCGACGCCGGCGTGAATGATGCGGGCGCGGACCTCGTCGGTGCCGAGCTTGTCGAGAGCGGCGACGATGGCCTCCACCGAGCCCTGCACGTCGCCTTTGACGAGAAGCGTGAACTCCTTGGTCCCAGCCGCCTTCAGCTGGGTCATCATCTGCTCGAGAGAGCCGCGCTGACCGGCCACGGCCAAGCGCTTGCGCCGCTCGCGCAGGCGGTAATCGGTGATCTCCCGGGCGCGGGCCTCGTTCTCCACCACGGCGAATTGATCGCCGGCCTCGGGCGCCGAATCGAAGCCTAGCACCTCGACCGGCACGGACGGACCTGCGTCCTTGACCTGCTCGCCGAGATCGTTGATCAGCGCGCGCACCCGGCCGTAAGCCGAGCCTGCCACGACGAGATCGCCGAGATGCAGCGTGCCGCGCTGAACGAGGGCGGTGCCAACGGGGCCGCGGCCGCGCTCGAGCTTGGCCTCGACGATGACGCCTTCCGCCGGACGGTTGGGGTTCGCCTTGAGCTCAAGCACCTCGGCCTGCAGCGCGATGGCCTCGAGCAGCCTGTCGAGGCCGGTCTTCTTCAAGGCCGAGACCTCGATCTCGAGCGTATCGCCACCGAGGCTCTCCACCACGATCTCGTGGCTGAGCAGTTCGGTGCGCACGCGCTGCGGGTCGGCGCCTTGCTTGTCGATTTTGTTGATGGCGACGATCATCGGCACCTGCGCCGCCTTGGCGTGATTGATGGCCTCAACCGTCTGCGGCTTGACGCCGTCGTCGGCGGCAACCACCAGCACGACGATATCCGTCACCTGGGCGCCTCTTTGGCGCATGGCGGTGAACGCCTCGTGGCCTGGCGTGTCGATAAAGGTGATCTTCTGGCCGGCCGGCGTCACCACCTGATAGGCGCCGATATGCTGGGTGATGCCTCCGGCTTCCTGGCTCACCACGTTGGTCGCGCGGATGGCGTCGAGCAGCGAGGTCTTGCCGTGATCGACGTGGCCCATGATGGTCACCACCGGCGCACGGGGCTCCACGTCCTCGGCAATATCCTCGGCGCCGATGAAGCCTTCTTCCACGTCGGCCTCTGACACCCGGCGCACGACATGGCCGAACTCTTCGGCGATGAGCTGAGCGGTATCGGAATCGATCACATCGGTGATCTTGTGCATCTCGCCGTCTTTCATCAGGTACTTGATGACGTCGACGCCGCGCTCGGCCATGCGGTTGGCGAGCTCCTGGATGGTAATGACTTCCGGGATCACCACGTCGCGCTGAATCTTCAGCTGGGCCTGCGGACCGATAGTCTGCTTCTTCTGCCGCTCGCGATGGCGCTTCAGCGAGGCAAGGCTCCGCTGGCGCTGCTCCTCGTCGAGCGCGTTGGTGATGGTCAGGCGGCCGCGCACCCTGCGCTCTTCGCCGGCACGCGCCTTGACGGCGCGCTCTTTCTTGTGGCGCGCCTCTTGCGTGCGGGGAGCTTCCTCCTCCTCTTCCTTGACGACGAGATGCTTGCGGGCGACTTCCTCGCCTTTGCGCCTCGCCTCGGCTTCGGCCTCGTGCCGCGCCTCCTCCTTCTTCTGGCGCTCGAGCGCCTCGTCGTGCTCCTTGGCCTTGACCTCCTCGGTGACGACGCGCTTCGCCGCCTCTTCCTTGGCCTTCTCGCGCTCGATCGCCTCGCGCTGCCGCGATTCAGTCAGGGCCCTCAGCCTCGCGTCCTTCTCCTCGTCGGAAAGGGCGCGCAGGACCACGCCGGGACGGCGCTGCTCGTCGTCGCGCTCGCGCTTGGCTGGCGCGGGTTCTGGTGCCGTCGCCACCTTGGGCTTCGGCTCCTCGACGGGTTGTGCCGCAGGCGTGGCGCCGACCGCCCGGCGCTTCTTCTTCTCGACCAGAACGGACTTGGAGCGCCCATGGCTGAAGCTCTGACGCACATGGCCGGACTCCACCGTCCGACGCACATTGAGCGTCATTTTGCGGCCGCCGCGAGCGGTTTTGTCTTCAGTCTCGTTGATTTCACTCATTCCTTGTCCGTGTCCGATCCACTTGGCTGGGCAAAGGCTGCGGCGCTGCCCTTGCGATAACGCTCCGCGCGGGAAGCGCTGGCGAGGAATTTCGCAGCCGCTCCGCCCTGGATCAGGGCTGCATGTATCACATTTGTCTTACCTGATGCCAAACCCAATTCATCCGCGCTGAAAAGGCGGATCGGGGCCGGCGTCTCACCCCTTGCGACGGCCCGAAATCTGCCGTCGAGCTTGCAGCAGCCGTCCTCTGCGGCGTCGCTCGCATGGATGAGAGCCGCGACCTTGGCCTTGGCGATGGCCTCCTCGATCTTGGCGGTGCCGAACACCACTTCGCCTGCCTTATTGGCAAGGGCAAGTGCGCCGAGCGCCGCCTCGACCAGCAGCCGATCGACCTGGGCGGCGAGCCCCGGCGGCACCTTGGCTTGCGCCTTCAGCGCCCTGGCGAAAACGTTGCGATTGGCGGCCTCGGCCACGACCGCATGGTCGGCGGTCACCCACACGCCGCGGCCGGGGAGCCGTTCCTTCAGGTCGGGGACGATTTCGCCGGTTGGGGCAAGGACGAAGCGGATCAGATCCTGCTTGGGCAGGCGCACCCGCGTGAGCGCGCAGCGGCGGACGGTGTCTCCCGTCTCGCTCTCCGCCTCAAGCTGTGGCTCAGCAACGTCCTGCCGCAACGGCTCTCTCTCCTAAAAAGCGTCTGGTGGCTGGGGCCGCTCATGACGCGGCGCCGCCGTCCTTGGTTTCGCCAACCTCTTCGCCTTCGCCAGAATCGGCCTCTTCAGCCTCTGGCTCAGGCGCAAGATCGGCTTCGTCGATCCATCCGGCCTTGACCCGAGCGGAGAGGATCAAATCCTCGATTTCCTGCTTGCTCAAGTTGAACCCATCGAGGATGCCCTCGTGGTGGATGGTCTCCTTGTCCTTGCGCTCGTTCCAGCCCAAGAGATCGTCGGTGGCGCAATCGGCAACGTCTTCCACGGTCTTGACGTTCTTCTCGCCGAAGCGCGACCAGCATCGCCGTGGTGAGGCCGGGGATGGTCGCCACGTCGTCGACGACGCCGAGGGCTTTGCGCTTCGCGTCCTGCTCGGCCTCGATCTTCTCCAGATGCTCGCGCGCGCGGGTCTGGATCTCAGCCGCGGTATTCTCGTCGAAGCCTTCGATCGAGGCGATTTCCGACGGCTCGACGAAGGCAACCTCTTCGACCGAGGAGAACCCTTCAGAAGCGAGCAGCTGGGCGATGACCTCGTCGACGTCGAGCGCCTCCATGAAAGTCGACGAGCGCTCGGCGAACTCCGCCTGGCGGCGCTCAGACTCTGACGCCTCCGTCATAATGTCGATGTCCCAGCCGGTGAGCTGCGAGGCAAGCCTCACATTCTGGCCCTTGCGGCCGATGGCGAGCGAGAGCTGCGCGTCCGGCACCACCACCTCGATGCGCTCGGCGTCCTCGTCGAGCACGACCTTGACCACTTCGGCAGGGGCCAGCGCATTGACGATGAAGGTCGCGGCGTCAGGTGACCATTGGATGATGTCGATCTTCTCGCCCTGCAGCTCGTTCACCACCGCCTGCACGCGGCTGCCGCGCATGCCGACGCAGGCGCCGACCGGATCGATGGAGGCGTCGCGCGACACGACCGCGATCTTGGCGCGGCTGCCCGGATCGCGCGCCACCGATTTGATGGTGACGATGCCGTCATAGACCTCGGGCACCTCTTGCGCGAACAGCTTGGCCATGAACTCTGGGTGGGTGCGCGACAGGAAAATCTGCGGGCCACGCTGCTCGCGCCGCACGTCATAGACATAGGCGCGGATGCGGTCGCCGTAGCGGAAGTTTTCGCGCGGCAAGGTTTCGTCGCGGCGGACGATGGCCTCGGCGCGTCCGAGGTCGACGATGACATTGCCGTACTCGACGCGCTTGACGATGCCGTTCACGATCTCGCCGACGCGGTCCTTGTACTCGTCAAATTGGCGCTCGCGCTCGGCCTCGCGCACCTTCTGCACGATGACCTGCTTCGCGTTCTGCGCCGCCACGCGGCCAAAATCGAGCGGCGGCAGCGGCTCGGCGATAAAGTCGCCGACTTGCGCCGCCGGGTTGCGGCGCCGCGCCTCCTCGATCGAGATCTGCGTCGCCTCCATGGTCACCTGCTCGACCACTTCGAGCAGCCGCGCGAGCCTGATCTCGCCGGTCTTTGGATCGACCTCGGCCTTGATCTCGTTCTCGCTGCCGTAGCGCGACTTGGCCGCCTTCTGGATCGCGTCCTCCATGGCCATGATCACCACCTGGCGATCGATCGCCTTCTCGCGCGCGACCGCGTCCGCGATCTGTAGGAGCTCCAGCCTGTTGGCGCTCACGCCTGCCTGAGCCATCTGTTTCTGCCTCCGTTAAGTCCAACTGGTGGGCGGGTGCCCGCAACAATTCCTCTAATGCGCCTTGCTGGCGGCGAGATCGGCGCGGAAGCCGGCCTGATCGGCGACCAGCTTCGCTTCGCTGATCAGCGAAAACGGAATGCCGACCACCTGCGGCTCCTCTGAGCCGGGCAGATCGATCCGCAGCAGCGCCTCGCCGTTCTTCACGCCTTCGATGCGGCCCCTGAACCGCTTTCTGCCGTCGACCAGCTCCTTCAGCTCTATCTTCGCCTCATGACCGGTGAACGACGCGAAATCGCTCGGCCGCACCAGAGGCCGGTCGATGCCAGGCGTCGAGACCTCGAGCCGGTAGCCTCCGGGCATGGGGTCGTGCGCATCGAGCAGCGGCGAGAGCTTCCGGCTGATCTCTGCGCAATCATCGATGGTCATCTGACCCACCGGCCTCTCCGCCATCACCTGCACCGTGCCGCCGTCGCGGGCGGAAACCTTCACCCGCACCAGGCGGAAGCCAAGCTCCTCGAGCGCCGGCTCGGCGAGATCGGCGATCTCGCGCGCGGCGCCCGTCTCGCGTGCGAAGCGACGGTCAGCGCTTGATGAGCGGCTCGACATTGATAAAGCCATGACTCCCGCAGACGAAATGAGCAAGCGGGGCGCCTAACAAAAAGGAGCGGGCGAACGGCCCACTCCTGATCAAAACCAATCATGAGTTCGGGTTTAATATACGGTGTTTTTCAAAGGATTCAAGGAGGCTTGCGGGCTATTAGCGCCCGAAAATTGAGTGGCGGATACGGTCGAAATCGTTGATCCGCTCGTAGCTTAGGGCGCAGATGCAGGAGGAGAGATAGCCGCCGGTGGCGGTAGCGCCGAAGGCAAGGCTGTCCTCGAAATTGCAGGTGTCGTCGCGAAATCCGATCCATTTGCGCTGCGCGTCTTTCAGCACGTCGAGCTGGGCTTCCGGCCTCACCTCCATCTCGGCGGCAGCGGCTTTGACCGCATCCTGCAGCGCGGAGAATTCCTGATTGAGCAGCGCATCGGCGGTGTCGGCGGCGCGGGCAAGGCAGGCCTTGTAGTCCGGATTTGAGCCGGTCTCCTTTTCGCAATCGGTATAGCAGGCGGTTCGGATCTGGCCCTGATCGAGAGCAAGCGCCGGCGTTGAGAGCAGCATCAGCACGAGGAAAGGAGCGCGCATCGATTTCTTCCCTGCGGGAGGCAACATGGTCAGAGGCGACGGAAGCTGAGATAGGCCGGTTTGCGGCCCTCGCTCAAGGCCTTCCGCTCGTAGCGAGTCTCAGGCCAGTCGCACGGCCGTATTCGCCAATCCTTGGGCCGTTCCGCCGTCCAGGCAAAGGCCCGGCTTGCAGGGATGGTTAGGAGAGCCTCCCCGACGTAGTCGCCGCTGTCGCTTGCAAATCTGAGCTCGCCGCCTTGTCTCAGCACCCTGGCGAAATCGGCAACGGCATCGGGCGAAACGAGCCTTCGCTTCTGGTGCCGTTTCTTCGGCCAAGGGTCGGGGAACAGGATGAAGATGCGCGATATCGAATTCGGCGGCAGCCAGGCGAGCACGTCGCGGGCGTCGCTATCGTGGATGCGGATGGTGTTGAGGCCCAAGGTCTCGATCTTGCCGAGCAGGCTCGCCACGCCGTTGATGAAGGGCTCGCAGCCGATGAAGCCGAATTCGGGATGTTGCTCGGCCTGCCACACAAGATGCTCGCCAGAGCCGAAGCCGATCTCGAGCCAGACCTCGTCGACGGGCTGCGCGAACAGGCTCGTAAGCGGGGAGGGGGCGGGCTTCGGCGAGAGGAAGGCGCAAAGTTGGCAGCAACTCGTTGAGCAGGCGGTCTTTCCGCTCGCTCAATGGCCTCGCCTTCCGCCTGCCATAGGACCTGAGACGGTCGCCACGCTGCATTTGCTGATCCGGCAAAACAATGCTCTCCGGGTTTGTCATGCCCGCGAAAGCGGGCATCCAGTACCTACAGGTCTATCAAAGACTGTCTTCGCTGGGGTTACTGGATCGCCCGGTCAAGCCGGGCGATGACAAGGAAAAGAGAGGCCTAAGAAAGCTCGGCGCGGATCGGCTCGACCAGGTCGAGCTTCTCCCACGAGAATCCGCCGTCATTGTCCGGCTGCCGGCCGAAATGGCCGTAGGCCGCGGTGCGCTCATAGATCGGGCGGCCGAGCCCAAGATGCTCCCTGATGCCGCGCGGGCTCAGATCCATGACGCGCCTGAGCGCTTGCTCGAGCTCGGATTCACGGATGTTGCCGGTGCCGTGCAGATCGACATAGAGCGAAAGCGGCTCCGACACGCCGATGGCGTAGCAGACTTGCAGCGTGCAACGGTCGGCGAGCCCCGCCGCCACCACGTTCTTGGCGAGGTAGCGCGCGGCATAAGCCGCCGAGCGGTCGACCTTGGTGGGGTCCTTGCCCGAGAAGGCGCCGCCGCCATGCGGCGCTGCCCCGCCATAGGTGTCGACGATGATCTTGCGCCCGGTGAGCCCGGCGTCGCCGTCGGGGCCGCCAATGACGAAACGGCCCGTGGGATTCACGTAGAATTTGGTGTCGCGGCCGACCCAGCCTTGCGGCGTCACCTCGTCGATGAAGCCGCGCACGATTTCCTGCACCCGCTCTTGGCTCACATCTTCGCCGTGCTGGGTCGACACCACGATCGAGTTGGCGCGCACCGGCTTGCCGTCCTCATAAGCGAGCGTGACCTGGCTTTTGGCGTCAGGGCCAAGCTCCGGCACCCTGCCGGTGTGCCGCGCCTTGGCCATCTCATGCAGGATGCGGTGGGCGTAATAAATCGGCGCCGGCATCAAGGGCTCGGTCTCGCGGCAGGCATAGCCGAACATGATGCCCTGGTCGCCGGCGCCCTCTTCCTTCTGCTTCTCGGCATTGGGATCGACGCCCATGGCGATGTCGGCCGACTGCTCGTGCACGTAGAATTCGAACTCGGCGTTCTTCCAGTGAAAGCCCTTCTGCTCGTAGCCGACCTCGCGCACGGCGCGGCGCGCGGCGTCCTCGATCAGAGCCGGTGTCACGGATTCAGGTCCGCGCACCTCTCCGGCCATGACGATGCGGTTGGTCGTCACCAATGTTTCGATAGCCACCCGCGAATGCGGATCGGCGGCCATGTAGAGATCTACCACGGCATCGGAGATGCGGTCGCACACCTTGTCGGGGTGACCTTCCGATACCGACTCGCTGCTGAAGAGATAGTTTCGACTGTTCGCCACGTGACCCTCTATGAATCCGACGGTGGAGGACGGGACCGTTGTCCCGCGCCGGCTTAATACAAGAAGAGGGGTGGCGGTCAAGCCGCCTGATGACGCCTAAGCGTTATCGCTGCTCGCGCTCAGCGCCCGAACGAGATCGACCACGCTCTTGCGGACTTTCGGATCGGAGATCTTGACGAAGGCGCGGTTGAGCTCGAGACCCTCGCGGCTGTTGAGGAATTCGAGAATGAAAGCCTCAGAGTCCCCTTCCGCCATGCCGGGCGCCCTGCGCCCGTCGACGTGCGGTGCTTCCTCGAAGAAGAATTGTACGGGGACGTCGAGGATCTTGGAGATCTGGAACAGCCGGCTCGCGCCGATGCGGTTCACACCCTTCTCGTATTTCTGCACCTGCTGAAACGTGAGTCCCATGCTCTCCCCGAGTCGCTCTTGGCTCATGCCGAGCAACATGCGGCGCAAACGGACCCGGCTCCCCACGTGCTGATCCACCGGGTTAGGCTTCTTGCCTGCCATGCGTTCACTCACCAATGTCATGTTGGTTGTACGATCACTGACGCTTTGTTTAGTCCCCCAGATCAACAATTTAATTAGGGGTGGTTCCCAGGGCCGTCAAGCTCTTAGGCGCCGCATGTCAACTTCATCTGCATATCCTCGCGTTGCGAGGCATTTGCAAAGTGTTCAAATGCCCGCGATTCCTTCATTGCGCGGGGGCCCACTTTGGTTCCCGAACCAACGAGAAAATGCGAGGTAGCCAACAAGCGCAAGTGAGAGAACCGCGAGTTCGATCCAGCGTCCCCACATTACGAATTTCGTACCCGGCGAAGCCTCGGGCAAGAGACCGTCGACGACTCCCTCTTGCTTCAGACCGAGCTCGACGAGGACGCGTCCGTAAGGATCGATGATCGCCGAGATGCCGGTGTTGGCCGCGCGGACCACCGGCAAGCCTTGCTCGACGGCGCGAAGTTGTGCCTGATGAAAATGCTGAAAAGGACCAGCGCTGGTGCCGAACCAAGCATCGTTGGTGACGTTCAAGAACCAGCCGGGTCTCTGCGAATTGTCGGCGACCTCGTCGGGAAAAATGATCTCGTAGCAAATGAGCGGCCGCGCCAGCGGCGCGCCCGGGATCGAGAGCAGGCGAGGCCCGGTGCCGGCACTGAAGCCGCCGCGGATGCCGGTGAGCTGCAAGAGCCCGAGGCTCTCCATTAAATCCTGAAACGGAAGATATTCGCCGAACGGCACGAGATGGACCTTGTCATAGCTGCCGAGGATCTCACCCTTGTCGCTGACCACGATGAGACTGTTGTAGACGCGCTCGGTGGCAAGACGTCCGTCGGCGTCGCGCTCGGCGACCACTCTCGCCGATCCCACGAGCAGGCTCGTGCCCTCAGGCAACACATCGCCGATTTCGTGAAGCGCCTCAGAGGAGTCGGCGAGGAGGAAGGGAACCGCCGTCTCCGGCCAGACCACAAGCGTGATGCCGTCGAGCCCTTGAGCGCCGCCGCCGGACTTGGTGAGATCGAGATAGGTGTTGAAGATCTCGGCGCTGTTCTCAGGGCGCCATTTGTTGGCCTGATCGACATTGGCCTGGACGATGCGGAGCCGCACGCCGGTGGTGGCGGCACCTGCGCTCGCGAGCCGCGCCTCTCCCCACATCGCGCCGCTAGCAAGCGCCACCGAGAAGAAGAGGACGACGAGCGCGGTGCTGATGGGCCGTGCGAGGCCAGAGCCTTGCGGCGACCAGATGGCGAAGAGGCTGGCGAACAGTAAAAGCGCAAGGAGGCTAAGCGCGTAGACGCCGAAGATCGAGGCTGCCTGCATCATGGGAAGGGTTGCGGCGAGCCCGTATCCCACGAGGTTCCAGGGCAGCCCGGTCAGCACGTGGCCGCGGGCGAACTCGGCGAGGCCGAAGGCAATTGCCACCGCGAAAACCCTTGCCGCGCCTGGGCGCCACAGGATTGCGGCAAGCGCCGCAGCGGCGGCATAGAACAGAGCCATGCCGCCGGCGAGCCCCGTCATGGCGAAGGGGATGAGCCAGCCGTGCCGCCAGGGCTCGACCAGAAAGGCTTCGGCGGTCCAATAAAGACCGGTGAGGAAATAGCCGAAGCCGAACCAGAATCCGATAAGCGTGGCACAGCGGAGCCGCGTGCCAAGCCTTGCGTGGCCGGCGTGGCAGCCGTCGAGCAGCCAGACGAGCAGGCCGAAGCTCAAGAACAGCACCGGCCAGACATGCAGCGGGGCAAAGGCGAGTACGGAGATGGCGCCCGCGAACGCCGCGAGCAAAGCGCGCTTCCAGCCCTTCAGCGTCGCGACCCAATCGGCTGCCGCTTGCACGGGCGCTAAAAGCACTCAGCTGCTCTCGGGCGCTGGTGTTTCGGTAGGCGTCTCTTTGCGGTCTTGCGCCTTGTGGATGCGCAGCTTCTTGATGCGGCGCGGATCGGCTTCCAGCACCTCGAACTCGATGCCGCTCGGGTGGCGCACCAGCTCGCCGCGCGCCGGGATGCGGCCGGCAAGCGAGAACACGAGACCGCCGATGGTGTCGATGTCCTCTTCCTGCTCAGGCGTGGCGAGCTCGACGCCGAGATGCCGCGCGAGATCCTCGATCGGCGTTCGGGCATCGGCAATAAGTCCGAGCTTCGGGTCCTGGCGGATCATCGCTTCCTCGGCCACGTCATGCTCGTCCTCGATTTCGCCCACCACCTCTTCGACCAGATCCTCGATGGAGACGAGACCGTCGGTGCCGCCATATTCGTCGACGACGAGGGCAAGATGCCGCCGCGACAGCTGCATGCGCAGCAGAAGGTCGAGCACCGGCATCGACGGCGGCACGTAGAGAATTTCGCGCGTGATGTCGATGGACCCCACGGTGCTCGCAAGGTTGACGGCACCGAGGTCGAGATTCGGCGCGCCGCTCTTCTCCGCCGCGGTGGTGATCCACGACATGAGGTCGCGGATATGAATCATGCCGCGCGGATCGTCGAGCGTTTCGCGGTAGACCGGGAGCCGCGAATGCTCAGCCTCGCGGAACACAGCCATCAGCTCGGCGACGGTCATCGATTCCTCCACGGCGATGATGTCGGCGCGCGGGACCATGACGTCCTCGACCGTGAGCTTGCCGAAGCGCAGCGTCTTGAGTAGCATGGCGCGCTCTTGCCCGCTGAAGGTGTCGCCGGCCCCCTTGGCCCGGGTCAGGGCGTCCTCGATCACCTCGCGCAAGTCTGGCTCCTCGCCGAGACCGAAGCGGGCGAGCACGCGCTCGAGCCATGACGGCTCCTCCTCAGGCGATTGATCGCTCGCGGCCGGAAGCTCGTCGTCGGAGAGCGGGGCGTTGCTCATGGCGATACCTCGGCAGGGCCGGCTCGCGCGTCCTCCGCGTAGGGATCGTCGATGCCGATCGTGGAGAGCACCTCGGTCTCCAACGCTTCCATCGCCTCGGCGTCTTCGTCGCGCTCGTGGTCGAAGCCGAGGAGATGCAGCATGCCGTGCACCACGAAATGGGCGGCGTGATTGGCGGCCGGAATGTGTCTGTCGGCAGCCTCGGCGAGCACGGTTTCGGCGGCAAGCACCACATCGCCGAGGGGACGCGGCTCGCCAGCAATCGCGCCGGGAGCATAGCCCGCGGGAAACGACAGCACATTGGTCGAGGAGTCCTTGCCGCGCCAGGCACGGTTCAGCGCGCGCATCTCGGCGTCGTCGGTCAAGACGATGGTCGCCTCGCAAGGCTCCTGCCGAGCATGCGAAGCAGCAGCGAAGGCGGCGCGCGCGGCGCGCGCGAGGGCCTCGTCGCTCACCGCGATGCGGTCCCAAATCTCCGCGTGGCGGACGACCTCAACCTCGAGCGATGAGACGGTGGGACTTGGGCCAGGGTCAGCCATGGCGTTCACCCCGCTTGGGTGCCGCCTCATAGGCGTCGACGATCTTGCCGACCAGCTCGCGGCGCACCACGTCGCGGCCGGTGAAGGCGATATGGGCGATATCGTCGATGCCTTCGAGAATGGAAATGGCTTCGAGCAGCCCGGAATCCTTGCCCGTCGGCAGATCGACTTGCGTCGGATCGCCGGTGACGATCATCTTGCTGCCCTCACCCAACCTCGTGAGAAACATCTTCATCTGCATCGGCGTGGTGTTCTGAGCCTCATCGAGAATGATCAAGGCGTGGGAGAGGGTACGGCCGCGCATGAAGGCGAGCGGAGCGATCTCGATCATGCCGGTGGCAAGTCCGCGCTCGACCCGCTCGGGCGCCAGCACATCGTAAAGCGCATCGTAAAGCGGCCGCAAATAGGGATCGACCTTCTCGCGCATGTCGCCCGGCAGGAAGCCGAGGCGCTCGCCGGCCTCGACGGCGGGGCGTGACAGGATCAGCCGGTCGCATTTGCCGCTTTCCAGGCACAGAGCAGCGTAAGCGACGGCGAGATAGGTCTTGCCGGTTCCCGCCGGGCCGGTGGCGAACACGAGGTCATGGGCCTCGAGCGCCGAGAGATAGGCGCTCTGCGCCGGCGTCCTGGCCGTGATCAGGCGTTTGCGCGTGCGGATCTGCTGGGCCGCGGGGAGCTTAGCGTCGTGCTGGTCGGCTTCCGCCACGGGCTCTGGCGTTCGCGCATGCCGGATGGCGCCGACCACCTCGCCGACCCCGATCATCTCGCCCTGCGCGAGCCGGCCGTAGAGCTGCTCGAGCACCGACTTTGCGGTCTCGCGCGACTGCTCGGGCCCACGCAAGGAGACCACATTGCCGTTGACCACGGCCTGGATGCCGAGCCGGTCTTCGAGCACTGCGAGGTTGGCGTCATAGTCTCCGAGGAGATCGCGCACGAGCCTGATGTCGTCGAAGAACACCACCAGGGGTTCTTCCCGGCCATTGGCAGACGAGGCGCTTGCGCGCTTATCAGACGCGGTCTTGCGCCCACGCGTCAATGGCGGTCTCCGTCCGCTGGCCTTGCCGGTCACACGGCCGCCTGAACTGGTTCGCGCCATTCAAACTCCGATTTGATGTCGTCCGCTATGCCAGTTTTTGTTGGTTTTGCTATGGCCAAATCTCCCTGAATCCCTTAGATTTATACCCACCTGTTAGCCCACTAACAATCGTTAGCCTACTGTTAGCCCGCCGATAAAGGAGACCTCAATGCTTCGCTCCAAACGCCTAGATGATGATGGAGTTGCCAAGCTCAAGACTCCAGCCAAGCGGGTCACCATACCCGACCCTGAATGTCGCGGCCACTACGTCAGGATCACACCCAAGGGACATAAAACTTTTTGGGCCGTGGCGCGTGATCCCAATGGCAAACAAATCTGGAAGCTTATTGGTGACGCCGACTCCGTGAAGATCGAGGATGCGCGAGACAAGGCCCGCAAGATTATCCGTTCCATCCGTGCCGCAGTTGGCGGTGAGATTGCCAAGGACTCCTCCTTTGAGGGAGTAGCGCTTGATTGGTTCGAGCGGCACGTTGTTAAGAACGGGCTTCGCTCCGAAAGGAAAATGGGCGCTCTGCTCAAGAAGGTAATCATCCCTCCGTTTGTCGGAATGGAATTTGTAGACGTTCGCCGCAAGCACATAACTGCACTGCTAGACCGGATTGAAGATAAGCATGGCGTAAGACAGTCCGATTACGCCCTTTCGATTCTGTCCGGCATTTGCGGATGGTATGCCAAACGCGATGAAGAATATGCCACGCCGATTATTCGCGGCATGAAGCGGCAGAAGAAGAATGACCGCAACCGCGTTCTGACTGATAGCGAGATTCGCACCATCTGGAATGATGCTGACGGACTCTTCGGCAATTTTACCAAGCTTGCATTGCTCACCGGACAGAGGAGAGAGAAGCTTCTCACCATGAATTACGACGATGTTCGCAACGGTGTTTGGCATATCAGGAGTGAAGCAAGGGAGAAAGGTAATGGTGAGGAGCTACGCCTTCCCACTGTGGCGCTAGAGGTTTTGGCGAACCAGAAAACCATCAGCCCAGGCCCGCGCGTATTCGACTGCCCGATAACAAGACTGAGAAATCTCAAGCTGAGATTCGACCGCAGGTACAAGCTGCAACATTGGTGGATTCACGATTTGAGACGGACCAGCCGCACCCTAATGGCGGCGGCTGGTGTGCCGGACGTAGCTGCGGAACTAGTCTTGGGCCACATCCAAGGCGGCGTGCAGGCCATCTACAACAGGCATTCCTATTTCGAGGAGAAGGGTGCCGCCCTGGACAAGCTCGCCGCCAAGCTGACTGACATTATATATGTGCGGGCTGCGGCTTGACTGATACCCATTCCTTAAGCGTGAATTGGGGTGGAAGCGGAGTTTGATTCGTTCGCGTCCACCCATTCGGCAGGGTCACAACCGCCGACAAATTTGCAGGAATCGTGGGGGATTCCTACCTAGTTCCTGAGTATCCCACAATGAAGCTTTTGCGTTTCGAGGACCTACGCTCGCTAGGCATCGTCCGCACTTGGACAACCCTCAACAGTTGGATCGACAATCGAGGCTTTCCGCCTGGGCGAATGATTGGCCGCTTCCGCACTTGGACGGAAGCCGGAAGCCGAAATCCTGGCCTGGATCGAGGCCCAGCCCACCACTAAGGCGAAGCCACGCGGTGCCGTGAAGCGGGCAGCATCATGACCGGCCTCTACGCGCCGCTGAGCCCGGTCGCTCGATGGACGTGTCCACCTGAGCCAAAGGCGAACATCAAGGCCAAATACAAGCCCGAAACTCACCTTGACCATCCGGCTGCTGCTGAAGGCACGGCGACTGCGGCGCTGGCTTGCCCGCACCATTACCATCGCCATGAGGGGGGCGGAGTGGTGGCCTGGCGCGACAAGTACAAGGTGCATCCATACGCCGACCATTATCCCATGATGGAAGGCGAGCAGTTTGCCGATCTCGTCAGGGACATTACGGAGAAGGGGCTGAAAACCCCCATAACCGTAGACAAGGACGGTATCCTGCTTGACGGCCGAAACCGGCTCGAAGCCCTAGAGCGTGCAGGCATAGAGCTTCGTTCGTGGCAGATCCAAATTTATCGTGGGGACGATCGTGTCGGCTTTATCAAATCAGCTAACGCCCATCGCCGTCCCTTGGCTTTGACGTTTGCGCCCTGGCACCAAGTGCCTACAAAGCCCGCGCACTTGCTATGAGCAATCAACCCGACGTAGCTCTGGTCGATATTTGGCTCGAAGGAGGTCGCGAGGGCATCGAAATTGCGCGATGGCTTGGAAGTTTGCGAAGTGCCGATTGTGTTTGTAACGGCGCAAAGTGATGAGGACACCGTCGAGCGCGTCCACGAGCAGGTTCCGGGCGCGCCAGTGCTCTCAAAACCTGTCTTTCGTGCGACACTTGCAGGTGCTTTGGCCGAAGTTACTAAGCACTAGTAATGGTATTTGCCTCGCCAGGTTCACGGGCTTTTTGAGCAATTCAAACCCCCCGAGACTTCAGGTTGATGATAAGTCCCATTGGCCGCTGCCTTTAGCCCCTGCCGATCCGTTACGACGATCGGTTTTCGCGACAGCAGGATAAACGCGCGTCCTTCAAGATGGTCGCCTCTCAGGCGGTCGTGCCTCTCAGCCGGTTGTGTAGGGAACGTGGTTCCTCTCAGCCCCACGAACACCTCCAATCATTAAGTGCCTCTCCTAGCTAATAGCGAAGATTTCCTTGTCGCGGTTGCTTGCCTGGTAAAGGATGGTTACGCCCAGTCCTTTCGATCACAAAGAGGAACTCTCTCCAATGCCGAGGTGTTGGTTGAGCCGGAGGGGGTGGTGGCATGGCCTCGATCCTCCTGTATGCTTTCAGTACCCGCGTTGTTTTGGGTGTTTGACCCCTCAAACCCCGAATGTGCCTCAAACCGGAGCGAAGCATGCAGCCCCTACCGGATGAAGCCGATTTGAAGCAAGACCGATCGATCGAAACACCTCCCGATCTATCAACGCCCGGACCGCGAAGCTATCTGCACAGCCTCCTCAGCGCGCTACAGTTGATTCGCGATGGTGATTTTTCCGTCCGGATGGCCGGCGACAGCGTCGGCATTGAGGGCAAAATTGCGGATACGTTTAATGAAATCGTCTCTGCCAATCAGCAAATGGCCAAACAGCTTGAACTTATTGGTCAGGTTGTCGGACGCGAGGGAAAAACAAGAAAACGACTCGTTATGGGGCTTCCCCACGGTGCGTGGCGAGAAATGGAAGAGTTGATCAACACGCTGATCGATGACTTACTTTGGCCCACCTCACAAGTCACAGGCGCAATAGCTGCGGTCGCAAAGGGTGACCTCTTAAAAAGGGTTCCCCTGGAAGTCGATGGACGCCCCCTTATGGGAGAGTTTCTCAGTTCGGCTACGATTGTGAACACTATGATCGGGCAACTCGGAATTTTTACTTCGGAGGTGACACGCGTAGCCCGCGAAGTAGGTACGGAAGGAAAGCTTGGTGGCCAGGCCGAGGTGCCGGAGGTGACGGGCGTTTGGAAGGACTTGACTCTGAACGTCAACTCCATGGCAAACAACCTTACGGCGCAAGTTCGCAATATCGCCGACGTCACAATAGCCGTTGCCAATGGCGATCTCTCAAAGAAGATCACCGTCGACGTGCGCGGCGAGATTCTGCAGCTGAAGGAGGCCATCAATACCATGGTCGATCAGCTGCGCTCGTTTGCCTCCGAAGTGACGAGAGTCGCCCGAGAGGTCGGCACTGACGGCAAGTTGGGCGGTCAAGCTATCGTTCCCGGCGTCGCCGGCACCTGGAAGGACCTTACCGACTCGGTCAACGCGATGTGCGGCAATCTTACGGCGCAGGTGCGCAACATCGCGGAGGTGACCACGGCCGTGGCGCGCGGTGATCTGTCGCGCAAGATCACTGTCGATGTGAAGGGCGAAATTCTCGAACTGAAAAATACCATCAACACCATGGTGGATCAGCTCAATGCCTTTGCCTCTGAGGTGACGCGTGTGGCGCGCGAGGTAGGCACTGAGGGCAAACTTGGCGGCCAGGCGGCTGTTCCTGATGTCGCGGGCACTTGGAAGGACTTAACAGACAGCGTGAACTTCATGGCCAGTAACCTGACGGCTCAGGTTCGCAACATTGCAGATGTTGCGACGGCCATCGCAAGCGGCGACCTTTCCAAGAAGATCACGGTGAGCGTCAGCGGCGAGATCCTTCAGCTGAAGGAAACCATCAACACTATGGTGGACCAACTCAACGCCTTTGCCGGCGAAGTCACGCGCGTGGCTCGTGAAGTTGGTACAGAGGGGATTCTTGGTGGTCAAGCTAACGTACCCGGCGTGGCCGGCACCTGGGGAGACCTTACTGATAGCGTCAATTCCATGGCGGGAAATCTCACCGCCCAGGTGCGCAATATCGCGGCAGTGACCACTGCCGTGGCGCGCGGTGATCTGTCGCGCAAGATCACCGTCGATGTAAAGGGCGAAATCCTCGAACTGAAAAATACCATCAACACCATGGTCGATCAGCTCAATGCTTTTGCCTCCGAAGTCACGCGGGTGGCGCGTGAAGTGGGCACCGAAGGAAAACTAGGAGGGCAAGCCGAGGTACCAGAGGTCGCAGGGACGTGGAAGGATCTGACCGACAACGTCAACTTCATGGCGAGCAACCTAACGGCGCAAGTGCGCAATATCGCGGAAGTTGCAACAGCTATCGCCAATGGCGATCTCTCCAAGAAAATTATGGTGGACGTCCGAGGCGAGATGCTGCTCCTCAAAGAGACGCTCAATACGATGGTGGAGCAGCTGCGCTCCTTCGCCGCCGAAGTCACGCGCGTCGCCCGCGAGGTTGGTACAGATGGAAGGCTCGGCGGACAGGCTGTCGTGCCGGGCGTTGGCGGCACTTGGAAGGATCTTACCGACAACGTGAATTTGCTTGCCGCCAATCTTACAACTCAGGTGCGCAACATCGCGGAGGTGACCACCGCGGTTGCTGGTGGCGATCTGTCGCGCAAGATCACTGTCGATGTAAAGGGCGAGATCCTCGAACTGAAAAATACCATCAACACCATGGTCGATCGGCTCAATGCTTTCGCTTCAGAAGTGACGCGAGTGGCCCGCGAGGTAGGCACTGAGGGTAGGCTTGGAGGCCAGGCTCAAGTGTCAGGGGTCGCTGGTACGTGGAAGGATCTTACCGATACCGTCAATGTCATGGCGGCGAATCTCACTGAGCAGGTGCGCGGCATCGTGAAGGTTGTTACCGCGGTAGCGAACGGCGACCTCAAACAGAACCTTACGGTAATCTCCAAGGGAGAAGTTGCGGCGCTCGCTGAGACTATCAACAATATGACCGACACGCTCGCGACTTTTGCTGATCAAGTTACGAGCGTGGCGAGAGAGGTGGGGGTGGAGGGCAGGCTTGGAGGGCAGGCAAACGTTCCCGGAGCATCCGGCACGTGGAAGGACTTGACCGGCAACGTGAATTTACTTGCGGCCAATCTCACCAATCAAGTCCGGGCGATCGCTGAGGTCGCGACAGCCGTTACAAAGGGCGACCTCACGCGATCAATTCAAGTGGACGCCAAGGGCGAAGTCGCCGAGCTCAAGGACAACATCAACACGATGATTGACAACCTTCGGCTCACGACTGATCAGAACATGGAACAAGACTGGCTGAAGACCAGTCTCGCCAACTTTACCAATATGCTGCAGGGGCAGCGAGACCTCGCCACGGTTGGTCGGATGCTGCTCAGCGAGCTTACGCCACTTGTTGATGCACAAGTGGGTGTAATTTATCAGTTTGTGGAGGATGACAGGGAAAATGGACTTCGCCTCTTGGCCTCCTACGCTGATGGTGGCAAAAATGGGCATCCTCCGAGCTTGCGAATTGGTGAAGGTCTCGCCGGTCAATGCGCCGCCGACAAGCGAACGCTCTTGGTTAAAGATTTGCCTCTCGATACGACCTTGATCGGGTCGGCGCTTATTAAGGTGGCTCCGCAAAACATCATCGTGCTGCCAGTATTGTTTGAGAACCAGGTAAAGGCAGTCATCGAACTTGCCTCGATCAGATCTTTCACCAACCCGCAGATCATGTTTTTAGAGCAGCTCACCAACAACATCGGCATCGTGCTCAACAGCATCGCCGCAACGATGCAAACCGAGGAGCTCAATCGCGAACTCGAAAATCGCGTGGCCGATAGAACAGCGGAGTTGGAGTTCCTAGCTCGTGAAGTCGACCATCGCGCTAAAAATATCCTTGCTGTGGTGCAATCAATCTGTCGCTTGAGTAAAGCAGAGGACCCTGGAGCCTATATGTCGGCCGTTGAGGGCAGAATCAGGTCCCTTTCTATCGCGCACACGCTGCTTTCCGAATCCAGATGGGAGGGAGCCGATTTGCGTAAACTTGTCGGCCAAGTACTTGCACCATATCGCCCCGGCGCAACGAGTACGGAGGGGCCTGACATTCTTCTCGAGCCCCGGACTGCGCAGACGATTGGTCTAACGCTGCATGAGCTAGCCACCAACGCGGCCAAATATGGCGCCCTGGCCGCGTCGTCGGGAACGGTACTGCTCCGTTGGGGTATTGAAAACGGTGCTCTTAACATGACCTGGGAAGAAGCCGGAGGCCCGAGCATACGCAGCCCAATCACAAGTGGCTATGGCATGCGAGTCATCGGAGGCAGTGCAGAGCAGCTCGGTGGAGATGCATCGTTTGAATGGCAACCCTCAGGACTGCGATGCTCTCTCGTTATACCACTCGGAACCAATACCAAGTCCCTGCACAGGAGTTTTCACGAGGAAGGAGGCGTAGTAACCAGGTCAACTTCGCTGGCAATTGTCGGCAATAGGATCTTGGTCGTGGAGGACGAGCCTCTTGTCGCCATGAACTTAAGCAAGAGTCTCGTCGAGTTGGGGTTTTCCGTCGTTGGTCCCTATTCGACACTAGCCAAGGCGGCGACAGCAGCGGTTGAAACGGAAGTCGACGCTGCTTTGCTTGACGTGAATCTCAGCGGCCAAACTGTCTATCCCGTTGCAGAGATTCTTGCTTCCAAGAACGTTCCGTTCGCGTTCATCACCGGATACGGCACAGAGGCCTTGCCCAGCAAATACGCGAATGCACCGGTTTTGCAGAAGCCTGTAGACCAAAGGACCTTGCAAAATCTCTTAGCGCAAAACCATCCTAGCTTGGCCAAATTGGCTTGAGCGCAATTATATCTACGGGCATGCCAACCTTACGCTATCCGGGGCCTATGAAAAACGCATCCCGGAGGTCCGGCTTCTCCTTTTTTGTCAAGTTTGCCCGGGTCGCCTTTAGCGTCAGGCTAACCCTTTTCTCCTCCGCGTCCGGGGTGTCTGCTATTGGCACTTAGCGGACACTCTGTTCGCCGAGCTGGATGTCAGCTTCTGACCCAAAGCTGACATTCGTCAGACATTAGGGGTCCGCGCGCTTCACTGAGTGGTCGGCGTCGCCGGGCCATTGCTTCTGGGACTCCCACCCGAGGATCGCCATCCTCCCGGTTTGACTTTCCGCGCGCCATTGTGCCTCGCCGACAATGACGCGAAGGCAAGGCGGGGCCTATATCTGGTACAGTCTCGTTGGGGGAGCGACCGCGACACCGGTGGCCAGTCATCCGCGCGGCGAACGCCCTCGACGATGTCCGGTCCAAGGTCCTCGACCGGCCCCCATCCAAGACTGTCCGGCCTGTGGGTCGCGACGTATTTCGTCGCCTCGTTCAGACTGTCCGCCATCGGACTGTTCTCGGCTTTCGGCCAATAGTCGCTCCAGATATCGTAGGTTCGGCGGCCCAGCAGCAGATCGAAAGCCTCGCCGTGCCCCGCGTCGATGGGCCTCTCTCACGGCCGGGTCGGAATGCGGCACCGCCCATCCGCCGTGGGGATAGTCGCCGTCTTCGTTCGGCCCGCCGGGGGCCTGGATCACGCCGTCCAGCGAGATTTGTTCGTGATCTTTCTCATGGCGTCTCCTTTCCGCCACTCTGGCGCTGAGTGGGACCCGTCTGCTCGAAGTCAGAGGCGTGGAATGGCTTGAGGGCACCGCCGAGCGGGCCAACGTACTCTCAGCAAATTGGGTTCCTCGACAAAGTGTCGCTGCTGCGAATATGGAAGAAGTTCCGCTTGCGCTTCAACCTTCGCCAAGGCTTAGCGATGCTGTTCTTGTACTCCGACAACAGCACGCCACAGCCCCCTCGGCCAAATGTGGGATTATTCGGACCACTCAGATCGTCATTACCCGTCTCGTCGACGAAGATGAGCAGTGATCGCGGCGGCAGCCCTAGGATGTGGTTGTACGCAGTCGTCAATGGGATGAGCGACCTCAGCTAGGGACGCACTCTAGTCAAGTCAAGCACTTGGCTGAGTTCCGCATGCTGTTCTCCATGTCGAAGTCCGATTCGTGCGGTTCCGTAGTGGAAACGATACAGGAAATACCAATGAAACTCACCTCCATAGGCTTGACGGTGGTGGGATTGATGATGTTGTCCGGCACATGCGTCATGGCCGCCGACTCCATCATAACCGCCCCGACAAACGGCATCGGGGGCGCAACGCAAACGGCTCCAACAATTCCAACAAACCCTGGCTTACCGCCGGCCACTCCTGAGCAGAGCACTGGCCGTGCTCTCGGTACGATGCCTCCGCAAAGCCCAATTCTTCCGGATACCTCAGGAGGTTTTTCGACGTCGCCAGACACATCCGGCACTGCCTTGCCACCGCCCAGCGGCGGAGGATAACGACGCCGCCGTGCTTAATGGCCCTGCGTCGGGGCTACGGCCTGCGACCTCTCAAATGGACGTTTAGGATATGTCGCCAGAGTATTATCGCCACCGCGCCGAGGAATGCTGTCGCAATGCAATCAGGGCCGAGGACTTGGACGGCGTTTGCACTGGCTAGAAGCTGCTTCGCGCTGGATTAGGCTCGCGCGTGAGGAAGGCATTCTGCCACTGAGCAAATCAGTGCTGCCGAATAGGGAGGTACGAGATGCCCCAAGATCAATGCCAGTGCCAAAGTGGGAGCCACGGCCATGAGCCGGGTGAATGCAAAAATGCGATGACGAACGAGGAGGATCGGATGTGTGACTACTGCCACGACAAGGCAGCCGATCTCCTCGCAATGCTCCCACCCGGAAAATAAAATGTGCGCCTATATACGGGCCGCTTCTTTTTATCAGCGGCTCGCGATCAACGTCTCCCTTCCAGTGAGTCAACTGTTCGACAAATTCGAGCATTGATTGAATCTCAAGGTCGGTCGCTTCGCGCTCACGCATCTTTGCGACCTCTTTTTTGAATTCGACGACCAGGGACTCGGTGTTTGCATTGGTCATGGAGGCAACCCCCTCGTTGGTTCCCCCACAACGCATCGCCTGACTAAAGGTTTCGCCGTCGGAGCTTCGGTCGCCTTTATCGCGGCGAGTTGCAGCGCCGCTACAGTGCCGGCGAGGAGATCGCGGTATGGTTTTCAAGTTGGGAGGTCGTCTCCCCAACATGGAGACTTGGACCTTAAGCCCCGGTGCACCCGAAACGCGCCGGGGCTTCTTCTTGTCAGCGTCGGCTTCGGCCGATGTCCTTTTTAATGGACCGTTTGTGGTTCAAGATTTGGAAGCAACCAAGGCCAGTGCTGCTCCACGAGGTCCTGGAGTTCGTCGGTCACCAACGTGGTGTCAATATCCGCCCCTTCGACAAAGCGGCGGATGCGCGCCAGCTCTTGCGGAGAAAGATCATCGTAAGCACCCATGGGGCGGATGATAGCAGGACGCGGCTCGGCCTTTCTCAATTCCTGAGTTGGGGGGCCTTCTGTGGACACAGACTCGGCAATACGGAAGTGCTAGCGTTCTTCATCACCGGATCGTAGCCCCAGGCCACCCGGTGGCTGAGAGTAGTAAGTCACGCTCCCCGCCTGCGAATGCATGGAGGGAGCCAATGGCCTCTCGAAGTCCCCCGTATTTATACGCGCCGTGGACCGCCCAAAAGTGCCAGCTGCCCGAAAGGCTGGCCATTCCCGTACTTCGCGTAGCTGTGCGGGGTAGAGAGATTGTGATCACGGCATCGGACACCGACTACGCGATGACCTATCACAAGCCGGCAAGTTCCCCTCAGCTTCTCGCAAGAAGCTTCCCGAGAAAGGAAGACAGGCGTGTCTCTATGACCCTAGCAGACTTCCTAACAGCCGCTCATAAACTTGCGAACGACAAGGCGCGCGATCTCGGGTGGATTGTGTAGGCACCGATTTTACGCGCCGGTCGCGTCCTTCACGCACTTCTTGGTGAAGCTCGTCTTAGCCGCGCCTGACAGCTTCTTGTCGGCCGCCTCAGTATCGCAAACCGCCGCTGCGTCAGACTCGCACTTCTTCATGAAGCTGGTAAGCGCGGCGCCGGCAAGCTTCTTCTCAGTGGCGAACAAGTTAGATCCGAATATGCGTTCTGCGTTCTGAGGACCGGTGAGCTATTCGCCCCTAGCGCGCTCAGGCAACCGGTCCCGCTGAGTCCTTTGGTAGTTCTTGCTTAGGAAGCTCCGGCCATCCCCGCCCCCGGGGCTTCTTCATTTTTGTAGAACCCATGTCCGTTTTGCACGTTGGCTTCTAATAGGGTTCGGCGAGCTGTATCCCCGACGTGCCCCCGTCATGCAGCCGAACCACGATTCGTTGGCTTAGAAGGCCCGGTGACCCCCTCGCCGGGCTTTCTTTTTTTTCCTCTTTTGGACTAAGTGTGAGCGCAGCATCATTTGATTGGCGATTGCGCGCATAGAGAAGCCCCGGCCGCGCAGTACGGGCGGCATTCTTTGGGCTCAAGCCGCATGTCGACCTCCTAAAGGAGAACAACTCCCTAAAGGAGAACAACTCCAGAAGGGGGGTCCGAGTTCGGCCTGCGCCCGCTTTAGCCAAGTCTGGGCGTTTGATGGCGACGGCCGATTAGCGTTTGGTTTCCGGCTGGCAATCACACCTTCGTCAACACGGTGCCTGAGCAGGCGAACAACGGCTTCAAGGGGAACGGCTGGGGCTTGGGGTGCCTCAACTTCATCGGGTGCGGACGCTGATCAGAATACGAGACTATCACAGAGGCGTCGGCTTCGGCCCGGCGCCCAGCCGTGCCACAGTGGCGAGGGCCGACTCGTAGTAATCGTATGGGGCTGGCTTCGGACGCCAGCATTCGGATTTTCCCAGCCTCAGCCTCGGTCGCCCCAAACGGCCGGGGCTTCTTTATGAGAAACCCGGCCTGGCTCGTGAAAGAAGACCGGGTCTCTCTCAGCCGGATCAAGTGCTGATTCCGGTGACCGAAGCCGCGTTGCTTACAGCCACCGGCCCCAATTCAACCCGCGATAGGATCGGGCGTTCCTGGAACATAAGTCTCGAAAAGCGCGTGTATTGATCGCGGTTTTGTCCAGCGTAAGGGAGAAAACGCCATGAAAGGTCTTGTTTCGATACTTGCCCTAGCTATTGCACTTGCCTTCACGGGCCCGGCCTTCGCGGGGGCGGGAGACCCGACGGCCGCAAAGACCGAAGCCGATTGCACGAAGGCTGGCGGCATGTGGGATGCTGCAACGAACGCGTGCGCAGCGAAGAAGCCGTAAGCCGATCAGTCGGCTTTTGACGGTTCTGATTGGGCGTCGGCTTCTGCCGGCGCCCTTTTCACACGTCACAGTAGTGCAACGTAATTTTGGGTAGGATTGATCGCTGGCATCGGCAGAAGCCAGCCGGTTTTCCCAAACCCAAGTAGCCCCGGTGTCAGCCATTGCGCCGGGGCTTCTTGCTTGGGGGTTTTCATCATGCGCGACTAGTAGCAGACCCAAACCCAACCTGCCGCTGGCCTGAAGCTCCAGCACGCTCCAACACCATAAGCGTACCAACGGCCACGCCACCAGCGACCATTGCCGGAGTACCACTGACCGTTATGCCATCGGCCATTATGGCCGTGATGAGCATGACCGTGGCTGGGGCGACCATGACCCTTGCCATGAGAAGGTCCATGATGAGCATGGCTTGGCCGACCGTGACCACGATGCGCGTGACCATGCCCGCCATGACCGTGACCACCATGCAAGTGGCGACCACCGCCGTGACCACCGCCATGACCATGACCTCCACCGCCATGCTTTGCGAAGGTCTCCGATGGCAGCATTAGTGCAGCGACAATTCCTAGAACCAAAGAAATTTTGCGAAGCATTTTTGTTTGACCTTCCTCCTGTGACCACTCGATTCAATCCGCGATAGGAACCTGGGTTCCTAATCCTGGGAACCTTCCTTCGCGAGTTGCGGTTATTTTTGTATGAAGCTCCAACAAGACCCACACGAATCCGACCGATGGTGGTTCGCGCCCTTACTATATGCAGGGGCCGCTTTAATGATTGCGGCTCTTGTTTTGGCCTGAGCTTCTAATCGGGTTGTGCGGGCGTTTGCAGTCAGCCTTTCGCTATCGCCCTAGGCCTCGGGATTACTCAGGAACTCGCATCCAAGTTTACGGTTCTCTCTACAAAGGCGCCTTGTCGAGGCAAGGAGAGAATCTCATGAAAATGCATCTACTCGTCGGAGCGGCGTGCTTATTTGGTCTAGGCACGTATGCCCACGCAGGACCGATCCACAATCAGGATGGTCCGAACTCGATGACCAAACCCAATGGCGATGCCGGGATAACCACACCCTTGCAAGAGCGGCCTGCCGCAGCATCAGAGGGCGATAAGCATTCGACTGACCAACCTACGTCGGCATCGACGAGGCCCAACTTAACTCCTGGCGTCATTGAGAAGCCCTAGTGTAAGTCGACTTCCGCCAAGGCTAACGTAGCAACCGCTAATGCACTGACCGCCTTGCGCCGTTTGTCGGCTTGGCACTCTTTGAGGTGCGGATGGCCTTGTTAGACGCGGCCTTACCCATGCGCTTACGCACTGAGTCTCTAACCTTCGTCTGCCCCTTCGCCTGCATGCTCTTCTTGAGCGCATCCATGATGTTGACGACCTTGGGCGTCTCGCGCTTCTCGGTCTGGATCTCGACCTCAGGCGCGCGCTGCTCAATCTTGGCCTGGACAAGCTCGTGAACCGCGCGAGCATATTCGTTGGGCATGTTCTCAGGCTCGAACTTCCCTAATTCCTGCTCAACCAAATCGACGGCGAGCTTGACGGCGCTGTCATCGACCTTGGTGTCGATGGCGTCGAAATAGGTTTCGGGCTTTCGTAGCTCATCCTGGTAGCGGAGGATCAGCAGCATGAGTCCTTTCTTGTGAGCGGTGATGCCGACCAGGTGCTCGCGGCCATGCATGATGAGCTGACCAATTGCTAGCTTCTTGCTTTTGGCTAGCGCATCGCGGAGGACGACATAGCCCTCATCCGCTGAGTCACCATCCGGCAGAAGGTAGTAGGGCTTCTCGAAATAGCGGCTGTCGATCTCGTCCCGATCGACAAACCTCGCCATGTCGATGGTGTGTTTTGCATCGAGTTTTAGCTCGTCGAGTTCCTTCGGCTTGATGAGGAGGTGGTGACCCTTGGTGTGCTCATAGCCCTTGATGATCTCTTCTTCGGGGACTTCCTCGAAGCCGTTCTCGGTCTCAATGCCCTTTAGATATTTGATCGGCTGTCCACTTGGTTCGTGGATCATGCGAAAGGCAATCGCGCCTTCGCTCGAAGTGGCAGGAAACATCCTGACCGGGACTAGCACCAGCGAAAGGCGGAGATTGCCCGACCAGACGGGAATGAGAGCCATGGGGGATACTCGGAAATGCTACTGACTTCCCGAATCTGGGGCAACCTATGCCAGTCGCAAGTGAACAAAGATGGACCGTGAAAAAGAACAAGCCCCCGCGCTGGGAAAGGGCGCAGACCGCTCTAGTGGGGCTTGAGGTTGGAGCCTGCTCCCGCCTACAATTGCTGCGTGCGGTGGGATAGGGGGATGGATGCCTAAGGTATCCGAGCAAGTCCAACGTCGCATCGCCGCGTTAGACGCGGAATGCACCATAGCTCAGCCGAAGCGCCCAAGTCGCACCATCAAGCGTGGACTTGTAGTTATCGTCCTCGCGCTCATTGGCATCACGGCAATCTCTTACGCCCATCGCACCACCTCCGACTTTGTCCAGCTCACCCTGAAACAAGGCCCTGCAGCGCCCAAGCGGCAGCTATCTGACGCCGAGGCTCAGGCGAAATGGAATGCCATGTGGGGATCAGCCTCAACCGGACTAAAACGCGAGTGAGGGTGATGGACACTCTCAGCGCTTGCGTGTCTTGCGACCCGTATCCGAGAAACACGCGCTGGACTTGAGGCTCTGAGATGTTGGCGAAAGCGACCACGAAGGCGACGAGGGCTCGCTGACGTCCCGGTTTGTTTCTCAACTCGTGGTTGCGGCCTTTGGTTCACTACCCGCGTTCGCCAGCCTCGGGGGAACGCGATGGGCAAGGCAAACGCGAGCGGTCACAGCCTCACGAATAAGGACGCCTCGATCATTCTAGGGATGGTCGCCCGTGGAGATCGCGAGCATGACATTGCCGCCTGGTTCGGCGTGAATCAGGCACGGATTGCCGAGGTCAAATCCGGTTCGCACGGCAGCCGCGTGTCAGCTGCATCGGCAACGGAACTTCCGCCAAAAGGTCCGCCCGGCATCAAGGGTAGGAGGTTGCGCGCCTCTGTGCGCAAGGCTGTCGATGTGCTGATCGCCAAAGATGTCGGTGCTGCGATGACTGCCGAGGCATGCTGCTAAAAGCCCTAGAGCGATACGAAACGAATGAAGCTTAGGGAGGCGCGGTCGCAGGAATGACCGCGCTTGGCACTAAGCGGACGACGCGCGTCGCCACTCTGATGTCTGCAAATGACCCAAAAGCGGACGCCAGCCTGCATTCAATCGGCAGCTCCGGCGCGGCGAAACAGTTTGAAAGAATGCTTCTTCAGGAAGTTGATTGTTGGTCGACCGAGTAGGGCAATTGCAATGAGCTTGGTCAGCAGCGGCGTTGAACCCAAGAAGGCCGTCAGTGCTGTCTTAACTCTCGGGGTTAGGTCGGAGCCTAACACGAGAGGAATGACCAGCCATGCAAGGTAGCCACCGGCGATGAGAACGGCGCCGATGGCTAAACGCCAACGGAACGTGTCGGTCGCTCGGGGGGCGCCTACTCACTGTGGGGGCGGTCACAATCCGCTGTATCCGCTATTAGTTTCATTCGACGGGCGCTTTGTCATGGATGCTGGCCGGACGCGACCGGACGCCAGAAACGGAGTGCCGGAACTTTCCTGGGAAGCAATGGTTTTTCTCCCGCGAAACGCGCCTTATTTCTGGGCAATGTAAGGAGAGCTTGCATGACAAATCCATCCAGCTCGATAAACAAAGGCATTTGTCGTCGTTCGTTGTTGAAGAGCGTACCGCTGATTGCGGGGGCCATCATCTCGACGAACGCCGTGGCGCAGAACCTGTTCGCGCAGGCGAAAGTCACCCATGACGCCGCCAAATATCAGGACCATCCAAATAACGGGCAGCAATGCTCGAACTGCGTCCAGTTCGTGGCGCCTGCTTCGTGCAAGGTGGTGGAGGATCCGATCGGTGCGAGCGGGTGGTGCCAACTCTTCGTCGCCAAGCCCGCCTAAGGATTAGCTTTAATCGCGAGAGCTCCTGACCCACAACGGACATCTCGATTATTCGCGGTCAGCCAATCTCACTTGGCGTTTCCCGGGTCGCGCGGAGGTTGACCTGGGGCCTTTGATTCTTTGCAAAGGCGTTTGACGTCAGCTTCGGCCTGTTCCGGCGTTTGGTAGACGTCTTTGCCGACCTTGGTAACGTTGTTGTCCTTCTCTGTCGGCTCAATGTCGACGACGATGCACTTCCCATCGGATGCGCGAACAATCCACCAATTCGCGAGAGCCGGATCAGCAACGGTGACTAAAAGAACGGCTATCAATAAAGACCTGCATGCCATGTCGTGACTCAAGCTTGTTGGACGGTTAGCCGACCGAGCCTTCCGGCTCCGCCGTCCTGGTAGGCGCAGATATCCCGACCAGCGGCGCAATGGTGAAGGTAACTCATCGGCTCGCGGCACTGCGTTACGCAGCCAACAGCGGTGAATCGTCTTCGGGGAGCGTATTCTCCAGGATGCCTGTATTCCGTTCCCCGCTGAGCAAATAGACAGTGACGGTGCAGCGTTCACTCTCACCGCGATGTCGGCCGATACAGAGTACGAGCTCTTCGTCGATGCTGCGCTTGCCTTCGGCGGTATGGATCAACATGCCGGAAACTCCTTGGGTTTCCAACTATTAACTTCAGCAAGTGGCGGCTGGTTTCCGGTGAAGCGGCGAACAAATCCTGAAACAGGTGACTTGAAGCGTAGGAACAAAGGTGTCCCGGCTGTGTTATTCAAGGTGACGGAGGCACCGCCGATTATTTGAGGCTCGGCATGAAACGCGTGCTGCTGGCGCTTTGCCTATTTGGCGCCGCCGTCCCATCCACCACTATTGCCCATGCGTTTGACTTGGAGGCCGACGATGCGATGAGCAGCGCGACACTCTTGTCACCCCCTTGCGTTCAATCGACAGAGCAGGATGCGGTACATGCGGTCGTAGTAGATATGCCGAAAGTCATATCGTTATCATACGCTTCCCCCGACACGTGGGATGAGCTGCCGATGTTGGTTCCGCCGTATGAGCAACCTCCGGCAACTGGCCCGGCGCAGCAGCTGGCCATGAGCGTCCCAGATTAGTGTGACGCACGATGCTCCTCGTCGCACACGAGTCCCTGCGAGGGACCGCTCGTCAGGATTGGTTAGTTGTGGGGTCAACCAAGGAGAGCCAGTATCGCGCCACACCTTAACACTGGCCGGTGCCGCTGTGCTCGCGCTGACCCTTAGCTGACATTTTTCAATCGTCCTTACCTTACGTGGCGGGAACCGCGACGGTCTTTCGGCAATTCTTTGCGAGATCCCTAGCTGGCTTTCAGGTCTATGCTCGCGTCCACACACCATCTTTGGCGCGACGGGGCCAGTGGTAGGTATGACGCTCCCCCAAATTCTGGCCTTTACTATTATCTTTGTGATGATGGCGCTGTTCGCGTGGGGGCGCTGGCGGTACGACTTAGTGGCGGCGGTAGCGCTCATGGCCGCAGTTATCGTCGGCATCGTGCCGCCGGAGCAGGCCTTCAAAGGCTTCAGCGACGACATCGTCATTATCGTCGGGAGCGCCCTGGTGGTGAGCGCAGCGGTGGCGCGTTCGGGCGTGATCGAACGGGTCGCGCGCTGGCTCGGACCTTACTTGGTCGACATCAATCGGCAGATCGTTGCGTTGGTCGGCTCGGTCACGCTGTTGTCCGCGTTTGTCAAGAATGTCGGCGCACTTGCCATGCTGATGCCCATCGCATTCCAGCTCGCGCGCCGCAGCGGAACATCTCCCTCCTCACTTTTGATGCCGATGTCGTTCGGGTCGCTGCTTGGTGGCATCGTAACCCTGGTTGGCACGTCGCCGAATATCATCGTATCGCGGGTGCGCGAGCAATTGCTCGGCGTGCCATTCAATATGTTCGACTTCACGCCGGTCGGCGCGGGCATAGCCCTCGCAGGATTCGCCTTTCTTGTCTTTGGCTGGCGACTGCTTCCGCACCGCAAGGGAGCAGCCTCGATGGACGCCGCCTTCAATCTGGAGGGCTATACCACTGAGGTCAGCGCACCCGAGGGCTCCCCCGCAGTCGGCGTCACTGTGAAGGCGCTTGAAGAGCTTGGCGAGAACGAGATCGAAGTGATCACGCTGCTGAGGGGCCGCAGCCGCCGCTACGAGCCGGCCGGCAATGTGGTAATCAAGGCGGCCGATATTCTGATCTTGCAAGGCGAGCCGGCGGCGCTCGAACGCGTCGTGGCGTTGGAGAAACTCAAGCTCACGCGCGAAGGCAAGACGCACGAGATCGACACGCCGAGCGATGAGATCGGGGTCACCGAAGCTGTGATTACGCCGGACTCTCCCCTGGTCGGAAACGCCGCTGGTCAGCTCAAATTATTCGATCGCTACGCGGTCAACCTCCTTGCCCTGAGCCGCAAAGGCCGGCGCATCACCCGTCGCTTACGCTCGGTGAAGCTCAGGGCCGGCGACGTGGTGGTGTTTAGAGGCAATCTCGCGGCGATGCCGGAGACCCTAGGCGAACTGCATTGCCTGCCGCTCGCCGAGCGCGACCTTCACATCGGCCGCAAAGCGAGCGCGGTACCAATACTCGTACTCGCCATTGCCATGGGGTTGGTCGCCTTCAACATTGTGCCGGTAGCGATCGCCTTTTTCGGCGCGGCGGTGGTGCTGCTGCTCGCCCGATCGCTCTCCTTGCGTGAAGCATATGACGCGATCGAATGGCCGATTTTGATCATGCTTGGCGCGCTGATCCCTGTGAGTGACACTTTACGTACAACCGGAGGCACCGAACTAATCGCCGCCTGGCTGTCGCATGTAGCCTCTGCCTTACCGCCGACGGGCGCGCTCGCGTTGCTGCTCGCCGCGGCGATGGCAGTGACGCCGTTTCTCAACAATGCCGCCACCGTGCTTGTGATGGCGCCGATCGCCGCGAGCTTCGCCGGCAAACTCAGCTACAGCCCCGATCCCTTCCTTATGGCTGTCGCCATTGGCGCGGCGTGCGACTTCCTCACACCGATCGGACACCAAAGCAACACGCTGGTGATGGGTCCCGGCGGTTATCGATTTGGCGATTATTGGCGACTTGGGCTGCCGCTTTCGTTGATCGTGATCGCCGTAGGTACTCCACTGATCGCGTTCTTTTGGCCCGCTTGATCGGTACATGTCTGTTTCTGGCACCGAACAGCCATGGAGGACGGCTGGCGTTAGGTCTGCTTCTGACCCATTAGCTGACGTGGATATTAAAGGTGACCGTCGTCACGTCGATGTGAGGCGACCGGTAGGTGAGCTTCAGGGCGTTTTTTGACAACGCGAGTGAGCAATAGGCTCGATCCGCCGCACCAATTAGTCATCGGAGTGTCAGACAGGAATACGTGCTGGCAAACTATCGGCGACACAGTTTCCGCCGTGTAGGTCTTCATGGTGAAAGCAGCCTGCCAGTGTAAAGGCCGCGATGCCGCGATGGCGGTGGTACGCATTTTGGGCCCTCCTCTACTCAAACTGTCACTTGCCGTCCGCAGACAAGCCGCCCATTTGCGATCAAATCACATCGCGGAAAGGAATTGGTGACCAACTGCCACAGGGCTCGAAACTCCAGCGCACGCGGGCTTCCGGAGGGAACCCTCATAGGAGGTCAAGAGTTATTTGAATAACAGGGGATTCCAACGTTAGCAAAGTTACTGCGTTAGACACGCTATTTCTTCGTCTGCTTTCTGCGCGCGTGAATGGCGTGGCTGACAGTCGAGGAGGAAACCGTGACAGCGCGGCGGCCTAAACGTTTCAAGGTCCATTGGCGCAGCACTGAGCCAGCGGCACGTATACCCCAGCGCTTTCTTCCTGGCACGCAAGTAGTGGTTTCTGGGGATCAGCCGTTTGCTAGCCAGACCCCGCTGACCCCGTTTTTCGCGTTTCTGTCGGGGGTATCGCAACGCCTTCCTCCCCGCACTCGGGCGGTTGCTACGTCGGGCGATCAGCAGTTTGTCGACCAGACGCTGCTGACCCCTTTGCTCGCCTTTTCGTCGGGACTTCGCATGCTAGTCCTCGGTCTGATCCTTGTTGCGCTGTTACCAAACCTGGTTCTCGGAGGCCTTTTCTGGCTGGGCGTGCTCAATACGCCTTGGTCGAGGCCTGCGATGCTTGCGCCGAACGAAAGTCCAATGCCAGCGACCCGGTTTGCACTACCGCCCCCCGTGCTCTCCTTGCCCGCTCTGCTGCAAGCTACGGCCGGCGAGGAGGTCACCTTGCCCATTACACTCGATGGTACTGATGGAGTGCCCGCCCGGAGTATCATTGCCATAAGCGGGCTACCACAAGGCAGCACGTTATCGACTGGACGTCCCTATGGCGAAAGCGAATGGAACTTGAAAACCGACGAGATCGGGGATTTGCAACTTGTTTTGCCCTATACCGCAAGTGGAGTCGCCAAACTCATATTCCAGCTCGTTGCACCCGATGGCGCCATCATTGCGGACGCCGCGACGGTTATCAACATGAGGCCCAACCCCAGGGCGAACGCTAGCGCTTCTAAAATCAACCCTGAGTTCACCCAGGTTGAGGTCCGCGCCCAAGGACCTGAGGCAACGGGTGTCGCGGAGAGCCCCGCGAACCTCGCCGCCGCCCTGGCCGGAGATCCTGTGCCATTACCATCTAGGCGTCCCACACCAACCACGAACCATGCTGACAGTACGAAATGGATCAAACCATCGACCTTCGTCAACTTGCGGGAAGGACCCTCACCCTCATCGCGAGTCATCAGCGTTGTGCCAAAGGGCGCCAAACTCCACGTTATGGGCCGCAAAAAACGTTGGGTGCAGGTCACCAACCCGGCAACTTCGGAGAAGGGTTGGATCTACAGCCCCGACGTCGCCACCGTGCCTTAATTAGTGAAGCATCACAGCCCCGAATGTCCGTTCTTGGCACAAAGCGGAAGTCAGCCGATCGCGTTACAAGGTCTGGTTCCGGTCGAAAAGCGGACATCCGTTTGCAGTGTCGGCTCATGAACCCCACCGATATCAGCGGGACGCCACCCGGTGCCCTGTCGCCACAGGACCAACCCAAACCCGGCGGCCTTCTGACAAAATGTTACACCCTAGGTCTTCGAGCGTTATAGTGAGCTTTAACTTTGATTATCAGTCAGTTAGGAAAAATCAGTACGCGATTCTTAGTACTACAAAAGAAACTTTTGAGCAGTTTGAGATCCTTGGGCAAAAATTCAGAGCAAGCGCGAGCAAGTAGTGCTGCACTCGCCGAATAAAAATAATAAGGGCGTCAAACATCGATTTTGATGGTCCGCGAGAGAACGAAGCCGGGTTCCACGAATCCTTGATCAGCACCCCGGCCCTTCGAGCTTCGCCTCTGGCATGGCAACCGGCGAACAACTGTGATCCTCGCCATTGGCACCATCGACTAGCCTACTGCCTCTTTGACTGCCTCCAGGCCCCCGCTTGGGGGCCTTTTCTTTGCCTTCCGCCCACCCTCAGAGTCCAACCCGGGCAATCGCTGGCATTCAGGGTAATGGGCTAACCTCAGCACTATGCCAAGCCCTTGGCCTGGCTTGAGCCTTGGTCGCGTGTCGCTCCCAGCCCGGAGCGGAGCGGCCTTAAATGATGAAAACTCGAATGAATCTCAGCAGAGGGTCCGGGGGTACCACCGGGGGGGGGGCCGCACGTAGCGCCACCCCCCTTATTCGTGTACGTCCCTCTGTCTCCACACACGCCACACTGCAAGGCGACGATTGCCCGCTCGAGTTTTACCCTGACGGCTACCCGATGCTGCCCGATTGCCTCCGCCGATAATTGGAGCCTCCGGACCCAATTATGGAATCCGGCCAGCTTTCCGTAAATCAATGGCGCAAGTTTTAGCTGGTTAGCGTGGGAAAAGCAGCTTCTCTACGGTGAGCCATCGAAGCCGAATAGGATCGGTCACCCCATCTGCCACTAGGTTCAGAAGCTTTCGCCCGATGGCAAGTCTCAACTCGCAATCGTGGGCATAGTCGCGGAAGGGATCATCCGCCCGTACCTGTTTCCAAATGGCGGCGAATGCGCGGTCCATCACTGCAATCGTCTTAGGATCGTATATATCCTGTCGGGGATTTTCAGAGGTCATTGGGGTCCCTCCTTTGCAGGCGGGAGCGCGATTTAACCTCTCTCAGCCACCAGTGCCTGTGGCAGTGCCCTTACTGGTGATTATCAAGTGTGCGCCTCTCCTGTGACATTACCAAGGCCGCAAATCGCGGAGAAGCATGGCTTCAACCGAAAAAAACACGCCCCAGGCTCCATTTATTGAATCTGGCCAGCTTCCGCCAATCAATGACGAAAGTTTTAGCTGGAATGGGCTAAGTCCAGGTGAAGCATTGGCCAACCATGGCCATTTTCAGGTGAGCGTGTCCTTCTGAACGCAGCCGAGCGCGCCGCGTGGATCGGATCAGGCTTAAGGGGCTTTGTGCTGGCTAGTGGATATTCAAAAACGTCGGTGAGCCAGCAGGCGTCTGTTATTTTGTGGCGTTGGCCGCAATTGAAGACGTTTATCGAGCTCCCGGCTCCCGGGCTTCCGATTCAACCAGTCATCGGACCAGTGGTGCTTCTCATCAATCCGCCGAGGGGTTAGCGGGAGGGTCACTGTATCGGCGCGAGGCTTCCTTCAGCTACATAGCCGAGCGACTTGCCGTCCTTAGCGATGAGCACCCAGCCGCGCTCGGTCCTGACCAGGGCGACGAGAACTCCCAGGCGCGAGCTTAGACACTGCCGCGCCTTCAGTTCCGGCGGCGCCGAAGACGTCAACGGGTGCGATCACCACATGGGTCGGCTTGCTTGGGACAGCGTCAACTGAGGCCTCGTCCTTCGCCGCGACGGCGACTTTGTTCTGAGGGTGAAATTCGAACCCACGATCTTCATCTGCGGCACCTGGCGCTGCCTGAAGGCCTCGTAGCTGAGCTCGGGCACCTTCTGATCGACGAAGCTCGCAAGCTCGGTCACCTCGATCGTGCCGTTGCCGTTGGTGTCGGCCGCCCCGAGCGCGTCCAGCACCGCATAGGTGAACACGCCGTGTCCGCGATAACCCTCAAGCGCCGGCGCGTCGTCGGTCGAGGCCGACAGCACGGTGCGGCCCATCGCCTGCGTCATCCGGTCGAGAGCGGCGACGCGCTCAAGCCCCCGCTGCGCCGTCTTCTCCCCGGTCAAGGTTCCGCTTTCGCAGGTATCGAACAGAAGCACGCTGCGCCGCGCCGGAATTTGCGCGAACCATGCCTGCAGCCTGGCCTGATCGATGCCCTTGTCGACGATCGACTGCTCGCCCTCGTAGCGGAAATCCTGCGGCACGTAGTAATAGCGGCCGTCGATGGTCTTGCCGTGGCCGGCCAGGAAGAACACGAAGGCGTCGCGCATGCACCTCGCCGGCCAACTCGCCGAACACCTTGTCGAGATTGGCGATGGTGACATCTCCATCCTCGATCTTCCTCACCTCGACGCTGCTGTAAAGTGTGCCGGCGCCGGATTGACGGAACGCTTCGGCGAGCGCGTCGGCATCAGGTACGGCGTAAGTAAGCTTGAGCCTGCTATCCCAGTAGTCGTTCACCCCGACGGCAAGGACATAAAGCTTGGGCAGAGTGGCGCCGGTGTCCCCGTCCCAATTCATCGTGATCCTGGCGGGCTTCGAGGCGATGAGGTTTGTTTTGTTGTAGGCGATCAGCTCGATGCGGTTCTCGCCGGGCTCAAGCGACAGCGTCCGCGTGATCGTCGTTGTGGGTCCGTTGGCGGCCGGGGCGGGCGGGGCCGCTTCAGCGTCGATCCGGGACAGCCCGCGTTCATCCACCCCGAGGGTCGTGCCGTTCACCCGCCACTCGATCTTGCCGACGCCGCCGCCCTGATCGGCGAGCACGGCTTCGACGGCGACCTCGTCGCCATCGGCCGGCGATCGATCTTCGGGACTAACGATGGAAACCTTCGGCGCGGCGCCGCTGCCGATCACCTTGTCGAGATCGAGCTTCGCCGCCGCTTCCTTGACCTTTCCGGCCGGGTCGCCGGCGAGCTTCTGTTGCACGAGATCCGGCCGATACAGGGATTGGTACACCTGGTCGATGCCGATGGTCGTGAAGCCGCTGACGACATGCAGCAATTCGGCTCCCTTTGCGGAGGCCACGAAAAATCCCTCCGGCGTGATCGTCAGCCATTCGCCAGACGTGCCATGCACGGTGGTCGCAAGAAGTTGGTCTGTCTCGGTCGACCAGATCGCACTGGTGCCGTCGCTGTTCCCGACCGCCAGCCGACGACCATCCTGAAAAAATAAAATCGACTTCCCGACGCCGGGGTTTCCTGCCAGTTGCCGGACCTCTTGATCGTCGCTGACGTTGCGTATGCTCACGGTCGTGTCGCTTGCGGCCGCGGCCAGCCACCGATGATCCGGCGAAATCGCAACGGTCTCGTACTCTAAACCCATTTGGCTCGCCTGCCATGAAGTGCGGCCCGCGGCGTTATAGACCTTCAGTACATCCGAACCCCAGCCGACAAAGCTCTTGAGATCCTGGAGGTACAAAATATCCGACGGTGTATTGTCACTCGTATCAACTACGCTTTTGATCAAGCGGCCTGAGGTGACATCCCGAAGGCTGCCGCTTGCCACATCCCAGACTTTGAGCGTGTGATCCGCAGATCAGAAATATACGGGATGCCCGGGGCGATCGTACGAAGCAGCCGTCCCGTCGCGACCTCCCACAGTTTGACGGTTTCGTCGCTTGCCAGCGATGCTAACCAGCGCCCATCTGGAGAGAACACGACCTCTTTGACAAAGTCGGAGTGGCCTACGTTGACGGTGGGAACCACTTTGACGGTCTCTTGCGGATGACCGGTACTGACCATAGGCGCCGCTTCGCCGCTCGCTTGCTCCTCGGCACCGGCGAACGGCACGAGGAGGACGATGCCGAGCAGGTTCAGGCAGACGGGGGCAACGACGCAAAAACGCCAGCGCCTATGATCGCACAATTCCATCCCCCCTTTCCCGCCGCACGCAGCAGTACAGATTTGTTTGCCAGCCGTTAGCCGAAAGCCAGAAACAAGTTGGAAATTAAGGATTGATGCCCGATTTGATGACACCGGTGAGACTGTTCGGCCCCGCGCTCACAATGTCAACATCCACGATCTGGCCGATCAAATCCTTTGGGCCCTCCCCATGCACGGCCTGGAGATAGGGTGAACGCCCGGCGATCTGTCCTGGTTTCCGTCCCTGCCGCTCGAACAGCACCTTGAGCTTGCGCCCGACGGTCGCCGCATCGAAGGCCTTCGCTTCCTCATCGAGCAGGCTCTGCAAACTATGCAGGCGCTGCCGCGCGATCCTTTCGGGCACCTGGTGCGGCAGGCTCGCTGCCGGCGTGCCGGGGCGCGCGCTATATTTAAAGGAGAAGGCGCGGGCAAAGCCGACGCGGCGGACAAGCGCCAAGGTGTCTTCGAAGTCGGCGTCGGTCTCGCCCGGGAAGCCGACAATAATGTCTGTGGAGAGGGCGATGTCAGGCCGCGCCGTGCGAATGCGCTCCACAAGCTCGGCATAGTCGCGGGCGGTATGCTTGCGGTTCATGGCGGTGAGGATGCGGTCGGAGCCAGCCTGAAACGGCAGATGCAGATAGGGCATGAGCTTCGGCTCATCGCCGTGCAGCGCAATGAGCTCGTCATCCATGTCGCGCGGATGGCTCGTGGTGTAGCGGAGCCTCTCGATCTCGGCGATCGTTGCGAGCCTCTTGAGCAGCTTGGCAAGCGACCAGTCGCAGCCATCAGGGCCTTCACCGCGATAGGCGTTCACATTCTGGCCGAGCAGCGTGATCTCGCGCGCGCCTCCGCGGGCGAGCCTCTCGGCCTCGGCGACAATAGCGGCGACGGGCCGCGAATATTCGGCGCCGCGGGTATAAGGCACGACGCAAAACGTGCAGAACTTGTCGCAGCCTTCCTGCACGGTGATGAACGCTGAAGGTTGGGAGCGTGTCGGCCGTTCGGGGAGGGCGAGGAACTTGTCCTCGGCCGGGAAGTCGGTCGCGACCACGCGTTCGCCCCCCTCGCGCACGCGTCCGATAAGCGAAGGAAGCTCATGATAGCTTTGCGGGCCGACCACGAGATCGACCACGCCTGCGCGCTCCAGCATCTCCTGTCCTTCGGCTTGCGCCACGCAGCCTGCGACCGCGATCATGGTGTCGAGGCCGTGGGCATTCCGCTCCCGCTTCAGCGCGCGCACCCTGCCAAGCTCGGAATAGACCTTCTCGGCAGCCTTCTCGCGGATATGGCAGGTGTTGAGAATGACGAGATCGGCCTCCGCCGGATCGTCGGTCGGCGTGTAGCCGTGTTCCGCCAGCGCCTCCGCCATGCGCTCGGAGTCGTAGGCGTTCATCTGGCAGCCGAAGGTCTTGATGTGCAGCTTCTGGGGCGTTTTCGCCATCGCCTGTTGGTGCGGCACCGGAGCGCCTCTCGTCAAGGGGCGTGGATCACAGGTCGAATTTCGCCAACGGGTGAATTGCCGCTCCATCCATAAAGTCGCACTCGCCTCGATTGTTTCTCAAGCGTCGAGGGGCTATATACTCGAACTCACTCAATAGGATTTCATTTGAGAATCGCATTTCGTCCGTGATCTCACAAAAAGCAAAATATGCCCTCCGCGCCCTGGTGGCTCTCGCCAAGGAAGGCGACTCGCTCATGATCGGCGAGATCGCCGCCCGCAAGAACATCCCGCGGAAATTCCTCGAGCAAATCCTGCTCGAAATGAAGCGCCACGGCATCGTGCACAGCCGGCGTGGCAAGCTCGGGGGCTATAGCCTGCTCATGCCTCCGGAGAAGATCACCTACGGGCAGGTGCTTCGCATCATCGACGGGCCGATCGCCCCCTTGCCGTGCCTGAGCCGCATCGCCTACCGGCGCTGCGCCGACTGCAAAACCGAGGAAACCTGCGAGATTCGCCGGGTTTTTGCCAGGGTGGCAGAGTCGGCAAGAGAGGTGCTCGACCGCACCACCATCGCCGATTCCCTCGATTCTCCACTCCTTGGCGACGAGGCCGAGGACGCTGGACACGAACTGGCGCGGCTCTAAGAGCGTCGCTCAGCTCCTCAAATTGGAAACAAATTCTATCCCCTAACCGTTTCGTAGCGGGCGGGGCTTCCACCCACATGAAAAAGTGGTAAGGTCCCGACTTGCTAATGTCTACAGATTAGATAGAGTTAAGGGTGTTCCATAGAGGAGATCGTATCCATGAGGAGATTTCGCAGCACCCTTGCCGTTCTCGCGGCAGTCGGATTTACCACGGTCGCCGCAAGCGCAGTGCTTGCCGACACCACCTTGCTCAATGTGAGCTACGACCCCACGCGTGAGCTTTACAAAGCCGTCAATGAGGCCTTCGCCAAGGATTGGAAGGCCAAGACGGGGGAAAAAATCACCATCGAGCAGTCCCACGGCGGCTCGGGCAAGCAGGCCCGCGCGGTCATCGACGGATTGCAAGCCGACGTGGTCACGCTCGCCCTTCAGGGCGACATCGACCAGATCGCCAAGGTCGGCAAGATCAAGCCGGATTGGCAGAAGCGCCTCGGCAACAATTCTTCGCCTTACACCTCGACCATCGTCTTCCTGGTGCGCAAGGGGAACCCCAAGGCCATCAAGGACTGGGATGACCTGACCAAGGACGGCGTCGAAGTGATCACGCCGAACCCGAAGACGTCAGGCGGGGCCCGCTGGAACTATCTCGCGGCTTGGGCTTTTGCCGATCAGAAGTATGGTCACGACGAGAACAAGGACAAGGACTTCATCAAGAAGCTCTATGCCAATGTACCGGTGCTCGACACCGGCGCGCGCGGCTCCACCACCACCTTCGCCCAGCGCGGCATCGGCGACGTCCTGCTCGCGTGGGAGAACGAGGCCTTCCTCGCCCTCGATGAACTCGGCGCCGATAAGTTCGAAATCGTCGTGCCGTCGCTCTCCATCAAGGCAGAGCCCCCGGTCGCGGTTGTCGACGAAGTGGTCGATGCCAAGGGGACGCGCAAAGCGGCCGAAGCCTATCTGAACTTCCTCTACACGCCGGAAGCTCAAAAGCTCATCGCGCACAATTACTATCGTCCATCCGATCCGAAGTCTGCCGATCCGAAGGACCTCGCGCGCTTTCCCGACGTGAAGCTCGTCTCCATCGACGATCCGTTATTCGGCGGCTGGGCCAAGGCACAGCCCAAGCACTTCGCCGAAGGTGGGATTTTCGATCAGATCTATCAACCCAAGTCGACGAATTGAGCTGACCCATGGCCGCAAGCTACGGCCTCGGGTTGAAACGGCCGAGCGCCATCCCGGGTTTCGGGTTGGCGCTCGGTTTTACGTTGACCTACCTGAGCCTCATCGTCCTCATTCCGCTTAGCGCCCTCGTGCTCAAATCGGCGACACTGGGGCTTGCCGGCTTTTGGGAGGTGGTCACCGGACCGCGCACGCTTGCCGCGCTGCGTTTGAGCTTTCTCACGTCGCTGTTCGCGGCGACCGTCAATGCCGTATTCGGCACCATCATCGCCTGGGCGCTGGTGCGTTACCGCTTCCCCGGGCGTCGCCTGCTCGACGCATTTGTCGACCTTCCCTTCGCGTTGCCGACCGCAGTCGCCGGCATCGCGCTTACCGCGCTTTATGCGCCGAACGGCTGGATCGGGCAGTGGCTCGCTCCGCTCGGCATCAAAGTGGCCTACACGCCGACCGGCATCGCCGTCGCGCTCATCTTCATCGGTCTCCCCTTCGTGGTGCGGACCGTGCAGCCGGTGCTCGAGGAATTCGACCGCGAGCTTGAGGAAGCTTCCGCCACGCTTGGCGCCAACCGGCGCCAGACCGTGTTCCGCGTGATGCTGCCGACGCTGTTGCCGGCCATCCTCACCGGCTTTGCTCTGGCGCTTGCCCGCGCCGTCGGCGAATACGGCTCGGTGATTTTCATCGCCGGCAACATGCCGTTCATTTCCGAGATCGCGCCGCTGCTCATCATCATCAGGCTGGAAGAGTTCAGCTATCCGCAAGCGGCGGCCATCGGTACGGCGATGCTGATGATCTCCTTCGGCCTCTTGTTCTTCGTTCATCTCGTGCAGGCCTGGCAGCGGCGGAGATTCGGCCATGACTGATGCAGCTCTCGCGCCGCTCCTTGTCAGCCAGCCCGCGTCTGGCTCCGCCGTCACCACCGAGCGCTACCCGGTCCGCATTCTGCTGGTCGCGACCGCGGTTGTGTTCCTCGTGCTGTTTCTGCTGCTGCCGCTCGCGGCGGTCTTCGTCGAGGCGTTTCGCGCCGGCCTCGGCGCCTATTTCGCTGCGGTCACCGAGCCCGACGCGGTCGCCGCCATAAAGCTCACGCTGCTCGTGGCGGCCATCGCGGTGCCTGCCAATATCGTGTTTGGGCTTGCCGCCTCCTGGGCCATCGCCAAGTTCGAGTTCAAGGGCAAGAGCGTGCTGAACACGCTCATCGATCTTCCCTTCTCGGTCTCGCCGGTGATCTCGGGCCTGATCTATGTGCTTCTGTTCGGAGCGCAGGGCTATTTCGGGCCCTATCTGCAAAGCCACAACATCCAGATCATCTTCGCGCTTCCAGGCATCGTGCTCGCCACCATCTTCGTCACCTTCCCGTTCGTCGCCCGCGAGCTCGTGCCTCTCATGCAGGAGCAGGGCACACAGGATGAGGAGGCCGCGCTGTCGCTCGGCGCCAGCGGCTGGAAGACCTTCTTCAAGGTGACGCTGCCCAACATCCGCTGGGCGCTGCTTTACGGGGTGGTGCTCTGCAATGCCCGCGCCATGGGCGAGTTCGGTGCGGTGTCGGTGGTCTCCGGCCATATCAGGGGCAAGACCAACACCATGCCTCTGCACGTTGAGATTCTGTACAACGAGTACAACTTTGCCGCGGCTTTCGCCGTGGCTTCGCTGCTGGCGCTACTCGCCCTTGTCACGCTCGTTATCAAGATTTCGCTGGAATGGCGCTACGCCGACCAGATCGCCGCCTCGCGCCGCCACTAGGAGAAAACCATGGACGCTCGGGTCCCAAATGAGGTGAAGTACCCCGGCTCGACTTGGGGCCGCGAGCGCGCCGCATCGCATTGGGACAGGCCGGTGGACGTATCGGTAGAAAATGTCGTGAGGACGTTCGGCACGACGCCGGCGCTGCACGGGGTTTCGCTCGAAATCGAGTCCGGTGAGCTCGTGGCGCTGCTCGGCCCCTCCGGCTCCGGCAAGACGACGCTGCTCAGGATCCTCGCCGGCCTCGACGTTCCGACCTTCGGTCGCGTGCTGTTCGACGGCGAGGACGCGCTGAAGCTGACCGTCCAGCAGCGTAACGTGGGTCTCGTGTTCCAGAACTACGCGCTCTTCCGCCACATGAACGTACTCGACAATATCGGCTTCGGCTTGCGCGTGCGTCCTTGGGCGCGGCGGCCGAGCCGCAAGGAGATCCGCAAGCGCGCGTCCGATCTGCTCGATCTCGTGCAGCTCTCAGGGCTCGAGAAGCGCTACCCGTCCCAGCTCTCCGGCGGCCAGCGCCAGCGCGTTGCTTTCGCGAGAGCGCTCGCCATCGAGCCTCGCGTGCTTCTGCTCGACGAGCCGTTCGGCGCGCTCGACGCCAAGGTGCGACGAGACCTGCGCCGCTGGCTGTTGGAGATTCACAACAAAACGGGGCACACGACCGTATTCGTCACCCACGATCAGGAGGAGGCGCTTGAGCTTGCCGACCGCGTGGTGGTGATGAGCCAAGGCAGGATCGAGCAAATCGGCACGCCGGATGAAATCTATGACTCGCCGGACTCGCCCTTCGTGTTTTCCTTCATCGGGGAGTCGAGCGTGCTCCCCGTAAATGTCGAGCAGGGCAAAGTGTGGCTCGACGGGCGCGAGCTCGACCTCTCCTCCGGCGACGCTCCCGACGGCCCGGCGCGCCTCTTCCTTCGACCGCACGACGTCGATGTCGTCGACAACGCGTCTGGCGCCATCGTGGGTCAGGTCTGCGTCTTGCGGCGTCACGCCGGATTGCGGCGCGTCGAGCTTGAAGTGGGGCTCAAGCGAAACCGGATCGAGATCGAGCTTCCCGCCCATTTCAGCCTCAATCGTGCGAGCCCGGTCGCATTTATCCCCCGGCGCTACCGGCTTTACCCGGCTTCACTGGCGCTCGAGAGCTGATAGGTTAGGGCCGCCTCAAGGCCCTTGCAGCTCTGACAGCCAGCGGGTCTTGAGGCGGTTTCCAGCGGACCGGGCGCTCGGGCTCAGGACCGGGCGTCCGCGTCCCGCAAAGCTTGCCCTAGACTTAGGCCTTGCACTCAGACATGCCCTTCATCGCCTTCATGGCGTCGGGCTTGCTCTTATAGGTGTCGGTGCCGACCAGCATCATCGCCTTGCCGTCAGGCTTCTTGGCCGTGACCGAGCACTTGTGGGTGCTTGCGCTCTGCGCCACAAAGAACTCTGCGGCAAAAGCCGGCGTCACCAAGCCCGCCACGAGCAGGCCCGCAATCAGATATTTCTGCATCGGAGTACTCCTTGAGGTTTCAGTGGCCTTAGGCAGGTCTAGACGGCCCGGCCACCACGAAACCAAACTCTCGTCATTGGGCAGGCGTTGGGCGCCGAGACTGCGCACAGTGTCGCGGCGACACTGCGCCTCAACTCGATTGGAGTGCGTCTCTGCCAGCGTTGTTGCGCTGCAATATTGTCACCCGACAGCGGAAGTCTTTGCTGTTGCTGTGAAACTATCGGGCGCTGCCGACGCCTGAAGGCGCGCTGTGTCAGGACACGGCTTCCGGCACGGAAGGTCCCGCGTCATCGAGACGCGGGCGCGGTCTCGCCATCGGGGGAGGTCGCAGCAGCGCTGAGGGCATCAGGAGGTAGAGGGGCAAGAGGCCGACGGCGCAGATCAGCCACACTTGCCACATGCCCCAGGCGAACGCCGCGATGACGGCGACCATGGTGAAGGAGGCGGCGCCATAGGCTTGCGCCGCCGCCGGCAACAGCAGGATGCGCAACGCGACGGCGGCGCCGGCGAGCGCCGCGAGGATCACGCCGAGGACGCCGAGCTCGTACCAGGACTGCAGGAAGAGATTATGCGCGTGCTGTCCCGTGGTGCGGCGGATCACGAAGCCTTTCGGCCGCTCTGACGGGCTCTTGGGCTTCACGATCATGGCCGGCGTCGAGTCGGCACCGACACCGAGCCAAGGTTTCTCCAGCACGCGCTCGGCCGTGTATTCCCAGATGATGATCCTCGCCCGCGCCGACATTGGCAGCCACTTCGCCTCATGCAGGTCTGCCTTGAAGGCAAGAAAGTCGAGCGGGATCACGAGCACGAAGCCAAGGCACCAGGCAATCGCGAGGCCGCGCGCCACGGCACGTGGGCTCATCCAGGCGAGCAGCAGGACGAGCAGCGAGGCGACCAATCCGACTTGCGAAGAATCGTGCTCCGAGATCGCGATCGGCACGGCCAGCGCAAGGAAGAACAGCACGCTGAGGAGCATGCGGCGGGGACTTGGCAGCGCCCTGAGCGCCAAGAGTCCGGGCCAGAGCAACAACGCCAGTATGGCGATATCCTGGTTGAACTCCGACAGGTTGATCTTGGTGACCCGGTCGTGATGGATGGTCACATGCTTGGCGCGCTCGGGCCTGAACGAGGGGAAGGCGTTCATGGTCGCGCGGGTGATCGCCCCGTCGGTGAGAAGCTCGATGGCGACGAAGCCCGCGGCGCAAAATGCGCCGGCGACAAAAGCCTGCGACGCGCGGCGAACTTGATCGGCATCGAGGGTGGGAATTGCCGCCGACGCGGCAAACACCACGAGCGTGGTTCCGAGGAGAAGCGCGCACTTGGAGAGAGCGGCCTCAGGGTCCGCCGCCCAGATCGCGCTCAAGCCTGCGTAAGCCGCGACCGCGACGAGAGCGATCAAAGCGGCGTTCGGCTTGAGTAGGTCACGCCAGGGAAGACCGCGGCGGAGCGCCGCAATCATCAGGACCGCGGCGACGACGGGAAGCAGGAACGGCGCGAGGCGGGGTGACGCGGCGGTAAACAGAGGGGTGATGAAGAAGAGGATGGGAATGAGGGGGCCGCCGCGGAAGGGCCGTTCGTTACCCCCGGCAACACTTGACGACATCCGATCCTCGTTCCCCGGTTTCGGTTGCGAGCTTGTAGGCCAAGGGGTGCAACAACGCCAGCCTCAGGGGCAAGCATGGCAGAACGGTGCCATCGGCGTGGCGTGGAGGACTCGTGTTTTGGCGCGGAAAGTGACATAAGCGGCCGCTCCATCCATCTCGATAGCGCGACCGCGCGGATTTGCCGCCCAGGACCGAAGTGACCAGGCTCGTCTATATCGGAGGCTATGGCCACAGCGGCAGCACGCTGCTGGAATATCTGCTGGCGGCAAGTCCAAAGGTCGTCGCCTGCGGCGAAGTGGCAAGCGTGCTTCGCGAGCGCGGGCGCAAGGGCAAATGCACTTGCGGGCGCGAGGTCAGGCTCTGCCCGCTGTGGGGGCCTTTGCTTGCCTCGACCGAGACGCTCGACGGCATGACCCATGAGCGCCTGGCGCGCGCGCTGGTAGCGCAGGATGGCGGCGCCCACGCCGTCCTGGTGGACTCCTCCAAGACCGCCTGGCTCTCGGCCGCCGTCCCCTTCCGCCTCGCAAGCGAGCTTGGGCCGGACTTCCGGCTCGTGCATCTCGTGCGCGACCCGCGCGCGGTCTCCTGGTCGGCGGTGAAGAAGTCGGGACGGCGCGGCACGCGCCCGCTGATGCCGCTGCGCTCAGGCTCCGCGGCACTCGGCTGGTGGGTCGCGAACCTCGCTTGCGAGCGGTTCGGCCGCCGCTATCCAGATCGCTATCTCCGTGTCCGTTACGAGGATCTTGCGCGCGCGCCTGCCGAAACCATGCGGAGATTATTCGCCGAGATTCTGCCGGAGTCCGAGTGGCGCGCCGCCGACGTTGGCGGAAGCGACAACCGCCACCAGCTCTATGGCAACCGCATGCGGGCGGCGAGCCTGTCGCTTGCCGAGGTGAAGGAGGACACCGGCTGGACGCGCGACATGCCTCGCGCCTACCGCTCGCTCGTCTCGGCACTTACCGCGCCGCTCCGCCGGCGCTACGGCTACGATTGACGCGTGGGAACGCGAGGGCTCGTTGCCGCGTTGGTCGCTGGCGTAACCAGTTGACGAGGAGGTCAATAATGCCAACGAAGTCAGCAGCGCAACAAAAGGCCGCCGGTGCCGCGCTCTCCGCCAAGCGCGGCAAGACGGGCCCTAGCAAGCTCAAAGGCGCATCGAGAGGCATGTACAAATCGATGAGCGCGAAGCAGCTCGATGAGTTCGCCTCGACCAAGCGCAAGGGCAAGCCAGAGCACGCTGCGAAATCGCGCTCTAAATCGGCGTCTTCCCGCTCCTCGACGCGGAAGTCGCCCGCGCGCAAGAAGTCGGCGACGCGCAAATCATCGTCACGCCGAAAGTCGTCGCGCTAGCTACTGCAGCCGCACCAGGACGCTGTCGGCTGATCCGGCAGCGTCGGTGACGGTGAGGCGCACGAAGCCAGGACCTGCAGGGGCGAAGAACAGCGTGCGGGCGCCCGGTTTGGCCTCAAGCGGCATGCCGTTCAGCATCACCGTCAAGGGAGGCATGCCGCCGGCGATCTTGACGGGGAGGGGATCAGGCGCCTCACCGGAAAGAGAGAGCTCCAGACTTGCGCCGTTCGGCGGAAACACGATGTGCAGGGGCCTCGCGAAGCTCGCCGCGGCGATCCTCTGAGGCTGAAAGCGCTGGAGCGGCGGCGGCAGCTTGGCGGTGGTGGTAAGAAGCGCGCCAGCCGGTGCCGACGGAAGCGGCGCGAGCGGTTGCGGTCCGCGGGCAAAGGCGTCGAACAGGATCGGGGCTGCGGCAGTGCGCCCGGCAAGGCCGCTGTCCGGCGCACCATCGGGCCGTCCGACCCACACGCCGATGGTGCGCTTGCCGTCGAAGCCGACCGCCCAGGCGTCGCGATAGCCGTAGCTCGTGCCGGTCTTAAACGCGATGCGTCCGCCCGCGGCGCTTTCCGGGGGCGGGGTGCCTTGCAGGACGTTGGCGACGTACCAGGCGGCGACAGGTTCCAAGAGGCGCTTCGCGCCGAGCATTGGGGCATCAAGCTGCTCGACCAGAGGCTGCACGGTGCCGCCGCGCGCGAAGCCCGAATAGAGCATGGTGAGGTCTGCGAGCCTGATGCCGACACCGCCAAGGCCGAGCGCCAATCCAGGCGCCTCGCGCCGCGGCAGCACGAGCGCCGCACCTGCCTCGGCGAGACGTGCGGTCAACCGGCTCGGTCCAACCTCTTCCAGCACCGCGACTGCAGGCACGTTCAGCGACTGCTGCAGCGCGCGCCGCACGGTGACGGTGCCCTGGAAGGTGAGGTCGAAATTCTCCGGCGCATAGTTCCCGTAGCGGAGCGGCCGGTCCTCGATCAGCGTTTCGGGATGGATCAGCCCATCCTCGAAGCCGATTCCGTAGATGAAAGGCTTGAGCGCCGATCCCGGCGAGCGGACGGCGCGGGTGAGGTCGACCTGGCCGGCACGCCGCTCGTCGAAATAGTCGGGCGACGCGACGCGGGCGAGCACTTCGCCGCTTGCGCTGTCGACCACCATGATGGCGACCGACATGTCGGGCCCTAGCGCCCGCGCCCGGTCGAGCGCGAGCCCTTCCAGGGTCTTCTGCAGTCCGCCGTCGATAGTCAGGCGGATCTCGCGCGTGTTCTGCGCGCCGGCCATGGCGTCGTCGGCAGCGTGCGGCGCGATCATCGGCATCTTCTTGCGCACATGCGGCACCGGCTCGATCTTGGCGCGCTCGATTTCCGCCGCGTCGAACATGCCGTGACGCGCCATGCGGTCGAGCACCCGGTCTCGCGCGTTCTTGGCCGCTTGGTGGAAGCGATCCGGCCGGCGCAGCTCCGGCGATTGCGGCAGGGCCACGAGCAGGGCTGCCTCGCCGAGCGTGAGCCGGCGCGGCTCCTTGCCGAAATAAGAGAGCGAGGCGGCCCTGATCCCTTCCAGATTGCCGCCATAAGGGGCGAGCGTGAGGTAGAGGTCGAGGATCTCGTCCTTGCTCAGGACGCGCTCGAGCTGAATGGCGCGGACCGCCTCCCTGAGCTTGACGTAAAGCGAGCGCTCGCGTCGCGGCTCGAGCAGGCGTGCGACTTGCATGGTGATGGTCGATCCGCCGGAAACGATGTGCCCGTGGGTGATGAATTGCAGCGCGGCGCGGCCGAAGGCGAGCGGATCAACGCCGTGATGCTGCCAAAAGCGCTTGTCCTCATAGGCCAAAAGGACGTCGAAAAAGCTCGGATCGACTTGCTCTTTGGTCGCCGGCAGCCGCCAGCGGCCCTGGCTCGTGACGTAGGACCGAAGCAGCCGCCCGTTGCGGTCGAGAACGGTCTTCGACATTTCGAGGTCGCGCCCGAGCGGCGCCGGACCGAACGAGTCGATCAGTCCCCACAGCGCGCCGATCGCCACGCAGACCATGACCATCAAGCCGGCGAATGCATAGATCGCATACCGCTTCCACCCGCGCTGGGCAGGGAGGGGGCTGCGCGCCGCTTCGGAGTCAGAGGGTTGACCCCCCTCCGATCCGGCGACGCCGGATCGTGCTCCCCCACAAGGGGGGAGCGGGGAGCTTGCCGCGCGATTGGAGCTTCGCTGGTTCATTTGGCGCCCTGCACCCCGACCTTGCCGGTGCCGGTACGGCCGAAGCGGTCGGGACGGTACATGTCCTCGACCCCAGCCTGCGGCAGCACATAGTCTCCCGGCGATACCGCCCGCACCACGTAGGCCACGGTGAACACCGCCGGATCGCTGTTGTTGCGGTCGAAGGCCGCGGTGAAGCGGTCGTCGCGGAACTCGGTATGCACCGGCGCGCCGGCGTTCTCGATCCAGTCGAGCGTGCCGGTGTCGCCTGAGGAGACAAGCCGCGGATTGTCGATCTCGAAGCCTGCCGGCAGATAGTCGATCAGCGCCACGCGAGCGAATTGCGGTTGCGCGTCGGTGATCTTGAGCACCACCACGAAGCGCTGGTTTTGCTTGGCATGGGTGACGTCGGCATCCTCGCCGTCGAGCGTGTGGAAGCTCCGCTCGAGCTTGAAACCGTGATCGGCGGCAGGCTCCGGCGTCGTCGGCGCGCCGCTGACCGTGACCACGGTGTCGACCGCGGTGTCACCGGTATTGGTGATGGTGACGTCGCTCGCCTCGATGTCTGCCTGATCGTAGGTGGCGTAATAAGGCCCGACTTGCTCGGCCTGTTCGACATTGAGGCTGACATTCTGCTTGCCGAGCGCACGCGCGGCGAGCACGAGCCAGGCATCCTCCTGTGTCGAGGTGCGCTGCACGAGATTGCGGGCGGCGTCCACGCGCTCGGTGGCATTGACGAGGATCGGCTTTGCCGCATCGCCTTCCGCCGCAAGCGTCACCAGCACGGCGGCGTCGCGGAGCGGCGAGCCGTAATCGGTGCGGCCGATCTCGATCTTCGGCTCCTTGCCGAGCGAGTTGAGCGCGATGTCGAACACCTTCTCGGCGCGGATGCGGTCGCCGAGCATGGCGAGCGCGGCGCCGATCTCGGCCTTCGCCGTCGCGGTCTTGAGGTCGTTAATCTTGGCATCGGCGAGGTAGCGGACATCCCCGACCGGGGCCACGCCGTTCCGCGCCAACACATAGAGGGCATAGGCGAGCGCGAGCCCTCCGTCGGTGGCGGGCTCAGGCGCTGTGCTCACATAATTGCGCAAGCGGTCGATGGCGAGCTTGAAGGCCTCGTCCGGAACCGAGAAGCCGCGGGCGCGAGCGCGAGTGAGGAAGTCCGTCACATAGGCGTCAAGCCACGGGTCCTCGCCTCCAGCCGACCAAAGCCCGAAGGCGCCTTCGGACCCCTGGCGGGCAAGCACGGTCTCGATCGCGTCGGCGATGCGCTTGTCGAGCCCGGTGTCGACGGCGAGATGCAGATTGGCCGAGAGCTCGTTGGCATAGAGCAGAGGCAGCGCGCGGCTCACGATCTGCTCGGTGCAGCCGAGCGGATAGCGGTCGAGCGCTTGCAGCAGGCTCGCCACATCGAGCGCCGCAGACGGCGTGACCGAAAGCGCAAGCTTGCCGGTGCCGGGAACGAGATCGGCGAACAGCTCGCGGTTCAGTGTGAAAGTCTGTCCGGGCTCGAGCGGCTTCACCGTGCGCCGCGCGAGGATTTGCGTCGAGGGATGAACCTCAAGCGCGTATTGGCGCTTGGCCGCGAAGTCTCCGGGGCCGGTGACGTTCACCGTCACGGTGCCAGCGCCCACGCCCTTGGCCTCGACGGGGAGGCTCATGGCGCCACGCTTCTTGGCGTCGAGCGAGATGGTCTTGGTTGCGTTGGAGAGGTTGAACGGACCGTCGCCGCTGACCGCGACCTGGTAGTTGCCGCTCTCGCCTTCGACATTATCGAGGTCGAGCCTGATCGTGCTCTTGTCGCCCATCAGCAAAAAGCGCGGCAGCGTGGCAGTGACCACCACGGGATCGCGCACGATCACATCCTCTGAGGCATGACCGACTCTGTCCTTGCTCCAAGCGACGGCCATCACGCGGACGGTGCCGGCAAACGCCGGGATGTCGAAGCTCGTCTCGGCGGTGCCGTCGGGTCCGACGGTGACGATGCCGGAATAGAGCGCGAGCGGGGGTTGCGTCGGCGGGCTGCCTTGCAGCTCGCCGGCGCCGCTGTCGCCGCCGGTGCGGATCTGACCCTTGGTGCCCTGCATGCCGTCGATCAGTTGGCCGTACAGGTCTCGGACCTCGGCCGACAGCTTGCGCTGGCCGAGGAAATAATCCTCGGGCGCGGGCGCCTTGTAGTTGGTGAGGTTGAGGATGCCGACATCCACCGCCGACACCACGACGCGGGCCTCATCGCCTGGGGTGAGCCCGGCGAGCTTGATCGGCACGCGGAGCGTGGTCTCCGGCCTGATGCGGTCCGGCAGATCCATGGAGACGCCGAGCGTGTGCGCCGCCTTGTCGATGGCGAACCAGGCAACGCCGATGGCGCGGCCTGGCATGCGCTTGGCGTCAACGTCGAGCGGACGCCGCAGAGTGCCGAGCACATAGGCGCCGGTGCCCCAATCGGCACCGACGCTAAGCGGCAGCTTCGCGGTGCCTGGCTCGACATGCGCCGTGGTGGTGGAGAGGAGCTTGTCGCCGATCACGGCGAGCGTCACTTCGCCGGCGGTGCGCGCGGTGACCGCGACGGTCATGCTGTCGCCCGGGCGGTATTCAGGCTTGTCGAGGGCGATCTCGAGGAGATCAGGCGTATCGGCGCTCGCTTCAGCGTACCAGCCTGAGTCGAAGCCGAAGGTGGTCTCAGGCCCTTGCGGGTCGGCCGTCGTCAGCTCGAGGCGGTAGCGGCCCCAGGTCACCGGCACGGCGATCCGGCCCGGCTTGTCCGTTGACACGTCGATGGTGCCGTCGGCGATGCGGCGCGTCACCTTGACCGGCTCGTACTGCCAATAGCCTTCGTTGCGATACCACTGATATTTGGAATCGACCCGCAGCAACTGCCAGTGAAGCCCGGTCTTGGCCATGGCTTTGCCGTCGGGCGCGACCATGACCACGTCGAAGCTTGCCGTGTCTGAATCGCCGAGCGCCTTGCCGGTGAACAGCGGCTTCACCCCGATCATGGGTGCTGACGGCGTGATGGGCAGCGTGAGCTTGCGCTCTACCGCGCGGCCGCCTGCTTCCGCCATGCGCACCACGATCTCGGCTTGCTGCGGCCGCGTCGACGCCGGCACCTTGTCGAGCGTTGCGGTGAAGCTCGCTTTGCCGGCGCTGTCGGTCTCGGGCAGATCGGCGAGCGGAATGGTGTCGGACTCATCGTCCTGTTCTGCGTCGCTGTCGTCGTCGAGGCCGAACACGTAGCCGGCAAAGCCCGGCAGCTCGGTCACCTTGGCGATGTTGATCTCGCCGTCGAGCGTGAGGCCCGAGGCTGGCGCGCCGTACAGGAAGCGCCCGTCCGCATCGATCTTAGCGGGCGAGGCGGGCGAAATGCTGGTGGCCGTGGTGGTGAGATCGAATTCGAGCCGATCCGGTACATAGTCCTCGACCAGGAAGGTCGCCTCGCCGATGGCGGGCTGCTTGGGGTCGGTGAAGGCTGCGACCCGCCAAGTCCCGGTCGGCGCCGAGGAGATGATCGGCACGTCGAGCGAGCGGCCGCCGATGCCCTGGTCCGGCACGACGCTGCGGCGATATTCCACGCCGTCTGAGCGGGTGACCACCAGCGTGAGCGGCACGTCGGGGACGGCGACGCTCACGGGCGTACGCAGCAACGCCGTGACATGCACGGTCTCGCCCGTGCGATAGACGCCGCGCTCGGCGAACACATAAGCATCGAGGCCGGTCGGAGCGTCACGGCCGGCGACGCCTCGGTCGGTAAGGTCGAAGGGCGAGGACTTGAGGCTCAGGAAGGCGTAGTCGCCGGAGGCGAGCGAGGCGACGAGGAGCGCCGGCGCCAATCCGCCTTCGCCGCGCGACAGCCCAGGCTCGAAGGCGACGCGGCCGTCGGCGCCGGTGGTCTTGCTGGCGAGCACCTCGTTGTTGCGGGCGATCAGCCTGAGCTCAACGCCTGAGACGGGCGCCGTGGAGGCAAGAGAGTTGACGAAGGCATGCACGCCGTCAGAGCCGGAATAGGCGGTGAGGCCGAGGTCAGAGACGATGAACCATTGGGTGGCGCGCTCGGCATATTCCTCGGTGAGCGCATTGGCCGGCACGGCGGCGAGCACGTAGACGCCGGGTTGAAGCGCAGGCACCGCCTCGTTGACCGGAAAGTTGGTGGTGATCTCCTGGTTCAGCTGCTTCTCGACCTTCATCTCGCCGGTCCACACCTGCTCGCCCTTCTGCTCGGCGATGTCGTTCAGCGTGTAGCCGTAGAGATTGCGTTCGAAGTCGCCGCCGAGCACCGAGTCGATCAGATTGCGGTCGCCGATCTGATAGATCGTCACCTTGATCGTGTCGGTATTCACGCTGACCAGCGGAATGCCCTGCTGGCCGGTCTTGGGCAGCACGTAAGCCTTGCCGGCGAGCCGCACGAAGGGGCTGCGGTCGCGCACATAGATGCTGAAGTCGGCGGTCTTGAGCAGGTCCTCGCCGACCGTGGAGGGCAGGCCCTCGCGCAAGCTGACCGAATAGCTCTCGCCGTGCTTCAGACCCTCGACGCAGATCTGCTGGTCGTCGACGGAGAGCGCAGGCTTGTCTTGGCCTGCCACGGCAACGTATGGCGAGAAGTCGGTGCGCTTAGGCAAACTCTCGCTGAACTGGAAGCAGGCGCGCGGCGAAGCGGCATCCGAATCGACGCTGAAGTTGGAAACGCGGAAGCCGTATTTCTCACGCAACTGGTCATAGGTGGTTTTCAGCTCCGGCGTCTCGTCAAGCTTGAGCGCAAGAGCAAGCGCGTTCAGCGCCGGCCGCCACTCGCTGCGCTTGCCGTAAGCGGTGGCGAGCATGACGAGGGAATCAGCTTCTTCCGAAGCAGTGCCCGCGCGCTGATAGGCGATATAGGACGCAGTCGTCGCCCGCTCACAGCGGGTGGTGCCGTCATCCTCATCGGTGGCCGGGATCTTGAGCCAGAGATCGGCGAGCCGGCGCCAGGCCGCCGCGTCATTCGGCGCGACGCTGACGACCTGCACATAGATGTCTGCGGCGCTCTCGACATCGCCCTTTCGCAGCGCGGCGTCGGCGTCTTTCCGGAGCGTGATGACCGGCTTCTCGACGGTGCCGGCTTCATCCTTGAGATCCGCCTCGAGCTTGATCGCGGCGTCGTCAAGGGCGGCGTCTTGGAAGGTCTTTTCGGCGGATTGGACGGGGGTAAGGGGGGCGGCGGCAAATACGAACAGCGCGGCGAAAAGGCCAGCGCGAAGCCATGCAGGCATTTTACTCCTCCCGAGCCCGCCCTCGGCGCGGCGGGACGAGCCAATAATGTAGTGGCGCTTTGTGACGGAAGCGAGAGGGTCGAGAGATCAGTCGGCAAGAGGGGGCAATTCCGGCCAGCCATAGGCCGAAGCGGCGCGCTTGATCAGGGCTTCGGCGAGCTTTGAGCCATTGTCGGAGTTGGTCATCACCACTATTCCCTGGCCGCTTGCCGGGTAAAGGATCAGGTAACCCTGATAGCCAACATTTTGGCCGCGTTTCATCAGAACGAGGGAGGCGCCTTCGCCGGCAATTGCGGCGCCGAGGCCGTAAGGCCCGCCATTCTGGGGCGTCAGCATTTCCTCAAGCGTCTGCCGGCGAAGGAAGATCGAGGAGAGGCCCTGCCAGACATCGGCAAGCTCTACCAGGAGCTTGGCGAGGTCGGTCGGCGTCGACCACAGCCCCGCTGCGGCGTGCTCAGGAAAGACGTGCCATCTTCCGGGCAATTCCGTGCCGTCGCCGAAATGGCCGCTCGCGGCCTTTGCCGCGAACGCCGCGCCCGGCGGCTGGTCGAAGCTGCTCGCCGTCATGCCCATGGGGCCGAGCACGAGGTCTTGCATGAGTTGCGGGAAGGGCTTTCCCGTCGCGTCCTGCATCAGAGCTTCGGCGATCTCATAGCCTCCGCCTGAATAGTGATAGGCCCTGCCGGGGACCGCGATCACCGTGACCGGCGGCGAGTTTGCCGGCGGGGCGCCGTCGAGAATTTGCCCCAGCGTGGGGAGGGGCGCCCCGGCCTCGTAGCCGAGGAAGCCAGGCACGCCGATGCCGCCGGTCATGCTGAGCAGCCCGCGCAAGGTGACCTTGTGGGTCGCGTCAAGTGCGTTGCTTGGCACGCGCCAAGAGGTGAGCTTGTCGTTCACGCCCTGATCGAGATCGAGCGTTCCGTCTTCGGCGAGGCGCATGGCACCGATGGCGGCGACGAATTTCGACAGCGATGCCGCCTGATAGACCGTGTCCGGCGTCGCATCCTTGCCATAGGCGCTAGCAAAGGCGATGCGTCCCTCATCGATCAGCGCAAGGCTCGCGGAGGGAATGTCGAGCAGCTTGAGAGCTTCATCGAGGCTAACGTGCCGCTCCTCGCCTTGCACAGTGATGACGAGGTCGTTCTCGATCGCGCCAGGCTCAGCAGCCTGCACCGCGCTCGATCCAAGCGAAAGAATTGCGGTGAAGAGCAAGCTCAGGAACGGGGCACGTCTCTTCATCCTCATCCTCGCGTCCCGTTCAAGTCACGTCACGCGGCCCGCCGGCTCTCGCGGGCGAGCGTCGCAATCTCATCGCGCACCCAGTTGTGGCATTCGTCCCGATCGTAGCTCGAATGCCAGAGGAGACGCACCGGGAAGGAGACGGGATCGATCGGCAGCTTCACGCGGGCAAGCGCGAACTGCTTCTCGAGGATCGACGCGAGCGAGGCTGGAAGCGTGAGCAGCGCATCGCTGTTGAGCGTGAGCAACAGTCCGGCAAGCACCGATGGAACCTGCGCCGAGATGAAGCAGGTGAGCCTCTGCTTGGCGAGCTCGCGGTCGAGCAGCTCGATGGTGGGAAGCGCGCTCACCGCGATGTGGTCGCTGGCGGCGAAGGAGCGAGCATCAGGTTTCCGCTCGCTCATGGGGTGACCTGAACGGGCGACGCACGCAAGCCGGTCGTCATAGAGCTTGAGCACGCGGATGTCGGGCGCCGGCAGCTCCATCGCCTCGATGTCGATGGCGAAATGGCTACGCCCCTGGCGGAGGGCTTCGATGGTCTCCTCGCCCTGGCCGGGCATCCAGCCGACGCGCACCGACGGCGCCAAGGCCTCGAGCCGGCGCCGGAGCGGCTGCACCAGAATCAAATCGCCGACTTCGCTCGCGGTCATGGCGAAGTCGCGCTCGGCGTCGCGTGGATCGAAGGGCTTGGCCGGACGGAGCAGGCTCTCCATGCCGGCGAGAATCACGTGCACGGTGGGAGCAAGCTCCAGCGCCTTCGCCGTCGGCACGAGGCGCTGGCCGGCGCGCACGAACAGCTCGTCGGCGAAGATTTCGCGAAGCTTGGCAAGGGCATGGCTGATGGCGGACGCGCTTCGCCCCAGACGCTCTGCGGCCCGCGTGACGCTCGCATCCACCAGCAGCGCGTCGAGGATGACGAGGAGATTGGCGTCGACTTCTTTCAGATGCATGATTTGAAATAATTCTGCTGAAAAGATTTCACTACGTGCATGTTAGCCCGTGAGCTACGCTTTTTGCAAGGATTCAGGCTCTAGGGCCGGGACCCTGAGGCGCAATCGGCGACCCCCGGATGCGCTTCCTCATTCTCAACCTTGCGACGGTCTCTCGGGCTTAAGACCAAGGACCGTCGCACCCTTGTTGCAAAGGTCGTGGGCTTCTTCCCGCATCGATTGGGATAGAGGCTCGGCGGCCAAGGTGCTTACGTCGAGGGATGCACATGATGCGGATCGCTTCGCTTGCCAGGCCGGTTGCTCTCGTTGCGCTCGGCGTTTGCCTTGGACTACCGCCGGCGGCCGCCAGAGTCAAGTGCGAAGGACGTGCTCAAGAACTACGCCGACATTGCCGCGGCCGGCTATGCCGACTCTCTCGCCACGGCGAAGAACCTCCAGCTCGCCGTCAACCAGCTTCTCGCCAACCCGACCGATCAAAACATGCTCGCCGCCCGCGCCGCCTGGGTCGCGGCGCGCATCCCTTACATGCAGACCGAGGCCTACCGCTTCGGCAACAAGATCGTCGACGATTGGGAGGGCAAGGTGAATTCCTGGCCGCTCGACGAGGGCCTGATCGACTACGTCTCAGGCTCCTACGGCACCGACTCTCCCGAGAACGAGCTTTACGCTGCCGACGTCATCGCCAACACCTCGCTGACCATCGGCGGCAAGAAGCTGAACACGTCGAAGATCACCAAGGAGCTGCTTGCCGACAAGCTCCAGGAGGCTGGCGGCGTCGAGGCTAATGTCGCCACCGGCTATCACGCCGTCGAGTTTCTGCTCTGGGGCCAGGACCTGAACGGCACCGGCCCAGGCAACGGCAATCGCCCGGCGAGCGACTACAACACCAAGAAGTGCACTGGCGGCCATTGCGACCGCCGCGCGCAATATCTCCGCGCCGCCACCGACCTGTTGGTCGACGACCTTGCCTGGATGGCAGCGCAGTGGGCCCCGGGCGGCGAGGCGCGCAAGACCATTGAGGACGGCTCTGCCGAGGCCGGCCTCACCGCGATCCTAACCGGGCTCGGCAGTCTCTCTTATGGCGAGCTTGCCGGCGAGCGCATGAAACTCGGGCTGATGATCCACGATCCCGAGGAGGAGCATGATTGCTTCTCCGACAACACTTTCGCCTCGCACTATTTCGACGCGCTCGGCATCCGCAACGTCTATGTCGGCCGCTATCGCCGGGTGGACGGCTCGGTGGTGCAGGGCCCGAGCGTGTCGGACCTGATCAAGGCGAAGTCGCCTGAGGTCGATAACGCGGTCAGGGCCAAGATCGAGCTCACCATGGACGACATGGGCGAGCTCTACCGCCGCGGCGTCATGGTCGAGTCCTACGACCAGATGATCGGCGAGGGGAATGAGGTGGGCAACGCCACCGTGCAAAAAGTCGTGGACAGCCTGCTCAATCAGACGAAGGAGATCGAGCGCGCCGTCGCCGCTCTCGATCTGAAGTCCATCAAGTTCGAAGGCTCGGACAGCCTGGACGATCCGAACAAGGTGAAAGAGGAGAACAAGTCCGCCGGCGTCGCGGCGCCGGCCAACGCGCAGTAGGTCGGAAGACCTATTGCCGGTGCAAGGCAGGTATGATGTTATAACATAACAGAAGTTCCAAGGAGCCTGGCCATCGAGAAGCCCCGGAGCGGAACGAACTGACGTGAGACTGAAAGCCAGTTGGGGGGCTGAACTATGAAGAGACCAGAGATCCGGCCATTGCTGCTGGCAGGCAGAAGTCTGCGGGCCATCGCACTTGGCAGCATGCTTGCCGCCGGCCTCGCAACACTGCCAAGCGCGGCGCGGGCTGATTGCGACGTTCCGGATAACGGCATCCCCGAAGAGAGCCTGCTGTCGAAGCTCGGGCCGGCCTGGGTGAGCCTCGGCGGCTTGCGCCCGGTGCTTGCCAAGGGCGGCATCGGCGTCAGCGCCACCTACTACGGCGAAGCCTTCGCCAACAGCGGCGGCTTCAAGCAGGGCGGCAAATATGACGGCGTGCTCGACGTCGCCATCGACGCCGACCTGCACAAGCTCGGCTTCTGGAAAGGCCTCTGCTTCCACACCAACGGTTTCCAGATCCATGGTCAGAGCATCACCGCCTCCAACATCGGCAGCCTGATGCCGGTGAGCAGCCTCGAGGCCACGCCCAACACTCGGCTGTTCGAGCTTTGGCTCGAGCAGCATATGTTCGGCGACAAGCTCGCGGTGAAAGTTGGTCAGCTCGCCGCCGATACGGAATTCATCCTGTCCGAGGGCGGCGGTTTCTTCCTGAACGGCACCTGGGGCTGGCCGTCGATCACCGCCGCAGACTTGCCGAGCGGCGGTCCGGCCTATCCGCTGGCCACGCCAGGCGTTCGCGTGGCCGTCACGCCAAGCGACAAGTTCCAGCTTTTGGTCGGTGTCTATAACGGCGATCCGGCGCCGCCGTGCGGCAGCGACGATCCGCAGGTGTGCAACAGCAACGGCCTCGATTTCGAGCTCGACGATCCGCCGCTGCTCATGGTCGAGGGCGCCTACAAGTACAATCAGGAGCGGCTCGCCGGCACCGTCAAGCTCGGCGGCTGGAACCATTTCGGCGATTTCGAGCACCAGCGCTTCTCTGCCGGCGGCAATCTCATCGCCGTGACGGGGGATCCCGGCAAGCCCCTCGACAACGATTGGGGCTTCTACGGCATCATCGACCAACTTATCTGGCGGCTGCCCGGCAGCGAGGAGGCGAAGGGCGTGGCCCTGTTCGGCCGCGTCATCGGCGCGCCGTCCGACCGCAACCTCATCGACTTCTACGCCGATGGCGGTATTACCTTCTCAGGCATGATCCGGAAGCGGCCCGACAACTCCTTCGCCATCGGCTTCGCCTACACCGGCATTTCCGATCAGGTGCACGGCTTCGACATCAACTCAGGGGCTCCCGTGGCGCGCAATTACGAGGCGCTGCTCGAGATCTGCTACACCATGCAGCTTGCCACGGGCTGGACGTTGCAGCCTGACTTCCAGTACATCTGGCGGCCCGGCGGCAATGTGCCTGACGAAGACGGCAGGGCCGTGGAAAATGCGGCTGTATTTGGGGCACGTTCGACCATGAGTTTTTGACGAGGTCAGGTTCTGACGTAGGCCGATTGCACCGAAACCGTTCCAAGTCCCGCTGTCGCGTTGTCCCAGCACCGTGCGGAGCATCGCCGAAGCCAGTCTCGCCGCGTAAGCGCTCGCTTGCCGCGCTGATTGCGCTTGGCGCGAGCCTGCCGCTGGTTCTTGGCGCCTGGGAGAGCCATGGCACGGGCACCGATGCGAGCGTCCCCGGCCTCACGGCGCCGGCCACCGATTTCTCCAAGACCGAGGAGGGCGAGGACAAGCCCGGCGGCGGTGCCACCTCGAAGGCGAGCGTGACCAACGCCAACGCCTTCTCCGCCTCCTCCGGCAACATGGACTTCAAGCGCGAGCTCGACTTCAAGATCGGTAACGCCATCTTCCGCAAGAACTGGGTCTCGGCGCCGGCTTCGACCGATGCCTCCGACGGGCTCGGGCCGCTGTTCAATTCCCGCGCCTGCCAGAACTGTCATCTGAAGGACGGGCGCGGGCACCCGCCCTTCACCAAGGGCATCCCTGACGACAGCCACTCGATGCTCATGCGTCTTTCGGTCCCAGCCAAGACCGATGAGGAAAAGGCGAAGCTCGCCTCACACCAGCTGAACTCGATCCCCGAGCCGACCTATGGCGGGCAGCTTCAGGACCTCTCCATCCAGGGTCACAAGGCCGAAGGCCAGATCAAGATCGACTACAAGGAGAAACCCGTGAAGCTTGCCGGCGGGGAGACGGTGCATCTCAGGGTGCCTCAATACAGTATCGTCAATCTCGGCTACGGGCCGCTTGCCCCCGGCACCATGATGAGCCCGCGCGTGGCGCCGCCGATGATCGGGCTTGGCCTGCTCGAAGCCGTGCCCGAGGAGCAGATCCTCGCCAACGCGGATCCCGACGATGCAAATCAGGACGGCATCTCGGGCAAGCCCAACCAGGTCTGGTCGCGCGAGAACAACAAGGTGATGCTCGGCCGCTTCGGCTGGAAGGCGGGCGTGCCAAGCATCAACCAGCAGGCGGCGGAAGCGGCCAACGGCGATATCGGCCTTTCCACCACGATGACCCGCTCAGCCTCAGGCGACTGCACCGAAAGCGAGAAGGATTGCCTCGATGCGCCGAACGGCAATTCGCCGCAATATCAGGACGTCGAGCTTGGCGACGATCTGTTCAAGCTCGTCGCGTTCTATTCCCACAACCTTGCCGTCCCGCCGCGGCGCGATCCCGCAGACCCCAAGGTGCTGAAGGGCAAGGAGCTGTTCTATTCGATCGGCTGCGCCAGCTGCCATAAGCCGAAATTCGTGACCGGCGAAGCGCCGGGCGAGCCGCATCTCTCCCACCAGCTGATCTGGCCTTACACCGATCTCCTGCTGCACGACATGGGCGAGGTGCTCGCCGATCATCGCCCCGACGGCGAGGCGTCGGCGAGCGAATGGCGCACGGCGCCGCTCTGGGGTATCGGCCTTACCGAGACCGTCAACGGCCATACGCTATTTCTGCATGACGGGCGCGCGCAGTCCCTCACTGAGGCTATTCTTTGGCACGGCGGCGAGGGCCAGGCCTCGCGCGACAAATTCGCCAAGCTCTCCAAAGAGGACCGGGAGCGCCTCATCGCTTTCGTGAGCTCGCTGTGACGAGCTTCGCTGGAAATCCCCCTTTCCCCTGCGGGGAGAGGGTTGGGGTGAGAGGGGACTGTCAGAAATCGTCTCCTCCTGCACCCCCTCACCCCCGCCGAAGCAAAGCACTTCGGCGCGACCTCTCCCCACCGGGGAGAGGTGCAGCCGCCTACGTGCTTGCCACTCTTCTTGTTTGTTCGACCACGGTGTTGGCGCAGGCAGAGGCGGATCATGCCGCCATCGCCAAGGCGTCGCTCGAGCAATACATCAGGCCTGGCTACGCGCATCTCGCCGAGAGCACGGAGGCTCTGAACCAGTCGGTGACCGCTCTTTGCCGGACGCCGTCAGAAGCGGCGCTCAAGGATGCGAAAGAAGCCTTCGCCGCCACGGTGCAAGCCTGGAGCCTGGTCGAGCCCATCCGCTTCGGTCCAGTGGCCGAGCAGCATCGTTATGAGCGCATCTTCTATTGGCCGGACCCCAAGGGCCTCGGCGCGCGCCAGGTGCGCGAGGCGCTCGACAAAGAGGACGCGACGGTAACCGAAGCCGCGTCGCTTTCGGCCAAGAGCGTGGCGCTGCAAGGCCTGCCGGCGCTTGAATATCTCCACTATGGCGATGACGCCGGCACTCTGGCAAAGGGCGGAGGCAAAGCCACCTTCCGCTGCCGCTTTGCCGAAACCATCGCCGGCAATGTTGCCGGCATGGCCAAGGACATCGCTTCAGGCTGGCAGGACGGCGCGCCTTACGCCAAGGCGTATCTCGAGCCGGGCCCCGCCGACGCGGCCTATCAGACTCAGAAAGAGGTGACGCTCGAGCTGTTCAAGACCTTCGCCACCGGCATCGAGATAGTGCGCGATCAGAAGATGGCGAAGGCTCTCGGCGCCAAGTCCGAGCAGGCAAGGCCGCAGCTCGCGCCCTTCTGGCGGAGCGATTTGAGCTTCTCAAACATGGCGGACAATCTTCAGAGCGTGCGCGAGCTGTTCGCCAAGGGCGGCTTCGCGCAAGTGGTGCATGACGACTCCCCTGGCGTTGAGGATTCTATCGTCTTCGATCTCAACCACGCCATCGAGGTGTTGCGCGGGCTGGACAAGCCGATCACGCAAGCCGTGCACAACGAGGACCTTCGCGCCAAGCTCGAAGCCTTGCGCGTGTCATTGAAAAGCGCCGCCACCACCGCCGGCGACATCATCTCGCGAAGCGCCGACCTCACTTTCGGGTTCAACGCCATGGACGGAGACTGACCATGATCATCGACCGCCGTGAGCTTCTCGTCGGTGCGGCGAGCAGCGCCGCGTCTCTCGCTTTGCCTTGGCAAGCCGCAAAGGCCGCAAGCAGCGAGGAATTGTTCGCGGCCGCCCGCCGCGACGATCGCGGCACCTATTCAGCGGCATTGTTCGCGCTCGACGGCGGCGATGTGCGCGCCGTCGAGCTACCTGAGCGAGGCCATGACATCGCCCTTCGCCCAGGCTCTGGCGAATGGGTGGCGTTTGCCCGCAGGCCTGGCCGCTTCGGCGTCGCCGTGCCGACTGACGGGCGCCAGCCGATCTGGTTCCATGCGAAACCAGACCGGCATTTCTTCGGCCATGGCGTCTACTCGGCCGACGGCAAGCTGCTCTACACCACCGAGAACGACTATCAGAACGCGCAAGGCATCATCGGCGTGCGCGACGCGACCGCCTTCTATCGCCAGATCGGCGAGTTCCCGGCGCGCGGCATGGAACCGCACGACGTGGCGCTGCTCGCCGACGGCCGCACCATGGTGATCGCCAATGGCGGCATCAAAACCCACCCCGACTTCGGCGCCGACGAGCTGAACCTTCCCGACATGAAGCCCTCGCTCGTCTATGTCGATCTTGCCACCGGCGATCTTGTCGAGGAGCAGATTCTCGCAGCCGAGCTGCACCAGCTTTCCATCCGTCACCTTGCGCTTGCCGCGGGCGATACGGTGGTGTTCGGCTGCCAATATCGCGGGCCCGAAGCCGACGCGCCGCCGCTGCTCGGCTTTCACCGCCGTGGCGAAAAGCCGGTGATCGTGCCGGCGCCAACCGGCGCGCAGACGGCGCTCAAGAACTATATTGGCTCGGTGTCTGCCGACTTTAGCGGCGGCATCGTCGCCGCTTCGGCGCCGAAGGGCGGGCTGATCACCTATTGGGACGTTGGCGCCCGCCGGTTCCTCGGGTCTTGCGAGCTGAATGACGGCTGCGGCATTGCGCCCACCAGGCACAAAGCAAGCTTCCTCCTGACGAGCGGCCAGGGTTGGCTGGTCGAGACCGATGTCGCTGACGCCCGCGGGGAGGACCGCCGCTCTTCGCCTTATGAATGGGATAACCATGCCATTCTCGTGCGCTGAAGGCCGCGGCCACACCCTTGGCCGACATGGCGTGGGCCTATTCTCACCTTATTTCTCGGACTAATCTCGGTCCGCTACCCCGCGTCATGGCCAAGCGTTGCTTCCGGCCATTCACGTTGTCAGCTTCGGCACCTACATATACGGGAAGTGGGGGCGCGCGTTCCCGGCATGACACTGCCGCAACCTTAGTCAGCTCTCTCGGCGGATTGAGCCTGATGCGAATGAAACTGCTGCTCAAAATCGGCGCGGGCGTCGTGGCGCTTCTGGTGCTCGCGCTGGTCGCCTTCAACCTGCTCATCTCGGCCACGGCGGTGCGCGATCGCGTGGCGGCGCGCGTCAAGGAGCAGACCGGCCGCGAGCTGACCGTCAACGGCTCGAGCTCAGTTCTGCTGATGCCGAGCCCGCATATCGTGCTCACCGATGTGACGATCGTCGATCCCGAGAACCGGGCGGGGGCCGATCTGAAAGTGGCCCGGCTCGCGCTCGATGTGAGCTTCGGCCAGCTGTTCAGCCGCGAGGTCGATGCCAAGCGCGTGGTCATGGAGCGCCCGGTGTTCACAGTGCGGCTCAAGCCTCAAGCCGGCACGCAGCAGCAGGGCGATGCCGGCTCGGCTCCGGAGAAGCACGCCGCGGCGGAGCTCCACGTCATTGCCGCCGGTGCCGCCTTTGCCGCCACGCGCCGCGACATCAGGCTCGACGACGTTGAGATCGAGGACGGCACGGTCCGCATCGTCTACGATGAGAACGGCGCCGAGCGGCGCATCGAGAAGATCAATGCCAATTTGAGCCTGCCCTATCTCGTCGACCCGCTCACCGCCAAGGGCGACTTCGATTGGTGGGGCATCCGTGTCGGCTTCGACCTCAAGCTCACCTCGCCGGCCGATCTCGAGACGCGCTCGGCAAGGCTCGATCTTGCGCTGGATACCGATGCCATCGACGCCAATTTCGGCGGCAATGTCTCGACCAAGCCAGCCTTCTCCGCCGAAGGCGATCTCACCGCCAAGTCGCAGTCCGTGCCCTCGCTGCTCGCCTGGCTGCGCAAGCAGCCGCCCGCCGAGACGGCGGTCGGCAGCGGCGAGTTGTCGAGCCATATTGCCTGGCAGCCCGGCGAGATCTCCCTCACCCAGGTGCGCTTTGCGCTGAGCCATGCGACCGGACAAGGCCAGGCGGTGGTCACCCTGAAAAGCCCAAGGCCGCATCTCCGCGCCGCGCTTGCGCTGGAGACGCTCGATCTCAACCCGCTGCTCGCGTCTAACGGCGCCAAGGCGGCGCCTCAAGCGCCGTCGGAGCCGGCGCCGCCAGCGACGGATAGCGTTGCCCCTGCCGAGCCGTCGCCTTCCACCGGCTCCGGAGAGAAGGGCGACAATGAGCGCGCCGCGACCCAAGGCGGCGAGGCGCAAGGAGAGAGCGCCGCCCCGTCGCCGGAAGCCTCAGCACCAAAGGCAGATCGGGCTGCTGCCCCGAACGTCGCGCCGGCAGCCTTCGACGCCGACGTCAATGTGAATGTGCACGAGACGAAGATCTTGCAAATGACCATCGGTCCAAGCTCGGCCAGTCTGTCGTTGCGCGACGGCGTTCTCGACGCGACCTTGGCAGATATGCAGCTCTATGACGGGCAGGGCAGCGGCAAGTTCACCCTCGATGCCTCGAAGCCCGTCCCGACCTTTGCCGGCAATCTCGCGCTAAACGGTGTGTCGGCGCAGCCGCTGCTCAACGGCGCGGCTGGGTTCAACCTGCTCGCCGGCAAAACCAACGTGGCTCTGCAACTGAGCGGGACCGGAGGCAACGAAGATGAAATGAAGCATTCGCTGGCCGGCCAGGGCAGCATCGCGATCAGCGACGGGTCGATCGAAGGCATCAACCTGACCGAGCTGATCCAGGGCGTCGGCGCGGGCCAGATGCCGAATCTGGAGCAAGGCCCCGGCGCCAAGACCACGTTCAGCTCGTTCGGCGTCAGCTTCAACATCGCGAGCGGCGTCGCCGAGACCCACGACCTCGAGATGACGAGCCCGCTGCTCAAAGTCACCGGGCGCGGCACCGTCGATGTGGTGACGAGCAGCCTCGATTTCCTCACCCAGCCGGAGATCGTCGCCGGACCTGAAGGCAAAGGCGGGGCGAACTCGCTTGCCGGCCTTTCCATCCCAGTTCGCATCGAGGGGCCGTTCGACCGCCCGACCTTCAAGCCCGAGATCAAGTCCATGTTCTCAAACCCTGAGCAGGCGTCGAAGACCATCAACCAGATCGGCGACGTGCTGCAGAAGAAGCTCAAGGGCAAGCCGGTGGGCGAGGCCATCGGCAGGATTCTTGGCGGGGTCCGCATCGGCAACGAGCGAAGCAATGGTGAAGGTGGGCAAAACGCAAAGCCGCCGGCAAACCAGGAAGAGCCGGATGAGGAGGGGCCGCCGGAAGAGACCGATCAGGGCCGCGACCCCGACCTCGACAATATCCTGCGCTGAGGCCCCGCCAGGGCAAGCGGCGCGAAATCTTAACCCTTCCGGCTAATTCTGAGAGCTGAGTCAAATTGGAACGAGTTCCGCGAGGGGCCCGGGGGGTCGTCGTTCGTGTTTGTCGGGCTGCGCAGCGTTGCCGTTGTGGGTTTGTGCGTTGCCGTCTCGGCCGGTGCGGGCAGCGGCGTCGTGGCGCGCCAGCCCTACCTCGCCGACGTCGACCCGCATGAGGGCGTGGCGCGCGCCCATGCCATGCCGGTGCAGGGCATCGACGTCTCCAATTGGCAGGGCGACATCGACTGGAACAAGGTTCGCGCCGCCGGCACCCAATTCGCCTTTATCAAGGCGACCGAGGGCGGCGACTATCTCGACCCGAAATTTGCCCAGAACTGGCAGGCCGCCAAGAGCGTCGGCATCCCGCGCGGTGCCTATCACATGGTCTATTGGTGCCGCGCCGCTCACGAGCAGGCGCTGTGGTTCATCCTCAACGTGCCGAACGATCCTGACGCTCTGCCGCCGGTGCTCGATCTCGAATGGAACGGCCATTCGCGCGGCTGCCCGAAACGGATTCCGGTGAAGCTCGCGCTCGAGAAGATCAAGATCATGCTCGAGGTCATGGAGGCGCACACCGGCAAGCGTCCGATCATCTACACCGATGTCAGGTTTCACCGCGAGGTTCTGGAAGGCGAGCTGCCAGGCTACAATTTCTGGCTGCGCTCCGTCGCCGCCGAACCGCAGGAGATCTACCGCGACCGGCCTTGGCTGTTCTGGCAGTTCACCACCACGGGCTACGTGCCTGGCATCGAGAAGCCGGTCGATCGCAACGTGTTCAACGGCACCTTCGGCGATTGGCGCCAGGTGTTGCCGGCGCGGGCCCCCGCCAAGCAGTCGGTGCGCAACGCGAATTGAGTCGATACGCTTGCGGAGCATGCCTTTGGCCGCCACGCGCCGGCAGATGGCATCGATGTTGTCACCGCGCAAGAGATGCCACACCGACCGCCGCTGTGCCCCGATCAGAGGCTTTGGCCAATCCACCGCGACCTCCTCGGCCCCCGTGCCGCTGCCAACACCGAGCGGCCTCAACAGCTTGCCCGATGATGGATTCGGCTCCGGCGGCACAGCCGGCGGCACGGAATTTTCGCCGCCCCACAACAGCACGCAGGGACGATCGGGCACGGGATCGGGCGGCGGAGGCTCGATCCTCGCGCTCAACGACAGCGCCCGCGCCTCAGGCAAATAGATGGCGAGGTTGCCTGCGTCGCGTGGCGACAGCGTCACGAATTGCGCTGAGCCGAGCCCTCGCCTTGTGAGCTCGTCTGCCAACCGCGCGTAAGGGAGGAGGTTGGTCGCCTCCGAACCCCCGGGCACTACATAGAAGCTCGCGAGCTTTACGAAAAAGATGACGAGAGCCACGGCGAGCGAAACGATCGCGAGCCTCTGGGCGAAACGCTGCTCCTCCACGCGTTGCGCGGCGAGGCCGGCAAGCGCGAGCGCCGCGAACAGAGAGAACGGGAAGAGATAGTGGATGGCGAAGCGGCTGATGCCGAACAGTGCGCCGCCAGTCGCAAACGCGAACAGCAGGAGCGCAGCCATCAGCGCCAGCGTCACGATCGCGGTGAGGCTTGCGAGCCTGATCGCCACCGCCTGAGACAGCATGGCCGGCGGTGACGGCGTCCTTGGGAACCGCCAGGCGAAGAACAGCATGAAGGCGATCCACGGGAGAAATACGAGCGGGATGCCGGTGAGGAAGGCGGCGAGGCCCTGAAGCGCCTGGTCGAGCGACAGCGCGCGCCCAGGGGGCATCGTGCGGCGGCCGACAAGGTCCGGATCGATCGTGGCGAACCACAGACCGAACGGCAAGATCGGCAATGCGGCGCCTGCGAGCACGAGCAGCGTGCGCGGCTCGCGGTACATCCGCCGCGTCTCCGGCGTGATTGCAAGCGCCGCCGCAAGGCTCAGCAGCACGAGCAGGAAGCTCCATTTGGCCATGAGCCCGAGGCCAATGATCAGTCCGAGGAGGAATGCACGGGCCGCCGTCGGCCGCTCGGCATAGGCGAGCGCGGCGATGAAAAGCGCGAGCACCGCGGCGAGCAGCGCGAGCGTGTGGGAGACGCTTTGATGGATCTCCCAGCCGAACCAGAAGAACAGCACGAGCGAGAGGGAAAAGGCGGCGGCTCGCGACCGTGCGCAAGAGCGCCACATAGAACAGGATGCCGGTGGTTGCGATCAGGGCGTAGCGCAGGATGAGATAGGAGAGCGGTCCTGGACCAACGGCCTGCTGCACGCCCCACAGCAACCATTCGTAAAGCGGCGGGTTTCGCAGCTGGTATCCGCCGGCGAGGTGTCCTTGCAGGAGCTCTGCGGCGAGCGCGTCTTGCAGGGTCCGGCCTGGCGAGACGGCCCAGAGCATCAACACGAAGGCCATGGACCAGAGCAGCCAGAAGGCCGCCGCCCCCCGTGTCGTCAGCATTTGGCCGGCAAGCGTCTTCATCCAACCCTCAACTCGTCCGCCCGCGGCCTTTATACACGGCGGCAGACAAGCGTCCCGCGCTTGCCTATAAGGGGCGCCCATGCCGAAGCCGTCCGCCCAAGAAGCGCCGCCACGAAGTGGCCCGAGAATTGGCCCGCCAAGGATTGGCTTTGTCAGCCTGGGCTGCCCCAAGGCGCTGGTCAATTCAGAGCGCATCATCACCAAGCTGCGCGCCGAGGGCTACGAGCTGTATTCGAGCTATGAGGGCGCCGACGCCGTGGTGGTCAACACTTGCGGCTTTCTCAACAGCGCCAAGGAGGAGTCGCTTGCGGCGATCGGCGAAGCCTTGGCCGAGAACGGCAAGGTTATCGTCACCGGCTGCCTTGGCGCCGAGTCCGACCGAATCCGCGCGGCGCATCCCGGCGTGCTCGCCGTCACCGGCCCGCATCAATATGAGGCGGTGGTGGAGGAGGTGCACAAGGCCGTGCCCCGCCCGCACGATCCCTTCCTCGATTTGCTCCCGCCGCAAGGCATCAGGCTCACGCCGCGCCACTACGCCTATTTGAAGATCTCGGAGGGCTGCAACAACCGATGCAGCTTCTGCATCATCCCGCATTTGCGCGGGCGGCTTCAGAGCCGGCCGATCGGCGATGTAATGCGCGAGGCCGAGAGGCTGGTCGATGCCGGCGTCAAGGAGCTGCTCGTCATCTCGCAGGACACGAGCGCCTATGGCCTCGATCTCGGCTACGCACGGAGCAAATGGCGCGGCGAGGAGCGCGAGGCGCGGTTCCTGAGCATGGCTGAAGCGCTCGGCAGTCTCGGCGCCTGGGTGCGGCTGCACTACGTCTATCCCTATCCCCATGTCGATCAGGTGCTTCCGCTGATGGCGGAGGGAAAGGTGCTGCCTTATCTCGACATCCCGTTTCAGCATGCGAGTCCCACGGTGCTGAAGGCCATGCGGCGACCGGCGCATCAGGAGAAGACCCTCGATCGCATCAGCTCGTGGCGGACCATCTGTCCGGATCTTGCCATCCGCTCGACCTTCATCGTCGGCTTCCCCGGCGAGACCGACGAAGACTTCGTCTTTCTCCTTGAGTGGCTCTCGGAAGCGCGGCTCGCTCGGGTCGGCTGCTTCAAATATGAGGACGTCGACGGCGCCGCGGCCAATGCGCTTCCCAGCCAGGTGCCCCAGGAGGTGAAGGAGGAGCGTTACGCGCGGCTGATGCAGCATCAGCAGGCGATCAGCGCCGAGGTTCTGGCCGAACGGGTCGGCAAGACCATCGAGATCATCGTCGATGAGGTCGATACCGAGGGCGCTATTGCGCGTTCCACCTGGGACGCGCCTGAGATCGACGGCAATGTCTACCTCAACGGCGAGACGGGTTTGCGGCCCGGAGACCGCGCGCGCGTGAGCGTTGAAGCGTCCGATGAATACGATTTGTGGGGCAGCGTCGCCGAGCCAGTCGCCGCGCAAACGCCAGAACCGGCCCGCGCCTAAGCGCTGGCCGGTAACCCTTCGTTAACTCTTGCGCATAATTTCTGCAGCGATTTACGCGCCGCTAGCCGGCCTTCGCCACTATATCTGCCGGTGCGCGCGATACGCCCGGTTCGGACGGTCGAGCGGGGAGGGCCGGATGAACCGATTGGTCCAGTTGTTCTCGAAAAACGACGCCGACAACCGCGCGGTCGAGTATGGCGTCATCGCCGCCGGCCTTGCGCTCGCGCTCGTAGCCGTGCTCGCTCAGCTTGGCGGGGCGCTGACCACGGCGCTCTGAGGGCTTTCGTCAGCTCGCTTCCCGCGTCATGATCTCCGCTTCGGCGCCTTCCGTCCACTCGGCCATCGCAGGCAACGCCAAGATGGTCTCGGCGTAGGACGCTGCGGTGCCGTCGTCGCCGAAGGCGGCAAGATCCACGCCGTAGGTGCGGAAGCGGGTCGCCACCGGCGCGTACATGGCATCGGCGTTCGAGAAGGCGCCGAACAGGAAGGGCCCGCCCGCGCCATGCTTCGTCCTTGTCTCGCGCCAGATCGCCACGATGCGGCTGATGTCGCGGGCAAGCTCGTCGCCGATCGGCGGGGTTGGCAGGCGCGCCAGCATTGAAGAGAGTGTAGCCGTCTTTCGACATGATCCCGCCTTGCGCCATTGTCATTGTGGCGCACCCCTGCCATTAATGCGGCCCGCCATCAAGCCCCGATCCAAACCGTTGATCCATGTCGACAAGAACCTTGCCGAAATCGCGCCGTGACTTGGGAGAGCTTCTGCTCGAGGGGGGAAGCGAGGCCCTGCCGATCTGGTTCGTGGCCGCCAAGGACGATACGCAACTGCAAGGCCTGACCGAAATCCAGCGCAACTGGGTCGAAGCGCGCGGCTGGTCGCCGAAAGCCGGCGCCGTCCTGCTCCTGCCCAATGAGAGCGGCGGCATCGCCGGGGCCCTGCTCGGCACCGGCGGAGAGGATTGGGCTGAGCAGTCGCCGCTGCTTCCCGGCGCGCTCCCCGGCGCGCTTCCTCCCGGCGATTATCGCTTCGCCTCGAAGCTTCCGGACCCCGAGCTTGCGACCCTTGCCTGGCTCGCCGGTTGCTACCGCTTCGGCCGTTACAAGACAGAGAACAACGGCAAGCCCAAGCGCCTGGTCCTGCCCGACGGCGTGGAGCGGGCCAAAGTGCTCGCCCTCGCCGAGGCGCTCTATTTCGGGCGAGACCTCATCAACATCCCGGCCAACGATCTCGGCCCCGCCGAGCTCGAAGCCGCCGCGCGCGAGATCGGCATCGAGCATGGCGCCTCAATCAAGGTGACGGAAGGATCGAGCTTGCTCTCCGATAATTTTCCGATGATCCACGCCGTCGGCCGAGCGAGCGACCGGTCTCCGCGGCTGATCGATTTGCGCTGGGGCTCGGAGCGCGCGCCGAAGGTCACCATCGTCGGCAAGGGCATCTGCTTCGACACCGGCGGCCTCGACATCAAGCCTGGAAGCGCCATGGCGCTCATGAAGAAGGACATGGGCGGGGCGGCAGCAGCGCTCACCTTCGCCCATCTCGTCATGCAGTCGAAGCTTCCGCTGCGCCTGCGCGTGTTGATCCCCGCCGCCGACAATTCGATCGCCGGCAACGCCTTCAGGCCCGGTGACGTGCTCAGGAGCCGGAACGGCATGACCGTTGAGATCGGCAACACCGATGCCGAAGGACGGCTCGTGCTTGCCGATGCCCTGAGCCTCGCCGACGAGGAGAGGCCGGACTATCTCATCACCATCGCCACGCTCACCGGCGCCGCGCGCGTGGCGCTCGGCCCAGACCTGCCGCCGCTCTATACCAACGATGAGGATTTGGCGGCTGGGCTGCTCGCGAGCGGCGCAAGCGTCGGCGACCCTCTCTGGCGCATGCCGCTCTGGGCCCCCTACGACAAGCTCATCAAGAGCAACATCGCCGATGTGAACCATATCGCCGAGGGCTCGCATGCAGGCTCCGTTATCGCCGCGCTGTTCCTCAAGCGCTTCGTCACCGACGCTAAGCGCTTTGCCCATCTCGACATTTTCGGCTGGGTGCCGCGCGAGCAGCCTGGGCGTCCGCAAGGTGGCGAGCCGCAAGCGGCTCGCGCGCTCTTCGCCTATTTCCGCAACGAATTCGGGACGTAATGAGCGGCGTGCTGCCAGACCCGCGCCGCCACGCCTATCGCGCGAGCCTGGCCGCGGAGTCGTTGCGCGGCCGTGTCGAAGCGCCGCGCTACGTTGAGGGAGTACGTCGCCAGGTCGAAGCTTCCTCGCTCCCCTTGCGCCGGGAGCCGCGCTTCGATGCCATCCTCGACAGCGAAGCCTTGTTCGGCGAGACCCTCACTCTGTTCGACGAAAGCGAGGGCTGGGCTTGGGTGCAGCTCGCGCGCGATGGCTATGTCGGCTACCTGCCGAGCGAGGGCCTGACCTCCGCGGTCACCACGCCGACCCATCGGGTCGCCGCCTTGCGCACCTACGTCTATGCGAGCCCGGACATCAAGACGCCGCCGCTCGCGCTGCTGAGCCTGAATGCGCTTCTGTCGGGTGCGGGCGAGGAGGGGAGGTTCCTGGCGCTTCAGTCGGGCGGCTTCGTCATCGCCGAGCATGTGCGCAAGTTGGACGAGCCTTCCCGCGATTTCGTCGACGTGGCGCTTGGCTTTCGCGGCACGCCCTATCTGTGGGGCGGGCGCACCAGCCTCGGCGTCGATTGCTCAGGACTGGTGCAGCTCGCAAGCGAAGCTGCCGGGCTTTCCTGCCCGCGCGACGCCGACATGCAGGCGAACGAAGTAGGGCGCCAGCTCGACTGGCAAGGCCCGGACGCGCTCGCCCGCGGCGATCTCGTATTCTGGGACGGCCATGTCGGCATCATGACGGGCGCGCAGGATCTCGTTCATGCGAGCGCTTATCAAATGATGGTGGTGGAAGAGCCTCTCGCCGAAGCACGCGCGCGTATCGCCTCTTCGAAAGGCGGCGAGATTACCGGCGTGCGGCGCCCCGCTGGCCTGTCGGCAGCCGGGCTCACATCTTCGCGCTAGTGCAGCACGCCGAACAGCCAAAGCAGAATGATGATGGGGATCGGGATGCCGATCAGCCAGAGGAGAATGCCGCGCATGGAGAGCGTTCCTTCGTTCGTTGGGCCTCGATGGTCCTTGGCCTAGAAACGTAAGAACGACTGCAAAGTTCCTCGCCTCAAGTCGCGACCACGTCGCCGCGCGTCGCTTCGAGCTCGAAAGCAGCGGCGAGCAGAGCCTTGGTGTAGTCGGTCTTCGGCTTGGCGAACACGGTGCGCGCCGGGCCTTGCTCCACCACCTTGCCGTGACGGAGCACGATGATGGCGTTGGCGAGCGCGCGCACGACTTTCAGATCGTGGCTGATGAAGAGGTAGGCGAGCTTGTAGCGCTTCTGCAGATCGCGCAGGAGATCGACAATCTGCGCCTGCACCGACACGTCGAGCGCCGAGGTCGGCTCGTCGAGGATGAGGAATTTCGGCTCGAGCACCAGGGCTCTGGCAATGGCGATGCGCTGGCGCTGGCCGCCGGAGAACTCGTGCGGATACCGGTCCTGACAGGCGGGATCGAGCCCAACTTCCTTCAGCGCCCGCGACACGCGCGCCCGGCGCTCGGTGCGGTCCATACCTGGCTTCTGGATGAGCAACCCTTCTTCGATGATCTGCCCCACGGAAAGGCGAGGGGAGAGCGAGCCGTAAGGGTCCTGGAACACGATCTGCATGTCGCGGCGGAGTGGCCGCATGCGCTTCGAGTCGTAACCGTCGATTCGGTTACCGAGATAGACGATCGGGCCTTCGCTCGACACGAGCCTGAGCAAAGCGAGGCCGAGCGTGGTCTTGCCTGATCCTGACTCGCCGACGACGCCGAGGGTCTGACCTTCCTTCACCGCAAGGTCGATGCCGTCGACCGCCTTGATGTGCCCAACGACGCGGCGCATGAAGCCGCGCTTGATCGGAAACCAGACCTTCAAGTCCTTGGCTTCGAGGATCACCGGCGCCTTGGCGTTGGCCGCCGGCGGCGTGCCCTTCGGCTCCGAGGCCAGCAGATGCTTGGTGTAGGGATGCTGCGGCGAGGCGAAGATATCGTGCGTCGTGCCACGCTCGACGATCTCGCCATTGGTCATCACGCACACCCGGTCCGCCATCTTGCGCACGATGCCGAGATCGTGGGTGATGAGCAGCATCGCCATGTGGAATTCCGATTTGAGCTTGAGCAGCAGGTCGAGGATCTGCGCCTGGATGGTTACGTCGAGCGCGGTGGTGGGCTCATCGGCGATCAGCAGGTCAGGCTCGTTGGCGAGCGCCATGGCGATCATCACCCGTTGCCGCTGGCCGCCCGAAAGCTGATGCGGATAAGAGTTGAGGCGGCCTTTCGGGTCCTCGATACCGACCTTGTCGATGAGATCGAGCACGCGCGCCTGCGCTGCGCTGTTCGACAGACCGCGATGGATCTTGAGCACCTCGCCGATCTGCTGCTCGATGGTGTGAAGCGGGTTGAGCGAAGTCATAGGCTCTTGAAAAATCATGGAAATTTGATTGCCGCGGACATGGCGTAGCCCGTCGAGAGGGAGCGCCATCAAATCCTCGTCCTTGAATCTGATGACGCCTGAGGGATGCGAGGCGGCGGGATACGGGAGGAGGCGCAGTATGGAGAGCGCGGTGACGGTCTTGCCTGAGCCCGACTCGCCCACCAGCGCCACGGTCTCGGCCTTGCCGATGTCGAAGGAGACGTTCTTGACGGCGTGGACGACGTTGCCTCCGCCGCCGCGGAAATCGACGGACAGGTCTTCGACGCTGACAAGCGTCGCTTTCGGCGAGGCTGGCTTGGCGCTTGGTTTCGGGTCGGCCATCGATCGTCCTTAAGCGCTCTTCGCTTCGGCAGCCGCATCGGCGCACACGCCGTGCTCGATCTCGACGGTGGCATGATCCAGGCCAAAGCGCGTATGCAGCCGCTCCTTGATGGCTTTCACCATGCGGTCCCCTTCGAGACCTTCATCGACGCAGGCATGTAGCGTCACCATCTGCCGCTCTTGGGTGATCGACCACACATGCACATGGTGCACGCTAACCACCCCCGGGACGTTGGCGACAAGGTCCGGCTCGATATGGCGCGTGTCGAGCTCATGCGGCGCCCCTTCGAGCAGGATGTGGCCGGAGGCTTCCACCACTTTCCAGCCGCTCCTGAGCACGATGACGGCGACGAGGATTGAGAGCAGAGGATCGATTGGCGTCCAGCCGGTGAGGTAGATCACGGCGCCGGCCGCGAGAGCCGCCACCGAGCCGAGGAGATCTCCGAGCACGTGGATCGCCGCGCTTTTGACGTTGAGGTTCTCGCGGTCCGCGCCATGCAACAATCCAAAGGCGATGATGTTCACGGCGAGGCCTGCCGCCCCCACCACCATCATGATCCCACCCGCCACGGGTTGCGGCTGGCCCAAGCGCTCGACAGCCTCGAGCACGATCCAGGCGGCGATGGCGAAGAGCGCGAGGCCGTTGGCAAACGCGATCAGCACCTGGAAGCGGTCGAAGCCATAGGTCCGTTTCCAGTCGGCTGGCCGGCGTGCCAGGCGAAAGCCGAACCAGGCCAAGGACAGCGAGCCGAGATCGGTGAGCATGTGGCCGGCATCGGCGAGCAGGGCAAGCGAGCCTGAGATGATGCCGCCGGCGATCTCGACGAACATGAAGAGCCCGGTGATGAGCGCGGCAAGCCCCATGCGCCGCTCATTGGTGTCGTGGCGGCTGGTATGGGCCTGCCCCGGGGCGTGGGAATGCGAGCCGTGCATGGTTGTCGCCTCAGCCGAAGGATTTGCGCGGGTCGAGCGCGTCGCGCACCGCCTCGCCGATGAAGATCAGGAGGCTGAGCATGATGGCGATGACGAAGAAGGCGGTCAGCCCGAGCCACGGCGCCTGCAGGTTGTCCTTGCCTTGGGCGAGCAGCTCCCCGAGCGAGGGCGATCCAGCGGGCAGGCCAACGCCGAGAAAGTCGAGCGAGGTCAGCGTGCTGATCGAGCCGTTCAAGATGAAGGGCATGAAGGTGAGCGTCGCCACCATGGCGTTCGGGAGCAGGTGCTTGAAGATGATCTTGAGATTGGACAGCCCGAGCGCGCGCGCAGCGGTGACATACTCGAAATTCCGCGCCCGCAGAAACTCGGCGCGCACCACGCCCACCAGCGCCACCCAGGAGAAGGCGAGCAGGATGCCGAGCAGGATCCAGAAGGAGGGCTCGATCACCGCAGCAATGATGATCAAGAGATAGAGCTGCGGCACCGAGGTCCAAATCTCGATGAAGCGCTGGAACAGGAGATCGGTCCAGCCGCCGAAATAGCCCTGCACGGCGCCAGCAGCCACCCCGACGATCGAGGCGAAGAAGGTCAGCACCAGGCCGAACAGCACGGAGATGCGGAACCCGTAGATGACGCGGGCGATCACGTCGCGGCCCTGATCGTCGGTGCCGAGCCAGTTCCATTCCAGCTCGTCATTGCACGGGTGAAAGCCGCCTTTGATCGCCGCCTCGCAATCCTCCTTGGTCAGCATCCAGGTTGGCTTCACCGGGAAGGCCATTGGCGGATTCTTGTTCGGCGTGTCGTAGGAGAAGGGGATCGGCGGCCACAGGATCCAGCCGCTCTTGTCGGCAATCATCTGCTTGACCGCCGGGTCGCGATAGACAGCTTCGGTCTCGAAGATGCCGCCGAAGTCGGTCTCCGGATAGCTCTTGAACACCGGGAAATAGTACTGACCGTCGAATTTGACGAGCAGCGGCTTGTCGTTGGCGATGAACTCGGCGAACAGGCTGATCACGAACAGGATGAGGAATATCCACAACGACCAGTAGCCGCGCTTGTGCGCCTTGAAGGTCTGCCAGCGCCGCTTATTGAGCACCGAGAGCACGAAGCGCCGTTCGGGAAGCCCGGCGGCGGTAACCTCATCGATGACTGCGGCGTCGGTGGGGACATCCATCGACTAAACCTCGCGCGTCTCGAAATCGATGCGCGGATCGACCCAGGTATAGGTGAGGTCGGAGATAAGATTGATGACGAGTCCCATCAGCGAGAAGATGTAGACGGTGGCGAACACCACCGGATAGTCGCGGTTCATTACCAATTCAAAGCCGAGCAGCCCGAGGCCCTCCAGCGAGAAGATGGTCTCGATCAGGAGCGATCCGGCGAAGAAGGCGCTGATAAAGGCACCGGGGAATCCGGCGATGATGATCAACATGGCGTTGCGGAACACGTGCCCGTAAAGCACATGCCGCTCGGTTAGCCCCTTGGCCCGTGCCGTGGTCACATATTGCTTGCGGATCTCTTCGAGGAACGAGTTCTTGGTGAGGAAGGTGAGCGTGGCGAAGGCCGACAGCGACATGGCGATCATCGGCAGCACCATGTGCCAGAGATAATCGAGAATCTTGTCTGGCCAGGAGAGCTGCGCCCAATTTTCCGACGTTAGCCCGCGCAACGGAAAGATGTTCCAAAACGAGCCCCCGGCGAACAGCACGATGAGGAACACGGCGAACAGGAAGCCCGGAATGGCGTAGCCGATGACGATCACCGTGCTCGTCCACACGTCGAAGCGCGAGCCGTCCTGCATGGCTTTGCGAATGCCGAGCGGAATCGAGATGAGGTAGGAGATGAGCGTCATCCACAGCCCGAGCGAGATCGACACCGGTAGTCGTTCGCCGATCAGCTTGAGCACGCTCGTGTCGCGGAAATAGCTTTGGCCGAAATCGAAGCGGAAATAGTTCCACATCAGCATGAGGAAGCGTTCATAGGCCGGCTTGTCGAAGCCGAACTGCTTCTCAAGGCTCTTGACGAATTCAGGGTCTAGGCCTTGCGCGCCGCGATATTTGGATGGTGCGGATATATCGCCGGGCGTGCCTCCGGGCGGGCGGCCCACGCCAAAATCGCCGCTGCCGCCGCTGAACCTAGCCGTGGCGCTGACATCGGTGCCGGTGAGCTGCGCGATCAGCCGCTCGACCGGTCCGCCCGGCGCGAACTGCACGACGACGAAAGTCACGAGCATGATGCCGATCATGGTCGGCACGATGAGGAGAAGCCGGCGCAGGATGTAGGCAGTCATGCTGGTACCGAGCGAGCCCCTTTTTTGCTGAGATTCGTAAGGAGTTTCGCAGCTTTCGGCCGGTGATACCACCCTCCCTCGCGGGGGAGAAGTGCCGCAGCCACGGTCCCTTTGGCGTCCTACCGCTTGCGGCGCAGGAACTTGATCAGCGCATAGCCCGCGAGGCCAAGCGCAAGCAGAATTCCGAAAATCAGTCCGACGGGAGAGGAGTGGCCCGGTTCGCTGCCGCCTTCCGTGTCCGGGGTCTTGGCGGCCACCGGCGTGAGCTTGGCGGCTTTGGCCGTGTCGTACCACCAGGTGTCGAGAATGCCGCGGTCGAAGCGCGCCTTCGTCTCCGGCCGGGAGAACTTGTCCCAATAGGCGATATTGTTCGACGCCTTGTACCAATGCGGCACCCAATAGTGCCCGGCCCGCAGCATGCGGTCGAGCGCGCGCGCAGCGGTCTCAAGCTCATCCCGGCTCTTGGCCGCGATCACCCTCTCGACTAGAGCGTCGACAGCCGGATCGGAGATGCCGGCGAGGTTGAGCGATCCGTCCATCTTCGCCGCGTCGGAGCCGAAATAGCTGCGCAACTCCACGCCTGGCGTGTTGCGCATGGTGTAGCGCTCGGTGGTGATGTCGAAGTCGAAGGTCTTCAGCCGGCGCTGATATTGCGCGGGATCGACCATGCGCATCGAGGCATCGATGCCGAGCAGCTGCAAATTCTTGACGAAGGGCGCCGTGACCCGCTCGAAGGCTGGCTCGAAATTCAGGATCTCGAGCTTCATCTGCTCACCCTTGGCATTCACCCGCTTGCCGTCCTTCATGGTCCAGCCGGCCTGATCGAGAAGCTTGCCGGCTTCCTCAAGCTGGTTGCGGATGTTGCCAGAGCCGTCGGTCTTGGGCGGCAGATAGGCGGGGCCGAGCGCCTCGGACGACACCGGGGTGCCGAGGTTTTCGAGCAGGCTCTTCTCCGCCGGCGACGGCTCGCCTTCCGCCTTCATGGTCGAGTTCTCGAAGAAGCTCTGCGTGCGGGTGTAGAGCGCGTAGAACAGATTGCGGTTGGTCCACTCGAAATCGAAGGCGAGATCGAGCGCCTTCCGCACCAGCGGGTCTTTCAGCTGCTCGCGCCGCGTGTTGAGGAAATAGCCTTGCGTGCCTGACGGTGTCTCGTCGGGCAGCACCTCCTTCTTCACCTTGCCGGCGCGGATCGCCGGGAAGTCGTATTCCGTGGCCCAGACCTTTGAGGTGAACTCCTCGCGGAAATCGTAGGTACCGGCCTTGAAGGCCTCCATGCCCGCGGTGCGGTCGCGAAAATATTCGAAGCGGATCTCGTCGAAGTTCCACCGGCCGCGATTGACCGGCAGATCCTTGCCCCAGTAATTGGGGTTGCGCTTGTAGGAGATGGTGTGGCCCTGCTTCAAGTCGCCGACCATATAGGGACCTGAGCCGAGCGGCGGATCGAGCGTCGTCTGGGCGAAGTCGTGGCTCGCGTAATACGCCTTGGAGAAGATCGAAAGCTCGGCCACGGTGAGCGGCAGATCGCGCGTGAGCGTGCCCTTGAAACTGTAGCGAACGGTGTGCGGATCGAGCGCTTCAGCCTTCGCCACGTCGGCGAGCGTTTGCGCGAACAGCGGGTGGCCCTTGGTCTTCAGCGTCTCGAAGGAAAACACCACGTCGTCGGCGGTGAGCGGGCTTCCGTCGTTGAACTTCGCCTCCGGCCTGAGCGTGAAGGTGACAGACAGGCCGTCGGGGGCGACCTCCGCGCTCTTCGCCACGAGCCCGTAGACCGCGTCGGGCTCGTCAGCGGCCCGCACCATCAGAGAGTCGAACAGAAGCTCCAGCCCCTGTGCCGCATCGCCCTTGAGAATGTAGTTGTTGAGGCTGTCGAAAGTGGTGACGCCGCCCCAGCCGACGAGCGAGAAGGTGCCTCCCTTCGGCGCATCGGGATTGGCATAGGCGAAGTGCTGGAAGTCGGCGGGGTAGGCGAGATCGCCAAACGACGAAAGCCCGTGCTTTGCTTCAGCGCGACAGGCATTGGCCGCGATGAAGAGGGCGCCGATCGCAATGGCGCCAAAGGTCAGCGCGCGGAGCGTCGGCCGCGCCATCAAAGCTTGGAGGCTCCAGGGAGCTTCGCGGCCAACGACTTGTCGAACCACCACACTTGCGTGAATCCGGGGGTCAGGCCGGGCAAGGTCGCGGGCTGGCCGTAACGGTCCCAATAGGCGATGCGCACCACCGGCGCGTACCATTGCGGTACCACGAAATCGCTCCACAAGAGCACGCGGTCGAGCGCGTTGGTGGCGGCGACCAGCTCCTCGCGGCTCTTGGCGAAGATCACGTGATCGACCAGCTTGTCGATGGCAGGGTCCTTGATGCCGATCAGGTTGCGGCTGCCCTCGCGGCCGGCCGCCTCAGAGCCCCAGAAGTCGCGCTGCTCGTTGCCTGGGGATTCAGACTGGCCGAAATTGCCGACCACGATGTCGTAGTCGAAGCCGTCGACCCGCCGCGTATATTGGGCGCTGTCCACCATGCGCAAGCTCGCCTTGATGCCGAGCCGCGCAAGATTGCCGATATAGGGCTGCACGATGCGCTCGAACAGCGGCGACACGAGCAGGAACTCGACGGTGAGCGGCTGGCCGGTCTTGCTGTTGACCAGCACGCCGTTCTTCACCTCGTAGCCAGCCTCCTTCAAAAGCTGCACGGCTTTGCGCAGATTGTTGCGCATGTCGTCTGAGCTGTTGTTCACCGGATTTTTGTGCACCTCGGTGAACACTTCCGGAGGCACCTGATCCTTGACCTCGTTCAGGATCTCGAGCTCGCGTCCTTGCGGGGGCGCGGCCGGTGCCGCGAGCTCGCTCCCCTGGAAGAAGCTGCCGACGCGGGCATATTGTCCGTAGAACAAATTCTTGTTCGCCCATTCGAAATCGTAGGTGAGGTTGAACGCCTGGCGCACGCGGCGGTCTTGGAATTGCGGCCTGCGGATATTGAGCACGAAGCACTGCATGGGCTGGGCGCTCTTGATCGACACCTCCTGGCGCTTGATCCATCCGTCGCGCACCGCGGCGAAGTCGTAGGCCGTCGCCCAATTCTTGGCGCTTGTCTCTTGGTGATAGTCGAGATTGCCCGCCTTGAAGCTTTCGAAGGCGACTGTCTCGTCGCGGTAATAGTCGAAGCGGATCTCGTCGAAGTTCCACTGCCCGCGGTTCACCGGCAGATCCTTGCCCCAATAATCCGGCACGCGCTCATACGTGATGGTGCGCGCCGGGGTCACCTGCTTGATGCGGTAAGGACCTGAGCCGAGCGGTGGCTCGAGCGTCGTCTTCAGCGGGTCGCGCTGAGTGCCGTTGGCATCCTTTCCGGTCCAGTAATGCTTGGGCAGGATGGTGAGCTGGCCCATGATCATCGGCAGCTCGCGATTGCCTTTCACGTCGAAGGTGAAGGTCACCTGTCTCGGCCCGGTCTGCTCCGCCTTCTTTACGTTCTTGTAGTAGAGCGCCATACGCGGATTGGCCGCCTTGTTCACCTCGAGGCTATAGACGACGTCCTCAGGCGTGATCGGCGCTCCGTCATTCCAGTGTGCTTCGTCGCGGAGCTTGAAGGTCACCGACGAGAAGTCCGGTGGATAAGACGCCCATTCGGCGATCAGGCCATAGGAGGTCGAAGCCTCCTCCAGGCTGTCCTGCATCAAGCTTTCATAGACGAGGCCCAAGCCGGCGGCGGCCTCACCCTTGTAGAGGATCGGGTTCAAACTATCGAAGGAGCCGATATCGGCCATGCGCACTTGGCCGCCCTTCGGCGCGTCCGGGTTCACATAGTCGAAATGCTGGAAGTCCGCCGGGTATTTCGGCGTGCCGATCAGCGATACGGCATGGCGATGCTGCGGCTGAGGCTCGTCCTGCGCGCGCGCTGGTAAAGCGGCGAGGCTGACAAGGACGAAGGGGAGGAGAAGGCGGCGAAGCATCATGGCAGGCGCTTACGCTTGACGTTGATCCGTTGGCCCGCGAGGGGCCCGCATTGACCGGGATTGCAACAGGCCTAAAGGCCGGGCCTATAGCCCCTCAGGGCCTCTTAGCATGGGGTCCGCCGGGCCCTCCATGAATTATCGCTCATGTTGATCCTCCCCCGCTTGCAGCGCGGGGGAGGGTCAAAGTGTCAGACTATTGCGCTTCGCCGTCGGGATAGGCTGGCTGCGGTTGCCTTGCCGTCGACGGCTCCGAGAAATCTCCCGCCGCAGGAGCGGACTCGGCCGCCGGAGCGGCCTCAGCCGGGGCAGGCTCCTCACCCGGCACGACTGCTTGAGGCTGACGGTCCGTCGAGGGCTCCGAAAAAACAGCATCAGGCGCCGGAGCCGGCGTTTCGGCTGGAGCCTCTTCTGCCGGAGCGGTAGGTGCCTCGGCGGGCTTCTCCTCCATGGCCGGAGCCACTGGCGCCTCAGCCGGCTTCTCGGCTGCCGGAGCGGGAGGCGCTTCGGCCGGCTTCTCCTCGGTCGCGGGAGCTGCTGGCGCCTCGGCAGGCTTCTCCTCGGCCGCCGGGGCCGGAGCCGCGGCGGGCGCGGCCTCTGGCAAAGGCACCGGGTTGTCGGACTTGGTGCGCAGGAAGTCGATCACGTCGGCGCGGGTATGGAGATCTGGAAGACCTGGGAAGGCCATCGTCGTTCCCGAGGCAAAGGCCTGCGGGTTTGTCAGCCAGAGGTCGAGATGCTCGAAGGTCCAATCGCCCTCGCTTTGCTTGGCCTTCAGCGCCGGCGAATAGTTGAAGCCTTCGAGCGATGCGATCTTGCGTCCGACGACGCCATAAAGATTGGGGCCGATCGGGCTCGGGGCTCCCTTATCGAAGCTGTGACAGACCTTGCACAAAGCGACGCTGGCTTCGCCTTTCTTCGGGTCTGCCTTGGCCAAAGCCGGAAGGATCTCAGCCCCTGGGGCTGCCTCGCCGCCCTTCGCGGCGCCTTCAGCCGGCTTCGCTCCTTCAGCTGCCGGCGCCTCCTTGGCGGCGACGACCTCCGGCAGCGGCGGTGGATTGCTGGTCTTGGTGCGGAGGAACGCAATCACGTCGGCTCTTTGCTGCGCGTCAGGCAGACCCGGGAAAGCCATCGTCGTGCCGGAGGCAAAGGCCTGCGGGTTGGTGATCCAGTGGTTGAGGTTCTCGTAGCTCCAAACCTCCCCGGCATGAGCTTTCAGTGCCGGCGAGTAGTTAAAGCCCTCGACCGAGGCGATCTTGCGCCCGACCACGTCATGAAGATTGGGGCCGATCGGGCTCGGGGCGCCGGCCTCGAAGGCGTGGCACGCCTTGCAGATCGCCGCGGTTGTCTCACCCTTGGCCGGGTCGGCCTTGGCGAGCAACGCCGGAAGGTCGCTTCCAGCAGCCACTGCCGGTTTCTCCCCGGCCTTCTCGCCTTGCTTGGTGGCAACCTCAAAACCCGGCTTCTCAGGCTCGTGCTCCTCAAAGGCGATGTTGATGAGCGTTTTTGTGCCGAAAATGAGCAGCAGAGCGCCGAGCACGGCCATGGCGATCTGGTTCAGGCGGTAATGCTTCATGGTCGGTCTTCCCCCCGGATGCAGAGGCTACTTTTCGAAGTTCTTGCTACGAAAGTGAGAATATTCAGCGTAGGCGGCTGTTGTAGCTGAGGCATTTAGCCCTGCCAAGATGTCGCGAGACCACAATCTCCGTGATCTCCGACCGGCATATTTACGAACACCCGACAACCACGTTCCGCCCTGATAGCCGCGATAACGACCCAGGTCTCAGCCTCCAAGATCACCCCCTAACACGCCTCGCCCCGCCCTGTCCGGTGCCAATTCCGGTGCCAAGTTTTCGGAGCTTTTCCTAACCTCATGTGACCTTCTCCAATCCGGCCAGAACCTCACGGAAGCTGTCGAGGCCTGCTTCGAGGTTCTCGATAATTTCTTCGGCGAGCTCGTCGGGCTCGGGAAGGTTGTCGAGGTCGGTCAGGCTCTTGTCCTTTAGCCAGAAGACATCGAGGCTGGTTTTGTCGCGGGCGCGCAGCTCATCGTAGCTGTACTTACGCCAGCGGCCTTCCGGGTTCTTCTCAGCATCCCATGTCGGTTGGCGCTCGCGGCGGTTTTCCGGGTTGTAGCAAGCTATGAAGTCGGTGAGGTCTTCATAACGCATCGTCTTCTTTTTGAGAGTGTGGTGAACGTTGGTGCGATAGTCGTAGTACCAGACCTCTTTCGTCCACTGGTCGGGGCTCGCCTCACGATTATCGAAGAACACGGCGTTGGCCTTGACACCAGGCTTGTAGAATACCCCAGTAGGCAGGCGCAGGATCGTATGCAGATCGGTGTTTTCAAGCAGTTTCTTACGAACGGTCTCCCCCACCCCAGCTTCAAATAGGACATTGTCGGGAACGACAACCGCCGCACGGCCGGTTGTCTTAAGCATCGTGCGGATGTGCTGCACGAAATTGAGCTGCTTGTTCGACGTTGTCACCCAAAAAATCCTGCCGGTTATAGGTGAGATCGTCGGTCTCCTGCTCGCCTTCCTCGTTGGTGAAGGTCATGCTGCTTTTCCTGCCAAAGGGTGGATTGGCAAGGACGTAGTCAAAACTTTTCGCGCTGGGCGCAACGAGAGAGTCATTGGGAGAAATCGTCACCCCGCCGTCGATCTCGCCGATGTTGTGCAGGAACATGTTCATCAGGCAGAGGGCGCGTATTGGCGACGATCTCGTTGCCGTGAAAGGTGTCGTGCTTGAGGAAGGCCTTTTGCGCCTTGTCGAGCTGGTGGTTGTTTGTAATGAAGTCATAAGCGGCGAGGAAGAAGCCGCCAGTGCCGCATGCGGGTCGGCGATTGTTTTTCACGGGCTCAGGCCGTAAGCACTCCACCATCGCACGGATCAAAGCACGAGGCGTAAAGTACTGCCCTGCACCCGATTTGGTATCCTCGGCGTTCTTCTCCAACAGGCCTTCGTAGATGTCGCCCTTGATGTCCGCGCCCATTATCACCCAGTCGGCGTCATCAACCATGTCGATGAGGCGATAAAGCTTGGCTGGGTCCTGAATCTTGTTTTGTGCTTTGGTGAAAATCTGGCCGAGCATACCCTTGCGGCTGCCCAGTTCGCGCGTGGTGGCTTTTGAGAGGCCATAACTAGACCCTCCTCTTTCTCCTCAGGTTTATTTCCGCAGTCCCTCGCGTCAACACCAAACACAGTGCGGTTGCGCACGGAATCGGTCAGCTGTCCTCAGGCTCATGATAAGTGCCGTTGGCGCTTGCCTTAAGACCCTTCCGGTCGGTTATGACGATCTTGCTTCGCGAGAGCCGAATGACTCCCCTGTGCTCGAGATAGTTTAGGGCAACCGTGACGCCAGCCCGTCTTACCCCGAGCATCAATGACAAGAACTCGTGCGTGAGCGGTATCTCGTCTCCGTCCAAACGGTCATGGGCCATGAGCAGCCAACGTGCCAAGCGCTCCTCAAGAGTGGCCGTGCCGTTGGAGAAGGCTGTGTTTGCCGTCTGATTCATGAAAGAATGGGCGAACTTGAGAAAGGCCTTCTCAAGTGAGCGGCTCTGCCGCATGGCCTCACGCAATTTGTCGGCAGGGATGCGCGAGCCCTCTCCTGCTACCTGGATAAAGTTCTCATGCGGCGAGCGATCGTTGCCCAATACGATAGGTAGGCCAGTCATTCCTTCGGGGCCGATGAGACCAACTTCGAGGCGTTTGTGGCTATTGCCAGCGACAATCGAAGCAAGCCCCCGCTCAATGAAATAGCTGTGCTTGATGGGCTTGTTCGGAGATTCGAGAACCTTGCGAACCTCCAGCTCCACAGACTCCAGGTGGGGTTGAAGCAAAGCAAGGTCCGCGTTGGACAAGGCCGCGAGTAGCTGATTTTTACGGAAGTTTGAAGAGGGGGAAACCATGGCTCTTAACCTCTTGTGAGGGCAAGAGCACACCAATCTCTCTCAGCCGCCTGCGCCCGGACTTCGGCAGACGATGGTCGAGGGTAGGCCCGTTTCCATTGGCGACCTAACTCTTATTGTACAATTTTGTACTTTTGTGCGGGAACGTACCAAAGCACCGAAAGTTGGACACTAGCGCCTCGCAAAGATTGAGGCCCGGAGATTCGCGCTTTAGCGCATCAGATGATCCGGTGGCAAAACGGGCCGGATCCTCAAACAACACCTCGTACCAGTTGCGCGTTCGAGATGACGGAGGAAACACATGCGAATCCCCTCCAAACCAAGTGCTTATCTTGGGAAGTCGCGGATGGGAAGAGTTTGACTGCTTGCAGCAGCCGTTGCCGGACAGGATAAAGGTTCTACTTTGCCTTGTTGATGGGGCTGAGCGGCGGCAGCGTCTTCAAGCCAAACTCAACAGCTTGGCGACCCAACCCGAAGCCGCGGAGTAGTCAGCCTTCGCAATGAGTGAGATTTGGGTTGCCACCGCAAGCTTGCTGAGTTGACTCCCCTCGGATCGGGAGGCCCTTTTCGTTCGCAGGCGTGAGGGGAAAGAATGCTGGCTTCCCCAATGAACGCCGTGGACCAGATCCTTACTGCGTGGATGGACGGCCAGGACTGTACCCATTCCCGTGAGATGTCCGCTTCTGGCACTTAGCGGACATCCCACCCGGGAATGACGAATGTCGGCTTTGAGGGAAAGAACGGACATGACGCGGGACGCGAGGTCTGCTCATGACCTAAGCGGACATTGTTTCTTGCGCCGCCACAACGTGAAAGTGGGCGGCCATCTGGCCGCCCACTCAAGTGCAATCCTCGGTACGCTTGTACGCGCCAGCTCCAACGCGGGCGTCATTGCCCGAGATCAGCTGGCCGCGCTATCAAGGACGACTATTTCGGGGTGCCTACAAACAGGGCGCCGGTCAATTTGCCGTCTTCACCGATGAGCGGTGCGTAGTTGGCTTGGTAGTCTTTACCAAAAACGGTCGCTGGCCCGGTGTAGGACTTTTTTTCGACCAAGGCTTTGTAAGCCGGGCTATCTGGCTGAAGTTTTGTACCTACGGCGGATTGTCCATTGTTCATCAAAGTTGTTTCCGTTCGAACAAAATCCTTACCGTCATAAGATAGGATACTCGCATCGAGTTTGGCTTGCGCCAATGAAGCGCTGCTTCCAAGCAGCGTGACGGGCAACAACAGGCTCAGGATCAGGAACAATCTTCTCATTGCATCCTCCCTAGGCTAGCTGTTCGCAAACGAGCGAGTTCGTCCCTACTCTCTGCGGGGGCGATCAGCTCGGGCGAAGATTGGGGAAACGAAACTTCGATACGTCTCTTGCGAGAGACACACCATGGCCCTGACCTCCATGAAGGCCAGACGCATCAATAAAATATCACCCCAGCCGCGTGTCAGCAATTCTCCTTGCCGCCGTTCCCGGAACGATGGGCAATCGCTTGGTTAAAAGCATAGGGGGCGCCCCCAAATCGAATCAAATGGCACTTAGCGAAGGTGGGGGGTACGTGAACTCATATCCGCTTTTGGCCTGAGTTCTTAGGGGAGGCACGTCGCGCCTCATCCTTAGGAATACCTCGATCTGATTCGGCTCCAGTATTGTGGCAAAAGCCACAGCGCTTTTTGCTGAACTGAGCGAGACTCTTTTCAGGCTCAAGATCGTCTTGAGCCGGTTCTCGGAAGGAGATCTACAATGCACACTCTCAATCGAAGGCAGTGCTTGGGGATCGCCGCGGCGGGTGCTTTCGTCGCCCTCACTACCGTCGGTCTCCCTGCGCGCGCCGATGAACTCGTACAGCACTTGGGGCCGGTTGGGGCTCACGAGCCAATTCTGACGACGTTTGGCAACAAGCGCGTCATAGCCTTCTACGAACCAGACAACGGTCGTTGTGCTATCAACGCAGTGGTCTATGACAAAACGGACGCTGACTCCGGCATGACCACTGCGGCGCGGGTTCGGGTGACCCTCAATCCACGCCAGATCGTTCATATCGACAGCACCGACAACAAGTCGATCAACCTGCAGTGCGGCGACCGAGCGGAGACGCTTGGCCTCGTCGACAACGGCGAGCTTGTTGCTTTTGATCCGAACTCACCCATGAAGGCCAGTGCATCGGGCTTCTGAACACTGACGACCTCGCATTCGCTCTTTCTGCGGTGGGGCCTTCTGTTGGAAGCGTCACCGAGGAGGGGCTGGTGGGAGGTGAACGGGCACATTGACGGCGAACTGCATTGCACTTCGCTCATTATCTCCCGCGGAGCTCAGGTCAACGGAACGGTCGCAGCTGATCTCATAGTTATAGATGGGAATGTCGAGGGGCCCATACGAGGCGGAGATGTTATTCTAAAGTCGCAGGTAATCCACGATTTCCAAGCGTAGTAGGTGCGCGCCCGCGCAAAGCCTAACGCTCCTCCGGCGGCAATTTTCTATGCGCTTGCGCCTTCCGTAACCGCAGGTTCGAATTTCGGGCGCAAATTTCGACGTAATTAAGCAGCAGAAATACCCCAGCAAGGAAACTCCTCTCATTGGAAACGGCCACATGGCTAATAAAAATGACTTCACACCGGAAGAATGGACCAAGGTGTTAGAGGGCATCATAGCTGCCGGCATTGCCGTTTCGGCGGTCGATCCAAGCGGCTGGTGGGGTACTCTTAAAGAAGCCGCTGCAGGCACCCCGGCGCTCGCTGCAGCTAAGCGCGATCCCAATTATAACGAACTCATCAAGGCGGCAGTTGCTAGTTTTGAAAGATCCAACGATGGAAGCATTCTTGCAATGCGCGAACGCTTTGCCCAGGCGGAGCCCACGGAATGTGTACAGCGTTCATTAGCGAGCCTGCGGGAGGTTTCCGCCATCGTCGATGCCAAGGCCCCTGACGAGGCAGCAGCCTTCAAAACCTGGCTCCGCGAGATCAGCCAGAAGGTCGCAGAAGCTGCCGTGGAGGGGTCTTTTCTTGGCTTTGGTGGTGTCCGAGTAAGCGATGCTGAGACGGCGACACTTCGCGACATCTCCAACGCACTAGGCATGGCATCCTAACCCCGTGAACTACATCACCAGCATGCCGGGACACGATCGCCGCGGGCAGGCGCAGCCTAGCGCCGCCAACAACGTTGAGCCAGGTGCGACGCCGCTGAGTGCGACGGCGACAGAGGCAACATTGAACTGGCGCTAGAGCTCTGGCGTCGTTAGCTTGCATGGCCTTGCTCGATGTCGCATCGCTTCGCCGATGCCCGCTTGTGAGGAATGGGAAGTCGATGGCGGAACCCGACCACTATCTGCTGGGTCACGGCGAGGCGGAGGAGGCACGCCTTAAGCGCCAGATCGCCGATCTCGCCCCAGATTCAGACGCGCAGTTCGAAAAGATTGGGATCAACGCGGGCGAGCGCATTCTCGACCTCGGTTGCGGTACCGGCGGGGTCCTGCACCTCCTGAGTAAGCGTGTCGGTCCTACCGGCTCAGTCCTTGGAATCGAGCGGAACCCGCATTTTGCCAGCTTGGCGCGCCGCTTCGTCGCGGATCACTCGCTGCGGCAGGTCGAGGTTCGCGAGGGCGATGCGTATGACACGGGATTGCCGCGAGCGTCGTTCGACGGTGCCCATATGCGCTTCGTTCTGGTTAACGTACCGGAGCCTGAACGCATCGTCCGCGAAATGGTATCCCTCGTACGTCCTGGTGGCTGGGTGGCAAGCTTTGAGGCGGACTCTGTCAGTCTCGTCTGCGATCCGCCGTCGCTTGCGTGGACCCGACTGCTCGACGCTTTCACCGCCTATTCGTCCGCGCAAGGGATCGACCTCTTTGTCGGCCGACGCACACATCGTCTGTTTCGTGCCGCGGGAGTCGTGGACGTTAGTGCTGACACTGTGGTCCATGTTTATCCGCCGGGCCACAGCGGGCGACCAATCCTGAGGGACTTCATCAACAATGTTCGCGAGAAGCTGATCGAAGGGGGCTTTATCGATCGCAGGGTTCTCGAGAAGGATATGACGGCCCTTGAACGCCACATATCTGATCCCGAAACGCTTGTGACATCGCACTTGTTTTTTCGCTTGTGCGGCCAAATACCACGGTAGGGTGATTCGCTATTGTGCCGCCAACTGAGGTGGAACCTCTGAACAGCGCTCCCGCAATTCTAGTCCTCTAGGTATTACGGGTGAACACCACCCGAATAGGCCGATGGCTAAAATCGCCGCCTAGCACTTGCTGCCGAAGCAAAAATCATCGGAAGATCGAAAATGTCCGCTTCTGGCACAAAGCAGACATGCTCAATGCGCTGACGAATGTCCGCTTTTGGGGGCAAAGCGGACGTGACTTCGAACGGGCCGTTATGTCGGCTTATGACCCAAAGCGGACGTTGTCTTTCGCTCCCGATTGTCGAGATTTCTAGCTCCCGCTCTGGTTGTCGGAGACTATGTGGATACGTTACATTTGCCTCTCGGCGAAATGCAGTAGCGTGGGAGGACATCATGAAACTCATGCACGTATTCGTTGCCTCGACCGCAGCGTTCCTCATCCTTGGGAGTGGCGCGGCTAAGGCCGGACAGACCATCAACGACGTCGGAGCCATGGCCTGCGTGAACGACAAGTGGGATGTGAAGGAGCCTGAAAAAGGACACAAGCTGGTCGACTACGCTGGTCGATGCGTAAACATCCCCGACGATGTCGCGGCACCAAAGTCCACCGGGGACTGCGCAGGAAAGTATGAGTACATGCCTGATGGAAGTTGGAAGGGCAGCGGGACCTGCACCTACGCCATTAAAGGTGAGGACAAGGGGGACAAGATCAATATGACCTGGGAGGAGGGCTCGCACCTGAAGGAATACACGTACAAGAACACTGGTGGCACCGGCAAATACGAAGGCACTGGTGGCGGCGGCACGTACAAGCTAGAGGAACTCACAGACACGCTATTAGGCGGCAAATATAAGGGCACGATAGAATTGCCCTGAGTAGCGACGCTGAGACTCTTGCGGTCGTAACGCCGCGCGCGCTTGTTGCGGCAATGTCTCCTGCTGGCACATTTCGGGCATGCCACTCGCGCTGACGAATGTCTGGTTTGAGGGGAAGAACGAACATGACGCGGACGCTGGACAATGTCCGCTAATGACCCTTAGCGGACAGCGTCCAACCTCTTCATTCGGATATATTATTCCCCCGCTCAGGAGACGATCATGTCCCCAGATGGGTTCGGAAACTATTCTGTTGTTATATTGTCTAGTCGGGACTTAGAGCCAATTGGCGTCCGCTTGCTCTGGAGATGGCCGTTAGACCTCCTGAGATTCCATGACGATATATCCGCCGCTTAAAATCCCTGAGACTCTCGCCGCCGGTCCCGGGCCTGGGAACACCGACCCTCGCGTGCTCGAACGCTTCGCCAAGACAGGCGTCGCCGACCACATGCAGAAGGACGTTCTGCGAGGCATGATTGAGGCCAAGGAGATGCTCCGCGAGCTCTGGGGCACCAAGAACCGCTACACTTACGGCGTGGGCGGCACGGGCTTCAGCGGGGTCGATTGCGTGCTCTCGATGATCCTGCCGGGCGACAAGGTCGTGGTTTTCCCCAACGGCACCTTCTCCGGAATCGGTGGCCTTACCATCCGCATGAAGGCCTCCTCGAACGAAGAGTTGGCTGCGGATTCGTTCAACCCGAAGCCGAAGAACGTCGTCACGATGGAAACGCCGCATGGCGAATCGGTCATCGGCGAGTTCGTGGACAAGGCGCTCGCCGAGCACACGCCGATGTGGGCCTTCATGGCCCATTGGGAGACTGGTTCGGGCCGCATCAACGACCTCAAGGGCTTCAGCGACGCCTGCCTCAAGCACGGGGTGATGGGCATTGTCGACGCCGCTTCCAGCCTCGGTGTCGCCGAGTTCAACATCGACGACTATCCGGGCGTGGTCGCCTGGGCGTCGTGTCCGCAGAAGGGTGTTCTGTCGCTGCCGCTCACTTATGCGCCGGTGAGCTTCGCCGACAAGGCGATCGGCGTTGTAAAGAAGCGCGGCTGCTACACCTATGTGCACCATCCGGTCCTCGAAGCGCGTCATTGGGGCATCATCGACGGCAGGGACGTGTCGACGCCCATCTATCACCGCACGCACTCCTGCTATGCGGTGGCGGCGTTCCACGAGGCGTTGCGCATAATCCTAGGCTACGGGCGGCATCGTAAGGGCTCGGAGTACGCCTATCACGAGAAGGCGCTCCGCCAAGCCGTGGAGGGCATGGGCTGCGATGTCATTTCCAACACGACCAGCCTGATCGTACTCAATCTCCCCCGCAAGCTCTCAGGCAAAGAGAAGGATCTCGTCGCGGGATGCCGAGCGCAGGGCTTTGGCATCTGGCCGACCCTGTCCGAGCCGGTTCAGGTGCGGATCGGCATTCTTAATCAGCTGTCGCCGCAGCAGGTCACCGAAATTACAAGCCGCTTCGCCGACGCCATGCTCGCCATGGGCGCCGAGTTCGACAAGGCGAATGTGATGAACGAGCTCAAAGCTTATTACCTGCAAGCCGCCTAGGAGCAGCGAACAGCCCGACCGCGTTTGCGGACTTGTCCGTGGCGGCGCAAGAGAGGCGCTTTAAATGGGGTCGGGCCCCTGCGGGCCGCGTTCGTGGGGCGGTGGCCCTGCACGGATCGCCAAATCATGACCATGGTTGTGTTGTTCGGCGGTGGGGGGTTCCTCGGTCGGCGACTGGTGCACCGCCTGATCGCCGAAGGCATGGCTGTGCGCGCCGCTGTGCGGCATCCAGACCGAGCGCGGATTGACCTGCGAGCGCTGGGTTTCGACAGGGTCGCGGTCGTCCCCGCCGATGTGCGTGATCAAACCTCGGTCGCCGCCGCTGTTGCGGGAGCTAACGCCATCGTCAATACGGTCTCGGCCTATGTCGAGGGGAGCGGCGTGACCTTCGAGGCCGTGCACGTACGTGGGGCCGAGACGGTAGCGCGAGAGGCGAGCGCCGCTGGCATTGCCCGTCTCGTCCTTGTGTCCGGCATCGGCGCCGATCCCGATTCAAGCTCTCCTTATATCCGTGCGCGAGGACGCGGCGAACTGATGGTTCAGCAGACGTTCCCTGGAGCTACGGTCGTCCGCCCGGGCTCCATGTTCGGCCCGGGCGACGCATTGTTCAGCACGCTCGCCGAGCTTGCACGACTGCTGCCGGTACTGCCGCTCATCGGCGGCGGCCATACCCGACTGCAGCCGGTCTTTGTGGAGGACGTGGCAGAGGCTGTCGCCAACATACTCGCAGACCCCGGAACGGTCGGCCGAACCTATGAGCTTGCCGGTCCCGGAGTGTACACTCTGCGCGAGCTGGTCCAGATGACGCTATGCCTCATGAACAAGCGGCGACTGCTGATACCGGTTCCCTTTGCGGTGGCCAAGATCCAGGCGCGGCTGTTCGAGCTCCTGCCAAACCCACCGCTCACCACCGGCCAAGTTGATCTTCTCAAGGCGGATAATGTTGCGAGCGGTACGCTGCCCGGCCTACACGAGCTCAAGATACAACCGAAAACGGTCGAGGAGGTAATACCGACCTATATTGGCACTCGTGCACCTCACTGATCGGTGTTCAGAGATTGATGACCACTCCCCCTCGCTACAAATAGCTACTCTGCGAATCGTCGGGCGTGGAGCACCATCGCGAGGTCTGGTTCTAGGCTAAAAGCGGACATGCCCAATCAACTCATTGACGCTGCGGCATCCACGTCCAGACAGGCGTTTCGACACCATCATCGATCTTGATGACTGCGACCGCCTTATCGGGGACGCGTTTGCCCGGCGAGTAGGCAATCTTGCCGACCAATCCTTCGAAGTCGCGGGTATTCGCAAGAGCCATCCGAACTGCGTCTGGTTGGGTGGAGCCGGCACGTTCGATCGCGGTGGCGAGTAGGTTCACGCTGTCGAAGCCGAGCGGCGCAAATGCGTTGGGCGGTGGGGAACCGAACTTCTGCTTGTACGCCTCGCTAAATTCTTTCATGCCGGGCGTGTCGACGCCGAGGAAGAGGTGCGTGGTGAAGACAATGTTCTTGATGCCGTTGCTCTTAGAGGATTTCACTATTGCTTCGTCATCCCAACCGTCCCCCGATAGTAACGGGACGTCTACCCCTGCATCACGCACTTGCTCAATCAATGATACCGCCGACCGCGGCATGCTCGCGCCATATATCGCTTGCGGCTTGGAGTCAGCTTTCTTGAAGGCGGCGATCCAGTCGTCGAAGTCCGTGACTCCGGCGGCGAAGTTTCGTCTATCTACAGTTCCACCTAGATTGCGAAAAAACGCCTCAAAGAATCCGCCGACAGTCCGCGTGTAGACGCTACTTTCGTCGACCCAAAGGGCAACATGTCGGAGTTTGAGCTCGTTCCATGCATACTTGGCCATGGCAAGGGCTTGAGCGTCGTCGCCGTACGCCGCAAGGAACATGCCAGAGCCGACCTGATTTGGCAGGTCCGGCGCTGTAGCGCCCGGCGTGATAAACGGAATTCCGGCCTTTTGAAAGACCCGCCCCGCGTCGAGAGCATAGGTGGAATCCGTGTAACCGATGCCGGCAGTGGCGTTCGGATACCGCTCGAGTGCGCTCTCAAGCTCGTTGGTCGTCCTGCTTACTTCGCTAGCGGTATCGATCGGAATCAATTCGATGCGGCGCCCCAGCACCCCGCCCGCGGCGTTGAGCTTCTCAACCGCCAACTCGGCACCCCTATAGCAAGGCGCGCCGAGTACTGCCTGCGGCCCCGTCAGGTTGAAGGGAGCTAGGACTGTAATTGGCTCCGCAGCTTGCGCCCAGATCGTCCACACTAATGCGGCGACAAATGAGGTGGGCGCAAGAGATGTCCTGAGAAGCATAGCGTGTATCCTATCTATGGCGAAGCGCTCGGCGGGATCCTTCCAACGCCACTAGCACCTTCGGCCGGTCGACAGTTCGCGAACCGGCACGAGCCACGAATGTCCCGGCGGTGGAACCACCGGGGGCCGCCACCGACAACGAGAAGGTCGCATTCGTCAGACGACAAGGTCATCGCAACTGTCCTGCTCCAGTAATTACGGGGATGTGGCCGGCTCAATCTCCAGCGGGTCAAGGTAGAGTCGTTTGATCTTGTTGAGCGAGCCGTCGGCCCACATCTCTTTGAGAACGCCGTTAGGAGACGGTGCGATTAACTCTCGGTGTAGGAGGAAGACACATGAACCTGCTGAGATCGATTTGCTGTCTCTTCGATAGTCGGTGTACCCCGGAACAAGTTAAGTCGACTGCCGACAAGATGCGAGATGAGACAACTGTGCCCGCCGACCTTGGCCAAAAGGAAGCGGACCTAGAAAAGACCGGCAAAGAACAAATGAGCCATATGGAAGGTGAAAAGCGCTCCCAGTAAGCGAGATCCCAGAAACTCGGGCTGGCTACCTCTTTAAGCGTTGCGCGAGGACCTTATGCTTGCGATGCCGCCCCGCGCCGGTGTGCTTACCCCATGCCCCTATTAGAAGGGGCTCCCGGTCCAGCCCATCTCTCGCCTATTTTGCAGTAGCTTTTCAGAGGCCTGCAGTGTTGCGCTGGGCGCCATGCGGCGCGGGTGATTAGCGACCTCAAGCGGCGGTGTTCACCACGACTGTTTCTAGCGATAAGGTAGGTGGGGCACCAACCAACCCATTAATGAGATTTTCCCATGGCAAGACCACTTCAGATACAGATAGTCGAAAGGGCTCGGACCCTTATTGCAGATAAACAGCACTGGTGTCGTGGCGAACTTGCCCGAGACGTAAGTGGCGAAGGAGTGTGTCCAACCTCTGCCAGCGCAGTGAAGCGGTGTGCTCTAGGCGCAGTGATCGCTGCAGCTCACGAACTCACGCATGACTTAGATTCTGCAAACGATTTTGCATTCAAAGCCCTGCGTCCACGATACGGCACCGCCACACTGGTTCGCGTCAACGACATGAGAGGACATGCGGCTGTGCTCGCGCTGTTCGATACAGTCATCTCAGCGGAGAACGGCTAGGTGTTGCTCGCTAGAGCCTGACACGCCGCTTCGATTGGCCGAGGGCTTCTCGCTCACACGGGAGGGATTCGAATGTCGATTTGGGAGAGGCTTTCAGCTGCTACACGCACTGTCTCGGTCGGGGGCCAGATCAGCTCGCTTCTCGGTTTCGGGTCCACTAGTCAAGCGCGCGAGGTAGATTCTGAACCAGACAACGAAGTGCCCTTCACCGTGGGCGTCATCGTGCTAAGCGCCAAGATGGCCAAGGCCGATGGCACCGTCGACGCCGACGAGGTCAAAGCCTTCAAAGAGGCGTTCAAGCTCTCTGCGGCAGAGATGAAGCAGGCCGCGCCAATCTTCAATTCAGCCAAGCGGGACGCTACCAACTTTGAGACCTGTGCCGAACAGCTCGTGACTGTATTCAACGGCAACCGCAAAGTTCTTGAGGACGTCCTTGACGGTCTCTTCCACATAGCGAAAGCCGATGAGGAAGTGCGTCAGCAAGAGGAACAGTTCCTTGAGGAGGTCGCCAAGCGCTTCGGCTTCACCGTCGGCGAATTCAACGCGATCAAGGCGCGCCATCTGGATGCCGCCAAGCGCAATCCATATGACGTGCTCGGCGTAAAGCCTTCAATCAGCGATGAGGAGCTCGAACGCTACTACCGCATGCTCGTCGCTGACGACGACGCGCGCGGCGTGCCGAAGGAGTTTGCCATCATTGCCATCGAGAAGCGTGCGTCTCTCAAAGAAGCGTACGACAAGATCATCAAGGAACGCTCAAATCCGGTTACGCTAACAACCCCGATGTCCGCTTATGGCACTTAGCGGAAGTGCAAACCGCGCTGATGAATGTCCGCTATCCGGGGTAAAGCGGACATGGCGCGGACTTGTCAGTAGGTCCGCTAATGACCCATAGCCGACGTCCTGCGTCCGGAACGCGCAGGTCATAGGCCGGCGCGGATCTCTTCCAGCCGGCGCCGCTGCTGGCCGTCATTATCGAAATTGACCGGGTCGAGCCATTCCTCGCAGGCGCGTTTCAGCGCGGGCCATTCGGTGTCGATAAAGGCTGTGTCGCGATTCTCTCCCTTGACTATCATGTGCTGGCGAAACACGCCCTCGGATTTGAAGTTAAACCGCTCAGCTGCTCGCTTCGACGGCTCGTTGCAGTTGTCACATTTCCATTCCCAGCGGCGGTAGCCGAGGTCCTCGAAGGCGTGCCGCATGAACAGATAGTGCGCCTCGGTGCCGGCCGGCTTTCGAGCGATGGCCGGTCCCCAGTGAATATGGCCAATCTCGATGCGGCCATGGGCTGGTTCTATGCGCATGAAGGTCTGCCGACCGGCCGCCTTGCCCGACGCTCTTATCGATAACGGAGAAATAAAGCGGATCGTCACTCGCTTGCACCTTCTCCAGCCACGTCTGGAAGGCCGCCCGGCTCTCGGGAGGTTCTTCGCTGAGGTAACGAAAGCGATCGGCTGCATCCGGAACCATCGCGATTTCGAACAGTCCATCGCCGTGACTCGCCGCGCTTAGTGGCTCCAGCCGCACTAAGCGGCCTTCGAGCGGTGTGCGCGCTGGGCGTGGTCGTGGCTGCCAATTCTTTAGAAGATCTACGGACACCGCACTCACTACCAAGGCCGCCGGGGCGGTGACAACTCAACTCAGAAGAAGAAACGGGCCTGATGTCTGCCCCTGGCACTAGCGGACGTGCGAACCGCGCTGATGTCCGCTTTCCGGGAAATAACGGACGGAACGCGGACGGTTTCGGGCGGGGTACGCTCTCGGCGATTGTCTGTTAATGGCGGGAAGCAGACCGACACGACGACGAGCTCATAAGGTCCGCAACTGACCCAGAGCGGACTACGAGGCCGGCTTCTCAACACTATTTTGCTCCCAGCGCCCACGGGCGGGGTCCGGGGTGCCGGAACGCGAAAAAAAATCGCAGAGGTCCATCGTTTCCGGCGTGTTGCAAGTTAACCTTACAGGGACGGCAAAAGGACCAGCCGTCTCCGCGGTTTGCTAACAGGAGGCGTTCATGCGTAAAGATCTTAAGAACATCGCTGAATATAAGAAGCCGAGTAACGATGCTTTTGCGTCAGTCGCCCGGTCGTTCGGTGAGGCCAACAATCGTCTTAAGGCGCTTGCCGTAGAGTCAGTTGGGCGCGCGGTTGAGATTCAGTCTGAGTTCGTCGCCAAAGCATATCACACCTACTTTTCCGAGATATCGAAGCTCGGAAGAATGTTCTTCGTCGGGTACAGCACCTTCACTCCTCGGCCACAGTCAATGCCGTATCCCAATCTCAACGAAAAAAAAGCCGTGAATAGTCAGCAACGCGCGTCGGCCGAAGCCAAAGTCGATGCCGAGCCCGCGAGGCCACGGACCGCCGCCCAGAGTATGCCCACCAAACGCAAGACGGGAACTGTCGCGAAGAGTCAATCCGGTCCTAAGAGATCAGCCAAGGCGAAGAGGAAGGTCGCTTCAATCCGCCGGCGTAAAAGCTAGCTTCTGCAGGCCAGCTGCCGCTGCTTGTCGAGCTTTTGAAATTCAATAAAAGACCGCCGCTTTGATCGGCTGCCATGATTATGAGACGCAAGCGAGCTCTCTACGATGCTGCCGATCAAGTCCTTGTAAGAGAGTCCGGCCTCTATTGCTGCGGCCGCGTCTTCCGCATCCGACGTGAGATACGGGTTTGGGTTTACGTCAATGATGAAGGGCGCGCCACTCGCATCGACACGAAAATCGACACGCGCATAACCGTTGAACTCGAACAGGGTCCAGGTAGCCAGGGCGAACTGCCTAAGCATCTTGGCAAGTTCGGGCTCTTGCTGTTCCAGACCGAAACGGCGCAGGGTGCCGGCATAGGCGGCGCTATCAGGTGTCCACTTGGCGTCGTAGCCGAAGATCTTGGGCGCGTGGGCTTCTAAACCCTCAAAAACGATCTCGGCAATCGGCAGCACCTCCACACCCGAAATGCGCTCAAGCAAGGCAAGGTGGAATTCACGCCCCTCGATAAAGACTTCGGCGAAATGCTCGGTGTTGAGGAGCAAATTGCGTGCGGCAACGACCCGCGGCGCATCCGCGCAACGCATCACAGACGTTTCGTCTAAGCCAAGCGAACCGTGTTCCCACACTGCCTTGACGATCACGCGGGCGGCACGATTGAGTCCCCTCCCATCCGTAGACCATACCGGGGTTGGCAAACCGGCCTGGGCAAGCTTCAGTTTGGTCTCAACCTTGGAAAGCGTTTCGAACAAGGAGGTCGTGCTACACCCCGTATAGGCAATGCCAAGGGTATCGAGGCGCGCCGGCACCAGGGTGCGAATCGACCCTCGAAATTAATCGCATCGACAAGATTGAAGACAAGCAAGGGCTGGCGTGATGGCAGGGTCTCGATCGACGCAACCGCAATGACCTCCGTGGTGAAGCCGAGGTCCTCAAGTGCTCCCGCTACGGCTAATTCTGCATCCAGAGCGTGATCGGGGCCGCTCTCGGTCGCCCCGTAGACGACCGGAATGAAGCCTCCCTGTGGCCGGAGTCCTCGAAGTCTGACGATTGATTCGCCCCCCAGGTTGGGGGCAGATTACAGCACGCGATTCTAGAGCGAACCAATGACGCCCCTCTTATCCCCGGATGTTTGCTATTGGCACTAAGCAGGACGTGCAAACCGCGCTGATGAATGTCTGAGGGGGATAACGGACATGACGCGGACGTTACGCGATGTCTGCTCATGACCACCAAAGCGGACTGCAGCGGATGTCACGGTTGCCGAGGTGGCGCAACAAATGGGTTGGTTTCCACTGCGCGGCTATTTTTCGTCAGACACTTATCCAGCCTGTCGAGTGCCGCACGACTCTGATCCAGAGGAATTCGGATTGTTGCTCCGGCACCCTCGACGACAAATGCATTGGCTGCACGAAGTCCTTCTTTAAATTTTGTGTCCGAGAGAGGCACGGAAACGGAGTTAGTTTCTGCGGCTACGTCAGTGTTCCAGCTCGCAGCGCCCGCCTTCATACGAACGGGATAATTCTTTCCCCGCTCCAATTTCCAATCTGGAGATTCAAGCGTGAGGCTTAGTCCATCACTCGTGCGCAGGAAGCTCGCTACGACCTCGTCGACCTTGCGGCTTATGGCACAATGATCAAATTTGTTGTCTTTGAAGGTCGCTTCGATTTCCCAAGGACCTATGTTGTCCTTTTTTATTTCCTCAACGGCCAAAGCCTCGGTAAATCCGATTAGCAAACAGAGCACCATTCCGGCAAAAAGTCGCAACATGCTGTTAGAAGCCGATTGAGCTTCAAAAAGTTCCAAAAACCTGAGCGTTAGACTGGCAGGGAACAAATCCGCGTGAGTGCCAAGAGCGGAAGTACCGGAGGTTTTGCCAGAGTCCGCATCTGGCCCAAAGTCGACTCGATAGCAGGAACGGTATCGCTAGGCCGGTGTGTCGCGGCCATGAACTTCCGCCGGCGGTGCCGTTGCCTCGACAGCCGTGAATGGATTGATGATTGTGTACTGATGCACCGTGCCCCGCTGGCACTTTAGAGCACAGCCGCTACGTATTGATAATGTGATGATCGGCAGAACAGTTCCGCTCAACAAGGGAACGAGAGTTGGCGAGCGCTGTTTCTAGAGTAAAAAAAACCGCTTGGAGAAATACCATGCTTAGAGATGCCGCAATAAGCATAGCGCTGATATTCCTCGCTTCCTGCTTCGGTGTTGGAACTACCTTTGCCGCTTCGCCCGACGATACGCCCGAGAAGACCATTCCGCAGGGACAGGACCCACCGGGAGCACATGAGGAGGAGCAGACGACTCGACCTCCAGCCGAGCGTCAGGGCGTGATCAAGCCCCCTCCGGTCGGGGATGAGGACATTTACACGGAAGCCCCAAACCCGGAGGCGGGCCATACCAAGGAGGTGATCCCCACTCCTGGAAGTCCAGGCGGAGATCCGAACATCGAGCCCCGCTAAGCGGCCAGTGTCTAGTTGAGATGGCCGCGCCGATAATTGCGAAGTGTGAGAGCAAGGGATGTCTGCTCATGGCACTAAGCGGACGTCAGCTTCCTCCGAGTGATACGTCCGCTATTTGGCACAAAGCGGACCTCCGCGAACGCCGCACCGATGTCAGCTTATGACCCAAAGCGGACATTCGCTTCCGTTCACGTGCCCAGCAATTTCACCCGATGACTTTCGCAGTAGTCCTGCGCAGCCGCATCGCGAGTATCCGGCCTAGGGCAAAGAGAAGGTCGCGTGCGTGGGTTGGGCTGCTCGCTTCGAATGCGGCGTACTGGTCCGGGCTCATTGCTGCGACTTCGCAGTCGTCCACCGCCCAGGCACCAGCCGATCGGGGCTTGGCGTCGAAGAATGCTTGCTCTCCTAAGACTGACCCTGCGCTAACCATAGCCACGTGACCGAGGCTCAACCCGTCACCCGAGTGCGCAATGACCTCAAGCTCGCCATGGAGCACGAAATAGAGGGTTCGATCGGGCTCACCACGCCGGATTAGCGCTTCGCCGGCTGACACCTTGCGGGTCCTCGTGAACCGGAATAGCTGTTTCCACTCGTCATCGCCCCAGTTGGGCAGCTGCAGCGTTTCGGCCGAGGCTGCAACAGAACCGACAGCGCGAAAACGCGCGACGGCCGCTTCAAGGTCCGATGAAGAGATGTTGTCTGTGGACATGCTCAAAGGCCATTCTGCGAGGCAGGCCAAGGGTACCGCAAGAAGCCTCACGTCGTAACTCGCGTTATGGGCCCTAACAGTCGGGGGGCGGTTCGATGAACAACTACCTGCTTCTCGTGGCCTGCTTTCTTCTTGGCATTCTCTTGCGCCGTTCGGGGCGACTGCCGGACAACGCGGCCGCGGCGCTGAACGGATTTGTCATTCATATTTCACTTCCCGCCCTGACCCTGACCTACGTGCACGGCCTGAAACTTCAGACCAGCCTGATCCTTCCCGCCATGATGCCTTGGTTGATGTTCGGGATTGGCTGCGGTTTCTTCTGGCTGGCCGGCCGGGGGTTTGGTTTTTCACGCCAAACGACCGGTGGGCTGATGCTGACCGGCGGACTGGCAAACACGTCATTCATTGGGCTACCGATGATCGAGGCGTTTTATGGCCCGCAGTTTCTCGGCCTCGGAATATTGATCGACCAGTTGGGCTCTTATTTCGTGCTCAGTACCCTTGGTATCCTAGTAGCCTCGCTTTACTCCTCCGGCCACGGGATCAATGCGAAGGCAGTGATCCGGAAAATCGTCCTGTTCGTGCCGTTCCAGGCGTTCATTTTAGCGTTCCTGCTAATGCCGTTCGAATACCCTGTCTGGCTCGACGAATTGCTCAAGCGCTTGGGCGCTACCTTGGTCCCGCTTGCTCTCGTATCGGTCGGCTACCAGCTGCAGCTCAGCCACGTACGGGGCAAGATGCAGCCGATGGTCGTCGGACTTGTGTTCAAGCTGGTCGTCGGTCCTGCAATGATTCTCCTCCTCTTCGCGGGCATGCTGCGCACGCAAGAGCAGATGCTCAGCGTGACCGTATTCGAGGCGGCGATGGGCCCAATGATCGGGGCAAGCATCGTGGCGATGGATTATGAACTTGACCCGCCGCTGATCACGCTGATGGTCGGCATAGGTATCCCGCTCTCGTTCCTCACGGTCCCCGCATGGTGGCATTTGCTGAATTTCCTGTGACCGATGGTGGCTCTAAAGCGGACGAAACTCCGGGCGCTGCCCTATGTCAGTTGCTGACCCATACCAGACATTTTGTGTTGGCGGTTCGCGTTCCGTTTGGGAAAACCTGTGATGGGAGGGAACTCGGCGAAGTTTACACGCATCTCCGGCATTAAGAGCTAGCTTATCTAATCATCGAAGCTTGGATGCGGACGAATGGAAGGAGCCATGCGGTCGTCATGAGCAAGCCAGTCCACACCCAAGCAGGCGCCGGCAGTGCTTTCCACCAGCCCTTCTGTCCAGATGGACGGGCTGCGCTGGACTTAAGGTTCGAGGCAGGCTGTCCTGAGCAAAATCGTCCCTTCCTGTTAGTCGCCACCATCATAGCCTCGGCGATGGCATTCATCGACGCAACAGTCGTGACCATCGCATTGCCACCTCTGCAGGCGGATCTCAACGCCACGTTTCAAGCCGTGCAATGGGTTGTCAACGCCTATGTTCTTTTTCTTGGCGCGCTAATCCTTGTCGGCGGGGGAGCCGGCGACCGGCTCGGCCGCCGGCGAATATTTGTCACTGGGACTGTGATATTTGCAGCGGCTTCCCTTGCTTGCGCTTTTGCGACGTCTGTCGAATGGTTGATCGTCGCTCGTAGCGTACAAGGCATTGGAGCAGCGCTACTTGTGCCCCAAAGCCTTGCTATTATCGCAGCGGCCTATCCGAGGGCAGTTCGAGGACGCGCTATTGGCATTTGGGCCGGGGCATCGGCAATCACGACCTCCCTGGGCCCGCCACTTGGCGGCTTTCTGATCGATGCGTTTCACTGGCGTGCGATTTTTTTGATCAACCTGCCACTTGCGGCAGCTGTCATTGTTCTGACGCTTCGTTACGTTCCCGAGAGCCGGAACGATATGATCTCGGGGTCGCTCGATTGGCTTGGCGGTCTGCTTGCCATTGTAGCCTTCGGGTCACTTACAGCCGGACTTACCTTTATTTCGGACACCTCAGGCGCGCACGCACTAGTCATCCCGGCGCTTTGTTTTGGCGCCATTGCATCGGTCCTGTTCGTTTTTCGCGAAGCTCGGGCGGCCAGCCCCGTTATGCCGCTGTCACTGTTCGGAAATCGCAGTTTCCTAAGCGCAAACATCATGACACTTTTTCTCTATGGCGCCCTAACGGGTATCCTTTTCTTGCTGCCTTTCGACCTGATTGAGAGGCGGGGGATGTCAGCCACCCAGGTTGGGCTTACGCTGCTGCCGATCGGGATCATCATTGGAACCTTGTCCCGGTTGGCAGGCGTATGGGCTGATCACCACGGCCCGCGGGGCCTTCTCGTTGTCGGCTCGTTTCTCGTGGCAGCGGGCGCCGCTGCACTGGCATACAGTGCGGCGGACTATTGGATTGGTGTTGTCGGACCAATCGTCATCTCATCCGTGGGGATGGCGCTGGTGGTTGCGCCTTTAACAACAGTGGTCATGGTCAGCGCTCCCGATAACCAGTCGGGCGCCGCTTCCGGCGTGAACAACGCGGCAAGTCGTTTGGCCGGACTGTTTGCAATCGCCATCATCGGCGCGGTCGCAAGTGTCGTATATCTCGACGAGCTGAGGGAAACCGGAATCCCGCTTGACGATTTGCGCTTTGGCATTCTGCCCGATGCAGGACACGCCGACCACGCAGTATTCGAACAGGCCTTTCTCAGCGCCTATCAAGTGGCGCTTTCGACTGCCGCTATCTGGGGTGTTTTGGCTGCTCTTACCGCTTTGGCATTTATGAGGCCAGATCACCATAGTTAGCCCTGTTCGCTAGTGCCCCTGTTGGCATATAGCGGACCTTAACCAATGCGGAAGATAGGCCCGCGTTTACAAACATGCCCAATGGAGAGAAGACGCGCCAAATCAAGTTTTCGCGCCGCGCCCGCACCACGTTGTCAAAGACATGATGCAACGCCGGGACAATGCAAGTGACGCCGTAGTCACCAAGCCGGTCGCTCCGTTGCCGGCCGCGCAAGGCCGGCTATCGGTATCGGTGTTGGGCGCCGGTATCGGAGGCAATCTCCTCGAATGGTACGATTTCGGGATCTATGGGTTGTTGGCGCCGGTTCTGGCCGGGGTCTTCTTTCCGGCGGAAAATCGCATCGCAGCGCTTATCGGCGCCTACGGCCTGTTCGCTGCTGGCTTTGCCATGCGCCCCATCGGCGGCATCGTGCTGGGACACCTGGGGGATCGGCTCGGCCGTCGTTTTGTCCTCATCTACACCGTGGTGTTGATGGGGCTCGCCACCGGGGCGATTGCCGTTTTGCCGAGCTATGAAAAGATCGGTGTGGCCGCGCCCCTTCTCCTGCTGGTCCTGCGGCTTTTGCAGGGGTTTTCGGTCGGAGGCGAGTTCACCGGCTCGGTCAGCTATCTTGTCGAGACGGCGGCACAGCATCGACGCGGTTTTGCCGGAAGCTTCGCCAATTTCGGCTCGACCGCGGGTATGTTGCTCGCGGCAGCCGTCGCCGCGGCAACCGTCACCCTCGCCAGCCCCGCGCAACTCGAGAGCTGGGCTTGGCGCGTCCCCTTCCTGCTTGGCGGGGCTATCGCCGCTTGTGGCTACTTCCTGCGCAGGCGTTTGCGGGAAACCGGCTATCGGCCGCTGCCCGCGCGCCCGAACGATCCAATCCCGCTGAAGCAGGCGATCACACTCGCGCCGGGCGCCATGATCTGTGCGGTGCTGTTCACTTCCGGTTACGGCATCGTCAACTACTTGAGCATGGTGTTTCTGCCCGTTTACGCGAGCGAGTTTGGGACCGTCGCCGAAAGTCAAGTTCTACAGATCAACACGGCAGCCCAAGCTGTGGCGCTGCTGCTGGTACCGATTGCCGGCTGGGCCACCGACCACCTTGTCCGGCGCCGCACCCTGCTCATCGCCGTTTTCATCGCCGAGGCGGCGGTGGCGTGGGCCTGCTTCACCCTGGCAGGGGCAGGTGGGGTCGTCGGCTATGCCTTGGCGCAGATCATGTTCGGCATCCTGCTTGCGTTAATCATGGGAGCGGAGCCGGCGATGATGGTGGAGCTGTTCCCGAGCGCGTACCGCATGAGCGGCTACTCCGTATCCTTCAATATAGGCATCGGCATAGCTGGCGGTACGGCGCCGGTCGTAGCGACAGCCCTGATCGGCGCGACAGGCGACCTGCTGGCCCCGGCCTGGTTTCTGATGCTCGGCGCGGCTCTTGCCGCCGGCGCGGCGTTCCTGATGAAAGACCGTAGCCGCGACCCTCTGCGCTAAAAACCCTTCATGGGGTGCCGGACGCCTCCATCCGATTGCCCGGTTATTCATAAACAATCTAAGTATGGCGAACGACTAGTTCGCCATGAGGATGGGTCCACTGCCATCCTCGCCTGGACGATGCGGAATGTCCGCTTTTGGCACTTAGCAGACATCGACCCCGACGCTGAGCATGTCCGCTTTTAGGGGTAAAGCGGACATCGGCTGATGCACGCTCTAATGTCCGCTTTTGACCCAAAGCGGACCTGACGCGTCGGCGCAGTCCGTCGGGCGAGTTGCGTGATTAAGCAGGAACGTAGGTCAGTCTAATCGCGTCCTCGCCAATTCGATCGTTGGCCACAAGGCGGAGCGGCGGCCGGGGGCCGGCGAAGAATGGCTTGCCGCGACCAAGCACGACGGGGCGGAAATAGAGTCGATACTCATCAATAAGACCAAGGTCGGTTAGGCTTTGTGCCAGGTCTGGTCCGCCAACTTGAATCTCCCTAACGAACTGAGCCTTCAACCCGCGTATCACCGCCTCGATGTCATCCTCGACAAGCGTGGCGTTGGGGCCGACTGACTTCAGCGAGCGCGACACGACCCACTTCGGTTGGCTCCGCCACACCGCCGCGAAGTCGCGTTCCTCCGCGTCCCACTCGGGATGGTCTTCGTCCCAATAGCGCATGACCTCGTACATGCGGCGCCCGTACACGCTGCCGGCCAGGTCGCGCACTTGCTCGGTGAAGTGACGAAAGAGCGAGGGACCAGGCGCAAATTCCTGGTGGTCGACATAGCCGTCCAGGGACTGGTTCAATCCGAAGACGAGCTTCGCCATGCTACAAAATCTCCATCCGAGGTTCTTCAGGATAGCTTGAGCCGCCGTTGCGCGTAAGTGAGGTTGGGCACAAACTGCGCGCCGCTTGGTTGGTGTAACGAATAACCAGAGGTCCGTTAACCACCATTCCGGTCAGGTAGGCTGTGCGGCCGAACGACTGCTTCTGGCACTTAGCAGACATCGATGCGGTTAGCTCAGAATGTCCGTTAAGTGGCGCAAAGCGGACCACCAGGCGGCGAAAGCTTGGGCTATCAGTCCCATGCCGCCGATCATGGGCATGATCAATACGACATAACCTCAAAGCCGCCCGGCACGATCGAGTGGGAATAGTCGGAGCATGATTACCCAAAAGAGATCGCCCTACCGCCTCATCACCGACAAACAACTCGCAGGCTTGCTGGCGAGAGAAGATGCCCTGTTCCAGAAGCGCACCCGAAAATCGAAAGAGACTTTCGACAAGGCTCAAGAAATGCTGCTCAACGGCGTTCCGATGCCGTGGATGGGGGATTGGGGAACTTCGCACCCGATTTTTGTCAGTAAAGCCAGCGGCAATCGGGTGACCGATATCGACGGCAACGAGTATGTCGATTTTTGCCTCGGCGACACCGGCGCGATGTTTGGGCACTCCCCGCAAGCAACGGCCGAGGCCGTCGCGAAGCAGGTGCGGCAAGGGATCACCACGATGATGCCGACCGAAGATGCGCTCGGCATCGGTGAGGAGCTGGGCCGCCGCTTCGGTCTGCCGCTCTGGCAGGTTGCAATGACCGCAACCGAAGCCAACCGATACGTCATCCGCATCTGCCGCGCCCTGACAGGACGCCCAAAAGTCCTGTCGATGAACGAGTGCTACCACGGTAGCCTCGACGAGACCCTGCCGCATATCGGCGCTGACGGTAAGCTCGAACTGCGCTCGGACTACGATATAAATCCCGGCTTGCCCAAAGATTTGCTGAGCCGCGTGGTCGAGTTCAATGACGTTGAGGCGCTTGAACGGGAGCTCGCGCACGAAGATTGCGCCTGCGTGCTTACCGAGCCGGTGATGACCAATTGCGGCATGGTGCTGCCCGCTCCCGGCTATCATGAAAAGCTACGCGAGCTCTGCACCAAGTACGGCACCTACCTTGTGCTCGACGAAACCCATACCTTCTCCAACGGCTATGGCGGCTACACCAAGGCTTACGGTTTGAAGCCGGACTTCATTACGCTCGGCAAGTCGATTGCCGGCGGCATCCCGGTTGCGGTGTACGGTTTCACCAGGGAAGTTGCCGAGCGCATCAATGCCTCCTTCGGCCGCAAGAGCGTATCCGACCCGATGGGGATCAGTGGCACCCTGTCCGGCAATGCCTTTGCCATCGCCGCCATGCGCGAAACCCTGACCAAGGTCGCCACCGAGGAAGCTTTCGAGAAGATGTTTGCCGGGCAGAAGCGTCTCTCCGACGGCCTCGATGCAGTCCTCGAACGGCACAACATCCCTTGGAGCGTGACCCGCAGCGGCGCTCGCTGCGAGCTGCAGTTCATGCCGACCCTGCCGAAAAACGGCTCCGAGGCGAAGAATCATTTCGACTGGGAGCTGATGTACTACACCCACCTGTTCTTGACCAACCGGGGCCTGCTGATCACACCCTTTCACAATATGATGCTCATCCCGCCTGTCGCCACGGAAGCCGATATCGACCTGCTGATTAAGGGTTGGGATGATTGCCTGGCAGAAATCGCGGAACTCGGACGCTTAGGTGATGGTTGATGTCCGCTATTGGCACAAAGCAGACATTCTCAATGCGCCGACAAATGTCCACTTCCAGGGGCAAAGCGGAAGTTGACCAACTACCGTTTACCAATCTCGATTTGTGAGACACGCCGCTGCCCCAAGAGAGTGGGCCATTTGGCGAGAGCCCAGCGGCTTTGAAGACTTCTCCGACCAACGCCCACCAAAGGGGCATTTCCTCCCCCGTTTACGGAATTATAGTCGTAGCCGAGAGCCAGGTGTTCGTGAGCCAAGGGAGGAAATTCGATGTCCAAGCGGTTGACCACAGAGAGAAGTGATGAGGTAGATGCGCTACATCGCGCTATCGAAGCGAAGGGCATTAGGATCGCAATTTTCATGCTCGGTTACTGGGGTGCGCTTCTGTTCGGGGCGAACAAGGCTGCCGAACTCTGGCCTCAATACTTTACAAAGGCACCGTTTTGGGCGGCAGTCGTTGCTTTCTTGGGTTTCGCTTGGAACTCCTACCGAGACTTAGAAGATTGGAGGTTGCTGCGCTCGAAAAACCTGTCGGAAGAAGAGTTCGACAAGTTGGATATATGACCAGTCCCCAGGACGACGTGGTCGTCGAGGGCATCCGGTCTTCTTGAAGGCGACTGCGGACCCGATGGTCCGCCATCAAACCTACGCGCTCGCTGAACTTACCTCGGGAGGGTGCGCGCTAGGCGATAGTCACCCTTGAGGGCAAGTTGTCGGACGCGCCGCTCATAGCCCCTGATCACTCGCAACAGGGCAAGAGCCTTTGGCGTAAGCACGGGATGCCAGTTTCAGTCTCCAGCTGCCGCACCTGCTCCGACAGCAAATCCCGCCAGTCCGTCATGTGGGCGAGCCCTCGCACACGCTGCCGGAGGCATGCGCCTACCGGCCTGGCACCGCTGACTTGGATACCCGATACCCCATCCAGCTCAGGACACCCCCAAGTACGAGGACGATCACAGCACCGATCATTGTGCCTGACCTGCTTGCTAAGATGGTCTCGCCAACCCCGTACATCTTATTCGGGAACAAGAGGCTGAGGGCGCCGCGAACGATCGCAAGCCAACCAAGGATGGTAATGATCACGCGCCAATCCGAGACCCAGAGATTATGTACGTTCACGATGGCGAGGCCGGCCAGGAGCGCGAACATGCCCAAGATAAGCGTAGCGGACTGATTATTGATTTCTCTCAGCACGCCGACGTAGCCCTCTGGGAACCTGCCCAGCAGGCCAATCACTGCACCGATCCCCATGAAGAGCAGAACGGGCCCCATGAGGCGCGCAATTACTGTCGAGTTTGTCATTCTTCCGTCCGGAAGCGGCGTACTCGCTGCGATGTGTTCATTGGATTGCCCCCGCCCCCGATTATAGCAGTTCCTGGGGCGACTGCCCGCTTTTAGCTGCTTCCGTGACCCAGCGGTAGTGCAGGATCGGTAATCCCCGGCAATCCCTTATGCAGCAACGACATGGAACGGAGAGGATGGGATTCGAACCCACGGTACGGTTACCCGTACAAAGGTTTTCGGATTTTAAGATTCTCGTGACGGCCTGTGCCGCGCAGTAGTTAAGCCTGTGCTCTGGTTCGGCATTTTTGCTTCGATGATGCCGCCCTGTGATGCCCCAACCCGCGCTGTGCTGCGTGGTTCGTATGCAAATCCGTTTGCAAAAAACGACCTAGGGGGCGTCACATGCCCTCTTTCTGAACAGGCGTTTTCTTCGATCTATACTGGTGACGGTATTTCCGCTAACGTCTGGTGTCGTGGACGGTCAATCCGATTTAAGACGGATGACAGTCGATCCGATTTGAGACGGGGGCCGGGCGGGAGACCTGGCCATGAAGCAGTTCCTGCTGTTTGTGAGCCTTGCAGGTGCTGCGCTTTACGCGCTCCTGGTCTATTCCCATCACACCATAACTGAGGGTAGGTCGGAACGTGTTCCCGCTCGCCAAACTCAACCCAATGATCCAAGCGCCCAGCGCCTGAGTTCTTGGGAAAGTCACATTCGGAGCAGCGCGCCAAATTCGCAGCCAACCGCTCACTTGCCTTCGCAACAAGATGCGGCCGACGAGCTGAGGCGTGATCCTAGTCAAGATTTAGAGCGAAAGCCCGGCGGATGGTACCAAGGTACTACGTCAGAGGCTAAGTCAGCCGTTTCCAACCCAGCCCAGGTTGGGTGGGCTAAGGTAGTGTTTGCGGCAAGGATGCATGACCAAGCGTCCGTCTCCTCGTTTACGGTTAGACTCTATTCTCCTGGCACAGATTTGCAGGTGGTCAGACGAGAAGGCGTCTGGCTCCAGGTATCCGATCCAGTGAATCAGCAGCACGGCTGGATCCTTGAGAAGTATCTTTCCCCCAGCAATGGACCCAGCTCCACTCAAGCTGCCCTTGAGTTGACCGATACCGTGCCGGCGATTGCAGCTCCACAAAAATCAAAGAAGTGGAGCCAGTCACCTAAGCGTTCGAAATCAGCAACCCGGGTATCTAAGCGCCGATCCGCCGTCGCGAGGTGGGACCCCTATCGATGGGGTTGGCGCGCTGATCGGAGGCGATTTGGGGTATTTATGCTTGGCCCCCCATTCGCTGGGCGATGAGATTGAAATCACCGATGTGAACCATGAGAGGCAACCGTGAGCAAACTAGACTCATTTAAGGCAAAGGCACGCGCTCTGGCGCAGTCTGGTTATTACTACGGGCTGCCGCCACTTGTGTTTGAACTGAGCTTCGAGGAAGGCTTCGAAGAAGCGCGTGAGTGGCTGGCGCTTGCCTCGACCAAGGAGGAGCTGGAGCTTTCTTGCCAGACCTCAAGAGCGAAGCTTCAGGCAGCCTAACAAACATACATTCAGGTTGTTGGTGGGTGGTGTGGCGCTTCCCATCCGCGGACCCCGATTGGCAAATCGTGCGCCTTTTGCGCAACCACGCGCCGTTTTGAAGCTTGGGGGAGCGGCCATAACCGCTCATTGTGCTCGACAACCGCAGGGAGCAACTTGTTGGCTGCCTAAGCTGCAATCTGTGGTGCGATAGGGATGGCGACGCGGTGAGATTGTAGGAGGAGGATCTTGCGGCGCTGCGTGCGCTGCGGAGGAAGTGACTCAACGACGAAGCCCCGGCGTGTCAAAGTGACAACCACAGAGATATTTGATCTACTGCTTTTCATACTCATCCTCGGCGGCGTGATTTGGCTTGGCTACCGGACGATGCGCCTACGCCCACCCCGACGCAGAAAGAGGGACCGGCGCTGACTTTAGTTGGATGTGCCGCCCAACGTCCGTTATTGGGAGTAAAGCGGACATGGCGCGGACTTATCAGTATGTCCGCTAGTGACCCAAAGCGGACATTTGTCCATATCGGACAAACTGACGTTCTTAGGCCACCACGGCGTAAACCGTTGCCGCCTCGGCAAGTGCGCTATCTAAGGTTTTGGCGATGGCACTTCTGAGAAACCCGGCCGCTCGTGAAAGCCGGGCTTCCGTCAGCACGTTAACGCTACGGGACAAGAGCGTCAGGATGGCGCAAATCCCCGGTGGCGGTCACGGTATAGCCCAGACGCAGAATTTGGAGCTTCTCTCCGGCTTGTTCAATCGAAACGTGCAGCACGATCTTCTCCTGACCAGAAACCCCTTCCACTGTCCATTTTGGGTTCCTGAACCGGATGCCCGACTCAAACTGATCATCCGAATCGGTGCCGTTCGAATAGACATCTGTGATGACGACCAGCGGCGCCACGGTCCTTACTTCTCTCCAAGGCGGGCCGACCGTGATGTCGAGGTCCCACGTGAAGACATCATCGGCGTCGTCAAGATTTTCTTTCAGCTGCTTGACCGCGTTGTGCGTGGACTCAAGATAGACCTCGCCAGCAAATGTGAGTGCGTGCATTCCTAGTCCGAGGAAGGCTGGCACCGGCGGTGGCGCGGCGTATAATGGAAGCAGAGCATACGATTCGTTCTGACCATTCAGTTGCATTGTTAGACTCCTTCAGTGGTGCGTTTGCCAAGGCCGATTCCTTGGCGTCACTGACAGGTCTAACGAACCCGATCTGAACCCCGCCTGAAGTCACTGTGCAGTCAACGTTCACACACACCGAACGAATGTCGCGCATTTGGCCCTGCGCCCCGCACAGGTGAGATTGCGAAAGTTGTCATCGACCTAAGCGACTAACTACCGGAGGTCTTGGTTCAGGGCGCCGATGAGTGGTATGTCCGCTTTTGGCACGGACATGCCAACTCATTCGCTGAATGTCCGCTATCAGGGGAAAAGCGGACGTGACGCGGACGTCGCGGGATGTCGGCTAATGACCCAAAGCGGACATGACCTTTGAGACGCTCTCCGCCGCTGGCAGCCAATCGTTACGTCCCCCGATTTGTGCTAATTCGAGACTGCCATGGCGAACAAGCAGAACTTCACGCCAGAAGAGTGGACCAAGGTTTTGGAAAGCACGATGTTGGCCGGTATCGCCGTTTCACAGGCGGATCCAAGCGGCCTGTGGGGCACGCTCAAAGAATACTTCGCGAATAAGTCCGCGCTAGATCCATCGAAGCTTGCCCCTGACTCCAGCGAGCTGATCAAGGCAGTGATCGCTGATTTTGAGACAGACAAAGGAAGGTCTGACCTTCAGAAGGCAGTGAGCAAGCGCTTTGCCGATGTGACGGAACCCGCTCAGTGCGTCCAGCGCTCGCTCTCCAGTCTGCGGGAGGTCTCGGCAATTCTTGATGCCAACGCACCTTCAGACGCAGCTGCCTTCAAAACTTGGCTACGCGGCATCAGTCAGAAAGTGGCAGAGGCTGCTGTGGAGGGCGGCTTCCTCGGGTTTGGAGGCGTTAAAGTGAGTGATGCGGAGAAAGCGACCCTCGACGACATCGCCAAAGCCCTAGGCACGACCGCTTAGGTCTTCTTACCCGCCCACAAACGCTGCCCCAGCCTACGCTTGGCCCTAGTTAATTCATGGCCTCACCATACATCGCGCACCCGATGCCTAAAGAAGAAGCCCCGTATCGGGGGTGGACGGGGCTTCTTCGAATTCCCTTCATGGAAATGGCGGCAGTTGGGGGGCTGGCCGCCAATAGAATTGAATATCACTAGGTCATGAACCTAAGAAGAAGCCCCGGCGCAGTGAGCAGACACCGGGGCTTCCGAAATCACGCCTGCATCGAAATTAGGGCTTGGTCGACTTCACCATCCCCTTACCGCAGCCAGCTTTGAACTCATCCGCTGTAATTTTGCCGTCGCCGTCGCCGTCAACCATTTGAAAGTTGACGATATAGGGCACTGCCTGATCTTGCGATATAGTTGCGCCATTCGGCGACGCCATCTGCCATACGGCCTGACATTGAGCGTCATCAAGGACAGCGCTAGGGCGACCGGAAGTCATTGTATTTGGGCTTTGTTGGGCGAGGGCATAGCCGGCGCTAAGCAGCAATGCCACGGATGTCAAAGTTGCTAACCTCATATTTCATAGACTCCTGCGCAGCCTTTGGGTCCGTCCAAGCCAACGTAAGCATAGGCCGAGCGCGCACTTATCACCACACCCGACTCTCGGGTGTGGTGACCTATGACCGCTAAAACGGGATTGAAACGGGCAGGCGCAGGAGATGCTAAAGTGAAGCAACTGCCTGGTAGGGTGAAGCCGGTTACACCAGTGCGGGGTTAGAGACAGCAAATCGAGGAGGCAATCACATGTCGGTGTTAGGTGCCATTCTGCTAATTTTGGCTGGCCTCGCCATCATGGCCTTCGGCATATTCTTGTTTTACGCATGGCTGCCGTTCCTCTATGGCCTGTTTGGATTTGAGATAGGCCTGCTCCTCGGCCGGGCACTGACCGGTGATGTCGGGCTGCTGGCTATCATCCTCGGCATTGTCGGTGCGGTGATCTTGTTCGGCGCGACGTATTTTCTTGAGCCGTATCGGCGCATTCTGCTCGGCCTTTCGGCGGGCGCACTGATCGGCCTTTCGATCGCGACGGTCTTCGGATTCGATCACTTCATAGGTGGGGTACTCGGCGTCGTTCTGGCGGTGGTCGGTGCCGTAGTTGGCGCGATCATCGTGCCAAGGTACTTCGACGCATTCGTCATTGTCGCGTCCGCGGTCGGCGGCGCCGCGATGGTTATGGCCGGCGCACATTGGCTTTTCCCGGGTGTTGGGCTGTTCGACCGTGCCACCGGCGGCTTCCTGCCGGCACTGTTGACGTTCGTTTTGAGCGCGGTCGGCATCGGCTGGCAATTCAAGAACATCGCCACGTGGGTTCGATCCCAACCCCTCTACGGCGACATATCAGGCGTGTCCGTGAAGGACCAGAGCGCGCCTTGGTGACCTTAGAAGGACGAAGGCGAGTGCCGGCTAAGTCCTCTTCCGCATGAATTCTGACCTAGTCGAAGTATAGACCGGCTCGGTTGGCAACTCGGGCCGAAATGGGGTTGCGAAAGGTCCGCTAATGGCACTTAGCTGCCATCGATGCTGACCAGTCAGAACGTTCAATAACCCGAGTAAAGCGGACATGGACCATCTGCGCGTCGCTAATTGTTCAGGATTTTCAACGACGCGGTCAGCGCGTCGCGCCCCAAGATCCGGAGGCACTGCTGACGTCTGGCGTCGCCTCCGCACAAAGCTTGTCGGCTCGCGAATTGGCTCAGAGAGAGGGGCGGGCACTCTCCGGCAGGCACGGGATTGACCGGCATGGCTTCGACCCCCGACTGCCGTAGAGCTTCTCAAGGATGTAGATGGCGGCAAATATCACGCAGGCCAGTGCCGGTACCAAATTCGCCGCTCGCCGCCAGGGTCGCGGAAATCTCCGGCAGTTCGAGATAGCGCCAGAGCAGAACACCACAATGCCCGATGGCATAGCCGATAAAGAAGGCGAGTCCGCCGAGGAGCCCCTGAAAAACCGGGGGCCGCGGCATCGTGTCCAACAACTAGAGCAGAGGATGCAACTCGGACTTGGCCGACCCGAGCTTGTCTTCACTACCATCGAAGGCGATCCGATCCCGCCCGACAGAGTGTCGAAGGCGTGGGAGCGACAGGTCGCCGCTCTCGGTATGCCGAGGGTGCGCTTTCATGCTCTCAGGCACACGCACGCCTCGATGCTGATCGCTGAAGGGATCGACGTAGTGCAGATCAGCAAGCGGCTGGGGCACGCCGACGTGACGACGACCCTCAACACCTATGCCGACCTGTTCAAGAAGGACGACGGGGACTTAATTGCTGCCATCGAACGGAGGGTGAAATGAAATCCTATAGTGACGGAGACGTTATCAAGGCGACGTTGGCTTAGGGGTTGGTGGGCGACGAGGTTTGGGGAACGTCGAGCAGTATTTAGAGGCTTATTGAGTGGGAGAGGCAGATCGCCGCGAAGTTTCCCGCCATTCCTCAGGAGCAATTGCCAGCTACTCCTCGGCGACGCAGTTGACGTGTTCTTTGCAAGCATCACGCCCGAGCAAATCGAGGAACTCGGGAGGCTAGGCGATAGCATCGAATAGCGCCCGGTGCCAATCCGGTGCCAATTCCCCGTTTTGTTCTAGGCAAGGGCCTTGATCTGCAACAAGATCGAGGCCCCTGTCAGTTTTCTCCGTGTTATTTGACGAAAAATGGCCCCCAATCTGATCGTCATCCCGGCGAGGCTAAAGGCGACAAGGCTGCCGGACAAGCCTCTCGCCGACATCGCCGGCGAGCCCATGATCGTCCATGTCTGGCGCCGCGCCGTCGAGGCCGAATGCGGGCCGGTGGTGGTGGTCGCCGACGACGAGGCCATCTGCGAGGCGGTGCGGATTGCCGGCGGCGAAGCCTTGATGACGCGCCCCGATCACGTGAGCGGCTCTGATCGCATTTTCGAGGCTGTCTCCAGGATCGATCCTAAGGGGGAGATCGAGACCATCGTCAATCTGCAGGGTGACTTGCCGACGCTCGACCCGCTTCTCGTCCGCGCCTGCCTCGCCGCGCTCGACGACAACGCGGCCGATATCGGCACCATCGCCGCCGAGATCACGCGGGACGAGGAGCGCACCGACCCGAACGTGGTGAAGGTCGTCGGCTCGCCGCTCGGTCCGCGGGCCTTGCGCGCGCTTTACTTCACCAGGGCCGCCGCACCTTACGGCGACGGGCCGCTTTACCATCACATCGGCATCTATGCGTATCGGCGCGCGGCGCTTGCGCGTTTCGTGTCCTTGCCGCCATCGCCGCTCGAGACCCGCGAGAAGCTCGAGCAGCTTCGCGCGCTCGAAGCCGGGATGCGCATTCACGTCGCGCTCGTTGACACCGTACCGCTCGGTGTCGATACTGCCGCCGACCTCGCCCGGGCGCGTCAGCTTCTCGCCAAGTAAGTTTCTGCGTCCAATCTCTTTTTAGCCCTCTCCCGACGAACCCATGGCCACATCGCGCTCGCAGAAAATCGCCTATCAGGGCGAGCCAGGCGCCAACTCGCACCTTGCCTGCCGCGACGCCTTTCCGAAGATGGAGCCGCTTGCCTGCCCCACCTTCGAGGACGCACTTGCCGCGGTGAAAGGCGGCGAGGCACGGCTCGCCATGATCCCGATCGAGAACTCGGTCGCAGGCCGGGTCGCAGACATCCATCACCTGTTGCCCGATTCTGGGCTGTTCATTGTTGGCGAACATTTCGAGCGCATCCGCCATCAGCTGCTCACGCTGCCAGGCGTCAAGCTCGGCGAGCTCAAGACCGTGCACAGCCACACCATGGCGCTCGGCCAATGCCGCAACGCGATCCGCGCGCTGAAGCTCACTCCGGTGGCCGAGGCCGACACGGCGGGTGCTGCACGGCATCTGCGCGACACGCAGGACCGCACGCGCGCCGTGATTGCCTCGGCGCTCGCCGCCGAGGTTTACGGACTGAAGATTGCCAAGGCCGGCATCGAGGACGCCGAGCACAACACCACGCGCTTTGTGGTGCTTGCCTCAAAGCCAGACCACGCTAAGGCCAAGGACGGCCCGGTCATCACCACCTTCGTGTTCCGTGTGCGCAACGTTCCTGCCGCGCTGTACAAGGCGCTCGGCGGCTTCGCCACCAACGGCGTCAACATGACGAAGCTCGAGTCCTATCAGCTCGAGGGCTCGTTCAACGCCACCATGTTCTATGCCGACATCGAGGGCCACCCGGACGAGCGGCCGGTCAAGCTTGCCATGGAGGAGCTCGCTTTCTTCACGAGCGAGGTGCGGGTGCTCGGCACCTATAGAGCAAGTCCCTTCCGCGCCGAGCTCAAGGCAGGCTGAGACTGTTGAGGGGGGAACAATGATCGCTTTGCTCATCGCAGTTCTGATGGTCGTTCTGCCGTTGCTGCACTTGGCGTTCAGCAAGGTGCCGCGAACGAAGCAGCGCGTCGTCCACATCCTCTTGCTCTACGCCCTGGTGTTGGGTGTCGGCGTCATCGGCTTGCCGATGGGCTTCATTCCCCATGTGTTCTTCCCCGACCAAACGGCGGAATCGATCGGCTGGCCGACGGGAAGCCCGTTCCAGTTCGAGGTTGGGCTGCATGACGGCGCCTGGGGCGTTCTAGGCTTTCTTTGTATTTGGATCGGCGGCCTGTTCTGGCTCGCGACCGGCCTCGGCTGGTCTTTGTTCATGCTCGGCGCCGCCTATGGGCACATCCGCGAGACTGTGATCAAAGGGGACTACGCTCCCTACAACTTCTTCACGATGTTCTCGGACGGATTCATCGGCATCTGGATCCTCGTGCTTCTCTACCTCTGTTGGCGCCAGGGCGGCTTCCGCAAATAGGGGGACGAGGTGCTTCTCATCGGGTTGCCACAGGCGCCGCTATCCCCGATATACTCATCCGGGAGGTTGGCGGCAGGCGCGTTCCTCGCCAACCGGGTCAGGTCCGGAAGGAAGCAGCCCTAACGAGATTGACGCGGGTTGTTTGTCCAGCCTCCCACCTCTCGCGCCCCGTAGCCGCTCGTGCGTAAAGGCCTTGAGCCTGCCTTGCTGCGGGCCGAGGGTCCGACCTCCGCGTGAAAGTCCGATCGTCCATGGCCGAAGACAAAGACCAGGAAGAGGGCGCGCCGAAGCGCTCCGGGAAGAAGCCGGCGAAAGCCGGCGCCACGCTCGCGCCCGCTTCCGGCGGTCAGAGCCATGCAGCGCTCGCCCGCAAATATCGGCCGAAGCTGTTCTCCGAGCTGATCGGCCAGGACGCCATGGTGCAGACGCTGCGCAATGCGTTTGCGAGCGGCCGCATCGCCCAGGCCTATATGCTCACCGGGGTGCGCGGCGTGGGCAAGACCACGACCGCGCGCCTGATCGCGCGGGCGCTGAACTATGTGCCGCGAGGAGGCGAAGGCGCGCCGACCCTCGACATGACCGAGGAGGGCGAGCATTGCCGCGCCATCCTCGAGAGCCGGCATCTCGACGTGGTCGAGATGGACGCAGCCTCCCATACCGGCATCGACGACGTCCGCGACCTGATCGACAGCGCCCACTACAAGCCGAACACCGCCCGCTACAAGGTCTACATCATCGACGAGGTGCATATGCTGTCGAAGCAGGCCTTCAACGGCCTGCTCAAGACTCTGGAAGAGCCGCCTGAGCATGTGAAGTTCATCTTCGCCACCACCGAAGCGCGCAAGGTTCCGGTCACGGTGCTGTCGCGCTGCCAGCGCTTCGACCTGAAGCGTATCGAGGTCGAGCAGCTGGCCCAGCATCTCGCCGGCATCGTGGCGCAGGAAAACGCTTCGGCCGATCCCGCCGCCTTGATGCTGATCGCGCGCGCCGCCGAAGGCTCGGTGCGCGATGCGCTGTCGATCCTCGACCGCGCCATCGCCTTCGGCTCCGGCAAGGTCGAAGCCGAGGCGGTGCGCGGGCTGCTCGGGCTTGCCGATCGCGGCCGCATCTTCGACCTGCTCGAGACCGTGCTTGCCGGCGACGCCGGAGGCGCGCTTGCGAAATTCGCCGGGCTCACCAATGACGGCGCCGAGCCAGCGCAAGCGATCACCGACCTCGCCGACGCGGTTCATGCGGTGACCCTGGTCAAGGCCGCCGGCAGCTCAGACCCTGCGGCGAGCGAGGCCGAGCGGGCAAGCGCCGCCGATCTCGCCAAGCGCCTCTCAATGCCGGTCCTCGCCCGCGCCTGGCAGATGCTGCTGAAAGGCCATGACGAGGTGAAGTCCTCAGCTAGGCCACATGCCGCCGCCGACATGGTTCTGGTGCGCCTCGCCTATGCCGCCGATCTGCCGACGCCCGGCGATCTGATGCGCCGCCTCGGCGACAGCAGCGGGGAAGCGGAGGGCGCGCCTCGCGCGATGCCCAGCAAGCAGGCTCCGCGCGAGCCTGCTCCTGCCATGCGGCAGGACGCGCCGCCGCCGGCGACGGAACCGTCGCCGGTTGACGAGACGGAAGACCCGGCCCCCCCGCTTCAGCCGTCGCTCGCCAATCCCAAGAGCTTCGAGGAGGTCGTCGCGCTCGCCGAGGAGAAGCGCGACTTGAAGCTCAAGCATGCGCTCTCCGAGCAGGTGCGCCTCGTGCGCTTCCGTCCCGGGCATCTCGAGCTCAATCCGCTCGGAACCGCGCCGAAGGAGCTCGGCCAGGACCTGATGCGCAAGCTCAAGGCCTGGACCGGCCGCGTGTGGATCGTGGCCTTGAGCGGCGAGGAGGGCGCAGCACCCTTGGGCGTGCAGCGCCGCGAGCGCGAAGCTCGCGAGATCGAACGCATTCGCGATCACCCCGACGTCAAGCAAGTGCTGCAACATTTCCCCGGCGCGCGCATCGCCGCGGTGCGGGCGACCGCGAGCGAGGAGCCCCCGGCCCCCCCGGCCGAGATCGACGACGGGGCCGAGGCTGAGTTCAAGGAGGACGGGACCGACCCATGAAGAATTTTTCCGGCATGATGAAGCAGGCCCAGGAGCTGCAGACCCGCATGGCCGAGATGCAGGCGGAGATGGAGCGCGCCCGCGTCGAGGGACAATCCGGCGGCGGCCTCGTGGTGCTGACGCTGAACGGCAAGGGCGAGTTGGTCGGGGCGAAGATCGACGCCTCGTCTGGCGAAGCCCGAGGAGGTCGAGATCCTCGAAGACCTCATCGTCGCCGCCCATGCCGACGCCAAGGCCAAGGTCGAGAGGCTGTTGCAGGAGAAGATGCAGAGCCTGACCGGCGGCTTGCCTCTCCCTCCCGGCCTGAAGCTGTTCTGAGGTCGCATGGCGCGGGCTGCCGCAAGCGCCGAGATCGAGCGCCTCATCCAATTGCTGGCGCGCCTGCCGGGCTTGGGTCCGCGCTCGGCGCGCCGCGCCGCTCTGCATCTCGTCAAAAAGAAGGAGCAGCTTCTTGCTCCGCTCGCCGCGGCACTCACCGAAGCTCATGACCGCATCGTCACCTGCGAGACTTGCGGCAATATCGATACGGTGAGCCCGTGCACGCTCTGCCGCGACCAAAGCCGCGACCGGACGCTGATCTGCGTGGTCGAGGAGGTGGGCGACCTTTGGGCGCTCGAGCGCGCGCATGTGCTGAACGGGCTTTATCACGTGCTTGGCGGCACGCTGTCGCCGCTCGACGGCGTCGGCCCCGAGGATCTCTCCATCGCCAAGCTGATCGAGCGCGCGGGCGCGCCTGAGGTGAAGGAAGTGCTGCTTGCGCTCAACGCCACGGTCGAGGGCCAGTCCACCGCGCATTACCTCACCGACCAGCTCGCCGGCTGCAACGTCACCATCTCGCGCCTCGCCCATGGCGTGCCGATTGGCGGTGAGCTCGATTATCTCGACGAAGGCACGCTCGCCGCGGCGGTCAAAGCCCGCAAGACGATGTGAAGCGCGCCAACCGCTCTCCACGTCATTGCCGGGCTTGACCCGGCAATCCATTCCGATGCGTAACGGCATGGATGCCCGGATCAAGTCCGGGCATGACGGGGTGGAAGAGCTCTGCCGTTGGAACCGCGAACCCTACCGGCGCGTATTATCGGCTAATCCCACAGGCCAACTTGACCGCTTCCTCAATCGGGAGCGCAATCGGCCAAATCGAATTGCCCGGATCGGCGGGCTTGGGTCAGGCCGATCGACAAGCGGGTCGCCGATCAGACCGAGCGGCCCCGTTCAACAGGACGCTCAAGATGAAGAAGCTCATGACGATTCTCGTAGCGGCGCTCGCGTTGGCGCTCGTCGCCTTCACGCCCGATCTTGCCTCGGCAGGACACGGCCATGGCGGTGGCCACGGCTGGCACGGCGGTGGCGGTCACTGGCATGGCGGCGGCGGCCATTGGCGCGGCGGTCACGCTTGGCGCGGCGGTCGCGGTTGGCATGGCGGCTGGCACGGCCACCGTGGCTGGTACGGCTATCGCGGCTGGCGCGGTTACGGCTGGGGCGGCTGGGCGGTTACGGCTGGGGCGGCTGGTGGGGCCCCGGCATCAACATCTATGTGGTGGCTACGGCCGCCGCTGCTGGTCTCCGGCCTACGGCTATTACCCCTGCCGCTATCGCTACGGCTGGGGGTATTAGGGCGGAGATTCTTTAATCCGTCATCCTGAGGCGCGCCGTCGACGCGCGCCTCAGGGCTCGGCGGCTCTCGGCGCGCTCTTTGCGTCTCGATGTCCTCGAAATTCCCGCGCTTGATCAATATCCACAGGATCAAGAGCCCCGGAATGGCGGCGGCGGCGCACAGCGCGAAGAACACGACCCAGCCGGTGGCGGCGGCGACAAAGCCGGTGATCGAGGCAAGCGTGGTGCGCCCGAACGAGGCGACCGCGGTGAGGAGAGCAAATTGCGTGGCGGTATGCGCCGGGCTCGTGCACAGCGCCGAAAGATAGGCGATGAACACCACGGTGCCTATGGCCGAGGTGAAATTCTCCGTGGAGATGGCGAGCGCGAGTGCCGCGTGATTGACGCCGATCCACGCCTGCCAGGAAAAGGTGAAGTTCGCCACCGCCTGCAGGATGCCTGCGATGAGAAGCGCGCGCGATAGCGGCATGGCGCGGGCGAGCACGCCGCCGGCGACTCCGCCGGCAAGCGCTGCGATCAGGCCGACGCCCTTGATGATCGCGGCGTAGCTTGCCTTGTCGAAGCCGATATCGAGCACGAACGGCCCGGTCATCACGCCGGCGAAGGTGTCGGTGAGCTTGTAGAGAATGACGAACAAGAGGATCAGCAGCGCGTCCTTCTTGGAAAGAAAGTCGGCGAAGGCGTCGTAGGCGGCGCGGAAGAAGCGATTGAGCGGATTGCCGGTCCGCTCGCCGAGCGCTTCGGCCTCTGCCTCGCGCTCTTTCGCGCGCGGCTCCTTGGCCATAAATGCGGCTGCCATGCCGACGAGCACGAGCGCCGCCATGGCGGCATAGCCGTAGGTCCAGACCAGTCCGCGGTCGATGCCGAGATATTCGAGATAAGCGACGAAGGCGACGGACCCGGCCGTCGACACCAGCATGCCGATGCGATAGGCGGCGACGAAATAGGCCATGCCTGCGGCCTGCGCATCGGTCGGCAGATATTCGACGCGGAAGGCGTCGATGACGATGTCTTGCGTGGCCGAGGCCGTGGCCACCAGAAGTGCCGCGAGCGCGACCATCAGCGGCGCCCGCACCGGATCCTGGAAGCCGAGAAAGAGGATCGACGCGATGAGCAGAAGCTGGGTGAAGACGAGCCAGCCGCGGCGATGGCCGAGCGCCTTGCTCAAGATCGGCACCTGGAAGGCGTCGACGATCGGCGCCCACAGGAATTTGATGGTGTAGGGGACGCCGACCAGCGCGAACAGTCCGATGGTCTTGAGGTCGACGCCGACATCCTTCATCCACAGGAGCAGCGTCGAGGCTGAGAGCGCGAGCGGCAGCCCGGACGAGAATCCGAGGAGCAGGATGATGAGCACGCGGGGGTCGAGAAAAACGGCGAAAGCGCGCGCCAAACGCTCGCCCCAACCCTCCCGTCGGCGTCCCTCGGCAGCCGTCATGGGGAGGCTATAGCAGCCGATTCAGGCGCCGTCATGCCCCGTCCTTTTTGCTGCCGCCTATGCGGATGCGAGGCATAATGGGCGGGACATTTCCGAGCAGGGACAACAGGGTGCCGACCATCAGCCGTCGCGGGCTCATTCTGGGGAGCGCAAGCGCCGCCAGTCTCGCCTTTGCCTTTCCACTGTCGGCCGGTACGGGCGACACGATCACGGTGGAGCAGTTCCGCGCTTTGTCGGCAAGGCTGACAGGCGCGAGCCTCGGCGATCTCGATATGGGCGCCGTGGCCAAGCTCCTTGCCGGCTTCATCTCGATGGGAGTTGCGGCCGATCTCGCCCGCCTCGCCGCCGATCCTGGAGTGAGTGCTGGGACACTGGCGACCGACATCGTCGCCGCCTGGTATTCGGGCTTCTATGAGGCGCGTGACGGTCTCGCCACCATCAGCCTCGCTCCGCGCTTCTCTGGGACGCCCTCGACTTCACCAAGCCGGCAGGCTTTTGCGGCGGCCGGCTCGGGTACTGGGCCGACGCGCCCTACGGCTGACGCCATCCATGGCCGACATTGAAGCTGATGTGATCATTGTCGGGTCTGGCAGAACGATTTTCGTCTCCGCACCGCCCATGGCCGCGGGATCGACTGGCCGATCAGTTACGATGAGCTCGAGCCGTTCTACGGCGAGGCCGAGCACGAGATCGGGGTCGCGGGCGATTCCGGCGAGCCGCTCGGTTCGCCACGCTCTGCCGGCTATCCGATGCCGGCCATCCCGCAGACGTTCTTGGACAAGGCCTATGCGCGGGCCCTTACCGGCACGGAGTACGAGCTGCGCGCCACGCCGCAAGCCCGCAATTCGGTGAGTGGCAACGGGCGGCCTGCCTGCTGCGGCAATGCGAGCTGCATCCCGATCTGCCCGATCGGAGCGAAATACGACGCGACCGTTCACTGTCTCGTGGCGGAGAAGAACGGCGCGCTCGTCCATGCCGCAGACCACGGCCATGAGAGTCGAAGTCGGCACCGAGGGCCGTGTCACCGCCATCCGCTTCAAGCGTTGGGACGGCAGCGAAGGCGTGGCTTCCGGCAAAGTCTTCGTGCTTGCGGCGCACGCGATCGAAACCCCGCGGCTGCTGCTGCACTCTCGCAGCGAAGCCTTGCCGAACGGGGTGGCCAATCGCTCCGGCCAGGTCGGCCGCAATCTCATGGACCATCCGACACAGCTGAGCTGGGCGCTTTCGCGTGAGCCGGTATGGCCCTATCGCGGACCGCTCTCGACCTCGAGCATCGAGACTTTCCGCCACGGCGCCTTCCGCAAGGACCGCCCCGCGATGCGCATCGAGATCGGCAATGACGGCTGGTCTTGGCCGAAGGGCGCGCCGGTCTCAACCGCCGCCGAGCTCGCGCGGCAAGGCTTGCGCGGGTCGGAGCTGAACGCCGCGCTGCGCGACCAGGCGTCGCGCCACGTCCGCCTCGCCTCGCAGGTGGAGCAGCTGCCCGACCCGGACAACCGCGTGACGCTCGATCCCAACGAAAGGGATATGTACGGCGTGCCGCTGCCTCGCCTTGCCTATCGCCTCGACGACTATGTCCGGACAGGGCTGGCTGCCGCGCGCGCGGCGCACGCCGAGATCTTCGAGAGGCTCGGAGCCACGGGGATCGAGCACCGCGACGCGCCGGAAGGCGCCGGCCATATCATGGGCACGGCGCGCATGGGCAACGATCCCAAAAGCTCGGTGGTCGACCGCGACCTTCGCAGCCACGATCACGCCAACCTCTTCATCCTCGGCTCGGCTGTGTTCCCCACCGGCGCCACGGCCAATCCCACGCTGACCATCGCCGCGCTCAGCCTACGTTCGGCCGGGTCGGTCAAAGCGGCATTGTCGCAGTGATCCGAACCCTCTTCGGAGCGAGGCGTTGAATCACCGCAACCAAGGGAGAGAGCACATGGTGCGCGTTGTCGGCATCGACCATCTGGTGATCAGCGTCGGCGACTTCGAAAAGTCGAAGTCCTTCTACGCGCCTCTGATGAAGTTCCTCGGTTTCGACGTCGAGGCCGAATATGAAGGCAGCATGATGGGCTGGGCCAACGGCAACACGCTGTTCTGGATCGCCGCTGCGGACGCCGAAGGCAAGAAGCACACATACCGGAAAGGCGATATCGGCTTCCATCACTACGCCTTCCGTTTGCGGAGCCGCGCCGATGTCGATGCGCTGCAGGCGTATTTGGAAGAGCAGGGCGCGACCATCGTCGATCCAGCCGGCGAATATTACGACGACTACTACGCGGTGTTCTTTCTCGACCCCGACGGCATGAAGCTCGAAGGCATGCGCTACGGCGAGCGCCATGCGAAAGCAGCCCGAGCCCGCGCCGCGCGCAAGAAGACCGCGGCGGTGAAGCGCAAGACGACGAAGCGCTAGTGCTTCTCCAATTGCGGCACCGTCCGGCGTAAGAATGCGAAGATCAGCGCCGTGGACCAGCCGATCAGCATGATGCCGTTCAGCGCCGTCATCGGAGCAAGAAGCCGCCAATGGTCGACCGGCAGGATGTCGCCATAGCCGAGCGTCGTGTAGTTGCTGAAGGCGAAATAGACGAGGTCCGTGCCGGGCGGCGCTGCGCCGACCGCGGCATAGGTATAGGCCCAGAGCAGGATTTCCGCGAAATGGGCGGCGAACAAAACGCTTCCCGTGGTGACGATGACGACGGTGTAGCGCATGAACTCTGGGGCGCCGGAGCCGCGCCCCGCCATGCCAAGCAGAAGCTTGACCAGCGCGCCCATAACCAAGGCGTGAATCACAAGATTGACGAGACTTGTCGCGCCGCCGGCGAGAATCTGATCGACCATCGCTACAAGACTACTCCCCGGCGAGCAGGTTCTCTGCAAGCAGGTCCGGCTGGCGCGTCACTGTGGCGCGTCGCCTCTCGTCGTCGGTCTTTGGCGAAGGAGCGGCGAGCGACGTCGCGCGGCCATTTTCGACGCCGTTTGCACCGCTTGCCCCGTCTCCCTCGAACTCCAAGTTCTCGATCTTGTGGCCGCGCGAAGCGATCCGCTCCGATGATGTGAGGATTTTCTCGATGTCGTCGTTCGCCTGGCCGAAATGCCGCTGCAAATCGAGCACGCGCTCGCGCAACCGCCCCATGTCCTCCATCAGCTTGCTCACCTCGCGCTGAATGAGATGGGCCTGCTCGCGCATCTTCACGTCTTTCAGGATTGCCTGCATGGTCTGCACCGCAAGCATGAGCATGTTCGGCGCGCAGATGACGATACGGGCGCGGTGCGCCTTCTGCACGAGATCTGAGAAATGCTCGGCGAGATCGGCATAGATGGCCTCGGACGGCACGAACAGGATCGCAGTGTCCTGCGTTTCTCCCGGCAGGAAATAACGCTCGGCCATGGCATCAACATGACGCGCGACATCGACGCGCACGCGCCGCGCCGCCTCTTTTTTCTCCTCCGGTCCGCGCGCGACGCGGAACGCCTCGAAGCCTTCCAGCGGAAACTTTGCGTCGATCACCACGCCGGCCTTGGTATTCGGCATATGCAAGAGGCAGTCGGGACGCTTGCCGTTGGAGAGCGTGGCCTGGAAGGTAAACGCGCCCTTTGGCAAGCCGTCCTGGATGATGGCCTCCATGCGTATTTGGCCGAAGGCGCCGCGCGCCTGCTTGTTGGCCAATATCTCCTGCAAGCTGACCATGTTGGAGGAGAGCTCGGTCAGGTTCTTCTGTGCCGAGTCGATGACGGCGAGCCTCTCATGCAGCTTGGCGATGGAGTTGGTGGTCTTGCGCGCGGTTTCGGTGAGATCCGAGCCGACCCGATGGGTCATGCGGTCGAGCCGCTCATTGACGGCGCGGGCAAGCTCGCCATGGCGGCTGACGCTGATCTCGGCGAGCGTTTGCAGCCGGCCTTTAAGCTCGGCGAGCTGGGCGTCGCTCTCGCGCGCCTCGCGCCGCCGCCGGCTCATATGCACCGCGACGATGACCACCAGCACGAGGAGGGCAAGCGCCGCGACCCCGAACAGTCCAAGCAGGACCAACACGGGGTCGAGCGTGACGCTCCCCACCTGGATGGGCTCTAGGGCCATGGGAAGAACCTATAGCCCGATTCGTTCTTTCAGACCAAAACAGGAACATATTGACCGCCCGTCCCGCCAATCTTATGTCAGCGGCTCATATGGCGATCCTCCCCATCATCACCATCCCGGACCCCCTGCTGCGCAAGAAGGCGGCGCCGATCGAGCGCGTCGACGCCGCGCTGCTGAAGCTCGCGGAAAACATGCTGGCGACCATGTATGACGCGCCCGGCATCGGGCTTGCCGCGCCTCAGGTCGGGATTTTGCGCCGGCTGATCGTGATGGATCCCTCGCGCGACGAGGAGGCGAAGCAGCCTCTGGTCATGGTCAACCCTGTGATCCTCGAGCGGGGAAGCGAGATGCGCACGCACGAGGAGGGCTGCCTGTCGATCCCGGACGTCACTGCCGAGATCGAGCGGCCGGCCTTGACCCGCGTGGGCTTCATCGACAGGGAAGGAAAGTCGCAGGAGCAGACGCTGGAAGGCATCTGGTCGACGCTGGTGCAGCACGAGATCGATCATCTGAACGGCGTGCTGTTCATCGACTATCTGTCGCGGCTCAAGCGCGACATGATCGTGAAGAAATTCACCAAGCAGAAGCGCGCCGAGGCGCTTTAGGCTTCACGGGCTTCCGCTTCCCTTCACTGCGTAACCGGCCTAAGAGGCACCCAGGATGCGCATTGTCTTCATGGGCACGCCGGATTTTGCCGTGCCGGCGCTTGGCGCGGTGCTCGCTGCCGGCCACGAGGTCGTCGGCGTCTATTCGCAGCCGCCGCGCGCGGCAGGTCGCGGGCTCGCCGCCCGGAAATCGCCGGTCCAGCTCTTCGCCGAGAGCAGGGAGCTCGCCGTGCACACGCCGGGAAGCCTCAAAAGCGCCGAAGAGCAGGCGCGCTTGAAGAGCCTCAACGCCGACGCCGGCGTGGTGGTCGCCTATGGGCAGATCCTGCCGAAGGCGATCCTCGAAGCGCCACGCTATGGCTGCTTCAACATCCATGCCTCGCTTCTGCCGCGCTGGCGGGGTGCGGCGCCCATCCAGCGCGCTCTTCTGGCCGGCGATGCCGAGACCGGCGTCGCGGTCATGCGCATCGAGGAGACGCTCGACACTGGTGCCGTCTGCCTTATGGAGCGCACCGGCATCGGCCCCGACGAGACGGCAGGAGAGCTGCACGACCGCCTCTCCGAACTCGGCGCGGAGCTCATGGTGCGGGTCCTGAGCGATCTCGGGAAAGGCTCGCTCGCCTGCTGGCCGCAACACGACGAGGGGGTCACTTATGCCGCCAAGATCGAGCCGGGAGAGACGCGCATCGACTGGTCTCGCCCGGCCGGCGAGGTGCACAATCAGATCAGGGGCCTCTCGCCCCATCCCGGCGCCTGGTTCGAGGTCGATCTCAACGGCAAGCGCGAGCGCGTCAGAGCCCTGCGCTCGACCTTCGCGGAGGGCGAGGGCAAGCCAGCCACCGTGCTCGACGATCAGCTCACCATCGCCTGCGGCAAAGGCTCAGTGCGCCTGTTGCAGGTGCAGCGTGCGGGGAAGCGGCCGATGCCGGTTGCGGAGTTTCGGCGCGGGGCGAAGCTGCCAGTTGGAAGTCTTCTCCGCTAGGCGGAGCAGCGCCCGCTGGACGATGCGTGCGCCGAGCTCACTCCCGCGATCGGCATCGGTGACGGTCACGAGGTCGCTATGGCCGAAGCCTTTGCGATAATCGAGGATGGAAACGACCTCGGGAACGACCATGAAGAGCCTGATCACAGACGCGTCCGGCTGCGGCAGGGTCAGATAATCCGGGAATTTGCTGCCCATGAGCTCGAGCACCTTGGCCATCTCGGCAGGGTCGGTCACGGCGTAGGCGCGCGCCGCCATGGACAGGCCTTCGATGCCCATCGGGTCGCTCGTATCGTGGTCGATGACGAGCGAGATGCGATTGTCGGCGGCGATATTGACGGCCTTCTGGCTTTGCCGGCCGCACAGGAAGTAGAGCACGAGGCCCTCGCTGGCATAGCCGACGGTGGTCGCCTGTGGCCAGCCGTCAGGCCTCACCGTCGCCACGGTCATAATTCGGTGCTGGGCCAGCAGCCGCAGGGTGGTCTCTTTGTCTTGGGGGGTCATGGTACGCCGTCCGAGAGTGCCTTGATGGTGTAACAATGAAGCTGGCTTCGGGTTCCAGCCTTGAGGCAAATCAATCGATGCCCCGCTACAAGCTAACAATCGAATATGACGGTACGCCCTTCGTCGGCTGGCAGATGCAGGAGAACGGCGTCTCGGTGCAGGGGCGCTTGGCTGAAGCGATCAAGGCGTTTTCCGGCGAGGACGTGACCCCCAGAGGCGCCGGCCGCACCGATGCCGGTGTGCATGCTCTTGGCCAGGTCGCCCATTTCGACCTCGCCAAGGAGTGGTCGAACGACACCGTGCGCGATGCCCTGAATGCGGTGCTGCGGCCCGACCCGATCTCGGTCCTCGCCTGCGAGACTGTGAGCGCCGATTTCGATGCGCGCTTCGGGGCCAAGGCGCGCCATTATCTCTACCGCATCGTCGACCGCCGTAGCCCGCTCGCGCTTGAGCGCCATCGCGCCTGGGGCGTGTTCCGCCCCCTTGATGCCAAGGCCATGGACGAGGCGGCGAAAGCGCTCACCGGCCATCACGACTTCACCACCTTCCGCTCAACCGAATGCCAGGCCGAGTCCCCGGAAAAGACCCTCGACACCCTCACCGCCTCGCGCCACGGCGAGATCATCAGGGTCGAGGCGTCGGCCCGCTCCTTCCTGCACAATCAGGTGCGCTCGATGGTCGGCTCGCTCAAGCTCGTTGGCGAGGGGAAGTGGGCCGCGCGCGACCTGGAAGCGGCGCTTGCCGCGAAAGACCGGGCCCGGTGCGGCCCCGTCGCCCCGGCCCACGGGCTTTATCTGGTAAGAGTCGATTATTGAGCCGCCATTCAGGGCCTTTAGCCGCAGGCCAATAAGGCTAAGGGTTGGCCAAGGCGCTGATTTTGCTTTACCTCTCTGCCGCGAGCGGGGAGGGGGAATGACAGCCCGAAACCACGAATGATCAAGCGCATCGCCACCGTCGGCGGGTGGACGCTCGTCTCCCGGGTCTCCGGCTTCATCCGCGACGTGGTCATGGCGGCGGTGCTTGGCGCCGGCCCCCTGGCCGACGCCTTCTTCGTCGCCTTTCGGCTGCCCAACCATTTCCGCGCCATCTTTGCCGAGGGCGCCTTCGCCGCGGCCTTCGTGCCCGCCTATGCGCGCACGCTCCAGCAGGCCGGCATCGACGCGGCCAAGCTCTTCGCCGACCGCATCGCCGCGGCGCTCATCGTCATCAATCTCTTCCTGCTGGCGCTCGCCCTCCTGTTCACCCCCTGGGTGGTGAGCATTCTCGCGCCTGGTCTCGATCCCACGCGCTTCGACTTGGCGGTGGCGCTGACGCGCATCACCTTTCCCTACCTCGCGCTCGTGTCGATGGAGACGCTGTTCGCCGGCATTCTCAATGCCAATCAGAGATTTGCCACTGCGGCCGGTGCGCCGGTGCTGCTCAATGTGTCGCTGATCGCGACGCTGCTTCTCGCCCCCTATTTCCAAAGCGCAGGCTACGCCGCGGCCTGGGGCGTGCTCATCGCCGGCGTGGCGCAGGTCGTGCTTGTGGCGGTCGACGCCGAGATGAGAGGCGTCGGCATCAGGTTCCGCATGCCGAAGCTCGACCCGACCACGCGGCGCTTCTTGAAGGCGCTCGGGCCTGCCATCGTCGGCGCCGGCGGCGTGCAGCTTGCGCTCTTCGCCGACACGCTGATCGCCTCCTTCCTGCCAACCGGCGCCCTGTCGGCGCTCTATTACGCCGACCGCATCAATCAGCTTCCAATCGGCGTGGTCGGTATTGCCGTCGGCACCGTGCTGCTGCCTGAGATGTCGCGCCGCCTCGCCGCCGGCGACACGCGTGGCGCGGCGCTCGCCCAGGCGCGCGGCATCCAATTGGCCCTGCTGATGACCGTTCCAAGCGTCGCCGGCGCCATTGCCATTCCCGATCTCATCATGCGGGCGCTGTTTGCCCGCGGCGCCTTCACCGCGGCCGATGCCGCAGCCGCCGGCGCCACGCTCGCGGCCTACGCCATCGGGCTCCTGCCCTTCGTCATGATGCGGAGCTTCACCGCGCCGTTCTATGCCCGCGGCGACACGCTGACCCCGGTCAAGGCCGCGCTGCTCGCCGCCGCGGTCAACATCGCGCTGAAAGTGGTGCTGATGGGCCCGCTCGCCCAAGTTGGGCTTGCGCTTGCGACCAGCGCCGGCGCCTGGATCAATCTGACGCTTCTCACCATCTTCGCCAGGCGCCGCGGCTTTGCCGTGTCGGGTGCGGGGCTTCGCCCGGTGATCAGGCTTTTCCTGGCGGGCGCCGTGCTCGCCGTCGTGCTCTATTTCGGCAGTATCGTGCTGGCCAAGGCCTTCTCAGGGCTCCCTCATTTCCGGCAGGAGATTACGCTCGCGGTTCTCCTCCTCATCGGCACCATCGTCTATGCGGCAACGGTGCTGCTGCTGCTCGGCCGCGACTGGCTCGCCACGCTGTTCAAGGACGTCGGCACCGCTGCCGATACGCCACCGTCGAAAACGCTGCAGCCGCCTGACCCAACTTCGGCGTCGGCGGCGCTGCCCGACAGCACGCCCCCGCCAAACGTCTAGAGGAGGTCGATCAGCTCCACGTCGGCGACATCGATCGGGCGGCCCAAGAAGATCGCTCCCACCCGCGCAAACCGCTCCGGCGAGTCGGTGGCGAAGAAGCGCATGGATGACGTAGCCCCGGTCTCATTGCTCATGCCTTTCGCTTCGAGCGCATCGGCGACCGCCGCCGCCGTCGTTTCGGCGGAGTCGACGATCGCCACATCCTCGCCGACCACCTGGCGGATGGCTGAAGCGAGCACCGGGAAATGGGTGCAGCCGAGCACGATGGTGTCAGGCGCCGCCGCCCCCTCGAACAGCGAGCCGAGATAGAGCTTCGCGGCGGCGGCCGTGACCAAAGACTCCGTCCAGCCCTCCTCGGCGAGCGCGACGAACACCTGGCAGGGCCGCTGCACTACGCTCATCTCGCCTCTGAGGGCCTGAATGGCACGGGGGTAGGCCTCGCCCTTCACCGTGCCTTCGGTGGCGATCACCGCGATGCGCCGGTTGCGCGTGGCGGCGACGGCAGCTCGCGCGCCAGGCTCGATCACCCCGATCACCGGCACCGGCGCGAGCGCTTTTGCCAGCGGGGCAAGCGCCACGGCGGAGGCCGTGTTGCAGGCGATCACCACCATCTTGACGCCCTCGGCGATCAGGAGCCGCGTCGCCTGCAGCGCATAAGCCTGCACCGTCTCGGCGCTTTTGGTGCCGTAGGGGAGGCGGGCGGTGTCGCCGAGATAGACGAAGGTCTCCTGCGGCAGCCGCGTAGCCAGCGCGCGCAGCACCGTGAGCCCGCCCATGCCGGAGTCGAAGACCCCGATCGGGCGAGGATCAGACAAGCTCGAAGATCCCGAATTCCTCGAAATAGAGATCGAGGAAGCGCCGGTAGACCGCGGTGAGCTGGGCAAGATCGGCAAGGCTTACCTGCTCGTCGATCTTGTGGATGGTCGCGGTCAAGAGCCCGAACTCCACCACCGGGCACATCTCCTTGATGAGGCGCGCATCTGAGGTGCCGCCGTCGGTGGCGAGCGACGGCGTGATCCCGGTGATTTCGCGCACCGCCTGGGTCAGGGTCGAGTCGAGCTGCCCAGGCTCGGTCAAGAAGGCCTGGCTCGGCGGCTCGAAGACGAGTTCATAGTCGAGGCCGTTCGGCTCGAGGAACTTCACGGCGAGCTCCCGTATCTTGGTTTGCAGCGAGTCGGCCGAGTGGCGGTCGTTGTAGCGGATGTTGAACATCGCTTCGGCCCTGACCGGGATGACATTGGTGGTGGGATTGCCGACGTCGATGCTGGTCACCTCGAAATTCGACGGCGAGAAATAGGCGCTGCCGAAATCGAGCGGCTGGTCGTAGAGCCGCGCCAAGAGCGCGATAAGTCCTCTCATCGGGTTCTTGGCGAGATGCGGATAGGCCACGTGCCCTTGCATGCCGGTGACCGTGATGCGCCCATTGAGGCTGCCGCGCCGCCCGATCTTGATGGCCTCGCCTAGCTTTGTGGCGTTGGTCGGCTCGCCAACGAGAGCATGGTCTGGCTGCTCGCCGTTGGCCGCCATCCACTCGAGCACCTTGCGCGTGCCGTTGATCGCAAGACCCTCCTCATCGCCGGTGATGAGCAGGCTGATGGTGCCGGGAATGTCGTCGCCCTTGGCTTTAGCGAAATCGAGCGCGGCCGCGGCGAAGGCGGCGATGGCGCCCTTCATGTCGGCAGCGCCCCTTCCATAAAGCACGCCGTCCTCGACCACGCCGCCGAAGGGTGGATAGGTCCACGAGCCTAAGTCCCCCGGCGGCACCACGTCGGTATGCCCGGCAAAGCATATATGCGGCGAACCTCCGCCGATGCGGGCAAAGAGGTTGTCGACCGGGGTCGTGCCGTTCTCGGTGAAGGTCAGCCGCCGGCACTGAAAGCCGCCGCGCGCCAAGGCCCGCTCCAGCACCTCGAGCGCGCCGGCATCGACCGGCGTGATGCTCGGGCAGCGGATCAGGTCTCTCGCTAGTTCGACCGGCGTTTCGCTCAAATCTGTCATTTGCGGCCCTGCCTGCTGGCGCCTTGTATAACGCTTGCCACACCGGCAGCGAGAGTTCGATGGAGCCTGACTTAGAGTTGGGCGTCGGCTCGCCCGGCGCCGAGCGGGTCAGGGCCGAAGCGGTTCGGACCTTGAGTTCCGCGCAGGAAGCCGATCTGCACGAACAGCCAGACTGAAACGACGAAGGCCGCGAGGCAGGCGGCACCGGCAAGCGCATACCAAACCGCCCCTTGCTCCTGCGGCACCGCGATAGCGACCACGACCAGGATAACGGCAAGGATAAGGATCAGCAGCTGCCAGATCAGCCACCAGCCGGTGCGGTCCCGGTCGTGCAGCCTTTTCGCGCTGAGCGCAAACGCGATCCACATGTTCACAAGCCCGATGCCGCCCACCAACAGCCCAAGGATTCCGGTCGGCTCGACTTGATTGGTCACTGGATCGATGGCCACGTGACCTGAGGACCTCGCGGCGATTTCGATGATTGCGGTGACGACGCTTGCCACGAGTCCCGCAGCGATGGTCGCGAGCCACCAAGGCTTACGGTTGATGCGGCCTTTGAAGCTGAACAGGAGGTCGGTCAGGCTCATGGATTGCACCTCGTGCCCGCCTCAATCCCTGAGCAGCTCGTTGATCGAGGTCTTGGCGCGGGTTCCCTCATCAACAGTCTTCACGATCACGGCGCAATAAAGCGACGGCCCAGGCGCGCCATTCGGCAGCAATTTGCCTGGCATGGTGCCCGACACCACCACCGAAAAAGGCGGCACGCGGCCTTGCATCACTTCGCCAGTGGTGCGGTTCACGATCTTGGTCGACTGGCCGAGATAGACGCCCATCGACAAGACCGAGCCTTCGCCGACGATCACGCCCTCGGCAACTTCCGCGCGGGCGCCAATGAAGCAATTGTCTTCGATGATCACCGGGTTCGCTTGCAGAGGCTCGAGCACGCCGCCAATGCCGGCGCCTCCGGAGAGATGCACGTTCTTGCCGATTTGCGCGCATGACCCGACCGTCGCCCAGGTATCGACCATGCTGGCGCTATCGACCCGCGCCCCGAGATTGACGAAGGATGGCATCAGCACCACGCCCGGCGCGATATAGGCCGAGCGGCGCACGATGGCCCCCGGCACCGCGCGGAAGCCGGCCTCCTTGAAGTCCTTGGCCTTCCAATTGGCGAATTTGGTCGGGACCTTGTCCCACCAGGCGCCGCCTGCGGGACCGCCATCGACCTTGTGCGGATCGTTGAGGCGGAAGGAGAGCAGGATCGCCTTCTTCAGCCACTGATTTACCACCCAGGCGCCGTCGATCTTCTCGGCCACGCGCGCCTCTCCCTTGTCGAGCAGGTCGAGCGTCTCTTCCACCGCGTCGCGCACTACGCCCTTGGTCTTTGGCGAAATGTCGCCGGCGTGCTCATAGGCACTCTCGATGAAGCTCTTCAAATGCTCATGCGTCATGTCGGATCAGCCTCAAGGCTCAAAGGCAGCAATAGGCGCCATCAGCCGCGGCGCGATCAGCTTCTTCGGCGCGCATGGCGCCGATCTCGGCGAGGAAGGGCGCGAGCGCGTCGGTGCGGTGATGGATGTGGGAGGGAAGCTCGCCCCAGCCGGCGATGGCGCGGTGCTCGGGGTGATCGATCTGCCCGCAGGCCACGAGCACCGTGGTCATGCCGAGAGTATGGGCGGTGCGGAGATTGTGCGGCAGATCGTCGAACATGGCGGCGCTTCCCGCCGCGACCGCGTGCGCCCCCATGAAGCGCTCGTAAGCAGCGCGCTCCGGCTTCGGAATGAATTCTGCGGCATGAATGTCGAACACATCGTCGAAGCGCCCATCGAGCCCAAGCCGCGCGATCACCGACTCTGCGTGGCGGCGCGAGCCGTTGGTGAAGACAAATTTGCGGCCTGGCAACGCGTCGAGGGCTTGGCCGAGTTCAGGCGCCGGTGCAATCACACTCAGATCGATGTCATGCACATAATCGAGGAAGGCGTTGGGGCACACATCATGCAGCCGCATCAGGCCGGCGAGCGTCGTGCCGTACTGGTAGTAATATGATTTGCGCATGCGCTGCGCCTCTTCAAGCGAGACGCCGAAGCGCGCGGCGATGAAATCGCCCATGCGAGTGTCGATCTCGGCGAAGAGATTGCAGTCGGACGGATAAAGCGTGTTGTCGAGGTCGAACACCCAGGCCTCGACGTGGCTGAAGTCCCTGCTCGGGCTCGGCTTCTCGGTCATCTCGATCCCCTCGGGCGGCCTTTGCGCGCGCGCCGCTCGATTAAGGTTCCGGCGCCATGCTCGGTGAACAGCTCGAGCAGCACGGCGTGTGGCACCTTGCCGTTGATGATCACCACCGCCTCAACCCCTTCGGCGATGACGTCGAGGCAGCTCTCGATCTTTGGGATCATGCCGCCCGAGATGGTGCCGTCCTCGATCAGCTCTTGCGCCTCCGCCGTGGTCAGCGATTTGATCAGGTTGCCGTCCTTGTCGAGCACGCCCTCGACGTCGGTCAGCAGCAACAGCCGCTTTGCCTTGAGCGCCGTGGCGAGCGCCGCGGCGAACGTATCGGCGTTGATGTTGAGCGTCTCGCCTTCCGGCCCAACCCCGATCGGGGCGATCACCGGGATCAGGTCGGAGTGAATGATCACGTCGATGATGTGCGGGTCGACGGCGATGGGATCGCCGACGAAGCCGAGATCAACGATCTCCTCGATATTGGAATCCGGGTCGCGGAAGCGGCGCTCGAGGCGGCTAGCCCGCATCAGGTTGGCGTCCTTGCCTGAGATGCCGACCGCCTTGCCGCCTTGGGCGTTGATGGCGGCCACGATCTCCTTGTTGACCGAGCCGGCCAAGACCATCTCCACCACCTCGACGGTCTCCCGGTCGGTGACGCGCAAGCCGCCTTTGAACTCCGAGCGGATGTTGAGCCGCTCGAGGAGCGAGCCGATCTGCGGGCCGCCGCCATGCACCACGATCGGGTTCACACCTGACTGCTTGATCAGCACGATGTCGCGGGCGAAGGTCACGGCAAGCTCGGGGTCGCCCATGGCGTGGCCGCCATATTTTACCACCACCGTGGCGTTGTCATAGCGCTGCATGAAAGGCAGCGCCTCGGACAGGATCTTGGCGTTGGCGTAGACGGAGGCGAGGTCGGCCTCGCCCTGCGCCGGGACTGCCGCGGACGGCTCTGCGTGCTTCGCCGGGGATGATTTGGTCTTGCTCACCGGTGTGCTTATAGCGGGGCGCGGGTTAAGAATACAATCAGCCTTGCACCGACCTCGTCGTGCCCGGCCATGACAGGGCTAAAGGCCCAGTCCATCTAGGAATTGGCCAGCAAAGCGATCGCGGCGCGAAGTTCGGGGAGGCCTGCCCCGGTGCGGGCCGAGGTGGCGATCAGCTGTGGGTAAGCCGCAGGGCGCTTGGCGAGCTCGCTCACGACCTTGGCCTCGATGGCGGCAAGGTCGCCGGCCTTGGGCTTATCTGCCTTGGTCAGCACCCCCTGATAGGAGACCGCGGCCTCGTCCATCAGCGTCATGATCTCGCGGTCGCTCTCTTTGAGCCCGTGGCGGGCATCGATCAGCAGGAACACCCGCTTTAGCTCGCGCCGCCCTTTGAGGTAGTCCTGGATGAGCCTGGTCCAGCCCTTGACCTCTGCCTTCGAGGCCCGCGCATAGCCATAACCCGGCATGTCCACGAGGTGGAAGGCATCGTCCTTGCCGAGGGTGAAGAAGTTGAGCTCCCGGGTCCTCCCTGGGGTCACCGAGACGCGCGCCAGGCTCTTCTGCCCGGTGAGCGCATTGATCAGGCTCGATTTGCCGACATTCGAGCGCCCGGCGAAGGCCACTTCGTGGCGTCCGTCTTGAGGCAAACCATCGATCGCCACGACGCCTTTGACGAAGGTGCAAGGGCCCTTGAACAGGGCCTCGCCGCGTCGCAGGTCTGCAGCAGTGAAGTCGGGGCTCGTCACGTTCACCTCCTCCCTTGAGGGGAGGTCGGCGCGAGGCCACTCGTGGCGTCGCGCCGGGAGGGGGGGTAAAGGTTCAGGCGAGTCATTGGTGAACCCCCCTCCCTAACCCTCCCCCTCAAGGGGGGAGGGGATAGTTTGGTGCGCCCTCACGCGCAGTGGTGGCGATTACCCGTCGGTCTCGCTCTTGGCGCTCTTCTTGTTGTTCTTGATGCCGAGATTCTCAAAGAGTGGAATCTCCACCCCCTGCCGGCTCATGATCACCGATTGCTGGATCACCGACAGGAGATTGTTCCACGCCCAATAGATCACGAGCCCGGCCGGGAAGCTTGCAAGCAGGAAGGTGAAGAAGATCGGCATCCAGGCGAACACCTTGGCCTGAATGGGATCGGGGGGCGCTGGGTTCAACTTCATCTGAAACCACATGGTCACGCCCATGATCAGTGGCCAGGCGCCGAGCATGAGGAAATGGCCGACCACCGGCACCGTCGCCGGGTCGAAAGGAAGCAGCCCGAACAGGTTGAACACGGATGTCGGATCGGGCGCCGACAGATCCTTGATCCAGCCGAAGAACGGCGCGTGCCGCATCTCGATGGTGACGAACAGCACCTTGTAGAGCGAGAAGAACACCGGAATCTGCACGAGGATCGGCAGGCAGCCGGAGGCCGGGTTCACCGCCTCCTTTTTGTACAGCTCCATCATCGCCTGCTGCTGGCGCATGCGGTCGTCGCCGAAACGCTCCTTGATCCGCGCCATCTCAGGCTGCAGCTTCTTCATCTTGCTCATCGACACGTAGGACTTGTTGGCAAGCGGGAAGAGCACGAGCTTGATCACCAGCGTGACGATGAGAATGGCCACGCCGAAATTGCCGACGAGCTTGTAGAAGAAGTCGAGCGCGTAAAACATCGGCCTGGTGAGGAAATAGAACCAGCCCCAATCGATCAGCAGATCGAATTTGGGGATGGCGAATTCCTTGCCGTAGCGGTCGACGAGATTGACCTCCTTGGCCCCGGCAAACACATAGCCCTTGGTCTCGACCTTTCCTTCGGCAGGGACCGAGACCGCGCCCAAAAGATAATCGCTCTGAAAATGCTCGGCGCCGGCGGCGCCGGGCGTTCCGCTGAAGCGCGCCTCGAAATCCTTGCCCTGCTCCGGTACGACCGTGGCTGCCCAATACTTGTCGGTTATGCCGAGCCAGCCGGACTTGGCCTTGATACTCGCCGGTGGATTACCGGCAGCCTTCTTGTAGGTGATCTGCTCGAGGCTGCCGTCGGCCACCCCGATCAAGCCTTCATGCAGAATGTAGTAGCTCTGGGTGATCGGCACGCCGAGCCTGGAGACGAGGCCGTAGGGGTAGAGCGTCACCGGCTCCGAGGCGCTATTGGCCACAGCGTCGGTCACCGTGAACATGAAATTGTCGTCGATCGCGATGGTGCGGGTGAACACGAGCCCCTTGCCGTTGTCATAGCTGAGCGTGACCGGGGTCGAGACGGTGAGCGGGCCGATCGATTGAGCCTTCCACACCGTGTCTGGGCCAGGCACGGTCGTGTCCTTGCCGGTCTCGGCCACCCAGCCATGCTCCACATAATAGGGATGCGGCGAGCCGGCCGGGGACAGCAGCACCACGTTCGGGCTGCTCGGGTCGACGGTCTCGTGGTACTTCTTGAGCACCACGTCGTCGATGCGCGCGCCCTTCAGATTGATCGAGCCCTTGATGCCCGGGGAGTCGATGGCGACGCGTTGGCTTGAGGCAAGCGCCTCCTCGCGCGTTTCGGTAACGGCTTGGGTGCCACCGGGCGCAACTGCAGTGCCGGCCGGGGAAGGGGTTTCGCCTTCGGCGCGCGGCTGCGGCGGCCCTGGCTCCTCCGGCTTCTGCGGCTGTTGTTGTTGCTGTTGCTCTGCCGTCTGTTGCCCCGGCTGCTGCGGCGGATGCTTGGGCACGAAGAAATACTGCCACGCGAACAGCACGCAGATGGACAAGACGATGGCGAGGATGAAATTGCGGTTGTTTTCGTCCATGTCGCTTTCGCTGTTGGCCGCGGGCTGCGCGGTCAGAGTGGCAACGGCCTAAGGGTCCTGTCGGAAGGCTTTCAGCGCTGTCTAGGGCCTCGGCGCCTGATGGACCTTGGTCAGCGCCCGTTCAAGGTCCCTGGTAATCTCGGTGAAGCGCCGTTGTACCGTGCCCGCCCGAGCGATCAAGACATAATCGTAGCCGGGAACGGCGTGCTCCGGACCAACAATCCGCACCGCCTCCTTCAGCCGCCGCCGCGCCCGGTTGCGCAGGACTGCCCCGCCTAAGGCCTTGCTCGCGGTGAAGCCGAAGCGGGCGACGTCAGGTAAGGCGCCGCCCTTCTCGCCCCGTGCCCGGGCCTGCAGCACGAGCGAAGGCGCGGCAAAACGCGATCCGTCCCTCACATGCAGAAACTCAGCGCGGGTCTTGAGGCGTTCGATTGCCGTCACCGTGGAGGCGGGGCTCCCGCGCTAGCGGCCGATCAAGCCGACAGGCGCTTGCGTCCCTTGGCCCTGCGCCGTGCCAGCACCTTGCGGCCGCCTTTGGTCGCCATGCGGGCGCGAAAGCCGTGGCGCCGCTTGCGGACGAGCCGCGATGGTTGATAGGTGCGTTTCACGCCAAAGCTCCGATGGATGCAGGGTTTGGCGGCTTATAGGTGGCAGGAACGGCCAAGTCAATCCGCGGGCATGGCGGTTGTGAGGCTGCATCCCTCCCCAAAGCAGAGGAGGGATGCGGCAGGCGCGAATTTACTCAGGCTGGTCTGAAGGAGGCGGGGCCTCGTCGCCGCTATCGCCGCCGCTGTTGTCGTCAGGCGCGGTCGCGCTGTCATCCTCCGGCGGAGGGGCCGCGTCGGGCTGAGCCGGTTGTTCGCCGGCATCGGGCGGCGAATAGGAATCGCCGGCTTGAGGACTGGAGTAATCATCGCCGGCTCGAGCCATGCCGGTTCCCCCCAGAAGCAGAGAAGCAAGTGCGATGCAGGCAACGGCATAAAATCGCACGACCATGCTATCCTCCTTGTGTCTCAGGCTTAAGCGCCTGATTGCGGCATCATACAAGGCTCGCGGAATCGCCAAACTGCGACAAGAACGCCTTGCCCCATCACGAGTGGTTACGGGGCATCAATTCGGCGCGATAGGCGGTTTCGCGGGCGCCCCGTGGTCGCTTATTCAGGGTCATTATCGGCGTTGAGGAGCGACATGGCGGCCGCGAGCAATAAGGAGAACACCGCGCTCGCCTGGTTGAGGCGGCTTTGGCCGCTCCTCTTGCTGCTTGCCGGCATGGCCCTTGTTTTCGCCATGGGCTGGCACCGCTACCTCACGTTGCAAGAGCTGGTGACGCGCCGCGAAGCGTTGTCTGCGGCGATCGCCGGCCACACCATCCTCGCCGTCCTCGCCTTCATGGCGATCTATGCCGCGACCGTCGCCTTGTCCCTGCCGGGAGCCGCGGTCCTCACGCTCGCCGGAGGGTTTCTGTTCGGCTGGTTCTGGGGCGGACTTGCATCCATGCTCGCCGCCTCAGCCGGCGCCGTCCTCGTGTTCCTCATCGCGCGCACCGCCCTCGGCGAGCCGCTCGCCGCCCGGGCCGGCCCTTGGCTTGCGAAACTGCGCCAGGGCCTCCAGGAGGATGCGTTCAGCTATCTCCTGTTCCTGCGCCTCGTTCCCATCTTCCCGTTTTGGCTCGTCAATCTCGCCCCGGCGCTTCTTGGCGTAAGCCTTTGGACCTACACGCTTGCCACGGTCATCGGCATCGTCCCGGGAAGTTTTGCCTATTCCATCGCCGGCAAAGGCCTCGACAGTGTTATCGTGGCTCAGCAAGCGGCGCACCAATCCTGCCTTGCCAAGATGGGATCAGATGCGGAAGAGTTATGCCCGTTCGTGCTTGAGCCCCGGGCCTTGCTCACCCCTGGGCTCATTGTGGGCTTTGTGGCGCTTGGGCTTGTTGCGCTGATCCCAATTGCGGTCAAGCGTTTCAGGCGCAAGCCGGCGTAGGGCGTGAGCCACGGGGAAGAGGGGCTAACATGGAAGAGGTGCTGCAACCGGACCTCTGCGTTATCGGCGCAGGGTCGGGGGGCCTCTCTGTGGCTGCCGCGGCGGCTCAATTCGGCGTTCCCGTCGTGCTCATCGAGAAGGGCCGCATGGGCGGCGACTGCCTCAATTACGGCTGCGTGCCGTCGAAGGCGCTGCTCGCCGCCGGCAAGCGTGCCGAGGCCGTGCGCACCGCGGGAGCCTTCGGCATCGACGTCATCGAGGCGCAAGTCGACCACGCGCGCGTGCACGATTACGTGCATGGGGTGATCGCCGCCATCGCGCCGAACGATTCCGTCGAGCGCTACACCGGGCTCGGCGTCCGCGTCCTCCAGCAGCAGGCAAGCTTCCTCGACAGGAACACCGTGGAGGCCGGGCATTACCTGATCCGCGCCCGCCGCTTCGTCGTGGCAAGCGGTTCCTCGCCGGTCATCCCGCCGATCCCAGGTCTCGACGAGGTGCCTTATCTCACCAACGAGACGATCTTCGACGTGAGCGAGAGGATCCAGCACCTCATCGTGCTCGGCGGCGGCCCCATCGGCATGGAGCTCGCCCAGGCCCATCGCATGCTTGGCGCCCATGTCACCATCGTCGATGCCGCCACCATCCTCGGCCACGAGGACCCTGAAGCGAGCCGCATTGTCATCGATCGCTTCACCGAGCAGGGCGTGCTGCTGCATCCCGGCACGCGGGTGGAGCGCGTTGAGCGCGCCATCCAGGGCGTCGCCGTGCATATCGGCAAGCAGGGCGAGACCGAGGTGATCAAGGGAAGCCATCTGCTGGTCGCCACCGGACGCAAGCCCAACGTCAAAGGCTTGAGCCTTGAGCGGGCCGGCATCGTCTACGACGCTCGCGGCATCAAGGTGAACCAGCAGCTCAAGACCACCAACCACCGCGTCTACGCCATCGGCGACGTGACCGGCGGCGCGCAATTCACCCATCTCGCCAACTATCACGCCGGTATCGTGATCAGGAATGCGCTGTTCCGCTTGCGGCCGCGCGTGAGCGCCACCGCCATCCCGCGCGTCACCTATACCGATCCCGAGCTCGCCCAGATCGGCCTCACCGAAGCCGAGGCGCGCACCAAATACCGCCGCATCCGCATCCTGCGCTGGCCTTATGCCGACAACGACCGCGCCCAGGCCGAGGCCACCACCCACGGCTTCATCAAGGTCATCACCAGGCCGAACGGGCAGATTCTCGGCTGCACCATTGTCGGCGCCGAGGCCGGTGAGCTGCTCCAGCTTTGGGTGATGGCGCTCGCGAGGGACATGAGGATCGGCGACTTGACAGGGCTTGTGCTGCCTTATCCCACGCTGTCGGAGCTGTCGAAGCGCGTGGCCTATACCTTCTATCAACCTTCCTTGACCAAAGGCTGGCTTCGCCGCGTCATCGATTTCTTGCGCCGCTTCGGATAGCATTGGGCAAGGCGCGGGCTTGCGCCCTTGAGCTTGGCGGAGCGAGTGCATCACGTGAGCGACGACGTCGAGAGTGCCGGTAAGGACAAGAACGAGCCCATCCGCTATGGGCCCGGGCTTTCCGGCAAGCTGCTGCTGCTGACCATCGTTTTCGTCATGGTGGCCGAGGTGCTCGTGTTCGTGCCCTCGGTGTCGAACTTCCGCCGCCAATGGCTGATGGCCCGGCTCGAGGATGCGCAGATCGCGGCCCTTGCCGCCGAAGCAGCACCTGGCGGCCAGCTGCCCAAGACCTTGCGCGATGAGCTTCTGCAAAGCGTCAAGGTGAAGGCCGTGGCCGTGAAGCGGGCCGACTCGCGCCGGCTGATCCTCGAGGAGGACATGCCGGCCGAGATCGATGCCTCCTACGATCTCCGCGACGCCACCTGGCTCGCTCTGATCGCCGACGCGCTCATGGTCTACGCCGAGCCTGCCGATCGGGTGATCCGCGTCGTCGGCAAGCCGAACTTCGCCACCGGAGAGTTCATCGAGGTGGTGATGGAGGAGGCTCCGCTCAAAGCGGCGATGATCGGCTACGGCCTCGATATTCTCGGGCTCTCGATCCTGATCTCGATCATCACCGCGGCGCTCGTCTACCTCACGCTCGACATGCTTCTGGTCAAGCCCATGACCAAGCTCACCTGGAACATGGTGCGTTTCAGCGAACGGCCGGAGGATCCGACGCGCATCGTGACGCCGTCTGGGCGGCGCGACGAGATCGGCACCGCCGAGCGCGAGCTTGCCGCCATGCAGGCCGAGATTGCCGGCATGCTGAGCCAGAAGAACCGGCTCGCAGCCCTTGGCCTCGCCGTGAGCAAGATCAGCCACGATCTGCGCAACATGCTTTCAAGCGCGCAGCTCCTCTCCGACCGCTTGCGCAGCGTCAAGGATGAGCGCGTGCAGCAGCTCGTGCCGAAGCTGCTCGCTTCGCTCGATCGTGCCATCAGGCTCTGCGCCCGCACGCTCGATTTCGGCCAGGCGCAAGAGACCCCGCCCAAGCGCAAGCATTTCGAGCTTGCGCCGCTCGTTGCTGAAGTGGGCGAGGGACTTGGGTTGCCCCAGCCCGAGCACATCGAGTGGATCTCGGACATTCCGGCTGAGCTCAAGGTCGACGCCGACCGCGATCAGCTCTTTCGCGTGCTGAGCAATCTCTGCCGTAATGCCGTGCAGGCGCTCGAGAGCGATGCCGACGGCATTGGCGAGATCGTGATTACCGCGCGGCGCGAAGGCTCGGTCACCCTGATCGATGTGCGCGATACCGGGCCAGGCGTGTCGGAGCGGGCGAGGGCGCATCTCTTCCAGGCGTTCCAGAGCGTAGCCCGCAAAGGCGGCACCGGACTTGGGCTCGCGATTGCTTCCGAGCTGGTCAACGCCCATGGCGGCGAGATCATGCTCGTCAGCAACGAAGGCGGCGCCACCTTCCGCGTGATCATCCCGGACGTGGTGGTCGAGCTTCAGCGCGCGCGGCGGCGGAGCGCTTGAGGGCTCGGCCCTCCGGCGTGCCTCATTTTTGGGGATTTTCCGGCGTCGCGCGGCTTGCCTTCATCTGATCAAGGCATTAGGTAGCTGGATTGGCCGCCGCCTTGGCGCGCCATCTTTCGTGCCGCGAGACGCGGCATTCCGTGGCTAAAAGCGCCCGTAGCTCAGCTGGATAGAGCACCAGACTACGAATCTGGGGGTCAGGAGTTCGAATCTCTTCGGGCGCGCCACTCACTCCCCCTCTGAATCCATCACCGTGAAGTCCTTGCCGCTCCGCGTCTCTGGCGTTGCCGGCTGGTCGGTGGTGACGAACACCATGCCAGGCTTCATGCGCTCGTCGATCGCGGCCTGCACGGCGGCCGGCGGCTTGATGCGCTCGACCACCGAGGTGCTCGGCTTCGACGCGCCCTTCTTGCCGGTGCTGTAGCCGGTGGCCTCCCAGGTGAAGCCGTCCTCGTCGCCATTCACGAGGAGGAACACGTTCGAGCCGAGCTTCTTGTCTGGATCTTCGATCTCGGCCGTGCCTTGCGCGACGATGTCTCCGTTCTGGATCACATAGATGGACTTGTCGGCGCTCGACACGAGGATCGAGGTGACGGCGTTCGACTTGGAGAAGGCAGGCTTCTTTTTCTTCTTCGACGCCTTGCCGAGCTCGTCCTTGGCTTCGGCGCCAAGCAGAAGGCCGGGATCGTAGACCGACGACGGATGGGTCGCTGCGTCGGCGATGATCACCGGCGTGCCGGTTTGGGTGACGGCGTAGAGCTTCTCGGCGAAGGCCTTCGGCAGGCGCACGCAGCCATGCGACGCGGGATATCCGGGGAGCTTGCCGGCGTGCAGCGCGATGCCGTCCCAGGTGAGCCGCTGCATCATCGGCATCGGCGCGTCGTCATAGGTGTTGGAATAATGCTCCTTCTCCTTCTCCAGGATGGTGAACACGCCGGTCGGCGTGTCGTAATCCTTCTTGCCGGTCGAGCAGGTAGAGACGCCGATCTGGATGCCGTTGCGGTAGACATAGACGCGCTGCTTGGTGAGCGACACGATGATGGCGAGCGGGCCCGACGGCGACCGATCGGGATGCCACTCGAATTGCCCGGCCTTGAGCTCACCGGGCTTCTTGGCGGCAGTTGCCTTCTTTGGCGCGGAACGTTTGCGGGCGGCAAGCGCGCCTGAAATGCTTGCGCCCTCGGCGGCGGCGAAAACGGCCGCCGCCAGCAACAGCCCAAGCGTCGACCGCCGGCTCACTCCCAACATCACGACTGTCATGCTGCCCCCCGCACTGCGCCCCGCAAACCTCGCCCATCGCTAGAATTCCGTGCGGAACGCGCGCGAGTCAACCCGCCTACACATCCGGCTTGACTCGACAACGCGAGCAGCGTATTAAACCGAACAGTTATTTAACCGAAAGGTTATATATGAATGTCCACCGACCAGCTCAGCGCCACGTTCGCAGCCCTTGCCGATCCGACCAGGCGCGCCATTCTCGCCAGGCTTACTCTTGGCGAGACCACCGTGTCGGAGCTCGCCAAGCCCTTCAAGATGAGCGGCCCCGCCGTCTCCAAGCACCTCAAGGTGCTTGAGCGCGCCGGCCTCATCTCAAGGGGCCGCGAGGCGCAGCGGCGCCCCTGCCGCATCGCGCCCGACGCGCTGAAGGACGTCGACGCGTGGCTCGAGAGCTACCGGGCGCTGTGGGACGAACGTCTCGATCGCCTGGAGGTTTATCTCCGCGAAGTGCAAGCGAAGCAGAAGAAAGGGAAGAGGCATGGACGCCATGACCGCTGATGCGAGGATGCCGACCGATCGCGAGATCGTCCTATCGCGGCTGATCGATGCGCCGCAGGAGCTCGTATTCGACGCCTGGACCGATCCGGAGCAGGTGGGGCAATGGTGGGGACCCAGCGGCTTCACCACGACCACGCACAAGATGGAGGTGAAGCCAGGCGGCGTGTGGCGCTTCGTCATGCACGGGCCTGACGGCCGCGACTATCAGAACAAGATCACCTATCTCGAAGTCGTGCCGCCTGAGCGCCTCGTCTACAGGCACGGCGGCGATGAGGATCTTGAGCCGGTGAGCTTCCAAACCACGGTGACGTTCGCAGCTGAAGGCAACAAGACCAGGGTGACCATGCGCTCTGTGTTCCCGACGGCCGAGTACCGCGACCGCGTGGTCAAGGAACATGGCGCCATCGAAGGCGGCGAACAGCATCTTGCCCGTCTCGACGAGCATCTCGCCGGCGGTGGAACAGGCACGTCACGCGCTTTCGTCATCTCCCGCGTGTTCGATGCGCCGCGCGATCTCGTATGGAAGGCGCACAGCGAGCTTGAGGGCCTGAAACAATGGTGGGGGCCGAAGGGCTTCACCTGGGTCACCGGCACGCTCGATTTCCGCCCGGGCGGCATGTTCCATTACGGCATGCGTTCGCCAAGCGGTCAGGAGATGTGGGGCCGCTTCATCTATCGCGAGATCGTCAAGCCCGAGCGCATGGTCTACGTGGTGTCCTTCTCCGATCCCAAAGGCGGGATTACGCGCCATTTCCTGAGCCCGGAATGGCCGGCGGAGATGCTGAACACGGCCACTTTCACCGAACAAGGCGGCAAGACCACGTTGACCCTCCACTCCGTGGCCATCAACGCCACCGCGCATGAGCGGAAGATCTTCGAGGACGGCTTCGCGAGCATGCAAGGCGGCTATACCGGCACTCTCGATCAGCTCGCCGCCTATCTCGCCAAGATCGCGTGAGGAAGCCCCCCTCCTTGCACGCGAGGATGTGATCGGTGGCCTAGGGAATAGCCACCATCACGTCCGACGCCTTGATGACGGCGTGGACCTTGTCGCCGACCTTGAGGCCGAGATCGTCGACAGCCTCATTGGTGATGGAGGCGGTGACGATGGTGCCGTTGACGTCGATGCGAACATGCGCGGTGGTCGCGCCCTTCTTGATGTCGACGATCTTGCCGGGGAGCGCGTTGCGGGCGGAGATTTCTGGCATATTTGCGAGCGATGCAGGATGGCAGGTTCTATCGCTCTTGACCCTTCGCGACAATGAAAGTTGGCAGGACGTGTCCTGCCAACTTCCGTTCGTTGGCGCCGAACTCAAATGGCGCCGGCACCACTAGCCGTGATGGCGGCGGGCCGTGGTGGTCGTGGTGGGATGCATTTCGTGCTGCGCGCTCTTGCTTGGAGCGACGTAGAACGGCTCCCGGGTCGCGTCGTAGTTACCAGGACACCCTTTTGCAGCGGGATTCTCGTAACAGGGATCGTAGTTGGCCATGGCTGGGCTCACGGCTGCGGCACCGAGCGCGAGCGAAGCCGCGGCAAGCGCGACTGCGGTTTTGGTGAACATGACAAGTCTCCTTTGTAGGAATGATCATCGTCGCGTCGGGGGTTGGGGGAAGGGGGGCGCGACGGCCATTCACCGGCCGAACGCGGGCGGCTCAAGTTGTTTCCCCGCTCAACTGTCGCACCCCGAAATGTCGCAGCCCGTTATGTCGCAGACCGAATTGTCGCAGGCCAGTTTTGCGAGACCTTGAGAGCCGCGAGGGGGGCTTGAGCCAAACCGTGCGCGCCGTGCTACAGGTCTCCCATGCGGGTGATCTACATCGCCGGAACGAGCCATAGCGGGTCGACGCTGCTCGACCTGATGCTCAACGCCCATCCGGCCATCTTCTCGGCGGGAGAGGTGCTGAAGCTCAACCGGCAGCTTGGCATCAACCATCCGCGCAAGCAGAATTCCGCGCCCTGCTCCTGTGGCGCGCCGTCGCTTTGGCAATGCCCGGTCTGGTCGCGCGTCGATGCGCGCACCCGCGAGACCGTTGGCAAGTCGCTCACCGATCTCGACATGCTCGACTATGGCGAGACGGACGCGGGCAAAGCGCCGAACGCCCTCGTGTTCAAGGCGATCGCCGACGTAACCGGCAAAAATTTCGTCGTCGACTCTTCGAAGCTGCCAAAGCGACTCGCTTATTTAATGCAGCTTGAGGAGCTCGACGTCTATCCGGTGCATATCGTGCGCGACCCCAAGGGGCAGATCAACTCGGTGACGCGCAAGCATGGCGGCTTCCTCAAGCACATCTTCCGCTACGAGCTGATCCACGAGCAGATCCGCCGGGCGTTGAAATCGGTGCCGCATAGCGTGGTGCATTACGAGGATCTGGTGCGCGACCCCGCGGGCACCTTGGCGAGCATCTTGCAACCTCTGGGGCTTTCCTTCGATCCGCGCCAGCTCGCTTGGGCCGAGGCCGAGAAGCATGAGGTCGCCGGCAACCACGTTCGCTTCGATGCGAAAAGCGAGCTCGTGCTCGACGAAGGCTGGAGGGAGAGCCTCTCGCCGCTCAGGCAGCGCGCCATCGATATCGGCACCCTCATGTCGCGACAGACGCTGCCCAAAACCGGCGCCGTGCGCTGAAGGAAGCGCCGGGCCGTTTTGCGAAAAAGCGGCAAGACTCTTGTCGCAGGCGCCATTCGCGCGCCTAATTGCGAGCCGGCCTCTACCGCCACGGGAACCTTCGCATGCCGCATTCGGCTCCGCTCATCTCGACGCTCGCCGTGGGGCTTGTGCTCGCCTTCGCCTTCGGCCTCGTCGCCCAGCGCCTGAGGCTGCCGCCGCTGATCGGCTATCTGCTCGCCGGCATTGCCATCGGCCCGTTCACGCCGGGCTTCGTCGCCGATCAGAGCGTTGCCAATCAGCTCGCCGAAGTCGGCGTCATCCTCCTGATGTTCGGGGTTGGCTTGCATTTCTCGCTCGAGGATCTGCTTTCGGTCCGCGCCATCGCCGTTTCCGGCGCGCTGGCGCAAGCGCTTGCCGCGACGCCGCTCGGCATGGCGATCGGCTGGTGGCAGGGCTGGACGCCTGGAGCCAGCCTCGTGTTCGGCATCGCGCTGTCCATTGCGAGCACCGTGGTGCTGCTCCGCCTGCTCCAGGAGCGGCGGCTGCTCGATTCCGAGCGCGGTCGGATCACCGTCGGCTGGCTTGTCGTCCAGGACCTCGGCATGGTGCTGGTATTGGTGCTGCTGCCGGCTCTCGCCGGCGTGCTCAAAGGCACAGGCGACGGGCCCGATCCCGCGCAGCTGATCGAGGCGATCGCCCTCACGCTCGGCAAGGTCGCGGCCTTCATCGTCGTCATGCTCGTGGTCGGCAGGAAGGTCATTCCGCTGATCCTGCATTACGTCGCCCATACCGGCAGCCGCGAGCTGTTCCGACTCGCCGTTCTATCGATCGCGCTCGGCTTCGCCTACCTCGCCACCGAGCTGTTCGGCGTATCGCTCGCGCTCGGCGCCTTCTTCGCTGGCATGATCCTGAGCGAGTCGCGATTGAGCCAGCAAGCGGCGACCGAGTTGCTTCCCTTGCGCGACGCCTTCGCCGTGTTGTTCTTCGTCTCGGTCGGCATGTTGTTCGACCCGCGCATCCTCGTCGAGGCTCCGGCGGCGCTGTTCGCCACGATCTTCATCATCCTGATCGCCAAGACGGCGGCGGCCTACCTCATGGTGCGGCTGTTCGGCCATCAGGTGCCGACCGCGCTCTCGATCTCGGTGTCGCTCGCCCAGATCGGCGAGTTCTCCTTCATCCTTGCCGGACTTGGCGTCTCGCTCGGCGTGCTGCCGGAAAATGCGCGAAGCCTGATCCTTGCCGGCGCCATCATCTCGATCCTGCTCAATCCTCTCCTCATCGAGCTGCTCGACCGCCTGCCGATATGGCGCGTGGCGCCGTCCGACGAATTCGAGCAGACACCCCCGCCGGAGGCGCGCGGCCGCGAGCCGATCCCGACGACCAGGCTCACCGATCACGTCGTGCTCGTCGGCCATGGCAGGGTCGGCAGCGTGGTGAGCGAAGCTCTGCGCGAGTCGAAGCTGCCTTACCTCGTCATCGAGAATGATCACGACGCCGCGGCGGAGCTTCGCCAGCAAAGCATCGAGACCATCACCGGCAACGCCGCCGATCCTGAAGTCGTGCGCTCAGCCAATCTCGGCGCCGCGCGCTGCCTGCTGGTGGCGATCCCCGATGCCTTCGAGGGCGGCCAGGCCGTGATGCAGGCGCGCGAGGCCAATCCGGACCTGTTGATCATCGCGCGGGCTCATTCCGAGGAGGAGGTGCTTCACCTGAAGAAGCACGGCGCCACCATCGTGATCATGGGCGAGCTCGAAATCGCGCGAGCCATGATCGAGGACGTGCGCAAGGCGGTGGCCGCCGAAAGCAAGCCTATCGACACGCGAGGGCCCCAAGCGGCCCCCGCTCTCAGCGAGTAGCCGCCCCCTACAGCATATGCTTGATGTCGGAGGAGAAGGACGGATAGGCGTAGATGAAGTCGCGGAGCTGCGTTGCGGTGATGCCGTGCTTCTTGGCGAGGCCGAAGATATTGATCAGCTCCTCGGCCGCGTGCCCGACCATATGGGCGCCGACGATCTGGTCGCTCGCCTCGTCCACGATCACTTTCGCCCAGGCCTTGGTCTCGGCATAGGCCCGCGTCGAGAACCAATATTCCATGTCGCTCACCGTGACCTTGGTGTTGAGGCCCTTCTCCTTGGCTTGCGCCTCGGTGAGCCCGACGGAAGCGAGCGACGGCACCGTATAAACGGCGGAAGAAAGGCTCGCATAGTCGGGCTTGTTCTTCGGGCCCTCGACGATGTTGGCGCCGACGATGCGACCCTCGTAAGTGGCAATGGGTGAAAGCTGCGGCGGGCCTGAGAGCACATCGCCGCAAGCATGGACGGCAGGGTTCGACGTCGAGCGCAAATACGCGTCGACGGAGATGCGGAAGTTGTCGTGGGCGACACCGCCGGCGTCGAGGTCGAGATGATCGACATTGGCGATGCGGCCGGCGCCGTTGACCACGCGGTCTGAGACGACCGCCTGCTCCTTGCCGTCGGTGGCGAAAATCGTGCGCAGCTGTTTGTTTGCCTTCTCCACCCGCGCAACCTTGACGCCGGTATGCACATCGATGCCGATGCGCGCGCTTTCCTGCCTGATCTGCTCGACCGCGTCCTCGTCGAGCGCTGGCAGTAGCCGTGGCAGAACTTCGAGAATGGTGACCTTGGTGCCGGCGCGTGCATAGACATGGCCAAGCTCGAGCGCGATCACGCCCCCGCCGACGAACAGCACGCTTCCCGGCTGCTCGCGATCGCTCAACACCTCGTCGGAGGTGGTCATCAGCTCGGCGCCTTGGATGGGCAGCGGCCGGGGCCGTGAGCCTGTGGCGATCACGATATGCTTCGCCTCTATGGTCCGGCTGCCGACCTTGACCGCGTTCGGCCCCACGAAGCTGGCGCTGTCACGGAAGAGATCGACGCCGCGCTCTTCAAGCGTCTCGGCAAGGGACTCCGGGATGCCGCTGATCATCTCCTTTTCGCGGTCAATCAGCGCAGCCCAATCGAGCTTCGGCTTGCTCACGCTGATGTGGTGGACATGAGCTTGGTCGATCTCGTGCAGCGCGTGGCCGGCGGCCACCAGCACCTTTTTCGGGGTGCAGCCGCGATTTGGGCAGGTGCCGCCGAGGTCGCGTTCCTCGACCATCGCCACCGTCATCCCGGCGTTTCGGGTCGGCACGGTGACGCCGAAGCCGGCATTGCCGCCGCCCAGGATCAGCACATCGTAGCTGTCGGATGCCATGAGCTTGCTTACCCGGGCGCGGCCGCGCTTTCCAATGCCCAGGAAGCATTATTGCCATAGTCGCGGCGAAGGGAAGCGCCGCACGAAGCAAGCGGAACCTCATCGCCCGGCTTCTCGTTACGATTTTACCTTGATGCGCGGCGCCGAGCCCCCATATGGCGCTACCGGAAGTGGGAGTTTTGCAGACGATGAGCAGCAGCGAGCAGGTTTTCGGACGCGCCTGGGCTTATGGCGGCGCCAGGAGCAAGTCCGCCGCCGAGTTTTGGCGCGACTACAGCAAGGGACTGACCCACGAGCAGCGGCTCGCCCAGGTGCGCTTCATCGCGCGCATGATGGACGATCAGTTCAGGGTGCCTGGCACCAACCTGCGCTTCGGTCTCGACTTCTTGCTCGGCTTGTTCCCAGGCCTCGGCGACGCCGTGACGAGCATCATCTCGCTCCTCATCGTGCATCATGCCTGGCAGAGCGGCGCCTCGAAGCTCACGCTCGCGCGCATGCTCGGCAATGTCGGAATCGATTTTCTGGTCGGCTCGGTGCCGCTGTTCGGCGATGTGTTCGACTTCGCCTGGAAGGCGAACCGCAAGAATGCGCGGCTGCTCGAGGCGCATTTGAACAGCCGTTCGGGCAAGTGGGAGGTGGATTAAACCACCGTCACGCCAAAGAGCCGCCTTAGATCCACTCGCGCTTGATGGTGCCTTCGACCGTCTTTTCCTCGAAGGGTTGGTTGTCGTTGCCGACAAAGGCCCGCACCGTCGCAGTGTAGCGGAACACGGGCTCGCCGGCGTCGTTCAATTCGCCCCACACGCGCGTGCTCGTTTCCGATCGCGCCCTGAAGCCGGTGTCGGGGCGCTCCAGCGTGGCAGATGATTTGGTGAAGCCAACGAGCGACAGAGGCTCATTATCGATCATCTGGAAATTCTCTTCGGCGATCTGGTCGATCCATAAGCCCCGCAGCGGCCCGCCATATTGATAGCGGCCGCTGTCGAACACTTTCCGCACCAACATCCCTTGCTTGCCGTCGATGGTGACCGGGGTCGCGTCGCGCGTGGATTTCGCCGCCCGCGTCTCGCCGATCGTCGGCAGATAATCGTCTGGATTGACGTATTCGGTCACCGATATCGCCGGCAGCAGCTTTTGCACCGCCTTGTCCTCGACCCTCGGCTCGCGTCCCGGCAGCATGAGGGCGCTCGCCTCGAAGCCGTCGGCGCCGCCGGCGAACAGCGTGACGGTCGGCGCGTCCGCGGTCTGCCACAGCGTCGGATAGAACGACGGCGAGAGCGCAAGCCTGATGCGCCAGCCCTTCTTAAAGGTGTGGCCCGCGATGTTGAGGGTCACGCGCAAGGTGAAGGTCTTGCCCGGCTCGATCTTCTCAGGGCTCGCCATGTCGCCGCCCCGATAGGCGAGATTGTAGAAGCGATAAGTGACGAGGTGCGAGGCGCCGGTCTCAGGCTCCAGCTCGCACAGCCGTATCGAAAGCGACGCCGTCGGCCGATTGACGGCAAGCGTCAGCGCCACGGTGGGATAGCCGAAAATATCGAGATCGTCGGGCAACGGCTCGCTGTCGAAATAGAGCGACGCCTTGTCGAAGCGCGCCTGATCGCCGGGAAGGTCGTCATTGCCGCATTCGCCCCACGAGCTCGTCTCAAGCATCTCGGTGTCGAGGACGAGAGGCTTGGCGCTCGAATAGGCCACCTTGCCTGGCGCGTCGCCCAGGCGGTTGCCCGGCCCGAGATAGAGCACCTTCTCTTTCACCCGCGAGCGCCAGGCGCCGTCCTCGGCGACCCATTTGCCCTTCTCGTCGGGACACAGAGATTTGCTTGGGCCTTGCGACTCCGAAAGCCACACCGGAAGCTCGGGCCAGTCGGTGGCGGGGGGAGGGGTCTTACCCTTCAGCCATTTGTCCCACCAATGGGTGACGGTGTATTGCAGCCACGCGATGCGCGGACCGGGATAGCCGCCGAAAGGATATTTGTGGCCCCATGGTCCGAGCAGGCCCTGCACCGGCTTGCCGAGCGCGCTCAAGCCCGAGACGATCCGCTCCACCGGGTTCTTATAGCCGTCCTGCCATCCCGACATCACGAACACCGGGACCTGCACGTCCTCGAAATGGCCGCGCACGCTGTTCTCGGCCCAGTAGTCGTCGCGCGGCTGGTTGCTCGCCCATTGCTTGAACCAGAAGTCTGCGTTCCTGATCCGCTCGCGCCACATCTCCTTCCACGGATCGCCGACCACCGCAGGGTCCGGCGGCAGCGACATCCAGCCAAACATCGACGAGGGCCAGCTCACATTGTCGAACATCATGGCGCCGCCCATGTAGTGCACGTCGTCGTTGTAGCGGTCGTCGCTGCCGCAACAGACGAGCACCGCCTTCAGCGCCCGCGGGCGGTCAGGCCGCGCCGCCACCATCAGCGAATTGATGGCGCTCCACGATTTTCCCATCATGCCGACATTGCCGTCGCAGGAGGGGAGCGCCGCGATCTCGGCGATCACTTGGCTGCAATAAGTGAGCTCCTCGTCGGTGTACTCGTCGGTGAGCACGCCTTCCGAATCGCCCGAGCCCTGCAGATCGATGCGGAAGCAGAGATAGTCGTTGAACGCGAACCACGGATACATTTTGCTGTCGGCGATCATGGTTCCGTCGCGCCGCCGATAGGGCACGAACTCGACGATCGCCGGGCATTTCTTGCCCGCGCTCACCGTCTCTGCGTTGTACCAGAAATGCCCCGCGAGCCTGATCGGCGGCTTCCCCGGATATTGCACCGAGAAGAAGATGTCCTTCGGGTCCGGGACCTTGTCGCGGACGGCGAGGTAATGCACCTCGTCGCCGAGCGCCAAAGGGGCGAAGAGAGGAAAATGTGGAAGGGCGAGGCCTAGAGGAACGGCGCCGCCGAGTTTCAGAAAGTGGCGCCGTGAAAATGTCGGCCGAAACTGCAAAATGCGCCCCCCTTCAAACGACGGGAGCCACTTTATGCTGCCTGGCCGCCTGCGGGAGCTCCCTCTGTGTCGAGCGCGTCGACCTCTGCGTCGGTGAACACCCGGCTCCGGGTCAAGAAGCGCAAGCCTTCGGGCGCCTCGAGCGTGAAGCCATGACCGCGCCCAGGCACCACGTCGATGATGAGCTGGGTATGCTTCCAATAGCCGAACTGGTCGAGATCCATATAGACCGGGCAACCGCCGATCTCGCCGAGATATTGGTCGTTGCCGCCGATACGGAACTCGCCGGCCGGAAAGCACATCGGCGCCGATCCGTCGCAGCATCCGCCTGACTGATGGAACATCAGCTTCCCGTGCTTCGCGCGCAATCGCTCGATCAGCTCGATCGCGGCGTCAGTGGCAAGTACCCGTTCGACCATGTGCTCCTCACCGTCCTCAGCCGCTCGCAACACGCGAGAGCCTCGCCATTATAACTCAACCCGGCTTCCTATATGGCGCCCTTATGACAAAGCGCACCGCCCCGTCTCGCATTCCTATGCCGGCAGGAGCAGATTTTCCGCGACGAAATAACAAAGGAAACGTCGATGCGACAAGCCGAAGCCCCGTGTACGAGATCGTCGCTCTTTCTGCTCGGCCAGAACCGGCAAGGGAACTGGGTGGTGCAAGATCAGCGCGGCCTCTGCGGCGGAATTTTTGTCAATCGGACCGAAGCGCTCCGCTTTGCGATGTTCGAGAACGGAAACCGGCCGCAAGGCGTGCTTATGATTCCGGGCGTCTTCGAATTGGACATGAACCGAGGCGGGCGCGCCAAGCCTCAACGGCAGCTCAACGTCGGATGGGATCGCAAGCAACGGGCCGCTTAGGGATAGGCACTACCGGGAACCCCGCGCGCTCTGGCTAAGCGCGCGGGGTGCACCCTTCAATTAAAAGAAGCCCAACGCCTTCTGGCTGTAGCTCACCAGCACGTTCTTGGTCTGCTGGTAATGGTCGAGCATCATCTTGTGCGTCTCGCGCCCGATGCCGGACTTCTTGTAGCCGCCGAAGGCCGCGTGAGCCGGGTAGAGGTGGTAGCAATTGGTCCACACCCGTCCGGCCTGGATGCCGCGGCCCATGCGATAGGCGCAATTAATATCGCGGGTCCACACGCCTGAGCCGAGGCCATAGAGCGTGTCGTTGGCAATGGCGAGCGCCTCGTCCTCGTCCTTGAAGGTGGTGACCGAAAGGACCGGCCCGAAAATCTCCTCCTGGAAGATGCGCATCTTGTTGTGGCCTTGGAATACGGTCGGCTGCACGTAATAGCCTTCCTGCAGCTCGCCGTTTAGCTTGGCACGCTCGCCGCCGACGAGCAGCTTGGCGCCTTCTTTCTTGCCGATATCCACATAGGACAGAATCTTCTCGAGCTGATCGTTGGAGGCCTGCGCCCCGATCATGGTGGAAGGATCGAGCGGGTTGCCCTGCTTGATCTTCTTCACCCGGGCGATCGCCTTCTCGATGAACTTGTCGTAGATCGACTCCTGCACCAGCGCGCGTGACGGGCAGGTGCAAACCTCGCCCTGGTTCAGCGCGAACATGGCGAAGCCTTCGAGCGCCTTGTCGAAGAAGGCGTCGTCCTTGGCCATGACGTCGGCGAAGAAGATGTTCGGCGACTTGCCGCCGAGCTCGAGCGTCACCGGGATCAGATTTTCGCTCGCATATTGCATGATCAGGCGGCCGGTCGTGGTCTCGCCGGTGAAGGCGATCTTGGCGATGCGCTTATTCTGAGCGAGCGGCTTGCCGGCTTCCACGCCGAAGCCGTTGACCACGTTGAGCACGCCTGGCGGCAGGAGATCGCCGACGAGATCCATGAGCACCATGATGCTCATGGGCGTCTGCTCCGCAGGCTTCAGCACGATGCAGTTTCCCGCGGCGAGCGCAGGGGCGAGCTTCCACACAGCCATGAGAATTGGGAAGTTCCACGGGATGATCTGCCCGACCACGCCGAGCGGCTCGTGATAATGATAGGCGATGGTATCGTCATCGATCTCGCTGAGCGATCCTTCCTGGGAGCGGATGCAGGCCGCGAAGTAGCGGAAATGATCGATGGCGAGCGGGATGTCGGCGAAGGTGGTCTCGCGGATCGGCTTGCCGTTGTCGATGGTCTCGACCGCGGCGAGCACCTTGAGGTTCTCCTCCATGCGGTCGGCGATCTTATTGAGAATCTCTGCCCGCTTGGCCGGCGCCGTATTACCCCAAGCGTCCTTCGCCTTATGCGCCGCGTCGAGCGCAAGCTCGATATCGGCGGCTTGCGAACGCGCGATCTGGCATACGGTCTTGCCGGTGATCGGGCTGACATTGTCGAAGTAATCGCCCCCGACAGGAGCGACCCATTTGCCGCCGATAAAATTCTCGTAGCGGGGCCGCAGCGCCACGCGGGAATTCAGGGTCTCGATGACCTGGTGCAACATGGACGCCTCCCTAGAGTGGTGATTATGTTCTAGGCAGACTCTGATCCTCCTCCTTGATCCTCGTCAAGCTCAACCAGAGCCTCGAAGGAAACTTTAGGCGGCGGTAAAACATTGATTATGGGGCGAATTCAACGTGGAGGGGTTCATGGCGGATAATCTGGATGGCAAGAGCAACAATCTTCTGCTTGGCGTGCTGCTGGGAGCCGCGGTCGTGGCCCTGGGCGTCCTTGCCTATTTCTATTACGAGCGCCGGCATGAGCCGGTGGTGAAGATCGACGTACCGGGATTTTCCGGCGAGATCCGCAAGGACAACGGCGGGGTCGACATCGAGGTCGGCAAGGACAAGCCTTAGCAGCGTAGGGTGGGCAAGAGCCCAGCTGTTGCTCACGCTGGAATAATGGTGGGCACGCTCCGCTTTGCCCACCCTACCGCTATGGCACAAGCACCGCCGCGCCGGTGAGCTCGCCTTGGCGCAAGCGATCGAGCGCCTCATTGGCGGCGGCAAGAGGCATCGGCACCACCGTAGTCTTCACGCCGGCCTTTGGCGCAAGCGCCAGAAACTCGCGTGCGTCCTCGCGCGTGAGATTGGCGACCGAGCGCACCACTCGTTCCTCCCACAGAATCTCGTAAGGGAAGGCCGGGATGTCGCTCATATGGATGCCGCCGCACACCACGACGCCGCCTTTGCGTGAAGCTTTAAGCGCCGCCGGGACCAGCGCCCCGACAGGCGCGAAGATGATGGTGGCGTCGAGCTCTTCCGGCGGTCTCTCGTCGGACCCTCCGGCCCATGCCGCGCCAAGCTCCTTCGCGAAGTCTTGCGCGCGTGCATCGCCAGGCCTGGTGAAAGCAAAGATCTGGCGCCCCTGGTAACGCGCCACCTGCGTCACGATATGGGCCGCGGCGCCGAAGCCGTAAATGCCGAGACGCGCGGCGTCGCCGGTCATCTTCAACGAGCGGTAGCCGATCAGCCCGGCGCAGAGGAGCGGAGCTGCTTCCGCGTCGCTGTAGGCCTCCGGCAGATGGAAGCAGTAACGTGCATCGGCCACCGTGTACGAGGCATAGCCGCCGTCGATCTGGTAGCCGGTGAAGCGGGCGTTGTCGCAGAGATTTTCCTGATGGTTGCGGCAATAGGGGCAAGTGCCGTCGGTGAAGCCGAGCCACGGCACGCCGACGCGGTCGCCAGTTGCGAAGCCCTGCACCTCTCCGCCCATGGCGTCGACGCGCCCGACGATCTCATGGCCGAGCACCAGAGGCAGCTTCGGCTGCGCGAGCTCGCCGTCGACAATGTGCAGATCGGTGCGGCAGACCCCGCAGGCAAGCACGCGCAAGCGAAGCTGATGCGGAGACGGCTCAGGCATCGGCAGCTCGGCTGCGCGAAGCGCAGTCCGGGCCCGGTCAAGCACCATCGCTTGCATGGTCGTGGGCATCGGTATTGATAAACTCTGTCATGCCCGGACTTGATCCGGGCATCCATGCCGTTACGCTTGAGCGGACGGGAGCGCCAGTGGAATGGATTGCCGGGTCAAGCCCGGCAATGACGAAACTCGGACTAGTGCCGGATGAGGGGCCAGCCCTGCAGGCTTGGACGGCGGGCCGACATTGCAGCGACCGTCTCCGCGTCGCGCTCATAGGCCCCCGAGGGCTTGGGCAGCGCGGGCCCGATCAGGCGCCGCTCGGCCACCACGGCCGACTGAGACCAGAGCGCTTGGAAGGCGAGCTGCCCGAGCCGCACCGAACCTGGCGAACCGTCCTCGAAAAGGCTCAAGGCATTGCGCTTGTCGGCCTCGCGCCGCATGGCGTCGCCCCACCAGCAGAGCGAGGAGCCGTAGGTCGCCTGCTCATGGGCGTCGAGCAGGCGCGGATTGCGCGCCCAGCGGATCAGCTCTCTCGCCGGGTCTCGCGGGCTCAGCTCGGAAAGGCAGGCGTAGAGCCGGCGAAGCTCCAGGTCGGGATCGAGCGTGGTCACCAGCACCTTGGCGGCGATGCCGACGCGCTTCAGATCACGGGCCTTGACGATCAGGGCTTGTGCCGAGCCCGACGTGGCCGAGCGCAGAACCATGGTCAGCTTCCGCGCCTCGCCGACACCGCATTCGACGCGGGCGACGAACTGCGCCAAAATCTCGAGATGCCGATCGAGTTCGGCGTGCTTCAGATCCCTCGAACTTCCCGAACCAACCACAATGCGCATGTTCCCCCCGCTCTGTGGATGTTGACGGTGAAAGGCTAAGGCGCTTGCGCCGAGCTTGGTAAAATTAACCAGGACACGGTTAAGGAAGGCTTGATTGCCGCTCTCTTTTGACACGGAGCGGCGCCGATCTTTGGCGCGCCGGCGGTGCAGAGCGTGGAGCTCAGGCGAACATGAGGCTCAGGCCGACGTTCGGAGATGCGAGCGATGTGGTCGAAACGGGCGCCATCGCGCAGTGGCGCCGCAAGGGGGACAGACATGAACTAAACGCACTCCGGACTTGGGCTTCGGCCGTCCGCCCCCCGGAGCCGCCGAGTACCCTCTTACTCCCTCAAATACTTACGCTCACCGCCAAACACGGCACATTCGTGGCGCGGCAAAGAAACGCAGGCTCGTTCCGGAGGTTCCGTCCACGGATCAAAAAAAACAGCTTCAGGACGAGGGTGTTCCGCCCTTTCCGTGACCTGTCCTGGAAGCTCTTCATCCCGGTCTGATGGGGAGGGCGCCAAGCCCGGCTATGGGCCGGGATTGCCGGGAGGGGCGGTGCGTTGTGGCCCACCCCCACGCCGCCGAAACGGCGGCATCGGACCTCCCGGCGAGGGGCAGGTATGGCGCCGCATGGGCCTTGAATGACGAAAATGCGCCGCGATCCCATATTGTAAGGAGGAGGAGGCCAATCGGTGTATGGGAGCGATCATGGCGTTCTACCTGGTTTCCGCGGTTCCGAAACACGGGCGGCTCGAAGAGCTCGGCGAGCGGCTGGCGCGCGCCGAGTTCATCTTGTTGCGCCCGTTCGGCGCGACGCTCTCGGCCTCGCTGAAGGAGGCGCGCATTCGAAAGGACGGCGTGGCGGTGTGGGAGGAGGAGGACTATTGCGCTCCGCCGCTTGCGCAGGAACGCGCCGCGGTGCTCGACGATTACTTCCACGACCTCCGCGTCGAGAAGGTCAAACAAGGCGAAGGCTGGAGCAAGATCGAAGCGTTGCCCCGCCTGTTCCCGGACGCCTGAGGCCTCCTCGGCATCCATGCGGCTCATCGGCGCGCTCCTCCTGCTGCTGATCTCCACCACGGCTTCGCTCGCTCGCCCCAACATCATCGTCATCATGACCGACGATCAGGAGGACACGGGCTCCATGGCCTACATGCCGAAGACCTTGTCGCTCATCGCCGATGAGGGGATCACCTTCAAGAACAGTCTCGTCAATCTTCCGCTCTGCGCGCCGAGCCGCGCCTCCTTCCTCACCGGGCAGGCGGCGCATAGTCACGGCATCAGGGCCAACAGCCCGCTCGATCAAGGTGGCTGGGAGGCGTTCAAGAGCAAGGAAGAGGATTCGCTGCCGGTTTGGCTCAAGGCGGCCGGCTACAAGACGGCGCTGATCGGCAAATATCTGAACCGCTACGGTCAGCAGAGTGGCTATGGGGCGTGGCTCGCCTGGCTCGGCAGCTGGATCGATGTGGAGTTCAAGGGCACCACCGTCGGCAATCCGCGCGACTGGGTGCCCCCGGGGTGGGACCTTTGGTACGCCTTCACCGGAACGCGGGTGAGATATTACGACTATTGGATCAACGAGAACGGCACGATCCTGAGCTTCGATCATCGTCCAAGCGATTATTCGACCGACGTACTCGCCGAGCGCGCCGTCCGCTTCATCAATGACGAGGGGGAAAGCCAGGCTCCCTTCTTCATGTTCATCGCGCCTAAGGCCGCGCACGCGCAAGGGGACCGCGCCATTCCATCGCCGAAATATGAGCAGGCCTTCAACGACGTTCACCTGCCGGAAAACCCTGCCTTCAACGAACGCGATGTGCACCGCAAGGCGCTCAAGGCTCCGCGCGTCGGCCTCAAGACCAAGCAGGATCTCGAGCTCAGCTACCGCGCCGAGCTTCAGTCGCTTCAATCGGTCGACGATGTCGTCGCCGCCGTGGTCGATGCGCTGAGGGACACCAACAAGCTCGACAATACGGTGCTGATTTATACGTCCGACAACGGCTTCCTGTTCGGCGACCACCGCCTGATCGGCAAGACCGCGGCCTATGAGGGCTCGATCAAGGTGCCTCTCTTGATGCGCGGTCCGGGCATCCCTGAGCACGAAACGCGCGATCAGCTCGTCAACAATCTCGATTTGGTCGCCACGATTTTGGATCTCGCAGGCGCCAAGCCCGGCGTTCCGCTCGACGGCAAGTCGCTCAAGCCCCTCTTTGCCGACGCCAAGGCGCCTTGGCGGAGCGCGATTCTGATCGAAAGTCCGGTGACCCGCTTCGAGCGCGCATCGAACCGCTATGCCGGCGTGCGCACCACGACGAGGAAATACGTGAAATACGACGGCGGCTTTGAGGAGCTGTTCGATCTCGCCGCCGACCCTCACGAGCTCAGGAACAAGGCGCAAGATCCCGCCTACACCGGCGATCTTTTGACGCTTCGCAGCATCGAGGACACGCTCAAAAGCTGTGTCGGTGAGGCCTGCTGGGTGCCTTAGAGAGCGCGACGGCAATCTGCCGCACTCTCCCGCGAACTCAAGGCGCATGGCCGCGTTCGGGGCGCGCGAGGATCGAGGAGCGGTCGGACCGAGTGACGCAGGACCGGTCTCTGCCCTGAAAAAGACCGCCGCCGATGGCGCTATCCGCCGGCAAGCCGGACTGCATCACTAGGGGCAACATTCGAGACGGCGGGGCAACTCCCATGCGCACACTTCTTTGCACTCTCTTCGTCTTTTTCTCTCTCCTCTCCAGCGCCATGGCGGCGCCGAACATTATCGTCATCCTCACCGACGATGAGGAAGACACCGGCTCCACTTCCTATCTGCCGAACGTTCAGGCGCTCGCCGCGCAGGGCGTGACGTTCAAGAACAGCTTCGTGAATTTCTCGCTCTGCTCGCCGAGCCGGTCGTCCTTCTTTACCGGCCAGGCCTCCCATAATGACGGCATCAAGTCGAACAAGCCGGAGAAAGGCGGCGGCTGGGACACCTTTAAGCAGGAGGAAGCGAACGATTTGCCGGTATGGCTGAAGGGAGCCGGCTACACCACGGCGCTCATCGGCAAGTATGAGAACGGCTATGGCGCCGGCAAGCCGCCGCGCCTTGCGAGCGCCGCCTATTGGTCGAATGCCTTGAATGGCTGGTTCGGGATCGGCGCCCCGGACAAGCAACACTGGGTGCCGCCGGGCTGGGACCTTTGGTACGCCTTCACCAAGGTGCGCTACTACAACTACACGATCAACGAGAATGGCAAGCTTCTCGACTTCGGTCACGAGCCCGCCGACTACTCGACCGACGTGCTGAAGGAGCGGGCCGTGCGCTTTATCAAGGATCAGGCCGGCTCGGCTCAACCCTTCTTCATGCTGATCGCGACCAAGGCTCCGCACGGGCAGGGCGAGGAAGGGCAGAAGGAACCGGCGATACCCGCGCCTGCCTATGCCAGTGCTTTCGCCGATCTCAAGCTCCCCAAGACGCCGGCCTACGATGAGGAGGACGCGAGCGACAAGCCGCCCTTGGTGGCGAGGTCGCCGCGCCTGAACGATGCCTTGAAAACTCAGATCGAGGAGAGCTATCGCGCCGAGCTTCAGTCGCTGCGGTCGGTCGATGATCTCGTGGGCAGCGTCGAGGACGCGCTGAACACCGCGGGCAAGCTCGACAACACCGTGATCGTCTACACCTCGGACAATGGATATGTGTATGGCGATCACCGCCTGTTCGGTAAGAACTCGGTTTACGAGCCGTCGATCAAGGTGCCGCTGGTGGTCAAGGGGCCGGGCATCCCGCGAAACGAGACGCGCGATCAGCTCGTCAACAATCTCGACGTGGCCGCCACCATCCAGGAGGTTGCAGGCGTAAAGCCTGGCACCGCTCCTGACGGCAGTTCCTTGCTGCCCATTCTGCACGATGCCAAGGCACCATGGCGGAGCGCCATCCTGGTCGAGGGTGGGAATGGCGTCACCAAGGCCGATAAGCGCTACGCGGCGGTGCGCACGGCGACGCGAAAATACGTGCGTCACGACGACGGGTTTGAGGAGCTGTACGATCTCGTGGCCGATCCCTACGAACTCGACAACAAGGTCAAGGATCCGCGCTATGCGTCCGATGCGGCGATGCTGCGCGACCTCCACGACAGGCTCAAATCCTGCGTCGGTGAGGGCTGCTGGGTTCCTTGAGCCGCCATTCCAGGCAAGCGCGCCGCGACATAAGACTGTTGGTGTTCCGCCCAGTCGAGAATACATAGTGCGTCATGCCGGAACCCATTCTCAAACAGCACGTGCTCGACGCGCTGAAGCACGTCAAGGGGCCGAACCTCAGCGACGACATCGTCTCGCTCGGGCTCGTCTCAGAGATCATCATTCGCGGCGGCAAGGTCTATTTCGCCATTTCCGTCGATCCTGCCCGGGCTTCTGAGCTCGAAGCGCTGCGCCGAGCCGCCGAGCAGGCGGTGAAGGACGTGCCGGGAGTAGAGGCCGTCGCCGTCACCCTCACCGCCGACCGCGAGGCTGGGACGCCTCCTGGCGGCGGCAACGGCGCTGGCGCCGGAACGCAGCAACAACCCGGATCGCCGGTCGCCCGCGGCGCGGCGCAGGCTGCCCGCCATCGCACCGGCGCCATACAAGGCGTCGCCAACATCATTGCCGTCGCCTCGGGCAAGGGCGGCGTCGGCAAATCGACCACGGCGGTGAATATTGCCCTTGGCCTGCAAGCGCGCGGCCTCAAGGTCGGCGTGCTCGATGCCGACATTTACGGTCCGTCCATGCCGCGGCTCCTCGGCATCAAGGGGAGGCCGCAACAACTCGCCGGCGACAAACTTGCGCCGATGGAGGCCTATGGGCTGAAAGTCATGTCCATGGGCTTCCTCGTCGATGAGGAGACGCCGATGATCTGGCGCGGGCCCATGGTCATGTCGGCGCTCTCGCAGATGCTGAAGGATGTGGCCTGGGGCGAGCTCGACGTGCTGGTCGTCGACATGCCTCCGGGCACCGGCGACGCGCAGCTCACCATGGCGCAGCAGGTGCCTCTTGCCGGCGCCATCATCGTCTCCACCCCACAGGACCTTGCCCTGATCGACGCGCGCAAGGGGCTGAACATGTTCCGCAAGGTTGATGTGCCGGTGCTCGGCATCGTCGAGAATATGAGCACCTTCGTCTGCCCTCATTGCGGATCGGCGACCGACATCTTCGCCCATGGCGGCGCGCAGTCGGAAGCCAAGCGCCTCGGCGTTCCCTTCCTCGGCGAGGTGCCGCTCACGCTCGCCATTCGCGAGACCTCGGACGCCGGCAAGCCGGTGGTGGCGAGCGATCCCAAGTCTGCAGCGGCCGAGGCCTATCGCGCGATCGCAAACGCCGCGTGGGCAGAGCTTGAAAGTCACAAGCGAGAAGCGCGCGCCGCACCCCGCATCGTGATGGAAGGCTAAACTGTTGGCGTGAGGCGCCGACTCAGCTAAGCGAAGGTTTGGGGGCGAAAGTGCGGCGGCGCCCCTGAAGCTGCGCCCTTTGACTGACAGACGCTCGATTACTCTCCCACTCTGCGTGCTTGGCGCCGGAGCCGTGCACGGACTCTGTGTTGCAGCCATGCTCCCGATGCTGATTACCTTGCCGGGACCTGGCAGCAACGCGCCGCCCCCGATCGCGGTAGAGGTGGTTCCATCCGCACCGAAGGCCGCGGTGAAACCGGAGGCCGACCCGGCGACCACCTCCGCGCTTCCTGTGGCGAAAGAGGCACCTGCACACGAGCCCGCGCCGATCGAGGCGGCACCACCCGCGCCCGATGTCGAAGCCGCACCCGAACCGGTCAAACCTGATAGTGTTTCCGCGCCCTCCGCCGCGCATCCAAGTCCTGTCGAGTTGGCTCCGGCCGAGGCTCCGGATCGGACGGTAGAACCTGCCAAGCAGGAAGCAAGCCCGGTCGAAGAGGCACCTGACGACACGCCGCAGCAAGTCTCGCCCGAGTCGTCCGCCCCAGCCGAGGCGAAGGCTCTGCCGCCTGAACCCGAAGCTGTTGCGACGCCATCGCCTCAGCCGGTGGAATTGAAGAGCCTCGGTGATGAGGGCCATGATGAGAGCGGCGCGGCCACCGAGGGGCCGAACGCATCCGCAGCTTCCCCAGCCAACGGGGCGCCCGACGCTCAGCCTGAGGTGGTTCACGTCGAGCCCGCGCCACCGCAAGAGAAGAGCCCCGAGGTGAGCCCCGCCACGGCCGAAAAACCGAGTGGCCCGGAGGTTGCCGGCACCGAGCCTAAAGCCGAAACGCCGGCGCCGGCCTCACCAGCAACGGCCGCCGTTCCCGCCAAGAAGCCATGAGCGTCCCATCAGCCTCGCCGCTCAAATGAGCCGGAATGGCGAGCACCGCAAAATGCGACACGGCGGCATTCGAGCGGTTGCGCAGCGTGACGGTGGGTTCCGCGCTTGGAAGCACGCGAGGAGCGCCGTCCCCGCTCGGATCGAATGTCAGTCCCGCCTTGACGCTCGCGAAGCTGAGGTTGCCGGCATGGTCGTAAAGCTCGTAGCGGAGCACGCGATGGTCATAGCCGAGCTTCTCGAAGATACCGCTCAGATGCGGCGCGAGAGCCGGGCGCGCGAACGCATCGGCCAGGGTGCCGGGCTCCCCGTTCAGCTCGGCGCCGATGCGCGTGGCTGCCGTCGACGCCTCAAGCTCGAGCTCCATCTTGCCGATCTCGCTCGGCGCCACGAAGGCGGCAAAGACGGTCAGCGCGCAAAGCAACACCAATGCCGCCAACAGCCAATTTCTCTTGAGTGACGCCAAGGCGGACATTCAGCGGCAGGTTCCGTCAGTGTACGTGTGTTGAAACTAGGCGCCCGGCGGTTAAGAACGGGGTAAGCGGCGTGCTTAACAAACCCATGCAAAAAGGGCTGTCCGTCTCAGCCATCCGGGGGGTTGCGCGTTAACCTTAGCGAGCGCTGAAGGGTCTAGCCGCCCGTGGTCGACATGGTGCGGGAGAGCGTCGGCTTGCCGCCTCGTTCGATGACGAAGTCATGACCCTTGGGCTTGGCCGCGATCGCCGCGTCGATGGCGGCGTTAAGCAAATGGTCGGATTCGCTTGCTCTGAGCGGCGCTCTAAGATCGGCGGCATCCTCCTGGCCAAGGCACATATAGAGAGTGCCGGTGCAGGTCACCCGTACCCGATTGCACGCCTCACAGAAATTATGGGTGAGCGGCGTGATGAAACCGAGTCTGCCCCCGGTCTCGCGCACCTGCACGTAGCGAGCGGGACCACCGGAGCGATGCGGGCTCTCCTCGAGGGTGAAGCGGTCCTGCAGCCGTGCCCGCACCAGGCTGAGAGGCAGATATTGCTCGGTACGGTCGCTGCCGGTCTCGCCCATTGGCATGGTCTCGATCAGAGTGAGGTCGAAACCTCTCCCATGCGTCCAGCGCAACAACGCCTCGATCTCGTCCTCGTTCACGCCGCGGAGCGCAACTGTATTGATCTTGATCTTGATCCCGGCGCGGTCGGCTTCGTCGATGCCGGCCATCACTTGCGTGAAGTCGCCCCAGCGGGTGATCGTCTTGAACTTCGCCGCATCGAGCGTGTCGAGCGAGACGTTGATACGGGCGATGCCGCTGTTCGCGAGCGGCCCTGCATAGCTGGCGAGCTGGCTGCCATTTGTGGTCAGCGTAAGCTCGTCGAGGCCGGCGCCGAGATGGCGCGACAGCGACTTGATCAGCCAAATGAGGTTCTTGCGCACCAGCGGCTCGCCCCCGGTGAGCCGCACTTTGCGCACGCCCTTGGCGATGAAGGCGGATGCCAGCCGGTCGATCTCCTCAAGCGTGAGCAGATCCTTGCGCGGCAGAAAGGTGGGGGACTCAGCCATGCAATAAACGCAGCGAAAATCGCAGCGGTCGGTGACCGAGACGCGCAAATACGTGATGCGCCGGCCGAACGGGTCGATCATCGGTGGGATCGTCTTCAGCATCGGTCAGGTCTCATCTTCCGGCGGCGGCTTGGCCTTGCGGTCATAGAGCTTGGTGCTCTTTACCACGCGCTTCCTGAATCGCGCATCCTGCAAGGAGATGGCGAGGCGATCGCGGCGCTTGACCGTCCTTTTCCGCGGCATTTTCACCGTCTTCCGTTTCGTGGCTGGCCTCGTCCCACGTGACCGCGCTTGTCATTCGACCCTAATATGGCGATTGATCCTTTGCATATCAGGGCCGGCCGCTCAAGGAGACTGGACCATGGACGAGCAGCGCTTCAACATGTCGATGCGGAAGTTCCTGAAAGAGGTCGGCGTCACCTCCCAGCAGGCGATCGAGCGGGCGGTGCGCGAGGAAGGCTTTGGCGGCAAGGGGGTGCTCAAGGTCAGGATGGTGCTGACCGGCGAAGGCACCGGCTTGCGCCACGTGGTCGAAGGCGAGATCGACCTCGGGTAGACCGCAACGATGGCAAAGAGCGATCCCTGGCCGACGGAGCTCAAGGTCGACAAGGACCGGCGGCTGCTCACCGTCGCCTTCGACGATGGCGCCAACTTTGACCTTCCCGCCGAGCTCTTGCGCGTGATGAGCCCAAGCGCCGAGGTGCAGGGGCACAGCCCGGAAGAGCGCGTCACCGTGCCGGGCAAGAAGGCCGTGCGCATCCTGCGCATCGAGCCGGTCGGCAATTACGCTGCGCGCATTGTGTTCGACGATGGCCACGACACCGGCCTCTACACGTGGACCTATCTGCGCGAGCTTGGCGAGCACAAGGAGCAGCGCTTTCAGGACTATCTCGCCGAGCTTGCCGCCAAGCGGTTGTCGCGTTGATCCTCGCCGCTAGAGGTGGGTCTTCTCTTTGTCCTCTTCGCCGGTCCCGCGGTTCAGCCGGTACAACATTCCCTCAGGCCCGTCGGTCAGCACATAGAGGACGCCGCTCGGATCGATGCGCACATCGCGCAAGCGTCCAAGCCGGTGCTCCAGAAAATGCTCCTCGCTCACCGTGCAGCCGTCGCCGAGCGTGAGCCGAACCAGGGTTTCGCCCGCGAGCGTGCTGATCCAGATGATCCGGTTGGCAGGATCAGGTTCGAGCGCAAGCCCGGAGGGAGCGATGGAGAGCGGCACCCAATAATGCACCGGCTGCTCCAATCCTGCGCGGGCACCCTTTCCATCGCCGACGGGGCGGCCTGAATAGTCGACACCGTAGCCGATCAGCGGCCAGCCGTAGTTGCGGCCGGGAAGAATGAGATTGAGCTCGTCGCCTCCCCGCGGGCCATGCTCGTCGGACCATAGCTCGCCACGCTTCGCATCGAAGGCGAGCCCTTGCGGATTGCGATGGCCATAGCTCCAAATCTCGGGCCGTGCACCGACGCGCCATCTGAAGGGGTTGCTCTCGGGGATCGAGCCGTCGGTGCCGATGCGGATGATCTTCCCCTCGTCATTGGAAAGGTCCTGTGCCGGATCACCGCTCCACCGGTCGCCGAGGGTGAGAAAGAGATAGCCGTCAGGGGAGAGGGCAAGGCGCCCGCCAATCTGCTCTGGCCGCGGTCCGGCCGTGCTCTCGAACAGCACTTGCTGGTCGGTGAGAGTTTCATTCCGCTCGTCGAGCTTGGCCTTCATCACCCGCATCTTGGAGGCGTTCTCTTGACCGACGAGATAGGAAAAATAGATCGTGCCGTTGCGGGCATAGTCAGGATCGACAGCGAGATCGATCAGGCCGCCATGCGCCAGGGTCAGCACTTCCGGGACGCCGGCTATTGCGCGGGTCTCGCCTCCGCTCCCGACAAGCTGCAAATGCCCTGTTTTTTCGGTGACGAGAAACGAGCCGTCGGGCAGAAATCCAACCGCACGCGGCTGATCGAAAGGCCCTGCGACCCGCTCGGAGGTCAGTTGCGGCCCCTCAGCCAGAACGATTTCGGCTTCTCCGGAAGGCGGGACGGTTATGGTCTTGGCCGGCGGGCAGCCGAGTGGAGAGTCGGTGATCAGGGGCGACGCCAAGGCAAACTGCGCCGTGACCGAGGCAACGAGGGTCACGCAAACTGATACGCACTTCATGCAAGTCCCCAATTGGCCGGCGATGGCGTTGAAATGGCCGGACCTTGACGCGGCCCGCAAGAACTGACCCTGACCCTGCTGTCCGGCGCGTCATAATCTTGAAAGGCGCCTAAATTGGGGGAACTATAAAGCGGGCCCGGCTCGACCGGCCAGAACTCTGTCATGGCTTTGTCACGGGAGCTGCGGTACTCCGTCGCAAAAGCGTGACAATCCCAGCGCAATGATGGAGGCGCACAATCTCGGCAATTTCTCAAATGATTCGCTTGGTCGTGGGGGAAAGGCATTGATCGTTCGGGTAGAACGCCCCGCCTCCCCACTTGCCGCGAGCCTGCCGGCAAGGGCCGGCGCGGCCGTGCTGCGCGGCCTCCACGAGCTCGCTGCCAGGTTGTGGTCCTCGCTATGGCTAATTGTCGCGGTCGCCGTGATCATGGCGTCGCTCGTGGTCGTCGCCCATCTCTCGCTTCCCTTCGCAATCGCCGCGTTCCTCGGCTTCGTCGCCTCGGTCGCGCTTCTGCCGCGTCAGGAGATCGATGACGCCGAGGGTAACGAGCTCGCGCGGCTGACGAGTTCGGCGCGGTCGAGCTCGCGCATGCGGGTGATCGCCGAGGCCCTGCCTGATCCGGCCATCCTGCTTAATACGGCGGGGCAGGTGCTGTACTGCAACGCTCCGGCGAGGGGGCTCTTCGCCTCTTTGCGCGAAGGCAGCCATATCTCTTCGGTGATCCGGACCCCGGAATTCCTGGACGCCGTCAGCGCCGCACCCTCGCGCGGCCGCGCCGTCACCGTGACCTATGCCGAAAGGGTACCCGTTGGCCGGCGCATGGCCGCGACCGTGGCGCCGCTCACCCGCGGATCGGACCCCGACAGCGACATCCTCGTGCTGTTGCGGGATTTGACCGAGGTCGAGCGCATCAACCAGATGCGCGCCGATTTCATTGCCAATGCGAGCCACGAGCTCAGGACTCCGCTTGCCTCGCTCCGCGGCTTTATCGAGACGCTGCAAGGCACCGCCAAGGACGATCCCAAGGCGCGCGAACGCTTCCTTGCCATCATGGCCGAGCAGGCTTCGCGCATGACGCGCCTGATCGACGCGCTGCTCTCGCTCTCCCGCGTCGAGATGAATGCCCACGTTCCGCCGAGCGGCCGCGTCGACCTCAACGACGTGCTCGATCACGTGCGCGACACGCTGGAACCGCTCGCTCGAGACTCCGGCGGACGCCTGCATGTCGGGCGCTTCCCGCGTCCGGCCATCGTCCGTGCCGACCGCGACGAGCTCGTTCAGGTCTTCCAAAACCTGGTGCAGAACGCCTTCCGCTACGGCGTGAAGGGCGGGCAGATCCGGTTGGAACCGAGGCAAGCCCCGCCGGTGGGGCGGCAGCTTGGCCGCTACGCGATCTCGGTGATCGACCAGGGACCCGGCATTGCGCCTGAGCATCTGCCGCGGCTCACCGAGCGCTTCTACCGTATCGACGTCACCGCGAGCCGCGAGAACGGCGGCACGGGGCTCGGGCTCGCCATCGTCAAGCACATCCTCAATCGCCATCGTGGCGAGCTCGCCATTGCCTCTCAGCCCGGCAAGGGCTCGACCTTCACCGTGCTCCTCGATCCGGCCCGCGAAACCCTTCCCGTCAAGGCGACAGCCGCCGAATAGCTTTCCACAGGCCAAATCCGGGCCTTTCCCGCACTGTCACCCAACTGTCATATAACTGACATAGTAGCGTTATTGCGCGGCGTTAACGCTCCCTCGACGGTGGGGGAGGGGCCCCTGCCGGAGGTTCGTTTTCCGAGCCCGATTTTCTCCACCCTACAGGGAGAGTTCCAATGAGGTTCATGTCCTATGCGGCCGCTGTTGGCTTAGCCGCAGCGTTCACCATCACCGCGGCGCAAGCCGCCGACATCTCAGGGGCTGGCGCTACCTTCCCCTATCCGATCTATGCGAAGTGGGCCGATGCCTACAAGAAGGAGACCGGGATCGGTCTCAACTACCAGTCGATTGGCTCCGGCGGCGGCATCAAGCAAATCAAGGCTGCCACCGTCACCTTCGGCGCCACCGATGCACCGCTCACCGGCGACGATCTCAATTCCTCTGGGCTTGCCCAGTTTCCGATGGTCATGGGCGGCATCGTTCCCGTGATCAACGTTGAAGGCATCAAGCCTGGTGAGCTCGTTCTCGACGGGCCGACGGTCGCCAAGATTTTCATGGGCGCCATTACCAAATGGGACGATGAGGCGATCAAGAAGCTCAACCCAGACGTCAAGCTGCCATCGTCGGCCATCGCCGTCGTTCACCGGTCCGACGGTTCCGGCACGACCTACAATTTCACGTACTACCTCTCAGCCGTCAGCGAAGACTGGAAGACTAAGGTCGGCACCGAGAAGGCGGTCGAATGGCCGGTCGGCATCGGCGCCAAGGGCAACGAGGGCGTGGCCAACAATGTGACCCAGGCCAAGAGCTCGATTGGCTATGTCGAGTATGCCTACGCCAAGCAGAACAAGATGACGTACACCAAGATGGTCAACAAGGACGGCAAGACGGTCGAGCCGACCTCGGCGACCTTTGCCGCCGCCGCCTCCCATGCCGATTGGTTATCCGTGCCTGGCTTCGGTGTGATCCTGGCCAATCAGGCTGGCGACGATTCCTGGCCGATGACCGCGGCCACCTGGATCCTCGTTTACAAGCAGCCGAAGACTCCGGCAGACACCGCCGAGGCGCTCAAGTTCTTCGCCTGGGCTTACAAGAACGGCGGCAAAATGGCCGAGGAATTAGATTACGTCCCCATGCCTGACGCCGTCGTCACCGACGTCGAGAAGATGTGGTCCGCAGACATCAAGACCGCGATGAACTAAGTCGCGAGACCGAGGCAGGGGCACCACCTTCCCGCTCCTGCCTCGGTCTTGACGGACGTATGCGTTTCACAGAGGGCTGCCACAGTAATGGACATGGCGCTCCAGTCCGTACCCGTTCCCGACCTCGCCAAGGAACGGGCTGATCGTACCAGGGTATTGCGCCGCTTCCGCCTCGGCGACAGCACCTTCAGGATCATGACCCAGTGCTCCGCCATTGCGGTCCTGGTGCTTCTTGCCGGCGTCATTCTCTCTCTGGTGATCGGCTCGCTTCCCGCGTGGAAAGCCTTCGGGTTCGGCTTCTTCACCTCGGAAAGCTGGAATCCGGTCACCGAGAAGTTCGGTGCGGCGCCCGCCATTTACGGCACGCTGCTCACCTCCTTCCTCGCCATGCTGATCGGCGTGCCGGTCAGCCTCGGCATCGCCATCTTCCTCACCGAGATCTGCCCTGAGCGCTTGCGCCGGCCGATCGGTATCGCCGTTGAGCTGCTCGCTGGCATCCCCAGCATCATCTACGGCATTTGGGGTCTGTTCGTGTTCGCGCCCTGGTTCCAGGTGCACGTGCAGCCTCTGTTCATCGATGGCTTCGCCAATATTCCGGTGCTCAATCAGCTTTTTGCCGGTCCGCCCTATGGCATCGGCATGCTCACCGCCGGCCTGATCCTCGCCATCATGGTGCTGCCCTTCATCACCTCGATCACGCGGGAAGTGTTTGAAACCGTTCCTCCGGTGTTGAAGGAGGCGGCCTACGGCATCGGCTGCACGCGCTGGGAAGTGATGCGCCGCGTCGTCATCCCTTACACGAGGGTCGGCATCATCGGCGGCGTCATGCTCGGACTTGGTCGTGCGCTAGGCGAGACCATGGCGGTCACTTTCGTCATCGGCAACGCGCACCGCATCGTGCCGTCGATCTTGGCGCCCGGCACGACCATCTCCGCCACCATCGCCAACGAATTCACCGAGGCCGTCGGCGATCTCTATACCTCCTCGCTCGTGGCTCTTGGCCTCATCCTGTTCATTATTACCTTCATCGTGCTCGCCGCGGCCCGCCTGATGCTGATGCGCATCGAGAAAAAGGCGGGGACCTGATCATGGCGCTTCCTCAAGTCATGGGACGCTATGCCGGCAGGCGCCGGAGCAATTTTATCGCGACGGCGCTGTCGATCGGGGCCGCCGGCTTCGGCCTGACCTGGCTTTTTCTGATCCTGACGGTTCTGGTCATTAAGGGCGTGGGTGGGCTAAACCTTGCGGTGTTCACCGAAATGACGCCTCCCCCTGGAGGCACCGGCGGCTTGCTGAATGCAATTGTCGGCAGCCTGATTCTCACCGTTCTCGCGGTGTTGTTCGGCACGCCTCTGGGAATCCTCGCCGGCACCTACATGGCTGAGTATGGCCGCTACGCCAAGCTCACCATGGTGGTCCGCTTCATCAACGACATTCTTTTGAGCGCGCCGTCGATCGTGGTCGGCCTGTTCGTGTATGAGATCATGGTCGCCCAGATGGGGCATTTCTCGGCCTGGGCCGGCGCCGTGGCTCTCGCAATGCTCGTCATTCCCGTCGTGGTGCGCACCACCGAGGACATGCTGCTGCTCGTGCCCAACACTTTACGCGAGGCATCGAGCGCGCTCGGTCTTCCGCGATGGATCGTCATCCGCGACGTCGCCTATCGCGCAGCCCGCGCCGGCATGATCACCGGAGTCCTGCTCGCGGTGGCCCGCATCACCGGCGAAACCGCTCCGCTCCTGTTCACCGCTCTCAACAACCAGTTCTTCAGCTGGAATTTCAATGCGCCGATGTCGAGCTTGCCGGTGGTGATCTTCCAATTTGCCTTGAGTCCCTATGAGGACTGGCAGCAGCTCGCCTGGACCGGCGCCTTGCTCATTACCGCCACCGTGCTGGGTCTTAGCATCTTGGCGCGCACGCTTGCCTCCAAGAAGGTGCCACTATGAGCCTAGCGATCCAAACTGAACTTAAGGAAAAAGCAGCGACTCCCGCCGAAGGGCTGGTAGACAAGGTCACGGTGCGCCACCTCAACTTCTATTACGGCCAATACCGGGCGCTCGCCGACATCAACGTCAATCTCTACCTGAACAAGGTCACGGCCTTTATCGGCCCGTCCGGCTGCGGCAAGTCCACGCTGCTCCGCATCATCAATCGCATCTACGACCTTTACCCCAACCAGCGGGCTGACGGTGAGGTTCTGCTCGATGGCGCGAACGTGCTCAGCCCGAAGCAGGACTTGAATCTGCTGCGCGCCAAGGTCGGCATGGTGTTCCAGAAGCCGACGCCGTTTCCCATGACCATTTACGACAACATCGCCTTCGGCGTTCGCCTCTACGAGCAGCTGCCCAAGGCCGATCTCGATGCTCGCGTCGAGGACTCGTTGCGCCGCGGCGCGCTGTGGGACGAGGTCAAGGACAAGCTCGACGCGAGCGGCTTGAGCCTGTCCGGCGGCCAGCAGCAGCGGCTTTGCATAGCCCGTACCGTCGCCATCAGGCCTGAGGTGATCCTGCTCGACGAGCCCTGCTCGGCGCTCGATCCGATCTCCACCGCCAAGATCGAGGAGCTGATCGACGTCTTGAAGCGCGACTACACCATCGCCATCGTCACCCACAATATGCAGCAGGCGGCGCGCACCTCCGATTACACTGCCTTCATGTATCTCGGCGAGCTTGTGGAATTCGACAACACCACCCAAATCTTCACCAATCCGAGGATGGAGCGCACGCAAGACTACATCACCGGCCGCTTCGGCTAGGACACGCCCTTTCGAGGAGATGCAGGAAGATGGATACGCACGAACATATCGTCAGGTCCTACGAGGAGGAGCTCTCCGCGCTCAACAACAAGATCGCCAAGATGGGCGGTCTCGCCGAGCAGGTCCTCGGGCAATCGATCGATGCGCTCGAAGGCCGCGATCCCGACCTCGCCGCCGCCACCATCCAGCAGGATGAGGCGATCGACGAATTGGAGAAGGAGATCGAGGAGCAGGCCATCGTCATGATCGCCCGGCGCCAGCCGCTCGCCTACGACCTGCGTCAGATCATGGCGGCGCTTCGCATCTCGACCGACCTGGAGCGCATCGGCGATCTTGGCAAGAACATCGCCAAGCGGGCTCTCGCCGTGGTCGGCGAGCAGCAGCCAAAGCAGCTTATGCTCGGCTTGAAGCACATGGGCGAGCTTGCTCTCGGCCAGCTGAAAGAGGTGCTCGACGCCTATATCGAGCGCGACGCCGACCGCGCCTTGAAGGTCTGGTACCGCGACGAGGACATCGACGCCATGTACAACTCGCTGTTCCGCGAGCTCCTCACCTACATGATGGAGGACCCGCGCAATATCGGGCTCTGCACCCATCTCCTGTTCGGCGCCAAGAACATCGAGCGAATCGGCGACCACGCCACCAATATCGCCGAGACGGTCTATTTCCTGGTGCACGGCAACACGATCACCGACCAGCGGCCGAAAAGCGACACCACCAGCTCGACGCCGGTCCCCTTGAGGTCGGCAGGTTAAAATGCTGACGGTCTCCGCCATGCACCCGAGAGCCAAAGTTCTCGTGGTCGAGGACGAAGAGCCGCTAGCGCTTCTGCTCCGCTACAACCTCGAGGCCGAGGGCTACGCCGTCGACGTCGTGCATCGCGGCGACGAGGCCGAAGTTGCCATCGCCGAGAGCTCGCCCGATCTCATCGTGCTCGATTGGATGCTGCCCGGTCTCTCCGGACTTGAGCTTTGCCGGCGCTTGCGCACCGGCAAGGACTCCCGCACCATTCCCATCATCCTGTTGACGGCGCGGAGCGAGGAGAGCGACCGCATCCGCGGGCTGACCACGGGCGCCGACGACTATGTGGTCAAGCCGTTCTCCCTGCCCGAGCTCATGGCGCGGGTACGCGCGATCCTGAGACGGACCAGCCCTGAGCGCATCGCCTCGGTGCTCACCGTCGGCGACATCGAGCTCGACCGCGAGTCCCATCGGGTGACGCGGAACGGTCGGCAGGTGCATCTCGGGCCCACCGAGTTTCGCCTGCTCGAATTTCTCATGCAAAGTCCCGGCCGGGTGTTCAGCCGCGCGCAATTGCTCGACGGCGTCTGGGGCCGCACCGTTTATGTCGATGAGCGCACGGTCGATGTGCATATCGGCCGCTTGCGCAAGGCGATGATGCGCGGGGCCGAGACCGATCCGGTGCGCACGGTGCGCGGCGCGGGCTACGCCTTCTCCGACAAGCTGCAAGAGACCGTCTAAGCAAAAAAGGAGGCGCCGAACGGGCGCCTTCCTTCCCCCCACTTGATCCTCGGCCAGGCCGCAAGAGCGGCTCGGCCGGTAAGTGGCTAGCCGAATGCGACCCTCTTATCGCGCCGCCGCGATGGGGCCGGCTGATAGGCAAGCCGTGCGTGATGCTCGCAATAGGGAGCCGAGCCGCACTTCTTGCGTCCGCAAAAGTAGAATTGCTCCTCGCTAGGATCGCCGATGGGCCAGCGGCACATCGACTCCTTCAAGGTAAGGATGGTGGCCCGCTCCTCCGGCGGGATGTACAGTTCCTCGATCGGCGCCGGCTGAGGCTCGATCTCCTCCTCGTAAGCCGGCTTCAACGCGACATTGCCGCGCGTGCCGAACAGCAAGGATGGAGCACGGTGCTGCCGTGGCGCCTGCACCCGCCGCGGTCTTGGGCTCGACGAGCGCGAGCTCGTCGCCCGTCCCGAGAGTCCGAGACGATGCACCTTGCCGATCACCGCATTTCTTGTCACCCCGCCGAGGCGACTGGCGATCTGGCTTGCGCTCAAGCCATCCGCCCAAAGTTTTTTCAGTAGTTCAACCCTTTCATCATTCCAAGCCATGGTTTGGCCTCCTCATTTTTGACTCAGAATCCCCCCGTCTCGTCGTGAGACGGCGTTCAGTCACGCTGATGTACTGCTGAGAAATGACCGCCCAGGCGTAACGCTGCATCCACAATATATGGTGGCTGAGCGGCTACTAACCTACAATCTCGGGGATTGAGCGGCAAGCGTCCGCCACGCTTGACCCCGCCGTTTTCCACCGGACAAATCGGAGTCTGCCACTTCTTCAGCACAAATACAAACGGCGCCGTGGATGAAAGCGTGGACGAGTGTTGGAAAGGAGGTGCATGGCCGCTGATTGACAGCCTTCCGCGCGAGACCTAAAGCTCTGCAATTCCTTGCTGCCGCCCAGCCGGCGGCAATTTTATTTTGGGACGACCTCTCGTGTCCAAATCGGCCCTGCTTCCGACCTATGCCCGCAGCGAACTTGTCTTCGAGCGCGGGCAGGGCGCTTACCTCTTTACCGCGTCAGGCGAACGTTATCTCGACTTTGCCTCAGGTGTCGCGGTAACGGCGCTCGGGCACGCCCATCCGCATCTCGTCAAGGCGCTTAACGAGCAGTCCGAAAAATTGTGGCATGTGTCCAATCTGCATCGCATCCCTGGACAGGAGCGGCTGGCGGCGAGGCTCTGCCAGGAGACCTTCGCCGACTATGTGTTCTTCGCCAATTCAGGTGCGGAGGCTGTCGAAGGCGCGATGAAGGTCGCGCGCCGGTACCATTTCAAGCAAGGAGAGCCCGAGCGCTACCGCTTCGTCACTTTCGAAGGTGCGTTTCACGGGCGGACTCTCGCCACTATCGCCGCCGGCGGCCAGCCTAAGCACCTCGAGGGCTTCGGCCCCCCGGTCGAGGGCTTCGACCATGTCGCTGCCGGCGATATCGGCGCCGTGGACGCCGTCATCGGCGAGGAGACGGCCGGTGTCATGATCGAGCCAATCATGGGCGAGGGCGGCATGCGCGAGGTCTCCTGGCCGTTCTTGCGGGACTTGCGGGCCCTTTGCGACGAGACGGGGGTCTTGCTCCTGCTCGATGAGGTGCAGAGCGGCATGGGCCGCACCGGGCGCCTGTTCGCGCATGAATGGGCCGGCATCACCCCCGATGTCATGGCGACCGCCAAGGGCCTTGGCGGCGGCTTCCCCGCAGGCGCTTGCCTCGCCACGGAGAAGGTCGGCGCCGCCATGACGCCCGGAAGCCACGGTTCGACCTTTGGCGGTAATCCTCTTGCCATGGCCGTGGGCAATGCTGTGCTCGATGTGGTGCTTGCGCCTGGCTTTCTCGATCACGTTGCGGCGATGGGGCTTCGGCTCAAGCAGCGGCTGGCGGGGCTCAAGGACGAGCACGACGGCGTCATCGAAGAGGTGCGCGGCCAGGGTCTCATGCTCGGGTTGAAATGCAAGGTACCGAACCAGGCGCTGCTGCAGTCTCTCGCCGCCCAGCGCCTGCTCACGGTGCAGGCCGGCGACAATGTCGTGCGTCTTTTGCCGCCGCTCATCGTCAGCGAAACCGAGATCGACGAGGCTTGCGCCAAGATCGATGCCGCCTGTGTGGCGCTCGAGACCGGCGCAGCCGCAACCGCCTGAGAAGTCACTCTGATGCAGCCAAGGCACTTTCTCGATATCGACGCGCTTCCCCGCCAAACTTTGCGCGCGATCCTCGACGATGCTCACGCCATGAAGGCACTCGGACGCTCGCATCTGCCGGACAAGGTCAACGTCAGGCAGGGTGCCGTGCTCGCCATGATCTTCGAGCAGCCTTCGACGCGGACGCGGGTGTCATTCGAGGTGGCCATGCACGAGCTTGGCGGAACGTCGATCATGCTTAGCCCTGCCGATATGCAGATCGGCAGGGGCGAGACCATCGCCGACACCGCCCGGGTGCTGTCGCGCTACGTGGATGCGATCGTGCTCAGGACCGGCACCCACGGCAAGCTTCTCGAACTCGCCGCGCACGCCACCGTTCCGGTGATCAACGGGCTCACCAATCTGTCCCATCCCTGCCAGGTCATGGCCGACGTCATGACCTTCGAGGAGAAGAAGGGGTCGATCGAAGGCGCGACCGTGGCTTGGCTCGGCGACGCCAACAACGTCGCAGCGTCCTGGGTGCATGGCGCCGCCCGCTTTGGCTATGCGCTCAAGCTCGGCTGCCCGGAGAAGTTCAAGCCGGTGCCTGAGCTCCTTTCCTGGGCGAAAGCTGAGGGCGCGTCGGTCAAAGTCGGGCACGATCCTCACGCCGCCGCCCGCAACGCCGATTGCGTGGTCACCGACGTCTGGGTGTCCATGGGAGACGGCGAAGACAAGAAGAAGCGCAAGAGCCTGTTGAAGCCGTTCCAGGTCGATCGCGCGGTGATGGCGGCCGCAAAGCCTGACGCCATCTTCATGCATTGCCTGCCAGCGCACCGCGGCGACGAGGTGACGGCCGAAGTGATCGACGGCCCGCAATCTGTGGTGTGGGACGAGGCCGAGAACCGGCTGCATGTGCAGAAGGCCATCCTTGCCTGGTGTCTCGATGCGTCGCGTGCCAGCCCTTCTTCTGCCGGGTCCTCCGGATCTGTGGCGCGCGGAGCCGCCAAAGGGCGGCCAGAGCGGGTCGGGGCCAAGTGATGGCGTCGGAATCCTCTTCCCAAGAGCGGATCGAGCTCGTCATTCCTGCCGACGATCTGATCCTGCCGTTCCAGGCCGATCAGGCCGACGTGGTCGGCCGCCTGGTCAAGCTTGGGCCCGTGGTCGACACCATCCTGTCGCGGCACGACTACCCCGAGCCGGTATCGAAGCTTTTGGGCGAGGCGGTGGCGCTCACGGCTCTGCTCGGCGCCGCGCTCAAATTCGAGGGCAAGTTCATCCTGCAGGCCTCGACCGACGGTCCGGTCGATCTGCTCGTCGCCGATTACCAGGTGCCCGGTGGCTTGCGTGGCTATGCGCGCTTCTCGCCGCAGCGCGTCGAGGCCGTCGGACAGGGCGACAGCGCGCTCTCCGAGCTTCTCGGCCAGGGGCACTTCGCCATGACCATCGACCGCGGCTCTGACACCGAGCGCTATCAGGGCGTGGTGCCGCTCGAAGGCGAGAGCCTGACCGAGGCCGCCGACACCTATTTCCGGCAGTCGGAGCAGCTGCCCACCTATATCAGGCTCGCCGTGGCCAAGCATTACCGCGCGGGTCATCCGAGCGGACGGCCATGGACGTGGCGGGCCGGCGGACTTCTGGTGCAGAAGCTCACGCGCGAGGGTGGCCATGGCCCCTCGGTCGGCGGTTTCGAGGAAGAGGATTGGATGCGGGCCCGGGCGCTCGCCGAGACCGTTGAGGACCACGAGCTGCTCGATCCGCTGCTTCCGCCAGACCGGCTGCTCTACCGGCTGTTCCACGAAGAGCAGGTGCGCGCCTATCGGGCGATCGGCCTTGAGACTTATTGCAGCTGCTCGCGCGAGCGCGTCGAGGAGTTGCTGCGCCGCTTCACCAGCGAAGATTTTAAGGACATGGTGGTCGACGGCGAGGTGTGGGTGACGTGCGAGTTCTGCAACAGCCGCTACCGCTTCGACCCGGCGACTTTCACCAAATCCGACGAGTCGGACTAGCCGCACTTCGGAACGTGTCCTATTCGCTCAGCCGATCCGCGAGCTTGGCAAGGAACGTCATGCAGGCGTCGAGCTGGGCCGTGGTGACGAACTCATCCGCGGCATGGGCCTGCGCGATGTCGCCGGGGCCGCAGATCACAGTCGGGCAGCCAGCCTCCTCGAACAGCCCGGCTTCTGTCCCGTAGGACACCGTGCTCGTGCTGTTCGCGCCCGTGAGCGCCATCGCCAAAGCGACGGCCTCAGAGCCTGGCTTGGCGAGGAACGCCGGCACGCTCCCCTGATGCAGCGTCTCGATCGACGCCGCAGGTGCCACGCGCCGCATGCGCGGCAAAAGCCTCTCCTCGGCGAAGGCCTTGACTTGCTTCGGCACAAGGTCGGGGTCGGCCTCGGGCAGGCCCCGCACCTGCCAGTGAAACTTGCAGGTCTTCGGTACGATATTCGGCGCCGTTCCGCCCTCGATGGCTCCCACCTGCACGGTGGAGGAGGGCGGGTCGAAGCGGTCGTTCATCTCGGTCGAAAGCGTCGCGCCGATGCGGTCGATTTCCTCGATCAGCTCGGCGGCGAAAGAAATGGCATTGACCCCGAGCTGCGGCAGACTCGAATGCGCCTCGCGTCCCGTCACCGTCGTGCGATAGGCATCGATGCGCTTATGCGCCTCGATAACTCCCATCATGGTCGGCTCGCCGACGATGATGGCGCGGGGGCGTGGCAGATCGCTGCCAAGCCGCGCGATCAGCGGGCGGACCCCGGTGCAGCCGACCTCTTCGTCATAGGAGACGATGATATGCAGCGGTTCCTTCAGCTGGCGCGACATGAAAAGCGGCACGGAAGCGAGAACGCAAGCGAGGAAGCCTTTCATGTCGCAGGCGCCACGGCCATAGAGCTTGCCGTCACGCGCGGTGAGCGTGAAAGGATCGCTCGCCCAAGTCTGGCCTTCGACCGGGACGCAGTCGCTATGGCCGGAAAGCCCGATGCCGCTCTTGCCGTCAGCCGGTCCGATGGTGGCGAACAGGCTCGCCTTCGCTCCGTCCTCCGAGGGGATCAGGGTCGAGGTAACGCCGTGGCTCTCGAGAGAGGTTCTTACGTACTCGATGAGCTTCAGATTCGATTTCGCGCTCGTGGTGTCGAAGGCGACGAGGGCCTTCAGCAGCTCGTGCACTGCCGCTGGCGAGGCCGACACGCTGACTCCTCTCTGTTGCAAGGCTGCTCGCTCTCGCGTCGGACCGCGGCCTAGGTCGCTGCCGAGCGGAAGCGCTCGGCGGATCTCGCGCGGGCTTTTATCGCCTCGACCTCGCGGTCGCGCGGTGGAGCGTTGGTGACGAGCGAATCGATCAGCTCGCGCGCCGCGCGCGAGACCTTGTCCACCGCCCGATCGAAGGCGATCTGGTTGGTCTTTGACGGTCTGGTGAAGCCGGAGAGCTTGCGCACAAACTGCAAGGAGGACAGGTAGATCTCCTCCTCCGTGGCGGGTGGCTCAAAATTGTACAGCGTCTTGATGTTTCGACACATGATCATCCTCACGCAATCGCCGGGTTTTGCCAAAAGGTGGCATACCGTCCTGAAGCGAGCAAGGCGCCGCCGTTAGGCCCGTAGCGCCTGATCGAGATCGGCCTTGAGATCCTCGACGTCTTCAAGCCCGATGGAGAGGCGCACGCTCCGGTCGAAAATGCCGAGCTCGGCGCGCTGCTCGGGCTTCAGTCGCTGATGCGTGGTGGTCGAAGGGTGCGTGACGAGGCTCTTGGCGTCGCCGAGATTGTTCGTGATCTTGAAGATCTGGAGCGCGTTCATGAAACGGAAGGCCTCGCGCTTCCCACCCTTCACCTCGAAAGCGACCATGGGACCGCCCCCAGCCATCTGCCGCTTGGCGAGCTCTCTTTGCGGATGATCGTCGCGCCCTGGATAGAACACGCGGACGACTTCTTTTCGCTCCGCGAGAAAATCGGCAATCGCCGCCGCCGACGCGCCATGGCGCTCCACCCGCAAGGGCAGCGTCTCGAGAGCCTTGAGCAGCACCCAGGCGTTGAACGGGCTGAGCGACGGGCCGGTTTGCTTGAGAAAAGTGTGCAGCTTGTCCTCGATGAAGTCCTTGGTGCCAAGCACCACGCCGCCGAGGCAGCGCCCCTGGCCGTCGATATGCTTGGTCGCGGAATAGACCACGATGTCGACACCGAGCGGTATCGGCCGCTGCAGCATGGGCGTGGCAAACACATTGTCGACGACGACGAGCGCGCCCACCTTGTGCGCGATCTTGCTGACCGCCTCGATATCGACCAGCTCGAGCACCGGGTTGGTCGGCGTCTCGAAGAACACCGCGCGGGTGTTTGGCCGCATCGCTGCCTCCCAGGCGGAAAGATCGCGGCCGTCGATCAGTGTCGTCTGGACGCCGAAGCGCGGCAGCAGGTCTTCGACGATATAGCGGCAGCTTCCGAACAGGGCCCGGGCCGACACCACGTGGTCTCCGGCCTTGAGAAATGAGAACAGCGACGCGTTGACCGCAGCCATGCCGCTCGCGGTGCCGCGCGCCGCTTCCGCGCCTTCGAGCGCGCACATGCGCTTCTCGAACATGTCGACGGTAGGATTGGAATAGCGGCTATAGACGAAGCCTTCCTCGTCGCCCTTGAAGCGGCGCTCGGCCTGCTCGGCGTTATCGTAGACGTAGCCGGAGTTGAGGAAGACGGCTTCAGAGGTCTCGCCGAACTGGCTCCGCAGCGTGCCCTCGTGCACGAGCCTGGTCGCCGGGCGCCAAACCTGCCCCTGTTTCTTCTTGTCCTTCGTTGCCGCCATGGCACTTACTCCCTCGATCATGCGGGCACAAAAAAACCCGGGCTTTGGCTCCTCGCCAAAAGACCGGGATTGCTCGCACGGCCTTTTAGCGACTTGTTTAACGTGGCTGCAAGCCGGCCGGCCAAATCACCACGAGGGGGGATTAATGTCGCTGGAGGGCCCCCGCGTCAAGCCTTCTCGGCCAGGCCTCCTCTTGTGAATCCGGGGGAGAAGGGCAAGGTAGGGATGACGGACGCCCCGGCGAATGCCAAGACAATGACCCATGGAGCAGGCAAGTGAGCGCGAGAGACTGTTTGACGGCCTTCTCGAGAGGTCGCTGCCAGAGCCGCGTGCGCCGGTGAAAGGGTCCTTTGCCCGCACCGGCATCCTGCCCTCCCAGGCGCTGAAATCTCTGATCGCCGGTGGCGAGATCAGGGCGGCGCCGGAGATCACGGCGGACCAGATTCAGCCTGCGAGCCTCGATCTCCGGCTGGGCAAGGTCGCCTATCGCATCCGCGCGAGCTTCCTGCCTGGGCCGAACGCGACCGTGCGCGACAAGCTCAGCGAGCTCAAATTCCACGAGATCGATCTCACCCATGGCGCCGTGCTCGAAGCCGGCTGCGTCTATCTCGTGCCGCTGATCGAGCAGCTAAACTTGCGCGCCACCATCGCCGCCTTCGCCAATCCGAAAAGCTCGATCGGGCGCATCGACGTATTCACCCGCCTGATCGCCGACCGGCAGGACTCTTTCGACGCCGTGGAGGAGGGCTATAGTGGGCCGCTCTTCGCCGAGATCTGCCCGCGCACCTTCTCGATCAAGGTGCGCTACGGCTCGCGGCTGAACCAGATCAGGTTCTTGCGCCGGGTGGGTCAGCAGCTCGACGCCGATGAGCGGCCCGGACGCGTGCGCGACCGGCATTTGCGCGAGATCCATTCCGATGTGGGCCTTGTCGAAGGTGAAGCCGCCATCCGCGAGGGGCTCAACTTGCGCATCAGCTTGACCCCGGCGGTGCCGTCAGGCCTCGTCGGCTATCGCGCCCGCCGTTACGCCGGGGTGATCGACGTCGATGAGGTCGGCGTCTACGAGCCCGATCAGTTCTGGGAGAGCGTGCATCTCGGGGCCGACCGCCGCCTCGTGCTCGACCCGCATGAGTTCTACATCCTCGCTTCGAAGGAGAGCGTGTCGGTGCCGCCGGCCTATGTGGCGGAGATGGCGCCGTTCGATCCGCTGATCGGCGAGTACCGCGTGCACTATGCTGGCTTCTTCGATCCAGGCTTCGGCTATGCCGAAGGTAAGGCGCCAGGCGCCAAGGCGGTGCTCGAGGTGCGCAGCCTCGACATTCCCTTCATCCTGGAGGATGGGCAGATCGTCGGGCGCCTCGTCTACGACCGGCTCACCGAGATCCCCGACCAGATCTATGGCGAGCGCATCGGCTCGCACTACCAGGCGCAAGGCCTGAAACTCTCGAAGCACTTCAAGCAGAATGTGACGTAAGTCGCACCCGCCTGGCCTTGTCCGTTGCTTGGGCTTGACCCCGGCGCCGCCGCCGTCCATGCCCTCTCCTCACGACCCTTTCCATCTTGGAGGATCCGATGACGACGCTTGTGCTCATAGTCATCGTCATTCTCGTTTGCGTCTTCTGCGCAGGTCTCATTGCCGAGGCCTTGCGCATTGCGCCCAAGACCCCCGAGCAGCTCTATTGGGCCCCCGAGATTCCCATCCGCTACGTCGACATTGACGGCAATCGCATCCGTTATATCAAGACCGGCAGCGGACCCAACCTCGTTCTGTTGCACACGCTCCGGACCCAGCTCGATATCTTCGAGAAGCTGGTGCCGCTGCTCGAGAAATCCTTCACCGTCTACGCGCTCGATTATCCGGGCCACGGCTTCTCCGACATCCCGCAGACCGATTACCGCCCCGAGCTGTTCGTCAAGACGGTCGAGGGCTTTCTCGACAAGCTCGATCTCTCAAGTGTCACCCTCGCCGGCATTTCCATCGGCGGCGTCATCCCGCTGATCATCGCCGCCAAAAAGAACAAGCGGGTCAGGAAGGTCATCGCCATCAACCCTTACGACTATGGTCGCGGCAGCGGGCTTGCGCGGGCCAATGCGGTGGCCGGATTGATTTTCACCCTCGCCAGAGTGCCGGTGCTGGGGGAGATGGTCATGCGCCTGCGCAACGTGGCGTTGGAGAACCGCATCTTGCAGGGCGGCGTCGCCGATCCCAAAGCCCTCACGCCTGGGTTCTACGCGCTCACCTACGCCTCGGGCTTGCGGCCCGGTCACTATCACGCCTTCCTCAATCTCATTCGCCATGCGCATCACTGGGACGAGGCGCGGGCGCGCTACGGTAAGATCGACGTTCCGGTGCTCGTGGTCTACGGCGAGCAGGACTGGTCGCGCGCTGGAGAGCGGCAACGCACGGTCGAGTCGATACCTGGAGCGAGGGTCGAGGTGGTGGCTGACGGCGGACATTTTCTGTCGCTCGACCAGCCCAAGCGACTGGCCGAGATCGTCGAGCGCTTCGCTTGACTCTGTAGTCCGTAGAGTGGGCAAAGCGAAGCGTGCCCACTTGCTGCCGACTCGGTGGGCAACGGACAACAGCCGTTGCCCACCCTACAGGTGCCTCAGGCCGAGCACGATCCCCCGCCGAGCACGCAGAACTTGGCGCAATGCGGATGGCAGAGCTTGACGGCGCCTGAGGCGAACATGCCGCCGTCGGCGCGCGCGGCCTCGGTGAAGGTCGCCCCCATCTCGAAGGCAGGATCGTAAGGGAGCAGCGTGCAGGGCAGCACCACGGGGTACGCAGCACCCTTTCGCTTCACCACCATGCGGCTCGAAGAGCACATCACGTCGCTCGGGCTCTTATGCAGGATGCCCCAGCAGGCCGTGGTGATCTCAGGGACGTCGACGCGCAGGTCCATCTCCGGAAACAGCACGAGCTGGGAAGGATCGTTCACGTCGATCGGCCAGCCGCGTTCGCCCGCAAGCCGGCCATAACCGTCGCGAAGCGAACGCTCGCTCTCGCCCCAATAGGTGCGGCCGGCGAGCGCGAGGGCAAAGCCGTGTCGCGCCAGCCAGTCGATTCCCTCGACGGTCTTGTCGTAAGTGTCGGGCCCGCGCTCCTCCTCATGCAGCGCCTTGCCGTAATGATCGAGGCTCACGCGGATCACGAGCCGCGCCCCATGCGCCTCGCGCAAGCCGAGAAGCCCCGATTTGATGCGCGGGCGCTGCATCGGCTGCATGGCATTGGTGAGCACGAGCGCGAAATGGCCGCGGGCGAGAGCGTCGCCGAGCATGGCGAGAATGTCGGGGTTCATGAAAGGCTCGCCGCCGGTGAAGCCGATCTCCCGCGTGGGCAATGCCTCGCGCTCGATCTCATCGAGGAAGGCTGAAACCTCGGCGCGGTCGATATAGGCGAGCCGGTCGTTCTCGGGGCTCGATTCGATATAGCAATTGCGGCATTCGATGTTGCACAGGCTGCCGGTGTTGATCCACAGCGTGCGCAAAACTTGAAGCGGAACTTGCGCGCGCCGCTCACCGGAAGCGGTCCAGTCCGGGTCGCGGAACTTCTCTTTCCGCGTCTGGAGGAGCGCGGCCTCGGTCATGATTTACCCTGCAAACGATTGTTGATCTCTAGGTCTCACGATCAGCCCGCACGCCGCAAGGCAAACCCCATCACCACTGCGTGAGGCCAATCTTGCCTTATGGGGCCGCTTTGCGCCATGCTAGCCCCTCTTGACGAGGCGGGTGTAGCTCAGTGGTAGAGCAGTAGCTTCCCAAGCTACGTGTCGAGGGTCCGATTCCCTTCACCCGCTCCAACTTTTTCCATACCTTATCAATAGCTTACGGGCAATACGGCGTTGCCCCTGGAAGCTCTGTGGCGCGTTAAAGGTGCGTAATTCGTTCTGCGGCCGTTCCGATTGGAGGGCCGCGTGATGGACGCGCGAGCAACGGTGCAATGCCGTCTCATTGCAAAGCCACCGTCCCGGCAAGGAAGCCAGCGAGATCACTGGTATCTGTATGACGTGACTTTGCGGGGAAAGGTCATCGTTGCCGACAGCGCGGATCCTGAAACGGATCTTGCGCGGGCCTTGATGGCTCAAGGAATAACCGGGGTTGTCGAAATTTTCGATGACAGAACCGGCAAGCCGCGGTCGCGCGTCAATATCGAGGCGGCGTCTAAGGCGACATTCCGCGAAGATCGCAGGCGCGGACCTCACCGACAGACCTGGCGTCCATTTGCCCCTCGTGCACGGCAAAAACCGATGAGCGAGCGCGACTACCTTCTGTCCGCTATCGAACGCAGCTAAAGCGCGCTAAGAGATGGGTCAATCTCTGCGATACGATGCCATGCTCTGATTACAATGGAATGCTGGGCCTAAGGCGGAATACCCAATCCTATCGGGGCTTGAATCAGCGTTGGGCAGGACTCCGTTTTACGTCAGCGGGTCAACTTGGCTGCTGGCTCAGTTTGGTTTTGCATTGTTCACTTAGCTCAGCCATGTGCTGTTGAAGGCAGGCGACCACATCACCCTTCCCTTCACCCACGTCCTAGAACTTTTGCACGTCGTCCCGGCACCCGCCGTTGGTTATCGCCCCTGCCGGAACTACCGTCGCTATTATCAGCGCCATGAGATGTTTCATGACTTTCCTTCCAGGGCACGAAGCGGGTCTTGCAGCATTATGCACGAAGAAGAGCGCCGACCGAAGCCGACGCGCCTTTAGGGTCGCCCGCCAGCAAATCAGTCGTTCGCCGCACTTAGATTGTTTATTAACAACCAGGGAAGGGCTGGCGCGGACGGCGCAGGATTCCCGAGCCAAGCGTCGCGCGTTGACCAGTCATGATCGAGACTGCAAACAGGGCACCTCATTCGCGAGCGAATGTCGGGAAGCCGTTCAAACGTTGCAGCATCCATTTCGACGCCCGTTGAAAGTTCGCGTCCGGTGGCGGGACACCTGACCATGACGACGCTCGTGTAAATCATCATCAACCCACCGTGCGCGACTAAGTTTTTGCAGCAGACATTTTACTATTAGGTGACTGGGGATGGGAGCGTGTCGTTTGACCACAGGAACACCCGATCCTATCGCGGGTTAAATCGTCTTGGCGGCGCTTCTTTGTCGTCGTCCACGAACAATCGATTAAAACAGGCGCACCCAAACGTCGGTTAGCATGGGACTCTTACCGCCGCCTTGTTGGTTCCCTGTCTGTCCAGCCTCGTCGGCGTTTCTCGTCTGTAAGCCAACCGAGTTCCCGAGCTTTCTCAGTTGCCGCCGCCTTAGCCATGAGAGTGAACTCTTGGGACGTGACCCGAGCCTTACGGTCATCCTGGCCAAAGCCACTGAGGAAACATAGGCCACGCGGTATCAAACCAAACCTTGTTTCGTAGGCCGTGCCGGGCATCTTCACGATTATCCTACGAAGGGTCTCCTGTACCTCGATTTGAAGATCGGGAACCTTGGACATGGCTGGCACCTCCATGGCCCCCAATTTCAACGCTGGGAGCAGTGCGTCGTCGGCCTGCTTGGGGGCCGACGGCCTGACAGTATCGTAGTTCCGCGTCTAGCGGTGCAACGACTGAGTTGAACGGGGGGTGGGGATACGGGGGGTCGGGATGGACAAGATACTATAGGCCCCCCCGTCAACGTAGGTACTCGAATTGAAATGGTCGCAACGCAGATCATCACGATGGGACGCTGCTAAGCGTACCGCGGTGTTCATCCCCCATGCCTAGCGACGACTGAGTTGAACAGAGGGGTGAGATCCGGGGGCACACAATAAAAAGGTAGCTGTGCAACGATGAGTTGAATGGGGGTGGGGATGCCGGGGTGCACCCATGGATTAGGATCCATAGCCTCACCCCATGACGTAGGTATAGGTGCCCGGTCGTGAGTCCCCCAACGAGGCTCGTTGTGACTTGGGCGCATTGTTACGACCTTCGCGGCCATAGGTCGCGATAAGCGTCCACTTGCGCTATAGGAGGCTCTCCGAAACGCAAGGGGAGCTGAGGCAAGGCCAAATGGCATCTTGGACGACACTCACGGAGCTTTTCGAGCGCCTCACTCACCCTGGAGCGCACGTGGGGAATTTGCGCGAGGAGGAATTGCGGCTGGCAGCAGCAGCGTTGCTCGTCCACGCCCTGGCAATCGACGGAGAGGTTGCCAACGAAGAGCGCCGCAAGCTCAACGCTTTGCTGCAAACGCATTTCGGGCTTGGCGACGATGAAACGCGCCGGCTCATTCGCGAGGCGATAGTCCGCGACCACGGCGCCGTCGTTCTTCACCGGTTCACCAGCGTCCTTTGCGCCCAACTCGACCAGAATGGCCGCAAGCAGATCATCGAGATGCTGTGGGAAATCGCCATGGCTGACCGCGTGGTGCACGAGTTCGAGTCGAACCTCGTCTGGCGGGTGGCTGAGCTGCTTGGGGTCTCGGCCCGCGATCGCGAGCTGTTGCGGAAAACAGTCGCAAGCCGGCTTGGCTTGGAGGCAGAGAGCTAGGTGACGACGATCCACTCCTATACGCACACGAGCGTCGGTATCTTCGCGAACCTGAGCTCGAGGCCGGTCTAAGCCCACGCGCCATCAAAGGCCTGCTCGACAGCGTCAAGTTTTTCCTCGTCGCATTCGAAGGAGGAATGTGGAGACATGACGCTCCTCCATACCTGGCAGGCGGGAGCACAATTGATGAACTCTCTCAGCCACCGGTGCCTGTTATTATCTGTGACGGGAGCGCCGACCGAAGCAGACTGGACTAGACAATCCACCCGAGCTCGCGCGCTCAGGCGGGGCCGACTGCATCAACTCCAATAGCCGCGAAATCCCAATAGAGCGGAGCCGACGAGGCAAATCAGGATAAGGATCAAGACCATTATCATGCCGCCAGCTTATCGACCGGCATGGCGATACCGTGACGCGCGCTTGACTCTGTTCCTCTTTCGTTCTCCCATGGCTGCATGGCTATGGGGGGGCCTTACGATCTTCCATATTCCGTCGAGCTTTGGGACGACGAGAATCGCCACGTCGAGGAGCTCATCGCGCTCACCGGTGACTACCGGGTGGCGCGGGCTGCTTTTCGAGGAGGCCGTCAAACGCAGGCCAGGTCGGATCGTGACGCTGCGGCAGAAAACTAGACTGTTGGCTGACAGCCGGCGAAAGAATTAGTACCAGCGTCCCCGACCGTACCAGCCTCCACCAAGAAGAAGTAGCACGACGATGATGATAAGGAGTGTAGTGGTGTCCATGTCGTCCTCCTTTGACGCATGGAACTATAAGCTGAGTCTGTCCCCATTTGAGGGAAAGGGAACTTAGGAACACCCGATCCCATCGGCGGGTTGAATCAGTGTCGGCGGCCGAGGTTGGCGACCCTGCACCGGGCACCCGACATGGAGGATAACAAAATGCTTCGTCAGGCCGCTCTCCCCTTAGCAATTGTGGGCGCATTGATGCTGCCATCCGAAACTTTTGCCGGGCATGGCGGTGGTCACGGCGGCAAACATCATGGCGGTGGTCACGGCGGCAAACATCATGGCAGCGTCCATCATGGTGGCGGCAAACATCATGGCAACGCTCACCACGGTGGCGGCAAACATCATGGCAGCGTCCATCATGGTGGCGGCAAACATCATGGGCATGGGCACAATGGTCGTTGGCATAACGGTCATTGGTACGCAGGCCATGGCCGCTACTGGCACGGTCGCTGGTACGATTATGGCGTAGGCGCATGTTGGAGCTTCACGCCAGCGGGCTGGATCTGGGTCTGCTACTGAGAGTGAGAGCGCCGACCGAAGCCGCCCTAAAACCATACGGCCGACGGTCTGCCCAGACTGCAATGTCATAAGTCGTTAGCGGCGATAGCCTCGGTGGGGTGGATGGCCATAGTACACCGGCCCGACGTACACAGGCGCTGGCGCTACATAAACAGGCGGAGGTGGTGGCGCGTAATAGACAGGCGGTGGCGGGGCGACATACACCGTTTGCGGTGCGAGTGCGCTGCCTACGAGAGCTCCGACACCAAACCCTACGATTCCAGCGCCAACGGCAGAACCATTGCCTGCTTGGGTAGAAGTCGTGAGTGAAGCCGCAGCAATCCCTATGGCCGTCGCCACTAGGCTAACTCTGAAAACACTGAACATTTTTAAGACCCCCACAAGAGGGCTTTAGTGTTGAGCTGCAACTCTTTCCAAGCGGTTAAGGCTGCGAAACTCCCGGCCGCGCTCAAGGAGAGCAAATCGCCGGACAAGGCGCGCGAGTTAGGGTGGATCGGATAAAAGGGCGCCGACCGAAGCCGACGCAGTCCTAAAGATGGCCCGCGCGCCTCATTCGCCTTTTTTCCCATGCTTTTTAGTGTCTATGGATTCGTCCGCCTCACCGCCTTTGCATTCGGGAAATTTTTTGAGCGCAGCTTTTGCATAATCCTTGCTTGCATATGGAGCACCACCAATCGCGCCGTCGGGTTTCTTTTCCATCTTGCCTGCCTCAATCGAGCACTTATCGCTCTGGCCTTTGCGCACGACGTAATAGTCTTTGCCGACCTTTTTGGGCTTGTAGCCTAAGAACCCTCCCGGGTCATTTGGTTGGTTACCTGCCACGGCCCATCCGGTAACCAGCAGCAGCCCCACAGCGGCAAACACAATCGTTGAGATACGCATGCCCCTTCCTCTTGAGCGTGCAGATTTCAACGTGAGCTTATGAAATTCAGTGGCCAAAAAAAGGGCGCCGACCGAAGCCAACGCCCTTGGCTGCTCTTAGTGCAACGAATGAGTTGAAGGAGGGGTGGGGGTGCCGGGTGTATACCGTGGATTAGGATCCATAGCCTCCCCAGGTAAGGCAGGTACCTTTCAGCCTCCTGAGCGGCCCGATGATCCCTTGGCCGAGAACGCCGCCTAGTGTGCCGGGGAGAGCGGCAGACTCTCGAGGGCAAGTCTCCGAAGCTGAGCCGGATCAGTTACACCAGCAGCAGCAAGCTCGACGAGCTTCCGACTGATCTCGATGCTAAGGCCCTTGGCTCTATCCGCATCAAGAAGGGGATCATGCGCTCGCATTACCAACCAGATAGATTCAAAAGCTTGCGCCAACTCAGTAACCAGTTTCGGATCATCGAAAAGATTATGAGGGCTCATTTCTTCCCTCCACGAAGGTAGTCACCAAAAAGGAAGCCCTACCCGGCGGTCATTGGCGTCAGTGAACTGCTTCGGAGACTGCGTGAGCCAATGTGTCGCGATACACCGGCTTAGAGAGCACAGGCGCTCCGGGAACCACGTCGTGAATGCGTTCTAGCGTGCTGTCGTCACTGTGAGCAGTCACAAAAACGATGGGAACGTCACACACTTGCTTGAGCCATCGTGCGGTTTCAATTCCAGTACGAGCTCCGCCGAGATATACATCCATTACTACCACGTCCGGCCGATTGCTCATCGCCAACGCCTTAGCGTCCTTTTCGTTTGATGCCACATTGCAGACGTCGAAGCCCAACTCATGCATCGAAGCTTCCAGATCGAATGCAATCAGAAACTCATCATCGACGATTAGTGCCCGACGCGAGGACAGATCTTGTGCCATTGGTCACCTGGATTTTTGGCGTGCCAAACTTCATCAACGCGCTCGGGCAACATTGGTGCCCGCAGCCACAAGATTTTCACAGACAAGAACACGCGACGTGGTTGTTAGCGGGACCTGGAGGGCAATCGGAAGGACGGCCCTCTCATTGGGGCATCAGAGCGCCCCGAAAAAATTGAGTAGATCAGTCATCGAGGCATAATGAGCCGCTTCCGGCTTCGCTGCCTGTAGCATTGGGCCGCTGACCTGTATCAGCGAGGTCCCTAGCGAGAACAGTGTTACAAGTCCGGCGAGAACCCACGCCACGAGTGGTAAGCGCGTCTTCACCGGAAGAGTGCCTACGATCTTGAACATGGCAATTCTCCCTCAATGTGCCCGCGTGCCCCTCCCCTCAATTTTCCCTGCACCAGAAACGTGGTAAACCGCGCTTGGTTCCAATTGAGGCTATCGGAGCGAAGGACCTTCCTATTAGCGCTGACTGCCCTGATCCTGTGAGATTAGTCACAAAGGGGGCTCGATATGCGCGTGGAACGGTTGCGTTAAACAGAGCGGGGAGTGGGGCTGGCGGAATATGCCGTGGATTAGGATCTATAGCCTCCCCCATGCGTGGGGGGAGCGCATCGCAGTCATCGAGGTGCCGCGCCCGCGGCCGCGCCACCGAGGGGCAAGACCTTCAAGATGGTGTTGAGCCCCGTTTTCAGGGGCGAGGTGTTGGCCACCAAAACGTCGCCTGATTCGATGATGGGATCGTCCGCGCGGCCGGACTGAATATCAGCGACGTTGAACTTTGCAGAGGAGCGTTTACCGCCACTTTGTCGTAACACAAGTACGATCGAATTTGCCGTATCGTCTAAACCTCCCGCCATAGTGACATACTGTAGAAGGGTCTGGCCCTTGGACGGAAAAACTCCTGGATTTTTGACGGCCCCGGAAACGGTCACACGGCTACTGTTAAACTCCTTTACTGAGACCGTCACTTGGGGGTTTTGAAGGTACTTGGCCCCGAGCTTTGAGCTTAGCTCTCGCTGCAGCTCGTACGCCGTTTTCCCGGCTGCTGGGGTAGTCCCTAGAAGCGGTAGATCAATTGTTCCATCCTCAGCGACCTCCACGGTTACCGAAAGGTCGGGAGCCTGAAACACCGAAATCTCAAGAGCGTCCAGCGGGCCGATTCTGTACGCAGTCTTTCCCGGTGTCCCGTTGCTCGCCTTCTGCTCCATCGAGTTCGGCCGAGAACTCTCTTGAGCGTTAGTGGAGCTGGCGAATGCACCCATGCAGAGCATGACGACTAGTGCGAATTTCCACATGTTACCCTTCCCCTTAGGTTGCACTATATCAGAGAGAAGGGGCAAGTACGCTTCTTTCTCGGAGAAGGCGCTAGCGAAGGCTGGCGTAGCGGGCGGAAATCTTCGTTCGTCATACCGAGATATTATCGAAATGGGCGCTCCGACCGAAGCCGACGCCCCTTCGCTAGTCCACTAGCGGGTCACTTCGCATAGCCGACGAAGTAAGCTCCGATGACGGCACCGGAGGCATCCTTGATTGGCTCATATCCCGCGTCGTAGGTCTTCCCGAATACGGTCGCGTCTCCGTAATAAGCCTCCCCGTTGTTGAGCTTTGCGATAGCTGGGTTATTAGCGTCGAGAGGGGTTCCGACAGCGCGTGTACCGTCCTCTTTCTTTACGGTTGTGAGCACACGCACGTACTGATCCCCATTCTTCACGAAGATCGTAACTGCGCCGTTGTTGTTTTTCATGGCGTGTTTTTGCATGACATTTGCAACGATCGACTTGTCTGCCTTGTTGTTCCCGAAATAAAGGTCGCTGCCTTTCAACTCCGGGTCTCCTAGCTTGTCGGTCTCAGCTTTTAAGGTCGCCATCGAAGCCTTGACGTCACCAGTCTGAGCAGTGCCGAGGCTCGGTATCAGCATGATGAAGCATGCAAGCGTAAAGATGCCAGCAATGAGGTTGTTCCCATACATGGTGATTGTCTCCTCCCGAGGAGTGTTAGGTTTTTCTCGCCGCGTGTTTGGCGACGAGGGATTGAATTTTACAACCTATTCGCAATCGACGCACGAAACTCCTTGGACTAGTGAAGCCCGACGCACGTGGAGTGACGCCAATCGTTCCAAGATCACCAACGGCAAGCGGGGTCTTTGCCGGCGCTGCGCTCTTTCATGCCATGACATTACAACAAAAAGGGTCCCGTCCGAAGCCGACGTTTTGGCGCAAGCCTGGCAAGCACCTCCTCAACCGCGTTCGGCCGCAATTTCTCTGGCGCGAAGACATAGGCGCCTCCTCTCGCACGCTCCCTGAGCAAGCCGCGGGCAAGACATTCGCGTGGGCTCCGCAACGAAGCTGGCGCGGTGACTTCGTGAGGCCCGATCTCGTCGCGGAAGGGAACGCCGCAGGTCTGCGCCAAAGCCCGGTAATAGTCCGAGGCGCTGAGCCAGCCGTTGGCGATCATCACCGCGTGAGGCAGTACGCCCCATTTCTTGGCGAGCGCCTCGGCGCGATGCAGAGTTGTGCGGTCCACGAAACGTTCAAGCAGAAAGGCGTAGTCGGATGGGGAGAGAGGGGACGCTTCGGCGCTTTGCGCCCACCGCTTCCAGCATGACGCGCAAGATTGCCCTGCCGCACGCGACTGCCCCCCACAACTTTTCCACGAGTATTTGGAAGTTGTGGAACCGGCGCAATATTCAACCAAAATAATCAACATTTATAAAAACTACTTAAAATAGTATATAGCTCTATTATGCAATCACCGGCTGCGCGATCTCAACTAGCAACGCGTTTCAGGGCAAAGTAGAAAAGTGCCGTGAACCAATGCGGCACGATTGAGTCGAGGGGCAAAATTGTGAGGGTGCTAGCCGCTATCGTCGTGGCTCTCGCACTCACTGCCGCCACTCCGCCAGCCTCCGCCCAGACCAGGAGCGAGATCGTCCCCGATGCCTGGCAGGGCGATGCGCTTCGCCCCAAGCCGGAAATTCATCTCGACCGGATCCGCTTCATCACCGACAGCGACTATCCGCCCTTCCAATATTTCGACGAGGAGGGCGTGCTGACCGGCTTCAACGTCGACCTCGCCCGCGCCATTTGCGAGGCGATCGGGGTCGAGTGCGACATCAGGCCGGTGGAGTGGGAGGATCTCTACACCGATCTCGACAACGGCGAGGCCGACGCGGCCATCGCCTCGATCCGCATCGACGCCGAGGCTCTAACCAAGGCCGATTTCAGCAGCCGCTACTACGCGACGCCGGCGCGCTTCGTGACGCGCAAAGAGAGCGACTTCAAGGACATTCGCCCCGAGACCATCGAGGGGAAGAAGGTCGCCGTGGCGCGCGGGACCGGACATGAGGCCTTTCTCAAGCAGTATTTCCCCACAGCCCAAGTCGTGCCGTTCGACAGCGTCGACGAGGCGCAGATGGCGCTGAAAGGGGGCCAGGTCGATCTCGTGTTCGGCGACGGCATCGGGCTCACCTTCTGGCTCAACGGCGTGACCAGCGACGGCTGCTGCGAGTTCCGCGGCGGTCCCTATTTCGACGCCAAATATTTCGGCGAGGGCGTGGGCATCGCGGTGAAGAAGGGCAACCGCCAGCTGGTCGAGATTTTGAATTACGGGCTCGAGCAGGTGCATGCGTCCGGGCGCTATGAAGGGCTGTTCCTGCGCTATTTCCCCATGAACTTCTTCTAGCGGCTTCGCCGCAGAAACCGGAAACCAGATGGCGACTATGGCTTCAGGTTTCTCGCTTCCGGCTTCTGCTGCCTGAACGGCAGCCACAAGCTCCAACCGAACCGGGTCGGCGCCTCGCTCTGATAGGGCGGCAAGCCGATGGTCATGCCCTGATGCCCGGCCTCAGGTTGCGCGAGATAGGTCCGGAACAGACGGTCCCAGAGCGACAGGTTGAAGCCGTAGTTCCGGTCGTGTTCGCGATAGAGCACCGAGTGGTGCACGCGATGCATGTCCGGCGTGACGATGAAGAGGCGCAATGCCCGGTCGAGCCATGCCGGCAGCGCAATGTTGGCGTGGTTGAACATGGCGCAGGCGTTGAGAATGACCTCGAACAGGAACACCGCGAATGGCGAAGCGCCAAGCGGTATGACCACAACGATCTTCCACAACATGGAGAGCGCGATCTCGACGGGGTGAAAGCGCACCGCCGTGGTGACGTCGATGTCGCGGTCTGCGTGGTGCACCTGATGCAGCCGCCAGAAGACCGGCACTTTGTGCGAGACGAGATGCTGAAACCAGATGGCGAGGTCGAGCGCGAGCAGCGCGATCACGAGCTTGACCCAATAAGGCCAGTCGACCTGATTGAGCAGGCCGAGCCCCCGCTCCTTGGCGAAGAACGCCGCGGCGACCGCCGCCACCGGCACCGTCAGCGCCGCCATCAGCCGCAACACCAGCGTGTCGACGCCGGCAATGCCGAGATTGGTGAGCCAGCGCCGCGGCTTTGAGACGCTGAGCCGCCGCTTCGGGCGAATGAGCTCGATTGCCGCCATGAGCAGGAACACGGCCGCAAACGCGAGAAGCCTGATGAGCCCGTCGCTTTGGCCGAGAAGACCGTCCATGCGCGAAGACTAGCAGGAAGCGACGAGCATTCCGATCAGTCGATGGTCTTGCCGGCAAGGCTCAAGCCGACCACGCCGGCCACCACGAGACCGAGCGAGACGAGCTTGACGAGGGTGAACGGCTCGCGGAAATAGGCGAAACCGATCATCGCGGTGAGCGCGTGCCGACGCCCGACCAGATGGCGTAGGCGACCGACAGCTCGATCCGGCGGAGCGCGAGAATGACGGCCGCCGCCGAGCAGATATAGAACACGAAGACGCCGATCGAGGGGAGGAGCTCGGCGAAGCCCCGCGACAGCTTCATCGAGGTGATGCCGGCCACCTCGAACAGGATGGCGACGGAAAGAAAGATCCAGGGCATCCAGCTCAAAGCCACCGGCATCCTCGAAGGTCGTGCGACTCACAGCTCTCTTTCGCGCTTGCCCCACTCAACAGCGAAATTGCATGACGCCATGATGACAATGGCGAAGGCGGCGGGGCGCCCTCTACAGCATTTCCAGTGGCCTCGCGCCGCGGGGCGTCGGAAAGGCGCTATCGAGCTCGGCTAGATCCGCCTGGGTGAGGGCAAGATCGACCGCCGCCCGGTTCTCGCGCACATGCGCGGCATTCGTGGCCTTGGGGATCACCATCATGTCCTCGTGCCTGAGCAGCCAGGCGAGCGCCACTTGCGCCGGCGCCGCCCTGTGGCGCGCGGCCACGCGGGCAAGCGCGCGGTCGCGCAAGATGCGGCCCTGCTCGACGGGCGAATAGGCCATGATGGAAACGGCACGCGCGCGGGCCCACGGGATGAGGTGGGCCTCGATGCCGCGCCGCGCAAGATTGTAGAGCACCTGGTTGGTGGCGACGGCGTCGCCGCCGGGAAGCGCGGCAAGCTCCTCCATGTCGTCAACGTCGAAATTGCTCACGCCCCACGCCTTGATCAGGCCGTCGCGCAGAAGGGCCTGAAATCCAGCCAGCGTCTCTCTCAACGGGTATCTCCCGCGCCAGTGCAGGAGATAGAGATCGAGGCGGTCGGTGTTGAGCCGCTTCAGGCTCCGCTCGCAGGCGGCGATGGTGCCGGCGCGCGAGGCATTCTGCGGCAGCACCTTGCTCACGATGAACACCTCGTCGCGGCGTCTCCCGACGGCCTCGGCCACGATCCTCTCGGCCTCTCCGTCGCCATACATCTCGGCGGTGTCGATCAGCGCCATGCCGAGGTCGAGGCCGAGCTTGAGCGCGGCGACCTCCTCGGCGCGGCGGCGCGCGCTCTCGCCCATGCGCCATGTCCCCTGGCCGAGGCGAGGCACGATCTCGCCTCCAGGGAGCTTGAGCGTTGGGATGCTTGACGCCGACATGGGAAGCCTAACGTCGCGGCGCGCGCATTCGTTCAGGTGAAGTCAGCCGCTCGATGCTCTTGGCAAGCGAGGGAAGGGAGCGCCGTAGAGGCGCCCCTCCTTCCTGCCTCAGGCCTTCTTTGCTGCCGCTCCGGCGGCGGGTTTACGCCTCTTCTCTTCGCGCCTTGAGTGGAGCTGGAAAGCAAGGACGAGCAGGAGCACGCCGAACACGAGCGCGTAAGCGCCTAGCCACCAGGTCAGCACGACGGCGCCGACCACCGGCGCGATGATCAGCACCACGCCGAAGATGATCGAGGCGATGCCGCCAAGGGCAAGCCACCAGCGCCCGTGGTCGATGTTGAGGCGGAAGGCAGCGACCAGCATGAGTGCGCCGGAGACGAGCGCCCAGACGGCGATCAAGAGAACGAAGGCGACCGCGGTGATGCCAGGCCAGAGAAAGGCGACCACGCCTGCGGCGATGTCGACAATGCCTTCAAGGATGAGCAGTCCCCAGCTATCGCCGTTCTGGGCGGCCTTGATGGCGGAATAGATGGCGAGGCCGCCGTCGACCAGCATATAGGCCGAGAACAGGAGCACGAGCCCGAGGATCGCGGCGGCTGGCACCAACAGGCAGATCAAGCCGAAGATGATGCCGAAGATGCCTCTCAAGCCCACTACCCACCAACGCTCGGCGAGAACCTCGCTCAGCGCGTCGCAGCGCGCTGGGTCGTATTCGAGAATATTCGGGCTGGATGCTTTGGTTGCCATGACTGCCTCCTTTACAGATCCGGTTTGCGGGACCGTTGATCGTGTGAAGAGAGCGGGTTTACCCGCGACTCGGTTCGGCGCCATAATGCCGCCAATCAAACGCACCAAGGCGCTCTTTTTTCCCAATTTCCACATCAGGGAGGACGCCCGCAATCGCCATTTTTGGCGCCGTTCGAAGGGCTAGGCTCAAGACCTGATGTGCGTCATCGCTTCGTCATCGATCCCGCGAGCCTGAAATAAATCTGCCGGTAGCGCCGGTGCGGGGAGGAGGGAAATCCTGTCCCGCCGATCCTGCACGCCGCGAAATGAAATTCTGCGCACGGCCCAAATGACACGAGGTCGCGCGACACCTTCGCGAGCGTCGAGTCATGCCCTCGTCTTTATTCCGGAGTTTGATTTGGCTTAAGAGCGAGTGAAACTTGAAGGGGGCGAGATGCGGAAGGCGCCACTGACGGTGTGCGTGGTCGGCGGCGGATTCACCGGCGCAGCGGCTTCCATCGCTTGCCTCGCCCGGATCGACCGGCCGTTCCGCCTCATCGTAGTCGAGCCGAGCGCCTCGCTCGGGCGCGGCGTCGCCTATGGCGCGCATCACCCCTTGCATCTTCTCAATGTGCGCACCCGCGACCTCTCAGTACGCGCCGGCCAGCCCGGCGACTTTCTCAACTGGGCCTTTCGCCAGCTCGACCAGGGGGAGAATCACGCCGGCCTGCATGATGGGCTCGCCCATACCTTCCTGCCGCGTCAGCTCTTCGGCGAATATGTGCGCGAGCGCTTCTTCGAGGCGGTGGAGGGGAGGGGCGATGTCGAGCTCCAAATCGTCAATGCCGTCGCCACCTCCTGCGTCAAGGAGGGCAACCGTTTCACCCTTTGCTTCGACCGGGCCGAGACGCTGCAAGCTGATGTCGTGTTGCTCGCCACGGCTTACGGGCTTCACGCATCGATACCGACCGGCGCGCTTGCGCCCTTCGACGCTCTCCCCCCGGAGCGGATCAGCGGCGCGAAGACCATGGCGCTCATCGGCTCCGGCCTCACGATGGTCGATGTGCTGCTCGGCGCGCGTCGCGATGGGTTCCAGGGCAAGGTCACGGTGATCTCCAAGCGCGGGCAATTGCCGCGGCCGCATGCCTCGAAAGGCGTGGTGCCGCGCGAGTCCGGGCTTTCCCGCTCGAAGCGACTGTCGAGCCTGACCACGGCAGTCGCCATCGCCTGCGCCGCGGCGGAGGCGCACCGCACGCCGTGGCAGGCGGTCATCAATAGCGTTCGCTCCTCGCTTCAGGACATCTGGCAAGGCTTGCCCGTCGAGGAGCAAGCGCGCTTCCTGCGCCATGTGCGTCCGCTGTGGGATGCGCATCGCCATCGTCTGCCGCTCGAAGTGCATGGGCGCCTCCAAGCCGAGTTCAACGAGGGGCGCGCGGTGCTGCTGCGCGGCCAGGTCACGAAGGCCGAGCGCGACGGCGATGGCTTCAGGCTGATGCTGAGGCCGCGCGGCTCTCAGCGGGTCGAGGCGCTGACCGTGGACCGCGCCTTTGACTGCACCGGCCACCGGCCCGATCTCAACTCTCCCTTGATCCAGAGTTTGGTTGCTCAAGGTGCGGCGCGCCCTGACGCCCATCGTCTCGGACTTGCCGTGGAGCCGAACGGCCAGGTTCTGAGCAAGAGCGGGCCGCCGACCCGCGGCCTGTTTGCTCTCGGGCCGCTCGGCCAAGGGTCGCTATGGGAGATAACTGCGGTGCCGGAAATCGTGCGCCAATGCGACGCCGCCGCGCAAAGCCTCGCCGCGCTCGAGCCCTCCGCCGAGCGCGAGGTAGAGCTGTCCTCCTGAAGCCCGCCAACCCGCTGATTTCGGCGCAAAAGACCGAATGGAGAACTTCCTCAGCCCTTAAAAAGCCACGAAACTCCAGGATTTTTAACCCTGCTGCAGGGGGCATAACCCGCAGGCGTTAACTTTAGGGATCGTCATCACGCTGGGGCCGGGGGGCAGGAAGCTGATGAGCGATGCGTGTCGTGGCTTTGGCTGCGTTTGCCTGCGCTCTCGGACTATCACTCCCATGCGCCGCTCAATCAGAAACTACGCAGGCTGAGCTGCCGCAAACGAGTTCTGTCGCGAAGCAGTCGCGGCCTGCGGCGCCGCAGCTTCTTGCGCCGCCTGAGGAATCGCTCCCCGCCGCCAACGCTCCGGTGATCACCCACGCCTCGCCGCCGCGGCCGATCCCGGCGCCGGTGCCGGTCCTCGTTTCGCCCGAGTCCGAGCCGACCCAGCCGCAGCGCTCCGAGGGGTCGTTCTCCACGCCAGAGCGCCTAGTGGACTGGGTCTACAACTACCACGCCCATCCGACGCCGTGGCGCGTGCCGGTGGCGGTGCGCGCCATGCGCGAGCTTGGCCTCTTCACCGATGAGGAGAAGGGGGCGTTCTGCACCGGCTTCATCGCCGGGGTGCTCGGCGCCAACGCGAAGGATGGGCCGGCCCTCGTCGGCAAGATGCTGCCGATGCCCGACAAGGACCAGGCCGTCTTGATCAGGGCGATCGCCTATTCCGGCCGCCCTGATTGGCGTGAGCTGTTGACCAAGTACCGAGATCGCATGCCGCTCCGCCAGCCGTTGATCGATTCCTACCTCTCAGGCAAGGCCAAACCCTTGATGGAGATCGAGCTCAGCGACGGGCCTTCCGTGGTCTATACGCTGTGGGGCTACTACGTCGCCACCGGCCAGTATGAGCCAGTGGTGCGCATCATGCAGGCCTTGCGCTGGTCCAAGAACAAGAATGACGGCAATTTCTCCTTGAAGAAGATCTTCTCCAACTGGAGAAACGATCCGAGCGCCGTCGACAAGATCTCGACCGGAGCCACCGCCAAATGGACTCTCGCCTCCTACGCCGAGCGTAATCGCGACCTGCTCAGTCTCTACCGCGCCGAATATGAGCATCAGCCGAAGGAAATCGCCCAACCCTTGCGCGACGTGATCGTCGCCGCCGAGGCTTTCGAATCGGAGAAGATCCGTAAAGATCAGTTCGGCGCCATCGAGGATGCGCAGAAGCTGCAAGCCACAAATGAAGCCGGCATGTCGAAGGCCGCCACCGCCGGCTCCATCGCCATCGCCACCGGCTGCGTGGCGGCGAGCGCGCTTGGGCAAATCTATATTGCCGTGCCTTGCGTCATCGGCGGCGCGCTCTACACGGGCGCGATGAAGCTCATGCATTAGCTGGGGGGCGTTCCACGCGGACAAGAGGGAGTGCCGCATGAAACGCAATTCGGGGAGGTGGACGGCTGTCGTTTCGATCATCGGAGGATCGGTAAAGCTATTGTGCTGGGGCTCGGTGCTGTTGATCGCGGCCTGTAGCACGCCAACGTTGCCATCAGACTTTCCTGCGTTCCATCTGACGAGCTCACCGGATCAGGAGAAGCCGGACGAGCCAGGTACCAACTAGTCTGATGCGGGGGCCTGAATCGCCGCTTTTCCGAGGCTGAGCGTCCGCCGGCGGCCGCTTTGATTGCTGGGGCCGGAATTGGGGACTAGTGTCGATCCTGCCGTTATCAGACGGGTCTTGGGGGGAAGCAGTGAGCACCGAATCCTTACGCGCAAGCGGAAGCACCGATGTCGTCAGTCCGCCGAAACGCAATTTGAAAACCGCAGCCCTCGATGAAGCGAAGAGCTTCGTCGGGATTTTCATTTATCTGTTTATCGTTTTCGGTCTGCTTTCGCTCCACGCATGGGTGGTGTTGAGCGCCGAGAACATAAGCTACAGATTCTATGGCATGGCTCTGATAAACGCGTTGGTGTTGTCAAAGATAATTCTTCTTGCCGAAGGATTTAGGTTTGCCGACAAATTCAAGAACCAGCCGCTTGTCTACCCGGTCGCCTACAAGGCGATAGCCTTCACCGCGCTGCTGTTCGCCGCCTACGTCGTTGAAGAGATTCTCGTCGGGCTGTGGCACGGCAAAAGCCTGGCCGAGTCCTTTCCGGTGATCGGCGGCGGAACGATTGGAGAATGGCTGGCTGCGGCGCTCATCATGTGCATCGCCCTCATTCCCTTCTTTGCCTTCAGAGAGATGACGAGGGTGATCGGCCGGCCGCAGTTTTACGGCCTGTGCTTCACCGGCCGACTAAAGGCGGCTCGCTAACCTCCAGGGAATCCCCTAATCGTCATAGTCCTGGCTTATGTGAGATGATCGGCAGGACGCGGGGACACGCCGTGCATGGACAGGACGAGTGCCGCCTTGCAGGAGATGACCGGCGAGCCATCCTCTTCCCGCGCTGAGAGCGGACCGGCGAAGCCACATGTGAACAACCGGCGTACCTCGGTGCTGCTGCGCGAATATATGGCGAGCCTCGATGCGTCCAAGGCGAGCCTCGGCAGCTTGCGCGATGCGCTCGGCGATCGCGGTTTCGGCGTGCTCTTGTTCATCTTTGCCTTGCCCAATCTGATCCCGGTCAACATACCGCTGCTCTCGGCGGTGCTCGGCGCGCCGCTCGTGCTGCTCGCGGCCCAGCTCACCTACGGCCGCCACAAGCCTTGGTTTCCTCATTGGCTCGCGCGCCAGTCTGTGTCGCGCCAGAATTTCGAGGCGGTTGTGCGTCGCGCGCTTCCCCATCTCGAGCGGGCCGAAGAGCTGTTGCGGCCGCGGCTCCCCGCACTCCTTTCTTGGACCGGCGAGCGCCTGATCGGCGTGGCGCTCCTGGTGCTGACCGTGGTTCTTGCTCTCCCTATCCCCTTCGGCAATTGGCTGCCGGCATTCGCCATCTGCATCATCGGGCTCGCCATGGTGGAGAAGGATGGGCTTGCCGTGCTCGTCGGATTTGCCGTTGGCGCCTTCAGCCTGGTCGTGGCCGGTACCGTGGTGATCGGCCTGTTGCACGCCTTCTTCTTGCTTTTGTCGAGTCTTGCGCCCTAGGAGTTGACCATCACCTTGAAGCCGCCGTAGATCATGCGCTTCGCGTCGAAGGGCATGTCCTTCATGTCCATGCCGGCAATCCGCTTATCCTTCATCACCTTGGCGTTGACCCGGTCGCGATGCGCCCGCGATCTGTAGACGATCCAGGAGAAGATCACCGTCTCGCTCGGCTTGAGCTTGACGCTGCGCGGGAACGACGTGAGCTTTCCCATTTTCACGTCGTCGGCGACGCATTCGCGAAATTCGAGCGCGCCGTACTCCTTCCAGACCTTGCCTGCCTTCTGCGCCAGGCGCTTATAGGTCTGCACCTTCTTCTTCGGCACTGGCAACACAAATCCATCGACATAGGGCATGGCGCTCTCCAGGGTTCGCTGACGGAAGGGCAACGGTCGACTTCAGAATGAGACCATTGCTTGGCTAGTTTTTGGCGTCTTCCGGCGCCGGCTAAACTCTGAGCCGATCAGACGGTTTCGCCTTCGTAGGCGCGCTTCAGCGCCTCGATGTCGAACTTCTTCATCTGCATGAAGGCGGCCATCACCCGCGCCGACTTGCTCGCGTCGCGATCGAGCATCATTTCAAGCAGCGCGACCGGAACGACCTGCCATGACAGCCCGTATCTGTCCTTGAGCCAGCCGCAGGGTCCTTCCTGGCCGCCCTCGGTGAGCCTTCTCCAGAAATAATCGACCTCGTCTTGGCTGTCGCAATAGACCTGGAAGGACACGGCCTCATCGAAGGTGAACTGCGGACCGCCGTTGAGCGCGACGAATTTCTGCCCGGCGATCTCAAAATCGACGACCATCACCGAGCCTGCCCGCTTGCCGTGGATCTCCTGGCCTTCGCCGGGATAGCGGGCGACCGTGTTGATCTTGGAGTTCTTGAACACCGAGACGTAGAACTTGGCGGCCTCCTCGGCCTCACTGTCGAACCATAGGCAGGGGGCGATCTTCTGCGTGACGATCTGCATGGCTTACTCCTCAAGCTTTTTCGTGGTGGTGATGGCCAGCCCTGCACGATCAAGCCCCTTCCGCGCTTGCCGGTTCCGAGCCGCAACAGGACTTGGCAGCCTTGACGTCGTCATAATCGTCATGGCGCCGCACCCAAGCCATGGTCCAGGGCAGCTTCCCCTCGTCGCGGCCCTTGGGCACGAGGTCGAGGAAGTTGTAAGTGCCGACCAGGATGTCGAGACCGCGCGCGTAAGCCGAGTAGGTGTGGAAGATGGCGCCGGATGGGTCTTTGATGAACACGCTCACGCCAGGCATCTCGTCGGACTCGAAATCGCCCATCTCGTAATTGTAGTAGACCTCGCCCTCTTTCTGCTCTGGCCGGAACGACACATGGAAGTCGTAGTTGAAGTCGTTGCCGTAGGCCGACACCCATGGGAACCGCCAGCCCATGCGCTGCTTGTATGCTGCGATCTCGGGGAGCGGTGCGCGCGAGACGGCGATGAGCGTCACGTCGCGATGAGGGAGATGCAATGCCACTCCGTCGAAATGATCGGCGAGGTAGGAGCAGCTCGGGCAACCTTCGCCCCAATCAGGGCCAAGCATGAAGTGATAGACGATCAGTTGGCTCCGCCCATCGAACAGATCGGCGAGGCTATTTTTGCCTTCCGGCGTGTCGAATAGGTAATTCTTCTCGACCTTGACCCAAGGGAGCGCGCGCCGCTCGGCGCTGAGCCGATCGCGGGCCTTGGTGAAGGCCTTCTCGTTGGCGAGATGCGTCTTCCGCGCCGCGATCCATTCGTCCCGGGATACGACTTTGTGCTGCATGACCGACTCCATGAGTAAAGAGAGGCGCGGAAGAGCGATTGCCTCCCGCGCCTCGCAATGCGATCGCTCAAGCGGTGGCAGGTGTCATCCAGCCGACGCCTGCGCCGCCAGGCTGGCGCAGGATGGCGATGCGGCCGATGCCGGGGATGTCGAACAACGGCCGCATCAACGTCGCCCCGGCCTTGGTTGCCTTCTTTACCCGCGCGTCAACATCATCGACGGCGAGATAGGGCATCCAGTTCTCGGGAACGCCGGCAAAGTCTGGCCCTTTCATCTCGAAGATGCCGGCCACCATCTTGTCGCCCTCCTTGGCGACCCAATAAGTGCCGCCGTCCTGCATGGGCATCGGGTCAAAGGTCCAGCCGATGGTGTCGGCATAGAATTTCTTTGCGCCCGCCGGGTCGTGGGTGATGAGCTCGTTCCAGCAAAAGTTCCCGTGCGCGCCCTTCTCGTTCGTGCACTCGTCCTGCTCGGCCTTCTGCTTCTGTGCTGCTTGTGCCATGTCACTCTCCTTTTTTGGGGGTTACGCAAGATAGAGTTCGAGCTTGTTGAGGCATCCGGCCCAGCCACGCTGGTGGCGGTCCCGCGCCTCTTCGTCGAAGAACTGCTCATGGATCAGCGTGAGCAATGAGCCGTGGCCGTCAGGCTTGATCAGAATGGTGACCAGTGACTTGCGCTCCGGCATGGTGCGCCACGACCAGGTGAAGTTGAGCATCGCGTCCGGAATCACCTCGCGATATACGCCGCTCACATGATGCTCCTCGCCGTTCTCAGTGGAGAAAACGATGGAGTAGCGGCCTCCGTTCCGTACATCGAGCACCGCGCTCTTCACCGCGCCCGCATCAGGCCCGAACCACTTCACGATTTTCGCGGGGTCGGTCCACGCCGCGTAGACTTTTTCCGGCGCCGCATTGAGACGACGTTTGAGGGTGAGGCTTGGCTTGGCAGCGACTTTGGGTTGGGCGGACATGACTCTTTCTCCACGAATGCGGCAAGACGTTCGAGTTGCTCGGACCAGAAGCGTAGATAACGATTGAGCCAATTCATGGCATTTTCCATCGGCTCCGGCGTCAGCTCGCAGGCAACAATGCGGCCGGTCTTGGTGCGCCTGATCAGGCCTGCGTCGGACAGCACATCGAGATGCTTCATCACCGCCGGCAGCGACATCGGAAGCGGGCGCGCAAGCTCGCTCACCGAGGCGCTCTCCCCGCTGTTGAGACGCGCGAGCAACGCACGCCGCGTCGGGTCGGCAAGCGCGGCGAAGGTGCGGTCGAGGGCAGTATCCTGATACTTAACCATTAGGTTAAGTATTAGATCAACGCGCGTGACGTGTCAAGCGAGGATCGAGACCCTAGGATTCCAACATGCCGGCAATGAGCTTAGCGGGCTTCGCCGCAGGCTCGATCTGTTCGAACGTGCATTGGCTTGGGGCTTTGTCGGGGCGGAAGCGAACGAGCTTGGTGCCGTGGCGGAAGCGATTGCCGGTCACCTGGTCGTAGCTCACCTCGACCACGAGCTTGGGCTTCAGCGGCTGCCATTGTTCGGAGCGTTCGGTGCTCCACCGGCTCGGTCCTCCCGGCGCGTTCCCGGTGAAGCCAGGCGGCGAGACGAGGGCCTCGAGCTTAGCCGTCAGCGCCGCGCGATCCTTGTTGGCAATAGTCGCCGTGAAGCCGACATGGTCAAGTTTGCCGTCAGCGTCGTAGAGCCCGAGCAGGAGAGAGCCCACCTCCTTGCTGCCGGTGCGATAGCGGAAGCCGCCGACCACACAGTCGGCGGTACGATGCTGCTTGACCTTCATCATCGCCCGCTCGCCGGGGACGTAGGGTCCGTCGCGCTCTTTGGCCACGACGCCGTCGAGACGCCGTGCCGCCTTGCTTGAGCCAGCGCGCGGCTTCCGCGAGACTCAAGTGTAGGGCGAGAGCTTGAGGTCGCGCTGCTGTTTGGCAGACGCAAAAAATTTCTCCAGCGCCTCACGCCGCTCGCTCAGCGGCGCCTCGATCAGGCTCTTGCCCGAAGGATCGAGCAGCATGTCGAACAGGATGAAGATCGCAGGCGTCTTTGCGGCGAGCAGCTTGATGCGGCTCTCAGCCGGATGAATGCGCTGAAGCAGCGCATCGAAGGAGAGCTCTCCATCCCTGACAATCGCCAGCTCGCCATCGAGCACGAACGAGCGCGCCTTCAGGCTCTTGAGCGTGGCGACCATCTCCGGAAAATAGCGTGCGAGCGGCTTGCCGGACTTTGCCTTGAGATCGACCTTGTCGCCCAAGCGGAAGGCGAGGCACCGGAAGCCATCCCATTTCGGCTCGTATTGCCAATCGCCTTCAGGCAGCTCCTCGACGAGCTTCGCTTCCATCGGCTCGATGTCGAGCGGCACGGCCAAGGCCGAGAGCGATGTGGGCGGCGCCATGGGAGGAAATCGGCGCGGGCCCCGAAGGGGCTATTCGGTGCCGCGGCGGATCAAATATCCAACGAGCACGCCGACGCCGAGAGCCACGACCAAGGACGCCGCGAGATTGTCCTTCATCAGTTCCTCGGCCTCGTGCACCGTATCGGCCGCGTGTCCTCGCGCGGGGCCGAAGCGGCGGTTTGCGATCTTGCTGAAAGAGCCGGTGAGGTCGCTCAGATAGTTCCGTACGGCGTCGAGCTGGTCGTGCAGATCTTGCGCGTCGAGCTCCTTCAAAAACCTGCCGGCCTTGTCCTCAGCTCTAGCCCAACTCATCATCGACATGTCCTCCTAAGCGAGGCCGGGATCGGCCGCTATTCGTGTCGCAAAATCATACGACAGAACAGCGAAGACGAGCGCAAGTTCCGGGATAAAGCACGAGCGCCCGCCCGGGAGGGCGGACGCTCAGCAAATCAGCTTTGGCGCTCCTGCTACTTCGCGCAGGCTTCCATGCCGGCCATCGCCTTTTCGGCTTCTTCCTTCGAGTTGTATGGGCCACCCATGTTCTTCATGGTATCGCCGGGGATGTCGTGCATCATGGTGCACTTATGGCTGGCGGGATCGAAGGCCACATAGAATTGCTCGGCAAAAGCCGGAGCGCTGAAGGCGACAATAAATGCTGATGCAAGGAGGTATTTACGCATCAAGTCCTCCCTAGAGGTCTTTGTCGGGCCTTGATTGGCCACGAAACAAATTCTATCGGCCAATCCCGGCAGATTTCGGAACGAAATCCCCAAGGATGGTGAAAAATCTAGTTACTTCAGTGAATTAAACTCGAATAACAGAGTCGAATTTCCTACAGCGTCGTGTTTCTGGCGCGGATGCCGCGCTCGATCGCCGCGGTCGTCATCTTGTCGAGCTCGAGCGTGTCGCCGAGCATCTCCAGGAAGCGGATCTCCTCCGGCTTGATTTGGCGGTCAGCCGCTGCCACTTCGAGCGCCACGGCGTAGGCGGTTTCCCGCAGCTTCGCCGGCAGCGCGCCCCGCACGAGCCGCAGAACCTCCTGCAGTCCACCGTCGGCACTCAGGATCTCGCCACAGTTCTCGGCGGTCTTGACCAGCGCGTTCTCGTCGTAATCGGCAAAGACCCGCAAATTAGAGACGATCTCGCCGATGCGGGCGAGCTCATCGTCGGTCATGGTGCGGTCGACGGCCGAAATCGTGACCATCACATAGACAAGCGCCGCGTGGTGGTTCAACGGCTCGATCATGGTTCTGGTCTCCTGTTACCCGGCTTCGCCACACAGCGCACTTGGCCCAAGTCCGCGCGGGACCGTAAAGAATTGCGTTTTTTCCGGCAAGCGCCAAAGTGACAAACTGATGACTTT
>CAWGVA010000002.1:0-135197 GCA_963825835.1 uncultured Alphaproteobacteria bacterium | reverse complement strand
CAATGAGTGAGCCGTTGTCTCGCCATGGTGCTGGGCCTGTCGGCGCTAATTGCGCAGGGCTGCACTAAGAAGCCAGAAAGCTATCCTCTGTCATCGCTGCGTGTTGATTATCGGACCTGGAATTGTCAGCAACTCGCAAACGAAGCCGACCTCCTCAAGAATGCGCTTGCGGTGGCTTTCGAGCGCTCGAACGAACACGTGGCGCATCTCAAGGCCCAAACTGAAACGGTTCAAAAGGCAATGGTTTTGAGGAAGTGTAGCGTGTAGCTGGCCATGTCGTGCATTGCCGCCCGGATCGATGTTCGAAGAGCGGCCGGCTCGCTCGAAAAGAAAAAGCCCCGGCCTCTAACGGGGCTTTTCCTTACGCAGGTTACTAGAGCGCTCCCCACGCGCAAAGCTTTGGGGTCGGGGATAGAATATGGGGCGGCGCACCAATGAAACGCGACGCCTGGCGCCAAGGTTCCCCCGAAGAGCAAGCAAGAAGCCCCGGTGCGGACGAAAAGCACCGGGGCTCAAGATGGGAACAAAGCGTCCGCTGGCTTCTGCCGAGAGCCAGCCCTGCAAAATTAGCATAGCGCGGCTTACGCTACTGTGGCACGGCCGCCACGGTACAAAAGGAAAGTGCGTTACCGCGGAGCCAGGAGTTCAAAGTTATTACGACCAAGTTCGCACCCTGCGGCCCTGCAATCCCTAGAGCCATAAAAGGCGCACAACCGAGTGCCCCCGACCTCGCGAGATTACGGTCTGCTTTCTTCGGAGGTAGGGCACCCTCGCAAATTGTACGCTGCCTTTTTCGCGTTTTGGTAGGCTGCGGTGCTAGTGGTGAACGGTCCTACGGCGTAGCCGTGGCGTGGCCACCAAAACCATCCGTCATGTTTCCAAAATACTTCAATGCTTCGGTGATCCCGACCACCCACGTCACCCAATAGGTGAGTGCCTTGATAGCGCCCTGCCATTGAGGCTGCCCCTACGCGTTACGACTGGTGCTAGGCTTAGCTTAATCCAGGGAATTGCACATGCAAGGCTTAGAAGACGAGGCCGCCGCGCCGGGAGTGGTGCCCCGGTGAATGCGGCGGCCTCTGGCTCAAGGCCATGGGTGCGCGCCATGGCCCGCGCGTTCTATCGGCTCGCCTTTTGTCTGACCACTCTATCGCTGTAGACGATAGCGATAATCCTCACCCTTTTCGCACAAGTCGAGATATTGCGGGATGATTTTGAGAAGCAAGCACAGGACCTCTGAGCTCAGCGCCAAGCGCGCTGTCACGTGAGCATCCAGGGATCATCGGTGCCATTTTCTTAGTGCCCGAGCGGGCGATGTGGAACGAAAAGCAAATGTTTACCGTTTTCGGAATAGAGAAAGTGCCTGCAGATCGGGGATTTCAGCTGGGGGATTGCGGACGGCACGTTCCGCAAGCAACAACTTGGCAGGACGCTACCAGGGCTTTCACCGGTGTCGCAACGAGACTGGAAGCTTTGAGGTGTTTTGGCGAAGCGATGGTTGGTGGTGGTGGCTGCGCCCTGCCGGTTGCTCGCCCGAGGGTGAAGCCGTCGGGCCATTCTTGACCAGCACCCAAGCGTATCGAAACGCGACGAGCCAGCAAATGACACAACCCAACTTGCCCAAGCTACCCATGATGAAATCCGATCGACATCGTCCCTAAGCATCAACGCAGTGGAAAACTGTGCAGGCAGCCCTACTAGCAACGGACTTGCGCTAAGATCAGCTCCTCACACCGGCAACCAGGTTGGGCGTGTGTCGGGGAGGGGGGAGGCTCAGAGTGACCCACTCAAACCTAAGGGTTGAAGTGCAAGGTCCTTTCATTTTGGTCGCGCTGCGAGGGACCTCTCTCAGGATAAAGTTCCGGAGGCAAGAAGCGCCGTGGCTGGCTACGGACGAGTACGGACCAGACGATCCAGAAGCGATGATCACCTTCAACGAGTTCCGCGCGCTCGCCTGGGCTGCCGCCAATGAGACGGCGCGCCGGCTTGGATGGATCACGAGTTGTGACGACTTGCATGAGGCCGTGAAACTGGCGGCCAGAGCAACTTGAGACCCGATGCGAGTTCTCGATTGTTGACCAAAGTTTCTGCCTGAACCCGGCGCCACTTAATGATGTCCACTCAGGTTCACCGAGGCTGGACAGTGCACCGAATATTCGTTCAAATCAGAGGGAATTGATTCAGCCGCTGACAACGGCAAACCCGCCATGCTGAAGATGGTCATCAGCCCTGAGCTGGCCCGGGTATGCCTCGTTACTACTTTCATTTCATTTGGCCCGACGACGCCGTCAGGGACACGAAAGGTGTGGAGTTGGAGGGCTTCACCGCGGCCTACAGACATGCGTGTGGGCTGGTACAACAAGTGCGTATCCGTTTCTCTGACGCGGATGAGGATTGGTGGATCGAAGTCAGTGACGGCGTGGGTGGAAAACGAACGCTCGTTCTCCCGGCAATGGTGCCAACACCATCGCCCCTGCGATGGAAATCGTGAGAGACCTATGTCGCGGCCAGCCTCTTAGTGGAAATCAATATGGAGCCACGAGCGTTTGCGCTAGCGTGACTCGTACCGTTCCACCCATGAGCTCGAGAAGAACCCTGACCCTCCCCTTGTCATCCAACCGCTCCAACTGCCCGACAAGATCGGCGAATGGGCCCGCTATAACTCTGAGGGTTTGACCCTCCCTCAATTGATAATGAAAATCGATATTGCCTTCGGCGTCGGCGCAATCGACGAGGCTCTCCACCACGCCATGCGGCACTGGCTGGGGCTCACCGCCCTGCATCAGCAGACGCTCGACCCCCAACGTGCCGTTGATGCTGCGCCACCGATCTCGTGACCGATCAAGGATGACGAAGATATAGCGCGGAAATAACGGGGCGGAGATCGTCTCAACCCGGCGGGCATGTCGCCGGTTCTTCCAATAGCGAGGGACAAAGGCGCGAAAATCTTGGTTGGCGAGCTGCTTCGCTGCTTGCAGCTCGCGTTGGGGGAGGGTGCGGGCAACGTACCAACGTTGCTGCTGCGATAGCGGCAAGCAGGACGAAAACGTGCAAGCCAAGGCAACACCATTTTTCAAGGAAAGCCTCCCTCGCCGAGTCGTTTCGCTCGGCGCCGCAATCACTCATATGTCGTCAAAGACTAGAAATGAACTCTGGCCAAAAAAGGCCCAAAAAAATTCCAGCCTGCAACAAAAATCGCCGCCCAGACTTGGCCACGATTCTGCCATCAAATCGCGCCCAAACCCGCAACTGGCCTGATGCCGTCGGACATGTCTCAGTACCCACGCACCAATACGGCTTCACGTCCATCTGAGGCTTCTATTATCGGCAAAGATCTGACCATCACTGGCGATGTGACCTCTAAGGGTGAGCTCCGGATCGATGGGCGTGTGCAAGGCAATGTCCATTGCCTGTCGCTAATTCTCGGCGAGAATCCCGAGATCAAAGGCGACGTCAAGGCTGAGGATGTCCTGATCGGCGGACGTTTGCTTGGCTCAGTCCGCGGCCGTCGGGTGATATTGCAATCGACTGCTCACGTCGAAGGAGATTTGCTGCACAAAGACCTGGCAGGGGGCATATTTCCAAGGCGAGTCACGTCGCGCCGAAGGTCCGCTCGCTGCTGCCCAACTAGAGCAAAAGCAAAAAGTGCCTGCGGCCGAGCCGCAACAGGAGCCTCGCGGAGGCCAAAAGGAGCCGCCGTCAATGACTTTCATATGAAGCTTACAGTGGGCGGATAGCATCTAAGCAAAGTTGTTTGTGTTTTGTGGAGGAGGGGTTCATGTTTGCATCAAAACATCGAGGAACAGTTATCGCCAAAGGCCTCAAGATTGTGGGCTGCGTCACTGCCGAGGGGCTGGTCGAAGTCAACGGCCAGATCGAGGGTGAGATGCATTGCACCTCGGTCATTGTCTCGCGCGGGGCCCATGTTTGCGGAACCATCTCCGCAGAACGCGTGATTGTGGACGGCACCGTCGAAGGGCCGATCCAAGGCGGAGAGGTTATCTTGAAGTCGCAGGCCCACGTCGTCGGCGACATTCACCACCAATCGCTATCGATCGAGAGCGGCGCCTACTTTGATGGACGCTCACAGCAAGCGCGCGTAGCAAACGGACGTGAACCCGAGAAACTAGCTCGCAAACCGATCCGGGAAATTGCCCACAAAGAGCGTGAGGCGACATCAACTGTGGGTTAGGCAACAGCCGACGCGATTTGAAGGTTGATTATAACCTCCCTTGGGCAGCGGGACTACTCATCGCTTCCTCGGCGGTAAATATCATCGAACCTCACAATGTCATCTTCATCGAGATAGGGACCAGACTGAACCTCGATGAGAAAGGCTGGGATTTTACCTGGATTCGAAAGCCGATGTTTTTCGCCAATGGGAATATAGGTGGACTCATTTTCGGTGAGCAGATTGGTTTCCACGCCTTTGGTGACCTCAAGGGTCCCCTTGACCACCACCCAATGTTCCGAGCGATGATGATGGCTCTGCAATGACAATTTCCCGCCCGGTTTCACCATAATGCGCTTGACCTGATAACGATCCCCTCGGTTGAGACCCTCGTACCATCCCCAAGGTCGGTATACACGCTTATGCCGTAGGACGAGATCTTGGCCATTGCCCTTCAAATCGTTGACGAGATTTTTTATGGCTTCGGCATTGTCCTTGGACGCGACGAGTACAGCATCATCCATCGCCACAACCACTAAGTCGCTTACCCCAACAAGGGCGATGCAAGCTCCGGTACTGTAGGCAAAGTTGTTGCTTGCTCCAGCAAGAACCGTTTGGCCATCGCCTTGCACCACGTTACCGCTCGAATCCTTATCGAGAAAGTTCCACAGCTCAGCCCATGACCCAACGTCGCTCCACGCTGTGTTGAGGGGCACGCACCCGATAGTGTCCGCCTTCTCGACGATGGCGTAGTCGAGGGAAATGGCTTCAGCTTGAGAATATTGTTCTCCCAGGACAAGAAAATTCAGATCTTCGACGGCCGTATCCAAGGCTTGTTGACAGGCCGAAAGAATTTCAGGGGCGAGGGTTTCAAACAGCCGAAGCATGACCTTAGCGTCGAACAAAAAAATTCCCGCGTTCCAAAAAAATCGGCCGCTCTCTAAATAGCTCGCTGCTGCCTCTTTGGACGGTTTTTCCACAAAGCGCCGAACAGCAAAGACTCCGCTCTGGTCAGGCTTACCTAAGTCACTCTCGATATAGCCGTAGCCGGTATGCGGACAGTCCGGTCTTACGCCGAACGTGATCAAGGCTCCCTTTCGCGCTGCATCGATTCCCCTTTGCACCGATGCTGCGAAGGAGGCGTCGTCGGCGATTACGTGATCTGAGGGCGCTAGCAGCACTAGCGCCTCAGTGTCTGATCGATGCGCAATGAGCGCGGAAATACAGGCTGCTGGTGCCGTGTTCCGACTGATTGGTTCAAGCACATTCTTTGCGGCTTCAACTCCAATCTCGTGAAGTTGATCCGCCACGAGAAAGCGATGCTGACGGTTACTGAGGATCGATATTTGTGCGAAAAGATCGCCGCTGAGACGTCTGCAGGTTTGTTGGAATAATGAGTGAGGTCCGACCAGTCTGTGGAACTGCTTTGGATATGCGTCCCGCGAGAGCGGCCACAGTCTGGTACCTGCCCCCCCGCACAAAACGAACGGCCAAATCTTGCTCATGGGTTTGTACTAGTCGCTTACAACTTGAGCCGGCAGATCATTTAGCATAGCCCCCATTCCAGCCAAACCGGCTTAAAAAGGTTCTGGGTTTAAGCGACGAAAGGCGCTTCGAGCAGCCACAACAAAACTGACGACGTATTTGCTGTGGCCCAAGTATCACGAGTCACTGATCATTTGCGCAAGGGCAAGTTTGCGAGCCTTTCGGGATTGCCTGCTGACCAAGGAATCGTATTGTGGTTTGTCGGGCCCGTCCGCCCGATCTTATTCCCCGGCCCGTCGCTACTTGGATCTGGCGGCGGGCCTTTTCTGTGCCGAACTATATTGGCCCTCGACTTATCGGTTCAGCTACGTCAAATAGTGCAAGCTCGCTTGACCGCGGGTCGCAGCTTCGGAGTTAGCTCGGCAAGGAATTGCTGGAAGCCTGATATGTCGAATCCCCCAAATGAATGTCGCCGACAAGTCCTTGCTTGCGTGCGGCTTGCGCAAGCTTCGACCTCTGCCAAGGATAGAGTAGCATTTGCGAAGCTCGCCAAGATCTGGTTGTCCCTAGCAAGCGACCTAGAGGAACTCGACCGACAGCTGAAGTCGGAGCCCGAAAAAAGGAAGACGGGCTAGCCAAACGTTATTCGCGCCACGCGAACTAACTGCAGCGAAAAACAATCGTTGAGAGATCCACAAATAGGAGTTTAGCGGCGCGCTCTTAGCGTGTCAGACTCTCGTCGCAGTCCGAGTCGCAAGAAGGCTAGGCCCCCAAAGAATTCTCTTGTTTCGATTCTTCTCGGGGACCAAGGTAGCGACCCGTAGTTCCTCGATAACACGGAGCGAGTGGGCAAGTTCCTCAGGACCCGCGGACTTGCTGGCGTCGAATGTTCGATCTTCCAAAAAGCGCGTCGCGTGGTCGAATGCATCGTTAATTGTTGCTCTTGTGCTCGCGTCGTGACCATCAAACCTCGAGAGAAGTGCGACCAGCAAGGTCTCGGCCGCTAACCTCTCCGCAGCGAGTTGGCGGATCTCTTCCATATTGTTTCCAATGCCCCAGACCATGAGTACGAGTTCGGCTCCTCTGCAGAGGGCGAGCCAGCGCCTGCCGCTGCCAAATTTCAAGCATTTTTTTTCATGGAACTTGGAGCGAAAGATCCAAGTGCATTAACAGAATAAGCAGGAATCCCGGGCCTCTAGCCAGTTTGGGTGTTGGTGGGATACCGTTTGTTAAGCGCTTCCTGTCACGCTCTTGCCCCATGGCACGAGCTGACAATAGTGGGCGGCGGCCCCAGTGGCTATCGACGGTGAGGGAAGTGGTGGAAAACATCGAACCTGTAAATGGCAAGGTTGTAGGATATCCCACCCCGACCGTTGGGGGACCTGGGGCTCCGTCATGCTATCGCGTCTCGCTTCTGTCGGGGTCCCTTGAGGTCACGGCCCGCTTGAAAAGCGTTGACGACCTGGAACTCCTCGTGAAAGTGCTGGAGGCAAACAAGCCTCTCTTCGCCAAGGTCGATCGCTTGGCGACTGAAGTGTTGACGCTGACACAAGAGTTCGTAGGGAGTTCACCACCGCCGTCCCAAGTCCCGTGCGGAGCCGAAGCGCAGGCCTAGTTGCCTCCGTCGCCACATGCGGCGCAAAGCCAAGCCCGCTTGCGACCCGGACGTGGGAGAGGCGGCCGAAGCTCGCCCCCGCCTCGGACCGGATCCCCGGCCCGGCGCCCTCCGACGATTTCATGCATGCGCCCAAGTGGAAGCGGGGAGCCAATACCGGCATCCGATACTCAGCGCCGAACCTGAATGCAAAAAACCCGCGATTCGGATAGGAGTTCCACACGAGAAGCCCCGGCCATGGTGGATAGGTCGGGGCTTCCCTCTCGCCGTTTAACGAGAGCTCCCGCCTCAGGGAAAAGAAGCCGCGAGCATACTATCAATACCACAACCCCAGCCAAGCGAGGCGGGGTTTTGCCGAGGGCCAAAGAAAAAGCCCCGGCGTCTAACGGGGCTTTTCCTTAGGCAGGTTACTAGAGGGCTCCCCACGCGCAACGCTTGGGGTTGGGGATAGGATGCGGGAGCGCGCACTGACAAAAACGCGACGCTATGGCTCAAGGTTCCGGACAAAAGGAAACCCCGGCGCTGGTCTCTGCGCCGGGGCTAGGGAAAGTAAAAGGCATCCGAACTGGCTCTAAAGAGCCAGCCCTGTATGAGTAGCACAACATCTCCCTTGCACCTGTCGCACGGCTGCCACTTGCCTTCATGAAAAGGGCGAGGGCGCCAGCCAAAGCCGACGCCCCTTGGTAGGGCTCTGGAGCATGGGGCCGAAATTGCGCGTAGGCGTACTGGGCATGTTTAGACCTATTCCTTCTTGGGCGGCAGGCGCCCCAGGCTCTTTGCCTGAATATCTGTTCTTTCGGGGGTTTGAGAGTTTTACATAAGGGGGTCGAGCTTGGAGCTTGGTGGCCCTCTTACTTTGCAGGGGGTTGTTTTGTCGAATCGCGCGCGGCGGGGGGCACGATAACGCGTAGCGCCTCCGGGCGCGAACGATACTGTAGTGGCGGATGCATTATCTCCACTTCGCCGTCGAGCGCCACCGGCAGCCGGCTTGTATTGGAGCGCACCTGCAGCTCCTTCAAGCGGAAGCTTTCGATGTCGCGCGCTTGGCTCACCTTGCCGAGAACCATGCGGCAGATCATCCAGAAGAAGCCGAACCGCCGGCGCTGCTTGACCACGTAGACTGAGATCTCGCCGCGATCGAGGTTGTGACGCCGGCCGAGCTCGAAGAACTCCATGCCGTATTGGTTATTGCCGATGAGTAGGCACGGCGTGCGGTAGGGCCGCGTCCAGCCTTCCGCCGAGAGCGCGAGCTGGCGGCGCGGAAAATGCTTCAGCACGCGGAACAGCGCCGGTACCATCGCCATCCATTTGGCAAGCTTGTGATGGGCCCTTCGGCGCTCGCGGTCGATAACGATATAGGGGTAGATGCCGATCGAAGAGTTGTTGATGAAGGTCTCGCCATTGACCTCGGCGAGATCGACGGTGCGTTTCTCGCCCTTGGCGATGACTTCGGCGGCCTCCTTGAGGTGCAAGGGGATGCCAAGGTCCTTGGCAAAGTGATTCAAGGTGCCGAGCGGCAGGATGCCGAGAGGAACGCCGGTCTGGGCAAGCACGCCGGCCACGGTGCGAATGCTGCCGTCGCCGCCGCCAACCACCACTGCGTCGATCTCGGCTGATCGTGCCCTGGCCAAGGCCGCTTCGGCCAAGCGTTTCAAGTCCGGGCCGGAGCAGATTTCGAGGTCTGCCGAGACGTCGAGCGCCTGAAGCGCGGCCTCCAAGTCGCCGAGCAAGCCATCGGCGCCCGTGTGGCTCGCGGTGCCCGCGCCGGCGTTCAGGAGCACGACCAGCCTCAGGCCTGGCTTTCTTGTTGTCAGGTTGCTTGGATGCACCATTGCACAGGGCATCCCACGCCGGCGCCGTCCGTGCAACGGCTTCGCTCAAGGGCAGAGGACAACGCTGCTGCCCTGGCACGGTTCCGGAAGAATCAGCCTTTGCGCGCTTCCTCGATGTAAAGACGGCGGAACTTGCGCGCGGCCGGCCCTGGCCGCCCGTCGCCGATCGGCTTCCCGTCGATCTCAACCACCGGCAGCACGAAGGCCGAGGCCGCGGTGAGGAAGGCTTCGCGGGCCTGCATCGCTTCCGCCACCGTGAAGGGCCGCTCCTCGACGGCGAGGCCTTCCTCTTGCGCAAGCCGCAGCACGGCGCGGCGCGTCACGCCCGGCAGAATATGGTGGCCAAGCGGCTGGGTGCGGATCGTGCCGTTCACATCGAGGATGAAGGCGGTGGACGACGTGCCCTCGGTGACGAAGCCATCCTCGACCATCCATGCCTCGTAGGCGCCGCGGCGCTTCGCTTCCTGCTTGCCCATAGTCTGGGCGAGAAGCGCGGTCGATTTGATGTCGCGCCGCTTCCAGCGAAGGTCGGGCAGGGTGATCACTTTGATGCCGGTCTCGGCATAAGGGTTGTCGAGCAAGGGCCTGCTTTGGGTGAAGGCGACCACCGTGGGTGGCACGCCCTCCGGATAGAGAAAGTCGCGATCGGCCACGCCGCGGGTGATCTCGAGATAGACCACGCCTTCATCGACCTTGTTCAGCGCGATCAGCTCGGCATGAAGCGCGCGAAGCTCGGCATGGCTGAGCGGGGGGTCGATCTGCATCTCGGCGAGCGAACGGTCGAGCCGGGCGAGATGATTTTCGAGATCGAGAGGCTTGCCGCCCAAGACCGCCGTCACCTCGTACACGCCTTCGGCAAAGAGGAAAGCGCGGTCGAAGACCGAGATTTTCGCATCGGCCTCCGGCACGAAGCTGCCATTCACATAGACGGTGCGGGACATGGAGTGGGGCGGCCGCCCTCAAGCCGAGGAATCGGCAGGTCCGACGCGTAGGCCCGCCTCTTCGATCAGGGCAAGATCGTCGCTCACGTCGTTATTGGCGGTGGTGAGCAGCTTGTCGCCGTAGAAGATCGAATTCGCGCCGGCCAGGAAGCAGAGCAATTGCGCCTCGCGGGAAAGCGAGCGCCGCCCCGCCGAGAGCCGCACGCGCGATTGCGGCATCAAGAGCCGCGCAGTCGCCACCATGCGCACGAGGTCGAGGGGATCGATCGGCGGCCGGTCTTGCAGCGGCGTGCCTGGCACGGCGACGAGCGCGTTGATCGGCACACTCTCGGGATGCGGATCGAGATTGGCGAGCGTCTGGAGCAGCCCGGCGCGGTCCTCGATGGTTTCGCCCATGCCGATGATGCCGCCGCAGCAGACCTCGACGCCTGCGCGCCGCACGCGCTGAAGCGTATCCAGCCGGTCCTGATAGCAGCGCGTGGTGATGATCTCGCCGTAGAACTCAGGCGAGGTGTCGAGATTGTGGTTGTAGGCGGTGAGTCCCGCCTCGGCCAGGCGGTCGGCCTGGGACTGATTGAGCATGCCGAGGGTGACGCAAGCCTCCATGTCGAGCGCACGCACGCGGCGCACCATGGCGAGCACGCGGTCGAACGCCTCGCCGTCCTTCACCTCGCGCCAGGCTGCGCCCATGCAAAAGCGGGTGGCGCCCGCTTCCTTGGCGATGGCGGCCTTGGCCAGCACCTCATCGACGTCGAGGGACTCTTCGCGCTTCAGCCCCGTGGTCTTGGCGTAATGGGCCGATTGCGGGCAATATTTGCAATCCTCGGGGCATGCGCCGGTCTTGATCGAATAGAGGCTGGCAAGCTGGACCGTGCCGTCGGCGTGATGGCGGCGGTGCACCTCCCGCGCCTGATCGACCAGGTCGAGCAAAGGCTGGGTCAGAAGGGCCACGACCTCGCTTTTCTGCCAATCGTGGCGGAGGCCGCGAGTCGCGGAGGCCGATTTACTGGCCGTCTCCGCCTGATGCGCCTTGCCATTGATAGGATTCGGGAAAGTTGGTAGCTCGGTCACGACTTCGCGTTGCGATTGCTTTCGGGTCCAGCCCTTCGCTAATACAGGATCATGCCAGGAAGCGAAAGAAGCTACGGAGCCTATCTTGAAGCGCGCGAGCGCGACGGCCTGCGTCGTGGCCTCACCGGCATCGAGGCGCCAGACGCGAGAACCATCCGCATCGGGGGCGAGGCTTACGTCAATTTCGCCGGCAACGACTATCTCGCCTTGCGCTTTCACCCGGCGCTGATCAACCGGACGGAAGCGTGGGCAGAAGAGCACGGCGTGGGTTCCGGCGCCTCGCGGCTCGTCACCGGCAACCTCGATCTGTTCGCCGGTATCGAATCAAAGGTTGCGGCGCTGAAGCAGAAGCCGGCGGCCCTGATCATGGCCTCCGGCTTTCAGGCCAATGCCTCGGTGCTACAGGCGCTGTTTGACCGTAGCGTGCTCGGCGCCGAGCCTCTCGTTTTCTCCGATCGGCTCAATCACGCGAGCATCCATTTCGGCTGCGCCGCGTCCGGCGCGCGCGAGATCCGTTTTCGCCATGGCGACGCCGCCCATCTCGGCGACGTCTTGAGTCAATATCAAGGAGATGAGCGGCCGAAGTTCATTCTGACCGAGAGCGTGTTCTCCATGGACGGAGATGTCGCGCCGCTCGCCGAGATCGGGCGCCTCGCCCGCGAGCAACATGCCATGCTGATCGCCGACGACGCCCATGCCACCGGCATCCTCGGCGAGGGCGGGCGCGGGTTGTCGGGCGAGGCAGATATAGTGATCGGTACGTTCTCCAAGGCGCTTGGCGGTTTCGGCGCCTATATCGCCTGCTCCGATACCTTGCGCGAGTATCTGATCAATCGCTGCACCGGGCTGATCTACTCGACGGCGCTGCCGCCGCCAGTGCTTGGCGCCATCGATGCGGCGCTCGATCTCGTGCCATCGCTCGACGCCGAGCGCGCTCATGTCGCGAGCCTCGCCGAGCGCTTCCGTCTCGGCGCGCGAGCCCTTGGCTACGACACCGGCGCCTCGACCACGCAGATCGTGCCGCTCATCGCTGGCTCCAACCATGCCGCTCTGAGCTTGGGCAAGAGGCTCGGCGACGCAGGCTTCTTCGCCACCGCCATCAGGCCGCCGACGGTTCCTGCCGGCACCGCTCGCCTTAGGCTCGCCTTCACCGCGGCTCACACCGAGGTCGATATCGAGGGCCTGCTCAACGCGCTCGACGACCGCGCTCTGCCGCGCAGCGCCACCGCGTGACCCGCCCCGCGTCGAGGATGCATTTCGTGTTCGTCCACGGCTGGGGATTCAACCCCGCGATCTGGCGCGATGTGATCCGCAATACCGGAAATGCGGAGGTCACGCTTGTCGATCTCGGCTTCATCGCCGGCGGACCTAGGGCAGCGACCGAATGGCCGGGCGATGCCGTCGCCGTCGGACATTCCCTTGGGCTGCTCTGGCTGCTTCACCGGGCAGCGAAGGAGGGCCGCGCGCCTTTCCGCGCCCTCGTCAGCGTCCAGGGCTTCGACCGCTTCTGCCCCCCCATTCCCCCTTCGCGAGTCGCCGGCATGCGCCGTGGGCTGCGCCGCGATGCCTACCAGACCCTTCAGGCCTTCTGGCGCGGCTGCGGCACCGAGCCCTTCGCCTCCCCGGGGGCCCTCAATGTCGGGCGCCTCGATGAGGGGCTCGGTTGGCTGATGGACTGGGATGAAACCGAGACGAAGGCTAAGCTTGCCTGCCCCACTCTCGCCCTTGCTGCCCGCGACGATGCCGTCGTGCCGCAAGCCATGAGCGAGGCCATCTGGCGCAGCGACACTATCCGCTGGTCCTCGACCGGCGGCCATGTGCTACCTCTCAAGCACCCTGAATGGTGCGCCAACCATGTCCTCGATTTTGCGCATGCTCTCAAACCGTAGCGCTGCCATCGCCCAGAGCTTCGGGGCGCGGGCGGAGACCTATGACGAGCATGCTGATTTGCAGCGCGGCGTGGCTAGGCGCCTGGCGCGTCTCCTACCGCAACTCGCCGCTCCCCGCGTGCTCGAGCTTGGCTGCGGCACGGGGCTGTTCAGCCGGCATCTGCTTGCGCGCTACCCCGACGGCACGTTCCTCTTCACCGACCTCGCGCCGTCCATGGTCGAGCAATGCCGGATGAACCTTGCAGGCGCGGGCGGGAAGCGCGTCAGCTTCGACATCATGGACGCCGCGCGCCCGACAGCCGACGGCCCCTTTGACCTGATCGCCATGAGCATGACGCTGCATTGGCTTGCCGACCCTGAAGCAGCGCTCGACGCGCTCCGCAAGCGTCTCGCTCCGAACGGCGTGCTGGTCTTCGCCACGATCGGCGGCGAGAGCTTCCCCGAATGGCGGGACGCGCTTGTCACGCAAAGCCTGCCCATCGGCATCCTCGACATCCCCGAGCTTCCCGGCATCGTCGATGAGGAGCGCATCGTCGCTGACCACGATACGCTCGGCTTTCTCCGCCGCATGAAGGCGATCGGCGGCTTGACCCCACGCGAGGGCTACGCGCCGCTTGCCGCCGGTGCGCTTCGCCGCGCCGTCCGCGCCGCCGACGAGACGCATGGAGGGCGCATCACCTGGCACATCGTCTATGGCCGGTTGGCGGCAAGCCAGTCTAGCCCTTCGATCAGCCCGGCGTAGGCGCGGGCGAGCTCTTCATCGGTGATGCAATAAGGCGGCATCAGATAGACGGTCGAGCCGAGCGGCCTGATGTTCAGGCCATGGCTCAGGAACCAGGCCTTGAGCGCCTGGCTCTGCGCCGATTGGTAGCTGGCCGCACCCTTTAAATCGAACGCAAGGATCGAGCCGAGCAGGCGAGGCCGCACCACATCCTCGCGGGCGCGCAACTCGCCGAGCATGACCCGGTGCCGCGCCGCGATCCGCAAAATGCGGCCAAGCGTGTCCTCCTCGGCGAACAGCATCAAGGATCGGAGCGCCACGGCACAGGCGAGCGGGTTGGCGGTGAAGGAATGACCGTGCGGCAGCGCCCGGTCGAAATCCTCCCCGAGAAAAGCCTCGAATACTCTGTCGCGGGCGACCGTCACCGCCATCGGCATATAGCCCGAGGTCAGGCCCTTGGAGAGGCACACGAGGTCCGGCACCACGCCGGCCTGTTGCATGGCGAACAACGTTCCCGTTCGCCCGAAGCCCGTCGCTACCTCATCGAAGATGACGAGGACACCGGCCGATTGCGCCATCTCCACGAGCCGGGCGAGGAACTCAGGACGGCATACGCGCATGCCGCCGGCGCCTTGCAGCAACGGCTCGATGATCAACGCCGCGATGTCATGCGTGCCGTTCCACAGGCGATCTTCGAGCGCGATCAGCGCGCCCTTCTCGCGGTCCTCCGCTGCCTCGTCGCCCTCGAAGGTGTAGGGGAAGGGCAGCACCGCGACTTGGCACATCATGTTGCGAAACAGGTTGAAGAAGCCCGAGCCGCGCCCGACCGACATGGCGCCGAGCGTGTCGCCGTGGTAGCCGCCGTCGAAGGAGATGAATGCGCGCCGGCGCGCCTCGCCGCGATTGGCCCAGTATTGATACGTAATCTTGAGCGCGACCTCGACCGAGGTCGAGCCGTCGTCGGAGAAGAACACCCGGGAGAGATCGCCGGGAAGCAGCTGCGCGAGCGCGCTCGCGAGATCGACCGCGGGCTGATGGGTGAAGCCGGCGAACATCACGTGCTCGAAGCGAGCAGCCTGCTGGGCGAGCGCCTCGTTGAGCGCGGGGTGCGAGTGACCGTGGGTGCAGGTCCACCAGGAGGAGATGAGGTCGAGGATCTCGCGCCCCTCGGCGTCGTAGAGCGAGGCGCCGCGCGCGGCTGCGATCAGCAGCGGCTCGGCTTCGGTGCCGTGCTGGGTGAAGGGATGCCAGACATGGCGTCGGTCGCGCGCAAGGATGTCGCGGGCGAGCGCCTCTTGCGCCGCGCGATCAGTCTCGCATTCCTCCCTGTCGGCTGCGTCGTTCACGTCTCGGCCCGCGCAAGCTTCTCAAGGTCGAGCTCAGGCTCGATTTCACGCAAACTCGCACGCGTCAGCTCCGGAAGCCAGGGGATCTCGGCGATCACATTCACCTCGCCATAGCGCTCGATGGCCGTCCGGTTATGCGGCGTCTCGGGCCCGTTGACGACCACGCCGGCGAGCGGGAGGCCCCGGCGATGCAAGGCTTCGATCGAGAGCAACGTATGGTTGATGGTACCGAGGGTGGAGCGGGCGACGAGGATCACGGGGAGATGCAGCTCAGCCGCGAGGTCGATGACATAGGCCTCCTCGGTGAGCGGCACGAGCAGGCCGCCGGCGCCTTCCACGATCAGCAGCCGGTCCGTCTCCGGCGCCTCCAGCTTCGTCATGTCGATGGTGATGCCTGCGCGCCGCGCCGCCTCGTGCGGCGCCATCGCCTCAGGCAGTACATAGGCCTCGGGCAGGATACGGCCGGCAGGGATATCGGCGAGCCTGCGCACGGTCACGGAGTCTGTCTCGGGCTCGGTCCCAGCCTGTACCGGCTTCCAATAATCGGCATCGAGATGGGTCATCAGCCAGGCCGAGACCAGAGTCTTGCCGACATCGGTATCGGTACCTGTGACGAAAAAGCCTTGCAAAGCGGTTGATCCAGGGTAGGCGTGCGGGGTTGAACGGTGACCTAATAGCACAAGGTTAAAGTCATCCCATGCTTCGACGTCTCTTGCTGCTGGCTCTGGCCCTCGCGGTGAGCGCGCCACTCGCGGTGGGCGCGCCACTCGCGGTGGGCGCCCCACTCGCCGCCGCCGAGGCCAAGACGCTGCGCATGGCCTATGACGCCGATCCAACCTCGCTCGATCCGCATGAGCAGCTGGCGAGCGCCACCCTCCAGCTCTCCCACCTCACCTTCGATCCCTTGCTGCGCTTCCGCCAAGACTTCTCGCTCGAGCCTCGGCTTGCCAAAAGCTGGGAGAAGATCGACGAGCGCACCACGCGCTTTCATCTGCGGGAAGGAGTGCGCTTCCATTCCGGCCGCACGCTCTCGGCGCAAGACGTGGTGTGGACGTTCAATCGGCTCAAGCAGAGCCCAGACTTCAAGGCGCTGTTCGAACCGTTCAGCGAGGCGAAGGCAGTCGACGATCTCACCGTCGATTTGGTCACCAAGGGCCCTTATCCGCTGGTGCTCAACCTTGCCACCTACATCTTCCCCATGGATCGCGAATTCTACACCGGCACCGACGAGCGCGGCCGGCCAAAGGATGAGATCGTAAAGCACGGCGCCTCCTTCGCCTCGAACCATGTCTCCGGCACCGGACCGTTCATCGTCACCGGACGAGAGCAGGGGGTGAAGCTCGAATTCAAGCGCTTCGCCGATTATTGGGACAAGGCCTCGCCCGGCAATGTCGACCACATCACCTTCACCCCCATCAAGGAGCCTGCCACCCGCGTTGCAGCGCTTCTCGCCGGCGATGTCGACTTTATCTCGCCCGTGCCGCCCACCGATTTCGACCGGATCAAGAACGACCCCTGCTGCCAGCTGATCACCATGCTGAGCACGCGCATCCTCACCTTCGAGCTGAACCAAGCCCGCGTCGCCGCCTTCAAGGATCCGCGGGTGCGCCTCGCCATCAACTACGCGATCAACCGCCAGGGGATCGTCGACAAGATCATGCGCGGCTTCGGCACGCCGGCGGGCGAGCTCAGTTTGCCGGGCTATGCCGGCTATGATCCCGCGCTTCAGCCGCGCTTCGACCTCGACAAGGCGAAGGCCCTGATGGCCGAGGCCGGCTACGCCGGCGGCTTCTCGGTGACCATGATGGCGCCCAACAACCGCTACATCGAGGATCAGCGCATTGCACAGGCCGTCGCCGCCATGCTCGCCAAGATCAACATCAAGGTCGATCTTGAGACCATGCCCAAGGCACAATATTGGCAGCGCTTCGATGAGCGCGCCGCCGACATCATGATGATCGGCTGGCAGTCGGACACGCAGGAACTCGGCGAACTTCTACGAGTTCCTGGCGATGACGCCTGACGCCAAGACCGGCTACGGCCAATACAACGCCGGCAACTATTCGAACCCCGAGGTCGACCGGCTGACGCTTGAGACCCAGTCGATGACCGACCCCAAGGCGCGCGCCGAGGTCTTGAGAAAGATCGAGCGCATTCTCTACGACGACGCGGCGCTCGTGCCGCTCCATTGGCAGCATCTGTCTTGGGCAGCGGCAAAAACCGTCCATATCGCGCCGGTGCTCAACATTATCGAGTTTCCCTATCTCGGCGATCTGGTGATGGAATAATCTCTCAAATTTTCAGAAAGTTGTGGGATTCTCCGAACCAGCCGGGCAAGCCAGGTTTCGGCAGCTGACCCTTGAGGCGCGGTGGAGTTGGCGCCTGTCTCGCGGTATCCTTTGGCACCAGGGGGCAGGCCTATGACTCCCGCCTATTTGAACATTTTGCACATCGAGGCCCGGCCGAGGCTGCCGTCGCGTGCCCGCGCCATGGCGATCATGGCGGCGCTCGGGGTGGGCAGCGCCCTGATCTCGAGCCTGCCGTCGCCACTCCCCGACATCCGCTTGAGCGACCCCGACATTCTGATCAACGCGCGGGCGGTGCCGCTCCACGCCGGCCTTGCCTTTGGCGCGATGGTGGCTGGTGTCCTGTGGCTGTGGGTCAATCGCGATCCAGCCAAATGCTTTCTCGCCATGATGCTGACGCTCGCTGGTTGGCTTGCCGCGGTGAACACGGCAAACGACGTGATCAACACTATCCAAGCCTCTTCACTGTTCGGCACCATCGCGGGCGCAAAGGTCTATCGCGAGATGCTGGGCTGGCTCGTCGGGGGATTGCTCGCCGGTGCCGTCGGCGGAGGATTGACGGCGTTCGGCACAGGCATCGCGGCGACCGCCATCAGGCGGCCTGAGGCATGGATGCCGGTCGTGGTCGTCGGCGCGATTGCCGGGTTGCTGCTCTATCCGGCGGCTTTGCTCGACGCCATCGTCCTACTGTTCGTGCCCTGGCAGGCCGCGGTCGCCGCAGCGATTGCCTTCGCGCTCACCTGGCAGAGCGCAGGATCCTGATCGGTCACTACTGAGCGGCAGGATTCAACCCAACTTCGAAATGTCATCTAGACAGGTTACCCTAGGTTGCGAGGTCTGATCGTACCTATGGGAGGGGTCTTGATGTCTTGCCGGTTCGCGCTCGCCGCGACTCTGTTCGCTGCATCAGCATGTGGCTTCTCCTCCGCGTGCTCCGCCGCCCAGTTAGGCGACGTTGAGCACATCATCGTCATCCATCTGGAGAACCACAGCTTCGACAATCTGTTCGGGTTCTTCCCCGGCGCTGACGGCATCGCGACCGCGGGCGCGACCAAGATCCAGGTCGACCGAAACGGCAAGCCCTATGACTTCCTGCCCCCCGCTATGGAAGCCGTCGACCTGCCGCACAACAAAGAGGTCGACAAACAACTCCCCGCCGACCTGCTAAGCGCCATAAAGAAGTTCGACAAACGAATGTCCGTCGATCGGCGTTTTCCGGACAACCCTCCGAACCAACCTTTCAGCATCGACGCCTACGTTCCGCTTGGCGATAAGACGGGCGATCCAATCCATCGCTTTTATCACCAGCAAGCGCAGATCGACGGCGGCCTCATGGACAAGTTCGTCGCCTATACCAATGTGGGCGCGCTCGTCATGGGCTACTATGACGGCAGTCGCACAAACCTCTGGAAATATGCGGAGCGCTACACACTAGCCGATCATTTCTTCCAAGCTGCCTTCGGCGGCTCCTTCCTCAATCATTTCTGGTGGATCTGCGCGTGCACGCCCCGTTACGACAACGCGCCCGACAAGCTCAAGGCGGGCTCCGATGTCAGCGGCCCTCTTCGTGGGCTACCCGACCAGGTCACCCCTGACGGTTATGCCGTAAACACGCTGCAACCTTTCGATCCGCCACACAACGAAAAGGAGCCCACCCTACCGCCGCAGGACATGGCGACAATCGGCGACGAGCTCAGCGACAAGGGCATCAGTTGGGCTTGGTATGCCGGCGGATGGAAGGAGGCGGTAGAGAACCATCCGGACAAGACTTTTCAATACCACCATCAGCCCTTCGCCTATTTCAGGAAATACGCACCGGGGCAACCCGGGCGCGAGCATTTGAAGGACGAAGAGGATTTTGAGAAAGCAATCGCGGCAAACGACCTGCCTGAGGTCGTCTTCTACAAGCCCATCGGCGAGCTCAACGAGCACCCGGGCTACGCCGACGTGCTCGAAGGCGACAAGGATCTTGGGAAGTTGCTGAGCAAAATAGAGCGGAGTCCGATATGGTCGAAATCGATCGTCATCCTCACCTTCGACGAGAACGGTGGCTATTGGGACCACGTCCCCCCGCCGAAGATCGATCGCTGGGGCCCCAGCACGCGCATCCCCACCGTGATCATCTCGCCCTTCGCCAAGAAGAGTTTCATCGACCACACAACCTACGATACGACCGCGATCTTGAAGCTTATCGAGTTGCGCTTCGGGCTCGAGTGTTTGGGAGACCGCGACAAGAAGTCAAAGGATCTGACCAACGCCTTCGACTTCGACGGCCCTCCGCCAGAGCCGGTTTGCAAACCTTAGAAGTCCGGCGGCGTCAGGAATTGACCGCGCTCAATGTCAGGATCATTGGCGTTGGTTGGGGGCAGTCGTAGGAAATTGCGTAGCCGGTGCGGATAGTTATCGTCATCTTGGCTGATGTTTAGCGGAACCGTCCTTGAAAAGCCATCGGCCGGGGCTCCGGCCAGGGGGTTCACCCTCGGATTGAAGGGTGCAACGGTCATGCCAAGATGAGGCCGTTCAAAGGCTGTGCCCAGCAGCCCTCTACCGCTTGGGCGAAGAAAACGACTGATCGGTAAAGGGCGAGGCGGTCGGCGCTTGTATGACGATGAAGCTCCGCCCGATCCCCTGGTGGCAGGCGTTGCACGCAAGGGTCAGCTCGCTATAGCCCTTGGCGAAGGCCGCGCTGTCCTTTGCCTCTATCGCGGCAACGATCGCATGGATCGGATCGGCCGTGTTGGTCACGAGCTCCACCGGAATGCCCCGATAGAGGTCTGCCGCGGTCTCGAGGCTTGCCTTGATCTCATTGACCTCGTAGGTCGCGAGCTCCCAGTTCCTAGCCTTACCGGCGAACCACAGTTTGATATGCCGCAGCTGGATTTTGCCCATGATGTCGCCGAGCGGAGGTCTGTAGAGTTCTTGCTGGGCGACGGCGAGCGGTGCCAAGATGAGGCCGATGAAAAGAGCACCGATCACCGCAAAATATTTCATTTCCGCACTCCCTTTCACCAAAGTCTGGTTCGGCCCACGCGGCGTGATCTCAGTCTAGCGCGAATGAGAGGGCTCGGCATCGATCCTGGATCCTCCCCGTCGTGAGCGAAGATCGCCCCCGGAGCCCAGGCAATCCGCTGCAGGCGCTTGGCGTACCTTTGGCCTTCATCGCGAAGCGCGCGGCCGAAGCCATTCTCGTCATGCTGGCCATAGCGGTAATCGCCTTTGCCGTGAAGGGAGCGCTCGGCGATCCTTTGCGTGAGATCATGGGCGAGGCGGTGCCTGAAGCCCAACGCGCCGAGCTTCGCCATCAGCTCGGTCTCGATGCGCCGTGGCCGACGCAGCTTGCCCGCTACCTCGGTCACGCGGCGCAAGGCGATCTCGGCCAGTCCTATATCTACAAGCGGTCGACGCTCGAGGTCGTGCTCGCCAAATTTCCGGCGAGCTTCGAGCTCGTACTCGCCGCAAGCCTCATCGTGTTCTTTGTCTCGCTCCCTACTGGCATCTATTGCGCGGTGAAGCCGCGCTCTCTCGGCGCAAGATTGATACTCGGGCTTAGCGTGCTCGGCATTTCGGTGCCGGTGTTTCTCACCGGAATCATTCTGATCTCGATCTTCTCGGTATGGCTCGGCTGGCTTCCCGCCTTCGGGCGCGGCGACACGGTGCGCATTGGATTTTGGGAGACTGGGCTTCTCACCCTTGACGGGCTCAAGCATCTGCTTCTCCCGGCGGTCACGCTGTCGTCGATCATGCTGCCGCTGTTCATCAGGCTGGTGCGCGGCGCCATGCTCGATCAGCTCGGCACCGACTATGTGCGCACGGCGCGCGCCAAGGGTGCATCGCGCTTGCGGGTGTGGCTGCACCATGCGCTGCGCAACGCTCTGCTTCCGCTCGTGGCGATCGGCGGACTGCAGATCGGCAACATGCTCGCCTTCACGCTTCTCACCGAAACCGTGTTCCAATGGCCGGGCATGGGCTTCCTGTTTCTGGAAGCCGTGACCCGCGCCGACGTACCGTTGATCACCACCTATCTCGTTGCTGTCGGCTTCCTGTTCGTCGTCACCAACACCTTTGCCGATGTCGTGAGCCTGTGGCTCGACCCGCGCATCAGCCTCGAGGGAAGGAGATGAGCGGGGAGGGCGCACGTAGCGCTGCGGCTTCGGTGCGGTCCTTCGCGCTCGACCGGCCTGGCAGCATGGTCGCGGCGGTTCTGCTGGGGCTCATCGCGCTCGCCGCGCTTGCCGCGCCACTAATCGCGCCGCAGAACCCTTTCGACCTCGCGAGCTTTGACGTGCTCGACGCCGACCTGCCGCCGCGATGGCTTGCCGGCAGCGACCCGCGCTTCCTCCTCGGCACCGACTCGCAAGGCCGCGATCTCCTGAGCGCCATCCTCTACGGCACGCGCATCTCGCTTGACGGTGGGCGTGCTCGCCGTCGCCATCCAAGCTGCCATCGGCATCCCCCTCGGCCTCATCGCCGGATATGTCGGGGGCAGGGTGGACAGCCTCATTGCCAGGGTCGCCGACGTGCAGCTCTCGCTCTCGACCCTCATCCTCGCCATCATCGCCCTCGCGCTGGTGCGCGCTAGCCTCGGCGGTGAGACGCTTGGCCGCCTCGCCGTGCCATTGCTCGTTCTGGTGATCGGCCTCGCCGAATGGCCCACTTTCGCCCGCACCGCTCGCGCCGCCACGCTCGTCGAGGCGTCCAAGGACCATGTCCGGGCCGCGAAGGCCCTGGGCGCGAGCAATGCGGGCGTCATCCGCCGGCACATCCTGCCCAACATCCTGTCGCCTCTGATCGTGGTGGCCACCACCCAGATCGCAGGCGCCATCATGGCCGAGGCGGCGCTGTCCTTCCTCGGGCTGGGGCTGCCCATCACTCAGCCCTCCCTCGGCACGTTGATCCGCTCAGGCTACGACCTGATCTTTGCCGGCATCTGGTGGGTGACCGTGCTCCCCGGCCTGACCCTGGTCGGCGTGCTGGTCGCGGTCAACGTGCTCGGCGATACCCTCCGCGACGCCCTCGACCCGCGCCTGACCCCAAGCTGACCGGTGGAGGCTTGTCCAAACCTTATGGACAAGAGCGCCGATCGGCCCCATGAAAGTTCGGAGCGGGCGCTCCGGCCTTTCCCGGCCGGGGAGCCTTTGATTTTCGGGCAGATTCCGGCCATGCAGTACAGTGGTTTGGTCCATCCCCTCTCGGAGGCGTCATGACCATTTCGAGCGGCTCCAGCCCTGAGCTCATCTACGCGCTCCGCCGCGTGAGCGAGAGCGCGGCCCTTGCCGCCTTCGACTGGATTGGGCGCGGCGACGGCATGGATGGCGGCCGGGCAGCGCTCGACGCCATGCTCTCGGCGCTCGCCGAGGTCGACATCGACGCCGTGGTGGTGATCGGCGAGGCCGGCAAGGGCGAGGCGCCGCAGCCGGCGCGCGGCGAGCGCCTCGGGCGCCCCAGCTCAGCCTTCAAGGCCGACATCGCCATGGACCCGGTGGAAGGCACGAGCTATCTCGCGAGAGGCCAGACCAACGCGCTTGCCGTGCTCGCGGTCGCTCCGCGCGGGACGATGATGAACCCGGCGCCTGCCTTCTACATGGAGAAGTTCGTGGCGCCGGCGCCGGCCCGCGGCAAGATCGATCCGCACTGGACCACCGGGCGCAAGCTCAGGGTGCTCGCCGAGGTGCTGAACAAGGACGTCTCGCAACTCACCATCTACGTGCTGGAAAAGCCGCGTCATCGCGAGCTGATCGACGACATCATCAGGGCCGGTGCCCGCGTCGCCCTTTATCCCGCCGGCGACGTTGCTGGCGCGCTGCTTGCCGCTATCCCGGGGTCGGGCATCGACGCCCTGATGGGAACCGGCGGCACGCCGGAAGGCGTCATGTCGGCCTGCGCCGTGCGCGGCCTTGGCGGAGAGTTTCTCGCCCGCATCGATCCCCAGCTTCATACCGAGGCGAAGGCGGTGAGAGAGTCGGGCCTCAGCACCTCGCGCTGGTACGCCCGCGACGAGCTCATTGCCTCAGACGATGTGTTCTTCTGTGCCACGGGGATCACCACTGGCCTGATGGTGGATGGGGTGGAGCGTACCCGCACCCACTACAAGGTCCAGACCATGATGGTGATCGGAGCGACAGGTGAACGTCAGATCATCACCAGTTATTTGCCGCGTGAGCGAACAGGACAGTCACAAAGTGCCGCGCGTGACGTTGCATAAAGTGTTACCTAAACAAAAAACACGTAAGTTCTCGGGAGTAGGAAATGCCGAAGCGGGTTGAGCACCCGATCATTTTGGGAATCGTCGGCGATTCGGCGTCGGGCAAGACGACGCTGTCGGCGGGCGTCGCCCAGATTCTGGGCGAGGAGCGCTGCACGGTGCTCTGCACCGACGACTACCACCGCTATGACCGCCGCGAACGCGGCGAGAAGGGCCTGTCGGCGATCGACCCGCGCGCCAACTATCTCGACATTATGGAGCAGGCGCTCCGCCATCTGCGTGAAGGCGACCCGATCCTGAAGCCCATCTACGACCACCGCAACGGAACCTTCGGCCGGCCGAAATATGTCAAGCCGAAGGAGTTCGTCATCGCCGAAGGCCTGCTCGGCTATACCACCAGAACCATGCGCGATTGCTATGACGTGAAGATCTATCTCGATCCCGATGAGGACCTTCGCGTCAAATGGAAGATGCATCGTGACACAACCAAGCGCGGCTACATGCGGGACGAGGTCTTGGCGTCGCTTGAGAAGCGGCGGGAAGACGCTCCGAAATACATGCACCCGCAGCGCACCTTCGCCGACATCGTCATCCGCTTCCAGACGACGCAAGGCGCCAACGGCTCAGACACGCAGCTCGACGTGCGCCACATCCTGCGCCCGACCTTGCCACATCCCGATTTCGGGCCTCTGTTCGACGGTTCGAGCAACGCCGGCTTGCGGCTTGAGCTTGCCCGCGACCGCGACGGCAAGCCGGTCGACGTGCTTGAAATCAACGGCAATATCTCCGACCAGCATGCCGAGCGCATCGAAGATCTGCTATGGAACCTGATCCCGGAGGCGGGGCATTTGCGCGACCAGGTTGGGCGGATCGACGTCGCCAACGGCTCGCCGCGGAGCCACCCGCTTGCGCTGACGCAGCTTCTCGTCGGCTACCACGCCGTCAAGGCGGCGATGGGCGTCCGGGCCTATTAGCGATTTTGGAGCCGAGATATCGAGATGGCTGAAGCTTTGCAGCAGGGTGAGGCATTACCCGAGGCGACCCACCAGGACATGGCGAACGCCATCAGGGCGCTTGCCATGGACGCGGTGCAAAAGGCCGATTCAGGCCATCCCGGCATGCCCATGGGCATCGCCGATGTGGCCACCGTGCTGTTCACGCGATTCCTGAAGTTCGACGCCGCCCACCCCGATTGGCCGGACCGCGACCGCTTCGTGCTCTCGGCCGGCCACGGCTCGATGCTGCTCTATGCGCTGCTCTACCTGACCGGCGTTCCGGGCATGGATGTGGAGCAGCTGAAGCGCTTCCGCCAACTTGGATCGCGCACCCCCGGCCATCCCGAATATGGCCACGCGCCGGGCATCGAGACCACGACCGGCCCGTTGGGGCAGGGGCTTGGCAACGCCGTCGGCATGGCGCTTGCCGAGCGGCTGCTCAATAAGCGCTACGGCGATGAGATCGTAAGCCACCACACTTACGTCATCGCCGGGGACGGCTGCCTCATGGAGGGCATCAGCCAGGAGGCGATTTCGCTCGCCGGTCATCTCAAGCTCGGCCGCCTGATCGTGCTGTTCGACGATAACCAGATCTCCATCGACGGCCCGACCAGCCTCTCGGTGTCGGACGACCAGATCGAGCGCTTCAGGGCCTCTGGCTGGCATACGGCAAAGGTCGACGGCCACGACCCGCAAGCGGTCGCGCTCGCCATCGAGAATGCGCGCGCCGCCACTGACCGGCCCTCGCTCATCGCCTGCCGCACCATCATTGGCTATGGCGCGCCGAAGAAGCAGGGCACCGCGGCGACCCACGGCTCACCGCTCGGCGAGGACGAGGTCGAGGGCGCCCGCGAGAAGCTCGGCTGGCGTCATGCTCCCTTCGAGGTGCCGAAGCCGATCCTCGCGAGCTGGCGCGCGGCAGGGTCCCGTCACGCCGGGACCTACGACCGCTGGCAGGAAGCTGCGCAGCGGCTGGACGCGAGCGCCCGCAAGCACTTGACCGATCCGATCGACGGCGAGGTTCGCGCCAAGATCGCTGCCGCCGTGAACGCGCTCAAAGCCGAGTTCAGCGGTGACGCGGCAAAGCTCGCCACCCGCCAGTCCTCGCAGAAGGTTCTGGAGAAGCTGCTGCCTGTGATTCCAGGGCTGATCGGCGGTTCCGCCGACCTCACCGGCTCGAACGGCACGCTCACCAAGCTGCACACCATCGTCAAGGCGAACGACTTCTCCGGCAACTACATCCATTACGGCGTGCGCGAGCATGGCATGGCGGCGGCCATGAATGGGCTTTCACTGCACGGCGGCATCGTTCCCTACGGCGGCACCTTCCTCGTGTTCTCAGATTACTGCCGGCCGTCGATCAGGCTGTCGGCGCTCATGGGCAAGCGCGTGATTTACGTGATGACCCATGATTCCATCGGCCTTGGCGAGGACGGCCCCACGCACCAGCCGGTCGAGCAGTTGGCGGCGCTGCGCGCCATGCCAAACCTCAACGTCTTCCGCCCCGCGGATTCGGTCGAATGCGCCGAATGCTGGGAGATCGCCCTTGGCACCGAGGCGACGCCCTCGATCCTCGCGCTCACCCGTCAGGGCCTGCCGTTGCTCCGGACCGCCCACACCGAGGAGAATCTGTCGAGGAAGGGCGCCTATGTGCTGATCGAGCCAGAGGGCCGCCGGGACGTCACCCTGATCGGCACCGGCTCCGAGGTGTCGCTCGCCGTCACCGCCGGCAAGGCCCTGCAAGGGCAGGGGATCGCGGCCGTCGTGGTGTCGATGCCTTGCTGGGAGTTGTTCGTTGACCAAGATCAAGGCTATCAGGATGCCGTCCTGGGCACCGTTCCCCGCGTGGGCGTTGAGGCGGCGGTCGAATTCGGATGGCAGAAATGGCTTGGACCGCAAGGCATTTTCATCGGAATGCGTGGATTTGGGGCTTCAGCTCCGGGCGAGGAGCTTTATAAGCACTTCGGAATCACGGCAGTGGCAGTCGAGGCCGCGGCCCACCACTTGATTGGCACATCCAAAAAGTGAGGAGACATGTCGAATAAGCGCGTCGCCATCAACGGATTCGGGAGGATCGGCAGGCTTACGCTCAGGGCTTTTCTCGAAGCGCGCCGCAAGGACCTCGATTTCCTGGCGATCAACGATCTCGGCTCGGCCGAGATGAACGCCCATCTGCTCGAGTTCGACACCGTGCATGGCCGCTTCCCCGGCAAGGTGAGCGCCGCCAACGGTCACCTCAAGGCCGACGGCCACGACCTCGCCGTTCTTGCCGAGGCCAATCCCGAGAAGCTTCCCTGGCGCGATCTCGGCATCGACATCGTCATGGAATGCACCGGCAGGTTCGCCGACCGCGACAGCGCCGCCAAGCACCTGACCGCCGGTGCCAAGCGCGTGCTGGTGTCGGCGCCGTGCCAGAACGCAGACTTGACCGTGGTCTATGGCGTCAACGACGAGAAGCTCACGCAGGAGCATCACGTCGTGTCCAACGCGTCGTGCACCACCAACTGCCTCGCTCCGGTGGCAAGCGTGCTGAACAAGGCGATCGGCATCCGGCACGGCTATATGACCACGGTGCATGCCTATACCGGCGATCAGCGCACCGTGGACACGCTGCACAAGGATCCCTACCGGGCCCGCGCCGCAGCCGCCAATCTGATCCCGACCTCGACCGGCGCCGCCAAGGCGGTCGGCCTCGTGCTGCCCGAGCTCAAGGGCAAGCTCGACGGTGCCTCGATCAGGGTGCCGGTGCCGAATGTGAGCATGATCGACTTGACCTTCACCTCCTCGCGGCCGACCACCAAGGAGGAGATCAACAAGGCGATGGTCGAAGCCGCCGAGGGCCCGCTCAAGGGCGTGCTCGGCGTGAATGCGAAGCCGCTGGTGTCGTCTGATTTTAATCACGACCCGCTAAGTTCGATCTTCGATCTCGAATCGAACTCAGGTCGTGGACGGCACCTTCTGCCGGGTCGTGTCCTGGTACGACAATGAGTGGGGCTTCTCCAATCGTATGAGTGATACCGCAGTCGTCATGAGCAGGTTGATATGAACGATATTGATGTCTCTACTTTTGTCCGCGCCGCCAATGCGAACGGCGGGGGCAAACCGGACTTTTCCCGCATTCGCACCATCGACGGGCTCGAGGTTAAGGGTAAGCGCGTGCTCGTCCGCGTCGATTTCAACGTGCCGATAAAGGATGGGATCGTCGGCGACACGACACGCATCGAGCGCGTCTTGCCGACAATCAAGCAGCTGTTGGCCGGAGGCGCTAAGGTGATTGTGCTGTCGCATCTGGGGCGCCCCAAAACCGGTACGATGACCGACACCACGCTGAGGCCGATTGCCGACAAGATGGCGGAGCTCATGCCCGGCACCAAGGTGACCTTCATCAACAATTGCGTCGGCGACGAGGCTAGGCGTGGCGTCGATGCGCTCCAGCCTGGTGAGGTCGCTCTGCTCGAAAATCTTCGTTACAACGACGGCGAGAAGAAAAACGATCCAGACTTCGCCAAAGAGCTTGCCGCGCTCGGCGACATCTATGTCAACGACGCGTTTTCTACTGCGCATCGCGCCCATGCTTCGGTCGAGGCCATCACCCACCTTCTGCCGCCTTATGCCGGCCTCCTGATGACGGCCGAGATCAGGGCGCTCGACCGGGCGCTCGAGCATCCGGCTCGCCCCGTGATGGCGATTGCCGGCGGCGCCAAGGTTTCCACCAAGATTCAGGTCCTGACCAACCTGACCGAGCGGATGGACCAGCTCGTGCTTGCCGGCGGCATGGCCTCGACCTTCCTCTACGCCCAAGGCGTGGAGATCGGAAAGTCGCTGTGCCAGCCCGACGCGGTTCCGGTGGTCAGGGAGATCATGGCCCGCGCCAAGGAGCATGATTGCGAAATCGTGCTGCCGCGGGACTTCGTGGTGGCGAAGGAATTCAAGGCCGGCGCCGCGTGGCAGGTCTGCGACGCAGGCAACATCCCGCAAGACCAGATGATCCTCGACATGGGGCCGAAGTCGGTTGCCGACCTCGAGCGGCGCTTCGCCGAGATGAAGACGCTGTTGTGGAACGGCCCGGTCGGAGCCTTCGAGATCGAGCCTTTTGGCAACGGCACCTTCGAGCTGATGCAGGCGGCCGCGCGCCTCGTGCGCGACGGGAAGCTTGTGGCCATCGCCGGTGGCGGCGATACGGTGGCGGCGCTCAATATCGCGGGCGTCGGTGAGGATTTCAGCTATGTGTCCACCGCCGGCGGGGCTTTCCTCGAGTGGCTGGAAGGCAAGACCTTGCCTGGCGTCGCCGCGCTCGCGGAGAGCAGAGCTTAACCGATTGGCGCTACAACAGCCTTGTCAAACGATAACGGGCAGGCCAAACCTGCCCCGTCATGAACGAGGCTCGTATGGCGGACCGCTCGGCGCCTGGTGACATCATCATTGCCCCGTCGATCCTCTCGGCCGACTTTGCGCGGCTGGGCGAGGAAGTGCGCGCCATCGACGAAGCTGGCTGCGACTGGATCCATGTCGACGTGATGGACGGCCATTTCGTGCCGAACATCACCATCGGGCCCGACTTGGTGCAGGCGCTGCGCCCGCACTCCAGGAAGGTGTTCGACGTGCATCTGATGATCGCGCCTTGCGACCCCTTCATCGAGGCTTTCGCCAAGGCCGGCTCAGACATCATCACCGTGCATGCCGAGGCAGGTCCCCATCTCGACCGCTCGCTCCAGCTCATCAAAACTTTCGGCAAGAAGGCGGGAGTCAGCATCACACCATCGACCCATGAGTCGGCGATTGCGCATGTGATCGACAAGGTCGACCTCATCCTGGTGATGACGGTGAACCCAGGCTTCGGAGGTCAGGCCTTCATCCCGGCGCAGCTCGACAAGATCAGAACCATCCGCAAGATGATCGGGTCGCGGCCGATCCATCTCGAGGTCGATGGCGGCATCAATGCCACCACCGTGGCGCTCGTGGCCGAGGCAGGCGCCAACGCCATCGTCGCCGGCTCGGGCGTGTTCAAGGGCGGCACTTACGCCGACAATATCGCCGCAATTCGCAAGAATGCCGAGCGCGCCCGCGCCGCCGCTGCGTGATATGGCCTTGACGCTAAAGTGATCTCCGAGGGCTTGCGGTTTGCCGCTTTGGTGTGGCCTCTAGGTCTATGCCGGCCATCGCCGGCCAGAAGGGCGCAAGCATGAACGTCACCTATTTCGGAGCGCTGGTTGCCGGGCTGTTGAGCTTCCTCTCGCCTTGCGTGCTGCCGCTCGTTCCGCCCTATCTCTGCTTCCTCGGCGGCACGACCTTCGATCAGCTTACCGGTGAGGACGAGACTCCGTCTCACGTCTACACCACCGTGGTGCTGTCATCCTTCGCCTTCGTGCTCGGCTTCACCACCGTGTTCGTGATCCTCGGCGCTACGGCGACCTTCGCCGGTCAATTGGTCGCCGAAAATCTCGGCCTGCTGAGCAAGATCGCGGGGGTCATCATCATCGTCGCCGGATTGCATTTTCTCGGGCTGATCCACATTCCGATTCTGCACCGCGAGGCGCGCTACCACGCTGATGCGCGGCCCGTGGGGCTCGTCGGCGCTTATCTGATCGGCCTTGCCTTCGCCTTCGGCTGGACGCCCTGCATCGGGCCGGTGCTCGCTGCCATCCTGCTCATGGCGGCCGGCGAAGATACCGTCCGCCAGGGCATTCTCCTGCTCCTCGTCTATTCGCTCGGCCTCGGCATCCCCTTCATCGCCGCGGCCTTTGCCGTCCGTCCCTTCATGGCCGCGCTGCAGCGGTTCAGGCCCCACCTCGCCGCCATGGAGAAGGTGCTTGGCGGGTTCCTCGTGCTCACCGGCATCCTGTTCCTCACCAACTCCATGACCCTGATCTCGGGCTGGATGCTGGAAATGTTTCCCGGGCTCGCGAAAATCGGCTAGAGCGCCGTCATGACGGCGATCGCGCTGACCATTGCTGGCTCTGATTCCTCCGGCGGCGCCGGCATCCAGGCTGATCTCAAGACCTTCTCGGCGCTTGAAGTCTATGGCGCGAGCGTGATCACGGCGCTGACTGCACAGAACACGATGCGGGTTGAGGCGGTGCATGTGGTGCCTCCCGACTTCGTGCTCGCCCAGATGCGCGCCGTCGCCGCGGACCTCGAGGTCGATGCCATCAAGATCGGCATGCTCGCCACCGGCCCGGTCATCGAGGCGGTGGCAGAAGGCCTCAAGGAATTTGCCGGCATACCGGTGGTGCTCGATCCGGTGATGATCGCGGCAAGCGGTGACCCGCTGCTCGATCCCGAGGCGGTCGATGCGCTCCGCTCTGTCCTGATCCCGCTCGCAACCCTCATCACCCCCAATCTCGCAGAGGCTGCGGCGCTCCTCGCCTGCTCGCCTGCGCGCAATGAATATGAGATGGGGATGCAAGCTTGGAAGCTGAAAGAGGCCGGCGCCCGATCGGTCCTAATCAAGGGGGGCCACAGCGAAGGCCCGACCGCCACCGATATTCTGTTTGACGGGACGGAGCCCGTGAGCTTCGAGGCTCCGCGTGCCGAGACCCGTAACACCCACGGCACGGGCTGCACGCTGTCGGCGGCCATCGCTGCCGAGCTCGCCAAAGGCGCCTCCCTGCCTGAGGCGGTGGCTTCGGCCAAGGAATATGTCACCGCGGCAATCTTCGCCGCCGACGAGCTCGACGTGGGCTCAGGCCAGGGCAGGGGGCCGGTGCACCATTTCCACGATTGGTGGGACGACGAACAGGGGCGCTAAGCCTCGGCCACGACCGTATGGCGCTGCTCGCCCAGCCCCTCGACCGTGAGCGTGAGCTGGTCGCCTTCCTTCAGGAACACCCGCGGGTTCCGCGCCATGCCGACACCTGGCGGCGTGCCGGTGGTGACGACGTCGCCGGGCATCAGCGTCATGAAGCCGCTGATATAGCTCACGAGGTGCGCCACGCTGAAGATCATGGTCGAGGTGTTCCCGGTCTGCATGCGCGTGCCGTTGAGGTCGAGGGCGAGCCCGAGCGCTTGCGGGTCCGGAACTTCATCCTTGGTGACAAGCCAAGGCCCGAGAGGCCCGAAGCTGTCATAGCTTTTGGCTTTGATCCATTCGCCTGGGCCGCCCTTTTGCAGGCTCCGCTCCGACACATCGTCGGCGATCATGTAGCCCGCCACGTAGGATAGCGCGTCGGCTTCAGAGACGTTCTTGGCCACGCTGCCGATGGCGAAGGCGAGCTCGACCTCGAAATCCATGCGCTGCCAGCCTTTGGGGATGAGGATCGGATCGTTGGGGCCCGAGATGCACGACGTGGCCTTGGCAAAGACGATGGGCGCCTCGGGAATTGGCATGCCGGTTTCTTCGGCATGGTCCCGGTAGTTCAGCCCGATGCCGAGAAACTTCGGCACCATGGCGATGGGAGGTCCGAGGCGCGGACGACCTTTGACCGCCGGCAGGCTACCGAGATCGAGGTCGTTGATCCGCTTCAGTCCCACAGCTCCGAGCGCCTCGCCGGCGATGTCCTTCACCACGCCCGAGAGGTCGCGAATAACGCCTTGAGGGTCCAGAATTCCTGGCTTTTCCGCCCCACGCTCGCCGTAACGCAACAGCTTCATTGATCTTCCCCCTGCCTCGTTTTTTTTGCATGATGCACTAAGGGCGCAAGCGGCGGCAACGCCTGCCATCATAAAGGTTTGTTCCTAGGCCAATTTTAACCCTTCCCAGTGAGAGGGATACCAATGGGATATCGCTTGTTTTCGTCGCCGGCCCATTGGGCCATGCCACTCGCGGCGCTCGCGCTTGCCGCGGGCCTGGCTCTTCCATCTCCGGGTGAGGCTGCCGACCCGGCCGGCAATCCCTTCGACAGGCTGAGCGGCGATTGGAAGGGTGGCGGAACGGTCACCCCGGCGAAGGGCGATCCGGTGAAGGTGGCCTGCAAGGCGACCTATAAGGTGACCGGCAGCAACCTATCTCAGGACCTGCGCTGCGCCGGCAGCGACTACAGGATCGACGCCACCCTCAAGCTCACCGATAAGGGCGGAAAGATCAGAGGCTCCTGGAACGAGAAGACCTACGACGCCAATGGCGGCGTTACCGGTACGGCGAAGGACGACTTGATCCATGCCCGGATCTCCGGCGACAAGTTCTCCGGCCGCTTGAGTCTCAACGTTTCCGACGCGGGCCTCGAGATCAACATCGTGCAGCTCAATGAGGACACCGGCACCTATCGTCCGGCAGCAAACGTGTCCTTACACCGCTAGCAGCGCCGCGGGGCTCGAGAGAATCAGTTTCAGGGCCTTCGGGCAGCCCGATCATGGTACGTTGCGAAAGCGCCACAGATGGCTGCAAAGATTTTGCCACAATCGGTCAATTGGGACGTTCTACGCCGTAGAGCTGAGCCTGCGACAGCCAGCAGCAAGAGGCCTGCCGCATCCAACTACAATATTGAAAGCGCTACATAAAATCGCTTCAGCCTGAGCCGGCAAAGTCGGTAGACCTCCTGTTTTGCATTTCGGCAACAGGTGCCGCTTCTTTTGCGTCAGCATCCTTGTCCAATGTTGAATGAGCGGCTGGCGCTAGGCTAGCTTTTCATCACGACGACGGCGGGGCCGGGGGGCCAGACGCCAGAAGCGTAAGAAAGACTGAAGCGCGCGAGATCTTGAGGGAACCTGATCTTCGACACTAGCGGCTTAGGAACAAAATGGGGGGGCGAGCCAGAGCCCATCTAGGAGTTCGGCTCGTTTCGCAGGGAAGACCGGCCCGGGCATCCCGGGCCGGTTCTTTTTTAAGTCACAGGCCGAGATGCGCCAGCGTCCGCTCGATCGGCGGAACATAGGTCGAGCCGAACAACCTCACATGTATGAGCGTCGGGTAGAGCTTGTAGAGGCCCGACCGCAGCTCGTGAAAGCCGGGCTCCAGTGGGAGCAGAGCCTCATAGGCCTCGAAGAAGGCCGGCCCGAACGTCCCGAACATGGTGGTGAAGGCGAGCTCGATCTCGGGGTGGCCGCAATAAATCGCGGGATCGACGAAGCCGGCAATTCGTTGCCCGCGCACCAGCACGTTTCCGGTCCACAAATCGCCGTGCAGCAGGCTTGGGTGGCGTGGCTCGGCGAGATAGCTGTCGAGCCGCTCCGCCAGGCGCTCAAGCCGTATAAGGAGCTGGGCCGGCAACCTTCCTTCAGCTTGCGCGGCGCCTGCCATGGCGAGCAGCCGGTGATCGCGGAAGAAGGGGATCCAGCGATCCATTTGCGGGTTCGGCTGCGGCAGCGGTCCGATCAACGTGTCGCGCTCATAGCCGAAGGAGGGGCGGGGCACGGCATGCAAGGTCGCGATCAGCTCGGCGGCGTGACGCTCGACTTGAGGTGTGATGCCGCCGCCGTCAGTCTCGATGAAATCCATGACGAGGAGGTCTGGCTCTGAGAGCTGGACGGCGGGGACCGGCAGCGTCGAATCGCGGGCGAGCTCGCCGAGCATGTATCCCTCAAGGCGAAGATCAACTCGTGCCGATGCCTGCCGCGCCTTCACGGCGAGCCTCCGCCCGTCGGCGAGATCGACTTTGAAGCCCGTCAGTCCAAAGCCGACCGGCATCGGCGCAAGCGCCGTCACCCTCGCGCCGAGCGCCGTCTCCATCCGCTCCTTCACCCTCAACGCGTCCATGGCATCCGTTAACGGTGTGGCGTCTTTTGTCACAAGCCTGAAACAAAATCACTTTAGGTCCGGATTCTTAGAAATGAGAACGGACATCCATGACGTGCAGCACTCCGGGACGAAGCGATACCGCACTCTTTTCGTCTCGGACTTGCATCTAGGCACCAAGGCCTGCCAGGCCGAAGCCTTCCTCGATTTTCTGCGCGACACCGAAGCAGACCGCATCTATCTCGTCGGCGACATCGTCGATTTCTGGCGCATCAAGCGCGGCGCCTACTGGCCGCAGGCCCACAACGACGTGCTGCAGAAGCTGCTTCGCCGCGTGCGCAAGGGCAACGACATCATCTTCATTCCCGGCAATCACGACGAGGCCATGCGCGACTATTGCGGGGCGCGCTTCGGCGGCATCTCCATCGAGCGGAACGCCATCCATGTCGGCGCCGATGGCAGGCGCTATCTCATCATGCATGGCGATGAGTTCGACGTGGTGGTTCGCTACGCCAAGTGGCTCGCTCTATTTGGCGACTGGAGCTACGAGATGGCGCTGTGGGCCAATTCCCATTTCAACGCCGTCCGCCGCTGGTTCGGCATGCCCTATTGGTCGCTCTCGGCCTATTTGAAGCACAAGGTGAAGCGGGCGGTGAACTATATCGGCGAGTTCGAGGCGGCGCTTGCCGCCGAAGCGCGCAAGCATGGTGCGCAAGGCGTGATCTGCGGTCATATCCATCACGCCGCCATGCGCCAGGTCGGCGACGTGCTCTACATCAATACCGGCGATTGGGTCGAAAGCTGTACCGCGGTGGGCGAGACCGAGGATGGGCTGTTCGAGATCATCCGCTGGTCGCCCCATCCAATTCGCACGAGTAGGGTCGAAAGTCCCGTCGAGGAGCTCGAGGCTGCCGCTTGATGCGCGTGCTCGTCGCGACGGACGCCTGGCATCCTCAGGTGAATGGGGTGGTCCGCACCTATGAGCGGCTGGCCGTGGAGGCAGGCAAGCTTGGCTTCGAGATCGTCTTCCTCGCGCCGTCAGCCTTCCGCACGCTCCCCTGTCCAACCTATCCGGAGATTCGCCTGTCGCTCGCGGGCCCGCGCGCCATTGCCGCGCATATCCAAAAAGCCAAACCCGATTTCATCCATATCGCCACGGAGGGTCCGATCGGTCTGATGACGAGGCGCTATTGCCGCAAGACCAAATGGCCTTTCACCACGAGCTATCACACGCGCTTTCCCGAATATGTCTCGGCCAGGCTGCCGGTGCCAGAGTCCTGGTGCTATGCGCTACAGCGGCGCTTCCATAACGGCGCCGCCGGCACCTTCGTCGCCACGCAGTCGATCGAGGACGAACTCCACACCCGCGGCTTCGAGCGGCTGATGCGCTGGTCGCGCGGCGTCGACACCGAGCTGTTCCGGCCGCGGAAAGTCCGCATGTTCGGGGAGAAGCCGGTGTTCCTCTATGTTGGCCGCATTGCCGTGGAGAAAAACATCAAGGCCTTCCTCGACCTCGATCTGCCTGGCCGCAAGGTGCTGGTGGGAAGCGGGCCGCAAGCCGCCGATCTCGCCAGGCGTCATCCTGAGGCGTTGTTCGCCGGCCCCATGGAAGGCGAAGAGCTTGCCCGCGCCTATGCCTCGTCCGATGTCTTCGTGTTTCCGAGCCTCACCGACACTTTCGGCCTCGTCCTGCTCGAGGCCCTGGCGAGCGGTGTTCCGGTCGCGGCCTTTCCGGCAAGCGGCCCCAAGGACGTGCTCACCGACCCGGACGCAGGTGCCATGGATTGGGATCTGAATGCTGCTGTGCTTGCGGCGCTGTCGCTCGACCGCCGTGCTGCCCGGGCGCATGCGCTCCGTTACAGCTGGGAGAATTCGGCGCGGCAGTTCATCGACAACGTGCTCATCGCCCACCACCGCAAGCTGCCTGAGAGGCGGCGGCGCTGGCGCCGCAATCGGCAAAAGAAAACGGCCCGGTTGGGGGGAAACCGGGCCGTCTCACTCTCATGCGTCAGTTTGGGGGACGCTTGGGGGATCTCGCGTCCTCCCAGAAATGGTTAGCGACCCCTTAAAGTTCAAGCACCCCCCACAAGAATCTGGCGTCCAGACGGCTAAGTCTCGGAAAGATTTTGCGAAAAAAATTTCAAGCAAACGGCTGAATCCGGGGATTTCCGGGGCATTTTCCGAGATGGTGGCGAAGCTGGCCCGACTAGGGTAAGGCCATCACCCTGACGGGCGGCTTAAACAGGGGTTGGCTGGCCTTATGCCGGGTCTGGCGCGCTTTGAGGTCACCCCGCTCGCCTGGCGCCTTGCCTTTCTCTACGCCGCGCTGTTCCTCGTCGTCGGTTGCTACCTGCCCTACATGCCGGTGTGGCTGCATTGGCGCGGCCTCGACGAGGACGCGATCGCTCTGTTGCTGGCAGCGCCGCTGTTCGCCCGCATCCTGTTCACGCCGCTGATCAGCTTTGCCGCCGATTGGTCCGGCGCGCGCCGCACCGTTCTTATCGTTCTCGCCTGGGGAACGCTTCTCTCGTTGCTGTTGCTCTGGGCCTCGAGCGGCTTCTGGCAGATGCTGCTCGCCACGCTGCTGCTTGCCTTCAACTGGACCACCATCATGCCGCTGATCGAGGCCGTGGCGGTGAGCGGCGTGCGCAGCGCAGGCCTCGACTATGGCAGGGTACGGCTGTGGGGCTCGGGCAGCTTCATCCTGGCGAGCTTCGTTTGCGGCTTGATCATCGGTCAGTATGGCGCCGCTTCCGTGCTACCGCTGCTGGTGGCTGCAACGTCGCTGATGATTGCGGGCGTCTACCTTTTACCGCGCGACGTCACGGGCCGAGCTTCGCCAAGCCCGCCCGCGCTTCGCCGCATCAGCCTCGCCGACGCGGCCAAGCTCGCCCATTCGCCGTCGTTCCTGTTGTTCCTGCTCGCGGCGAGCATGATCCAGGCGAGCCACGCCCTCTACTACACTTTCGGCACCCTCCACTGGCGCGCGCAAGGCTTTGCCGACGGCACCATCGGCGCGCTCTGGGCGCTCGGCGTCCTCGCCGAGATCGGGCTCTTTGCCGTCTCAGGCCCGATCCTTGCCAAATGGGGTGCCGGCAGGGTGCTGTTTGCCGCCGGCGCCGCAGCAGCGGTGCGCTGGGGGCTGATGGCGTTCGATCCGCCGCTCTGGGCGACGGCGATATTGCAATGCCTGCACGCCATGAGCTTTGGCGCAGCGCATCTTGCCGCGATCTATTTCCTGAGTCAGGCGGTGCCTGAGGACCGCGGCGCCACCGCTCAAGGCCTCTATGCGGCGGTGGTCGCCGGCCTCGTTCTCGGGTCCGCGACCATTGCCTGCGGGCCTCTCTATCGGGCGCTCAGTGGCGAGGCTTACGCCGTCATGGCGCTGCTTGCTTTGGTCGGCGCTGGCAGCGCTGTCTTTCTCATGCGGCGTTGGCGCGGCGAGCGCGTGGTCGGCCCCATCCAGGTTCAGCCCCAGAGCGCGGCAGGTGCCGGCATGACCATGCCGGAGCTGTAGGCGAGGCCGGGGACGCGGTCGCGCTCGAGCAGCAGAGGCCCGTCGAGGTCGACGAAGTCGGCGTCTTGTGCGAGCAAGAGGGCAGGGGCCATGGCGAGCGACGTTGCCACCATGCACCCCACCATGATCTTGAGCCTGAGCTTGCGCGCCTCAGCGGCGGTGGCGAGCGCCTCGGTCAGGCCGCCGGTCTTGTCGAGCTTGATGTTCACCGCGTCGTAGCGCTTGGCGATGGTTGCAAGCGAGGCCCGGTCATGCGCCGACTCATCGGCGCAGAGCGGAACGATGCGGTCGATATGCTCCAAGAGCGCGTCGTCGCCGGCAGGCAGCGGCTGCTCGATCAGCTCGACGCCGGCCGCCTTCGCCGCCGCGAGCAGGCGCTCGAGGTTCGGCGCACGCCACGCTTCGTTGGCATCGGCGATCAGCCTCGCCTTGGGGACGGCTTCCCGAACGGCTGCAAGGCGCGCCTCGTCGCCATCGCCGCCAAGCTTGAGCTTGAGCAGAGGATAGCTTGCCGTATCTCGCGCCCGGGCCGCCATTTCCTCAGGCGATGCAAGCGAGATGGTGAAGGCCGTCCCGACCGCATGCAGCGGCGCGAGACCGGCAAGCTCCGCCGCACTCCGTCCCGACCTCTTCGCTTCGAGGTCCCACAGCGCGCAGTCGAGCGCGTTCCGAGCCGCGGCCGCCGGGAGGAGGGCCTGAAGGTTTGCGCGGTCCAGGCCTTGCACGATCGCCGGCCCGCAGGCCTCGATCGCCTGAACCACGCCCTCGACGCTCTCCCCATAGCGGGCGTAGGGCACGCATTCGCCGTGGCCGTGACGGTCGCCGTCGCGGATCGTTGCCACTACCACCACGGCCTCGCGCTTGGAGCCCCGCGAAATGGTGAATCCGCCCCGGATCGGCCAGCGCTCGACCCCGACGCTCAACTCTCTAGCCCGCTTCATGCGCGTCTCCGGGGGTCCAGCATAACGCCTTTCTTTCTCCGGCTTTTTCGGTCAAAACAAGCCGCTCTCCGAAGAAACAGCGTCATTCGGGCTAGGCTTCATGCTGAAACGCGACCATACGCTCAGCCTCTCCACCCAAGCGCGCGCGCCTGGCTTCCGCGTCGAGCTCCGCGGCACGACGTTCCGCCTGATCGCAAGCGGCGCCTGGACCGTGGCCGAGGCCACCAAGCTTGACACAGCGCTCAAGCGCCTGCGCGTGCCGATCCCGCCCACGCCCGAGTTCACCGGCGAGATGGACATTGCCGGCATCGCCGAGATCGACACCGCAGGCGCCTTGCTGTTGCAGCGAACGGCGGCGTCTTGGGAGGCCGGGGGCTTGCGCACCCGCTACGCCGGAGCCACCGAAAGCTTCCGCATCCTCATCGAGGAGGTGCACAAGCGCGGCAGTTCCGAGCGGCCGACGATCAAGCAGACCGGCGCCGCCCAGCAGCTCACCGAGGACGTGACCAAGGCGCTTACCGGCGTGTGGTCCGACGCCATCCAGCTCACGAGCTTCCTTGGCGAGGTGACGTCGGCCTTCGCCCGCATGGTCATGCAGCCCTGGCGCTTCCGCCCCAAATCCTTCGTGCATCATCTCGATCACGCCGGCTTGCGCGCCGTGCCGATCATCGCGCTGATCTGCTTCTTGATCGGCGCCGTGGTCATGCAGCAAGGCGTGGTGCAGTTGAAGCCGTTCGGCGCCGAGCCGTTCGCCGTCAACATGGTGGCGATCCTGGCGCTGCGCGAGGTCGGCATCCTGCTCACCGCCATCATGGTCGCCGGCCGCTCAGGCTCCGCCTTCACCGCCGAGATCGGCTCGATGAAGATGCGCGAAGAGATCGACGCCATGCGCACGCTCGGCATCGATCCCATGGATACGCTGGTGCTGCCGCGCGTGCTCGCGCTCGTCGTGGCGCTGCCGCTCTTGACCTTTCTCGGCGACATCACCGGCCTCATCGGCGGCGGCGTGATGGCCATGGCCGTGCTCGGCCTCGACGTCTCCACCTATATCGACAAGCTGCACGACGCCGTCGACGTCCAGCATTTCATGGCCGGCATGATCAAGGCCCCCTTCGCCGCGTTGATTATCGGCCTTGTTGGCTGCCTCGAAGGCATGAAGGTCGAGGGCAGCGCCGAATCCCTCGGCAAGCACGTGACCAGCGCCGTGGTCAAGGCGATCTTCCTGGTGATAATTCTGGACGCCGTGTTCGCCATGTTTCTGTCAGCGATCGGGATGTGACCTTGCAAAACGGCCGAGAGGTCTTGATCAGCGTCCGCGGACTCGCCAAGAGCTTCGGCGGCTATCAGATTTGGGACGGGCTCAATCTCGACGTCTATCGCGGCGAGATCCTCGCCATTGTCGGCGGCTCCGGCCAGGGCAAGTCGGTGCTGCTCCGCGTCATCACCGGGCTGGTCAAGCCGGACGTGGGGGAGGTCGAGTTGTTCGGCCGCAACGCCAAGACGCTGACACCGCAGGATCGCGTCGATATCGAGAGCCGCTGGGGCATCCTGTTCCAGGACGGCGCGCTGTTCTCCTCGCTCACCGTGCTGCAGAACATCCAGGTGCCGATGCTCGAGCATCTCGAGCTACCGCAAGGAATGATGGACGACCTTGCCTTCCTCAAGCTCGCCATGGTCGGCCTGCCGCCCGAGGCCGCGCACAAATACCCGTCGGAGCTTTCGGGCGGCATGCGCAAGCGCGCGGGGCTGGCGAGAGCGTTGGCGCTCGACCCTGAGATCGTCTTCCTGGATGAGCCGACCGCAGGCCTGGACCCGATCGGCGCCGCTGACTTCGACCACCTGATTCACAAGCTACAACAGACACTTGGCTTAACGGTGTATATGGTCACCCACGACCTTGATACCATCTTTACGGTATGCGAGCGGGTTGCCGTGCTGGCCGACAAGCGTATCGTGCGGACTGGCTCTCCGCTCGAGCTGCAGCGCCAGCCCAATCACCCCTGGATCAAGGAATATTTCTGCGGTGATCGGGCGCGAGCGGCGCAATCAGGCGAGCAGCCAAGGCGTCTTGTGGTCTAAGGGACCGGTCTGATGGAAACCAAAGCCAACTATCTGATGATCGGCGGCTTCGTCCTCGGCGTCCTCGCGCTCGCCTTCATCTTCGTGTTTTGGATGACCAATCTTGCCGGCGGCGGCAAGCGCTACTTCATCGTGTTCGACGGATCCGTCGCAGGCCTGACCACCGGCTCGAGCGTCGGCTTCAACGGCATCAAGGTCGGCGAGGTGCAGTCGATCCAGCTCGATCCGGCCGATGCCCGCAAAGTGCAGGTGCTGATCAGCGTTCATGCCGAGACGCCGGTGCGCGAGAACTCGCATGCCAGCATGCAGTCGCTGGGGCTGACCGGCGGCACTGGCATTCAGATCTCGGCGGGCACCCCTGATTCGCCCTTCCTGGTGGCGACGGCGGAGACCCCGATTCCGGTGATTGCCGCCGACCGGGGAGGGGGCCAGGGCCTGTTCGACGCCGCCCCAGCCGTCATGAACAACGCCAATGCCTTGTTGCTGAGGCTCAATGATCTCGTCGCCGAGAACCAAGAATCGATCCACAAAACACTGACCAATGTGGAAAGCGTCACCACCATGCTGGATCAGCGCAAGGACGACATCTCGAAGACCATTACCAATGTTCAGGAGGGGGCCCAGTCCTTCAAGGACTTATCTGGAAAGCTTGAAGTATCGCTGGGGGATAATCTTGATAGCCTGACCCGCACTGCTAAGGACAGCCTCCAGGAATTCGGGAATTTCATGCGGGAGGGGCGTCGCGCGGCGGCAACACTCAACAGCGTTCTTGAGAAATTCGAGGCTAATCCCAAGAGCTTTTTGCTTGGTGGAAGTCAAGTCCCGGAATACAATCCCCGAGGCAATTGACACACCCCGAGGGTACTTCAACGAGGGTGTGCAATCTGACAGGACAGGGGGCGATCGGATCATGTCTCGGTCGGCACCGATTTATGCAACAGGCTTGATTTGCCTGGGGCTCGCCGGCTGTGCGCTGGGCGGCAGCGCCGCCCCCACGACCTACGATCTCATCGCGCCACGCTCCTTTGCCGCTTCAGCCAAGCCCGCGAGATATCAGCTCGTCGTCAACGAGCCGACATCCGTGCACGCGCTCGACACTGACCGCATCATGGTGCGTCCGCGCGCCGACCAGATTTCCTACTACAAGGGCGCGGCGTGGAGCGACCGGCTGCCGCATCTCGTGCAGGTGCGCACCATCGAGACGCTGCAGAATTCAGGCGCGGTCAAGGCCGTGACCAGCAGCAGCGATCGCGTCGACGGCGACTATTCGCTCTCCATGGAGATCAGGTCGTTCCAGGTCGATACCACCAACGGCAGGCCAGCCGCCGACGTCGACATCTTCGCCAAGCTGATCGACAACAATTCGTCCAAGGTCGTGGCCTCGAAGGGCTTCTCGACCCGCGTGGCGTCGACAAGCGACACGCCGACCGCCGGCGTCGCCGCGCTGAACCAGGCGCTGACCGAGGTCCTGCAAGACACCTCGACCTGGGTATCCGCCCGCCGCTAGCTTTAGAAGCATCTTACCAATGCTCGTCATGCCCGGCCTTGGCATCCACGTCTGTGTGCCTGAGGCCCAAAACGTGGATGGCCGGGACAAGCCCGGCCATGACGCAGAATTGTTAGGTTTGAGTTGCTGCTAGTGCAGGCGGCCGCTGGCGTGAGCGAGCAGCAGGTACACGCGCCCCGTCTCGGAGGTCATGTAGTTCTGCATGACGCTGGGATCGTTCTGCTCGGCGTCGCGCAACAGCCGCTCGAAATCGCCGATATAGCGATCGACCGTGGCGCGGAATTCGCCGTCGCGATCGTAGCGCTGGCTGATCTCGTCGAACGTCTGCTGGCCGTCGACACTGTAGAGGTGCCGTCCAAGCACTCCGCGCTCGCCGGCGCGGAAGCGCTGCCAGACCTCGGCCGCGGTGCGGTGATCGATGGCACGCGCGATCTCGTCGAGGCGGAGACCCTGGCTGCCGCCTGCCGCTTGCGGCCTCGGCGCCCGCGGGGCAAAGGGGTCCGGCCGCTGCGGCGGATAGCCCGGCGCATCGGCGTTGGTTAGGAGATCGCCGACCGACCATCCCCCCCCTTCGCGGCGGCGCTCAGGCTGACGAAACTCGGGCTGAGCTTGGCCGCCTGGACCGCGCCGCTCGAGATGCTGCGCGGCCGACATCTGCTGTGACAAGCTTCCGGCTACGGCCCCGAGATCAAGGGGAGCTTCCGAAGCGTTGTCCGGGGCATCAAATCGATGCTGGGGAGGCGCATCGTATTGAGGAACGCGGCCCTCATCCCCGCGGAAAGGATCCCGCCGCGGCGGCAATTGCGGCTGCCGGTAGGGTTCGGGGCTGCTCGGTATTTGCGGCCGCGTCAGAACCGGCGTGATCGCCTCGATTTCCTTGAGCTGATCGGAAAGCGCCTTGCGGATCGCTGCCGTGGCCTGCGCCGTCTGCTGCGGCAGACCTTCCATGCGGCGCTGCATCTCCTGGCGCAGCGAGTCGAGGTCGGTCGCGGTCTTTTGCGCCGCGTCACGCATGCCGCGCGAGGCGTTGTCGAACTGACCGCGCATCTGCTCGAGCTGCCGGCCGATCTGGGTGATGACCGTCTCGAAGCTCGACTTGAGGTCGCCGACCGCGCGCGCGGTATGGGCTTGCGCCTCTTCGCGCAAGCGCTCGATCTGCGACAGCGCCTGCTGCGCCTGGCCCGCCGTGTCGCGCGCGAGCGCCGATCCGACCTGCTTGGCGCGCGTCTCGGCATTGGTCAGCGTGCTCTCCACCATGCCGGCGTAGGACCGCATCACGTTGTCGAGATCCGCGCCCTTGGTGTTGACGGCATGGAGGAGGCCGATGATGGCTTGATGCCGGCTCTCCAGGATCGAGTCGATCTTGGTGTTCGACGAATCGAGCGCCTTAGCGGCGGAGAGGATCGCCTGCCCCTGGTTCTCGAAGCGCTGGGTCAGGTTGTGGATCTGTTCGAGCAGCCCGCTCGACACCTCCCGCAACGCATGCGTCTGCGCCGTGAGCACACCAATCGCTTCCTTGGACTGAGCTCCAACCTGGTCGGCGGTCTGTTTGATCATGATCGAGTTGCTGCCGAGCAGCTCATTGAGATGCGACGCCTGCCGGCCGAACGTCACCTCGACGGCGCGCGCATGCTCGGCGAGCACGCGGTCAATCTCGCCGGCGCGTTGGCCGAAGGCACTGTCGATCGACTGCAGGCGTTCGGTGAGCGAGGTGGTGACCTCGTGGGTGCGGTCGGCAAGCTGCTTGTCCATGGCCGCGGTATGCTGACCGATGGCCAACGCGACGGCCTTGCTGCGATCGGCGAGCGAGTTGGTGAAGGCTTCCGAACGGTCGGCCAGCGTACGGTCGAGCGAGATCGCCCCCTGATTGATCGCCGAGGCAAAGGCCTCCGTGCGGTCTTGCAGCGACCGGCCGAGCAGCGCCGCCTGATTGGTGAGGGCGGCATTGAACGCCTCGCTGTGACCCTGCAGCGTTCGGTCGAGCGCCTCGGTTCCTTGGCCGATGGACGTCGCCAATTGTTGGATGCGTTCCTTGAGCGAACGGTCGATGGCCCCGGCGCCAACCCCGAGGGTGGTTGCCAGCGTCTCGGTACGCTCCTTCAGCGTCTTGTCGAGGATGGCCGAGCCTTGGCCGACCAGGGTTGTCAGCTGCTCGCTGCGATCCTGCAAGGTCTTGTCCAACGCCGTGGCCTGCTCGCCGACGGTGGCAGCAAAGGCTTCGGTCCGATCCTTGAGCAAGCGGTCAAGTCCAAGGGCCCCGTGACCGACCGTGGTGACGAAAGCCTCGGTGCGCTCTTTCAGCGTCTTGTCGAGCGCTGCCGACTGCTCGCTGACGGAGGCTGCCAACAGCTTGGTGCGCTCCTTCATGACGGTGTCGAGGCCGATGGCGCTTTGACCGACGAGGGCGGCGAAGGCTTCGGTGCGATCCTTCAGCGTCTTGTCGAGGCCAATGGCCCCGTGACCGACCATCGTGACGAAAGCCTCCGTGCGCTCCTTCATCGTCTTGTCGAGGTTGCCGACTGCTCGCTGACGGAGGCTGCCAACAGCTTGGTGCGCTCCTTCATGACGGTGTCGAGGCCGATGGCGCTTTGACCGACGAGGGCGGCGAAGGCGTCGGTGCGGTCCTTCAGCGTCTTGTCGAGGCCAATGGCCCCTTGGCCGACAAGCGTGGCAAAGGCTTCCGTACGGTCCTTCATGGTCTTGTCGAGGTTCGCCGATTCCTCGTTGATCGAGGTGGCGAGAAGTCTGGTGCGCTCTTTCAAGATGCCGTCGAGCCCCACGGCACCTTGGCCGATGGAGGCAGCGAAAGCATCAGTGCGGTCTTTCAGCGTCTTGTCGAGAATGAGCGCGCCGTGCGCCACGGTCGTCTCCAGCGCATTGATCCGCGAGGCGAGTGTCGTGGTCAAAGCGTCGGTGCGTTCCCTCAAGGTGTGGTCGAGCGAGCTTGTCCGCTGGCCCACCGCGACTTCGAGCGCCGATAGGTTGCGCGCGGCGCCTTCGATGACCTGGCCGAGCCGCTCCTGCTCCTGGCCGAGCCGCTCGAGCAGGATCGGCATGTGTTCCTGCACCTTGCTTTGCGCGCGTTCGACCTGGTCGGCAGCTTCATTGCTGCGGGCGACGAGAAGTTCGGTCAGTTGCATGCCGCGCTCGGCGAGCTTCTGGTCGATGCTTGAGCTCGCCGCGGAAAGGTTGCGGGCGATCTCTTGCCCCACGCCGCGCAAGGACTCGCTCACCCTCTGGCTGTTGTTGGAGAGCGCCTCGCGCTCGCTCGCGAGTTCACTGATCAGGCCGCGGACGCGGAGCTCGTTGTCGCTGTAGGATCGCTCAAGCGCTGCAACCTCGTTATGCACGAGGGCTTCGAGCTCGCCGGCGCGCCCGATGGCGCGCGAGATGGCATCGTTCATGGCGGCGACCTGCCGGCGGATGGTCTGGCCCAGTGAGGCGACCGACTGCTCGGCGAGCTTGTCGGGCTCGGCTAGACGCACCGCGACCTCGGTCATGGCCGAGGCCATCAGCCGCAATTCCTGGGCGCGCCAGACGAGTAGCGCAAGGAACCAGAAAATCGCGATGGGAACGAGAATGGTGAGGGCGGCGGTGAGCGCCGACGGGTTGGCGAGGAGATCGGACAGGCCGCCAGGCCCCGCAACCTGCGTCGAGATCAGTCCATAGGCGAAGAAGCCGCCGACGACGAACCAGACCAGCGACACAGCCAGGGCGACGAGAAACGGTGACTTGGACGGCTTCTGCTGCAGGGCAAAGATCAAGCCGCCGATCGAGGGCAGATCGTCGTTGGCTGCGGTTGCCGCCATCCGGCGCGGCGGTGGGCCTGCGGGGCGACGGCGCCCGGCTGCTTTCGCGGCTGACGCAGCTGCGGCATCACCAAGATCGGCAGTCTTGGGCTCATCCATCTTGGGTTCTGGCGTCTTTCGCTGCTGCTCGGCCCGGAGCCGCTCGGCAAGAGAAGGCTTCCTCTCGCCTTCAGCGCCGGACGGCTGGTCAAGCGTCGCGAACGGGGCGTCCTCTCGTATGTCGCCCGCCGATGTCCCTTTGATGTCAAATGGATCGTCGCCTGCGCCCCCAGCTGCAGTTCCCGCAGGCGGAGTTTTCGCTTGTTCTTGCGCCATCACGCGTCCCTCGCACAGACTAACCTTGAGAAAACTTGCGCCGCGCACTCGAACGACGTCGCCAGCGGCGCGGGCGTCGTTACGGTTGCGCATCCTTTCGGATTGAATTTACACCGAAAGTGGCCCCGAGACGCATTTTCCCCCGCTCGTCTATCGTTAACGAATTTTTAGGGCTAAAAAAAGTTTAATCCGCAATTATGCTTTACGCGTGCCAAGTCATTCTTATTATTGACAGTTTCGCCCACCATAGTCCCGTTTGCAGGGCACTTTTCCAGCCATTGGTTGCAAAAACGCGACAGTAACCCGTGAGCCAAAACGGCCGAAGACGTCGCTTGTCAATTGGTGCAAGACGATCGGAGAATAGACTTCGAAATTAGGCGAGCGAGGCCTCCGTCAGCCGACGCCCGCCGCCGCGACCACGTCGCCGCTGAGTGCGGGGCAGCCCGGCAATTCCCGCTCAACCTCTGCAGCCGGAAGGCGCTGGAGTCTCGGTTTCAATTGCCCTATAGGAAACCCGCCACGTGCGGGGACTCGTCCCGTTCGCGCCGGCAGCTACGGGCGCGGGGGAGTGTCTGCCGCCGCTCGTCTCCCAAGACTGAAGAGAAGCAAGTCGCGCCAAATGCCATGGCAAGAATTACGTATATTTTGCACGACGGAACCGAGCGCGTTGTCGAAGCCGAGCCGGGGATGACGGTGATGGAGGCGGCGGTCAAGAACTCGATCCCCGGCATCGCCGCCGAATGCGGCGGCGCTTGCGCCTGCGCCACTTGCCACGTCTATGTGGACGAGGCCTGGCGCGAGGCGACCGGAAGTCCGGAGCAAATGGAGGAGGACATGCTCGACTTCGCCTTCGATGTGCGGAGCGAAAGCCGGTTGAGCTGCCAGATCAAAGTCACCGACGCGCTCGACGGCCTCGTGGTGCGCATCCCCGAGAAGCAGATCTAGTTGCCCATGACCGAGCCTGTCATCAAAACCGATGCCATCATCATTGGCGCAGGACCCGTGGGCCTGTTCGCCGTGTTCGAGCTCGGCCTCGTCGATATCAAAGCGCACGTCATCGACATTCTCGACCGAGCTGGCGGTCAATGCACCGAGCTCTACCCTGAGAAGCCGATCTACGACATCCCCGGGCTCGCCGTGGTCACCGGTCAGGAGCTGACCGACAAGCTCATGGATCAGATCAAGCCCTTCGGCGCCGAGTTCCATTTCAATCAGAGGGTGGAGACCCTGGAGCGGCTCGACGGCGGCTTTCGCGTCACCACCGATGCCGACACCGTTATCGAGGCCAAGGTGGTGGTGATCGCGGCTGGTGGCGGCTCGTTCACGCCGAAGCGTCCGCCGCTTCCGAGGATCGAGGAATACGAAGGCAAGTCGGTGTTCTACTCAGTGCGCAAGATGGAGAGCTTGCGCGGCCGCGACGTCCTCATCGTCGGCGGCGGCGATTCAGCGCTCGATTGGACCTTGAACCTGCAGCCGGTGGCAAAGTCGATCACGCTGCTGCATCGCCGCGCAGAGTTCAGGGCGGCGCCGGCCTCGGTGCAGAAGATGATGGCGCTCGTCGACAGCGGCGACATCAGTTTCAAGCTCGGTCAGGTGACTGAGCTGCACGGCGAGAATGGTCAGCTCAACGCGGTGACGGTGAAAGGCCCCGACGGCGCCACCTTCGAGCAGCCGGCCGAGATCATGATGCCGTTCTTCGGGCTCACCATGAAGCTCGGCCCGGTGGCCGATTGGGGCCTTGAGCTGCACGAGAACCTCGTCCCGGTCGACACCGAGAAATTCGAGACGAGCGAGAAGGGCATCTTCGCCATCGGCGACATCAACACCTATCCGGGCAAGCTCAAGCTCATCCTGTCAGGCTTCCATGAGGCGGCGCTCATGGCGCAGCAGGCCCATAAATACGTCTATCCCGACAAGAAGCTGATCTTCCAATACACGACGTCGTCGTCGAGCCTGCAGAAGAAGCTCGGCGTCAAGTAGCCCACTCAGGCGAGCGAGCGGTAGACGGCGATCGTGTACGGGCTCAGCGTCTGAGCCTGCATGCGCTCGGCGGGCGGCAGCTTCACCTCCTGGAACACGCCGGTCTTATGCATGAGCTCGGCGGCCTCCATGTCGATCAGGATCACATAGAGGCGGCGCGGCCGCGCGTGATACGAGGCGACGATCCCCTTCAGCACTTCGGCGAAGATCCCCGGCCCGAACGGGTTGAAGAAATAGTGCACCGCCGCACCATCTACCGGCGTGATGTTGACCACGTCGTCGAGCACGCACTCGACGTTGCGGCATTTCATCTGGCTCCGGGGAAACTGCGCGATGTTCATCGTGGCGTTGTCATGCAACTCCTCGGCGAACTCGATGCCGCCGACTTGGGTGAAGGGATATTGCGAGGCGAGCAGCATGACGCGGCCCTTGCCCGCGCCATAGTCGACGAAGCTCATCCGGCTGATGTCTTCCTCGGCGACCGCTGCAAGCGCCCATTTGAAGACGAAATTTGGCGTGGGCTTGTAGTCGTGGCCGCTCGCCCGGTTGTTGCCGCGCACGTTAAGGCCTGCGAGCGGCACATGCCCTTTGGTGGGAACGAAGAACAGGCGCTCGATCGCGCTGTCGAGCACATTGGCATGCAGCCAAAGCAAGAAGTCGCGATAGTCTTTCCTGAGTCTGTCCGGGCGCGTGCGTTCGCGCACCTTGGGGATGACGGTTTCGCGGCCGATCTTCGCCGCCTTGGCGATGCCGACCTTGCTTGCGGCGACCGCCGACGAGGTGGCCTGCTTGGTAAGGTCGGCTGTCTTGTCGGCGAGGCCGGCGAGGCGTTCGGCGACTTGGCTCCGCACCGCTTCAAGCTCGGCGGCATTCGCGGGTTCGGCCTTGCTCGCTGGCGCCGCGTCTATGTCCGGATGCGGCGGATAGAATCCTGGGTTGCCGGTCTCCTGAACGCTCGGTGAGGGTTGAGCATTCTCTTCAGATCCCGACTCCGGTTGGTTCGCATCGTGGGGCACGACCGACATGCGCAAGTCTTGCTCCTGCCTTGCGCAAACAATAGGCAGCCTCACCTTCGACGCAAGCGTTTTTTGCCCGAGCGTTAACGCTGCAGGCGTCGAATCGGCGATGTGGTATCCTACTGATTCGCGTGGAGAGAGGCCCCTTCGCGCGTCAAGTGCCAGCACTCACGGGAAGCGGCGGGGGGAACCACGCGTGCAGGCAAGCATCCATCGCCAATCGATGCGGCATGAGCTCATCGCCATGCTGCCGAGGCTCAAGCGTTTTGCCGACGTGCTGGTCGGCGAGAAGAGGGAGGGCAAGGCGCTCCTTCGCCGCGCGCTTCAGCGCATGCTTGCTGAGCATCACCGGTATCAGCGCGGCACCCCGCTCGACCGCTTTGCCTTCACCGAGATTTATCGGCTGTGGCTCGGCGAGCTGCGCGATCACGCCGACCCGTTGCGCCAGGCCAAATCGAGCGAGGAGGATTTCGACCGGATCTTTCCCAAGGATCGAGGCGCCGATTTCGATACCTTCACCGCGACGTTTCTCGGACAGTTGCCGCCGCAGCAGCGAAGCACGCTGCTCCTCGTCTATGGCGAGGGCTTCGACTACGAGGGTGCCGCCAAGGTCCTCGATTCTGATGCCGACACGATTCAGGCGCGCCTGATCCGGGCGAGTGCAAGCCTTGCCGATCGCTTGAGCCCGGGCTCGCCGGCGCCGGCGAAAGCGAGCGCCACCATCGAGACTCTCTATCCGGCAGAGGCACAGGAATACCACCATGACCGAGCTCAGTGACGAACTGCTCGTGGCCTATGTCGACGGCCAGCTCGTGCGCGAGCAGACGCGCGCCGTCGACAAGGTGCTTGAGCATGACGATGTGGTTGCCCGCCGCGTCGAGGCGTTGAAGGACGCGCATGGCAGATTCGAATCAGCCTTCGAGGCGATCCTCGCCGGCGAGCTGATCGAGATCCTCGCCGCGCCCATCCTGCCGCCACGGCCCAAGCGCAAGCGCGGCGACGGGCTCGCCAAGATCGGGATCGCGGTCGTCGGCATCGGCATTGCGCTCGCCGTGCTGGTCGGCGGCTATGGTTGGCCGCTTGTCCTCAGAGCCTGCAGTGTGACCGGACCGGTTGCCACGATCCAGAGCGCGCCCGCGAAGTCTCAATCGACGCCGGACGCGCACTAGCGCGCTAGCTTCGCCGTCGGCGAGTAGTCTCCGGCAAGATAGCGCCTGAGATCGGCGCGGATCGCGTCGGTGCGCTCCCTGGTGCAGTATTTGGGATCGGACTTGATCGTGTCTCCCACCGACGCGAGCGTATAGTCGTAGGCTTGGGAGATCCTCTGGAGCTGATAGGGATCGGTGACCGTTCGGCTCTCGTTCCGCATGAAGTCGTCCTTGAGCTTCACCGGATCGAACATGAATCCGCAATTGCTCGCCCTGGCCGAGGTCCATGCCACCTGAATGGGCCGCGCCATGGGGTCGTCGGGTGTGACATAGCGAGCCGCGCTGTCGGTGCCGACGCCCTCCTTCTTGGTGCCGCCGAGGCGCTCGACCGTCGAGCAGCCGACGAGGAGCGCGATACTTGCGACGGCCAACAGCACAAGAGGTAACCCAACCCCGGAACGGCCCAACATTCTACGCTTCCCACCCACTGACGAGATCATGGCGGCGGCATCTTAGCGGACCGGGACGCGCGCGCTAAGAGGACCAAATCGCTCAAGAAAGGGGGAGCACAAAAAGGAAAGGCGGAGCCGAAGCCCCGCCTCCCTGTGCGATGTCGAGCCTCACGCCCGTTCGGGACGATCATCTCGGCGCCGCGAGACCTTTCGGTCTCTGGACCACGCGCTCGGCTTCATGGTTCCCCACAAAGCGGCGGCGTGACCCCGGCCTAGGCCCGTTATTTAACGTCGCGTGGCTGCGACGCGATCCCAATCTTGGCCAGATTGGAACCGGGGTTCGGCGGTTGAATATGCGGCGCAAAGAGCCCCATCGACTCTACCTCACGGCATTGCGGCAAAGCCGACAGGCCGTGGCACTCTGCGCTTGCTAACCCCTCCGCCTTTAGCCGCCCATGGCTGTGGACGACTTAGGGCTTGCCTAGCCCGAGTAAGCTTTCGGATCGTCTCTAGCGTCGTCGGATTCCTCCTCAGACACCTTCGGATCGCTCTTCAGGCAGCTTTTGGATGACTCCTTCAGCGCCTTCGACAACCCGTCCGCTCACAGTTGTTATCCTACATAAGGGCGCGCGCGGCGCGAGGGGAGCGAATCGCTTATCCCCATTATCCACTGGGCCTGTGGCGTGCGCGCAACGCTCGATTCGTCCGTTAGCGAAGTCCGGCAACTTCAGCCACAAGCTCGCGAAAGCGCGGCCGCTGCACCTCGATATAGGGCAGCGGGCGGCAAACATCGATTGCCGCGAGCCCGATGCGCGTGGTGAGCGCGCCGTTGAACAGCCCTTCGCCGAGACGCGCCGAGAGCTTCGCCGTGAGCCCGTGCCCGACGAGCTGTTGGATCACGTCGTCGCCGAGCGCGATACCTCCGGTCAGCACGATATGGGTGACGACCATGCGGGCGAGCTTGAGCAGCGAGAGCGTGCCGGGGCGCGCGCCGTAGAGCGTGGCGAGCCGGCGCAGCATGCGCAAATTTTCGGAAGCCACGAACAGCATGTCGATCAGCGCGCCGGGGCTCACCGCGGTGACCACCGAGACCCGCTTGGCGGAGGCCGCAACGATGCTTCGGGCGATCGGATCGAGCGGCGCGACGAGCGTGCGCTCGGAAAGCCGCAACAGCTCGGCCGCATCCATGATGTCGGCCTCGTGCTCGGCGAGCCGCGCTAGACCCCAACCGAGGTCCTTGCGCCCATGATAGAGGCGCTTCAGCCGGCTCACCACGTCGAGCGCGAGCGCCTTGTCGCCTTCGAGCGCGGCGGCGTCGGCCTCATGGCGAAGCCGTCCGAGCCGGCCAAGCCGGGCGAGGCCAGCAGCCTCGCGCAGGATGATCATCAGAAGCGCGAGGACAGCGAGGCCGAGGAGCCCGATGGTGGTCCAGCCGATCCAATCCTGCCGCGCCATCATCTCGCGCACGAGGTCGTGCAGCCAGACCACCGAGGCGAGCCCGACGAGCCCGCCGACGGCGGCAAGCAGAATGCTGCCCCAACGCCAGCCGCGCTCGAGCGCCGGCAAGCCGCGCACGGTCGCTGGCAGTTGCGCAGCGTCGGTGGCGATCGCCGGCGGCGGCAGCGGCGTATCGACCACTTCGATCTCTTCGAGCCGGAAGGATGCCGGCTTGCGTGGCTTGGTCATGTGAGGCGGTCTCCGATCAGCGCCTGGAGCGCGCGGTCAAGACGGATGTTGGGAAAGGGGGCGAAGCCGCCTGAAGGAAGCGGCACCGGGTCGTGCGGCCGGAAGCGCACGAAGCGCACGTCATCTGCTTGCGCATGCGGGTGGCGGAGAGCGGTCTCTGGATTGGCAGGCAGATCGCCGGGGAAGATGGCGAAGGCTTCATTGCCGTCGAAGTGCCGTCGCCCGATGGTTTCCCCCGGCAGCGGATAGCCGACGATGCAGGGAAGCGCCTGGCCGTTCCGCTTCGCCATGCCTTCCTTCGTCGCCCTGATGGCGGCAAGCGCGAGCGCCTTCACCTCGGCGCCGGCATATCTTGCCCGCCCCATGGCGTCCTCGGTGAGCAAAGCGAGGATCGCCTCGAGCCGGTCGTGACTTGTGTGATGCAGATGGTCAGCCTTGGTCGCGGCGACCACGATGCGGTCGATGCGCGGAGCAAACAGGCTCGACCACAGGCTGTTTGATCCGGTCCTGAAGCATTCGAGAATCTCGGTCATCGAGCGTTCGAGATCGGCGACCGCGGGCTTGCCGCCGTTCAGCGCGGCAAGCACGTCGATCAGCACGATCTGGCGGTCGAGCCGCGCGAAATGATCGCGGAAGAACGGCCTCACCACGTGGGTCTTATACGCCTCGTAGCGCCGCTCCATCATGGCGAAGAGCGAGCCGCGCGGAAAGCTCTCGCGCCCGTGCGCGTCGAGCGGGGCGAAGGTGAGCGCTGGCGACCCTTCAAGATCGCCGGGCATCAGGAAGCGGCCTGGCGGCAGCGTCGAAAGCGCCTCGTTGTCGGCGCGCGTCTCGCGCAAATAGGCCTTGAACAGATCGGCGAGCCTCTGCGCCACCACCTCGTCGGCAGGGGCTGCGGGATCGATCTCGGCGAGCGCCGACTTGGCGATGGCTCTCCGGCTCGCCGAGCGGCTCCGCTCGAGCGCCTGCTGCGACCATTGCCGGTAGTCGAGCCGCAAGAGGGGCAGATCGAGCAGCCACTCGCCGGGGTAGTCGACGATGTCGACGTTGAGCCGGTTATAACCGAGCCGCCGCTTCCAGAAGCTCTGCGGCTCGTATTCGACGGCAAGCCTGAGCTGGCTGATGCGGCGCGTGCTTTCCGGCCAGCGCGGCGGGCTCGCGGTGAGATCGGCCATGTGCCGCTCATAGTCGAAGCGCGGCACCTGATCGTCCGGCTGCGGCTCGAGATAGACGCGGAGCACGCGGCCGTGGGCGACGGCGTCGAAGAACGGCATGCGGGCGCCCGCCATGAGGTTGTGCACGAGCGCGGTGATGAACACGGTCTTGCCGGAGCGGGCGAGGCCGGTGACGCCGAGCCTGACGGTCGGCTCGACCAGATCTGACGCGAAGTCGCCGATATTGCGCAAAGCGTCGGCGGCACCGTGGGTGAAGGAGATCGGCACGTTCCTCGATGTCCTTTAGCGCCTCTTGGCGCCTTGGGCGGGATGACGAAAAGGTGGGGTGTGCAACCTCAAGACCCAACCCGCTGCCCCGGTGATTCTCATCTCAATGGCCTGTCATTCGCCTGTAATCGGACTCTGACTCTATCCCGCCGCAGCGTAGCGGCTGGCTCCTGAGCAGGATTTTTGTCAAGCCCTTCTGCTCACTTGACTTGGTGCCCCGCTTCCGTAAATACGGTGCCGACCGGCGGGGGCCGCGATTGCTCTCAAACCGGCTGGGGAGACGACGGGGCCTTTGGCCCGAGGAATAAAGACCATGCGGTTGGCAGAGGCTTTCATGCGGCCGAAGCGTAAAATCCCCGAAGACTATCGGCCCTCCGACGATGAGCCTTTCATGAACGAGCGCCAGCGCGCCTATTTCCGGCGCAAGCTGGTCGCTTGGCGTGACGAGATCCTCCGCTCGACCAAAGAGACGCTCCAGCATCTGCAGGACGAATCGGCTCAGCACGCCGATATCGCCGACCGGGCAAGCACGGAGACCGAGCGGGCGCTCGAGCTTCGCGCCCGTGACCGCCAGCGCAAGCTGATTGCCAAGATCGACGCCGCCCTTGCCCGTCTCGACGAGGGCACCTACGGCTATTGCGAGGAGACCGGCGAGCCGATCAGCCTTAAGCGCCTCGATGCGCGTCCGATCGCGACCTTGAGCGTCGAAGCCCAGGAGCGCCATGAGCGGCGCGAGCGCGTCTACCGCGACGAATAGCTGCCGCTTAACCCAAGTCTACAGCCGACAAGGGCCGCGCCACGGCTTCGAGCGGCTTGCGTTCGGCCGCCACGCCGTACCGCGCCGGCAACGACCGCCGCGGCAAGCATAAAGGCTGCTCCGAGCCCATAACCAAGAGCGAGGCTGGTACGCGAGCCCGTCTCGATCAGCACGCCGAACAAGCCCGGTCCGACGACGCCGCCTACGCCGGTACCAACAGCATAGAAGAACGCGATGGCGAGCGCGCGAACCTCAAGCGGAAATGTTTCGCTCACGGTGAGATAGGCAGAGCTAGCCGCCGCGGAGGCAAAGAAGAAGATCATCGTCCAGGCGATGGTCTGGCTCGTGGCCGACAAGCAGCGCCGATCGCGAACAGATAACCGGTGAGGGCGAGCAAGACTCCGGAGAGCGCGTAGGTCAACGCGATCATCGGCCTGCGGCCGACCGTATCGAACAACCTGCCAAGCATCACCGGCCCAAGAAAATTGCCAATGGCGAAGGGAAGCAGATGTACCAGCCAACGTGATCGGCGGCGAATGCCGTAGAAGTCTGTGAGCACCAAGCGCGTAGGTGAAGAAGATCGCATTGTAGAAGAACGCCTGCGAGGCCATCAGGGTGAGCCCGACAAAGGTTCGGCGACGATGCTTGCGATAGAGGGTGTGCCACACCTCAGCGAGCGAAGTGAAGCGACGTGGCCTGCAGCTTGACGGGAGGATGCTCGAGCGGGGGAAGGGGCCCAGAGTGCCGCCGCATGGCGGTCTTCGATATCGGCGAGAACGGCTTGCGCCTCGTCGAATCTGCCGTGGGTAATCGAGCCAACGCGGCGACTCAGGGATCCATGCGCGCAGGAGCAGAATAGAGAGCCCGAGAAAGGCGCCGATGAAGAAGGCGGCGCGCCAGCCGAAGTCTGGTGCCAGGACCGTAGGGTCGAGGAGGACCACGGAGCTTGCCGCGCCGATGGCGGCTCCGATCCAGAAACTGCCATTGATGACGAGGTCGGTCCATCCGCGATAGCGGGCCGGGATGAACTCCTGGATGGCCGAGGCAATCGCCGTGTATTCGCCGCCGATGCCGGCCCCGGTCAGGAAGCGAAAGAGCGAGAAACTGTAGAAGTCCCACGACAGCGCCGTTGCCGCCGTGGCGATCAGGTAGAGACCTAGGGTGATGGAGAACAGGCGCTTGCGCCCTAGCCGGTCGGTGAGCCAGCCAAAGAAGAGGGCGCCGAGCACCGCACCAGCGAGATAGAAACTGGCCGCCAGCCCAACTTGCGCATTTGAGAGCGCAAGGCTCGGGCTGTCTTTGAGTGCGCCCGCCACTGCGCCCGCGAGGGTCACCTCGAGCCCATCGAGAGCCCAGGTGATGCCGAGCGCGATCACCACCAATGAGTGGAAGTGCCCCCAGCGGAGTCGTTCAAGCCTCGCCGGAATATCGGTGGTGATAAATGATCGCTCGGTCGAGGTTTGCGGCATGACGCTTCTTTGGCTTGATGCCGGCGCCGGAAGAAGGCGCTATTCGGGTGCAGGCTGGGACATCGACCCATCGGTCGGCCGCGTGTCGCGCGGCTCGATCGGGAAATCGAACACCGTGTCGGGATAGGGCTCGTTCTCGAGCGTGAAGTGCCACCATTCCTTGTCGAGTTCTTGAAGCCGTGGCGCGCCATTGCGTCGACCAGCATCTTGCGGTTTTGCTGCTGCGCCGTGCTGAGGCCCGGGGACCGCCGTGTTTGCCTTCACATCGAAGCAGTCGAAGCCAGTGCCCATGTCGATGCTGGTGTCGGCTTCACGGCTCGGCGGCCGGCGCCGTGCAGGCGCCGAGAGCATTCCCGCCGGTCGCGGGTTGAACCGGATCTGCGTCAAGCGGAACCAGCGTGAGGTCCATGGTGGCGCCGCGCGAGTGGCCCGATACCGCGGCGATGTAGCCTTGCGGAAACAGCTCCGCCTTGGCGAGGGCCGGATAGTGGACGGCCTTTGAGTTTGGATCGTCCGGCGCCTTCGACCATGCGACGAAGGCGGCCACGGCTTGCCTCGGGCGATAGCAATCGTAGACCTTGAGCGAGAGGCCCTTTGCCTTCACCTCGGCCTGCACGGCTTTCAGCGCTTCCGCGGCTTGGCGCACCAGCACGCATTCCGGCGCGTCATAGCCAGGCACCGGGCGGCCGGTGAAATTGTCGGCGCCTGCGTAGCGCATGTCCTGCTCGATGCTTGGGTCCACATCGCTGAGATAGACGAAGTCCTTCGGCATCTCAGCGGCGCTTGCCGGGATCGCCGCGAGACCGGCGCCTATCGCAAGAACAAGTCGAAGCATCAAGACTGTCTCCGTTGCTCAAGCAACGCTACCGCGACCGGCGCGAAGCGAGGACAAAAAAACTCCCCGCTTTTGGGGGCGGGGAGTGGAGTGTTTGGGGGACTGACATGACTGGCCGAAGCCAGCCGGTGTCGGACCATTAGCAGGGAACTGCCGGCGTCCCTACGGCATGAGCGCTGAATCTACCGGCGTCACTTCATCGCCTGCCACAACATACGCATGGCGGCCGTAAGTTCGAATGTCCTGTCTAGCGCAACTTGGCTCTGGCGACAAGCGAAACCACCGTTGCCAGAGTGTCACGGTCAAGCACAAATTTTGCCATTTAGCAGAGCCGAATCGGCGGTTTTTCTGCGCTTCTCAGGTCTTGCTGAAGTCAGGTGCAGGACGCGCCTCTGCCCTGGCGATGATCACGTCCTCGAGCGGCGGCCCAAGCGGCTGTTGTCCCGCGATTCCGGTCTCGATCAGCACGTCGACCGGACCGCCGGTCATGATCAGATGCTCCACCGTGTCGCGGCGGATGAGGATGAGCTTGCGGTGTCCATCGACCGATGCCGTTTCCACCACGCCGAGCCGTCGATCGCGCCCGCGCAAGAGGCCCGGACCGCTCCGCCCGGTGAGCACGAAGGTCTTGAACGCCCGGGCGATGAGCGCGATGAGCGAAAACGCGAACAGGAAGGCGGCGACGCCAAGAATGATGCTGTCGGTGTCCGTCGTCGAGGGCATTTCAGGGTCCCGAACGTCAGCGGCCGGAGGCTCGCCCAAGGCTTGTTTGCCGGCCCCTAATAAACCGTTAACCAAGGTACCAATATGACGCCGGAAGGCTCCCTTGGCCCGCCAGCGCGGCGGTCATCGACGAACGGCACGGAGCGCCGGCGAGGCCGCAATCCACAAGGAAATGGCCGGTTCTGTCATGGATTTGCGCCGGCGAGCTGCAACAACGCGCCACATCACAATGTCCGGCGCGAACCGAAATCGAATCGGGTAGTTTGGAGGCATGACCGACATCGACGCGCCTTCGCGTTACGCCGAGCCAGCCGCAGATCAGTCCGGCCGCGGCGGCAATGTCGCTCTCGTGGTGGCGCTCGCGCTTGGTCTCGCCGTGGCCGCCGTCGGCCTCGCCATGATCTCGCGCGAGATGGCCGAGCCGTTCGTGCTTGCCATCCTCGGCGCCCTCGCCGTGGTCGGCGTGTTCTGCCTGTTCGCCGGCGCCGTCGGCATCCTGCATTTCGGCCAGACGCAAGCGCGTAACGACGTCACCAAGGCCTTCGTCGACAACCTTCCGCAAGGGGCGCTCATCGCCGACCAGAGCGGCCGCGTGCTCTACGCCAACGAATCCTATCGCAACCTTCTCGGGCTTGAGCCGGACATGGTCGTGCAGGCGCCCGACCGTGCCTTTGCCGGTAACAGTTTTCTCGCCGAGCAGATCTTCCGCCTGTCGCGCGCCGCTCAGCAGGGCAGGGCGCTCAGAGAGGAATTTCGCCTGCCGCCGCTTGGCGAGGCAGAGGAAGAGCCTGGCGTGCGCCCGCGCTGGTTCCGCATCTCGGTGCAGCCGATGCCGTCCGAGCCCGACTCAGGCCGCAAAGGCGGGCTCGTGGTCTGGCAAGTCGACGAGGTGACCGCCGACCGCGAGCGGCAGGAGGCCGGCTTCGAGAAGGTGCAGCAGGCCATCGCCTATCTCGACAATGCGCCTGCCGGTTTCTTCACCGCCGACGGCGAGGGCACCATCGACTATCTCAACGCCACGCTTGCCCAGTGGCTCGGCCTCGACCTTGCCGACGCGGCGAGCGGCCAGCTCAAGCTCGCCAACATCATGTCGGAAGACGGCGCCGCGCTCATCGCCAGAGCCGGCCGCGGTGCTGCGCACGGCGACACGCGGCGCTTCGATATCGACCTCGTCAAGGCTGACGGCACCACGCTTCCGGTGCGCATCCTGCATTGCCTGCCGCGCTATGGCGGCAATGGCGGGCTTGCGCACGCACTGGTGCTCAATCGCGCCCCTGGCGGCGCGGAAGAGGCCGCCGCCGCCGAGCTTAGATTTGCGCGCCTGTTCAACTCGGCGCCAATCGCCATCGCCACGGTCGACCGCGAAGGCATCATCAGCACCACCAACGCCGCCTTCGTGCGTCTGTTCGGCCGCGCCGTCGATGGCGTGCCGGCCCGCAAGGTGACGCTGGCAGACCTTGCCGACGCCGATGGCGCCGAGGCCTTGCGCAAAGCGCTCGATGCGGCCATCGCCGGCCAAGGCCTGATCGAGCCGGTCGACATCGCCTTTGAGGGCGACAAGGAGCGGAGCGGCCGCGTCTATCTGAGCCCGGTCGAGCGGGCCGAGGGCGAAAGCGAGGCGGCGATCGCCTACGCCATCGACACCACCCAGCAGCGCGCGCTCGAGATGCAGATCGCCCAGAGCCAGAAGATGCAGGCCATCGGCCAGCTCGCCGGCGGCATCGCGCACGACTTCAACAACATGCTGACGGCGATCATCGGCTTCTCCGACTTCCTGCTGATGAACCACCGGCCGACCGATCCTGCCTTCCAGGACATCATGAACATCAAGCAGAACGCGAACCGCGCCGCTGGTCTGGTGCGGCAGCTCCTCGCCTTCTCCCGCCAGCAGACCTTGCGGCCTGAGCGGCTGCAGCTTGGCGACGTTCTGTCGGAGCTGTCGATCCTGCTTGGCCGCCTCCTCGGCGAGAACATCGAGCTGAAGCTCGACAGTGGCAGCGACATCTGGCCGGTGAAGGCCGATCTGCACCAGTTCGAGCAGGTGATCATCAACCTCGCGGTGAACGCGCGCGATGCCATGCCAAACGGCGGCAAGCTCGTGATCCGGACCGCCAACGTCGGCGAGCGCGACTCGCTTGAGCTCGGCCAGCATCGGGTGCCGCCCGGCGAATATGTCCTGATCGAGGTGAGCGACACCGGCACCGGCATGGCGCCTGAGGTCATGGAGAAGATGTTCGAGCCGTTCTTCTCCACCAAGGAGGTCGGGCGCGGCACCGGGCTTGGCCTCTCCACCGTCTACGGCATCGTCAAGCAGACCGGAGGCCATGTCATTCCCGATAGCGAGCTTGGCCGCGGGACGGTGATGCGCGTCTACCTGCCGCGTTATGTGGAAGTCGCCGGCGAAGCGGAACCAGCCCGCGCGCCGGCGCCGGTGCGCCGCGAGCAGCCGAAGGATCTGACCGGCCGCGGCACGGTGCTGCTCGTCGAGGACGAGGACGCGGTGCGGAGCTTCGCCGCGCGCGCTCTCGGCCAGCGCGGCTATCACGTGCTCGAGGCCACCACCGGCACCGAGGCGCTCGAGATGTTCACGAGCTACAACGGCGATGTGGACCTCGTGGTCAGCGACGTGGTGATGCCGGAGATGGACGGCCCCACTCTGATGAAGCATCTCAGGAGCGAGCGCCCCGATGTGAAGATCATCTTCATCTCGGGCTACGCCGAGGACGCCTTCCGCCGCAACCTGTCGGACAAGGAAGACTTCATGTTCCTGCAGAAGCCCTTCGACTTGAAGGAGCTTGCTGCGGCGGTGAAGGCGGCGTTGCAGGGCTGACCGCGCCACCCACCTGGCACCCGCGAACGAACCGGAGCAAAAGTCTTCCTTTCGTCGCAGATCGCGGCTAACACCCCTGCAAAACCTCGTTGCCGCTTTTGGGGGTTCACCGCGCGTGCCTGATTACGAGAAACAGCCCGAGGATCAGCACGAAGGCTTCCGCCGGAGAGCCCGGGCGAAGCCTCGCATGCCCGCGCTCACCATCCACCGCTACGGCGGGCGCCTGATCTATTTCTGGTTCGGCATGCGGCTCCGCGCGCTTCTGAAGCTGTTCAAGCGCGGGCACTACAGCTTCACGCTCAACTGCATCCCCGACGTGCTGGCGCTGTTCCTTTGGGTGCCGTGGAACTCGGTGCTCTATCGGATCTCGGAAGCGAAATATCGCCGAGCCGCCGAGGCGCTTCCGCTCGACCAGCCTCCGGTCTTCGTCATCGGCCATTGGCGGACCGGCACGACCTTTCTGCATGACCTGTTCTCGGTCGATCCGAACCTTGCTTACCCGACCACTTTTGAGTGCTTCTTTCCGCACCACTTCCTGCTCACCGAGAACACGCTGCCCAAGATCATGAAGGTGCTCCTGCCCAAGAAGCGCCCGCAGGACGACGTGCCAGTGGGCTTTGACCGGCCGCAAGAGGAAGAGTTCGGCATGCTGATGCTGGGCGAGGGAACGCCCTACCTTACCCATGCCTGGCCGCGCTTCGGCCCAGCCGATAGCGACTATCTCGACTTCAAGGGCCTCACCGAGGCCGACAAGAAGAAATGGGCCGACGCCTATATGTGGTTCTACCGCAGGCTGTCGCTTAAGCACGGCGGCAAGCCGCTGGTGATGAAGACCCCGGCCAACGCCGCGCGCCTCAAGCTTCTGACCAAGCTCTTTCCCGATGCGCGCTATATCTATCTCTCGCGCAACCCGCTAAAAGTGTTTCCCTCCACGGTGAAGCTGTGGCGCGCGCTCTATTCGGTGCAGGGGCTGCACAACCCGCCTTATCTCGACAGCTGGCTCGACGACTACGTGCTCGACATGTTCGCGCGGCTCACCGAGGACTACGAGGAAGACCGTCACGTGATCCCCAAGGGGCGCCTGATCGAGCTCCGCTACGAGGATCTGATCAAGGACCCGATCTCAATCCTGCGCGACATCTATGCGCGTCTCGACATCGGCGACTTCGCCGCCGCCGAGGCGCCGATGCAGGCCTATCTCGACGCGCAGAAGGAGCATCGCGTCTCCGAATACGAGATGCCGCCCGAGCTGAAGCGGAAGGTCGTCGACCGCCTCGCGCCCTATATCGACCGCTTCGGGTATCGCGAGGCGGTGACGCGCGAGCTTGCCAAGGGCGTGCCGGCCAAGCCCGTGCCCGAGCCGCAAGTCTCCTAGTCTTCGCCAAAGCCACCTTCCTGCAACGGGCGAAGGGGCATGCGGCGCGGCGGCAACGCTGATATTGTTGGCCGCGAGGGCGTGCGGGATGGCGATGATGGGTGTGGGCAGCACGAGGGCCAGTGGGCAGGGACGCTTGAGAAAGCTCAAGGCCGGGCGCCGCTCCATCCACGCCTGATATGCATAAGGGGTAGCGCCACGGTGCAGAGGCGTCGGCGCATGGACATTTTCGTTTGCGGGACTATGCTCCGGGCGAAAGGTTGAGAACGTGCCGGGTCATTACACCGTGGGCCTCGTCGCCAAGGGCAAAGCCGACCGCGTCGCCGTCGACGCGGAGGACGCGCTGATTGCCGCGCTCAAAGTGAAGACCGAGCATCCCGACGCCACCATCACTTATGTGCGCCGGCAGAATCGCCGCGGCGATGCGCGGCATCCGTCCCATAGCCTCGCCGGCAACCGCCGCTAGACTTCCGGCCTGCCTGCGTAATGCCGGCGCGCCAGTTCCGGCGCCCCCGCTGGACCTCCAGTGGCTCGCCCATCTCGGCCCCAAGGATGGGGACAAGCGCGACTTCCCGTGACCCTGTGCATAAAAAAGAACGGATTGCGAACAAAGAACAAAACGTGTACATTTATCTCTCGCTCTCATGAGAGGCACCGAAATTGGGGCGGTCAGCCCCGGGGATCATGCTGAACCGGCGTTTGCCAGCATCGCCGGGCCTGTGAAATAAGGGAGAATCGGCCATGTTGAATGTCGCGCTTCGTCTCGTCGAAGGAGGTGAAATGGACAGGGAGAAGGCGCTCGAAGCTGCGATCTCGCAGATCGAGCGGAATTGCGGCAAGGGCTCCATCATGCGCCTCGGCCAGAACGAGAAGGCGGTGGAGGTCGAGGCCATCTCCACGGGCTCGCTCGGCCTCGACATCGCACTTGGCATCGGCGGCCTGCCGCGCGGCCGCGTCGTCGAGATCTACGGGCCTGAATCCTCCGGCAAGACCACGCTCGCGCTGCACGTCATCGCCGAGGCGCAGAAGCGCGGCGGCATTTGCGGCTTCATCGACGCCGAGCACGCGCTCGACACGGTCTATGCGCGGAAACTCGGTGTCGACCTCGAAAACCTCCTGATCTCCCAGCCGGACACCGGCGAGCAGGCGCTCGAGATCACCGACACTCTGGTCCGCTCAGGCGCCATCGACGTGCTGGTGATCGATTCCGTGGCGGCGCTGACGCCGAAGGCCGAGCTCGAAGGCGAGATGGGCGAAATGCAGATGGGCAGCCAAGCCCGTTTGATGAGCCAGGCCTTGCGTAAGCTCACCGGGTCGATCTCCAAATCCCGCTGCATGGTCATCTTCATCAACCAGATCCGCATGAAGATCGGCGTGATGTTTGGCTCGCCGGAGACCACGAGCGGCGGCAATGCGCTTAAATTCTACGCCTCGGTGCGGCTCGACATCAGGCGCATCGGCGCCATCAAGGAGCGCGAGGAGGTGGTCGGCAACCAGACCCGCGTCAAGGTGGTGAAGAACAAGGTGGCGCCGCCCTTCAAGCAGATCGAGTTCGACATCATGTATGGCGAGGGCGTCTCCAAGACCGGCGAGCTGATCGATCTCGGGGTCAAGGCGGGCATCGTCGAGAAGTCGGGCTCTTGGTTCTCCTTCGATTCTGAGCGCATCGGCCAGGGGCGGGAGAACGCCAAGCAATATTTGAAAGAGCATCCGCAAGTGGCCGAGAAGATCGAGCGCGCCATCCGCCAGAACGCAGGCCTGATCGCCGGGCAAATCCTTGAGGGCGCGAGCGAGGCAAGCGGCGAGGGCGTCGAGGGTGACGAAGCGGCCTCAGGCTTTGCCGAGGACGGCGCCGTGGCGCCGATTGCCGGCGGAGCCGCAAGACGCGGCCGCCGCTGAGGTGCGCTGAAGTTCAATAAGTTGGTTGCGTTCGTCATGGCCGGGCTTGTCCCGGCCATCCACGTTTTTCTAGGGGCTTTGGCGGGTGGTCGACTTGCCGGCGGCCGCTGGACAGCGTTCTTTCCCCGAACTATGTGTGAGGCGATCCTTCCAAGCCCGCTTTGAGGTTCCAGAGCGGCGCGTGCCAGCTCGGCAGCCCCCAGTTTAGGCTAGGATTCGTTTGCAATCTTCGCGTAGCCTCGCTCGCGACTTAAGGCCTCCCAGCATCGCTGCCATGAGCCAAGCCAAGAAGACGAGGGTCAAGAAAGCCAAGGCCGCCGGCGTGGCCGGAGCCACCAAGAAAGCCGGCAAAAAGCCCATGAACGACAAGACGGTCACCGATAGCTCCAACGACGCGAGCGCCGCGAGCCCCGGCAACACCAGCGTGAACAGCACGAGTGTCAACAACACGAGTGTTAATGCCATCCGCTCGGGCTTCCTCGATTTCTTCGCCCGCAACGGTCATCAGGTGCTGCCGTCGAGCCCGCTCGTGCCGCGACACGACCCCACCTTGATGTTCACCAATGCCGGCATGGTGCAGTTCAAGAACGTGCTCACCGGCGCCGAGAAGCCTGCCTTCCCGGGCGTTGCCACCGCGCAGAAATGCGTGCGCGCAGGCGGCAAGCATAACGACCTCGACAATGTCGGCTACACCGCGCGCCACCACACCTTCTTCGAGATGCTCGGCAACTTCTCCTTCGGCGATTATTTCAAGGAGCGCGCGATTGCGCTCGCCTGGGAGCTGCTCACCAAGGACTATGCGCTCGACAAGAAGCGCCTGCTGATCACCGTCTATGCCGACGACGACGAGGCGGCGAGGCTGTGGCGCAAAATCTCCGGCTTCTCCGACGAGAAGATCATCCGCATCGCAGGCTCAGACAATTTCTGGTCGATGGGCGAGCTTGGACCTTGCGGTCCTTCCTCGGAGATTTTTTACGACCACGGCCCGAGCGTGAAAGGCGGTCCTCCCGGCAGCCCCGACGCCGAAGGCGACCGCTTCGTCGAGATTTGGAATCTCGTGTTCATGCAGTACGAGCAGGTCGCTGCGGATAAACGCATCGACCTGCCGCAGCCCTCGATCGACACCGGCATGGGGCTTGAGCGCATCGCCGCCGTCTTGCAAGGCACCCACGACAATTACGAGATCGATCTGTTCTGCGCCCTGATCGCAGCCTCGGTCTCGCTCACCGGCGTTCCCGCCAAGGGCGAGGCCAAGCCAAGCCACCGCGTCATCGCCGATCATTTGCGCGCGGTCTCTTTCCTCATCGCCGACGGCGTGCTGCCGTCGAACGAGGGACGCGGCTATGTGCTCCGCCGCATCATGCGCCGCGCCATGCGTCACGCGCATCTGCTCGGCGCCGAGGAGCCTCTGCTGTGGCGGTTGGTGCCGACGCTGGTCACCGAGATGGGCCACGCCTACCCTGAGCTCGAGCGCGGCCAGAGCCTCATCGTCGAGACGCTGAAGCTAGAGGAGACCCGCTTCCGCGATACGCTGGAGCGCGGGCTTCGCCTGCTCGACGAGGCGACGCGAGGATTGAAGCGCGGCGAGATGCTTCCCGGCGAGACCGCGTTCAAGCTTTACGACACTTACGGCTTCCCCTTCGACCTGACCGAGGACGCGCTGAAAGCCCGCGGCATCGGCGTCGACACCAAGGGTTTCGCCGCATGCATGGAGCGCCAGCGCGCCGAGGCACGGAAGTCCTGGGCGGGCTCGGGCGAGGCCGCGACCGAGACCTTGTGGTTCGAGCTGAAGGAGGAGGTTGGCGCCACCGAGTTTCTGGGCTACGGCGCTGAGGCCTCGTCCGGCGAGATCGTGGCGCTCGTGAAGGACGGCAAGCGCGTGTCTGAGCTCAAAGCCGGCGAGCGCGGTGCGGTCATCGTCAACCAGACGCCATTCTACGGCGAGTCCGGCGGCCAGGTCGGCGACCGCGGGCTGGTCTCGAGCCCGTCAGGCGCGCGTTTTCAGGTCGAGGACACGCAGAAGAAGCTGCATGGCCTGTTTCTCCATTCCGGTGCGCTTGAAGCCGGCACGCTGAAGGTCGGCGAGGTCGTCGATCTCGAGGTCGATCATGCACGCCGCACCGCGACGCGCGCCAACCACTCTGCCACCCACCTCTTGCACGAGGCGTTGCGCGAGGTGCTTGGGCTTCACGTGGCGCAGAAGGGTTCGCTGGTTGAGCCCGGGCGGCTCAGGTTCGATTTCTCCCATCCGCGGCCGATGACGCAAGCGGAGATCAAGGCGGTGGAAGATCTCGCCAACACCATGGTGCTACAGAACTCCGCGGTCGAGACCCATCTGATGGGCCCCGACGAGGCGATCGCCAAGGGGGCGCTGGCGCTGTTCGGCGAGAAATATGGCGAGGAGGTCCGCGTCGTCAGCATGGGCAGGAGCGAGGCGAGCCACAAGGCCGATCACGCTTACTCCGTCGAGCTGTGCGGCGGCACGCATGTGCGGCGGACCGGCGATATCGGCCTGCTCAAGATCGTTGGCGAGAGCGCGGTTGCTTCCGGCGTCCGCCGCATCGAGGCGCTCACCGGCGAGGGCGCTCGCTCTTATCTCGCGACGCAGGATCAGCGCGTGCGCGAGGCGGCGGAGCTGCTCAAAGTCGGCCCCGACGAGATGATCGAGCGGCTCGCCGCCATTCTCGATGAGCGGCGGAAGCTCGAGAAGCAGCTTGCCGACGCCAAGCGCGAGCTCGCGCTCGGCGGCGGTGCGGCGGCCGATACGGCATCCGCCATCCGCGATCTTGGGTCGGTGAAGCTGTTCGCCCGCACGCTGCAGGACGTGGCACCCAAGGATCTGCGAGGGCTGGTGGATGACGCCAAGCGCCAGCTTGGCTCTGGCGTGGTCGCCATTATCGGCGTGTCGGAGGAAGGCAAGGCCGGCCTTGTGGTCGGCGTCACCGACGACCTCACCCAAACCTACAACGCGGTCGAGCTTGCTCGCGCCGGTGCCGAGGCGCTTGGCGGCAAAGGCGGGGGAGGGCGCCCAGACCTCGCCCAAGCCGGAGGGCCTGACGGCTCCAATGCCGCCGCCGCGCTCGATGCCATCGCGGCGCGGATCACCGGCGGCGCTGCCGCCGAGGCGGACGCGGCCCGCGCGGGGACCGCCTGACGATGAGCCTCAAATCCGTCTGGCGAGACTGGCGGGTCAAGGTTCACGACATCTTAGAGGTCGGCGACGGCAATCCGATCGGCCGCGTCGTCAACGTCTTTCTCATCGTTCTGATCGTCGCCAACGGCCTCGCCTTCGCCGCCGAGACGGTCCCTTCTCTCTATGATCGTTATGGGCCTGAGTTCGAGGCCTTCAACACTTTCTCGGTGGTAGTGTTCACCGTCGAATATCTGCTGCGCCTGTGGAGCTCGGTCGAGATCCCGTTGTTGCGTCGGCTGCCGCATTGGCGCGCGCGGCTGAACTTCGCGGCGAGGCCGATGATGATCATCGACCTGCTCGCTATCCTGCCCTGGTATATTTACCTGATCGTGCCGTTCGACCTGCGTGCCTTACGTGTCTTGCGGCTGTTCCGTTTGTTCCGGCTGCTCAAATTGCTGCGCTATTCGCCGGCACTTCTGACGCTGAAGCGCGTCATCGCCCACGAATATCGCGCGCTGCTCGGCGCGATCCTCCTCATGATGATGCTGATGCTGTTCTCGGCGGCCGTCATCTATTTCCTCGAGCGCGGGGCGCAGCCCGACAAGTTCGGCTCAATTCCCGCCGCTGCCTGGTGGGCCTTGTCGACGCTCACCACCGTCGGCTATGGCGACATCGTGCCGGTGACGCCGCTCGGCAAGGTATTCGGCAGCATCGTGATGCTGCTCGGCCTCGGCATGTTCGCCCTTCCCATCGCCATTCTGTCCGCCGGCTTCAGCCAGGAATCGGCGCGCCACGAATTCGTGGTGACGTGGAGCATGGTCGCGCGCGTGCCGCTGTTCTCGACGCTTGACGCAGCCGAGGTGGCCGAGGTCACCAAGCTGCTCTACACGCGACTGTTCCAGGCGGGCGCCACCATCGTGCCCGCTGGCGATGCCGGCGGGGCGATGTATTTCATCGGCAGCGGGGAGGCCACGGTCTGCGTGGTGCCGGGACAGCCCATCAAGTTGCATGAAGGCGATTTCTTCGGCGAGATGGCGCTGCTCGAACATCGCAGTCATAGGCATGCCGTGGTCGCCGACACGGTTTGCCGCGTCTATGGGCTGGACAGCGAGGGGTTGGCGCGGCTCGGCCGCCGGCATCCGGAAATCGTCAGGCATATCAAGGAGGTGGCTAAGCAGAGGGCGCTTGAGAACCAGAAGCTTCGCCGCGCGCCACGCTCTCCCCGCGCCAAATCTCCCGCCGCGAAGAAGGAGACCCAAGCGCAGTAGCGCCGGCAAGCCTCAGGCAGCGGCGCGATCTGCCATCGCCTCCTGCAGCCGCTCATCGATCTTGTCGAGAAAACCTGTGGTGGAGAGCCACGCCTGATCCGCACCGACCAGCAGCGCCAGGTCCTTGGTCATGAAGCCCGCCTCGATGGTGCCGACCACGACCTTTTCAAGCGTCTCGGCGAAGCGAGCAAGCTCGGCATTGTCGTCGAGCTTGGCGCGGTGCTTGAGACCGCCGGTCCAGGCGAAGATCGAGGCCGTGGCATTGGTCGAGGTCGCGCGCCCCTGTTGATGCTGCCGGTAATGGCGGGTGACGGTGCCGTGCGCGGCTTCCGCGAGCACCGTCTTGCCGTCAGGCGTCATCAGCACGCTCGTCATCAGCCCGAGCGAGCCGAATCCTTGCGCCACGGTGTCGGACTGCACGTCGCCGTCGTAGTTCTTGCACGCCCACACATAGCCGCCCGCCCATTTCAGGCAGGACGCCACCATGTCGTCGATCAGCCGGTGCTCGTAGGTCAGCCCGCGCCGCTCGAACTCCTCGCGGAACTCCGCCTGATACACCTCGGCGAAGATATCCTTGAAGCGCCCGTCATAGGCCTTGAGGATGGTGTTCTTGGTGGAGAGATAGACCGGATAGTTGCGCATCAGCCCGTAATTCAGGCTGGCCCGCGCGAAGTCCCTGATCGAGTTGTCGACGTTGTACATGGCGAGCGCCACGCCGGGGCCTTTGAACTCATGCACCTCGTGCTCGGTGCGGGCGCCGTCCTCGCCGACGAAACTGATGGTGAGCTTGCCCGCGCCGGGCACCCGGAAATCGGTGGCGCGGTAGACATCACCGTAAGCATGGCGGCCGATGACGATGGGCTTGGTCCAGCCCGGCACGAGACGCGGAACGTTGCGGCAGATGATCGGCTCGCGGAAGATAACCCCGCCGAGAATATTGCGGATGGTGCCGTTCGGCGACTTCCACATCTTCTTGAGACCGAACTCCTTCACCCGCGCTTCGTCGGGGGTGATGGTCGCGCATTTGATGCCGACGCCGCAGTCCTTGATGGCGTAGGCCGCGTCGACGGTGACCTGATCGTCGGTCAAGTCGCGGTTCTCAATGGAAAGATCGAAGGTGCGAAGCTCGATATCGAGATAGGGCTTGATCAGCTTGTCCTTGATCAGCTGCCAGATGACCCGAGTCATCTCGTCCCCGTCGAGATCGACGACGGGGTTCGTCACCTTGATCTTGCTCACTGGAAGTCTCCGGCGGGATAGTTGAAGGCGTATCGCTCTCGCTTTCGGCTCACCATTGCGGCCTGCTCGCCCCTATAGCATCGTGTTCCGATGATGAAAACAAGAGCCGAGGCCGAACCGAGAAGGCGGGCAAAACCGAAGCGACGGGCGGTGCCCAAATCGCGGGCAAAATCCCACCCCGTTGGCTTCGCGCCCGCGGTGATTCTGGTCGAGCCGCAGCTTGGCGAGAATATCGGCTTCGCCGCGAGGGCCATGGCCAATTTCGGTCTCACCGAGCTTCGCCTCATCGCCCCTCGCGATGGCTGGCCGAGCGACAGAGCGCGCGCCGCCGCTGCTGGCGCCGATGCCATCATCGACGCTGCGACGGTCTATCCGAGCCTTGAGGCTGCAATCGGCGATCTCACCTTCCTGCTCGCCACCACGGCGCGGCCGCGCGGCATGGTGAAGCCTGTGCTGACGCCTGCCGGCGCTGCCCGCGACCTCGCTGCGCGCGGGGCGAAGGGCGAGCGCACCGGCGTGATGTTCGGGCCTGAGCGAAGCGGCCTGGACAACGATGCGATCTCTCTCGCCGACACCATCGTGACCGCGCCGGTCAACCCGTCTTTCGCGTCCTTGAGCCTGCCTCAGACCGTGCTGCTCGTCGGCTATGAATGGCTTCAGGCGCGAGGCTCGCAGCCGTCGCTCGGCCGCGCCACCAAATGCGATGGGCCGGCTGCGGAAGGGCTCGATCTTTCCGGCACGCGGCAGGCGACCCGCGCCGAGCTGCTCGCGCTTTTCAAGCATCTGGAAAGCGAGCTCGACCGGTGCGGTTTCCTGCGTCCGCCGGAGAAGCGGCCCACCATGGTGCGCGCCATCCGCAATATGTTTCATCGCATGGGCGCGACCGAGCAGGACGTCCGCACCTGGCGCGGAATCGTGGCCTCGCTCAGCGGTAGCAACCGGCGCAAGGGCAAGGGGGAGGGGTCATAGTTCTGCCCCGTTTCTGCTATTGCGATGACCCTTGAGGATGATTAGCCTCCGGGCACCGCAGGGAGAGGGGCAATCGATGCGAGTCGCGTGGATTGAATGGAGCGGGGCCGCGCTCACGGCAGTACTCGCGCTCTTGGCCGGAGGACCGCTTAACGCCGCGGACCAGTCCGGCGTCCACTACGTTGCCGAGGAGCTGGGCAACCGCACCAAGCCGGCGGGTGCAGCGCAAGGCGCTCCCAAAGGGCTGAGCGACAGCGCCGTGCGCGTGATGTCGACCTTCGCGCTCTCCATTGTTCCCGATCAGGTGCCGGCAGGGCCTGGCGGGCAGATGGTCAAGCTCGATAAATCCGACCCCAACAAATATCTCATCCCCCTCGACGATGCGCGCCAAATCATCCGCGTCGCTACCCGCTCGGCCTATGCCGAGGTCTGCCAGCTTCCGGAGTTCGAAAAGGCCAATCTCGACGCGATGATTCGGGGCGAGAAGCTGCGCGGCTGGACCGCCGAGCAGATGATGTTCATCCACGCCCTGCACACCTTCGCCACCTCCTACTTCGCCGGCAACGTCAAGATCACCGAGTTCTGACGCCGGCCAATCGGGGGACTTGGCCAAAGAGGGTGCGGCGGCGGCCAACGCCGCCAAGGGCGACGCCACGACCATCACCACGAAGAAGCTCGAATGCGCGCCTGGGCAGAAGGAAAAGGTGATGGCGGCGATCAACACCTATGTGCAGTCGGCACCCGCCGCGCAGGCGGCACCAGCAGCGCCCGAGCCCCCGGCAGCGGCGGCTGCGCCTCAGGCCGTCCCGGCTCCGGCTCCGGTCGCCGGCGGCGCCAATTGACACTTTCCCGGCATTCCGTGTAACAGAGCGCGGACGGCGCTTCCTCCCTCAAGGTTTGGAGCGCTCGAAGGCGAGGCCTTGAACGCAGGCTTCCGCCCTTCATCGCAAATGGTTTAAGGAGCTGCCGCGGCCGACAAGCCCGCGAGCAAGCTCAATTCGGCTTTGGAGCTTTTCAGAATGACGAAACGCGTGAACGCGAAGCATAAGATCGACCGCAGGCTCGGCGAAAATATCTGGGGCCGGCCGAAGAGCCCTTACAACAAGCGTGAATACGGACCAGGCGAGCACGGCCAGCGCCGCCGCGGCAAGCTTTCCGACTACGGCCAGCAGCTCCGCGCCAAGCAGAAGCTGAAAGGCTATTACGGCAACATCACCGAGAAGCAGTTCAAGGCGATCTACAGCGAGGCGGCTCGGCTCAGAGGCGACACATCCGAAAATCTGATCGGCCTCTTGGAGCGGCGGCTCGACGCCATCGTCTATCGCGCCAAATTCGTGCCAACGGTGTTCGCCGCCAGGCAGTTCGTGAGCCACGGCCATGTGCGGGTCAACGGCCGCCGTGTCAACATCTCGAGCTATCGCTGCCGCGAAGGCGACGTGATCGAGGTGCGCGACAAGGCCAAGGATGCCGGCATGGTGCTCGAATCGGCGCAGAGCCCCGAGCGGGACGTGCCTGACTATCTCGAGGTGGACCACTCCAAGATGACGGCAAAGCTGCTCCGCTCGCCGACGCTTTCGGACGTGCCCTATCCGGTGATGATGGAACCGAACCTCGTCATCGAGTTTTACTCGCGCTAATCAGTCAAATCCTGTTTGTCATGCCCGCGAAGGCGGGCATCCAGTATTCCAGGGCCGTTGGTGGTTACTGGATCGCCCGGTCAAGCCGGGCGATGACAAGGAGATGAATGTCGCGACCGCAGCTACGCTGTGAGCGTCTGGGCGTTGTGCGTGACGCCCTTGGCCGAGAGCAGCTCCTGCAGTTCGCCGGCCTGGAACATCTCGCGCACGATATCGCAGCCGCCGATGAACTCGCCCTTGACGTAGAGCTGCGGAATGGTCGGCCAGTTGGAATAGGCCTTGATGCCGTCGCGCACGCTCATGTCGTCGAGCACGTTGATGTCTTTGAAATCGACGCCGAGATGGTTGAGGATCTGCGCCACCTGCATGGAGAAGCCGCATTGCGGCATCTCTTTCGTGCCCTTCATGAACAGCACGACGTCGTTGCTCGCGACCTGCTTGCCGATCCAGTCCTGAACTTCCTGCGCGCTCATTCGATTTGATCTCCTTTAGGACGGCGCCTTCGTCTTGAGCGCGAGCGCATGCAGCGCGCCGCCCATCTGACCTTTCAGCGCATCATAAACCATCTTGTAGATTGTCATCAAGCCTGCTAAAACCTACCAAAGTCAATGCCAGAAATGGCTTATTTGCTGTTCTTATTAGCCCGGTATTAGCCCATTTTCGACCTCTCAGTATGTTAGCCCGACGTTAGCCCGCAGGGATCGATGGCCACCCGCAACCGCAAGCCGAGGCAACTCACCGACGACGACATAGCCGCGCTCCCTATCAAGAAAGCCAGGTACAGCAAGGTGGATACCGAGCAACGTGGCCTTCATATCAGGATCACGCCAAACGGCGTCAAGACCTTCTTCTGCGTGGCCCGCGACCCAAACGGCAAGCAAGTGTGGCACCGGCTCGGCGACGCCGTGATCGGTATCGACAAGGCCCGCACAGAAGCGCGGAGGGTCCTCAAAGCCATCATCGAGGGCGCTGACCGTGGTGGCCCACAGACGTACAAAGCCATCTCCGATCAGTGGTTCAAGCGCCACGTCGAGAACAAGGAGCGCAAGCTGCGGTCCGGGCTCAACATCAGGCGCTATCTCGACAAGCACATCCTCCCCGCCTGGGGCGGTCGAGACTTCGCGTCGATCAAGAGATCACATGTTGCCGAGCTGCTCGATAACGTCGAGGACACTGCTGGCCCAGTGGCGGCTGATCTCGTCCTCTCCGTCGTGCGCTCGATCTCCAATTGGTACGCCACCCGCGACGACAATTATGTCACCCCGGTCGTCCGAGGCATGCGGCGATCTGAGCCGAAGGAGCGCGCCCGAGATCGCATTCTAGATGACGACGAAATCCGTGCCGTCTGGAAACAGGCCGAAGCCGACGGAACTTTTGGTGCCTTCGTCCGGCTTGCCTTGCTGACCGCTCAGCGCAAGGAGAAAGTCGCCAGCATGAAGTGGGAGGACATCGAGGAAAACGTCTGGCACATCCCTAGCGAAGAGCGAGAGAAGGGCAACGCAGGCGACCTTGAGTTGCCCGCCGCCGCCATCGAAGTCATCAAGGCTCAGACGAAGTTCGCCAGCAATCCCTACGTGCTCGCTGGTCGTGGCAGTGGACATTTAAACGGCTTTAGCGAGGGCAAGAAGACATTCGATGAAAAGGTCAGGATTCCGCACTGGACGATCCATGACTTACGCCGCACTGCTCGGTCGCTCATGTCCCGCGCTGGCGTCCGACCCGATATTGCCGAGCGGGTGCTTGGTCATGTTCAACAGGGCGTTCAAGGCATTTATGACCGGCACCAATACCGCGATGAGAAAGCCCACGCGCTCGCGGCCCTGGCGGGGCTGATCGGGGCAATCCTGTCGCCGCCGTCCGAGAAGGTGCTGCCAATGCGCGGGCACCGGTGATGGCGGACGCTCCACGCACACTCAAGGAGTGGGAGCATTACGTCCGGTGGCTCCTAGAGGTGCGCAAGGAGGGGCCGCTAACCGACATAGGCAGGTGGCAGGTATACTCCCTGGAGGCCTACGCACTGAGGGTACGTGCGGACCCAGAATTCATCCGTCGCACGCAACCTCTATTTGCCAACTTCTTGGCCGGCCTCACCAGCCCTGACGAGATGCAGAGGAAACGCTTCGACGACCTTGCCGTCGTGCTTGGTGAGCGGATGCTAGACGACGTGCGCGTCCTCCTGCCGCTCAAGCGGGCCTCGAAGGGCTCGGCATCGGGACCGTGGAAGCCTCTGGTCTTTTCGAAATGCAGCTCGAAGCGGCAACCCTGCTCTGCCGAATAGTCCGGTGGCCGGCGCAGGCTGATTACCGTGTCGAGCACGTCTTCCTTGCGGGACGTGCCGCGCTGTTGGCCTGATTTGCCGCCGTGGTGGATGAATGCCACCGACTTGCCTACACGCCTCTGAGCGAGCGCCCATGACTGTACTGGCACCCAACTATCGGCATCGTTTTCCTTGAGGCCACGGCAGAGCGTCGACAGATTGTCGACTACGATTAGCTCGGCATCGGCGATCACATCATCGTAGAATTGTTGCGATTCTGGATCGCTGAGATCGGGCAACCCTTCGGGCATCAGGTCTGCTGCGGCGATCTTGAGATAACAATCAATGGGCAATCAGTGACATCAAGACCGGCGACGACCCAGACACCCTCAACGCTCTGCGTAAACAAGGGATGTCAATCCGCGGGATAGCGGAGCGACAAGGGTAGGACACCTGGAGGCGTTGAGTTTCTGCGAAAAATAGGTGGTGGGACAGGTGGGACACCTTATACCCTGTCCCGGTGGGACACTTACTCATCGTCGACCTTCCCCAAGCGGCGGGCGACGGTGGTCTTAGGGAGGCCAGTGGGGGGGAGAGGGCAAAAGGGACGGTTGGGACACCTGGGACAGGCGGGACACTTGGGACAGTTGGGACGGCATGACCGACGCCGAACGACAAGGCTGCCGGCGCTCAGTGGACCACGCCAAAAATTCAGCCGTGGAAGGCGAGCGCGAAAAGCGTGATGACCAGGGCCACGCCAGCCAGTGCAATTACGATTTCAATCATCCAGGGAGTATCGGGCGCAAGTTCCTAACGCTGGGTGAATCGCTGTGACCGACGCTGAACGAAAGCGCGCCGCCCCGCTGGATCACTCCAGCGGGGCTTGTGCTCAGCGATTTCCTTCGTGGGCTTCTCATGCGACCTTGAAGCGGATCCTGTAGTACCCGCCGGCACCGTGGAAATGAAGCAAGGGCGTCGTGTTTGCTGGCGTAATGACGACCTGCTGTGGGTTTCCGATTGGATCATCGTTTCCCTTGGGAAGTTCCATGTACACGGAAGCGAGCCCTAGCATTGCTTGAGCAATGTTTTGTGCTGCTGCCGCCGCGGCGGCGGGGGACGGAGGTAGACTGTTACCAAAGGCGAGGCTGAGCATCGCGCCTCGCCAAACGAGTCCCAATTGGCTCTTCCACGCTCCAATCACTTCCGCGCCAGAAATGTCTCGGGCGTTGTCCTCCTCCACGAGCATGACGACATAAACGGCATCCGGGAAGAATTTCGCGATTGGAACGTCTGTTCCTTCGAACTCGGTGGTGTCGAAGTCGCTCCAAACCGATCCGGGGCCGTGAACACCAACGTTGCTACCGAAGGGCGCTTTCGGATCACCCCTAAAAACTACGACGTAAACGTCGTCTGATCCGATCTCGTCTGTTTCTTCCCTACATCTGACGGCATCAATTACCAAACTCGACATCTCATTCTCCTTGGTTCAGTCGTTTAAGAGACGAGGGGGTTTCCTCGTTCATCGTCCTGAATTTTAGCTAGGACGATCTGAACCAAGACTGAGGTCGACATTCATTTAATGTTCAGTGGCACAGACGCTCTTATGGCACTAAGCGGACGTGCAAACCGCGCCGATGAACGTCCGCTTTGAGGGGAATAACGGACATGAGACGGACGTGAGGCGATATCTGCTTGTGACCCGAAGCGGAGATTTAACTCAGAATCCGCCGAATATACGCCCCAACATTCCAGGCGCAGGCGCAGGCCCAGGTGCGGGCGACGGTGGTGTTCGTCCCGCCGTGATTGTCCCCTTGGACCGTAAGGCGGCCGGGGGCTTTTGGGACGCCTTGGACGGTGGTGGTGGCGGACCGGCGTCCTCGCCCGGAACGCCTCCAGGGATAGGCGGAGTGGGTCCAGCCTGGCCGTACTCCTCCGCGGCAAGCCCCTCCTGCGACCCGGCGTCGTCGGCTGCGACCGCGCCCAAAGGGTCCTGGGTAGGCTTGAAGGCCTCCATGATCGCCTTGGGGTCGCCCGGGGCAGCAGGCAGGCCGGTCTTCAGATTCACGCTCTCCATCTTGATACCAGGCGGAGCGCGGAACGGAATTGGCGGCTGGTCGGCAAGTGCGATCTTGAAGAAATCGCGGACCACCGGAGCAGACACATTTCCACCCGTCTCGCCGTGTCCCATGGGCGAGGGATTGTCGAAACCCATATAAACGCCGACGACGAGGTCGGGCGTGAAGCCGATGAACCAGCCGTCCTTCTCGTCATTGGTGGTGCCCGTCTTGCCCGCGATCGGACGGTTCAGCACTTTGAGCTTCTGCGCCGTGCCGCGCTGGACCACGCCTTCCATGATGTGGATCATCTGGTAAGACGACATCGGATCGATGATCTGCTGGCGGTCGTCGACGAGTTGAGGCTCTTGCTGGCCTGACCATTCTCTTGCCGCGCAATCGGGGCACTCGCGCTCGTCGTGCTGCCAGATGGTGCGGCCGTAACGATCCTGGATGCGGTCGATCAGCGTCGGTTTTATCTGCTTGCCGCCATTGGCGATGATGCCGTAGGCGCCGACCATGCGCAGCAATGTGGTTTCGCCGGCGCCGAGCGCCATTGACAAGATCGGCATTAGATTGTCGTAGACGCCGAAGCGGCGCGCATATTCGCAGATGATCGGCATGCCCATGTCGTTCGACAGGCGGACGGTCATCAGATTGCGCGAATGCTCGATGCCGAAGCGCAAGGTCGAGGGGCCGGCCGCCGAGCCAGCCTCATAGTTCTTCGGGCACCATTTCGGCATACCCGCTCCCTGACTGATGCAGAGCGGGCCGTCGACGATGATGCTCGCCGGCGTGTAGCCATTGTCGAGCGCGGTCGTGTAGATGATCGGCTTGAACGACGAGCCTGGCTGGCGGCGCGCCTGCACGGCGCGATCGAACTGGCTTTCGGCGAAGCTGAAACCGCCGACGAGCGCGAGCACGCGGCCGGTGTGCGGATCCATGGCCACGATCGCACCGCTGATCTGCGGCACCTGCTCGAGCGACCACTGCCCGGTGACGTCAGGCTCCTTGTCGGTCGGCTCGCGCGGGGAGACGTAGATGACGTCGCCGGGCTTGAGCACGTCGGTCATGACCCTGGGGCTTCCGCCCATGCCGTTCTTCAGCTTCGGCCGGGCCCACGTCACGTCGGCGAAGGGGATGATGCCGGTCTCCCGCTCGTCCGAGAGCTTGCCGGCAGAGGTACGCGTCGGGCGTAGGCCGATCTTGGCGGTGCCCTTGTTGGCCTCGAGCACCACGGCAAGCCGCCATGGGTCGATATCCGGCCACACATTGATGGCGGCAAGTGTCTTGCCCCAATCGCCGTCAAGGTCGATCTTCTTTACCACGCCACGCCAGCCATGCCGGTGATCGTAGGCGACAAGACCGTCGACGAAAGTTTTGCGGGCGATCTTCTGCAGTCCGGGGTCGAGCGTCGTGCGCACCGAAAGGCCACCGCCATAGAGCTTGTCTTCGCCGAAGAGATCGATGATGTCGCGGCGCACTTCCTCGGCGAAGAATTCCGAGAAGGCGAGCCTCGCGCCAGTCTGGCGCACCTGCACGCCGAGCGGCTCGGCCTTGGCCTTTTCGGCATCCTCTCTGGTGACAAAGCCGTTCTCGACCATGCGATCGATCACCCAGTTGCGGCGCTCGATCGCCCTTTCCGGAAAGCGGAACGGGTTGTAGTTGCTCGGCGCCTTGGGAAGCGTGGCGAGATAGGCGCAATCAGCGATGGAGAGTTCGTTGAGCGATTTGTTCCAATAGGTCTGCGCCGCTGCGGCCACGCCATAAGCGCCGCCACCGAGATAAATTTGGTTCAGATAAAGCTCGAGGATCTGTTCCTTGGTGAAGGCGCGCTCGATGCGGATGGAAAGGATCGCCTCCTTCAGCTTGCGCTCCATCGTCTGGTCGCTCGACAAGAGGAAGTTCTTGGCCACCTGCTGGGTGATGGTCGAGGCGCCAACCTTGCGGCTGCCGGAACTGCCCAAATTGGTTACGGCAGCCCGTAGGATGCCCTGAATGTCGATGCCGCCATGCTGGTAAAAGGTCTTGTCCTCGGCGGAGAGAAAAGCTTCCACCAAGCGGTCGGGGATCGCCTTGAACGGAACATAGATGCGGCGCTCGCGGGCAAACTCCGCGATCAAATTACCATCATTGGCATGAATGCGGGTCATGACCGGCGGCTCGTATTTGGCGAGCACTTCGTAGTCCGGCAGATCCTTCGATACCTTCCACAGGACAAATGCCGCCGCGCCGCCAACTGCCACGAAGACGACCATGCTTGCGGCAAACACGAATCCGAAGATGCGCAGCAAGAAGCCGCCACGACGGCGACGCCGCTTTTGCTCCTGCGGTTGAATAGGAGCCGTAATGTCCATTTTTCCGTCCTGTCCGGAGTGTTCTAAAGGTGCGAGGCGCCAAGACTATGGCAAAAATAGCTCGCTTCATGAAGCAAGCGTCCGGTCGCTCCTTACTCACCCGCCAGGTCTGCATTCGCCCATGTCCTGTCGTGGCACAAAGCAGATTGCGCCAAGTGTCGCATGACGTCCGCTTTCGACCGCTTCAGCAACATTGGAGCGGTGCGATCTGTCCGGTTAGGGCGTTCGGACATTAGCGCGCTGTCCGCTGACATCGCGCAGGATGAACGGCAGATCGCGCCGCAAAACCTTTGACATCGGCTACGCCACGGGCGAACCGTGCCTCTGCGCTTTGTTTGCGGTGACCGGCGAAGTGACCGGCAATTGAAGCACGGTGGCGTGCTGACCTTTGCATAACTGCGTCAGCAGCACGACCCTCCCGTCAGGGAACTCAAGGGCGTCATGATGGGCGTTTGACCGGCCTTTGTTGACCTGTCGGAACCGAGCCACCCTGTGCCCAAGCCTCCAAGCGAAGAGTATGCCCGTCTCGCATCGGACCTCCTGATCGAAGGCAAGCTCCGTGCCGGGAAGCATACAAACCGCCACGTTAGTGTCATCCACCGATACAAAGCCGCGCGTAATGGTGTGGGGAAAGCTCTTTGATACCAGCTTGTCACCGACCTTCGCGGGCCGGGATGCGACAAGCTCTAAACTATAATCACACATCGAAGGTACTCCGATTTCTGAGCTATCACGGTACCCCCGTCTTACCGTCCTGGTAGTCGATGAAAATGGCAATGTCAGGACCTGTAATGAACCGTCGCGATCGATTTGTTGTCTGTTCGCGGGGTCCATGTCCCAGCGAACAGCCTGAGCCAAAGAAGGAGGCGGCTCTTCGTCGCGACCCCAACCTCTCGAAGCTTCCAGTGTCGGGGCGGCATCGCTTAAGCCGACGTACTTCAGGATTATTCCGTGGCTGCCCGGTGCGCGGAAGCGGACGCGATGTTCCCTTATGGCACCTTGCAGACATTGCTGCGGACGCCGAGCAACGAGAGAAGGCCGGACCTTTCTTCTAGGGGGACTTTGACTCGACGTATCGAGCGCGTATGCTGAATTCGCTGAATGCCTGGGGGCCTAATGAGCATGGACAAGCGTAGGGCTCTGACTGCCCTTTTGCTTTTGTCACTTGGCTCTTGCTCGCGCCATGAGCATCTCATGCCCGTTAGCTATTCGCCTTCACCGTCTTCAGATTCCGATATCGCCATCCGAACGGCCATTGTTCAGCAGTCCATATCAAGCTACCGAGGAATTTGCCCATGCCCCTATAGCGGGCCAACTTGCCAAGGTCACAGCACATATGAAAACCCAGGCAATCAGGCTGTCTATTGCTACACGAAAGATGTACCGACCGCGATTGTGAGTTCCTATCAGTCAACCTCGCGCTCTTCCAACGGTGAAGCGAGCGCAGATGCTCCTCTTCCGATAACCGCACCGCCACCCAAGGCAGGAGGCCCTACCCAGTAACAAGCTAACAAGCTTGGCTTGTAGCTAAACTCGATGCGTATCGGCATCGCTCTCTAGTGGCACGTTCGCAGGTGTGCGCGATGGAGTGGAGGCGCTTGCGTTCGGTATTACTGAGACTCAATAACCGAGGTTACGGCGCTGGAAGGCCCCCGAAACTTGGTCAGCCCTAACATGTTGAATCCAGATTTTACGGGAAGGGCGATCCCCTCGTGGCGAGGGCGTCGGCGTTGGCCGACGCCTTTTCGTTATCTGCTCCGCTTTGCCTACAATCCGCGAAGCACAACACCGGCAGCCAGCACCAAAAAGCCGACTAACAGGAGCGTGAACCCGGTGTGAACTAACGGTACGCTAAGATGAGCGTAGTGAATAATTGCGGCGATCAAGGCAATAACGACCGCGACACTGAAAGTGACGACCTTGGGTGCTGATAGATCGAGCTGCATGTTTCCCCCTTTTGAGCCCGGCTGGTGGGCTTGAAAGGTTAGTTTAGCTTCCTCCGCATGGTTTAGCGACTAGCATTGGGCGTCGGATTCGGCCGCCGCGGATGGCGGGAGATCGAGCCGCAAGAGTATCTCCCTGTAGTCAAAGTCCGCTTTTGGCACAAAGCGGACATCCCACCAGCTCTGACGAATGTCCGCCATAGGGTCCGAAGCGGACCCCCGCGAGCGCTGCACCGATGTCCGCTAATGACCGATAGCGGACGAGCTGCCCCAAGATTACATGAAGCTATTTTGTGTAAGGTGATCCTGGGAAAGGTAGCCTAAGTGACAAAATGGTGTATGGCAGAAACGATGTCTTGATCACGATATGGTTTCGAAATGAAACGCCCACGCTCAGGCATGTCGGCGTCGCTAAGATTAAAATGCCCTGAGGTGACAATAAGCTCGACTGGAGGCCAGCGTGTGCGGATGGCGTGAGCGAGTTTGAGGCCATCCATTGTGCCTGGCATGTCGACGTCGGTAAACACGATACGTATATCTTTTCGCGCCTCCAAAATGGCAATTGCTTCCTCGGAATTGGAGGCTTCAATCGCCTTATAACCGGCGTCTTCGACAAGGTTCACCGCATGCAATCGGCTGAGGAACTCGTCTTCAACGACCAGGACGTAAATGGGAGAATCTGACTTCATTAACTCGGTTGGTGATGATCTGGTTGGGCACCCTAGGATAGAACCCATTATGCGGTTCGGCGTTCCACGCGCTTTACTACCCTTCGAACCCTGTTAGCTTCACAAACTCATATTTGGGTCTTTTGGGTATGTCGTCTCTGTCGGACACCGAACGGGTACAACGCTGGATTAAGCAGCTTCACCAACTACAGCGGAATCCTTGGTGGGTGTGGGGTTCCCTCGTGGGCGGTTTGCTAATCGCCACCCTTATTCGATGGGCTATCGGCGGGCTTGTGCAGGAGCGTATCCCTTTTACCACGTACTACCCGGCCATCGTGGTGGCTACTTTGCTCGGTGGTTTTTGGTGGGGGACGCTTGCAAGCATCCTCTCGGCCGCGGTGGCATGGTGGCTGTTCATGTCGCCAACCCTCGGCTTCGCGCTAGATCAGGCACAATTTGTCTCACTGATTACCTTCGTTCTCGTCTGCCTCCTGTTAGTGGGTACGGTCACTGCACTTAATGCCGCCGTCGATCTCCTGCTTGTCGAAATCAACCTCCGACGCGGCTCGCGACTCGCTCTTGGACAACTCGCGTCGTTGGTAGAGACCTCGGAGGATGCCATCATCACCAAGGATCTGAATGGCATCGTCACCAGCTGGAACAAGGGCGCTGAAAGAATATTCGGTTATGAAGCTAATGAGATGATCGGCAAACCCATAAGCCTCCTCATGCCGCCAGATCGACCCGATGAAGAGCCTTCAATTTTGGCCCGGCTTAGGAAGGGGCAACGCATCGAACACTACGAAACGGTGAGGCGGCGCAAAACTGGGGAACTCATCGACATTTCCCTAAGCGTATCTCCTCTCTCGGACGCGACTGGTAAAATTGTTGGCGCTTCAAAAATTGCGCGAGATATTACTGTGCAATCCCTCCTTCTTGGGGAGATGCGCCACCGCATAAATAACCTTTTCGCCATCACGAACTCCTTGGTGAGCCTTAGTGCCCGGATGTCGAAGACGCCGACGGAAATGGAAGCGGCAATCAAGGAAAGATTGGCCGCTCTGTCCCGCGCTCATCAGCTAACTCGACGCGGACTGATCCAGCAAGAATCTGAATTTAGCGACCAGCCAACGCTAAAGGGGCTCATTCATGCAATCTTCGCTCCCTATGTCGCTGCTGGATCGAACAGCCCTGAGCGAATCGTCGTTACCGGGTGTGACCAAGAAATCAACGATAGCGCCGTTACCAGCATCGCACTTCTTCTACACGAGCTTGCCACCAATGCAGCTAAGTATGGAGCTTTATCGGCATCAGCCGGTGTGGTTCACATCGACTGTTCCACTAAGGAGGACTGGCTTGTCATGACCTGGGAGGAGCGAGGAGGGCCTGCAATCAAGGGAACCCCAAATAGGGAGGGATTTGGTGGGAGCCTTGCGCGAAAGATCGTCGCAAATCAGTTCAGTGGTCGTTTGTCCAATGAATGGAACGCCAGCGGCTTGACTATCGGGATTGAGATTCCTTTGGCACATCTTAATCCAGTTAAGGAGCCATCGCGCATAGGCGCTGCTCAAGTGGCGTGATGGTCTAAGTGGTAAGCTGGGCTGTCGAATGACGATCTCTATAAGCTCAAGACCGCATGTTTTCGGGTCCGCAGCTCTGGACTTGCTGAGGTCCGCTTATGGCACATAGCGGACGTGCCACTCGCGCTGACGAATGTCCGCTTTGAGAGGAATAACGGACATGACGCGGACGCTGCGCTCCGCTACAGAGCCGCATTTCTTAACTGGTCGGGGCCTTCCTAATTCGTGAGCCGAAGCGATAAGGCTCGCCGGGATCGTTTGCAGGCGGCGACGCAGGGTCGGCTAGAGCCTCAGAACTCTCAATGTTGATTGCAAGGTCAGTCCAGCGCTTAGCCATGTCGAAAAACATTTCGCGTTGTGCGCTCGGTGGAATTGCCTCTGCCGTCTCAATGCATTTGGCTGCGTGTTCTCGGCAAATCCTCGAATTGAGCATGGGTCCGTCCTCCAAGTAGTGGGACAAGGCGGCGTGGCAATAGATCGATAGGAGGGGGCCGCCTTGTCCGGCGTGCGGACCGCCGTGTACGAGGAGCGGTTCCCCCGGGACGCCCTAGAAATCTCTACGGACATTCAGGCAAAGTGTGGGCAAACGCCCGCAAGTGTCTGAATGCGTGCTAATTTTTAATCGCGAGTATTGGGGATTAGCACCGCGATTATCGACAAAAGCTCAAGGCTTGCAGGGTGAAGGTTCAAAATCGGGTAGCATGGCCTGCAAGGGGTCATGCACCCATGAGAACAGTGTTCGCCCTGGGATTGGCAGTTAGCGTCGCTGCCTTTGGGGCGGGCTGCAGCAGCGCGCGGGTAACGCAGCCCTTGCCGATTGGTGCCGACACCTACACGGTATCGGCCCGCACGCCGCACGGCGGCACGGCATCCGCAAGAGACGCTGCCCTCTCCGCAGCGAACCAACAATGCGCGCGTCTTTCTAGGCAGCTGCTGGTTTTGAAAAGCAGCAACAATTTCGAACTCAATGAGAACAAAGATATCGAGAGCGACATCATAGATGTGACATTCCGTTGCCTCGCGGCGGGCGACCCCGCACCGCATCGGCTAAATTAGCGGCCCAGTCGGGATTGGTCGCTGTTGGGAAATAAAGCGGAAGTGGCGCGGACGCAATGACCCATAGTGGACATCTGCGCGCTTTTGCCTGCTATCATCTTTCGTTAGAGCTTCTTGCGGTAGCAGAAGGGGCGAGGGCCTAGCGGCTCTTGTCCCTTCCCCTTTGTGAACAACCCAGTTAGCGCCGGCTAGAACCCGAACAGGTTGCGGGGATTGCTATTGCGGCCCGGTCGCATACGATAGCGCTTGTTAGGCACAGTGCCCCAACTCTGGTTGTCGGCCATCACTTCGTCTTCTGCCCATGGATCGGGCCCATAGCCCTTGCCGTTCAGCGCCGCATTCATTCTCGCATCGTGGCGATAGATGTCGTTGAAGGTCGTGAACGAGCCGTCGTCGTTTACGCGCAGCGTGAAATAGGTGATGTAGACGGGGATTTTCTGGTCGAGCGCAACGCGGTACTCGTCACCCGCTCCGAAGGTCGATTCGACCCGCGCGGGACTCCACCCCTTGTCACGCCTCAGGATGATCTCGGCGAACCGCTCCGGGTTCTGCACGCGCATGCACCCATGGCTCTCCGCACGTACGGGGTTGTTGAACAGGAGCTTCTGCGTCGTGTCGTGCATGTAGACGTCGTGCTTATTGGGAAACAAGAATTTCACGCGGCCAAGCACGTTGTTGGGTCCCGGCGGCTGCACGAGATCGAAATTGCGGATGTCGTTGCGGCTCCAATCGATCTGATCGGGATCAATGTCGCGGTTGCCGTATTTGATGCGCAGGCCGTGACGCTTTAGCACCGAGGTGTCCCAGCCGCCGCCGAAGAAGCCGCCGCCAGAGCCCATATAGGGCGCGATCTCCTCGTTCTTGATGGAGTTCGGCACGTTCCAATAGGGATTGAAGACGACCTCCTCCATCTCGTCGGAGATCACTGGCGTCTGCTTGTCGGGCTTGCCGACCACGACGCGCGCGGTGTGGATGGGCGTGCCTTCCTCGACGACACGCAGAGTAAATTCGGGGATGTTGACCGTCACGTAGAACGGCCCAAGGTCGTGCGGCAACCAGCGCCAGCGCTCCATATTGACCAGGATCTGATTGATGCGCGCGGGGCTCGCCACGGCCTGCTGCTGCCGCTGTCCTCCGCTCAGCATTCGCCGCGTGCCGGGGCCGACCATGCCGTCGGCGTAAGCGCCATGCGAGGATTGGAACTGGCGCACCGCCTCGAGCACGGCTTCGTCGAACTTCGTCTCGTCGGCGCCGGCCTGAACGTCGAGGCGCTTTCTCAACAGCGCGACCTGCTCGTGCTGCATGCCGAATTTGAGCACGGGCCCTTCGGGGATGATGACCACGTTGGGCTTCGACTGTTCGACCTTGCCGCCGCGGAGCTCGAGCAGCTTCTGCCTGAGCGCCTCGAATTGCGGCTGGTTTGGCTGGAAGCTCCTAAGATAGGCGGCGGGATCGGAGCGGACGGCGATCGATTCCAGCACCTCCGACGAATTGGGTAGCGCAACCGCCGGATCGAGATTCTTGCTCAGCCGCAGCGGCTCGATGCGGCCGCCGCGCGCGTCTTTGGCATAGTCCAGCACGGCATAGCTGACCTTCACCTCGGCATCGGCGAGCCAGTCTCGCGACTTGAGATCGGAGGCGTTGAAGCCGGCGGGATCGGGCAAGGAGTACTCGGAGGCGGTGAGGCCATAGTCGTCGGCCTTGCCGATCTCCGCCATGACCTGCTTGGCGCGCTCGGTCAGGCCGTTCTCATCGACCCAAAGCAGCGGCTGCTCGGAAACCAGATAATATTCGATCAGCGCATCCTTCTGCGCCTTGCGCGAGGCTGTGTCGCGAGCTTTGGCCGAGACCAGGCCCTGGATACTGATCCGCAGGGCTTCCTTCTCGTTGATGAGGCCCGGGAGTCCGTCAGGTTCAGCCGCATGGCCAGGCAGGCTGGCTGTTACCGCCACAAGCAGCCCTAATGCTAATGTCCTCATCATCAGCTCCCTCGAGCCAAGCCGATCCGAAACCCCGGCGTGATCTGCCCCGTTTTGGTCGCCTCAATATGCCCAACGTGCCCCTCACGTCGTCTTCGGCTAGCACTAAAAGCGGCTCAAATTTGGGCTAATCGGCGCGGCACCGGCCCTGCCGCCATTTGGCAAACGCTGAAGTCCGTTCGACGCAGCCGGATGTCTCCTGCTGCGCGTCAGTCGGCGACATCAGCCGGCACGCGTCGGTGTGCGAAAGGAGCGCCCTCACAGAATGTGACGTTCAATGAAGATAGCTCGCTCACGCTCTACTAAGGGAATTCAAATGACTGCCGGGCTTCTGCTAGCCTTGGGGCTGATTGCCACTTTTCCTAGTAGCGCCAACGGTAGCCGCGTCGGTAACCGTAGCCATAGTAGGGTCGGTGGTAGCCGTAACCATAATATGGTCTGTGATAGCCATATCCGTAGCCGTAATAGCCACGACGGTAATGTCGCCGGGCGTATCGGTGGTAGTAGGCAACCTTTTCAGTAGGGGTATAGCTTTTGGTTAGCGGGAACATCGGTCTTGGCTCCGCCTGGGCTTTCCCAACGATGGAGCCGGCGAGAAGTATCGTTAATGCCGCGACCAGGGCAGTGATCAACTTACGCATGTTGCCTCCTTGAGGAGCCGATGCCAGTCCTACGACTCAACGCCCGATAGGATCGGGCGTTGCAGGGATCGGTCATCTTTGAGATGGTGCCCGCAAGCTACGGCGTGCGGCAAGTACCTGATGGCCTCATGGTCAACAGAACAGAAAGCTTTCGACAGATTGAATGGCGCGAGTTGTCATCGACAGCAGTGGGACCCGAGCAGTCCCAAGAGGAAGCCGTCTGCTCCCAACAGCTACCGCCCCGCCTCTCCGGACAGCGCGGGTTACGAAGTTGGGTGGTTCGCACCTATGCCCTCGCGCGAAGCCGGACCATTTTAAACCGTGCCAAATTCTTGTGAGTGTTTGCCACGTCGATCATTGATGCGTCCGTGGGCCAGCGTCGGCTTCGGTCGGCTTAACCCGTCACCACCCGCCCCGCTCCCGTTGGTGAACTCTGAGAGCGACGGTATGGCAGGAACTTTTGCCGATGCTGGCTATCCTTGAGTGGCATCAATAGCACACTCAATAAAGATTTTGGAGTTGTCCCCGTTATCCCGGTTATCCCGGAGAGGGTCATGCTAGGGTAGTGTTCTAGTTGAACCCCAGCTAGGCTTTGACCCTGTATGGCCCCGGGAGATCAGTCCCCTCTCGGGGCTTCTCTTTTGGCTTCGCGTGTTTTGCATTGCACAGTGACGACCAAGACACGCTGTAGGCGACAAAGTTGTAATACGTTCACTCCGTGGGGGTCGTCCCCTCCACACAAGAAACCCCAAGTCTAGAAGCCCCGGTTTGCAGCCGCTTCCCGGGGCTTCGCTTTAGGCAAACGCCGTGGCGTCCGAGCGGGGCGTCGGCTTTCGGTCGGCTCGCCCATTTATCGCATTGCAGGATAGCCCGTTGCAGCGCACGTCTAGTATCTTGCAACTATTCTGTAATGAGCCTTTGCTATTGGCCTACCTGAGCGTGATGTTGCGGCGTATCTAGTTCAGGAGGCCATCATGGGCACCTTGGTTTTTGTGTGCCCGACTACCGGGCACCAAGTTTCAACCGGCATCGAACTAGATCGATCGAGCTACAAAAGCCTGCCGAGGACAAAGACATCGATCTTTTGTCCGCGCTGTCGGAAGAACCATCTGCTATCCCGTATCTGGGCTTGGTTGGACAGCAATGACCCGAAGGTCGTGGCGACCGACACAGTCTCCTCGGCCGCGCCTGTCGCTCAAAATTGACACCCAATACCGTCCGCGGGGCCTCGGCTTCGGTCGCCGCATCTGGTGTGGCGGGCAAAAATGGGAGGTGGAGGAAACGAAAAGCGGTCATTCGCTATTAACCTAAAGCCTGCACCATTTGTAACGCGTAGGGAGCAGCATCACCATGCCATCGCGGCGGAAGCCCAAGCCTTCGGTAAAGGCGAAAGAGCGCGCAGAGCCGCATTTTGGCGGTCGCATGCGAGAGCGGGCGCGCAAGCCCTCTCAGCCCCAACGCCAGAACTCCTCCGCTCCCGGTCGTTTAGCAGAGATGGAGAGGCAAGTCCGAGATCGAGATCGACGCGCCGTTGTTCCACCCGCCTTTCAACGTGAACCGGTGACGCCCCTGGTCATGTGGACGGTGTACGAGCACCCGAAAGACTGTCCTGGCGAATACGTGGCGAGGAAGTTCGTCATCACGGAAGATGTTTACAGGTCCAGCAACGAGTTGATTAGCTCAAGGTCGCTGACGGACGTGCGAAACGTCTTGCGGAGCTTGTACCCGGGCTTGATCCAGTTGAAGCGCCCCCCAGACGACGAACCGCATGTCGTGGAGGTATGGTTATGAGGCGCGATCTCACGCACGCACCAACAGCTATTTAGAGTTGGCATGCGGGGGCGTCGGCTTTGGTTGGGCACCCCTTCATGCCTCGGGCAAATTCGCGGGGCCATTTCTTCGTGCCAACAAAAAACCGGCTGCGCGGTGGGAGCCGCTCAGCCGGATCAGTGCTGATGCCGGTGCATTATATGTCCGAACCACCGGCACCAGCCAAATATACTCCGATTCGCCTCTGATAAAGCCGAAGCCCCAGGGATAGCGTCTGGGGCTTCGTGAGAGGAGAATAATAACTCTCCTCTATAGGCCGAATATATGAGGCCGGGCATGCGCGCCAGCGCGTACGGAGCCGGCCCTATGGCGCAGAAAAACCTAGATCACTCGTAATTGCGATTCAAGATCATCTTTCCGTCCTGAACTGAGTCTGCTGTTGCTGAGTTTATGTATTCGTCGAGAAAAATCTGTTCTCGAAGTTCACAACGGAGGAAAGAATGATCAGGTTCGTAGCCGTTATCTTTGCATTGGCCGTCGCAACATCGGCGCAGGCAATGTCGCCCGCGCCGCTTCATCAGTCGGACGGCATGATCACGCAAATCCGTGAAGCATGCGGCGCGGGTCGGGTACGAATTAATGGTGTCTGCGTGGCCAGAACCACCAAGCGCCATGTCCGCCGAGAGGTCCGCAGGTGTGCGCGCTGGAGTGGAGGCGCTTGCGTTCGGTATTACTGAGACCCGAACCACATCCGGGACAAAATAGATGCCCCGGAGCGCATTGCTCCGGGGCGTCGTTTCAGCGGCGCTTGCGATCACGAACAAGCGGCCAGCTAGAGCGGGTTAGCGCGGAACACCTCCACGCCGCCTTCGTTAGTCCTAACGGACAATCCAAAGGAGGCTAGCGATGAGAAAGACCTTCCGCCAAAGCGCGCTTGCCCTAATGCTCCTCGGCGGTGCGGTGCTTGCGACCGCACCAGCATTCGCGGGATATCGTCATATTTATGTTGGACCCCCCGCCGTGGTGGCCCCGCCTGTGGCAGTGGCCCCGCCTGTGGTAGCCGTCGAGCCTTATGCGCCTGAGGTGATCGTGGAGCCAGTAGTTCCGGTCGCTCCGCCCGTTGTGGGCTATGCCCCACCTGTCCCGGTGGCCCCCGAAGCAGAGTTCGATTACGGACCTCCTGCTGGACCTGCCCTCGAAGTTGGCGGCTACTAGGACTTCATTTAGTGGCGATCACCGCAATGATCGTAGGCGGGGGCAGACTGTCTATCGTCGTCAGTCCTTCGTTAGAGTTGCTGTAGGCCGCCAGTGAACTTCGGGGAGTTCTTTGGCCCCGGCGTCAGCAGGGTGCGAACGGGAGGTACCCATTTATGTTCACGAAGAAGCCAGAGGCGGGAGACAGCGTCACGAAGATGGGGGAGCGGCTCGGCGGCGAGACCTACGGGGCGAAGAGCCCTAGCGCGAGCAAGATGATCCCCTCAATTATCGGTGAGGGCCTTACGATCACCGGCAATGTCGCCTCCAAGGGTGAGATCCAGGTCGACGGTGAGATCCAAGGCGACATTCATTGCGGCTCGCTCTTGCTCGGCGACACAGCACAAGTTGTGGGCGGCATCATCGCCGAAGACATCGTCGTGCGCGGACGGGTGGTCGGCTCGATCAGGGGCGTGCGCGTTACGCTCCAGGCGCAGTCCCATATCGAAGGCGACATTATCCATCAAAGCCTCGCCATAGAGCAGGGTGCATATTTCGAAGGAAAGTCGCGTCGCACAGACAATCCGCTGGAGGAGGTCAAGGCTTCTTCTGCTGGCAGCCCTCGTCCCGCTCACGAGCCGTCGGACTTCGATTCGAAACCTCACGACGAGGCGAGCGCGCCGCGCGCCGCCGAATCAGTCGCGACCGACAACCCAGGCGCCGTCACTGCGTGAGACACGCTGCCCGGCGCCCGGCAGCTAAGACGCCGCGGCCTGTGACACCTGGTAAAATGCCGATGAATTGCCACTGAGTTCGGGCGCTTAGACCAAAGAATTGTCAAATCGCAGGGCATTGGCTTCCAAGGCCGGAATGATCCGGCGCTAAACAGGAAGCAACGCGTGTTGCGTTGAGACAAGGTTCATTGAGGGTCGCGCAGCGAGCCGATTCGCATCCACCGGGGGGAGATCAAATCTCTCCGCCCCTCAATGAGTGCTAGAGTGGCCTTCCCTGGGGGTCATCTTCAATGTGCCGTTGTCTCGCCGTGGTGGGCTTGTTGGCACTAATGGCGCAGGGTTGCACTAAAAAGCCGGAGAGCTATCCGCTGTCGTCTCAGAGCTATCCGCTGTCGTCCCTGAGTGTTGATTATCAGGCTTGGAATTGTCAGGACGAAGCCGACCTGCTCAAGGATGCTCAGATGAAAACGTGGCGCATTTGAAGGCCCAAAGGGAGGCGCTCCAAAAGGCAAGGACTTTGAAAAGGTGTAGCGGGTAGCTGACAAGTGCCGTGCTATATCGACCTATCTAGTGACCGTCGCCAGTTGGCAAGGTGCGCCCCTGAATTGCGTCAGAAAAGAGGCATGTAAACGTGCCGAGTGCTACCGCTCCGCCGCTTGCCTGACGGCTATTTGTGTTGTTCGCTCAACGCGGAAGCGCACCAAGCCTTGGGGGACAATTTTGGGGGGTTCTTTCGCTTTTAATGGGAAACCGCTCCTAGGGTGGTGCGAATAGATGCGACCAACCATTGTGCTCACGGCGGTAGTTTGCTGGAGCACACCCTGCACGATTGCGGCGGCACAGACGCAATGCGTTTCATTCTCTGACTCCATCGACGGCGTCGACAAAGACCGTGCCGTCGAAAAGTCGCTTAAATCATTGGATGAGCAGATTGAGAAGTGGAAAGCGGATAACCGCGTGACCGGTCCCGTGACCGTAACCGCGGAGAAACCCCAGCCGCATCCCTTTTGGCGAAGCTCCGTTCCATCTTATGCACTACTGCCACCCGATGTCGTGAGCGACTCTGCGTACACGATCTGCTGGACCGGTGTGGTATCGCCCGTGGTTTGCACCTCAGGTGCTCGGCTGTGTTGGTAAGGTGTTAGGCTCATCGGGACGGCGTATCTCAGGACGCCTGAAACGCGTTAGGCCCGCGGACATGACGCGAACGGGCCGCTATGTCGGCCCATAGCGGACATGTGCACGGTCCTGTCCTTCAAATGTTTGTCAGAGGGGTTCAAAACCGCAGCGCAGTGGACTTAGCGTCCGTCCGGATGTTCAAGAAGCTTGATGTTGCCGACGCATAACCGCCGATTGTAGGCAGCACGATCCGATATGGCACGTACATTCCCGTTTTCGGTAGGGACACGAGCCATACCTCAATCTCGTTGGACTGTGAGATAAGCCTGATGTCAGGATCATCCGTTCGATGACCCGAAATCGGATTGAATTTGACTCGGCACACAGCGGCAAAGCCGGAGTACGCGGTCGATGCATTTTTTTGGAGCCTCACCGTGCGCTTTGGTTTCAGCACGAGATCGTAACGTTGCACGCCATCGAACACTGGCACGGTGTGATCGCATACTTTGAGGTCCCCATTGGGGTTGTCGGAGCGGGCATAAAAAAACATCGCGGTCACGGGATCGAGTACGCCTTGAAGCTGCTCTTTGGTGACTGGAACAACGTGAAGGCTCGTCTGATTTGGAGGCTCCGTCGAAACCTGCGTGACAGCGCCTTTGTCAAAAGTGACGTGAAGCCGCTGACTACCGTCCCCGCCGTTGTAGTCGAAGGCATACGTTGCAGGCACGGGGCCGTCGTCGGTTACCCTACCCTTGCTTGAAGTAGAACCGCGCCACGCAAAAAGCAGACCTCCCATCACGGAGAATTGCCCTTCGCCTCGCGTCTTATATTCGGACCCACGGAGCACTGTTGTTAGGCGGAAGTTCCCGAGATTGAAGCCGCCGAAATCGACGCGATAGGTGGCAATGATCCTGTAAGTGGAGGTGGTGCTACCTTCGGCGAAGGCAGCTTCAAACCACGCGCTATCAATCACCCCGAAACAAAGGATGGTCAGCGTGAGGCTCAAACATTGTCGCACTGCACGCATCGCAGGAGACCCGTCTCAATGCCTACCCCACAACCCGATTGCTGGCTTGCTGACGGTTACTTAAGTGGTGGATGCGCCGGCGGCGGCAGCGGTTCCGCGTAGACCGCTTGATTGTGGTGGAAGCAGCCGCTCAACAAGAGCGAAGCTCCCAAAAGGGCGAGCGCTAGAATGATACGCATTAGTAACCCCCCGAATGTTCGTTCTCTTAACGCTTTTTGAGCAGACGACCCTGGGGTGGCGGTTTTAAGGCCGGGTCTCGATCGGGACATGGGTCTCGGGAAACGTTCCCGAGAACAGACCAATCCCACCGTCGATGTGATGTGCTAATGACCAAAGCGGACATTCCAAGTGAAAAGAACGTCGTCGGAAGACAGACATCTGCCGCGCATCCTCGGCGCTTCGCGGGGGTCGGTGAAAGCGCTCAATTCGCCTCGCTAGCACCTAACGGCGCTCGCCGGCGCCGCTACCCCGGGCTTCGAGTCCCTGCAGCTTTGAACTTGACCGACCGCCTAACTGTCGACTTGGCCCTGGCTATGCCACACACGCTGTCGCGCAGATGCGTCGGGCTGTTGCTCAACGGGGCTTGGATCGCGAGCCTATCGAGGTTCTTGCCGAACAGCGATTTCCAGAAATAGCGCTTGAAACCGCTCTCGAGGAGGTCGGTGGTGCGGTCGTTGCGCGATGCGACTGACGGCTCGCCGAGAACGACCGCAACGAGCTTGCGGCGGTCACGAGTGGCGCTCGCCACGACGTTAAAGCCGGATTCGCAAATGAAACCGGTCTTCATGCCGTCGGCGCCCGGTAAGCTGACAAGGAGGCTGTTATGGGTACGCATGGTCTTCTTGCCCACTTGCACTTGGACCAACGAGAAGAGATCGGCGTGCTCAGGAAACTCGACGATAATGGCGCGGGCGAGCTTGGCCAGATCGCGGGCCGTGGTGACCTGCCGCTCGTCAGAGAGGCCGTTGACATTGGTGAAGGTGGTGCGCGTCATGCCGAGGTGCTGCGCCGCCTCGTTCATGCGCGCGACGAAAGCTTCCTAGGGGGTAAAGCGGACTTTCCTGATCACGGTCTCAATGTCCGCCAATGACCCGAAGCCGACATTCAATTCCCATTGCTCGGTATGACGCCCACGCTATATTTCGCCGCCGGTCTCGATCTTAGGGAAAGCGATGCACAATTACCCGCCGCTTCTTCTGATGGCATTTTTTGCCATGACATCAGTGCAAGCATTTGGACAAGACAAGGATTTACTCACTGCCGAGTACGCAAAATGCATTGAGCAATCCGGCGGCACCGATCCCGGAATGCTTGACTGCATGGGAGCTGAGGCACAGCGACAGGACAAAAAACTCAATGACGCGTACAAGAAACTTATGAACGAACTAAAACCTGAACGGAGGAAAGAGCTGCAAGAAGCGCAACGATTGTGGATCAAGTACACTGAGGCGAACTGCAATTTCTATCTTGATCCAGACGGAGGAACCGCAGCCAAGCTAGCGGCAAGCGAGTGTCCGGTTCTCGCCAAAGCAGCCAGAGCTAAAGAACTTGAGAACTTGCTTCAGTAGTTCGCTTAAACAACCACCACCCCTGGGGGACGGCAACAGAATATAGAGTTAGGCCGCGGCCCGGCTTCACACCGGCGGGCGCCTGAGCCCGAGTCGGGGCCGGCGGCACCGCTCAAGCCGGAGCCGTGGTAGTACCTGGGTTCCTACTATCCCGCCTGCAGCGGCTTACCGCGCCTTGTTCCTTAAGGAGGAGGGGAACATGCCCAATGCAGACCGTGCTCTACTGACATCCCTTTGTGCCGCACTGATTATTGGCCTGATACCAACCGCGCCTGTTCAAGCGGCAGACGTCTCTTCGGTCGTCGTCAACAGTGGACACTCCGGAATTGTAAATGGCCTCGCGGTCGCTCCCGACGGGCGATGGATGGTCACTGGTGCGGACGACAGTACAGTTCGGCTGTGGGACGTGAGAAGCCGGCCCCAAATAGGGTATGCCGTCCTTGCCTGCGCTCATGCGCAACATCGCTGCCACCCGCGGCGGCTTCGCGTCGTGTTGGTGCTTGAGGCCGCCCCCAACCTTACCCTAGAAGCGTGACTGTCCTTGTGCGTGCCGTCGCGCGCGACACCCATGTCTCCGGTGATCACGCCCTCGACCTCGCCGTTCGGCCCGAACACCATGACCGCCCTGCTGCAACGCCTCCGCATCTGGTGCGCGCAACGCCTGCTCGACCTCGGGCTGATCGAGGCGGCAAAGCGGGGGGTGCCCCAGCGCCCCGAATGCTATTAGACCGATCTTGGACAACATCGCTCCCTTGTCCCACACACGTAGCCAGCTGACCCCTCATTCCCCAGGGATCTGACCAAGAAGCACTTGGATGTTGTATTTCGCGCAGTGGCTACTATGCGGATTTGCTAAACCTCGATTAGAAATAATGTAGCCGCGCCTCTTAAGCAACGAAGCGACTAAGTCCGTTGGCGCTCCGTACAATTCATGTGTCTCAACCAGAATCACGCGAGGTTGGATGACAAGCTCGCGGAGAATCTCCACCTCGGCACCTTGGCAATCCAATTCGAGAACGTTGCATGGGGGCAATTGAGAGGCAGGCATGAGGGGCCCTACGTCGCTTCCGCTACCATAGACAGCGGTGGATTTTGCTATGACGGCGTGATGGACGCTCATATTGCTGACGTTGTTGCGTGCGGCCGTTTTTTGCACAAACCTGACGTGTTGTTTGCTTCCCTCAAAACACTCGACCTTGCCTGAGCGGCCAGTGCTTAACGCGGCAACCGTCGCCGTTACCCCGAGGCCCCCACCAACGATGACAACACTGTCCCCAGGTCTGATGATCTCTCTTAAGCCCGCCACAAGCGTAGCCTCGTAATGAGGCTGGTCCTTCACGGCCGCAGCAGGTACCCAAGACGCTGGAACGATGCGGTCACCCCACTTCCTGTCATAGCAAATGCGAATGCCCGCGTAGTAGGCGGGTTCTCGAGGCATGAAGCGACGCACACCTCTTCGATAAGCGAAGGCGATGCTCCGACGTGCCAAGCCCGACATGCCATCCGTTCGAACTATGTCCTGCACCTTGCCATACATCGTGCTCTACCCCCCGCTCCAAAGCGACGAGTGTGAACGCTAGTCTCGCCTAACCTAAAAAAAGGGGTTCCTGAAAAGAAGTCGCGGTCTATCGGGAGTTAGTAGCTCCCGTGCGCCTTTATAGCTGACGCTCGATCTCGTCCTTCGCGAAATGCGCCCCGCTGACGGCCGCAAGCCCTTCCCCCTAGCCCGTGACCTCCGAGCCACCCTTCCCCCGCACGGGCCGCTGTGCAGTCCGAGGATGGACGCGTCCTCGGCTGTCCTGGGTTAGGGTTTGGCGCCGGCCCCTCTGCCCCCGGCGGGCGCTCCCCACCCTTAGTGAGAAGGGGGCTGACTATGAGCTTTCCGCCGATTGTCCGGTATTTGGGTTTAGGAAACCCGTTGCTGCCTGAGCTTCTTGGCTAGCAGCTCCGGCAGCTTGGCGAAGTCCCTCTTCAAACGCCGCGCCTTCGAGAGCCTCGGGCCTGGATTCTAAGTTGTTCAGATGGATCACCATACCGACCAATGTACCTATGGCCAGGACGGCAATCAGAACTAGCCCAATCAAGATGGTCTTCGGAGGATATTCGGCTTCGGAGCCATTGTGCGCCCCTTAAGTCATCGTGCCAGGAGACCAGCACTGTAGCATAAGTGACCTGACCTTCATGCGATCTCCAAGCCCCTTGCGTTCCTGACAAAAAAAAGGGCGCCGACCGAAGCCGAACGCTTGCGTCATGGTCGCCGTCTTTTTACGGGAAAGTGGGTGATGGGTGTTCCAATCCACCCGATTTCGCGCGCCTTATCGTTAGCGGCCTCCCAAGCCTGGGCGATCACCTCATGGTCGTCCGTGTCGGTGCGCGATCTGATAATGAGCTGCGGATGATGAGGCCTTCTGCAATAAGCGGCACGAAAGCCCGCATCACTGGTGACGACGATTTCGTCACCAGCCACCATGACGAATAGGCGTCTCTGCTTTTCCAAAACAGCCAGCCCCGAGTCTCGGGGCGAAAAGATAACACCAAAAAGGGCGCTAACCGAAGATTTCAACCCCTTAGATCCCGGTCTGTTGTTGCTGAACGGCCACGGCGAACAGAATAAATAAGCGATGCCCGAACCGCATTGTCCGCGCAACGTTGAAGGGTGAGGCAACGGGGAGGGGGTCCTATGCGCGACATTCGAAACGATCTTCAAGAGCGTGCTGATCTAATTCACGATCAGATCAAGGCTGCTACTCTTCACTTTGAGAGGATGGTGGAGCAGCTCCGAAACGAACACGATGCGAAGGTGGCCGACTCGAAGGCGTGCCTCGCGATGATTGTCAAGTTGATGGAATTTGAAGAGCGGCACATAGCCAATATGTCGCCGGAAACGCCGTCGCCGCCGTCTTCCCAACATGCTGATCGCGCGCAAAAACTTAGAAGGGTGGTGTAGCGGGGGCTGCTTTAATCAACGGCAAGCGGTCAGGGTGCGGTTGGGAAGCGCCGACCGAAGCCGACGCCCCCTCTGCTGTTTCGCAGATGCCGAGGTCTTAAAGGGACGCTGGGCGTCGGCGCTTCTGGGCTCGTATACGGTCGGCCATGACACCGGCGACAATTTCATGCTCGTCTAGGATTCTTTCGCAAATGTCGTGATACTCGGCCAAAAGATGACGCAGCGGCGTAACTGGTCGAATGGTAAAGTTGGTCCTCATCTCTACCGTCTCTTCCCACTGTTCCACGTACTGCTTCGCTTCGTCTTCCACTCGAATGCGATCTTCCACGCTCAAGGTGGACAGATCGCCGTAGCCGAGTTGGCGCGCTGCTACAGCACATACCTCACCGAATTTTTCAGATTTTTGGGCAAAAAGCAGTTCGAGTTTTGTCATTTCGCTATCCCCCGTGGATGGCAGTAGTTCTACCGCCGATCAATCCCCTCGGCCTCGAAACAGCGAATCAGGGTCCGGGGTTCCAACCGGATGGGATAATACTCAGAAAAAAGAGCGCCGACCGAAGTCGACGCGCGCCAAGCGCGGTTCCATCGACATTCATAGTCCGTTCCAACTCAGGACAATTCGTCCTATCGCCGGTTGCTGCTCTGTTCCGCGCCAAAAAGGTTAGGTGCGGCGGCCAGGAACGCCCGATCCTATTGCGGGGTTGAGTTACAGGCGGCAGCTTGATTTCTCATCCGGCTGTCGCAATCAGCCAACAGTCCCAGGCTGAGGGAGACCCGGCTTGCGTCCACCGCGGCCGGGTTAAGACAAGGCGCGCGAGCTGGGGTGGATCGTGTAGCCGGGATTGAATCAACCCGCGATATGATCAGGTGTTCCTGGCAGTGTCGCTGTCCGGTTTAACGTCCGTACCGGATGCGCTTTCTCCTATCGTGCCAACGCGGCGAAAATTCCTTCCATAGCGCGAAGGCACAAAGTATCGAAGATGCGATGACGATGGCGGTTAGCATTGGCTCCAGTCCCGTTCGCAGGCGGGAGCCTTAGCGCTCTCAGTCACCGGGCGCCTGTTGTTCTTATTGCCGATGATGGAAGGGAGCCTGCACGTTTGTCATCGGAATAGCGAGTACAATTATCGTCGTACAAGCGTGGCAGGGCGTCGACTTCGGTCGGCGCTTTGATTCTTTCTGCGACTATCAGCGAGCAACCAGGTCTTCTGCCTCAGCGTAACTATCCTCCCTGGCCGTCGCTTGACGGCCTCTTCGAAGCCCCCTGCGGCGTATATGAGACAACCGAGGGCAGGGAGCTTCTCGTCTTTAACGTCGCTGTAACCCTATCTGCTCCAACAAAAGGACACGAAGCCGACCTTCCACGGCCACGGGTCGCAGTTAGCGTGACCACTTCGGCACTTTTGCGAGGATACCTATGAGACTTGCCGGGTTTTCGATTTTGCTGGCTCTGCTCGCACAGCCGTGCAGTGCCGGGAGCAATTCCTACCTCATTGCCCTTATGGGACAGTCGAACATGGTGGGGCGGGGAGAACTCTCTGACCTTCCGCCCGGCTTTCCCGCGAATCCTACGAGGCTGTGGAACTTTAGTAACGCCTACAGATGGGAGCCTGCTAGAGAGCCGATCGATTCGCCGATCGGTCAGTTAGATTTCGTTTCCCGTGATGAACGCGCTGCCGTGGGGCCGTCATTGGCACTCGCCGATACGTTTGTGTCGATGCATCCCGCCACGACGGTTGGCTTGATTCCCTGCGCAAAGGGCAGCAGCAGCATCAGCGATTGGCAAAAAACTGATAGCACCAACCAGCGGAGCACGTTGTACGGCTCCTGCATGACCCGCATGAAAATGGTTTCTCCCGCCAACGGCACTATTCGGGCTGTCATTTTCTGGCAAGGGGGCGAAGATGCAGAAACGGAGAAGAATGCACTAAAGTGGAAGGAGCGCTTTGCGACTTTTGTGGCCGATCTCCGAGCTGACCTAGGCGACCCCAACTTGCCAGTCATCATGATAATGGTAGCACTTCATGACAAAGGAGCTGTGAAGGATCATCCATATTGGGAGATCGTAAGGGAGCAGCAGCGCACGGTGAACATTCCCGGTGTCATCAAGTTCGATTCCGACGGATATGAGCGCAAGCTAGATGGTGTGCATTTTACCACCAGGGGCCAGCTGGCCATTGGAGCTGCGCTTGCGCATTTATTGCCCGGTCCCGATTTGAGTTTTTCTTCGTTAACAACCACCCCTGCATCCTCTCCAAGATGATTTTCGCCATTGACGACATCAGTGAACACCACGTAGTTCCCGTCTCCCGAGATACTCGGTCCGCGAGCCGAGCCGCCGAGAGATGCACTGATATCGGTGTACGTTTGTTGCACGCGATCAAACACGAAGATTTGCTCGTCGGTGAGGTTGGTCGAGCTTTCGAATGCGACGTAATTCCCATCAGCAGAAATGTCTGGGTTTCTCTCGAACTGCATATTCGTGTTGATGAACTGTGTACCGCCGTTGGCCACGTCGGTTATGGCGATGACCCCGTGCGTAGTCTGTCCGTAGTCCTCATAGGCCACAACACTGCCGTCCCCGGAGACAGAAGGATTTAGCGTTTGGACAGAAGTGCCGACAAAGTTGATGGTGTTATTTTGCACATCCCACTCGGCAATTCGATCGCCAGACAACGAGACATCGGTGAAGACGACGTAGTTCCCATACGGCCAGGACGCATCGTGACGCTAAGACAGAAGACGCGATTGCTTGTTGATAGCCGCAGAAAGAATTAGGGCGTCGATTTCGGACGACGGCCTTCGGAGAGGACAAACCACATGCGTCAAAAAAGAGGAGGGAGAGCTTTGCCCCCCGGCCTAGCTCCCCCCCGGTCGTCGTGCAGCCTATTTCCCTCTAGCCTGCGCGCGAATTCGTTAACGACTAGAGTCGTCAACCATGGCGAAGATCGGGCAACCTCCCCATTCATCCCGCAATCAATCAGATCGAGTTGCAGAAAAGTTACACTGTCCTGATGGTGCTCTGAACTTAAACAAAAAATAGGCACCTAACCGGGGGCTAGGTGCCTCAGAAGCGCTATTGCGCGCTTGCGCCGGGAGGGAAATCCGACGCAAAGCCAGGGCGACATATCGGCTAGACGGGGGGCACTACCGATAAAAAAACAACGCCGCTCTGACCTCTATGAAATGGTTAACGGCTGTGAATTATTCAAGGGGTCGTTGATAACGAAAGCACTGCAACTACCTTCTTATCGGTGACGGTGTTCCCTGCGCCGTCACTGGTTCCCCTCCCGGAACCGGAGAAGCCTCGGACAAGTCCCCCCGGGGCTTCTCCACGGGGCTTGACCAGACCAAGAATGAGGAGAGGTCGGCGGCTGCCAGCTCACACGATCCAACCAAGCTCGCGCGCCTTGGCGACTGCGGCCTGAAAGGCGTGGGCGCGAAACTCGCTTATCTCTGGCAACGCGCTTAGGCGACCTTCGCGGGCAGTTCTTCTAAAGCTCGATCAATCGCCTGCTTTGCCTCGTCAATCGCATCCTGTAGATGCGGTCTCAAAATGTCCAACGTCGATCGAGAGACGAAGGGGAGTTCCGCGTGGGTGGGATAGATGCTCACGCACCAGTTAGACCATTGGCGCGAAGGTAAAATATCGTAGCCACGGTATGGGAAGCGTTCGGCCATTAAGGGTCTCCTGCGCGTCGAGACCCCCGTCACCAAATACATAAGCACTGAGCCCCAGTTTTTCTAGCAGCGCGATTATCCGAAGGTAAATTGGCCATGAGCACCCAGATAGACTTGAACGACCCACGCCTCACCCGGCAAGAGGTGCATCTGTTGCGCACCATTCTCGGCCGCGTGGCCTAAGACCATTGGGTTAGGAAAGGCGTCGCTCGGCGGCATGTACGTGAGGATGATCGTCGGCACCATCCGCGCCATCGGTGGCGCTAAAGGCCGCACTCCATCGCCAGCGAGACGCAGTTATTTTTTGCGTCTGCGGCGCTCCCATACGAGTGCTGCAATAGAACCTATCACGCCCATCGCAGCCAGTCCCGAAAACGCGTCGATTTCAGGCACATCGGCAGAACCAGCGTAAGCGCCTACAGTTATAGCCATCAGTATTCCGAGCGAGAGCCAAATCCTCATGTAAGCCCCCTTACGTTGATCGTTTATTTGCGTCGCCTGCGCTCCCATAGAAGCGCAGCGATAGAACCGACAACACCCATTGCAGCCAGTCCCGAAAAGGCGTCGATCTCAGGGACAGGAGCCACAGGCTGTGCGTAAGCCCCTACCGTTGTAGCCAGAAGCATTCCGATTGCGATCCAAATTCTCATGTTAGCCCCCCAAGTTTTCTGCGCTTCCTAAACGCATTACCCCGACTGAAGAACTAGCATTTGCAGTGCTGCAACTGCTGTAGCTGCGGGGCAACTTTAAGACGAATTTTGTTCTCATGTGGCAGCATGGGCGTTCGGAAGCGGCGAGTGAGGGTGCGCGCCACCAAAGGGAACCCAAGCGGCGAAGTGTCGTTTGATTCGATATGAATGACCTTCTTCATAAACTCGACGGACCAGACCAGTGGTGGTTCGCGCCCCTGATTTGGGGGGGTGTCTGGGCGTCGATTGTCTTGGTCCTGGCCTATTACGTAATGGGCGTGTAAGCCAGGAACCGCACCTGTTGTGTCGTGAGCACGCAGACACACCTCGTCCATCGGACTTGGTTGGAAAGGCTGAAGCTGTGGCGACACGCTTACGAGACGAAAATCTCTGATGGCCGCCATGAAGCCGTTGGCCGTGGACCTACTCCCCGAGAATCCCAAGAAGCCGCCGAAAGGCGATGGGTCGCAGAGCAGTCTGCCGAAAAAGAGCGCGGTGAGTAGAGCCGCTCGCTAGGGCCGATTACGCGTGCCAAACTTGCCGTAAGTGCGCCCGATCGAAGCCGACGCAACAGAATGCATTGGGCTCCAGAGAGACAGGCTGCCTGAACGCAAATTTAGTTTACACACGCTCGTTCGCCGCCGGTTGCTTTAGGCGCGAGAGAAGGCGGTCGATGCAATGCTTCGCCTCAGCCACGGCTTCGTCCTTTTCGGGCGCCATGGTTGAGAGAGTAGATCGTGACATGATGGGCAGGTCGACACGCCTCGCATATATGCCCGTGCACCAGCTCGACCACTGCCACATGGGCACGATGTCGTACCCTCGATATTGGTAGGTTTCTGTGGTCATCTCAGTGGGCCTCTCAAAGATGATAGGCCCCCCGTGGTACGGGAACGTACCGTCACGTGAAGAGTTCCCCTAAGAGGCGACAGTCTGGAACGATTCGGCAGGATCAGTCTCCCTACATGGCTGTTGTCAATCAGCTCTGATCCGGCTGAGAGAAACCCAACTGCTCTGCGCGCGGCCGGGTTTCTCACGACATCGACCCCATAAAGGGGCAGAGAGGGAGGACCAGATGGCCCAGAATTCGAGTGCGCGTCGCCGCGCCCTGATCGTTGAAGACGAACCCTGGTTCGCCATGAGCCTAGAAGCAGACATGCAAGCGTTGGGCTTCGACTGCGATCTAGCGGCAAATGGACAAGACGCCTTTTTGCAGGCAATGGAGGATGCGCCCGATATCGTCTTGATGGACGTTAATCTCGAAGGAGGTCGCGAAGGCATAGAGGCTGCTAGGTGGCTTAGAGAGGTATGCGACATACCTGTCGTCTTCGTCACCGCATACAGCGATCCCGATACCATCGAGCGCATCCACGAACAGGTGCCAGACGCGCCAGTTATCGCAAAGCCACTCTATCGCGAGCGCCTTGCTAGCGCAGTAGCGGAAGTGGGGGCGTCCTAGCGGACGCTATGCGAGTATCTGAAAAGGGCGTCGACCCAAGCCGACGCCCCTCTTTTCACATGATGAAATCGTCGTGGAGCGGGTTCTCGGCGCGGTATATGTCGAATTGCAGCCCGTCTGGGTTGGCCTCAAAGGCGATATATCGACCATCCTCCGAGATGGAAGCATTTGCGGGCTAACCCATCTATTTCTGCGGTTATGTTGCCGTATCACCCGTATCCCGATCCCACACGAATACGTCGGTTTGTCCGCCGCTTGTGCTCATGAACACGACAAACTGCCCCTCTCCTGAGATCGCGTCTCGACTAATAAATTCTTCGCCGTTTGTCGGGAGGCTCAAGCTGATATTGGTGAGTTCGCCATTCCCCCCATTCGCCGCCCGCAAGCGGATGCCGGGACTACGCCGGAAGTCGCCCGCCACGGGCGCGCTGTGGGCCTATGGCTGTTAGCCCTTCGTTAGCCCGGAACCTGTGTCTTGAGCGCTAAAGCGTGCAAATCTGCGCCTACCTGGCCACCGAGAGCATCATAAACCATCTTGTGCTGCTCGACGCGCGATTTGCCGCGAAACGCTTCCGACACGACCGTCGCGGCGTAATGGTCGCCGTCGCCGGCGAGGTCGTCGATTGAGACAAGCGCATCGGGAAAGCGCTCCTTGATCAGCCGCTCGATATCCGCTGCCGCCATGGCCATGTGCGTCGTTTCCTCAGCTGCCCTGCCGATCCTAGCTGCCGCCCATGAAGGCAGGCAACCAGCGCTCATGCGCGGTACGTAAGCTGCTGAGCAAAAGTGGCGCTTCGCTTGGAAGTTTCAAGGCATCCCCTGCCGCCATTCCCACACGCCGAGCGGGAATTCCGGCCTTGGCCGCCTCCTGCAAGATGCGTGCGGCCTCGTCTAACGCGGCTGCGACGAGGTAGCGTCCCTGGTCCTCGCCGAACCAGACGGCGTGGGCTGGACGTCCCTCCGGAGCGGCGTCGAGCGCGACGCCACGGCCTCCGGCAAGCGCCATCTCGGCGACCGCAACCAGCAAGCCGCCGTCAGAGATGTCATGCACGGCAGAGACACGCCCGCTCCGGATCAGCCCGCGCACGAAATCGCCGGCGCGCCGCTCGGCAGCGAGATCGACCGGCGGCGGCGCGCCTTCATATCCTCCGCTCGCTAGCTCCTGATAGAGCGACTGGCCGAGATGGCCTCCCTCAGGGCCGATGAGGATCAGCGCATCACCATCCTGCTTCAGCGCCATCGTCGCCATGTCGGTGATGTCTGGGATGAGCCCGATGCCGCCGATGGCCGGCGTCGGCGGAATGGCGACGCCGTTCGTCTCGTTGTAGAGCGACACGTTTCCCGACACGACAGGGAAGGATAAGGCCGTGCAGGCGTCTGCCATGCCCTTCACCGCCTCGACGAACTCGCCCATGATCTCGGGCCGCTCCGGATTGCCGAAATTCATGCAGTCGGTGATGGCGAGCGGATCGGCGCCGACAGCGGTGAGGTTGCGCCAGCACTCTGCCACCGCCTGCTTGGCGCCTTCGCGCGGATCGGCGGCGCAATAGCGGGGCGTCACGTCGCAAGAGATGGCGAGGCCCTTGTCGGTGCCGTGCACGCGCACCACCGCGGCATCGCCGCCGGGGCGCTGCACCGTATCGGCCATGACCATGTGGTCATATTGCTCCCAGATCCAGCGGCGCGAGGAGAGGTGGGGCGAACCCATCAGGCTCTCCAACGCCCCGAGCAGGCTGTTCGGGGCCGGTACATTCTCGGCCGCGACCAGCGCCGGCTTGGGCCTTGGCGTCCACGGGCGCTCATAGACCGGCGCCGCGTGCGCCAGCGCCGAGAGCGGGATGTCGGCCTGCACGGCGCCGCCATGGCGCACCACGAGCTTGCCGGTGTCAGTGGTGCGCCCGATCACCGCGAAATCGAGCTCCCATTTACGAAACACGCGCTCGGCGATCGGCTCGGCGCCTGGCTTCAGCACCATGAGCATGCGCTCCTGGCTCTCCGACAGCATCATCTCATAGGCGGTCATGCCGGGCTCGCGCGTCGGCACCCGGTCAAGGTCGAGCTCGATGCCGACGCCGCCTTTGTCCGCCATCTCCACCGACGACGAGGTGAGTCCCGCCGCGCCCATATCCTGGATGGCGACGATGGCGTCCTCCTGCATCAGCTCGAGGCAGGCTTCGAGCAGCAGCTTCTCGGTGAAGGGATCGCCCACCTGCACCGTCGGGCGCTTCTCGGCCGAAGCCTCGTCGAACTCTGCCGAGGCCATGGTGGCCCCGTGAATGCCGTCGCGCCCGGTCTTCGAGCCGACATAGACCACCGGCAGGCCCACGCCCTTCGCCGCAGACTTGAAGATGCGCTTGGCATCGACGAGCCCCACGGTCATGGCGTTGACCAGGATGTTGTCGTTGTAGCGCGCGTCGAAATTGGTCTCGCCGCCGACGGTGGGGACGCCCATGCAATTGCCGTAGTCGCCGATGCCCGACACGACGCCGGCAACGAGGTGCCTGGTCTTGGCGTGGTCTGGTGCGCCGAAGCGGAGCGCATTCATGTTGGCGATCGGGCGCGCACCCATGGTGAACACGTCGCGCATGATGCCGCCGACGCCGGTCGCGGCCCCCTGATAGGCCTCGATATAGGAGGGGTGGTTGTGGCTCTCCATCTTGAACACGGCAGCCTGGCCGTCGCCAAGATCGACCACGCCTGCGTTCTCGCCCGGGCCTTGGATGACCTGCGGGCCCTTGGTCGGCAGCTTCTTGAGCCACACCCGCGAGGATTTGTACGAGCAATGCTCCGACCACATCACCGAGAAGATGCCGAGCTCGGTCAGCGATGGTTCACGCCCGAGCACGGCAGCGAGCAGCCGGTATTCGTCCGGGCTCAAGCCATGCTCGGCGACCAGGTCCGGCGTGATCTTCGGGGCGGGCTTGTTCATGCTGAGGAAGCGAATCGATTGGCTGCGGCGGGACCCAAAACGCGAGCTGAAGCCCTAACGGAATGGATTGCCGGGTCAAGCCCGGCAATGACGAAACCCACTACGCGGCGAGGCTTTCCACCAGGCCCTTGAACATCTTGGCGCCGTCGGTGCCGCTCAATGCCGGGTCAGCCAAGCGCTCGGGATGCGGCATCAGCCCCAGGATAGTTCCTGTCACATTGTAAATGCCTGCGATATTGCGCCGTGAGCCGTTGGGATTGGCCTCAGGGGTCACCTCGCCTTGAGGGGTGCAATAGCGGAAGGCAACGCGGCCCTCGCCTTCGAGCCGAGCAAGCGTCTCATCGTCGGCGAAATAGCTGCCGTCTTTATGCGCGATCGAGAAACGGACCACTTCGCCCTTTTCATAGCGACCCGTGAAACGGGTGTCGGTGCGCTCGACGCGGAGATGCACGTCCTTGCACATGAATTTCAGCGTGGCGTTGCGCATGAGCACGCCCGGAAGCAACCGCGCCTCGGTCAGCACCTGGAAGCCGTTGCAGATGCCGAGGACGGGCGTCCCCGCCTTTGCCCGCTTGATCACCTCGCGCATGACCGGGGAATGCGCCGCCATGGCGCCCGAGCGGAGATAGTCGCCATAGGAGAAGCCGCCGGGAAGGACGATGAGGTCGCTTTGCGGCAGCTCGGCGTCGCCGTGCCAGACCATGGCGGGCGCCCGACCCGTCGCCGCCTCTAGCGCCACCGCCGCGTCGCGGTCGCAATTCGATCCTGGGAAGACGATGACGGCAGCTTTCATGCCTGCCTAAGCCGCCTCGAGCTCATAGGCGTAATTCTCGACGATGGTGTTGGCGAGGAGTTCCTTGCACATGCGCTCGACCTCGGCGCGGGCGCGCGCCGGGTCCTTCTCGGCCACCTCGACCTCGATATATTTGCCTTGGCGCACATTGCCGGCCGAGCCGAAGCCCAGGGCGTGCAGCGCGCCCTCGATCGCCTTGCCTTGCGGGTCCAGAACCCCCGGCTTCAAGGTGATGGTGATGCGCGCCTTCACGAGCCTCAGTCCTATTTCGAGCGCACCAGCACCGGGCCTGTCTTCACCCGCATTGGATTGTCGACATGCAGCCCGAGCCTGCGTGCGACCTCCTGATAGGCTTCGACCAGGCCGCCCATGTCGCGGCGGAAGCGGTCCTTGTCGAGCTTGTTCTGCGTCTCGACGTCCCACAGCCGGCAGCAATCAGGCGAAATCTCGTCGGCGAGCACGATGCGCATCTGCTCGTTCTCCCACAGCCTGCCGAACTCGCATTTGAAATCAACGAGCCTGATGCCGACGCCGAGAAACAGGCCTGACAGGAAGTCGTTGATGCGGAGCGCGAGCGACATGATGTCGTCGAGCTCCTGCGGGTTGGCCCAACCGAACGCAGTGATGTGCTCCTCGGTGACCATCGGGTCGCCGAGCTTGTCGGATTTGTAATAGAACTCGACGATCGAGCGGGGCAGCGGCGTGCCCTCGTCGACCCCGATCCGCGTGGCGAGCGAGCCGGCTGCGACATTGCGCACCACGACCTCGAGGGGAATGATCTCCACCTCGCGGATGAGCTGCTCGCGCATGTTGAGCCGCTTGATGAAGTGCGTCGGCACGCCGATCTCGCCGAGCTTCACGAACAGATATTCGGAGATGCGGTTGTTGAGCACCCCCTTGCCTTCGATCTTGTCGTGCTTCTTGTTGTTGAAGGCGGTGGCGTCGTCCTTGAAGTGCTGGACGAGCGTGCCAGGCTCGGGACCTTCATAGAGAATCTTGGCCTTGCCTTCGTAAATGCGGCGGCGCCGGTTCATGTTACGTTCCTCTCACTCTTAGCGTCCGTCGAAACTGACAGCACGACCAGCGCGCGGAAACGAAATGCCCGTACCGCGCCTGTCGCCGATTGCTCTTCTGCGGAATCAAACCCAGGGTCTGAGGCGACCTTAACGTAAGGGGAGGGGAGTGACAACGTCCGCTCTCCAAGCGTCCCCGGCCTTCCGGGATTTGTTGATTTTCGAGCCTCCAGGCGCTATCCCTCGACCAAGGGAGAGACATAAATTTCCTTGATTTCTGCGGTTTTCCGCAGCGCCATCGGCGCCCCAAGAGGAGAGATGCGGCAGATGACCACGTTTGAGGATCGGGAGAAGGGCTTCGAGCGGAAGTTCGCCCATGACGAGGAGCTCAAATTCAGGGCCACGGCGCGGCGCAACAGGCTGATCGGCCTGTGGGCGGCGGAGAAGATGGGGCTCACCGGCGACGAGGCCCAGGCCTATGCCCGCGAGGTGATCAAGGCCGACCTGGCCGAGCCGGGCGATGAAGACGTGTTCCGCAAGGTGCGGGCCGATTTCGACGCGAAAGGCGTCGACCAGTCAGACCATCAGATCCGCCGAATCATTGGGGAGATGATGGCTGAGGCGGTGCGCCAGATCGAATCAGAAGCCAAGGCCTAGAAAGCGGCCCATGCCTGAGGACCGCTTCCGCAGGGCGGCAAAGGACGGCCGCACCCTGCTCAACGCCTGGCTGACACTCAATTCGCCGTTCCTCATCGAGCTGATCGGCGAGGCTGGGTGGGACTGCCTCACCATCGATCAGCAGCACGGCCTTGGCGGCAACGACGTTCTGATGCAATGCCTAACGGCGGCGAAGGCTTGCGGAATGCCCGCCATCGTGCGCGTCGCGGAGAACGATCCCGGCCTTGTCGGGAGAGCGCTCGATGCCGGGGCGCAAGGGATCATGTGCCCTTTGATCGCGACCGTTGAGGATGCCGAAGCCTTCGTCCAGGCGGTGAAATACCCGCCGCGCGGCAACCGCAGCTGGGGCCCGTACCGGGCGCGGCTCGGCTATGACGGCGATTATTTCACCACCGCCAATGACTGGACCATCGCCTGTCCCCAGATCGAGACCAAGGGCGCGCTTGACCAGCTCGACGAGATCCTGGCGCTCGACGGCGTCGACATGGTGTGCTTCGGCCCCAACGACCTCTCCGTGGCGCTCACCGGCCGCCTCGACATTCATGCGGCCGAGGTGAAGGAGGCCATGACTCTGGTTCTTAGGAAATGCCGCGAAATGTCTGTCATGGGACTGATTTTTGCAAATGACGTCGACTACGCGAAGCCGCTCGTCGCCGCCGGCTGGAACGTGGTGGCGGTCGGCACCGACGCAGGCTGGTTCTCCAAGGCCGCTGCCGACATGAAGCGCGAAGCGACCGGCGCTTAGGGTCTTTCCTCAATCAACAGTTTGTCATGCCCGGGCGCAGTCCCGGGCATCCACGAATTTCAGGTCAGAGCCAAAAGACGTGGATGGCCGGGACCTGCCCAGCCATGACGAGAAAGTGGATGCTGACGGTGGCGCTCCTGTGCCAAGATGGTGCTTCGCGAAGAGGGGGGCCTCACATGCGCGCTTGGATCACGGTGCTTGTCGCTGCTGCCGCACTCGCGGCCGGCACGAGCGTGGCGCTATCGGGCTGGCGGTCGGAGGTTCCGGTCTATCCGCCCTATCCCTATAAGGCGGGGCACTACCCGACGGCTGATTCCTACTACGACCTGCCGCCCTACGCTGCCATCAAACCGGGCTTCTACCACTGGCGCTACTTTATGGTGGCGCAAGAGCGCAACCGCTACCGCTATATGCCGCACATCTTCCGCGGCTACGGCAACGGCGACGGCCTCAAATAGCCGCTGATCGGGGACTGAGATCGATTGGCCTCGGCTTGGGCCTGAGCCCAACCAGCCGTCATTGCGATGCTGCGCCGCATTGCGGAACCGGGCTTCATAAGACGGTGTTGCTCCTGCCTTATCGTGCGCCCCGGCGGCGCCAAGGAGGTATGGCATGCGGTCCTTTTGCAAGCTGGTGACGGTGATATTGGCGCTGATCGGCACCACCGTCGCCTGCGCTCTTGCCCCGCCGGCATTCGCCGCCAAACCGGCGAGCCACCGCTACGACACCCACGAGGATATCTACGGAACGCCTGCGCGCCAAGCCTCGCGCATCTTTCGCTGCCATGGCGGGCGCCATTACACTTATCTCGGCGGCTGGGGCTGCGATTACTACGTCTATTCCTACGATTGGCCCTATAGGCGCCGCCGTTAGGCTCAGCGCTTCCCCTTCGCACCCTTGCCGAACACGCGATCGAAGATCGTGTCCACGTGCTTCAGGTGATAGTCGAGGTCGAACTGGGCGCGCAGCGTCTTTTCGGGCAGAGCGCGCGTCACCTCCTTGTCGGCGAGAAGCGCGTCGAGGAAACTGCCGCCCCGCTCCCACACCTTCATGGCGTTGCGCTGCACGAGCCGGTAGGCGTCCTCTCGCGACACGCCGGCCTCGGTCAAGGCGAGCAGCACGCGCTGCGAGTGGATAAGGCCGCCGAGCCGGTCGAGATTGGCGCGCATCCGCTGCGGGTGGACTACGAGGTTCTTGATCAGCTCGGTTAGACGCACGAGCGCGAAATCGAGCGCGATCGTTGCGTCAGGCCCGATCACCCGCTCGACCGAGGAGTGGGAGATGTCGCGCTCATGCCATAACGCCACGTCTTCGAGCGCAGGGAGCGCATAGCCGCGGACAAGTCGGGCAAGGCCGGTAAGGTTCTCCGAGATCACCGGATTGCGCTTATGCGGCATGGCCGAGGAGCCCTTTTGCCCTTCCGAGAAAAACTCCTCGGCTTCGGAGAGCTCGGTCCGCTGCAAATGCCTGATCTCGGTGGCGAGGCGCTCGATCGAGCTCGCCACCACCGCGAGTGCTGCGAAGTAGGCGGCGTGGCGGTCGCGCGGGATCACCTGCGTGGAGATCGGCTCAGGCCGAAGCCCGAGCTTTTCGGCCACGTAATCTTCGACGCGCGGGTCGACATGGGCAAAGGTGCCGACCGCGCCGGAGATGGCGCAGGTTCCGACCTCGTCCCGTGCCGCGACCAGCCTCGCCCTGGCGCGGACGAACTCTGCATAGGCGTATGCGAGCTTGAGACCGAACGTGGTGGGCTCGGCGTGCACGCCGTGGCTGCGGCCGACGGTCAGCGTGTTCTTATGCTCGAGCGCGCGCGCTTTCAGCGCCGCAAGCAGCCCATCCACATCGGCGATGAGCAGATCGGCGGCTTGCACGAGCTGAACGTTGAAGCAGGTATCGAGCACGTCAGAGGAGGTCATGCCGCGGTGCAGGAAACGCGCCTCGGGTCCGACGTTCTCGGTGACGCTGGTCAGGAAGGCGATGACGTCGTGCTTGACCTCGGCTTCGATCTCGTCGATGCGGTCGATGTCGAAACGCCCGCGCTTCTTCACCGCCTCTGCTGCGGATTTCGGGATCAGCCCGAGCTTGGCCATCGCCTCAGCCGCCAGCGTCTCGATCTTGAGCCAGATGCGAAACTTGGCCTCAGGCTCCCAAATGCGAGCCATGTCGGGGCGGCTGTAGCGGGGGATCATGCGAGAAGACCCTTTCCTGCGGATATCGCAGGTAAGTTGATGTAGCAGAGCCGCGCGCCCCGCTCAAATCGTGGGCGGGCGTTTATGCCCGTATGGTTTTCGGCCCGCGCGGCCCGAAGATCGCAAGATAGAGCGCTGCCGCGAGCATCAGCCCCGCATAGCCCGGGCGCGGCGGCACCAGCATGAACAGCACGAAGGAATAGAAATCGCTGAGCGAGGACCAATAAAGCCCGCTTAGCGACCAATCGAGCTGATTGGGGTAGGTGATCATCAGGTTGATGACCCTGAGGAGGCCGCCAAAGCTGCAAAACCCCACGACGAAGACGAACAGCGCAAACAGGAAGCGGACGAGGAAGCCGCGGCTCGCCGCGAATTGCTGCACCCACCAGGCCACGAGCGCGGCGAGACCCCCGGCATAGCCCACGATTTGCAGCGTATTCCGGGTGGTGTCGTTCATCACGCTGTTCGGTTGCATGTAGTCGCCGGCGAGAACAGCATTCATGCAAGTGGCCATGACGATGGCGAAGGCCACGGCGAGCACGAAGCCGACAACGCTGTTGAAGGTCACCTTTTCCATCGAAAGCGTCCCTCTGAAAGTCCGTCGCCCCGCGATGACTATGCCGGGGAAATGGCCGCCCGGCAATCGGGGCAGGGGGGCTCATTTGGCGGGGTGGCTTGCCACGGGTGGCTTGCTACGGGTGGCTTAGCCACGCTCATGTGGCTGCAACCCGCGCCGACCTGACCCGTCCAATTTGGCGAGAAGCCTGTCATCACCCATCGAAATTATGCCCCGGTTCCTAGCACTTTCTAGGAAGGCGATCACCCCTATGGCGGTCGCCCCGCATGGACTCCCCATAAAGGGGGATCCCCCCGACCCCCTAAATGTCCGCTTTCAGGGGTAAAGCGGACATAGAGTGACGCTGTCAAGAGAGTCCGCTTTTGACCCATAGCGGACATTCATTCGCAGCGTGCGAACGTACGAGCATATGCCGGATCGGAGCTGGAATAACATTCCCCGCCAGCGGGCCACGGGTCATTGGCCGGGCTTCGCCTCGACCCCGAGGACGCCCGACTTGTAGACGCCGTCCATCATCTTGGCGATGTCCTGATGGCGCATGTTAAACAGATGGTACCAGTTCTCGAAGCTCTCGGCCGTCCAACCGCGGTCCTCCGCGAGCAACTTGCGCCAGTTTTCCAGCGCTTCCTCCTTGCGGCCGAGCTGGCCATAGACAGGGATGTAGTCAATGTAGGCGTGAATTGCATGTTGGTCCGGATGCAGCCGACGAAACTCGAGTGCGCGTTCGTAATCGCCCTTCAGGTAGTAATCATAGTACATTGCTACCTGATACCAACCGATTGCAGCGTCAGCGTTAAGTGCGTTCGCCTTTTGCACTAATGCTACCCCGCGTTCCCACTGTCCCGAGCTTGCGATCAGGTAACCGAGGACGGCCAGTATCTCGCCATCAAATGGGGCAAGCGCCATCGCCTGCTGGGCTTCACGCTCGAACAGATCGAGCTGTTTATTGAAAAAGTATGCGGTTGCGGCCACCATGCGCGCGCGCGCGTCGGCAGGGTCGAGTTGAACCGCCTTGCTCGCCAGCGCGGTGATCTCCTGTGGCGGCACCGGCGTCTCATCGAAGCGGAACACCCAGCCAATTACAGCAAGGTAAGCCAGCTCGCGCCGCGCACGCGCGTTCAGGGGATCGAGCGCAATCGCCTGGAGCAACATGTCTCTCGCAGAGCGAAAGGTTTCGCGGTTCCACTCCCACATCATCGCGTCGTGCGCGCGCAGAACAAGGTCGTAAGCCCGGATTTCCTCTGGGCTCTTGTGGGCGGCCGACTTTCCTTCGGTAATCTCAATAACACCGTATCCGCCGGCGATCTTGGCGACGATCTGACTGACGATCTCGTCCTGGACGAGGAAGATGTCGGCCATCTTCCGATCGAACCGGTCGGCCCAAATGTGGGCGCCGGTTTGGGTGTCGATGAGCTGCGCCGTGATGCGGAGTCCGTCGTCGGCGCGGCGGACGCTGCCCTCCAGCACGTAACGCACCCCAAGCTCGCGCCCGAGTTTGGGGACGTCCACGGCCTTGCCCTTGTATTGAAAGGTGGTGTTGCGCGCGAGCACGCGCAGGTCGCTCGACGCCCGCGACAGCGCGGTCATCAGGTCCTCGGTCAAACCGTCGCTGAAATACTCTTGTTGCGGGTCGCCACTTAGGTTGACAAAGGGGAGGACTGCGATCGCCGGGCCGTCGGGCGCGCCGAGCACCGTGTGCTCGGCCGCTCCTTCGGGTGCCGGCATCCAAAGGTCGCGGTAAGCCACGCGCCGGCCACGCCCAGCAGCAGGATCAGCGCCAAGGCCGGCACGGCGATCTGCCATTGCATGAGGCGCTTCGACCGAGGGCGCGCTGACGGTGGCTTGGACTCGGCGCGCACGCGGTAGACGCGGACCGGCTTCGCAATGTTCTTGACCTGGTGCTCGCCCAGAAAATCGAACCCTAAGGCAAGCTTGCCTTCGACGGCGTCGTAGACGGTGGAGGAGATGCAGACGCCGCCGCCCTCGGCGAGCGCCTCCAAGCGCGCGGCGATGTTGACGCCGTCGCCATAAATCGTGCCGTCGGCCTCTTCGATCACGTCGCCCAAATTGACCCCGATGCGGAACTGCATGCGCCGGTCCGCGTCGAGTTCGATGTTGTGCCCTTCCACGGATTGCTGGATCTCGATCGCGGCCTGGACCGCCTCGACCGCGCTCGGGAACTCGGCCAACAGCGCATCGCCGGGTGCATTGACCACCCGGCCGCCGCGGCGCACCACCAGGCGGACAATGATGTCGCGATAGGATTTGAGCGTCTCGACGGTGGCTGCCTCGTCGGCCGCCATCAGACGGGAATAGCCGACCACGTCCGCGCTCAAGATCGCGGCGAGCTTGCGTCGGCTGCTTCGGTCGGCCATCGCCCCCTCCACGAGGGAACAGGCGGCAAACTTACGCTCCCCGGTGACCGCGAGCAAACGCGCCTCAGGTCTCTCTTCAACCGAAAACCAGACGGGTCACACGGCTGGAGTGGTCACACGGCGGTATTGCAGCGACAAATGTCTCTTCATGGCACAAAGCGGACCTTCTCGATCAAGCTCCTATGTCAACTATTGACCACTGAGCGGACATCGTGCGCCGTCCACTATCGCCGTAATAGGGTGGCGGGAATTGCATTGGCCGGTTCCAAAGTGATCTGCGGCTTAATACCGATCGCCGCCTCGGGATCGACGGTGAACCGATACCGCTGTCCGACGGTCGCCAGGACAATCGGTGCTTCTATCAAAGCGAATGTGCTTCCAACGCACATTCGCTGTCCTCCGCCGAACGGATAATACGCAAACTTTGGAATGCGCTTTGCGTACCCGTTTTTCCAGCGTTCAGGGCGAAATTCCTCGGGTTCGGGAAAATACTTTGGGTCGCGGTGATTCACCCACTGGCTCATCAGAACCGTAAAGCCTCGCTTCACCTGATAGCTGCCAAGTTCAAGGTCGGCTGTCGCTTCTCGTCCGATTGCGTACACAGGGGGAAATAAGCGCATGGCCTCAGAGATCACCGCGGCCGTGTAAGGCAGTTGCTGCAGTTGATCCGCGGTCGGCGTCCGACCGCCAAGGACCTGCTGCCATTCAGATGCTAGCTTGTCTTCAACTCGCTGGTGCTGAGCGAGCAAATACCAAGTCCAGGTCAGCGTCAGGGCTGTCGTCTCGTGACCGGCGAGATAAAGGGTCATCACCTCATCGCGTAGCTGCTGGTCACTCATCCGCGTGCCGTCTTCATGCTGTGCAAGCATGAGCCGAGACAGCAAGTCATCACCAATGACTTGTCGGGCGTGCGCCGCTGCTACGAAGCTTTCCACTTTTCGCTCGAGTTCAGAGATTGATTTTTTCAAACACAGCGTTTCTGGAGTCGGAACCCAAAGCGGCAACTTGAAAATCCGACGCAGCCTTGCGCTCATCAAATCGAACGAAACGCGCAATGTGTCATTGAACTGCTCGCGATCGCCATCGTCGTCCAGGTCGAACAACGTTTTCAGAGCAATTCTACTCGTCAGAGTACTGAACTCGTCATTGATGCGTACCGTCTTTCCAGAAGTCCAGGTATCGAGCATCCGCTCGGTAAGTGTGCCCATAGTGGGGGCGTAAGACTGCACCCGAGCCTTGAGAAATACGGGTTGAATGAGCTTGCGTTGTCGAAGCCAAAATTCGCCCTCGCTCGTGACCAGTCCGTTCCCGAGAACCGGCTTGTAGGCTCTTGCTCCGAAGTGCTTGATATAATGCTTGGCATCCGTAATCAGCACTTGTTCGATGAGCTCGGGCGCGCTTGCCAAAAATACGCGTCGGTGGCCCACGCGAAAGCTCGTAAGTGGGCCGTATTCACGCGCGGCTTCGAGTAGGAAGTCGAGCAGGCCCGCACGGAATTGGCGCAGGTTGCCACCGATCAAAGTGCCCCTCGGTCCGGGAGGCAGGCCCGCGCGCATTGGCGAGGTTTTGGTGTTCATGGCGCTTTGAGGATCCGGTCCAGCTCTGGCGCCTTTTCGGTCGCTACGCGCCAAGCCAATTTCAAAAAACGGGCGCTGATCCCCGCCGATGGATCATCTGCCTTTGGCGATTGATAGGCCTTGTCGGCCGCTATTCGCTCTTCGATATCGAACCCGACAGGATACTCCGGGCATATCAATAACGATGTTGTTGCCGAGGTTTCAATGAGAAGTGCCACCACTTCCGCTCATGACCCAAAGCGAACATTCAAAAAGCATCTCGTCACCCTTTTTATCGAGATGCGTCAAAGCCAATCCAGGCAAGCACTCCGGCAATAACGCAGACGACCCAACTTGCCCATAACGGGATTGAAGTGGTCGCACCCACAGTGATCGGCCAACCATTGACCGCTCTAATCAGCTGCAACGCCGCAACGACGGCAAAAATCAGTGCAGCCAGACGGCAATAGCTTTTGGCAGTCATCAGTCCTCCGGTCTACGCGAGTGTTTGCACGACCATCGTTTGGCACGAGGCGCGCTCTAGTTGGCCTCGGCTCTTGTCTTCGAGGTGTCCGAAATCATCGAATCGACCCCATGCAGGAGACCGAGGGCATAGACAAGCTGAGTGTCCTTGGCCTTGTCAGGATTCACATAGGACGAGCTGCCCAATTCTTCTTGCCTTCCCTTCGCGGCTTCGACCTCATTCTTGAGATGGCCATGCAAGCTTGCCTCACTCACGACGTCCTTCGCTTCAGCTTTCTCTTTAGACCCACTCGGATTTTCCTCCTTAATAACGACGTCTGGTTCAATGCCCTCTGCTTGAATTGAGCGACCCGACGGGGTGTAGTAGCGCCCGGTTGTGAGCCGCAAGGCACCCTGGTTCGCAAGTGGAATGATCGTCTGTACCGATCCCTTACCGAAGGAACGTGTGCCCACGACCGTTGCCCTGTGATTGTCCTGGAGCGCACCGGCAACAATCTCAGAGGCAGATGCCGATCCGCCATTGATCAGGACAACGAGCCTCGCGCCCTTGGTGAGATCGCTAAACTGCGCGTCATAGTGCTGCTCTTCTTTAGGATCGCGGGCTTTTATGGCGACGATTTTTCCCTGATCCAGGAATGAAGCAGAGGTCATGACCGCTTGCTCGAACAGGCCGCCTGGATCATTGCGAAGATCGATCACATAGCCCTTGAGCCTGGGACCGATCTTCTCGTTGAGATCCTCGATGGCCTGTTGCAGGGCGGCAGCTGTCTGTTCATTGAAGGTGGTGATACGAATGTAGCCAACGTCATCATCAGCTTCGTATTTCACTGGATCGACGTGAATGACATCGCGCACAATCTTGGCGTCGAAGGGTTCCGCAATTCCCTTGCGCACGATCGTGAGCGTGATCGGCGTGTGGGCTGATCCGCGCATCTTGTCGACCGCATCTTCAAGCGTGAGACCCTGAGTATCATCCTTATCAATTGCGGTGATAACGTCTCCAGATTGAATCCCAGCCTTTTCTGCGGGCGTGTCTTCTATTGGTGCGACAACCTTGACCGCGCCATCCTCCATCGTCACTTCAAGGCCGATCCCGGCAAACTCGCCGGTCGTTTGGACCTGTAGGTCACGAAACTGCTTCGGATCCAGATATCCCGAGTGAGGATCGAGTGCGGACAGCATGCCGTTTATTGCGCCCTCGACCAGCTTGGCATCGTTCGGCTTCTCGACATAGTCGGAGCGTACGCGCTGAAGCACCTCTCCGAAAAGATCGAGCTGACGGTGTAGCTCTGAGGTGGATGTCGGCGTTGACTGAATCCGCGCATGACTCTCCATGGTTGAGCCAGCAACGAACCCCGCCAACAAAAGAATTACCCACGGTACATTTTTAAGTCTCCGCATCTTCTCGCACCTTTCACGCAGTTTGACCCGAGCCAGCTCGCTTCCAGATGAGCATGACTCGAAGGATGTTGGGGCATCGAAGTTGACAGGAGAGATCTGTCTCCTGCCAACCTTCGTTTCAGCCCGGCCGACTAACCGTGATGACTAGTCGTGCTGCGCATATGGTGTTCCGCGCCCCTATAGCTGGGCGTCGCCGCATTTTGCTTGATCTCGCCAGGACATCCCTTAGCCGCAGGGTTTTCAACGCAGGGAGCGTAGTTGGCCATGGCCGGGGAGAGCGCGGCAGCACCGACCGCAAATGACGCTGCGGCAACTGCGATTGCTGTCTTGCTAAACATAACAAGCCTCCTTTGTCGGATTGGCTTGCGTCAGGGGTTGAGGGAAGGGAATGACGCAGCGGCCATCCGGCAGCCCGAACGCGGGGCGCATTAATTGTTTCCCGACTAAGACGTCGCAGCAGTTTTTGTCGCAGTCGATTTTGTCGCAAGCCGGATTTTGTCACAGTCCCAAGGCGCTCCTCAGGCCGGAGGTGCTTATCGAAAGGCAAGCCGCGTCTCCGGGTCGGAGCCTCGAATCTATTGCCCTTCAAATCGGCCAACCGCGACAAATCAAATCACGCGACAAATCGCCTGACCGCGGCGCTTCCCGGGGGCGTCTTAATGGCGCCAACGGCCATCAAGGAGGAAACCCAGGAGGAACCAATGAAAACCGGGACCGCTTCGATTTTGATCTTTGCCACGTTTTCGATTGTCGGCTTCGTAGCCCTTCCCGTCTCGGCGGCGAAGTCACCTGCAATGGAAGCGTGCAGCAAGCAGTGGGATGACATGAAAGCCGCTGGCAAGACCGGAAGTAAGACGTGGCCGAGCTTTTGGAGCGATTGCAGCAAGGACTTTGCCGCTAAGAACACCACCGAAGCCGCCGCGCCTGAGAAACCTGCCAAGGCCGAGAAGGCTACGACCAAGAAGGCAGTTACAAGCGTTCGGAACGAGGACGACAACGCTAGCTCGGCCCAACAGAAAAAGGATTGCGACGCTCGTTGGGATGCGAACAAGGCGAAAACTGGCGCCCATGGATGGCACGACTATTTCCAATTTATGTCCAGGTGCATTTGATCCCAACTTTGGATGCACCGTCACGCAACCTCTGGAAGTCGGTGACAAGCTCACAGCCCTGTCGAAAATCTAGAAGGATCCACATCGATGCCAGATCTCACAATTGATGGTTTTGTGGACGATGTAGCTAGAAGATCAAATCTTGATCCCGCGACCATGAGTTGGCCGGTTCCCGGAACGCTGATGATCGAGCCGACGGAGTCGGAGACCAAGGCGGAGCTCGACCGCTTTTGCGAGGCGATGCTCGGCATCCGCGAGGAGGCCCTCGCGATCGAAGAAGGCCGCATGGATCGCAACAACAATGCCCTAAAGAACGCGCCCCACACGGTGGAAGACCTGGTCGGCGAATGGGACCGGCCCTACTCGCGTGAAGCCGCCTGCTTCCCGGCTGGCGCTTTCCGGGTCGATAAATATTGGCCGCCGGTGAACCGTGTCGACAACACTTATGGCGATCGCAATCTCGTATGTTCCTGCCCGCCCATGGAGGTTTATGTGAAGGCTGTCGAATAGACTTGACGTCTGCAGGCAGGGGCTCGCTTCGTCTCAAGAGCGGATGTTTAAAACGCTTCTCGAATCAATCACGGAAGGGAGCAAGAATGTTCGCCATCTGCCGCGCTATTTGTCGATCCAGAGGGACCCAGAGTTCTTTTCCGCATATCATCATTAGGACCATGTGAGCCGGCAATTGGCCCCCAGAAGGCACCAATTCTCGAACTGCAGAGACGGTTGGCAGCGTGAAGCGATCCCCTTCGGGTAGTTCAAGCTGGGGCGGCAGTGGTTGCATTGGATTTCCTCCCATTAGGCGCCTGGGCGAGAGCGCTCATCTCTTTGCTCGCCGTGGACGCGTCAGCGCGTTTCCGCCTCTGTTGCGGTGGTATCGACGACCTCGAAGTCGTGGCTGATCGTGGCCGTCTTGGCGATCATTGCCGATGCCGAGCAATATTTCTCGACTGAAAGCGCGATGGCGCGCTCAACCTTCTCCGCTGCAAGCCCTCGCCCCTTCACCACGAAATGCATGTGAATGCGGCTAAACACCTTCGGATCCTGTTGCGCGCGCTCGGCTTCAAGCTCGACGGTGACATCCTCGATCGCCTGGCGGCCCTTCTCAAGGATATGAACCACGTCGTACCCCGAACAGCCCCCCAATCCGATCAGCACCAACTCCATGGGACTTGGTCCCGGACTGCGCCCCTCCGGCCCGAAAGCCGTTCCAAGCACGATCTTGTGCCCGCTCCCGGACTCGCCGATGAACGTGCGGTCTTCAACCCATTTGATCCGTGCCTTCATCACCGCCACCCACAATCGCGAAAGGCCAGCTTACGGTTCGAACTGAGTTATAAAGAGTCAAACACTTCATGAAGAGTCGTGCTGGTCAACATGAATGGTGCAGAAGCATTAGTTGCCACCGCCATAAGCACAGGCGTCGAAGTCTGCTTTGCCAATCCGGGCACCACGGAGCTGCCCTTGCTAATGGCTTTGGATTCGGTGCCAGGCCTTCGCAGCATCCTCTGCCTTCACGAGAATGTGGCGACTGGTGCTGCAGATGGCTACGGAAGGATGGCGGGGAAGCCGGCCATGTGCCTGCTTCACTTGGGAGTGGGTCTCGCCAACGGCCTAACAAACCTGCACAACGCCCGTCGCGCTTTTACGCCGCTGCTGAATGTTATCGGCGATCATGCTAATTGGCACCTGCCGGCCGATCCGTTGCTGGCGACCGACGTCGAATCGTTGGCCCACACGGTCAGTGACTACGTTAAGAAGAGCCTCGCAGCTACCACGGTCGCCTTAGACGTGGCTGATGCGATCGAGGCTGCGATGACGAACGGAGGCTGCATCGCCACCCTGATCGTGCCACATGATGCCCAAATTGGCGAAGCTGGTGACGGCATTCCCGTCCGCCGCGTTCGCGCGAACAAGACCTATTCGACAAGACGGATCCTCCAAGCAGCGAAGGCATTGAAATCGGGTAAGTCAGCCCTTCTCTTGGGCGGAGATGCGTTATTGGAACCTGGCATCATGCTCGCGGGCAGGATCGCTGCCATAGGTGGCGCCGATTTACTCTGCGATACCTTTTTCGCACGCATGGAACGTGGTGGCGATCTGCCTAGCCCGACGAAGCTGCCCTACTTCCCTGATGAGGCGCTAGAGATGACTCGGCGTTATGAGCGCGTCATTGTTGCCGGCACCAGGCGGCCTGTCGCCTTCTTTGGTCATCCGGCCGTGCCAAGCTATCTGACCACGGAGGAGCAGACGATCATTTTGGCCGGGCCCCAAGAAGACAGTTTGGGTGCGCTTGCGGCGTTGGCGTCGGAAGTGAACGCGCCGGACGTCATCGATCAGGTGTTAGGTGAGCCCCCGGCGATGCCGAAAGGTCGCCTCGATGCTCGAGCTGTTAGTGCGGTCATCGCACGTTTGCAGCCAGCAGACTGCATCGTCATGGACGAGGTGCTGGCGGTTGGTGTGCCCTATTTCGATGCGTCGAAGCACTCACCTCGCTTTACCCACCTGATGCTGACCGGCGGCGCCATTGGCCAAGGTCCGAGCGCGGCGACTGGCGCTGCCATCGCCTGTCCCAACCGCAAAGTGATCAACTTCCAATCGGACGGATGCGCCGCCTATTCGGTACAGGCGTTCTGGACCCAGGCACGCGAAAATCTGGATGTGGTAACAATCATTGGCTCAAACCGAAGCTATGAAATTTTAGAAATGGAACTACTGCGGGCAGGCGTGGCCCAAACGGGCCCGATGGCCCGCTCTATGCTGCGCTTGGATAATCCTCTCCTAAACTGGGCGAAGATCGGCGAAGGCTTCGGCGTGCCGTCGGTAGCCGTGGATAGTGCCGCGGCCCTCGCACGGGAATTGGAGAGGGCCCTGACGCATAAAGGACCCCACTTAATTGAAGCGATCATGGCCTCAGGACGCGCTTCGCGCCTTGGGTAGATGCTGCGCCATGTCTGCTATTGGCACAAAGCGGAACTAGTCGAGTTCGGTGCTCGCGTCCGCCTTTGACCCATTTCAGAAGTCCTTCACGTGCTACCATCCTCATCCACCATCAAGAACCGAACGCCGTCCTGTTCTAGGTAGTCGTCCCTAAGTCGCGTGAGAGGCATCGCTAGATCCTATCTAGTGCCAAAGCTCCCAGGCTCTCGCACGCAGACCGAGATTGTATCTTCCTCGCCGGAGCGTGCAGGCGGCCAATGAGAAAGCTCGCAAATTAGCGTACGCGCCGACTGCCTCCAGGATTGCGTGAGTGGCTCAAACCTCCTTTTGGCACATAGCGGACATTGCTCTCAATCATTCAATCTAAATCAGTCGTTCTGTATGCTGCTGCTTTTTCAGGCACTGTGGCAGTTCTGCCACCAATTGCGGCCCCCCATGTGATTGCATCGCAGTCTGACGCCTTGCGGAATTGCAAGTGCTGTCTGAGGAGTGGCTAGTAAACACGCTTTAACAGCGCATAGCCGACGTTCGTTGATCCAATGTGTGCGTAGTATGGACAACGGAACTACCGGGCGTTTAGCGCATGGTCCGCGGTCAATTGCGATCGTCGGGCACGCCACTGGCTGTTTGTTTGCAGAGTTGCGTGGGTATTGCCGCACTGCCCTCTTAGGCAGGCGACTGCTTCCGGTCATCAGGGTCTCTGACAGGAGAAGGCGAGGGATGCGCCTTGCCCGAGCACTCGGTTCTCTGCCTCACCTTCGACGGCAGTTCGTTCCAACGGCAAGATCACGAGTCGTTCGGGGGCGACTGCAATGGAATCTCAACACAGGGGTTGAACAACCAGCGCAGGAGGTGTCGTCGGTCGACGTAAAGGCCACTCTCGCCAACCAGACGCCACTAGCATCCTCACTGATGCTTTGGGCGACTCGCGTGTTAATCGCGGGTCTCGTCGTCGTCGCGCTGATTCCAAACCTAATCCTTGGAGTAGTTTTCTGCGCCGGGTATTGGTTGGCAGAGTTGCGTGGGAGATGGCGAGGAGGGCGCATCGCCCGAGCAATCGGCTCTACGTCTCACCTTCGGCGACAGCTCGTTCCAACGGTGAGATCACGACCCAGACGGAGGCCATTGCAAGGCAATTTCAACACAGCCATTGAAAAACCAACGCAAGGGGTTTCGTGGGTCAACGTACAGCCCCGTCTCGCGGACCAGACGACACCGTTATCCTCACTTACGCTTTCGCTGATCCGCGCATTGGTTGCCGGCCTCGTCCTTGTCGCGCTGATTCCAAACCTAATGCTTGGAGCAATTTTCTGGCTCGGCGCGGTCGATATCCCCTGGTCAAGGTCCCCCACGATCACGGCCAACGACAAGACCGTCGCGCCCCCGTCCGCAGTTCCGACCCCGGTGCTCTCATCGCCGCCCACGCTCGAAGCGTCCGCGGGCGGGGATATCACCTTGCCCATTGCGCTCGATGGTACTGATGGAGTGCCTGCCCGCAGCATCATCGCCATAAAGGGACTGCCACAAGGCAGCAAGTTGTCGTCTGGACGCCCCTATGACGAGACGGAATGGAACTTGAAACCCGACGAGATCGGCGATTTGCATCTCGTCTTGCCCAGTAACGCGAGTGGCGAGGCCAAGCTCTTGATGCAGCTCGTCGCGCCCGATGGCGCCATCATCGCGGATGCGGCGACGGTCCTGAAGATGCCGGCAAACTCGTGGCAAACATCGGCGCTTCTGACACCAAAACCGAGCCAACAGAAGCGCAAGTCGTCAGACGAGCCTGCCGAAGCGCGCGGGACAACCGGCGCTGAGGAGCGTCTCGCGAACCTGGACGCCGCAATGGAAACTCCTGGAGATCCTGTGCCATTACCACTTAGGCGTCCCGCGCAAACCTCGAACGATGATGCGAACTGGATCACGTTGACCTCCGTCAACCTTCGGGAAAGACCTACACGGTCAGCGCCAGCTATCGGCGTGGTGGCTAAGGACGCCAAACTCCGCGTGATCGCGCGCAAAAATCGTTGGGTGCAGGTGACGAACCTCGCGACCTCGGAGAAGGGTTGGATCTACGCTCGCCATGTCGCCACAGTGCGCTGATCAATCCAGCGCATGATGGGTACATGACCTAGGCTCATCTCCAGCACGCCGCCACTTGAGCAGTGGCATAGGCCGGTACCAGGGTGTCGAGCTCGCCAAGGCCGTATCTGACCAAACGGCCGTCGAAGCTGGCGTTGAGTTCGCCGGCATCGGGATCGACGTTGTCGATATAGCCGATGTCGCCGTTATTGACGTCCTTGTCGTAGTGGCAACTGCCGCCAATCACCCGACAGAAACAGCCTAAGAAGGAGGCGACAATGCATCTCGACATGTCAAAGGCCGAGATGAAGAAGGGCAACGAAGCCGCGTGCATGAAGCACATGGAAGAAGCCCACAAGGCCATGGGCCTATAACGCACTTCTCTTTAACTAGTCCACTGGCGATCGGGCTTGCAACCGGGCAACCCCCGCGCCCCGTCTGTTAGCTGCTGTCACGTCTCAGCGCATCTAGATCGTCTTCCATAAGTTCCATAATGAGGTGCTCGTCGCCGGGGTGGCCCCAGCGATTGCAGTGGATGCAGCCCACCAGCATCTCACCATAGTGGTCGATTTGGATTAGCGGTCCATTGCAGTAAGGACACATGAGATTAGTGCTCCGCCAAGCGTCTCACTGTGACGTGTCGTAGCATACTGCTTCCTGCCAGATGCTTCATCACCACGGTAGCTTGGGATGGCATTGGCACGAAGCCGACGCGCGAAGTCTGATGCTGAAAATCGCATTCCCCCGTCAATCACTGTTTTGTGGGGTGCCAGTAACGTGGAACAACCTAAGCGCACCCATGAGCGGGCATAAGAAATCGGAAACTATCCGGCAATTCACCGCTCACATAATATGGAGGCGCGGAGGCGAGAATGTCGGCCAGACATCCGATCATTGCGATCACAGGTTCCTCAGGTGCGGGCACGACGACCGTGACGACGACCTTTCAGCAGATCTTTCGCCGCGAGGGTATTAGGGCGGCAATCGTCCACGGGGATGCCTTTCATCGCTACGATCGCGATGAGATGCGAGTGCAGAGGGCCAAGGCGCAGAACAATGGCCAGATGCATTTCAGCCGTTTCGGTCCCGAGGCCAACCTCTTCGAGGAACTTGAGACATTATTCCGCGTCTATGGAGAGAGCGGAACCGGGAAGGTGCGCAATTATCTTCACGACGAAGAGGAGGCCGCACCCTACAATCAGGAGCCTGGGACCTTCACGCCATGGGAGGAGATACCGCCAGACACTGACATGTTATTCTACGAGGGGCTGCATGGAGCAGTCGTCACCGAGACGGTAAACGTTGCGCAGCACGGTGATCTCCTTATCGGTGTCGTGCCGGTCATCAACCTCGAATGGATTCAGAAGCTCCATCGCGACAAGTTAGAGCGCGGCCACACGCAAGAGGCAATAGTCGACACGATCCTTCGCCGCATGCCTGACTACCTGAACTACATCTGTCCTCAGTTCTCACAGACGCACGTCAATTTCCAGCGTGTGCCGACCGTCGACACGTCGAACCCGTTCAGCGCGCGTGACGTCCCAAGCCCGGACGAGAGTATGCTCATCATCCGCTTCAAGAAGCCGAGGGGTATCGACTTCCCCTATCTCCTGGCCGTATTGCCGCAGTCCTTCATGTCTCGAGCGAACACCATTACCTGCCCCGGCAGCAAGATGCCCATCGCGATGCAACTCATCTTCACACCTATGATTTGGGAGCTGATGGACCGAAAAAAACGCGCCTCATAAGTCTTCTGCCTTCCGAGCACCCTCTCGCGTTTGACCTCGCGCCGCCGTTGCGCCTCGGGGCCGACCCCGGCTCGTGCTAGTCTCCACTTAGCTTTGAGCAAGATGGGAGGGACGAATGGCTACTTGGTCACTTTGCGGGAGGCACGCCGGTCCTGACAAATCCCCAACGCCGGTCTTTATCAACCTCGACAACGTGCTCACCGTGGAGCGTCAAGGCGACCTAACAACGGTCGTCATGGTGGGCGGCGAAAAGGTCTGCATTGACACCATGCCGGAGACGCTTATTGGCGCTGTCGCTCCCCCGGGTCCTTTGTAGCTCGTGCCGGCTAACGGGCCGCTACCTCCCAAAATGCCGCTTCTAGTTGACCAGCCAGCCTGTAAAGCGACGCGAGAGGTCACGGTCAGCGGTTATATCCGCCACCTACGGGCCTGCGGCTGGCCGGGGCGGTGAGGCCGGTCGCAGCAAGCTCAAAGCGTTTCGCAATCGTGTGCTCGCCATCCCCACCGGGTCGAATACCTGTCGGCGCGGCAGATGCTGGCCTTGACACAAGAGCTACGCGCCTGCCTCGATGAACTTGCCGATGATGCGGCATAGCGTCATGCTGGCCGCGACTGTGGTCGGTCTGACTGCAGGCTCCGACGACTTGAAGCCGGACCTAGCCCGCTTGCAAGGCGAAGACTATGGAACTCTACAAGTCAGCGGATGTGTCGGAGGAGGAACCTACCGGGAATGCATGCGCGCCCAAGGGTGGCCCCTAAGAGATGCCTGCCTTGACACACGCCACAGGTGGGGTTCTCCCGAATGTTATCTCAGGTAAGCGCGGCAAGGTCCCGCGCTGTCGAAGCGCTGCGACCGCCGCCGGAGGGAACAATGCGTTTTCGCCTCACCGACATTTTCAGCGAAACTCGCCCGAGCTAGTTCACATCGATGATAAGTTTCAGGCTCCCCAATGGCGCTGAATTCTCGTTCCCTGTGGAGTGGTGGAATGAAGCTGGAATGCCAGCCTTTGAGGGGCAATCACCGTACTATTTGTGGGACGCGCTTCCCGAACTGTTTGTACGGATCGACGCCATTGAGCCGCCACCCATGGATAATGAGGGGCTTGATCGCGTTCGTATGGTGAAGGTGCTTCACGCGATTGTCTCCCGAACCGCGCTGCCACCCGTCGAAGTCGAGGGCTATCGTTGGGCGATTATCACTATCGACTACACCACGGCGCACATCGCTTCTTTGCGTCGGTCGCTGTTGGCTTCACGCACATTCCCGCCCGGTTGCGGCTCTAATTCCTTCCCCGCGATTTTTCGATTGGGCTGAGACAATCTTGACCGCTTGGCGGTTGGCTGCATCGCTAGTGAAATGGCTGCGCGCGGGCTTTCGCATCCCACCTGGCTCTATATATCTGCTGTAGCCACGTAGGGCTTCTGACCATGACATTGCCAGCGGATGCCACGATTGGGGACACTACAAGATATGAACGGTTAGCAAATGACACTCTATCGCAGAAAGCTAGAAACCGTTGAGGCATTCCATTATGAAGCAGCCTTGGAAACTATGGATTTCAAATATCCTTTTCCAGATTGGTTGAAAGATATGGTTACAGTCAGAGAGAATGCTATTCTTCATCTTGATACTGATTTCGGCTTAGTCCGCGTAAAACCCGGGCAGTGGGTTGTTAAAGATAGCAGCGGCAATCTACACATATTGGACCCAGAAGAATTTCACAAAAGATATGAGGCCGCGAGTGACTAACTTTTGTGATTGTCATCGGTGGCGCGGGTCTCCCTCCGCCTATGCCAGCCGCGATCGAAGTTAAGCCGCGCCAACCAGGCTCACCGATAGGGGGCGTCGAGCGAGATGTTCCTAGCGATCGCGCGCTCCCAGCGGTCGCCGTTCGCGAGCAGTCGTTCCTTGTCGTAGTAGAGCTCCTCGGGTGTCTCGGTCGCGAACTCGACGTTTGGTCCCAGGACGATGGCGTCAACAGGGCAGGCCTCCTGGCAGAAGCCGCAGTAGATGCATTTCATCATATCGATGTCGAAGCGGGTGGTCCGCCGCGTGCCGTCGTCGCGCCGCTCCCCCGCCTCGATGGTGATGGCCTGTGCCGGGCAAATCGCCTCGCACAGCTTGCAGGCGATGCAGCGCTCCTCCCCGTTCGGATAACGCCGCAGCGCAAGCTCGCCGCGAAAGCGGGGCGAGATCGGTCCCCTCTCGAAGGGATAGTTGATGGTCGCCTTAGGCTTGAAGAAGTAACGCATCGCCAGGAAGAACGCAGAGATGAACTCGGTTAAGAAGATCGACCGGGCCAGTTGACCGAGCCTCCATGATCTCATCCTATCCGTCTTCACCAGTTTGGCCACACGCTCGAACATCTCGCGCTCGCTGGGTTGGCGACCTATCTACCTCCCTCACCCGGACTTAACCCCCTGACGATCACCTCAAAGTTGACGAGGCCGATTACGAGGTCGGCAACCAAAGCAAGACATCCACCGTGGGTTTTCGATCTCACTTTGCCACCAGGCGGGTGAATATGTGCGTCTCACCCGTCCAGCTCTCAATCACCTGTGCCAGGGTTTGGCGATAACCAGGTCGGCCTTGTCAGGCTTGCCCTCCCAGTCCTTGGCATCTGGCGGCGGCTCACGTTTTATGGTGATGTTCGGCCAGACCTGAGCATATTTCGCATTGATCTCGAGCCACTTTTCGATCCCCGGTTCGGTATCCGGCTTGATCGCATCAACCGGGCATTCCGGTTCGCAAACGCCGCAATCGATGCATTCGTCGGGGTGAATGACGAGCATGTTCTCGCCCTCATAGAAGCAGTCCACAGGACACACCTCGACACAGTCCATGTACTTGCAGCGAATGCAGCTCTCATTGACGATGTAGGTCAATTGAGCCTCCTTTCAGAAGGCTGGCCGTCGACCTCCGAGTCATCGAATGATGCACCCATTAACGATCAATCGCCTCCGGTGTGAGGGCGAGGTGGGTGGCGTGTGTCACCGCGTCGATTCGACCGCCGCACATACATGATTGTGGCTGCGGGCTGGTCAGCCTTGGCCTTTAAGGCCGCAATGAGCGCGTCTTCGGCGTCAACGACAATTCGGTCGGCTTTTCCTTTCACTCTCAGTCCGACAGTGAATTGCCACGACATTTTTGGCCTTCCTCAAAGCTATGTTACGAACGAGCGCTCACCGGCATCGACCGATACCTTGCGTGCGACTCGATCTCTTTGTGCTTGGGGGGTTGTCGCGTCGCGGCGCACTCAGCGCGCACCCCTATATGCACAAAATAGAGTGGGGCGGACGCTGGCTTAATGGGCATCACATGCTACATGGTCCGCCCCACGCGCGCTTCATGTATTGGCATTAGTCAACAATGGCGCGCGTCCTCAACAGATGGCAATTCAGTCACCCCAGCACAAGTGACCTCGATCACGGTCAAGGACAAATCTATAAACCTGACTGCCTTGGCCGAGCGGCAACGAAATCGGCTAGGCTACCGCCAGCGGAGTGCCTTCTGGGCTTTCCAGAACGCGAGATGTCCGCTGTTGGCATTAAAGCGGACATGCCACCTCATCCGCCGAATGTCTTCTATTGGCGGTAAAGCGGACGTGACACGGACATCTCGGGATGTCTGTTTGTGACCCATAGCGGACATCTCAGCCTCCCGGGGCCGTGCGCGACGCGGACGCTTTCAGAACCAGAGCGGGCGGCCCTTAGATCGTGCGGCTAGAAGAAACGCTCGACGCCATCGCAGATAAGGTGCGAGAGTATGCGCCAAGTCGGCTCACCACATGCGAAGTTATGACGCGCCGCAAGGACTCGCGGCAATGCTAGGCACGCGGCCTGAAGCAGCACAACACTATGAGCGATGATCTGAAATTTCAGTTGCGCTTGACCTTGAGCGACGAATTCGCGCAAGTGGCGCGGAACGTTCCGGGAGACCCGTCGATTTCTACGCTGACGGATATATTGAACAGGCATGATGCTGTCATGAAATGCCAGTTCGATGCTTTCGCAGATTATGTCAGCGAGGCCGAAGCCAACGGCATCGAAAATTTTGATCTTTATGAATGGACGAAAAAAACTATCGACGACCCTGCCAAGAAGTCAAAATACACCAAGTCTTTCGCGCTTTATGTCGGGGGCGACGAAGTCTACGAAAAGGACAAAGCGGACGCGCTAGAGGCCGAGCTGAAGCCTCTAGTTGGAGGTCCCATCGTCGCGAAGATGTTCAAATACAATACTGATCCCGCCCATAACCCACAGCCGCCGCGCCAAACATAGACCATTCCTTAGCGTGGGCGATGGCGGGGACCGTACGACATCATCTCATGTTCACCAGCATCAGACCCTGATGACTGCAGGCCTTGCGATGACGATCGCACTCGTCCTGCTCTCCGCGGTGAGAAAGCTCGATTCCAACTGCCCGATACCGCAGACGGAAATCCAGACAAAAGATCGCCGTTTTGATCGACTACCATAATCATGGACTGGGGGCACTCCGGAGTGACTGGAGTACCTTCAATGTGTGACTACAGCCTAGATTTAGTCGCGTCCCGGCCCGCGAAGGTCGGAGACAAGCTGGTTTCGACGAGCTTCCCCCACACGTATACGCGTGGTTTTGCTTCGGTCGATGATCGTAATGTGGCCGTTTGTTTGCTCCCCGGCACCGAGCTTGCCTTCGAGGAGGAGGTGAGATGCGATACTGGCATGCTCTTCTCCTGGAGACTCGGGCACACGGTCGCGAAGTTCCAACAGGTCGACAAGAATCGGTCAAACGTCCATCATGACGCCCTTGAGTTCCCCGACGGGAAAATCGTCCTGCTGACGCATTTGTGCAAAGGCCAACGCGCAACCGTGTTGCAATTGCCAGCAAGCTCGCGTGTGACGGTGGAAGAGCCGCAACAGTACGCTTCGCTCGCCGTGTAGCCGATTATTGCCTCATGCCTGGTTGCCGTAGTGGCCTGGCACGGCTGTACTTTCGTTTGGGCGGCAGATTTAGGTCAGGCTTAGCTATTCGCAGCAGGCATTCCATGCAGGAGGCGATGGGGTGCCATGCTGTCCGCTCAGCAGCGCAAAAAAAGACATTCCTCTAATTTAGCCATGAAGGGGCCCACCGCATGTTGAGACACACGGGCACTTACTTGGGCAGAAGCCCATCACGCGAGCTTGTGAGATCTTTGGTTGAGAACGACCCCGAGGGCTATGTTCTCAACAGACGAGTCTCCAAGTCTAGCCCTTGTGCTCACTCTTATAGAAGGACTCGGCCTTCGTCAGATTGCCGCTCGGATTCTTCATGAATTGGCTCTTGGCGTCCGCGCTGCTGAAGCAGTAGGTCTTGCCCTTGATCGTCGCATTTACGGAGCAATCCGTTTGCACGTCCTTGTGATTGGCGAGACCCCAGGAACACATGTCGCCGAATTGGCCGGTCACCGCATAGGCCGAACCGGCAAAGCCGACGATGAGGATGCTGGCTATGAGATACTTTTTCATTTTGGACGTTCCTTCCGTTTCGGTAGGCCGCCCGCCACTCAGCTTTATATAAGGATTAGAGAAACATTCTTCACCAGGCCGTTCGCGCAATCTGCGGCGCTGGCCCACGCCGCGCTTGGCGCAGCCCAAGGAACCTCGCGAAAGAGGGACGGCCCAGAAACTGCCGGAACGACCGCAGTGCCGGAGTGCACTGCCAGTCGAGCCAGGCACAGGGCTCATCGGCATACCGGGGGCACTCGCCATGCCGCATTACAACATCGGACTCACCATTGAGAGTTGAAGGCCCAGGGCTTGTCGCTGGCGCGCATCGCCGTTGAATTGAACAAGCGGAAGGTGGCGACGCCCCGTGGAGGCAAGTGGGATCACTCGTCGGTGGGGAATGTGCTGCAACGTCTCGCAGCTTGAAGCGGATCGTCAAATCGCAGAACATTGGCTTCCAAGCCGGAATGATCCGGCGCTAAACAGGAAGCAACGCGTTGCGTTGAGACAAGGTTCATTGAGGGTCGGGCAGCGAGCCAATCCGCATCCACCAGGGGATGTCCGCGGCGCAGAAAACAGGATTCCGATTGGTGGAATGGCCGTGGCCACGCCGTTGTCAGCAGCCGATTGAATTACTCTTCGCGGTAGACGCACTCACGCCGCTCGTGGCACTCCTGCAAATGGGAATGTCCGCTTGTGGCACCAAGCGGACGTGCAAACCGCGGTGATGAATGTCCGCTGAGGGGAATAACGGACTTAATGCAGACGTGACGTGACGTCTGTTCATGACCCAAAGCGGACATAAGCGGGATTTTTTTTTACTCATGTGCCGCGTGCTGAACCGCAAAGTCCGACACCGGGTCTCGTCGGGCTAGCGCCAAGAGGTACATCCGCCTATTATTGGTTGTCGCTAGAGCCCTCTATTGGCTCTTGATTGTGATTGCGACCGCTGGCCTATTTCTAGAAAGAATCGCTGTATAATCGCGCTCGCCGGTGACTTACTCTGGCCGTTTTTGATTTGTTGTTGTCACTAACTCTCATTGTACGGCGATCGTCTGATGCATGTCTAAGCACCTCTTCATCGGTATCGACGGGGGCGCCTCTTTTTGCCGAGCGCGCATTCGCGATATCGGAGGGAATTTGCTAGGCGAGGGATGGGGCGGTCCAGCGAATATCCATATGGATTTGCCGCTGGCGGCGCAGTCCATTCGAGCTGCGAGCGAAGGGGCCGTCCAGGCTGCTGGCCTGGACGAGCGAAGCCTCCGTCTTGCGCACGCCGGGTTGGGCGTAGCAGGGGCTGGCATTAAAAGCGCGTGCGATGGCTTGCGGTCTAAACTCAGCCCGTTCGCATCGGTAGTGCTTGAGACCGATGCCTACATCGCCTGGCTTGGCGCCCACCAAGCTGGTGACGGGGGCATCGTGATACTTGGCACCGGTTCGTGTGGTCTGGCTGTGGTTAATGGAGAGCGAATCACCGTTGGCGGATATGGTGCCAATGTGTCCGACGAGGCAGGCGGCCAGAGGATAGGTCGGGAAGCGCTGCGCCGCGCACTTTGGGCGTTTGATGGTCGCGCCGACAAAACAGAGCTTTCGGCAGCCATACTCGATCGTTTCGAGTGGGATCCGGCAAGGATCGTTTGTTTTGCTTCGAAGGCGACTCCGGCTGACTATGCCGAGCTTGCGCCGCTGGTCCTTGAATATGCGTCGGCGAAAGATCCGATAGCCGTCGGCATCATCCAAGAGGCGGCAGACGCTGCCGTACAGATTATCGAACGGCTTAAGGATGCCGGGTCGCCTGCCATTAGTCTCATAGGGGGAGTTGCGGAACCCTTGACGGCATGGCTGCCTTCTCACATTCGCGGCCTTTTATCTGTGGCACAAAGTGATCCTTTGGACGGAGCGATCCTCATGGCACGTAGTGCCTTTTTCAGGCTTGAGTTTTTGAGGTTGCGTGCTGGCTAGGCAGAGAGCCGCTCAATGCGCGCGCCGCATTGGCTGAGCTTCTCCTCGATTCGCTCGAAGCCTCGATCGAGGTGATAGACGCGGCCGATTAGGGTCTCACCTTGGGCGGCAAGTCCAGCGATGATAAGCGAGACCGAGGCACGAAGATCGCTGGCCATGACTTGCGCGCCGTGCAGTCCGTTCACCCCGGAGACGAAGGCGGTATCGCCCTTGAGCTCGATGCGGGCGCCGAGCCTTGTCAGCTCCTGAATATGCATGAAGCGATTGTCGAAAATAGTCTCCCGCACCTTGGAGAGGCCGTTTGCCATGCACATGAGAGCAACAAGCTGAGCCTGCAGGTCGGTAGGAAAGCCGGGGAAAGGCCTTGTTTCCACGGAAACCGGACTGAGCGCTCCGCCGTTCCACGCCACTCTGAGGCCGCTCGGCCTCTCCTCGATCTCGATGCCAGTCGAACGCAAAGTTTGGAGCACCTCTTGCAGGAGGTCGGCGCGGGCCCCATCGAGCACGACGTCGCCATTAGTCATGGCCGCAGCCATGGCGTAGGTGCCGGTCTCGATGCGGTCGGGGATGACCGTGTGCTCGGCACCATGAAGCCGGTCCACGCCTTGGACCTGCAGGGTCGAGCTGCCGATCCCCTCGATCTTAGCGCCCATCTTCTTGAGGCAGTTTGCAAGGTCGGCGACTTCTGGCTCGCGCGCGGCATTCTCGATCAAGGTCTCGCCACGGGCGAGCACAGCGGCCATCAGCGCATTATGGGTGGCGCCGACAGAGACTTTGGAGAGCGAGACCTTGGCGCCGGTTAAGCCCTTCAGCGCCTTCGCGATGACATAGCCGCCTTCGAGATCGATCGAGACGCCGAGGGACTCAAGCGTGGTCAGGTGCAAATCCACCCTTCGCGTGCCGATAGCGCAGCCTCCCGGCAGCGACACCTTGGCTTCGCCGCAACGGGCAAGGAGTGGTGCCAGCACCCAGAAACTCGCCCGCATGCGCGAGACCATTTCATAGGGGGCCGTGGTGTCGACGATCTCACCCGCCTTGAGCTTGAAGGTCTGGCCCTCGGTTGTGCTCTGGCCCATTTTTTTGCCGACCGCAGTGACGTCCACACCGTGATTGCCGAGAATGCGGCCGAGCAGCGTAACGTCGGCAAGCCGTGGGATGTTTTTGAGGGTGAGCGTCTCGCGCGTGAGCAGGCTTGCGATCATCAAGGGCAAAGCGGCGTTTTTTGCCCCGCTGATCGGGATCGTGCCCTTCAAGGGCTCGCCGCCAATGATGCGGATGCGGTCCATGGCGATTACTTCCCAGACTGACCGCAGCAGGCGACACGGGGGTTAGAGGAACCCGTCGCCCTCCCCCGCTACAGCGTGTCTGCGTGCGCTCTTATTTGAGCGGCTTGCTCACGGGTGGTGGCAAAGGCTGGGCCGCGACGGCCTGCCGGTGATGAAAACAACCGCCAAGGCCAAGCGACATAGCAAGGAGCAGGTCGGCGGCGACAAGTTTACGTATGTACATGTGAAATCCCCGTTTTGGGCCCGGCGCGAGCAAATCTCACCAGACAGAAGCTGATCACTGCAACGTGATAACCGCCCTAACAGTTCCTTCGAGAAACTGCCGTTTTGGTTCCGGCCCCCGGAACAGACAAGGTTCATTCGCGGCCAGACTCAACGCAAATGCTGACGACGGGGGGAGACCCGGGACACAGAAAACGGGACTCCGTAACGGCGGCTATTGAACCTCGGACACCCAAGCCTTTAAACGGGCCATCGACATGACCGACGATGAGCTGGCTGCCATCGCAGCACGCGCCAAGCTGACAGTTGTATAAGGTTCATTGAAATCAGAGCATCGAGGCATCGCATCCACCGGGGGGATATCCGCGGCGTAGAAAACGGGACTCCGATGCGACTGTGACTACGATGAGCTGGCTGCCATCGCAGCACGCGCCAAGCTGACAGTTGTATAAGGTTCATTGAAATCAGAGCATCGAGGCATCGCATCCACCGGGGGGATATCCGCGGCGTAGAAAACGGGACTTCGATGCGACTGTGACTACGATGAGCTGGCTGCCATCGCAGCACGCGCCAAGCTGACAGTTGTATAAGGTTCATTGAAATCAGAGCATCGAGGCATCGCATCCACCGGGGGGAGTCCCGCGCCACAGAAAACGGGACTCCGATGCTGGAGGGATAACCGGCTACCGCGCCAAAGACGGCCATCG
>CAWGVA010000001.1:0-343361 GCA_963825835.1 uncultured Alphaproteobacteria bacterium | reverse complement strand
GCACGGTGGACGGCACCCACCGCGCTGCCGGGAAAGGTCTCGGCGTACAAGCGAGCAGCAGCCTCGGCGTCCTTGTCGTACCATAGGCAAATCGTATTCTTGGCCATTGTTTGTCCTTTCGCTTCCTTTTGAATTGCCTTGAACTCATCACCCGCGCGCCGAACGAGATATTCGATTTCTAGGTCTCGGCGGATCGGGTTTCAGATAAACGATCAGGCAAGGAATACATATTCCGAGTTCGAACCAGCGGGTATTTCAGCGCCACAACTAAAAAAGCGACTCCGAAAAGGCATAAGGTCGCGATGGATCGCGTGGCGTTGGGTCAATGAGGACTACGATAGTCCAGGTCGTTTGCCGTTTGTCGGAGCATCATCTCGGGCGCCAAATCTCTACATTGCCACTGGATTTAATGCGTGGGGCATAAACAACGGCACGGCGGCGGGGATTTCGATCGCTCAACAGATTCTCGGGCAAAACACCCGCATGGGCATCGATTTACGATCCAGATCGCAAGGTCCCGCTCCATCTTCTCGGCCGATGGCAATGTCATTAATGGACCGGCGGTTGATCCGCTGCCTCCCAGAAGGTTGCCGCCAAATTGGCTTCGTTTAACGATGCCAACATGAGTTCGAAGGTCCCCGCTCGAAACATTCGACTGAAGCGAGCCTACGAGGCAGCTTCGGCCGACGATGGGGTGCGTATCTTAATAGACAGGCTTTGGCCGCGCGGCGTGACGAAACAGGCGACGGCGCTTGACCGATGGATGAAAGAGATTGCCCCAAGCTCCGAACTTCGTGAATGGTTCGGCCACGATCCGGCACGTTGGCAAGAGTTCCGAGGCCGTTACACAAAGGAGCTACGCTGCCATAAACACCTCCTGACTGAACTCCGCTCGATCGCTCGGCGTAGACCGCTCACTCTTGTTTATTCGGCCCGCGATGAAGAGCACAACGACGCCGTGGTGCTACGTAACGTGCTTCTGGGGAGATGAACCCTAAGCCGGTTTGGCGATGAAGAGCTGGCACCACCCGCTCGCGGCGACTGGATCCTCGACTACTTTGCAGGAAGCTGGTGCCACGAACTGAACGCAACCAGAGCACTGCTGACCGTCTTTGGGACTGTCCTGATATTTGGCAGCTTCGTGGGTGAGTTTGGTTTGCGCGAACAAGCTCTCTGCCAAAGCGGTCGTGGAGATGATGGCGCCAGCAATTGCCGGTACAGTCTTCAACAGGGAACGGCGACAAACGCCCTTCTTAATCGTGGTGGATGGATTGTTCATGCGAGCACTCCTTGCGTTGCCCAGAAATGAAGCGAATCTCGCGAAACAGAACCTTTTACTTTCGAGGAAAGTTCCGGTTCTGGCTTTGCCTGGGTGGCGGGCAGGAGTTGCCGAGTGATATAGTTCGCCATGGGGCCGCCCGCGCAAATAGCACCCGAACGTAAGGGTGGACAGCCGGCATATGCGCGACGACTTGGAGTGCGTACGTGCATTTGCGCTAGTGCCACGAACGGGCATCAAGTCTCAAACGGTTCAGTCTATTTGCCCGGCGGAGCCTGTTTTTCCTCTCGCGGCAAAGCCGGATCGAAGCAGGCCCATCTTGGCGCACTTGAAGTCCAGATAGTAATTTGAGGCTGGGCGAGATCAGGATCGTCAAGCGTGCCCGCGCGCACGCCGATATATTGTCGCCTTGTATCGGCTTGGGTAAACACTGGCGTCCCACATGTCGGGCAGAATTGACGATGCATAAGCGTGCCGCTGTCGGCTCGGCTCTGATAGTCGGCGAGCTCACCCTCCACCTTGACGGCCTCGCTCGGGAAGAACACGTTCACTGTGCCGCTGCCCGCCCCGATATACTGGCAGTCGCGGCACCAGCAATGACGTGCGAACAATGGGTTGGAACCTATGCTGTAGCGCACCGCTCCGCAGCGGCATCCACCTGTGATCGTCATCGTTTGTCTCCTCTTTTTGCGAGATGCGCTTCCGATCAGCAACGGAACCTTATGTGGTGATTATCAGGCCATGCACTTCCGAGCATTTAGATGGCTGGGTGAGATTGCGACAACGTCTGTGGCCTGATGAGACTTTAGACGAACATCGTAGTCATGCGAGGTCGCTACTTAAACGTCCGCGTGATGCTGTCGGCTATCTGGCATGCGAGGCTGACGAAACAGTTGTTGCCTTCGCCGAGGCGACCTTGCGTCGAGACTATGTGAATGGCTGCAACAGCTCGCCTGTAGGATTCCTCGAGGGACTTTATGTCGAGCCACGATATCGAAAACGTGGACTTGCTTGCCTTCTTTGCAGTGCCGTTGAAGACTGGGCCAAAGGCATGGGCTGCACCGAATTTGCCTCTGCTTGCAAAACGAAGTGGGCCAGAGAGTGCACGAAGCCCTAGGCTTCAACGAATCCGACCGAGTGGTCTTCTATCTGAAACGAATATGATTGTTCGGCAGTGAGGAAATGGCCGAGCGAGCTCGGCCCGGCTATGCCCCAGATCTTGCATGCCCCCCTGATGAACCTAAATTTATTGAGGAACTACAGGCAGGTGTGGCAATGCGTCGAAAAACTGAAGCTCAACGCAAGAAGGAAGCAAAGGAGCGTGCGGCGAAGGCTTTGCGCAAAACGAAGGAACGCTATGGGTTGGGAAAGCCTGGCATCTTGAAAGGCGTGGTCGCAAGTCCGCTCCAAGCGCATGGCAAGCGGCGCACTCCTCGATTGGCGTCCACGTCTGACCGGATTCCAGGTTCAGCTTCATCATCGAATTTGCTGCATGACTATAAGTGGAAACGCGAAGCAAAAGAGACAGATGTGACGGTTGCCGAAATACGCAGAAAGGCCACTCAGATAGCGCCGGCCTACAACAAGGGGCACTTCAATACCTTCCCTCGGATAGTCGCAGCGAGTTGGCTAAACGGAGTGAAATTTCGACGCTACGCCTAAGCGGACTTCGACCTCAGCGATTTCAAGAGTGAGGGTTTCTTGATGCCAATGCCTGCTTTAACTCGGGCTTCCCATTCCTCGCGCCCTTGGACCTCGATCGAACCAAAATCAGCGAGGGCGTTTCTCCTGCAACGCGGAATTTGTAAGGAGAACTGCTTTCGCGGCAAGCGATCCCGGCAAGCACAGTTCTAAAATGGTCCGGCCATTAACGCTTTTCTAAGCCTAACGCGGTCAGATGGGCGAAGTCTCGCGTAACCGATTTGAGTGACAGTACCAAGTAAGAGGGATCCCGCCATGCGCACCATCGTTGCTCTCGCCGCCATCGCCGCCTGTTTGGCGCTCGGCGGTTGCTTCCATCATTCCCAGCAGATCTACACGGCTGAGATGCCGCCGGAACCGATCTCCACGCCCATCAAATAAGGCATGGCGGACAGGCCTCCAGGACCGGCCGATCACCTGCCCCAAGCGCCCCTTTAGGCGGGCTGATCGAGATGGCCATGGGACTGGAAACTGTTTGGACGTTCCTGTATCGCGTAAAAAAGCCCGGTCTTGCTGCCGGGCTTTTTCTTTTGGGCTGAGCGCCGGAACGGCGATCGCAGGGCTTTAGCCCACGCCATTGGTGCAGCTATGCACCCAGAACAGCAGCAGGATCGCGGCGCCAACGGCACCGGCTGCGACGAAGGCGTTGAGCCAGCTCCGCTTCCTGAGCGCGAAGGCAATGTCGCCGCCATGCAGCTCTTGCGCGATCCTGACCCAGAATATTTCGAGAGAGAGCACGATGACCAGGAAGGTGAAAGCAGTGGCGCTAAGCTGGATCGCCGAGATGCCGGTACAGACGTTCATCGGACGCTCCTTCACTCCGCGGCGAGTTTGTGCGGGCCGGGGTCGGACGCCTCAGCACTTGGCTTGCTGGGCTCGATCTCGGCTGCTGGCTCGGCGCCAGGCTCCGGCTCATGCAGGATGACGCCGTCGAGCAGGCCGAACTCGCCGATCCAAGGCTGGCGCCATAGAGCGCGCATCGTGTCGGCGTAGCCGGCCTCCCAGCGCTGGCGAATGCCCGCGGGCGAGAAGTCGATATCCTTGGTGTGGGTCTCGTTGTCGAGCCTCGGGCTCAGGAGCCGGACCACATGCATGCGCGTGTCGCAGCGACTGCCGGCGAGCTCACGATAGGGCGGGTCGTTCTTCTCCGCCTCCGGCACGTATTCGAGGAGCTGGGTGATCACGTGGCGAAGCTTGTGCGTCTCGCGCTGGCGAACGATGTGGCTGGCGATGCGGCTCGAATATTGGATGTCCTTGTGGCGATTGAAGGAGATCGAGCATCTCAGGCGCGACTGCGCGGCAAGAGCGCGCGCCGCCGCCGGCGCGGCTCCCAATCTCAACAGCTTGTGAGCCGATATGAGCGGCAATTGACCGGCCGGTCCAATAGCGACCGGCTATGGTGTCGATCCTCGATCGGCATTTCCTTGAAACGCCTCGATCTTGTCTCTTAGGGGCACGCAAGAAACACGGGAGAGACCCAAGCAATGTCCACGTTGATCGATTGGCTGGAAGCCGGCCGGCGGCTCGCCGAGCGGATTCCTTACAGCCTCGTGGCGCTGGTGGCGCGCGTCGCCGTGGCGAGCGTATTCTGGCGCTCGGGCCAGACCAAGGTCGAGGGCTTCCTCCACATCAAGGACAACACCTTCTTCCTGTTCCGCGAGGAATATAAGGTCCCGCTCCTGCCGCCCGACCTTGCCGCCTATCTTTCGACCACCGCCGAGCATGTCTTTCCGGTCCTGCTGATCGTTGGGCTTGCCTCGCGGCTCTCCGCTCTCGGCCTCATGGTGATGACGCTGGTGATCCAGCTCTTCGTCTATCCCGACGGCTGGCCCGAGCACGTTCTCTGGTTCGCGCTGCTGCTCCTCATCATCGCGCGGGGACCCGGCGCCGTCTCGCTCGACCATCTGATCTGGACACGCATGCAGCCAGAGCCAGTGCCCGCGCGCTAGGCCATTTCGCGCGAGGGAAAGCCATGAAGACCTACGACGCGATCGTTATCGGCTCAGGCCAAGGCGGCGTCCCGCTCGCCACCAATCTGGCCGACCTGGGCTGGCGTGTGGCGCTGATCGAGAAAGGTCGGCTCGGCGGCTCCTGCATCAATTACGGATGCACGCCCACCAAGAGCGATGATCTCCAGCGCACGCATCGCCCACTACGCCAGGGTCGCGCCGGAGTTCGGCATTCACCCCGGCCAGGTCAGGGTGAACATGGCCGAGATCGTCGCGCGCAAGAACGAGATCGTCGATTCGTTCAGGTCCGGCATCGAGGACCAGGTCAACAACAACGCCAACCTCACGCTCTATCGCGGGCAGGCCCGCTTCACCGGCCCGCACGAGATCGAGGTGAACGGCGAGACGCTCGCAAGCGACAAGATCTTCATCAATACCGGCACGCGTCCGCGCATCCTGCCGATTCCGGGGCTCGACAAGATCGAGTATCTCACCAATCGCAACATCATGGACCTCGAGCAGGTGCCGGCGCATCTCATCGCGCTCGGCGGCAACTATCTCGGGCTCGAGTTCGGCCAAATGTTCCGCCGCCTCGGCAGCGAAGTCACGGTCGTCGAGCTGGGCGACCAGATCATTCCGCGCGAGGATCCGGAAATCTCGCAAAGCCTCAAGGAGGCGCTCGAAGAGGAAGGCATGCGCTTTCGCTTCGGGTCGAAGACCACCAAGGTGGCGAAGACGGCAGACGGCATCGAGGTCACGATCGAGAAGAAGGACGGGACCACCGAGACGCTGAAAGGCTCGCACCTGCTCGTCGTGTATTGGCCAGGTGCCGAACTCCGACGATCTCGGTCTCGACAAAGCCGGCATCGAGACCGACCAGGCGGGCTTCATCCGGCATAACGGCAAGCTCGAGACCAACGTGCCCGGCGTGTGGGTGCTGGGCGACGTCAAAGGCGGCCCCGCCTTCACCCATGTCTCGTATGACGACTATCTCGTGATCTACGACAATGTCGTGAACGGCAAGAACCGGACCATCGACAATCGCATGGTTCCCTACGCGCTCTACACCGACCCCGAGCTCGGCCGCATCGGCTTGAGCGAGCGGGAGGCGAGAGCCAAAGGCTACCGGCTGAAGATCGGCAGCGTGCCGATGGCCTATGTGGCACGCGCCATCGAGCGCGGCGAGACCGAGCGGCCTGATGAAGATCGTCATCAACGCCGACAACGATCGCATTCTCGGCGCGACCATCCTCGGAGCCGAGGGCGGCGAGCTGGTGCAGATCCTGATGGCGCTGATGCTGGCGGATGCGCCCTGGACCTTGTTCAAGAACGCGATGTTCATCCACCCCACGCTGGCCGAAGGCTTCTTCGCGCTGATGGCCAATGTCGAGGCCGCCTAGCGCTCGCCTCACGTGACTCCAGTCCGGTCGCAGACCAGCCTGCCGCCACGCAGTCGGCGCAGACAGCTCGGCGCTGGGATAGCCGTCGGCCGGCAGCCCATATTTGATCTGCATGGTGCGGATCGCATCGCGGGTCGCCGCGCCGACCACGCCGTCGATCTTGCCGACGTCGAAACCGCGTCTGGCGAGGAGCTGCTGGAGCTCCTTGGTTTCGGCGAGGCTCAGAGCCTCGACCGGCGCATTGCCGCGCGCGAGCGCGGGCGCGCCGGCAAGGCGCGTCGCGTAATAGGCCGCCGTCGTGCAATAGACCAGCGACTTGTTCCATTCGAGATAGATGTCGAAATTCGGATAGGTCAGGAAGGCCGGACCGTTCCGCCCCATCGGCAAGTGCAGCCCGACCGGCACATTGTCGGCGGGGATCGGCTTGCCGTTCAAATAGGTCACGCCGTGCTGCGCCCAGAACGAGCGCGGCTTCTTGATGGTGACGTCGGCCTGGTCCCAGGGCAAATCCGCAGGCACGCGCACCTGCTCGAGCCAAGGCTGATTGGCCTGCCAGCCGATCGATTGCAGATAGTTGGCGGCGGAGGCGAGCGAATCCGGCGCGCTCCTGATCAGGTCGCGCCTGCCGTCGCCGTCGAAATCGACGGCATACTCGTAGTAGTTCTTCGGCTGGAACTGGAACTGGCCGACCTCGCCATGCGCGGGCCCGCGCATCTCGTCGGGAGACAGATCGCCGCGCTCGACGACCTTCAGCGCATACATCAACTGCTCGCGGAATTCCTCGGGACGGCGGCAATCGAAGCTCAAAGTAGCGAGCGAGCGCATCGTCTCCATATTGCCCATCACCTTGCCGAAATCGGTCTCCAGTCCCCAGAAGGCGACGAGCACCGGGCCCGGCACGCCGTATTGCTGCTCGATCCGGTCGAACACGACCGGCATATTTCTTGAGCAGAGCCGCACGCCGATTTGCAGGCGATTGGAGACGACCATGCGCCCGGAGAATTGCAGGAAGCTCTGCGCGAACACGCCCTGCCCGCGGTCCTTGGCGATGGTCGCGGGGTCGTAGGTCAGCCCATCGAGCGCGATAGCCACCGTGTTCGGGCGAAATCCCTTGCGCCACCGCTTCCTTCTTGAACCCTTGCAGCCACCTGCCGAACTCGGCGGGACTGGCGCAGGCGGCAAAGGCGTGGGGCGCAACTCCGATCAGCATCGCCGCGAAAACGCCGGCGCGCGCTGAAGAATGGATGACCGTCGTCATGGGGTGTCTAGCCATGGCCGCCACTCAAGCCAGTCGGAACGCCACAGTCAAGTGACGAGGCGGTAAGCCGTCGATCTCCTACGGATCGCCCTTTTGATAGGTCGCCCATCAGCTCGGCTTGCGCCAGCACATGACCCTGCATGGCAGCCTCGAGCGCGGCCTTGGTCAGCGGCTCGGGAGGCAACGTGATATCCAGCGCATAGAGCTTGTGGAAATAGCGATGCCGCCCGATCGGCGGGCACGGGCCGTGATAGGAGTTCTGCTTCTGGTCGTTCGTGCCCGTAACGGCGCCCGTCGGGCAGGCCTCGCTCCCTCGCATTCTCCGGCAGGCCTTTGGTGTCAGGCGGCAGATTGTAGACGACCCAATGCACCCAGACGCGTTTCGGCGCCTTCGGGTCGGGTGCGTCGGGATCGTCGATGATGAGCGCGAGACTCTTGGCGCCGCTCGGCACGCCGTCGAAGGCGAGCGGCGGCGAGATATCCTCGCCCTCGCAGGTATATTGCGATGGGATCTTGCCTCCGGCCTGGAAGGCGGACGATGTCAGCGTCAGAGCCATGGCCATGCCCGCATCGACAGAGGACAATGCTTGGACGGCGAGCCAACAAAGGCCGCCCGGAGAATGCTCGCCCCGCGCGCATTTGCCATCACCTCATCCTTGCGAGAGCCGCCAATCCCTCAGCCCCGCGCGAGGCGGCAAATCGTTCAGTCGGTGTGCGGCGGTAGATCGCCGAGCCGGAGCCGCTCCATCAGCGCATCGATGCGCCGGGACGCTTCCCGCTTGCTCAAGCCCTGCTGGAACGCCGCCGGCTCCTTGACCTCATCGGCAAGCATTTTGAGGTAGGAGGCCTGAGCGCCGGTCATCGGCTCTCTTTGCGGGTTCGACGTGCCTGGGGAGAGGTATTGGCTCTCCTGGATCTCCTGAGTCTTCTTTTTCTGCGTCATCGCAGTTGGTCCTAAAGTCCTTCCTTGGGGTTGTCCCTAGTGTGTTTCAGTCTGGAATTCCCTCATACAGTATTCGCAGAAAAGGGCAAGGATTAGGCGAATGATGACAAAGAATTAGGCAGATAGTGTTGCGCCTATGAAACACGCTCCTCTCCCTCCTTTCGACAATCCCCCCGCAGCATACCCCGCTTTACCAGGTCGTTGATCGAGGTCAAATCGGCTTCGATCGACCGCGATTTTCCCTGATTTGAGTCGCCCGTTAAGGTTGAAAATAAACCTTAACAAAAGATAAATCCCGGCGAATCCAGGTGCCTATGAATCGCCCTCCAATGACCCCCTCAGTGCCGATTTTTCGCCTTATTGCTCCGTAGGTTACGGCATCGCACTAACATGTGCGACCGGCTCGAGTCTTCGTCGGTCTCTGAACCTCCCAGACAATCGAATAAGGAGCACAACGCATGTTCGAAATGCGAGCCAAGATGATTATGGTGGGGCTTCTGGGCGCCGCTGTGATGCTACCTGTCGATCTGGCCAAGGCGGACCAACTCGGTCACGCCTCATGGTATTCGCTACCGGCCAATATCACCGCCAACGGTGAGAGAATGAATCCCGACGAGCTTACGGCCGCGCATCGCTCGCTGCCGTTCGGCACAAGGGTGCTGGTCGAGAATCTCTCTAACGGCCGGTCCGTGGTGGTGCGAATCAACGACCGTGGTCCGTTTATCGGCGGACGAATCATCGATCTGTCGAAGGCGGCCGCCGCCAGCATCGGCATGCTCAATGCCGGAACCGCCAAGGTCAGAGTGACCACTGCCGGCAGCGAGAATGCCATCGCCGCGCTCGGCCAAGCCACTGCCAAAGCCAAGGACGGTGCAGCTTTGGCCGTCATGGCCAAGGCCGATATCGCTGCGCCAGAAACGCCCCCCAAGGCGACCGCTGAGGTCAAGCCTTCCAAAGGCAAGCAGGTCGCGGCGAAAGCCTCTTCGCGGCTGAAGCACATTGCCAAGAAGCCTGAGGCTCAAGCGAAGGTGAAAGTCGCGAGCGCGAGCAAGCGGAGCCACGTGGCAAAGAGCAAGAGCACGTACGTCCGCGTCGCTGCCTCCAGCAAGGGCATCCACGCCGCCGCCAAGCAGGCCTCGCGCCTGCAAGCGAGGCGGGTGATCGTAGTGGCGGCCGCCCACCCCTATGCCATCCTTGGCACCACGCCGGGCTTCATGAAGCCGGACCGCGCCCGGACGCGCCGCGCCGGCTAGTCCGGCGTTCAACCGATCAAAGCGGCCCGACGGGTCAGGCTTACCCGCCTGTCCCGGCCATCAATGTTGCCTCCAGGCCGAGGCTGAACCGTTCGTTCCCGTCGTCCTCGGGAGCTCCAAAAAACAAACGCCGGGCCTTTGCGCCCGGCGTTTGCCAATCTCACACGACAGCGGGGGCGTCATGCCACACCCGCGATCGCAAGCGGTTAGTAGTAGTACCCGCCTCTCTTCTTGCAGGTCTTGCTCACGTCGCCGCAATATTTCTCGCCGTATTTGTAGTAGCAGTACTTGCAATATTTGCAGCCGTATTTGTACCAGCAGTTCCACCAGCCGACCTTCACGATCACCGAGGAGCCCCGGCCGCTTCGGGCAACGCCAGCCCAGCGAAAGCCCATGGCTGCGTGCCACAGCAGCTGCAAACGTCAGCCGTGGCCGAGGCAGAACTGGCGATCGCTCGGTGTTGCCCAGAAGCGCTAGGCACTGAAAGGCAAAGATAGCATAGTCCTGGCCGGGCGGAGAATTCCGCCAAGGCGTCCAATTATGGGGAACACTATGCTGCGTAAATTGCTGGTTGCGAGTGCGGCAGCCGCCGCTATTTCGGCTTTTCTGTTTGTATCCCAGCCGGTCGAGGCCGGAAGTTGCAGCGCGCTTCAGCGAGAGGCGCAATCGGATTGAAGCAATCCGAGACCTCCGGCCGAGCCCTCAAGCAATTGCACCGGAAAGCCAATCATTGGGCCAAGAAGAGCGGCTACAAGAAGGTCTGGGTCAGCAAGATATCGACGAGCTGCAAGAAGAAGGGCGCGCTGTATCACTGCACCGTCGCTGCCAAGGTGTGCGGCAGCTAATCCACCAATCCGGGCTTGCGAAGGCCGGTGACGCAATCGTAACCTAGGCTCAAGCAGACTTTACGGGCGATTCGAAACTTCCCCGCCTTCAAAGAGTTAGCAGGTCACATGGCCAAGCTTCCCGCCCTTCGCAAGTCTCTCCCCCTCGCAACTGTCGTTGCGAGCGCGCTGTTCGTGCTGCTCTCGATGAGCGGCGCCGAGGCGCAGCAAGAGCCCAAAGGCAATAACGGCGAGCAAGGGCCCTATTACGTGCAGGGGCCACGCGGCGGGGTCGGCGGCTATTCGCTACGGCTCAGCGACATCTGGGGGCCGGCCAAAATGCCGCCGCCGCCGAAGGACTTCGGGCCGCATTTTGATTTTCCGCCGGAGCCGCTCAACGGCGCTCCGCTGCACGACCCCTACCCGAATTAAGCATTTCGCATCAGCGCTCTCGGCGCGCGAAAGCCCAGATGGGTCTTGCGCTTAGTGGGCCGGCGCCCATAAAGTGAGCCGTTTTGCGGGCAGATTGCGAACCCGGGTTGAGATTCTCCGCATGCGCTCCGTGGGAAGCAACGCGGTTTCTTGTCCCGCTTTCTAGACTTGCCTGATCTTCCGCCCGGCCGTCTAGCGCGGCGGATCATTTGGAAGGGGAAAAGGAGCTTCCCATGCGTCAGACGGGTACGGTCAAGTTCTTCAATCATTCACGAGGGTTCGGCTTCATCACGCCGGACGATGGCGGCAAGGATGTGTTTCTGCATATCTCAGCGTTGCAGCGCTCGGGGCTTCCGGCGCTCGACGAGGGTGCGCGGGTATCCTTCGAGACAGAACCAGACCGCCGTGGCAAGGGTCCGCAAGCCATCAACGTGCAGATGGGCGAATAGCACTCCCCTAAAATCGAATTCGACATGCATCGGCTCCGGTAGCGGCGGCTTGCGCGCTGCTCCGGCGGCCTGATGGCGTGCGCCGGCGCGCCATGGCGATGAATGGGTCGCAAATTTCGAGCGGGGCGCTGCAACGCGTGCTCGACCGGCTCGCGCGCGAAGAGGAAGCGGCGCTCGAGCGGCTGTTCAGGCTGCTCTCGCATACCGAGCGTCTCGACCGACCCAGCCTTTCACGAAGCCTGCGTCGCCGCGGCGGAATGGTGCGCCGAGCGCGCTCGCGCGAGATCGGATTCGACGCGCGGGTCGAACCCACTTTGGGCAAGCCGATGGTGGTCGGCGCATTGGCGCGCTGCGCACGCCAAGGGCCCTCGCCCGCATGTCCTGTTTTACGGCCATTACGACGTGCAGCCGCCGGATCCTTTGAATGAATGGGCCGCGCCGCCGTTCGACCCGCGCCTGGTCGAGGATCCGCGCTACGGCAAGGTCATCGTCGCGCGCGGCGCCTCCGACGATAAAGGCCAGCTGATGACCTTCATCGAGGCGGCGCGAGCCTGGATCGAGGCGCATGGCGAGCTTCCTGTCGATGTCAGCGTGCTGATCGAGGGCGAGGAAGAGTCCGGCAGCCCGAGCCTCGCTCCGTTCCTGGCCGCGCATGGCGATGAGCTCAAGGCGGACATCGCGCTGGTGTGCGACACCGGGCAATGGGACGCGGATACGCCCGCCATCACCGCCTTCCTGCGCGGGCTTGCCTTCTCCGAGATCACCGTCAGCGGTCCGTCGCGCGATCTGCATTCGGGGATTTATGGCGGGCCGGCCTCAATCCGTTGCGCGTTCTGTCAGAGCTCCTGGCGGCGCTGCATGACGAAGACGGCCGCGTCACCATCCCAGGTTTCTACGATGACGTTCGCGCCCCCTCGCCCGCCCAACTCGCGGCCTGGCGCGCGCTCGGCTTCGATGCAAGCGGGTTTCTCGGCGGCGTCGGCTTGAGCGAGCCGGCAGGCGAGAAGGGCTTCAGCATTCTCGAGCAGCTCTGGGCGCGGCCGACCGCCGAGATCAACGGCATCATCGGCGGCTATGGCGGACCCGGCACCAAGACGGTGATCCCGGCGCAGGCCACCGCCAAACTCTCCTTCCGTCTTGTCCCCGGACAGGAGCCCGCGAAGATTATCGCCGGACTGCGTCGCTTCGTCGAAGAGCGCTTGCCGGCCGACGCAGAAGCCACCTTCGCGCATGAAGGCGGATCGCCGGCGGTCGGCTTCGATACCGACGCAGCCCACTTTCCAAGCCGCGTCGCGCGCGCTGGAAGACCGAATGGGGCAAGCCGCCCGTGATCATGGGCTGCGGCGCCTCGATCCCGATCGTCGAATTCGTTCCGCTCGCGGCTCGGCATGGATTCGCTGCTGATCGGCTTCGCGCTCGACGACGACCGCATCCACTCGCCGAACGAGAAATACAATCTCACGCAGCTTCACCAAGGGCGCGCGCAGCTGGGCGCGCATCCTGGCCGAGCTTGGCGCGATGGACGGCGATGCGACGCGTTAGGCGCGCCCTGCCGGTTCTCGTCGCGCTCGCTTGCTCGTTTGGCGGGAGGCGCTACGGATGCAGCCGAGCGTAACACGCCTGGCGTGTTCGACTATTACGTGCTCGTGCTGAGCTGGATGCCCTCCTATTGCCGGGACGAAGGCCGGGCGCGGAACGATGGGCAATGCGAGGGATCGCAGCGTCCCGCCTTCCGGCTGCACGGGCTGTGGCCGCAATATGAGGAAGGCTGGCCGGAAGACTGCCCCATCGGCAAGAGGCCTTGGGTGCCGGACCGCGTCATCCGCGAGATGCGCGACATCATGCCGAGCAAGAACCTCCTGATCCATGAGTATCGCGTGCACGGGACCTGCTCGGGCCTCGACCCGTCGCAATATTTTGCCGTGGCGCGCGAACTTTACGAGCGCGTCGGCGTGCCCGAGCGATTTCTTGCGCCAGACACGGATCGCGCGGTCTCGCCAGAGGAGATCGAACGCGAGTTCCTCGGCGCCAATCCTTGGCTGAAGCCGGAGATGATCTCGGTGACCTGCCGGAAGCAGAACCTCATCGACATCAGGGTCTGCTTCGGCCGCGATCTCTTCCCGCGCGCCTGCGGCGTCAACGAGGATCAGAAGCGGCTCTGCCCAGCGGCCAATATCGCCGTGCCGCCGGTCAAGCCCTAGGCGGCCGCAGCTGTAACGTCGCCCTTGAGCGCGGCGTCAAACAGCTTTCTCACTCCTTGCTTGGTCAGGGGAATCGGATTGCCGCCGGCGGTCGGATCGACGATCGCCATCTCGACGATGGTCTCGACCTTGCTGCCGTCGACTTTGAGGCCGGTAAGATCGTGCGGCACCCCGGTCTGCTTGCGCAGCGCGAGCACCGCCTTCAAAAACCCGTCAAAGCCGCCGTCGATGCCGAGGAAGCCGGCCAAGCGGACGATCTTCTCCTCGATCGCCGGACGGTTGAAGACGAGCACATAGGGCATGAACACGCCGTTGGTCATGCCGTGATGCGTGTGATAGAGCGCGCCGACCGGATGCGAGAGCGCATGAATGGCGCCAAGCCCCTTCTGGAAGGCGGCCGCGCCCATCGCCGCGGCGCTCATCATATGCGCGCGGGCCTCGAGGTCGTTGCCGTTGGCGACAGCCTTGGGCAGATTCTCGAAGACCAGGCGCATGCCTTCGACAGCGATGCCTTCCGCCATCGGATGATAGCTCGGCGCGCAATAGGCTTCGAGGCAATGGGCGAGCGCGTCCATGCCCGTGCCCGCGGTGATGAAGGGCGGCATGCCGACGGTCAGCTCGGGATCGCAGATCACCACGCGTCGGCATCATCTTGGGATGGAAGATCACCTTCTTGGTATGCGTCGCCTCTTGGGTGATGACGCCGGCGCGGCCGACCTCGGAGCCCGTCCCCGCCGTGGTCGGCACGGCAACGACCGGGGCGATCTTGTCGGCGTCGGCGCGCGTCCACCAATCGCCGATATCCTCGAAATCCCACATTGGGCGGGTCTGCCCGGCCATGAAGGCGATCACCTTGCCGGTATCGAGGCCGGAGCCGCCGCCGAAGGCGACGACGCCGTCATGGCCGCCTTTGCGGAAGGCGGCGATGCCGGCTTCAAGATTTGACGTCAACCGGGTTCGGCTGAACGTCGGCGAACATCGCCACGGGAAGCCCCGCGTCTTTCAAGAGCGCAAGAGCGCGCTCGGTGATGGGGAACTTGGCGAGCCCCGCGATCGGTGACGAGCAGCGGGCGATTGATGCCCGCGCTTCGGCAGGCCTCGGCGAGTTCCTTGATGCGGCCGGCGCCAAATCTGACGGCGGTCGGGTAGCTCCAATTGGCGGTCGGTGCGCTCATGTGATGGTCCGAGATGGGAAGCCGGTCAGACTTCGCGGAGGTGAAAGCTCTTCGGCTGGGTCAACGCGTCGAAGCCGTATTTCGACAGGCTCGCGCCGCGGCCGGTATCCTTGACGCCGGTCCAGACTAGATGCGGGTCGAGATAGTCGCAGCGGTTCATATAGACGGTGCCGGTCTCGATACGGGAGCCGAGCTCGGCGGCGCGATCAAGATCGCGGGTCCAGATCGAGGCCGTCAGCCCGTAAAGCTGTCGTTCATCAGCGTGATCGCCTCCTCGTCGTCGCGCACCTTCATGATGCCGACGACAGGTCCGAAGCTCTCTTCGCGCATGACCTCCATCTGATGGTTGACATTGGTCAGCACCTCCGGCGCGAGATAGGGTGAGCCCGCACGGTCGCCTTCTAGCTTCATGTTGATGAGAGCCGTGGCCCCTTTGCGCCGCGCCTCCGCGATTTGGCCGCGCACCGTGTCGGCGAAGGAGCCGCGCGCCATCGGACCGAGGGTCGTGGCCTGATCGAGCGGATTGCCGACGACATATTTTCGGGTGAGATCGGCGAAGCCTTCGACGAACTCGTCATAGACTTTTCCGTCCACGTAGATGCGCTCGACGCCGCAGCAGCATTGGCCCGAATTGTAGAACGCGCCATCGACCAGATTTTCGATCGCGTGGTCGAGCTTGGCGTCGGCCCGCACATAGGCGGGGTCCTTGCCGCCGAGCTCAAGCCCGATCGAGGCGAACGTGCCCGCGGCAGCACGCTCGATGGCGCGGCCGCCGGCAACCGAGCCGGTAAAATTGACGTGGTCGATCCGTCCAGAGCCGATCAGCTTCTCGGTCTGCTCATGGGACATGACCAGATTGTGAAAGAGACCCTTGGGCAGGCCAGCGCGCCGAAACGCCTCGGCCAACCGCTCGCCTACCAGCAACGTTTGCGCGGCGTGCTTCAGGACGATCGCATTGCCGGCGAGCAGCGCCGGGCACAATGGTGTTGATCGCGGTGAGATAAGGATAGTTCCAAGGCGCGATGACCATCACGACGCCGACTGGATCGCGCGCGATATAGCGGCGGAAGCCCACTTTTTCCGGCGGGTAGTAAGGCCGCAACACCTCCTCGGCCATCGCCACGATGGCGCGCGTACGCTCCTCGATGCCTCCCTTTTCGCCGCCATAGCGAACGGGCCTTCCCATCTGCCAGGCAAGCTCGACGGCGATGTCGTCGTTCATCCCCAGCAGCGCGTCCAGGAAGGCGAGAATGTAACGACCGCGCTCAGCGACGGGAACGGCCTTCCACGCAGGCAACGCGGCGCGGGCCGACGACACTGCAGCCTCGATGTCAGCGTCCCGCGCGACCGGCCGCTCGGCATAGACTGAGCCGTCGACGGGGGAGATGATTTTTACACGTTCTGACATGGCACCCTTCACTCAATAGCGCTCGAAGCCGCGCTTCAACTCCCAATCCGTGATGCGGCGGTCATACTCGAATTGCTCCCATTCCGCAGTATGCACGTAGTGGTCGATCACCCCGTCGCCGAAGGCTTGCCGAAGCATCTTGGACGACTTCATCAATGCCGTCGCCTCGCGCAGCGTCTTCGGCACTTCACGCAGCGCTTTGTCCTGGTAAGCATCGCCGACATAGGCCGGCTCAAGCGTCAGGTTCTGCTCGATGCCGGCAAGCCCGGCGGCAATCAGCGCCGCAAAGGCCAGATAGGGATTGAGATCGGCGCCGCCAATACGGCACTCGATGCGGATGGCCTTGCTGTCGGCGCCGCAGAGCCGGAAGCCGGCGGTGCGGTTGTCGAGCGACCAGATCGCCCTGGTCGGCGCGAAGGTGCCGACCTGGAAGCGCTTATAGGAATTGATATAGGGCGCCAGGAACCAAGTGATCTCACGCGCATAAGCGAGCTGCCCGGCAACGAAACGGCGCATCAAATCCGACATGCCGTATTCCGCGTTCGAATCCAGGAATAGCGGGGTCTTGCCGGCGCTATCCCACAGCGACGCGTGAATATGGCTCGACGAGCCGGCGAGGTCGTAACGCCATTTGGCCATGAAGGTGATCGCCTTGCCGAGGCCGTAGGCGATCTCCTTGCAGCCGTTCTTCAGGATGACGTGCCAGTCGGCCATGGTCAGGGGATCGGCGTAGCGGACGTTGATCTCCTCCTGGCCCGGGCCCCATTCGCCCTTGGAGTTCTCGACGGGAATGCCGGCGCCTTGCAGGCCCTTGCGCATCGCCCGCAGCACCCCCTCCTCCTTGGTGGTCTGGAGGATGTGATAGTCCTGGATATAGGTGCCGGCCGTCTTGAGGCCGCTCCAGGCTTTCGCCGCCGCCGATTCGTAGGTCTCGTCGAACAAATAGAATTCGAGCTCGGAGGCGAAGTACGACGACATGCCTTGCGCGCTGAGCCGCGCGATCTGCGCCTGCAACATGGCGCGCGGGCTATGCGCGACCGGCTCGTGATGATGGTGATCGACGATGTCGCAGAGCACCAGCGCGGTCCCTGGCAGCCACGGGATGCGCCGGAGCGTCGCGAGGTCCGGCTTCATGACGAAATCGCCGTAGCCCTTTTCCCAGTTGGCGACCGCGTAGCCCGGCACCGGCTCCATGTCGATGTCGTTGGCGAGCAGATAGTCGCAGCCGTGGGTTTCCTTGTAGGCGCCGTCGAGAAAGTACTCGGCCTGGAAGCGCTTGCCGACCAGCCTTCCCTGCATGTCGGGAAAGCAGGCCACGACCGTGTCGATCTCGCCGGCACTCACGGCTTGCTGCAGCTCCTTGAAGGTCAACATGCCGGCCATACCGGTTTTCTCCCTTTGTCAAAATTGTGCCCGGCGGGGTCGGCCTGCGCGGGCGGCTTACGCAACTTTGGCCAGCGTCAAATCTCGCCGACGGCTTTTTCCGCCAGGATCTCGGCTTGGCACTTCCTGATCATGTCGCCGATTTGCGGGCCCTGGAAGCGCTTGTTCTCGGACAGGTATCAGCAGATCGCAGTGAGGACCAATGAAGGTGCTGACGCACGGCGGAACAGCTTGCTGCACTGGTAGCAATTGGGTTCGTTTTGCAAATTCTATCGAGACCATTACTGTAGATTGCTTAATGCGAATTATCGATCTTTGATTGCATGCGATCCATCAGAGTTCCGTGCGCTTTTCAACGGCCAGCGCCAACCGAGGCATTCAATTGACGGGACCACGCAATAAGGAGGAAGTGCTCGACGCCCAATGGCCGGTGCGCAGCTCTCCCAGTTGGCGAGCAGCATCACCGAAGAGACGATCCGCATCTTCGGGTATGACGCCTGGGATCGGAGGACGCTCGCCAGCCGCTGCGTAAGTGTCGAAAGCGCTCCAAAGGTCATGTGACAGGACTGTCGACCTACAAACCTAACCGCTGTCGCTAGGGACAAGTCGATTTCAACTAGGTTTGAACGGCAACGTTCGTCTGTTCGCCGGGCCAATTTCTGCGATCCATCTGGCGCACAGAGGCTAATCACAAAAAGGCTGGCCCGTTTAAAACGGGCCAGCTTCGATCAAGATTTGGTTTTGCGCGAGCCGCTATACCTTGGCGGCGCCTCCCCGCTGCTTCACGGCAAATTCCTCCTCCGGCGAGAAGACGAGCGTCTTCCGGCCATAGGCCGCGAAGTAGAGAATTGCGAGCGCATACCAGATCGCCACGCCGATCACGCCAGTGCGATATACCGGATCGGCGAGCTGGAAGCCGATGGTCACCAGCGCGATGATCACCGTGAGCGCGGCCCCAACAACGCCGAACGGGCTGCGATAGGGCCGCTCGATATTGGGGAAATCGCCGGCGCAGCTTGATGAAGGTGAGCGCCTGCAAGAGGTACGAGAACATCGCGCCGAACACCGCCATGTTCAGGAGCATGCCGCCGATGAACGAGCCCGCCGTCTCGCCGCCCATGGTGAACCACACGACCAGCATCACGGCAAGGCCGAGCAAGCCGCCGGCAATCAGCGCGATGTTCGGCGTCTTGTGCGTGCCGTGCGTGACCGACAGGAAATGCGGGAAGTAGCCCGCTCGCGACAGCGAGAAGATCTGCCGGCCATAGGCGAAGATGATCGCGTGGAAACTTGCGATCAGCCCGGCGACGGCGATCAGCGCCAGCACCTTCGCCGCAGCTCGACCCGAAAATCGCGCGGAAGCCGTCGAGGATCGGTTCGCCGGACGTGCCGAGGGCGAACGCGCCGTGGCGGTTGTCGTGGCGCCGGCGGCATCGGTCACTTCGCGCGTGAATCGGGATCGCCGGGTTGATGAAGAGAACGAGGAAGCCAAGCGCGATCAGCGTGAACATGCCGAGCATGATGCCCTTCGGCATGTCGCGCTTGGGATCGGCCGACTCTTCCGCCGCGAGCGGCATCTGTTCGATGGCAAGGATACAGCCACACCGCAAAGGGCAGCGCGGCGAGGATGCCATGACTGCCGAAAGGCAGGAACGGACCGTTGCCTCTCGGGCAACTCCACCGCCGCTCCGGTCGCCGGATCGGCGCCGATATTCATCGCGTATTTGCCGAAGTCGAAGAACGGAATCGCGCTCACGAAGAAGATGAGCAGGATCGCGATAGCGAGCAGAGTCACGATGACCGTGACGGTGAACGACAGCTCGACGCCACGCGCGTTGAGACCGACAAACATGATGTAGCCGAGGATCCACCAGACCGGCTGGAACGCGGCGGGCGTCTCGAAAATCGCCGGTGAGATAGCGAGCCGATGAAGAACATGATCACCGCCGGCGTCAGCACGTATTCGATGTTCTCGGCAATGCCGGTGATAAAGCCGCCCCACGGTCCGAAGGCCGTGCGGGCGAAGGAATAGGCGCCGCCTGTATGCGGCAGCGCGGGGCTCATCTCGGCGATGGAATAAGTCAGGCCGAGATACATGATGGTGATGATGATGGTGGCGATGAACATGCCGCCCCAGCCGCCGACGGCGAAGCCGAGGTTCCAGCCCGAGAAATCACCCGAGATGACCGCGCCGACGCCAAGCGCCCAAAGCGCGAAGACGCCTGCGTGGCGCCTCAGCTCGCGTTTTTCGAAATAGTCCTTCTCGGGGACGTGATAGGAAACCCCGCCTTCATGTTGTTTCTCAGCCATTTCACCAACCCCCCAGTTGTCCTAGGCCCAGTGCCTAATCGCAAGATTTATACCACGGCCTGACCGGTTTCGAGCAGGCTTCCTATTGCTGCGTCTAGGATATTTGCGAGCCGGTCCGCCCAGCGTCGCTGGCCTGCCTGCGTCGCCGATCTCATTGTTGCGAATTTCGATCATGACCGCCGGCAGGCCGCGCGGGCCGGCATGGCGTTCGACGGTGTAATAGACCTGGTCGGCCGGAGAATAAGGCTCGTTGATGCCGACGGTGAGCGCGGAATCGGCTTCCAATTTCCGCGTATGAAGTATCGGCAAGGCGGCGATCGTCGCCGAACACGATGCCGATCTCCCAAGGACGGCTCTTGCCGAGATAGACCGGCGTGAAGGAGTGGATGGCGATCAACGCCGGCTCCACGCCGGCAGCAAGTCGGCGCTTCAGGCAGGCGTCGATCGCGTCATGATAAGGCGCATGGATTTGCTTGATACGCTGTGCCCGCTGCGCTTCGCTCAAATTGCGGTTGGCCAGTACCGGGCGGCCTTCGCTCTCGATCACGATCAGGCTCGCCGCGTCGACCGGCCTATTGCAGTCGATGACCAGACGGGAGACATCAGGCCAGAGCAGCGGCGCATCGAGCAGCGCCGACAAGCGGCGAGACACGGCGAGCGCGCCAGGGTCCCAAGCAATGTGCGTCGCAAGCGCATCCTCTGCGAAGCCGAACGATTGATATTCGTCAGGGATGCGATTTGACGCGTGATCGCAGACGATCACGAAGGGTCCGGCACCTTCCGGATTTTCCACGACGACCGGGCAGCGATGCTCGACGCTCATCCCGCCCCCGCTCCATCCGCAGGCTTCCGAATGGAAGTTCTGTCACAAGATGGCCTGGCAAGGGCATAGTATCGCTTCGGATAGGAACGTCTAGAGCTACCGGGAACTATCGGCAGGGCGGATTTTGGGCCCAGATTGGTTCCAGCCCGCGCTCCCGGCTCAGAACCGGTAGTTCAGCGAGCCGCGATAGATGCTGGCGTCGGGATCGTAATCGATCTGGCCACCGGGGTAGTTGACCGTCTCGGAGTTGAAGTCGGTGAACTGGTAGTCGAAGCGGGCGGCCCAATTCGGCGTGAAAGCGACTTCCGCGCCGCCGCCCACGCTCCAGCCGAAGAAGTCAGCGCTGCCCGAGCCGCCACCGGGGCCGGTGACAGGCAGATCGGCATTCGCCCAGGCGCCGCCGAAGGTGGCGAACAGCAGCACCTGCGGCCGCACGGCGACGCCGGCGCGCAGGCGCAGATCGGCCATCGCGTCGATCGACGGATTGACCTGGTTGAAGCCGGAATTGAAATTCTGGCTGCCGTCGATGTTGGCGGCCATGAGGTCGCCTTCGACGCCCAGCACGAACGGACCGCTCTGCCAGCTGTAACCGCCGATTACGCCGCCGAGAACGCCGCTGGTATCGCCCGTGCCGCCGGCCGGCGCGAAGTCGTAGCTCACCGTGGCGCCGCCGATCGTGCCGCCGAGATACCACCCTTCGAACACGTCTTGCGGCGGCAGCGGCGCCTCGACATAAGCGGGCGGCAGGGCTGGCGGCGGCAGGTCGGCACTAAGGACGGGGCTTGAGGCCGTGGCGCTTGCCGTAAGCACGGCAACGAAGCCCAAGGCCTGGTGCAATCGCGTACGCATAACAGATGACCCTCACGATCAGAAGGCTCGGTCCGTCGCCGCGCCAGCGCGAATTGCGCTGGACCAAGCGCTCACGGCCCCAGGGTAGTGCCCTACCCTTACCGAGGGTTAAAGATGAACCGGGGCGAAACTTCGCAGGGTTAAAGGCCATCCGGAGGCATCGGGCGCAGGCCAGCTCTGTGACTTGGTCGACGCCACGGCCGTGCCGAGCAGCAGCCTCTTGCGACCTGCATCAGCAGGTCGAATAGGCTTGCTCAGAGCTTTGCTGCTGCACCGCAGCAATTGGGTTCGTTTCGCAGAATCCATGATTGGCTTGTAGCGCGGCCATCCGGGCGATCTACCGCCCCACCTTCGGAATGTGCCTTAGGCGGACGCCTGGTCCCCTTCCTCCCTCCGCTTGAATAAATTCAACGCCCCCCTTTTCTAAGGCCCGCTGAATTTTCCAGATAGTCGTTGCGGCGCCTCTTACGAGCTAGACGCGGTTTCAATACGCTTTACCGTAGCGATTCCGAGACCGCTGCGATTTCCGCAAGTTCCCCTTGGCTCAATCCTAAGCAGTGCCCTGGCGGCCTTTATCTGGTTCGCCATGATCATACGGCTTGACCTGCCGGCGTTACTTTGCATACCGTTTGCATCAATATACAGATGCTCATAGTATGACACATGATGCGCAATCCGGCGACTCTAACGACTGGAAGTACTCTGACCTATCAAACGCTTAAAGGGCGTCTTCAAGCTGAAGACTTAAATCTCGATGAGCTGACCCTCGCCGACACGCTGGAAGGAATCACAAATCTCCACGAGATGATAGCCGCGGTCATCCGCTCGGCGCTAGTGGATGAGGCCCTCTGCGCCGGCCTTCGCCTCCGCGCCGACGAGATGAAGCAGCGGCTATCGCGGCTCGATGAGACGAGCCGCCAAGAAGCGAGCACTTGCACTCGAGGCGATGACCGAAGTTGGGCTCAGCAAACTCGAGCAGCCAGACTTCACCGCCTCAGCTCGCGCCGGCACCCCTCGCTGGTCGTGATCTCCGAGGACACGATCCCCCCGATCTACTGGCTTCCGCAGCCGCCGAAGCTCGATCGCCAGGCGTTGCTCGGCGACCTCAAACGCGGCGATCCAGTTCCCGGTGCTCAACTCAGCAACCCGAAGCCGGTGCTCACCGTGAGGACCAAGTGATGGCGCTGACCGACACGCAACTTCAACAGCTAAGAGCGAAGCTTGATGCGAGGCACGTTAAAACTCGCCAAGCCAACGGAACGGAGCTTCACTACGTGGAAGGCTGGCACGTCATCGCCGAGGCCAACCGCATATTCGGCTTCGACGCCTGGGACCGCAGGACACTTTCAACCAACTGCGTCTTCAGCTCCGCAACTGGCCAAAATCATTTTGCCGCCTACATCGCGAAGGTCCGCGTGACCGTGCGCGCAGGCGACACAAAAATTCTACGCGAGGGATCAGGAACCGGAGAAGCGAAAGCCTCCACCCCAGGCCAGGCGCACGAGCTCGCACTAAAGGGCGCCGAGACGGATGCCACCAAGCGGGCGCTTGCCACATTCGGCAACCCCTTCGGGCTCGCCCTTTACGATCGCGAGCAAGGTGGCGTCAGCAGACGTCGAGGCGCAAAGGTGGCGCCTGCCCTAGGACCGTGGATCCTGCGCGCGGCGTCCGGTACCGACCAAGCCACCTTTGATAAGCCAAGTGAATTCGCAGCTGCGCTGCAAACAGCGATGAGTGAGGCCGAGGACATCGAGCTCTTATTCGCCATCTGGGAGCAGAATGTCGAAACCGTGCGCGCAGTCAACCGCGTCTTGAGGCAAGACCAACTGCCGAAGTCCCGCATCGCGCCACAGCTCGTCGCCCACCTCAAGCGCTGCGCGATCACACTCGTTAAGCCGACGGCCGATGTCAGCCCCGACCGTCAAAGCGGGGCCTTGGCGGCTGGCGGGTGCGACACGCCGCGCGCTCGCGACCTATAGCTTGACCATCACGTGGCGCGCGACGGTGTAGTCCTCGAGCGCGTACATCGACAGATCCTTGCCGTAGCCTGAGGTCTTCAGCCCGCCATGCGGCATCTCGTTCACCAGCATGAAGTGGGTGTTGACCCAGGTGCAGCCGTATTGAAGCCGCGCCGCCGTCGCCATGCCCTTGCCGATGTCCGAGGTCCACACCGAGGAGGCGAGCCCATAGTCGCTGTCATTGGCCCAGGCCACGGCCTGGTCGACGTCGTCGAAGCGCGTGACCGACACCACGGGGCCGAACACCTCTTTGCGCACGATCTCGTCGTCCTGCTGCGCGCCGGCGATGACCGTCGGCTCGAAGAAGAAGCCCTTGCCGCCGGGCGATTTGCCGCCGGCGGTGATCGAGATGTGCTTTTGCTCGCCCGCCCGCTCGACGAAGCTTTGCACGCGGCCTTTTTGCGTCTTTGAGATCAACGGGCCGATTTCGTTCTCGTCGTCGTTGGGGCAGATTGAATTTCAGCTCCTTGGCGGCGCTCGACAGGTCGGCGACCAGATTGTCGTAGATCTTCTTGCCGGCATAGATGCGGCAGGCGGCGGTGCAATCCTGGCCGGCGTTGTAGTAGCCGAACGCCTTGATGCCGGCGACCACCGAGGCGAGATCGGCATCGTCGAACACGATCACCGGCGCCTTGCCGCCGAGCTCAAGATGCGTGCGCTTCAGCGTGGCTGAGGCGGCTTGCAGCACTTTCCTGCCGGTATCGATGCGAGCCGGTCAGCGAGACCATGGCGACCTTGGGATGATTGATCAGGGCGTTGCCGGTCGTCGACCCGCGGCCGGTGACGACATTCACCACGCCTTCGGGGAAGATATCGGCGATGGTCTTGGCAAGCTTCAAGGTGGTGAGCGGAGTCTGCTCCGAAGGCTTGATGACGATGGTGTTGCCGCCGGCGAGCGCAGGCGCAAGCTTCCAGGTCGCCATCATCAGGGGATAGTTCCACGGCGCGATCGAGCCGACCACGCCGATCGGATCGCGGCGGATCATCGAGGTGTGGCCCGCCATGTACTCGCCGGCCACCGGCCCATGCATGTTGCGCACGGCGCCGGCAAAGAAGCGGAAGCAGTCCGACACCGCCGGCATCTCGTCCTGCAGAACGCGGATCCTCGGCTTGCCGCAATTGAGCGCCTCGAGCGTGGCGAAGGCTTCCGCCTCCTTGTCGATGGCGTCGGCGAGCTTCAACAGGAGCGCGGAGCGCTCGGCCGGGGTGGTGCGCGACCAGGTCTCGAACGCTTTGGCGGCGGCATTCACCGCGGCGTCGACCTGCGCCACGGAGGCATCGGGGAGAGTGACGATGGTCTCCTCGGTCTTGGGATTGATCACGGCTTCGGCCGCTTCGGTGCCGGCAACGAACTTCGCGCCGATCAACATTTCCGTGTCGAGCATTGACTGTCCTCCACTTATCGCGTGGTTTGCCGGTTACTTTGACGATCCGCCGATGTGCTCGCCCTCGCGCGTCAGGTAGTAGGCGACGAGGATCGGCACGAGCGTGACCATGACGACGAAAACCGCGACGACGTTGGTCACCGGGCGCTGCCGCGGCCTGATCAGCTCGGACAGCATCCATATCGGCAAGGTCGACTGCTGACCGGCGGTGAACGTGGTCACGATAACCTCGTCGAACGACAGCGCGAAGGCAAGCATGCCGCCGGCGAGAAGTGCTGTGCCGATTTGCGGCAGGACCACATGACGGAAGGTCTGAAAGCCGTTGGCGCCGAGATCCATGGACGCCTCGACGAGATTGCCGGAGAGCCGCCGGAACCGGGCGATGGAGTTGTTGTAGACCACCACGATGCAGAAGGTGGCGTGGCCGAGAACGATGGTCCAGATCGAGAAATCGATGCCCATGATGTCGAAGGCCGAGCGCAGCGATATGCCGGTGATGATGCCGGGAAGCGCGATCGGCAGAACGAACAAGCAGCGAGATGGTCTCGCGGCCGAAGAATTTGGCGCGCGACAGCGCGGCGGCGGCGAGGGTGCCGAAGATGAGCGCGAGAAACGTGGCGATCGCGGCAACCTCGAGCGAGAGATAGAGCGGCGGCCAAATATCGGGGCGCTGCGACCAGGCGACCCAGAACCATTTCGTCGTGTAGCCGGGCGGCGGGAACTGGAAGCTCTTCTCCTCGGTGGTGAAGGCGTAAAGAAAGATCAGGGCCAAGGGCAGATGCAGGAACAACAGCCCGGCAATCGCCGAGATGCGAAGCCCGTAACGGCGTTGTGCGGTTTTGCTCAGAGGACATCGAACGCCCCCATGCGCTTCGCCACCCACAGATAGACCCCCATGATCACCATGGGGACGACGGTGAAGGCAGCCGCCAGCGGAACGTTCCCGGCCGTTCCCTGCAGGGTGTACACCGCCTGCCCGATCATGAGACGCGAGTTGCCGACGATGGTGGGCACGATGTAGTCGCCGAGCGTCAGCGAGAAGGTGAAGATCGAGCCGGCGATGATGCCGGGAAGCGCCAGCGGAAAGATCACCGTCCAGAAGGTCTGCCGCGGCTCGGCGCCGAGATCGGCCGAGGCCTCGATGTAATTCAACGGCACGCGCTCGAGCGCTGCCTGGATCGGCAGGATCATGTAGGGGATCCAGATGTAGACGAAGACCAGGAACGTGCCGATATAGCTGAACGACAGCGACGGACCGCCGAGTATCGGCACTGCCAAAAGCCCGTCGATCAGCCATGAAAGATGCAGGCCCTTGGCGAGCCAGGTGAGGATGCCTTCCTTGGCCAGGATGAGCTTCCAGGCGTAGATCTTGACGAGATAGCTCGACCACAGCGGCATCATCACCGCGAGATAGAACAGCGCCTTGGTCCAGCCGCTGGCATAGCGCGCCGCGTAATAGGCGATGGGAAAGGCGATGACCGAGCAAGCGAGCGTGACGAGCGCCGCCATCATCACCGTGCGCAAAATGATCTGAAGGTTGGCGGTCTCCAGCAGCTGCGCATAGGTCGAGAGCGTGAATTCGCGGACGATAAGCCCGGAGTAATCGTCGAGCGAATAGAAGCTCTGCAAGCAGGAGCGCGAACAGCGAGCCGACATAGACAACGCCGATCCACAGGAGCGGCGGCAGCAAAAGCAGCAGTGTCAGCAGCTTGGGGTGGCAATGAGGACATCGGAGATCCGGTCGAGGATCCCCTCTCTCCTATCGGCTGTCGCCGCATGCCTATCGGCTGTCACCGCCTGGCTCACGCGCCGTCCTCCATGGTGACCATGGCCGCTTTCGGCCAAATGAGCCGCACCTTGTCGCCCTCCTTGAACGAGGTCCCTTCGGCGGGCACCTCGGCGCAGATCCGCAATTTCTCGGTCTCGACGCTGAACCTGGTGACCGCGCCCTGATAGGAGATCGCCTTGATTTCCCCGTCGGCGTGGGCGTGCCCTTGCGGGACGGGGCTGCCAGCCGCAAAGACGTCGACTTTCTCAGGCCTGAGGCTCGTCCATTTGGCGGCTCCGCCATGGGCTGGCGGCGAAGGCGGGCGAGAGCACGTTCGATGACCCCACGAAGTCGGCGACGAAGCGCGACCGGGGGCGCTCGTAGATATCGGCGGGAGAGTCGACCTGGACGATCTTGCCGTCATTGAAGATGGCGACGCGATCGGCCATCGAAAGCGCCTCGCCCTGATCGTGGGTGACGAAGACGAAGGTGATGCCGAGCTTTTTCTGCAGCGCCTTCAGCTCTTCCTGCATCTGCTCTCTGAGCTTCAAGTCGAGCGCGCCGAGCGGCTCGTCGAGGAGCAGCACCTTGGGGCCGTTGACGAGCGCGCGGGCGAGCGCCACGCGCTGGCGCTGGCCGCCTGAGAGCTGCGAGGGACGGCGATCCTCATATCCGGCGAGCTTGACCATGGCGAGCGCGTCTCTCGCTCGCGCTTCGCGCTCAGCCCTGGGCACTCCCTTGATCATCAGGCCGTAGGCGACGTTCTCGCCCACCGTCATATGCGGAAAGAGGGCGTAGTCCTGGAACACGGTGTTGACGTTGCGCTTGTAGGGCGGCACGCCTTCGGCAGTCTCGCCGAAGATCTCGATGTGACCTTCAGTCGGCTGCTCGAAACCGGCAATGAGGCGCAAGCAGGTGGTCTTGCCCGAGCCGGAAGGGCCGAGCATGGCGAAGAATTCGCCCTCGGCGATATCGAGAGTGACGCCGTCGACGGCCCGCACCGGGCCGAAATGGCGGCAGACATTCACGAATTTGACGGCTGGCGACATTGGCTGCGCCATCGCGGGAGCGGCCCGACCTTGAAAGGCCGGGCCGAACTTTGTTGGACGCGTTACTTGCCGAGAATGGCGATGTAGTCCTTCGCCCATTGCGAGTAGGGCACGCACTTGCCTTCCTGCTCGCACTTGGCCGTCGGCGTGCGCCAGAACCAGATCTTCTCGAAATTGTCGAAGCCGTTGGTCGCGCAGCCCGTATCGGTCAACAGCGCGTTGCCTTTGCAAGCCGCCGGCACCGCAGGCACCGAGCCGAACCAAGCCGCGACATCACCCTGCACCTTGGGGCTCAGCGAATGCTCGAGCCACTTGTAAGCGCAGTTGGGGTGCTTGGCGTCGGAGTGCATCATGGTGGTGTCCGCCCACCCCGTCGCCCCTTCTTCCGGGATAGTCGAGGCGACGGGCTTCTTGTCGGTCGCGAGCAGATTGACCTGGAACGGCCATGACGAGGACGCGACCACGCCTTCGTTCTTGAAGTCGTCGACCTGCACCATGGCGTCGTGCCAATAGCGGCCGACCAGCGCCCTCTGCGCCTGAAGCAGGGCAACCGCAGCTGCATATTGGTCGGGAGTGAGCTCGTAGGGATTCTTGATGCCGAGCTCAGGCTTCTTCTTCATCAGGTAGACGGCGGCATCGGCGATGTAGATCGGGCCGTCATAGGCCTGCACGCGCCCCTTGTTGCTCTTGCCGTCAGGCAGCTTCTGCTCCTCGAACACCACCGACCAGCTCTTGGGCGCCTCCTTGAAGACATCGGTATTGTAGGCGAGCACGTTGGGTCCCCACTGGTAAGGGACGCCGTAATGCACGCCATCGACGGTGTGCCAGGGTGCGTTCTGCAGCCGCTCGTCCACCGTCTTCCAACTGGGAACGAGGTCGACATTGACCGGCTGCACCTTCTTGCCGGCGACCAAGCGCAAGGAGGCGTCGCCCGAGGCGGTGACGAGATCGAAGCCGCCCTGGTTCATCAGCGTCACCATCTCGTCGGAGGTGGCGGCCGTCTTGACGTTGACCTTGCAGCCCGTCTCCTTCTCGAAGGCGGTGACCCAGTCATAGTTCTTGTCGGTCTCGCCTCGCTCGATGTAGCCGGGCCAGGCAACGATATCGACTTCGCCTTCACCCTCGCCTACGGCTTTGGGCATTTCGGCAAGCGCGGCGCCGCCGAGAACAAGCAGGGCGACGAATGATGCTGCGACACTCAGTGTGGGTTTCATACTCTTTGACTCCTGAAGAGACGTGAGCACGGCAAAGGATTGGATTCAGGGTGCGGGCAAGGGGCGCAACCCCTCGGTAAACAAGAGGAATGTTAGTCTAGGTCGGTACCAAGCGCCACAGGAAAGCCACCATCTCGCACCTGCTCAGAGACCGAGCTGCCGCGGATTTATTTGTGCAATGCCAGAGTCTTGATGAGTGCGGCAGCCGCACGGTTACCACTTTGGACTCCACCGTTCATGTAACCAAGAAAGTCGCTGCTGGTATGCTCGCCGGCAAATTGCAGGCGGCCGCCAAGGGCCGGCTCCCCTGCCACCTCCAACATCGTGGTGTATTGCCCCACCTTGGCGCTGGCGTAGCTGCCGAGCGTGAAGGGATAGGTGGCCCAGAACCAGACCGTGATTGCAGACGGGTCGAGGCTTTCGGCCATCTTCGGCGACATCTTGGAGAGGCCGCCGTGGAAGACGTCGAGTGCGGTCTTCGTGTCGGTCAGCCCAGCTTTGCCGCCGAGAAAGTTGGTGATGAGGCCGGCGTCGCCAGGCTGGGCGCGGCTCGAGTCCCACAGATTCTGGAAGCCGAGGTCGGCATAGAAGGCGCCATTCGATGGTGCGGGAAGTCCCGAGTCAGGACTCCGCCACACGCGCGAGGTGGTGCCTTGCAAAACTTTGGCACTCGACCCGTAACCAAGCTCGCGAATCGTCTTCAGCTTTTCAGCCCCTAGCCGCAGACCCTCCAAACCCTTGACCTGCCGCAGACGGGTGAACGGCAAAGCGAGGATCACGGCATCGAAGGTTTCCGAGTGCGTGCCCGCTTGCGCGTCGAAGCTCGCGACGATCCGGCCGCCCTTGGTGTCGAGCGCAGAAAGCGGCTGCCCAAGTTGCATGTCGACCTTGTTCTCGAGCGCGGCCAGCAGAGCCTTGATCAGAGCGGACGACCCGCCCTTGATGCGGTAGACCTCATCGCTCTCGCCGAACATCTGGAAGGGCTTGCTCAGATCGGAGCCGATGAAGTCCACCATGTTGAGGCTCGACTGATCCTCCGTCTCCAGCCCGAATTCGATGTTGTAGGCCACATCGAGCAGATCGATCGCCCAGTCGTCTGTCTTGCCGCGGAACTGCTCGAGATAGGCCTTGAGGCTCATCTCGTCGAGCTTGGTGGCATGGGCCGTCCAATTATCATCCTTGTCGGTGAGCTTGCCGGCGTCCTCGGCGATCTGCTTGGCGATCGGCACAAAGGCTCCCGTCTGCTTTGCCGGGTCGAGCATGTCCTTCGGGGTCTTCCATGCCCCGCGGAAAAAATAGAGGTCTTCGCCATCGCCCTCGGCGGCGAGTTTCTGCATCTCCACGCCGAGCTCGGCGCCGAGTTTTTGCAAGTCTTCATGATTGGTGTCGACGAACTCGCCGCCGAGTTCGCAGAACATGCCCTTATAGAAGTCGTAGACGGTGAACATGCGCCCGCCCCAGCGATTGCTCGCTTCGAACACAACCGGCTTCGCGCCGGCGGCCTGCAAGCGATAGGCCGCGGTCAGCCCGGCGACGCCGCCGCCGATGATGGCGATCGAGTACGGCCCATGCTTTCCATGCCGTTTCTTCTTCTTGGCGTAAGCGCTCCACTCGAAGACGGGAGACAACGCCGCAGCGCCCGCCGCTGCCGCGGACAGCCGCAGCAGCTTTCGCCTCGTCAGTGCGGATGATTGCGGCCAGACGACAGAGCTATCGCGCAAAGAACGCGCTAAGGCTTTCTGCACGGCGGCGAACAAAGGCGTACGCGACATGACATGGACCCCGACTTTGTGATGGAGAGAATTTATGTGAATGAGGATCAGCGCGAAGCTCGGCGAGCGGCGCAAGTCTGGCGTCGATGTTCAGGGCGGTGTCGGTCAAGCAATGGCGACGCGAGATATGAAGTGGCATCGCTACCGCCCCCGGACAAATTCGACGGTGTAGAATATAACAGCGGCGGGGCTTCCTGAAAAGTTTTCGGGGCCCAAAGTGGTCCTGGGCGTTTGCGTGATTCCCGCAGCGAAGCGCTTCCAGCGCACCATCATTTATGTCGGGGCAACAAGCATGACGCCGGCAGCGGCTTGTCGGCGACATCACGAGCACGAAGCTCGACTTCAGCCGCGCGACGCCCGGAAGCCGCGCGAGTTGCTCTTTGTGGATGCGCTCGTAATCGGCGAGATCGCGCGCCCTGACGGTGACGAGATAGTCGTCCTCGCCGGACATCAGATGACAGGAGACGACGGAAGGCGCGGAGGCAACGGCCTTCTCGAAGGACTCGAGCAGATCCTCGTTCTGACTGGTGAGGCCGATATGCACGATGACGGTCATGCCGAGACCAAGCGCCTGCCGGTTGATGCGCGCCTGATAGCCCTGAATGACGCCCTTCTCCTCAAGCGCGCGGATGCGCCGGGCGATTGCCGTGGCGGAGAGCGGAATGCGCTCGGCAAGCTCGACCTGGCTCAGGCGGCCGTCCTCAAGCAGCGCCCCGAGAATCGCGCGATCCAGCGCATCGAGCTCGATTTCTTTCATTTTCTGGCGCCAATTATCGAATACTAGCTGTTTTCCTGCGCTATCTCTAGCGAATTGCACCATAAAACGCCAACAATCATTTCGCGATTTGTGGCAGTCTTAAAGTTAAGCGAAGCCGTCCTGAAAGCGGAGGACATCATGCGCATCGGCGTTCCGACTGAGATCAAAAGCAATGAGTTCAGAGTTGGGCTCGTACCTGGCTCGGTGCGTGAGCTGACCGCGCGCGGGCACGACGTTGTCGTGCAGTCAGGCGCAGGCGCGGGCATCTTCGCCGACGACGACGCCTATGTGAAAGCGGGCGCCCGCATCCTGCCGACGGCTGAGGCCGTGTTCGCCGAGGCCGAGATGATCGTCAAGGTCAAGGAGCCTCAGGCGGTCGAATATCGCCGGCTCAAGCCGCACCAGATTCTCTTCACCTATCTTCACCTGGCACCAGATCCGGAGCAGGCCCGCGGCCTGATGGCATCGGGCGCCACGGCCATCGCCTATGAGACCGTGACCGACGCGAATGGCGGCCTGCCGCTGCTTGCGCCGATGAGCGAGGTTGCCGGCCGTTTGTCCATCGAAGCTGCCGCGATTGCGCTGCGCCGCCCGACCGGCGGACGCGGCGTGCTCATGGGCGGCGTCCCCGGCGTTCGCCCGGCGAAAGTCGTAGTGCTCGGCGGCGGTGTCGTCGGCACCCATGCCGCACGCATGGCGGCAGGCCTTGGCGCCGAAGTGTCGATCATCGACCGGTCGCTGCCGCGGCTCCGCCAGCTCGACGAGCTGTTCCACGGCCGCGTGCGCACGCTCGCCTCGACCATGGAGTTGATCGAGACCGAAGTACTCGGCGCCGACGTGGTGATCGGCGCGGTGCTGGTCGCAGGCGCCAGCGCGCCGAAGCTCGTCACCCGCGACATGCTCCCGCGCATGAAGCGCGGCGCCGTGCTCGTCGACGTTTCGATCGACCAGGGCGGTTGCTTCGAGACTTCGCGGCCGACGACGCACGCCGACCCGACCTTCGAGGTCGACGGCATCATTCATTATTGCGTGGCGAATATGCCTGGCGCGGTGCCGGTCACCTCGGCGCAGGCGCTCAACAACGCCACCCTGCCCTTCGTGATCAAGCTCGCCAGCCGGGGCGTGGTTGCCTTCGATGACGACCCGCACCTTGCCGCCGGACTGAACGTGCGCGACGGCCGCATCATGCATAAGGCGGTTGCGGCTTCGCTCGGCTTCGACGGAGCTTCGACGGAAAAGGTTCGCCTCGTCGCGGCTGAGTAGGCGCGCGACAACACACCGTTACTTGGACGCTTCCCCCCGCGTCCATTTCGCCGGTCCGATTCTCCCCCCGAACGGACCGGCTTTTCTTTACTTCAAGCTCGGGAAATGAAACTCGGCGCCGCCGCGGATGCCGGTCGGCCAGCGCGCGGTCACGGTCTTGAGGCGGGTGTAGAAGCGCACGCCTTCGGGGCCGTAGATTGAGTGATCGCCGAACAGCGACCGCTTCCACCCGCCGAAGGAGTGGTAGGCGACCGGAACCGGGATCGGCACATTGATGCCGACCATGCCGACCTCGATGGAAGAGGCAAAGGCGCGGGCGGTGTCTCCGTCGCGGGTGAAGATGGCGGTGCCGTTGCCGTATTCGTTGCTGTTGACGAGTTGGGCGGCCTCCTGCATAGCCGCCCGTGCGGGCAACGCAGAGAACCGGCCCGAAGATCTCTTCTCTGTAGATGGTCATGTCCTTGGTCACGCGGTCGAACAACGAGCCGCCGAGGAAGAAGCCGCGCTCATAGCCTTGCAGCTCGAGCCCGCGCCCGTCGACGACGAGGTCGGCGCCTTCCTTCACGCCCTGGCCGATGAGGCCTTCGATGCGGCGCTTGGCTTCCGCCGTGATCACCGGCCCCATCTCGGACTCTGGGTCGGTGGCCGGGCCGACCTTCAACATGCGGATCTTTGGGGCGAGCGCCTCGACCAGAAGGTCGCCGGTCTTCTCGCCGACCGGCACCGCGACCGAGATCGCCATGCAGCGCTCGCCGGCAGAGCCGAAGCCCGCGCCCATCAGCGCGTCGACCGCCTGGTCCATGTCGGCGTCGGGCATGACGATCATGTGATTCTTGGCGCCGCCAAGCGCCTGCACGCGTTTGCCCGCGGCGGCGCCCCGCGCGTAGATGTACTCGGCGACCGGGGTAGAGCCGACGAAGCTCACCGCCTTGATGTCGGGATGGTCGAGGATCGCATCGACGGCTTCCTTGTCGCCGTGCACGACATTGAGCACGCCTGGCGGGAAGCCCGCCTCCTGGAACAGATCCCAGATCAGCATCGAGGTTGAGGGATCGCGCTCGGACGGCTTCAGGATGAAGGTGTTTCCGCAAGCAATTGCAATAGGATACATCCACATCGGCACCATGGCCGGGAAGTTGAACGGGGTGATGCCGGCGACCACGCCGAGCGGCTGGCGGTCTGACCAGGAGTCGATCTCGGGGCCGACATTGCGGCTGTACTCGCCTTTCAGGAGATGAGGGATGCCGCAGGCGAAATCGACGACGTCGATGCCGCGGGCGAGCTCGCCGCGCGCATCGGCGTGGGTCTTGCCATGCTCCTTGGAGATGGTGCGGGCAATCTCGTCGGCGTGACGGTCGAGAAGCTCCTTGAAGCGGAACATGTGGGCGGCGCGCTTGAGCGGCGGCGTCGCGCCCCAGCCTGCGGCCGCCTTCTTGGCAGCGGCGACGGCTTCATTGACTTCTTCGACGGTCGAAAGCGGGAGGCTGGCGGTCTGCTCTCCGGTCGCTGGGTTGTAGACGGGCGCCATGCGCCGCGATGAGGAGGTGAGCTTGCTTCCATCAATGGCGTTCTGGATGGTGTGCATGGTGGCGGCCCTATCGGCGTCTCAATTCGCCGACTTGAGGACGCTTCCGAAAATTTCGAAGAGCTGGTCGATCTCCCTCTTCTCGATGATCAGCGGCGGCGAGAGCGCGATGGTGTCGCCGGTGGCGCGCACGAGGAGGCCGCGATTGAACGCCTCGACGAAGCGCGCATGCGCCCGCTGCGACGGCTTGTCTGGGATCGGATCGAACTCGATGGCGCCGATCAGGCCGATATTGCGAATGTCGATGACGTGGGGCAGGCCTTTCAGCGAATGCAGCGCGTCCTGCCAATAGGGCGCAAGCTCGGAAGCGCGGGTCAGAAGCCCCTCCTCCTTGTAGACTTCGAGCGTGGCGATGGAGGCGGCGCAGGCGACCGGATGGCCTGAATAGGTATAGCCGTGGAAGAGATCGATCGCCTCCTCGGGGCCGGCCATGAACGCGTCGTAAATCTTCGATTTCACGAACACCGCGCCCATCGGAATGGTGCCGTTGGTGATGCCCTTGGCGGTGGTGATGATGTCGGGCGAGACGCCGAAATAGTCGGCGCCGAACGGCGTGCCGAGGCGGCCGAAGGCGGTGATCACCTCATCGAAGATGAGCAGGATGTCGTGCTTGGCGCAGATCGCGGCGAGGCGCTTGAGATAGCCCTTGGGCGGAATCAGCACGCCGGTCGAGCAGGCGACAGGCTCGACGATGACGGCGGCGATGGTCGAGGCGTCGTGCAGCGCCACGAGACGCTCAAGATCGTCGGCAAACTCGGCGCCATGCTCCGGCTCGCCGCGGCTGAAGGCGTTGCGGGCGAGATCGTGGGTGTGGCGCAGATGGTCGACGCCGCTCAACAGGGCGCCGAACCATTTGCGGTTGTTGGCGATGCCGCCGACCGAGGTGCCGCCGAAATTGACGCCGTGATAGCCGCGCTCGCGGCCGATCAGGCGCATTTTCGACGCGTTGCCTTTGGCGCGGTGATAAGCGAGCGCGATCTTGAGCGCGGTCTCGACCGACTCCGAGCCTGAGTTGGTGAAGAACACGTGGTTGAAACCGGGCGGGGCGACGTTGACGAGCTGCGAGGCGCATTCGAAGGCGCGCGGGTGGCCCATCTGAAAGGTGCCGGCGAAATCGAGCTCGCCAACCTGCTTGCGGACCGCTTCGACGATCTTCGGTCGGCAATGGCCGGCGCTGACGCACCACAGCCCCGAGGTGCCGTCGAGCACGCGGCGCCCATCGTCGGTCGTGTAGTACATGCCTTCGGCGCGAACAAGCAAGCGCGGCGCCTTCTTGTACTCGCGGTTCGCCGAGAACGGCATCCAGAATGCTTCGAGGTCGTTGGTCGCGAGCTTTGCGCTCATGTCACTGCCTGATCCGGTGTTGAAGTCTAAGAGCTCACGCGACCCGGGTCACGGCTTCGGTGAGGCTCGTCTCGAAGATGTCCATGCCGTCGCGAACGATCTGATCGCTCGCGGTGAGCGGCACGAGGAAGCGGATAACGTTGCCGTAGGTCCCGCAGGATAGCAGAATGAGCCCGTTCTCGTTGGCCACTTTCATCAAGGCCTGGGTCAGCTGCGGCGCGGGCTCGGCACTCGCGGTGTCCTTGACGAGCTCGATGGCGCACATGGCGCCGAGGCCTCTCACGTCGCCGACGCAGTTGAGGTTCGAGCGGGCTTTGATCTGATGGCAGCGGTCGAGGATGATCTTGCCGATGGCATTGGCGCGGTCGCAGAGCTTTTCCTCCTCGATCGCGTCGAGCACGGCGTGGGCTGCGGCGCAGGCGACAGGATTGCCGGCGTAAGTGCCGCCGAGACCGCCGGGGTTCGAGGCATCCATGACGTCGGCGCGTCCGGTTATGGCGGACAGGGGCAAGCCGCCGGCCAGTCCCTTGGCCATCGCCACGACGTCGGCCTTGATGCCCGAGTGCTCGAGCCCGAACATTTTTCCGGTGCGGGCAAAGCCGGTCTGAATCTCGTCGGCGATCAGGACGATGCCGTGCTCGTCGCACAGCGTCCTCAAGCGAGCGGAGGAAGTCGAACGGCGCGATATAGAAACCGCCCTCCCCCTGCACCGGCTCGACGATGATGGCGGCGATGGTCGAGGCGTCGGTCGTATATTTGAACAGAGCCTTCAGCGCCGCGAGGCTCTCCTCGCTGCTCACCCCGTGATAGGTGTTGGGGAAGGCAACGTTGTAGACATCGGCGGGGAACGGTCCGAAGCCCTTCTTGTAAGGGACGACCTTGCCGGTCAACGCCATGCCCATATGGGTGCGGCCGTGGAAGCCGCCGCTGAACGAGACAATCCCCGGGCGGCCGGTGAAAGCGCGCGCGACCTTCACCGCGTTCTCGACGGCTTCGGCGCCGGTCGAAACCAGCATGGTCTTGGCAGGACCTGAAATGGGGGCAATCGCGTTCAGCCGCTCGGCCAGGCGCACGTAGGATTCGTAAGGCGTGACCTGGAAGCAGACGTGGCTGAACGCCTTCAACTGCTCCTCGACGGCGGCAACGACCTTCGGATGCTGATGGCCCGTATTGACCACGGCGATGCCGGAGGCGAAGTCGATATAGCGCTTGCCGTCCTCGCTCCAGATCTCGGCGTTCTTGGCGCGCTTGGCGTAGATGGCGGTGGCATGGCTGACACCGCGCGGCACGGCCGCGATTCTGCGCTCATGAAGCTCGGCCGAATTTGGCATGTGGACGTTCCGTTCCCTTCGTTAAGTCTTCTTAGAGCGCAAGGCATCAGGACTGAAGCACGACAGGGCTCGATCCGCCCCAGCTCACCCAGACTTTCTCGCCGGCGCTGAAATTGTCCTGGTCAAAGCGGGAGCGGTTGGGACGCGAGATCCTGATCAGCCGGCCGTTGGCAAGCAGGACGTGGTAGATCGAGATATCGCCGAGATAGGAGATGTCCTTGATCTCTCCCTTGGCGACATTGTGAGCAGCCGCACACTCCGGCAGCGCGGGCGGAGCGTCGGCATCCTTGTGCAGGTTCATTTTCTCGGGGCGGATCGCAACCCAGACGGAGGAGTCCTCCTTGCCGGGCACACCATGGGGAACCTGGACGGGATAAGGGTCGAGCTCAGGGCAGGCAACGATGGCCTCGTCGGGCTTGTCGTCGATCAGCTTGCCCTCGAACATGTTCACCGAGCCGATGAAGTCGGCGACGAAACGTGAGGCCGGAAACTCGTAGAGGTCGGAGGGCGTTCCGAGCTGGGCGATCGAACCCTTGTTCATGACGGCGACGCGACAGGCGATCGCTAGCGCCTCGGTCTGGTCATGGGTCACCATGATGAAGGTGATGCCGACCTTCTGCTGCAGCTGGGACAACTCGAAGCGCATGGCCTCGCGCAATTTGGCGTCGAGCGCCGAGAGCGGCTCATCGAGCAGCAGAACCTTCGGCTTTTTTACCAGAGCGCGGGCAAGCGCCACGCGCTGGCGTTGGCCGCCCGACAATTGATCAGGCATGCGCTTGGCAAGGTGGCCGAGCTGCACGAGGTCAAGCGCCTCCTGCACGCGCCTGTCCCGCTCGATCTGGGGCACGCCGTCGACCTTGAGACCATAGGCGACGTTGTCGGCGACCGACATATGCGGAAAGACGGCATAAGACTGGAACACCATGTTCACGGCGCGACGGTTGGGCGGGATCTCCGCCATGTCCTGCCCGTCGATCATGATGTGGCCTTCCGTCGGCACTTCGAGGCCGGCAAGCATGCGCAGCAACGTCGTCTTGCCGCATCCAGAGGGCCCGAGCAGGGCGAAGAACTCTCCCGGCAGGATGTCGAGGCTGACATTGTCCACCCCGACAGTTGTGCCCCACCGCTTCGAGATATTGCGAAAGCTGATAATGGGCTTAGCGCTGGCTTCGGTGGCGGCGGCTTTGATGCCACTGGCTAGTGCTTGGTCCACGGCACTCATCCTTTCACTTTTTCTGCGCTCTGCTCTGCGTCACCATCATCACGACCATGAGCAGGACGGTGAGCAGGATCAGCATGGTCGATGCGGCATTGACCTCAGGGTTCACCGAGAAGCGCAGCATCGAATAGACCTTGACCGGGAAGGTGATGGTGTCAGGCCCTGAGGTGAAGAACGTGATCACGAAGTCGTCGAGCGACAGAGTGAAGGCAAGAAGACCGCCGGCGATCAGCGCCGGGCGCATATGCGGCAACAGCACGTCGCGGAAGGCCTGCCAATCGTTGGCGCCGAGGTCGCGGGCCGCCTCCTCCTGCTCCTTGTTGAAGCTCGCCAATCTCGCGCCCACCACGAGCGCGACGAAGGGGAAACAGAACGATACGTGGGCGATGACGATCGATCCGAGACTGAACGGCCACATGATGTTGTTTGGCCAAGGGATGACTCTGGTGAAGAACAGCAGCATGGAGACGCCCATGCAAATTTCCGGCACCACCAGTGGCAGCGTGAAGGCGCCCTCCACAGCGGTTTTGCCAACGAAGCGGTAGCGCCATAAGAGAATCGCCGCGAGTGCGCCGATGGCGAGAGAGATGATCGTGGCCAGAAAAGCGATGGTCAGGGAATTGGCGAAGGCGACCATCAGGACCTGATCGTTGAAAAGTTTCCGGTAATATTCGAGCGTGAACCCGCGCCAGACGATGTTGCGCTTGGAGTTGTTGAAGCTGAAAGCTATCAGGGCGACGAGCGGCGCGTATAGGAAGAAGAACACGCCGAACAGCCAGAGACGCATCTGCCAGGTGCGATTGTATTCGAGGGGGGCGCGCCGCTGGGCCATGGCTAGATCCCGTGACCGTCGGCGGCTTTGCCGCGGCTGAAATAGGCCCTGAGCGCGATGGCCGCGAAGGTCGCATACATCAACAGGAAGGACAACGCTGCGCCGAACGGCCAGTCATTGGCCTTCTTGAATTGGCGCTCGATGACGTTGGCGATCATCTGGCTGTCGGGCCCGCCGAGCAGATCGGGGGTCAGATAGGCACCGAGCGCCGGGACGAAGGTGATGATGATGCCTGAGATGATGCCCGGCAGCGCGAGCGGCACCACGATCGACCACAGCGTGCGGAGATGACCGGCGCCAAGATCGAGGCTCGCTTCGATGAGAGATTTGTCGAGGCGATCGAGCGCGGCATAGAGCGGCAGCACCATGAAGGGCAGATGCACGTAGACGAGCCCCATCACCACGGCGAAATTGTTGTAGAGCAGCTGTAGCGGCGTGAACTCGCCGAGCGGCTGCAAACCCACCAGCGTCATGAGCCAGCTTGCGTTGTTCCAAAACCATTCGAGCGTGAAATTGACGTAGCCCTCGGTGCGCAGCACTGCGATCAGCGCGTAGGTGCGGATCAGCAAATTGGTCCAGAACGGCAGCATGACGAGCAGCAGCATCCACGGCCGCCAACGTTCGCTGGCAAAGACGATGGCAAGCGCCACAGGAAAGCCGACGATGAGGCAGAGCAGAGTGGTGACGCCGGCAACGAAAATCGACTTGACGAAGATGCCGAGATAGAGCGGCTGGAGCGCGCGCAAATAATTGGCAAGGGTGCCGCTGATGTCGACTTCGGTCAGACCCACATTCTGGCCGAAGCTGTAGGCCCAGACGATGGCGAGCGGGGCGAGGAAGAACACTACCACCCAGACGATGGGTGGCAGTGCCGTCGCCAAGAAGGCCAGCCGACGCTCTTGAGTTTGGGTTGCCATCTATCGTTCGCTACCTCACAAGCACGCCCGCTCAATCAGGCCGCGCGTAGCCGCGTCATTGCCTCGTCGAGAAGACGCGTAAAGTCGGCGCCGAGGTAACTCGGATACTCGCACTTGGCCATGATCTCGGCCGGCGGGAAGATCACCGGGTTGTCCTTGTAGGAGGCCGGCATCAGCGCAACGGCGGCCGCGTTTGGCGACGGGTATTTGATGGTCTCCGAGATCGCGGCCCCGACTTTCGCATCCAAGATGAAGTTGATGAACTTGAGCGCGTTCTCGGGATGAGGCGCGCCTTTCGGGATCGCCAGAGTATCCGACTGCTTCATGGCGCCTTCCTTGGGCACGACAAAGTTGAGGTCGTCGTCCTCGGTCATGACCTGCGCGATGTCGCCGTTGTACTCCATGACGACATCGACCTCGCCCGACAGCAGCAGATCCTGCCCGTTGTCCTCGTGGAAGGACTTGATGTTGGGCTTCTGCTTGATCAGCATGGCCTCGGCCTGCTTGATCAGCTCCGGCGAGTCATCGTTGATGGATTTGCCGAGATACTTGAAGCAATTGCGGAAGAGCTCGCTCGCGTCCGACATGACGGCGATGCGCCCCTTGTACTCGTCGGAGTCGAACAAGTATTTCCAGCTATCGGGGACCTCCTTGACCTTGGACTTGCGATAGCCGATGCCGATGACGAGCCAGGTATAGGGCATGCTGAACTTGCGACCGGGATCGTACGGAGCGTCCTTGATGAACTCGGGCGCGACGTTCTTGATATTCGGGATCTTGGCGTGATCGAGCGGCTCGAGCAGATTGGCCTGGATCATGCGCTGGACAAACTCGCTGCCCGGAACGATGACGTCGAAGCCTGGATTGCCGGCGCGAAGCTTGGCGAACAGCTCGTCGTTGGTGGCAAACAGGCTCATATTGACGTCGATGCCGCTTGCCTTTTGGAAGTCAGCAAGCGTCGTCTCGCCGATATAGGTGTCCCAGTTGTAGAAATTGAGCTTCGGCTCCTCTTCGGCCCAGGCGGGTGACTTCTTGCCGAGAAGGCTGATGCCGACTGCGGCGGCGCCGAGACCCTTGAGAAGGGAGCGGCGTGATGTGGGTTTGGTGAAAGATTTGGCGTGCGCGTCGGTCATACTCACTCTCCCATGTACTTGCTGGTGGTGGTCTCGCTGGGCCTCTCAGTTTGCTGATTGTGGTTGGTGCGCCGCCAAGTATGGCCGCTACCGGCTGACCTCGCCAGCGCATTTGATAACCACTTTGGGTCTGGGCGTGACCGATTATGCATCGATGGCTCCCAGGCAGATGTATTTGATTTCAAGGTACTCCTCTAATCCTTCGGCGGCGCCCTCGCGGCCGAGGCCTGACTCCTTGACGCCGCCGAAGGGCACGACCTCGTTCGAGAAGATGCCTTCGTTGACGCCGACCATGCCGGCGTCGAGCTTCTCGGCGACGCGCCAGGCGCGGCTCAAATTCCGGCTGAACAAATAGGCGGCGAGCCCGAACGGCGTGTCGTTGGCGAGCCTGATCGCATCGGCCTCGGTGTCGAAGCGCACCAGCGCCGCGACCGGGCCGAAGATCTCCTCGCGCACGATCTCCATGTCGGGGGTCACGTCGCCCACGACGGAGGGGCGGTAGAAGAGCGGGCCGGCCTTATCGAGCGTGCCGCCGGTGAGGACTTTTGCGCCCTGCCTTGACGGCGTCGCCGACAAGGGTCTCGACCTTCTCGATCGCCGCCTTGTTGATCAGCGGGCCGATCGCGGTGCCGGCTTCCATGCCTGGGCCAACGGCGAGCTTGTTGACCGCCTCGATGAGGGCCGCCGCGAAGCGGTCGTAGATGCCGGATTGCACCAGGATGCGATTGGCGCAGACGCAAGTCTGGCCGGCATTGCGGTATTTGGAGGCCATGGCACCGGCCACAGCCTGGCCGAGATCGGCGTCGTCGAACACGACGAGCGGCGCGTTGCCGCCGAGCTCGAGGGTGAGCTTCTTCACCGTGTCGGCGCATTGCCGGTAGAGCATCTTGCCGACCGCGGTCGAGCCGGTGAAGGAGAGCTTGCGCACCCGGCCATCGTCGCAGAACACCTTGCCCACGGCCGCAGCGTCCTTGGTGGTCACGATGTTGAGCACGCCGGGCGGCACGCCGGCATCGAGCGCGAGCTTGGCCATTGCAAGCGCGCAGAGCGGAGTCTCCGCCGCGGGCTTGACCACGATGGTGCAACCGGCGGCGAGCGCCGGCGCCACTTTGCGCGTGATCATGGCGATCGGGAAATTCCAGGGCGCGATCGCGGCGACGACGCCGATCGGCTGCTTGATGGTGAGGTAGCGCTTGGAGGCAACGGTGGTCGGGATGGTGCGCCCATAGGCGCGCTTCCCCTCTTCCGCGAACCACTCGATGAAGGAGGCGCCATAGCCCACCTCGGCGCGAGATTCGGCGAGCGGCTTGCCCTGCTCGGTGGTCATCAGCTGGGCGAGGCTTTCGGTCTCGGCGGTAACGAGATCGAACCAGCGTCTCAAGATGGTCGCGCGTTCTTTCGCCGTCTTGGCCGACCAGGCGGGCAGCGCTTTGGCAGCGGCGTCGATGGCGCGGGCGGCATCCTCGGCCCCAAGGTTGGGCACGGCCGCCACTTCGGCGCCGGTGGCCGGATCGGTCACGGAAAAGGTCTTGGAGGAGGTGACCCACTCTCCGTCGATCAGGGCCGCGGTCGGAAACTTCTTGGCGATCATGGTCATCTTCAATCTCCGTCAGCGTATCGTGATGAGACCCTCATGCGACACGCGAATACCACAGGTGATCAAGCGGTGTGACGATACGCTCGAAGTTGCTGCGCTCGGCATGTTTCAGGCGAAAAAAGACCTCCTGGAAGGGCGCGCCGAATGCGCCGCGAACGATCTCCGAGCGCTGGAAGCGATCGAGCGAGTTGACCCAGGCGGTGGGCAGCGGCGGCGCTTCCACCGTCTCGGAGTTGCCCTCGACGGCAGGCCCAGGATCGAGCCTGTTGGCGATGCCGTGGCTCGCGCCGGCAAGTATCGAGGCGACTACGAGATAGGGATTGGCGTCGGCACCGGCGACGCGATGCTCGATGCGGGTCGCGCTGCCGTGCCCGCGGGGAATACGCAAGGCCACGGTGCGATTGTTGAAGCCCCAATGCGCCGCAAGCGAAACATAGGCCTTCGGCACATAGCGCCGGTAGGCGTTGGCGGACTGGGCCCAAACCGCCATGAAGTCCGCCATGCTGTCGCGCATGCCGCCGAGCGCGTGACGGAAGAGCGGCGAGATCGGATCGCCGGCAAAAAGGTTCTGCCCAGACTTGTCGAGGAGGCTCAAGTGGACGTGCATGCCAGAGCCGGCCCAGTCGTGGTGCGGCTTGGCCATGAAGGTGGCTTCGAGCCCATGCGCTCGCGCCGCGGCCTTCACCGCCCGCTTCAACAGCAAGCCGTCGAGCGCGGCGGCGACCGCATCGGGGCGATGTTGCAGATTGATCTCGAACTGGCCGGGACCGGACTCCTTCATCACCGTGTGGACGGGGAGACCCTGCACCTCGCAAACCCGGTAGACGTCATCGATGAAAGGCGAAAGCGCGTCCATCTCCTCAAAGCCGAAGGTGAGCGGCCGGCTCGGATCGTCGGAGAGACCTTCAGGGGTGTGAAGCGCGAATGCGCCATTGGTGGACCGGCGGGTGACATAGAACTCGAGCTCGACCGCTGCGACCGGCGTCTGGCCGGCGCGGGTCAATCGCTCGACCTGGTCGATCAGCACGCCACGCGGGTCGAGCTCATCCTTGGCGTCGATGACCATCACGACTTGCGCGTGCCTGCCGTCGCCGACAGGGATCGGGACGAGCGTCCCAGAGAGAAGGTGGCAGTGATGGTCGCGATCGCCGGTTTCCCAGAGGCGGCCGGTCTCCTCAACGCAATTGCCGAGCGGGTCCATGATGAAAACCGAGGTCGGCATCATGATGCCGCTCTTGGCGACGCCGATGAGATCGGACCGGCGGATGCGCTTGCCGCGCGGAATGCCGTTCATGTCGAACAGGAAAGCGTCGATCCAGTGCACCCCGGGGTTGGCGTCGAGAAAGCCTCTCGTCTCGTCGATGGTGAGCCGCGCCGTCATGATGCCGCAACGCCTCTCGCTGCCGCGCCGAAGCGGCGGAACAGCGACGCTGAGATGGGATCAGACTTCACTCCCCATTCGGGGTGCCACTGCACTCCGAGGCAGAACGCCGCGTCGTCGAGCCCGCGCGCGGCCTCGACCAGACCATCCTCGGCGAAGGCCTCAGGCTTCAGCCCATCGGCGAGGCGAGCGATACCCTGCGAGTGCAGCGAATTCACCATCAGTTTGTCGTCGCCGACCCAATCGCGCAATTTGCCGCGAAGGGAGACTGTGTGGACCGGACCGTACATCTCATCGAGTGGAAGTTCCTCCCGGGGGCGGTGGTCCTTGTGTCCGTTCACGTCGTGAACCGCCTGATGAAGGCTGCCGCCAAGGGCCACGTTCAGCTCCTGGAAGCCGCGGCAGATCGCGAATAGCGGAGTCTTGTGCTCGACAGCAGCCCGGATGAGCGGAAGGGTCAGTGCATCGCGAAAAGGATCGAGCGCGTCAGGCTTGATGGGAGGCTCATCGCCATAGTGCTCCGGGGCGACATTCGAGAGGCTGCCCGTCAGGAGGATGGCATCGGCCACCTCGAGGATGGAAGCGATGTCGGATATGCCGGGACCGACAGGTATGAGCAGAGGCTGGCAGTCCGCCACCTCGGCGATGACCGTCGCGTATTTTCGCCCCACGGCGTCGAAGACATAGCCTTCGATCAGCGTGGTGCAGGCCGGGATGACGACGATCGGACGGCTCATGCGGCGAGTTCTCCGGCGACGTCGTTGAGGGTGAGATCGAGCGCGCTGGCGATCGCGGCCTCAGCCTCGTCGAACTGCTCTTGCGTCCAGATCAACGGCGGAGCGGTGACCATGGTGTCGAACACGGCGCGCATGATGAAACCTTCGCGGAAGAAATGATCGCGGCAGATGAGGCCGACGCGGCCAAGATCGGCGAAGCGGCGGCGGGTTCGCTTGTCGGCGACGAGCTCGATGGCGCCGAGCAGCCCGACCGAGCGAACCTCGCCGACGAGCGGGTGGTCCTTGAATTTCGCCAGCATCTTGGCGAGCGCCGGACCGGTGAACTCCTTGACGCGCGGGACGAGCTTCTCCTCTTCCATAATCTCGAGATTCTTCAGCGCCACGGCGCAGGCCACGGGGTGACCCGAGAAGGTGTAGCCGTGATTGAAGTCGTCCGGGTGGGCCATCAGGACATCGACGATCTTGTCGTCGACGATGACGCCGGAGAGCGGGATGTAGCCCGACGTCGCCGCCTTGGCGAAGGTGATGAGGTTGGGGCGAATGCCATAATATTGCGATGCAAACCACGTGCCGAGGCGACCGAAGCCGGTGATCACCTCGTCGGCAAGGAGAAGGATGCCGTATTTGTCGACGATGCGTTGCACCTCCGGCCAGTAGCTTGCCGGCGGAATCTTGACGCCGCCTGCCCCTTGCACCGGCTCGCCGGCGAAGGCGGCAACGTTCTCGGGGCCGACCGCGAGGATTTCATCCTCGAGCGCGCGCGCGGCGCGAAGCCCGAAGGCCTCCGGCGACTCGCCCTCCCCGGACTCGCCGTACCAATAAGGATCCATGATGTGGCGGAAGCCTTCATAGACGGGATAGCTGTGCGCATGCACGTGCGCCATGCCGCCCATGGAGCCCGCGGCGATGGTCGAGCCGTGATAGGCGTTCTTGCGCGAGATGATGATGCGCCGCTTGGGTTCGCCTTTGAGCACCCAATAATGCCGGATCAGGCGGATCGCGGTGTCGTTCGATTCAGAGCCCGACGAGCCGTAGAAAACCTGGTTGAGGTTTTCGGGGGCGAGCTCGGCAAGCTTGCGCGACAGGGCGACGACCGGAGGGTGCGTCGTCTTGAAGAAGGTATTGTAGAAAGGAAGCTCGACCATCTGGTCGTAAGCCGCCTGCGCGAGCGCCTTGCGCCCATAGCCGACGTTGCAGGTCCACAGTCCCGCCATGCCGTCGAGAATGCGCTTGCCTTCGCTGTCCCAGATATAGGGGCCGTCGCCGCGCACGATGACGCGCGCGCCGGCCGCCCGGAGCGAACTGTGAGTGGTGAAGGGATGCAGATGGTGAAGAGCGTCGAGCTCTTGTAATTGCGCGGATTGATATTGATTCGTCACCTAAAAAACCTCCAGCAGAGCGTGACCCAAGGGCCGTCGAACTAGCGCTGGGAGCTCGCGTGGGGCGTGTAACCGATGCGGGCGCAGAGCAGCAGGAGGCGCGCTTTCGGGTTCAGTCCGCTCAAGGCAATTGCTGTTTCGGAGGCAAGCACGCCGGTAGGCCGCCGCACGGTCTCGGCGATCGATCTTGAACCGGTCACGCGACTTCTCCACCGCCTCCGACGCCCCCGGTCAGCCTTGACAGGGGTTCATGAGCGAGTATGGCTACGGCGAAGACTTTATTGGCTACGGTGTAGAATTGTCAACGCAAACAGCACGCAAGTCGAGGTCCCGCCCGCGCGGCCGGCGAGGTTTGGACCGGGATGCGATCCTGGATGCTGCGTTCGACATGATGTCGCGCGTGGGCGAGGTCGATTTTTCCGTGCGCAAGCTCGGCTCAAATATCGGCGTCGACCCGATGACCGTGCTGCACCATTTCGGCTCGAAGGACGAGCTGTTGCGGCGAATCGCCGACCGGGCGCTCGCCACGGTTGAGCTGCCTCTGCCGTCCGCCGACTGGCGCGCCGATCTGCGCAAGGTCGCGGGGGCCTACCGGGATCTCGCCCACCGTCATCCCCGCCTCTTCCACCTGCATTTCCGCTTCCACGCCACGGGGCCCGCCGATCACGCTTCGAGCGAGGTGGTCTATCGCGCTCTGCGGACCGCCGGGCTCAGCGATGCCGAAGCCGCCGGACTTGGACTTGCGTTCTACGCCTTCATCCTCGGTTATGCGCTTGCCGAGGCCGAAGGGCTGCTCCGCCCGATCAGCGACGAGGACGAGGCGGAGCTGCTGGCGCTCGATCCGCTTGCCTGCCCAGCGACCCAGGCGCTGATACCGGCATTCAAGGCGCTTGACCGCGACGCGGCCTTCGACGCCTCGGTCGAGGCCTTCGTCGACGGGGTGTCGTGCCGGTGCAAGGCCCCCTTGCCCCAGCGGTCCCCTGCCTCGCGGTCGCCGGTATCGGGTCCGATCGCCAGCTTAGACTTCAGGGGAGTCTGGGTTGCGGCCGGATTGGTCCGCCGTTCAGGTAGAACTTTACGGTCGGCAAGGGGGGCTGAACGCATCTTCGAGGGGCAAAAAGGCTTGGCCTGCCAATCGATTCAGCAAAAAAGCTTGTGTAGGTGCAAAGCTGCCACAGTGTCCCAGCAACTTGCAGGAAACAGGGATTTTTCGATTGCTGCCGGGGCCGGTGTTTGTACTGTAGTGGGGGACTGGGCAGGGCCGGTTGAGTCTCGGCCCTTTATCACAATGAAAATGCTCCCGCTCAGGGGGTCTACAAACCGGGGACTGAAAGCAATGGCACGGGGAAGCTTCTTTGCAGGGATCATGAAATCGGGCGCTTTGGCGGCGGCACTTCTCGCGGGGGCGGCAGTGCCGGGCTACGCAGGCGACCCGCCGAAGCTGGCGCTTACGGGATCTGCCGTGATCACCACGGACTATATGTTCCGCAGCATTTCCAACACCAATCAGAACCCCGCCGCGCAGGTAGAATTCGATCTGACCTACGGCATATTTTGGTCTTACATTTGGAGCTCCAATACCGCTTTCGGCGAAAACATCGAGGTCGACTACGGTGCCGGCATCTCGCCGAAATGGGGCCCGCTCACCTTCACCTTCGCCGGCTTCTGGTATTCCTATCCGGGTGACGACGACATTGGCTATTTCGAGGGGAAGGGCGGTGTGTCCTGGACCACCGGCGCGTGGACCCTTGCCCTCAACGACTATTGGTCGCCGGACAATTTCCAGTTCTTTGGCGAGTCCAATGCAATCGATGGAACGCTCACCTATGCCTGGACATCGAAGCTGTGGAATTTCTTCACGCCCAGCATCAGCGGCCAATTAGGATTCCAGTCGTACGAGAAGAATGCCGACGATTACACCTATTGGAATGCGGGCCTGACCCTCGGCTTCCTGGAGCACTGGTCGGCTGACATCCGCTACTACGATACGGACTATAACGAGGACCAGTGCTTGCAACAGAGCGGTGGGCGCAATAACTGCGATGCGCGGGCAGTGGGAACCATCAAGGCCACGTTCTAGGCTATTCAGAACTTCCCCAAAAGCAACTTCCACCTGAAAGGGCGCCGTTCGCGGCGCCCTTCTTTTTTGGCCTGCTAGCGGCCAACCTTACTGACGCGGCTTTGGCTCGGAATGTGCTAGCCTATAGCCGCTTCAGACAGGTCATCGCCGACGATGCTGCAAGAGGACATTGTCAAAACCACTTGTTCGCGCGATTGCTACGACGCCTGCGGTCTCGCCGTATATAAAGAGAGCGGGGTCATCACCAAGGTTCTCGGCGACCCCGATCATGCCATCTCGCGCGGCAAGCTCTGCGGTAAGTGCGCCATCGCCTATAACGGGGCCTGGCGCGATGCCTCGCTCCGCCTCACCAGCCCCTTGCGGAGGGTTGGCGCGAAGGGCACCGGCACCTTCGCCGAGATCTCCTGGGACGAGGCTCTCGCCGAGATCGCCGCTCGCTTCCGCGAGCTGATCGACGCCGGCGACGCAGCCAAGATCCTGCATACCCATTACACCGGGACCGTGAGCTTGATCGCAGGTTCCTTCCCAATCCGCCTGTTCAACCGCATGGGCGCGACCGAGGTCGATCCGGACACGGTGTGCAACAAAGCGGGCCACCTCGCCCTCGAGCTCACCTTCGGCAATTCGCTCGAGGGCTTCGACCCGCGCACGGCCAAGGACGCGCGCACCATCCTGATCTGGGGCGCCAATCCATCGCACTCGGCGCCGCATCAGGACATGGTGTTCGTGCGAAGGGCGGCTGAAGCGGGCGCCAAGATCATCGTCGTCGATCCGATCGGACACGACACGGCGCTCGCCGCCGACATGCACCTCAAGCTTAGGCCCGGCACCGACGCGGCACTTGCCTTCGCCTTCCTCAACGTGATGCGCGAGAAGGGATTGGTCGATCAGGCCTTTCTCGATGCGCACGTTCTCGGGGCCGAGGAGCTCGACGCCGCCATCGACAGCATGACGCTCGCCAGGGCGGCCGAGCTTTGCGGCCTTCCCGCCGATCTGATCGAAGAGGCTGCAACCGCCTATGCGACCGGCCCCTCACTGCTCTGGCTCGGGCAAGGCGTGCAGCGCCAGCTTCAGGGAGGCAATGTGTTCCGCGCGCTCGCGGCGCTCGTCGCTTTCTCCGGCAACGTAGGCAAGCCGGGCGCCGGCTTCCTCTACATGAACGGGACCAACGGGCGCGGCATCGACATGAGCCTGGTCACCATGCCTGAGCTTGCCCGGGAGGGCACGCGGTCCATGAGCCATATGGACCTCGCCGCCGCGCTCGAGGATCCGCGCCGCTCGAAAGCCTTGGTCAATTGGAACAACAATCCGGCCGCATCGTCGCCGGAGCAGGGCCGCTTGCGCAAGGCGCTCGAGCGTGAAGACCTGTTTCACGTCGCTGTCGATCTCTTCCATACCGACACCACCGCCTACGCCGACATCGTGTTGCCGGCCGCGAGCTTCCTCGAATTCAACGACCTCGTGCTTCCCTATTTCGACCTCACTTTGTCGGCCCAGGTGAAGACGTGCGAGCCTCCAGGCCAAGCGCTGCCCAACCAGGAGATCTTCCGGCGGCTCGCCCGCGCCATGGGCTACAACGATCCGGGGTTGTTCGAAAGCGAGGCCGACCTCATCGACCGGCTGCTCGCGCAGACTCCTTATGAGGGCAGCTTCGCCGATCTTGCCAAGGTCGGCACCACGAAGCTGTTTGCCGAGCCCCAGTTGCAGTTTGCCGATCTCAAATTCGCGACACCGTCGGGCCGGATCGAGCTTGCGAGCGACCGGGCGGTCGAGCTGGGGCTGCCGCGCGCGCCAACCGCTCATGCCGACGAGCGGACCAGGCCCGGGCTGTTGCGCATCATCTCGCCGGCATCGCCCTGGCAAATGAACTCGAGCTACGGCAACGACCAGGTCATACAGAGGCGGCTCGGGCCGGCTACCGTCACGCTCCATCCAGACGATGCCGCCGCCCAAGGCTTCGCCGAGGGCGACAGCGTCGTCCTGGTCAACGAGGCCGGGCGCCTGCCCCTCGCCGTCACCATTTCCAAGGCGGCGCAACCTGGCGTCGGCATTATCTATAAAGGACGGTGGCCAAGTGCATCGCCGAGCGATGCCAACGTCAACGTGCTTGTCGCCGGGCGCAAAAGCGACATGGCCGAAAGCACTACGGTGCACAGCACGGTGGTTCGCTTGGAAAGGGCGGAAACTCCCGCCCAACCTTGATCCGATCCATGACCTTGGCTACCGTCTGAAGCACGTCCATTTTAAGGATGGAGCGCGAGTTGGTTTTTCCCAGCGACCAGAGTGTCAGGCCAGGACCGCCGAAGCCTTCTTCAATTCTGCGGCCGGGCATGCGCTCGCTCGCTCCAGGCGAGGAGCGCTATAGGGTGCCCGGCGGCGGCGCCATTGCCGTGCCGATTCATGCCGGCGACCGCCTGCGCCTCGTCGATGTCGAAGGCATGCAGGCTTGCGAGCTGGTGGCCGCCGATGTCAGCCGGCGTCATCGATCCCGCCATCCTCGGCGCCCGCGGGAGCAGCGATGCGAGCGGGCTCAAGCAAATTCTGAGCGGGACGAGCGAAAGCGCGCGGTCGGTGCGCGCCGGGCTTGAGCGGCGCGGCATCGATTTCGCCCGCGCCCGCGCCGTGACGCTGTTCGGCGGCGAGTCCCGGCCTGGAGAGTCAGCCGAATTCACCGTCACGCGCGACGGCCTGTTGATCGTGGCCGCGCCAGGCGCCGCCATGGAAGCCGGCGCGCAAAATACCGCGACGCCCATCCGCCTCCACGTGTTTCGCAGCCGGCTTCGTCCCGCGAGCGAAACCCACCTGCCAGAGCCTCTGGCCGATCCTCTCCAGGACATCCGCGTCAACCACTCGACGGCGGAGGCCTATTTCGTGCGTGCCGGCGAATATATTCAGATCATCGATGTCGCCGGGCGGCAGTGCACCGACTTCCAGTGCTTTGCCGCGCGCAAGCTCGACAAGGGTGAGCGAGCATCCGCTCGACGTCACCACCACGCGCTCGCTGACGGGGCAGAGCTATCCCCTCCCCGGCCTCGCATCCAAAGGCTTCGATCAGGGCATGCAGCCGCTGGTGGAAGTGGTTCGCGATACCGTCGGGCGCCACGATGCCTTCGGGCTTGCCTGCAACGCGCGCTATTATGACGACCAGGGTTATCCCGGCCATGTCAATTGCACGGACAATTTCAACAAGCAGCTCGCGCCTTACGGCATCGCCCCGCGCAAGGGCTGGATGGCGCTCAACCTCTTCTACAACACCGGCATCGACGCGCATAACGTGCTCTATTTCGACGAGCCGTGGTCGCGTCCGGGCGACTACGTCCTGTTGCGTGCGATCACCGATCTCGTCTGCGTTTCGTCGTCGTGCCCGGACGACATCGATCCGGCCAATGGCTGGAACCCCACCGACATCCATGTGCGCACCTATTCCGACAAGCAAAGCTTCTCCAGAGCGAGTGGCCTATAGAATGACGCCAGACGCAGAGCCGGAGCTTACGCGCGAGACCGCGTTCCACCCGCGCTTCTCGGCGCTGACGCGCAACTACACGGAATATCGCGGCTATTGGCTGCCGACACGGTTCTCCAATGACGGGCCGGTGGCAGAGTATTGGGCCTGCCGCGAGCGCGCGGCGATCATGGATCTGTCGCCGTTGCGCAAGTTCGAGGTGACCGGCCCTGACGCCGAGTCGCTCCTGCAATACGCGCTCACCCGCAACGTGCGGAAGCTCGCCATCGGCCAGGTGGTCTATACCGCCATGTGCTACGAGCATGGCGGCATGATCGACGACGGCACGCTGTTCCGTCTCGGCGACAACAATTTCCGCTGGATCGGCGGCGACGACTATGGCGGCGTCTGGCTGCGCGAGCAGGCGGAGAAGCTCGGGCTGAAGGCGTGGGTGCGCTCATCGACCGACCAGCTGCACAACGTCGCCGTGCAGGGACCGAAGAGCCGCGACATCCTGCGGCGAGGTGGTCTGGACGCCGCCGGCGCAGCCGCTCGTTGGACGAGCTCGGCTGGTTCCGCTTCACCATCGGGCGCATCGGCGGCATTCGAGGGCGCGCCGGTCGTGGTCTCGCGCACCGGCTATACCGGCGAGCTCGGCTACGAGATCTTCTGCCATCCCAAGGACGCAGCTCACCGTGTTCGATGCGATCTGGCAGGCAGGCGAGCCGCACGGGCTGATGCCGCTGGGGCTGCAGGCGCTCGACATGGTGCGCATCGAGGCCGGTCTCGCCTTCGCCGGCTATGAGTTCTGCGACCAGACCGACCCGTTCGAGGCGGGCATCGGCTTCACCGTGCCGCTGGCGGCGAAGAACGAGGACTTTATCGGCCGCGAGGCGCTGCTTCGGCGGAAGGAGCACCCGCAGAAGATGCTGGTCGGCCTCGAGATGGAGGGCGACGAAACGGTCGGCCACGGCGATTGCGTGCATATCGGCCGCGCCCAGATCGGCGTGGTCACCAGCGCCACCCGCTCGCCGATCCTCAAGAAGACGATCGCGCTCGCGCGGCTCGACGTCACCCATGCCGAGATCGGCACCGAGGTCGAGGTCGGCAAGCTCGACGGCCACCAGAAGCGCCTGCCCGCGCGCATCGTGCGCTTCCCGCATTACGATCCGGAGAAGACGCGGGTGCGTGCGTAATCGGGATGATACGCGCAGTTCTGCTCGATCTTGCCGGCGTCGTCTATCAAGGCGACCAGCCGCTGCCGGGCGCGGTCGATGCGGTCGCTTCCTTGCGTCAGGCGGGATTGCGCCTGCGCTTTCTCACCAACACCACGCGAATGCCGAGGCGGGCGCTGCTCTCGCGTCTAGCCGACATGGGCATTAGGATCGCCGACGAGGAGCTGTTCACGCCGGCTCAGGCCGCAATCGCGTGGCTTTCGGCGAGGCGACTTTCGCCCCACCTTTTGATCCACCCGGCACTTCAAGAGGACTTCGCGAACCTCCCCGCCTCCGGAGACCGAAGCCGTCGTAATCGGCGACGCCGCCGACGGCTTCACCTATGCCGCGCTCAACGCGGCGTTCCGCAAGCTGCTGGCGGGCGCGGAATTTCTGGCGCTTGCGCGCAATCGCAGCTTCAAGGACGAGGATGGCGAGCTCAGCCTCGACACCGGCGCCTTCGTGGCGGCGCTGGAATATGCCGCACAGCGCGAGGCGAGTCGTGCTCGGCAAGCCGGCTCCCGATTTCTTCAAGGCCGCGCTCGCCAGCACCGAAATCGACGGCAAGGAGGCGGTGATGGTCGGCGACGATGCCGAAGCCGACGTCGCCGGCGCGCTATTGGCCGGCATCGGCAGCGCCCTTCTCGTCCGCACCGGAAAGTATCGTCCGGGAGACGAGACCAGGGTCGAACCTCGCCCTAGCGAAACGGTCGCAGACCTCGCCGCGGCCGCGCGCTGGATAATGGAGCGCAGAGGCTAGAGAAAAGGCCGCCCCGAAGGCGGCCTTTTCGCGTTGCCACGCCTCGCGGGAGATTTATTCCGCGGCGGCCTTCCCGCCCTTCACGGCAAGGAACGCCTTCATCGAGTCGTCCATCGCTTCGAGCCACGGCGTGTGATGAACCGGAGCCATGGTTCCGGTGCAGGGCGATTTGAACGCCTTGTTGCGGTAACCGAGGATGGAATGCTCCTTGTCGTGCTCCCACTCCCTGAACTCGTCCACCGTCATGTCGATGTCGAATTTTGGATAGTCGGTCGCGTCGCAGAGCTCGCGCACATAGTCGGCCTGGAAGTCGATCTTCTCGAAGGCATCCTTGAGAGCCTCTTCGCGCTTCACCCAGGCGTCGTCATCCTTCTGCATCGCCTCCTTCGACGGCAGCTTGATGCGGCCGAGGATCACATCGCGCGCGTACCAGGTCTGCGCATCGAACATGGAGAAGGTGTAGAACTGGTCCTGCATGCCGAGATAGATGAGCTTCGGGTTGTCGAGCCAGAAGATGCCTTTGTAGAGATGCGGCGGATGCATGCGATTATGCGTGCGGAGCTTCAGCTCATCGGCGAGGAACGGGAAGTGGTGCTGATAGCCGGTGCACAGGATGATGGCGTCGAAATCCTTGCTCGATCCGTCCTTGAAGAAGACCTTTCTCCCCTCGATCTTGGTCAGAAGCGGCCGCTCGTCCATCGTCTCAGGCCAATGGAAGCCCATGGCCTGCGTGCGCCAGCACATGGTGACGGATTTCGCTCCATATTTGTGGCATTGCAGGCCGATATCTTCCGCCGAGTAGCTGGCGCCGACGATCAGCACATCCTTGCCCTTGAATTCGTCGGCGCTGCGGAAGTCGTGGCCATGCATGACGCGGCCGGGAAACGACTCGATGCCGGGGAACTGCGGCACGTTCGGCACGGAGAAATGGCCGGTCGCCACGACCACCCAATCGAACGTGTCGGTATGCAGCGTGTGGTCCGTCAATCGCTCGAAGGTCAGCGAGAATTTGCCTGAGTTCTTGTCGTAGGTGACGCTGCGCACGGCGGTATTGAATTGGATCCAAGGCCTCACGCCGGCATCCTTGGCGCGTCCGGTGATGTAGTCGTAGAGCACCTCGCGCGGCGGGAAGGACGGTATCGGCTGCTTGAAATGGTGATCGAAGGTGTAGTCGGCGAACTCCAAGACTTCCTTGGGTCCATTCGACCACAAATAGCGGTACATGCTGGAATGAACCAGCTCGCCATATTCATCGGTGCCCGAGCGCCAAGTGTAGTTCCATAAGCCGCCCCAATCGCTCTGCTTCTCGAAGCAGACAATCTCGGGGATCTCAGCCCCCTTGGCTTTCGCCTGCTGGAATGCGCGCAATTGGCTGAGCCCGCAGGGCCCCGCTCCGATGACGGCGACACGACCGGTCATGACTTCACTCCCCTCGCCTGTTCGACCTACAGCCCGCAACACTACATCATTGTGAATAGCGGCTCGACTGGTTGGGTCCACCGCACAGCCAATTAGAGCCATTCTAGCCCAATCTACGACCAATTTGTCAAAACTAAAGCGGATTGGTCTTGTCCAACTATCGGCAACGAGTCTAAGCTTTCCCAGCAATTGCCCTCAAGGCGGCGGGAAATTCTGTTCCCGGGGCAAGGAGCGTAAGGCGGGTCGCCCGTTCCTACGGTCGTACCCCAATCCTGTTGGAGGGACCAAATGACGAGCAAATTTTCGATGAGTGCAATCGACCGCCGCGAATTTCTTTCAACCACTGCCGCAGCCGCGCTCATGGCCGGCGTGTCCATGCCGAAAATCGCCTTCGGCGCCGACAAAGTCGTGAAGATCGGCTTCCTTGCTCCTCTGACCGGCGCGGTCGCGGCCTGGGGCAAGCCAGGGCTCGACGGCCTTCACATCTGGGCTGATCGGGTCAATGGCGCAGGCGGCGTCCCGATTGGCGCCGACAGCTACAAGGTCGAGTTCGTCGCGTACGACGATGAATACGACCCCGGCAAGGCGCGCACCGGCGCCGTGAAGCTCATCGGGGAAGACGGTGTGAAATTCATCATGATGCTCGGCGGCGACCCATGGCCAGGCGTCTTCCCGGTGGCGTCAAAGGAGAAAATGCTGGTCTCAACGCTCCTGCCGAGCGACTTGACACCTGACACCACTATGCTGGTCGCGCCTTGCGAGGTGCATCCGATCTACAACGTGACCGGCGTCGAGTGGCTGGCAGAGAACAAGCCCGACATGAAGACCGCGGTGATCTGCGCCCAGGACGACTCCCTCGGCAAACCGTCAGTGGCCACTTATCTCGCAGCCTTCGAGGCGGCGGGGATCAAGGTTCTCGGCGATCCTATCTTCTTCGATCCGGCAACCACCGACTTCGCGCCGATCATGTCGAAGATGCTGGCCGCGAAGCCGGACATCCTCTGTCTCGACACCTGCTACGCCGACTATGTGCATCCTCTCACCGAGCAGGCGTTCCAGCAGGGTTTCAAGGGCCAGATCATCTCTTGCACGGCCGACTTCTATCACAAGATGATCGACAAGACCTCCAAGGAATTCATGGAGGGCTTCATCTTCCAGTTCCCGGACTTCGACGATCCGGCGCTCAACGAGCCGCAAATCAACTTCAAGGACCCGAACGGGTTCTACGAGGAGTACAAGAAGCGCTACGGCGAGGGCGAATGGAGCGCCGTTTCGTGGGAATATTCCTCCATCATGAACCTGTGGGCTGACGCCGCGCAAAAGGCCGGCACTGCCGATCCGGAGCCAGTGCTCAAGGCTATGAAAGACGACGGCAAGGGCAAGCACATCTTCGGCGAGGCCGAGTGGTGGGGCAAGGAGCTGTTCGGCATCGATAACGCGCTTGTCGGCAACTGGCCCGTGGTCGTCATCAAGGACGGCAAGGCCAGGATCCAGCAATACAAATCCATCCCCGATTGGTGGGCCAAGCACAAGGATCTGATGATCAAACACATGACGGCGCTGAACCAGATGTACTTCCAGCGCAAGTAAGCTCGTCATTCTTCAAGCGCGGTATCGTTGGGTGGCCGTGCGGCCGCATCTTGCCGCACCCGCGCGAAAGACGCATGGATGACTTGAAGAATGCCGCGCTCCGCGTCAGCCTGTCATAAGAGTGTCCGGACAGATTCCGAGGCCGGGCGGATCGCGGGACTTTGCGATGACAACTGAGCTTTTCCTGCAGACCGTCGTGAACGCGACCTATGCCGCGAGCTACATGGCGCTCATCGCCGTCGGTCTGGTTCTCATCTTCGGCGTGATGGGGGTCATCAACTTCGCCCATGGCGAGCTTTACATGGCCGGCAGCTATGCCGTGGTCGCCCTTTATGCCGGGCTTGGCATGCCGTTCTTCGTCGCCGTCGCCCTTGGCCTCATCTTTGTCGGCCTGCTCGGTCTTCTCATGGAATACGGCCTGTTCAGGCCGTTGCGCGACAATCCCCTCGGAGGGCTGATCGCCTCGATCGGATTTCTCCTTATCTTGCAGACCATTGCCGTGCTCGGTTTCGGCGTTCAGATGGAGCAAGTGCCGCCTTCGACGCAAGGCAAGATCGTGTTCTCCGACGGCGTGGTGCTCACCTATCAGCGGCTCTACGTCATCATCGCCACGGTCGTGCTTTTGTCGGCGCTGTGGCTGTTCTTGCGTAAGAGCAAGTTCGGCTGGGCGCTCCGTGCCTGCGCGCAGGACCGCGAGGCGGCAGCCCTCCAGGGTATCTCGATCAACGACACCGCGAGACTCGCCATGTTCATCGGTGCGGCTCTGGCCGGCGTCGCCGGCGCGCTTACTGCGCCGCTCGTCGCGCCGACGCCGCAGATGGGACATCCCGTCATCATCACCGCGTTCATCATCATCATCGTCGGCGGCGTCGGCTCTCTCGAGGGCGCGGTGCTCGCGGCCATTCTCTATGGCTTCGTGAGCACCTTCGTCACCACGATCTATGACGGGACGCTCGCCAACATCGTGGGCCTGTTGTTGATGCTCATCGTGTTGATCGTGAAGCCGACCGGCCTGTTCGGAGCCAAGGAACGTGCCTGAGCGCGGCGTGAGCAACGGACTATCCTGGGCGCTCGGACTTGTCCTGCTTGCGGCGTTGATCGTGCTGCCGCATCTCGTCTCCCTGTCGCAGAAGGAGATACTGGTCCTTCTCGTGATCAACGTGCTCTTGGTCTCGAGCTACCGGCTGTTGACGCTCACCGGTGAATGGTCGCTTGCCCATGTGGTCATCATGGGCGTCGGCGCCTACGGCTCGGCGCTCATCTCCAAAGAGCTCGCCTGGCCGGTCCCGCTCTCAATGCTGGCGGGGTCATCGATCGCGGCACTGGTCGCCTTTCTGTTGAGCTTCCCCCTCTTCCGCATGAAGGGGTTCTACTTTTTGATCGGCTCGTTCGCCGCCGGCGAGATCATCAGGCTCGTGTGGAAGTGGAGCGAGATGACCTGGCTGTTCGGCGGACCGAAGGGCATCAAGCTCATTCCTCCCTTTCCCAACATAAAGCTGCTCTCGCTCGACATCGATTTTTACGATCCGGTGAACTACTACTATCTCTGCCTCGTCGTGGTGGCGATCTCGATGGTCATCCTCTACCGCATCGAGCGCTCGCGTATCGGGCTCACCTTCCACGCCATCCACTGGCAGGACAAGCTCGCCGAATCTGTCGGCGTCGACACCTTCCGCTACCGCACGCTCGCCTTCGTCATCTCGTCGTTCTTCGCCGGCCTCTCCGGTGCGCTTTATGCACATTATATCGGCACGGTGGCTCCGAACCGGTTCAGCGTGGAGGAGATGACCTACGTCCTGATCTGGGCCATCGTCGGCGGAACCGCGACGTTCTACGGGCCGATCCTCGGCGTGGTCACGCTGACTGTGCTCAACGAAGTGGTGCTGCGTGCTCTCGGCGTGGACGTGATGCGGCCGATGTTCTACGGCGCGATCCTCATCCTGTTCATTCTGTTCCTGCCGAACGGCTTGGAGAGCCTCGTGCCCAAGATCAAAGCGTGGATTCCCCGGCGCAAGCACAAGCAAGCGGCGGAGCAGACGGCGGAAGCTGAACAGCCGGCGGAATAGCCATGACGGCTAGTCGTCGGCCACGAGCGCTTCTGGTGCAAGAAGCAGGAAGGAAGCCGCCATCAATTTGCGCGTGTCGTTGAGCATGGCTGGACGTTCGCGCCGCCACCGCGCCAACGACTCAGCCCCGGTCGCGCCGAGGCGCCGCGGCCGGCGTTTAAGGCCAAGATGCGCGCCTTGGCCTCGTCCGCCATCTCCTGCCAGCGTTCCTGCCACCTCGCCCGGTAGGTGTCTCGGTGAAGCGCTTCCATGCGCATGTGGAAGAGCGAGCTGCGCGCCACACGCGGCGCGTCCATGCGTGCGATCCACGGGCCTGCACGACGCCAAACGTCGAGCGCCTCACGAAACAAAGGCGCAACCGCCCCGCTGTGACCAGACAGGCTGAGGCAGAGACCGTAATTGGCGAGGCTCGTGCCGAGGCGAGGGTCGATCGGTTCGAAGTCGGCACGGGCGAGCTGCAGCGCCCGTCCTGCCTCGTCCTTCGCCAGCACATAGTTGTCGTGGGCAGCGGCATCGGCCGTCCGCTCGGCCGCCTCCTCCCAGGCAAGATCGGCTTTGCTCCAGCCGGCGTTGAGGAGCTCTCGGGCGCTCCAGGTCTCAGCCACCAAGATAAGCGCGCCTCACATGCTCGTTGTCATGCAGCTCGTGCGCCGAACCCTGCAGCGCGATCCGGCCGGTCTCGAGCACATAGGCAAATCGCGCGAGCCTAAGCGCGAGCTCGGCATTCTGCTCGACCAGCACCACGGGAACGCCACGGGCGACGATGTCGCGAATGATGCGAGCGATCTCCTGCACCAGGACCGGCGACAGGCCCATGGTGGGCTCGTCGAGAACCAGCATCTTCGGCCGCGACATGAGCGCCCTGCCGATCGCGAGCATCTGTTGCTCGCCGCCAGAGAGAGACCGCGCCCATTGCTTGCGGCGCTCCTTCAGCCGCGGAAAGTGTAGGAACACCTCTTCGAGATCCTTGTCGATGCCAGCCTTGTCGGAGCGCAGGAAGGCGCCGGTACGCAAATTCTCCTCGACCGTCAGGTTGGGAAACACGCGGCGGCCTTCGGGCACGTGGGCGATACCGAGCGCCACGATCTTCTCCGGCGGAAGCCCGTCGATGCGTTTCCCGGCGAACCTGATCTCGCCATTGCTGATCCGCACCAGCCCGGAAATTGAGCGCAAAGTCGTGCTCTTGCCCGCGCCGTTGGCGCCGATGATGGTGACGATGCCGTCCTCTGGCACCGCCATATCGATGCCCTTCAGCGCCGCCACCTTGTGGTAGTGGACGTGGACGTTGTCGATCTCAAGCAGCATCGACCGCGCTCCCGAGATAGGCCTCGACGACAGCGGGGTTGGCGCGCACCTCGTCAGGCGTTCCTTCAGCCAGGCGCGTGCCGAAATTCATGACCGTGATGATTTCGCACAAGCCCATCACCGCCTGCATGTCGTGCTCGATCAGCATAACGGTCACGCCCTGCTCGTCACGCAGGCGGCGCACGAGCTTGGCCATCCGCTTTGTCTCTTCCGGATTCATGCCGGTGAAAGGCTCATCGAGCAGCATCAGCTTCGGATCGGCGGCGAGCGCCACGGCCATGCCCAGCGCCCGCTGATAACCATGGGGCAGGTTGGAGGCGAACTCGTCGGCCAAATGCTGCAAGGCGAAGAACTGAAGGATGCCGCGCGCCTTCTCGTCGGCAGCGTCTTCCGTGGCACGGTCACGGCCGAGAATACGGCTGACCACACCGGCCTTGGCGCTGCGGTGACAGCCGAGGCGGACGTTGTCGAGCACGCTCAACTGATGAAAAAGGGTGGTGCCCTGAAAGGTCCGGATGAGCCCAAGCTCGGCCAGCGCGCTGGTTTCCCGGCCCGAAATGTCCTCGCCAAGATAGATGACCCTGCCGCTGGAGGGCGCATAGAAGCCGCTGATGACGTTGAAGGTTGTGGTCTTGCCGGCACCGTTCGGGCCGATCAGGCCGTGAATCGTGCCCGGGTACACGTCGAGGCTGAAATTGTCGACGGCGACGATGCCGCCAAAGGCGCGAACCAGATCGCGGACCTGGAGAATAGGTTGCTCGGATGGCGGCATCGGCGTGGTTGTCAACATATTAAGAAGAGGGATGCTTCGGCAGGATGGCGCACCCCTGGCCATCTTCCACATTTCGCCCCTCCCATGCATCCTCAAATTTCCGGGCCGAGCCCGAATATCTCCGGTTAATGCCGAAAGCGGGCGGCCGAACCAAAGTGGGCCGCAAATAGGCTCGATTTCAGTCGCTTCGGTACATCGATTGAACTCTCGTCAAATCTGTTTGGGGTGCTATAAAGAGGGGTTTCCAAGCTAGCTTGGCGAGGAACTTCCATTCGTTCGTGCGGGTAGAGGGCGGGGGCGGATGAAGGATTCGGGTCGCAGCTTAATTGTTGCGGAGAATCCGCAAGGTAGAGGACCGTTCGTGATCCTCTGCGATCACGCCTCAAATCGCATCCCTGATGCCTTTCAGTCCTTTGGCTTTGCCGAAGACGCGCTGCAAACGCACATCGCGTGGGACCGTGGTGCGCTTTCGGTGGCAAGGATTCTGTCGGCCAAGCTTGACGCGCCGCTTTTCTGGCCTGACGCATCGCGCCTGATCATCGATTGCAATCGCGCACCTGATGCGAGCAGTCTAATCGTCACCGAAAGCGAGGGGCGCCCGGTGCCGGCCAATCGCGTGCTCAGCAAGGAAGAGCGCTCGCGGCGGCTCGACCACATCCACGCCCCCTATCATGATGAGATCGACAGCTGCCTTGATCGCCGCAGGGCCGATAGACGGCCGACGGCGCTCATCGCCATCCATTCCTTCACCCCGGTCTATTTCGGCAAGGCCCGCCCCTGGCAGGTCGGCATCCTGTTCGATGACGACCGCCGCCTGGCCGATCTCCTGATCGGCGGGTTTGAGTCCGATCCCGCCCTCACCGTCGGCGTCAATGAGCCCTATTCCCCTGCCGACGGGGTCTATTACACGCTCCGTCGCCATGCCCAACCGCAGGGCCTTCCCTCAGTCATGATCGAAATTCGCAACGATGAGATCGGCGACGAGGCAAGCCAACGAAGCTGGGCAGAGCAGCTTGCCGATATTCTTTTTGCAGCAACACCAAGACTGTTCGAGTCTAGACATGCCATGGTGTGATTGGTGCCGTTAGAACCGGCAAATGACAGGAGGGGGTTGGAAAATGGCTGAGAAGCGACATGAAGGCGGGGTTTCCTATCACATCCCCGGCAAGGACTATTTCGAAAAACGCGAGCTGAGGCGCCACGCCGGCGTCTTCGCACTGTGGGCGCTTGGCGTCGGCGCCGTTATCTCGGGAGACTTCTCCGGCTGGAATTTGGGGTTCAATGTGGGCGGCTGGGGCGGCATGTTCGTCGCCACGGTCATTATCACGATCATGTATCTCGGCCTCACCTATTCGATCGCCGAGATGAGTCCGGCACTGCCGCATACCGGCGGCGCCTATTCCTTTGCACGCACGGCTTTCGGGCCATGGGGCGGATTTATCACCGGCATTGCAGAGAACATCGAATATGTGCTGACGCCGGCGGTGATCATGTTCTTCATCGGCTCTTACCTGACGGGGATTTTTGGGACACCTGCCGCGTTCCAACCAGTCTATTGGATCCTCGGATACGTGATTTTTGTCGGGCTCAATGCCCGCGGCGTCGAGTTGTCGTTTACAGTCACCGTCATCGTTACCCTGCTCGCCATCGCGATGCTGTTGATCTTTTTCGTGAGCGCGATCCCGCTCATCGATTTCGGCAAGTATGCGATGAATATCGGAGCCGATCCCACGACGGGAGCGGCCGTCGAGCTGCCTGACGGCAACGGGCCGTTCCTGCCGTTTGGCACCCATGGCGTCCTCGCTGCCCTTCCCTTTGCGGTGTGGCTCTATCTCGCCATCGAGGAAATTCCGCTTGCGGCCGAGGAGTTTGCTGATCCCAAGCGTGACATGCCGAGGGGCATCATGCTTGGCATGTTCACTCTGATTGCACTTGGGTTCCTCGTGCTCATCATCAATCCGGCAATCCCGATCGCACGCGACCTAACAGACGCCGCCGGCGCGACCACGACCGCACACGGGGCCTTCGCCCTCGGAACCTCGGGCGAACCAATCCTGGATGGCTTCCGCGCGATTTTCGGATCGAGCTGGGCGAAGGTGCTGGCGCTGATCGCCGTGGCCGGGTTGGTCGCAAGCTTCCACACGATTATCTTCGCCTATGGCCGGCAGATCTTCTCGCTGTCGCGAGCCGGTTATTTCCCACATTTCCTGTCGGTGACGCACGGCACGCACAAGACGCCCAACACGGCGTTGATTGCAGGCGGCGTGGTCGGGCTCGCGGTGATGCTGGTCGTGTGGTTCGCCATGGGCGGCGAGAAGGCGGGGTCGTTCATCGGCGGCACGCTCCTGAATATGGCTGTGTTCGGCGCCATGTTCTCGTACCTATTGCAGGCGCTTACCTTCATCCAGCTTCGCCGAAAATTCCCCAATATCGAGCGGCCGTATCGTAGTCCGTTCGGCGTGCTCGGTGCATCGCTGACTGTGATCATCGCGCTGGTGACCATCTACTTCCAGCTCACAGATCCGATATACCGCACCGGCGTGATCGGGGTGGCGATCTGGTACGCGCTTGCTATCCTCTATTTCGCCGCCTATGGGCGTAAAACGCTTGTCTTCTCGCCCGAGGAGGCGTTCGCGGTGAAACACCGCGAAGGCGCCCTCAATAAATAGCGGCGCAAACCCACTCCGGCCCGTTCACAGAACGGGCCGGCCTTTTCGTGACTCGCATCTGTGCCCCACAGGGATCGCAAAAATTGACCCGGCGAACAATCGACTGCCGTTCGAAGCTGTCGACTTGTCCCGAGTGAGGGTGGTTAGGCTAAGACAGTCGACCGGACGCGCAGGGTCGCCTCCTAGGTCCCGTTTTAGTCCAACCCCAACTATGCGGCCCGTTTGATAAGAGGGGCGCCGATTTTCAACCGGAATCAAAGATGGGCTCGTCTACGAAGCTCTACTGACAGTTGCGACATATTGGCGCGACAGAAATGGGGCGTTTCTAAACCTCGGCAAACTATCCTTTAATGGCGGCACGCTGCGATTTGCCTTGAGGGTTACAATCAGGCGTCGGTCGGTCAAAAAGCCCTCGAGAGTTGAGGGCTTGGCCCTGATCAGAACGGAGGGATCCATGGTCGACGCCGCTGGAGCTGCGCACGTAGAAAGTGCTTCTGAGTCCCAACTTCACAGGGTCATAAGTTGGAAGGATGCGTTCTGGGTCGCAAGCGGCGTCCCGGCGCTCGTCCTCTTCTCCATCGGCGGCATCGCCGCGACCGTCGGCACGCCCTCGGTCCTGGTATGGACCTTGTCGGTCATCTTCGGCTTTGTCCAAGCCTTCACCTATGCCGAAATAGCCGGTCTCTTTCCCAACAAGTCTGGAGGCGCATCGGTCTATGGCGCGGCCGCCTGGGTGCGCTACTCGAAGTTCATCGCGCCGCTTTCGGTCTGGTGCAATTGGCTCGCCTGGACGCCGGTGCTCGCCATTGGCTGCGGTATCGCTGCCGGCTACATTTTGAATGGACTTTTCGCACCTGATGCCGCGATACGAACTTGGGAGATCCAGCTCCTAGACCTTGGCTTTATGAAGGAAGGCCTTAAGCTTCGCCTTAACTCGACCTTCTTCATCGGCGCCATCCTTATTCTCATTTCCTTCGCAATTCAGCATCGCGGCATTCTGAGCACCGCCAAGGTGCAGACTATCGTCGGCGTGGCGGTTCTCCTGCCGCTGCTCATCATCGGTATCGTGCCGCTGATCACCGGCGACGTCGCGATGCAGGCGTTTCAGCCCTTCGCGCCCGGGACCGATCCGGCAACCGCGGCGTGGAACAAGGCTGGCTGGACACTGTTCTTCGGCGGCCTCTTCATTGCCGCCTGGTCGGCTTACGCCTTCGAGACCGCGATCTGCTACACAAGCGAATTCCGCAATCCTGGCACCGACACCTACAAGGCCATTCTCTACTCGGGGTTGCTTTGCATCGCGGTCTATATCCTCGTGCCGCTCTCCTTTCAGGGCGCGCTCGGCCTCGCTGGGGTGATGGCACCGGGAATTGTCGATGGAAGCGGTGTCGCCCAGGCGATGGCCAATATGGTCGGCGGCGGGCCCTTCATCACCAATCTCCTGATCGTGATGCTGCTGCTCGCCCTGATGCTCGCGATCACCACGGCCATGGCGGGCAGCTCACGGACGCTCTATCAGGGCTCGGTAGATGGATGGCTGCCGCGCTACCTGAACCACGTGAACAAGAATGGCGCGCCGACGCACGGGATGTGGACGGATCTCACGTTCAATCTCATCCTGCTGTTGATGTCGGACTATCTGTTCGTGCTGGCCGTTTCCAACGTCTGCTACATTGTGTTCAACTTTCTCAACCTTAACGCCGGGTGGATCCACCGCCTCGACAACGCTCACGTCAGGCGTCCGTGGAAGGCGCCGGACTGGCTGCTGGCCGTCGGCACTGTGCTTGCCTTCGTCAATGCGTTTTTGCTCGGCGCCGGCGCCGACGTCTGGGGGAAGGGAACGCTGATGTCGGGCATTGTCGCGATTGCTTTGATCGTCCCGGTCTTTATTTATCGTCACTTCATTCAGGATAAGGGAGTGTTTCCCGCGAACATGCTCGCCGACCTCGCTGTGAACGGTAGGGCCCTGGGAGAACGAAAGGCGGGCATGCTGCCCTACATCACGTTGGCGGCTGGAGTCTTCACCGTCGCCATCGCCTACATCATCTTCTGGATGTAGAAAGCGGACTTGCAAGCCCCTCGGTGTTCCCTTGCTATAATGTGCAGCTCATCGTGAGGGAGGGCTGGCGACATGACACGCATAAGACTTGCGTTTCTCGTCGCACTTACCATTGCACTGACAGCGCAAGGGGCAAACGCAGGTTCCCTCAAGCCAGCCGTCGAAGTGCTAAAGGAAAGCGGCGCTGAATCAAACCTTATGCAGAAGGCCCACGGCTGCCACTATTCTTGCGAGTGTGGCCCATCCAAAGATTTTGGCTGCGAGCAGCAGTACCACCGCCACTTGCATATGCTCTGCCTCCCGGTCCGTTGCGACCGGCGTACCGACTGTGCCCGCAGGCCGCCCGAAGGCGTATGCCGCCACATAGCTCCGCGATAACGCGCAATCGTTATGTCATTGCGGTCAGCCTTCAATAGCTTCTGCCAATGGCATTCAAGAACCTGGAAGGGTAGAGTGCGGATGACGTTGCCGCTTCGCTCATCCTTATCTAACATGTTTCCAAAAGCTGGGGATTGGCAGCACTAAGGGAGGCTTTCAATGAAAAACACGTGGCACAGCCTTATGGCCCTCGCACTGATGACAGTCGCGCTGCCAACGTTCGCTCACGCCGAGCCGGTCACCAGTGAGGATCTGGTAAAGGCCCAGGAGAACGCTGGTGAATGGCTGACCTACGGCCGCGACTATCGCAACTGGCGCTACAGTCCCCTTAAGGAAATAACGCCGGACAACGCTGCGAAACTCAGTCCCGTATGGGCGATGTCGACCGGAGGGAAATTCGGCTTGGCAGGTGCACGCATTCGTTAAGTCCACGGACCATTATTAGTTCCCGCCCGCTCTCCATCCGGCGCAATGTCCTAACCGAACTTGGCGATTTGCCCAGGCGTTTCCGGATGAGACCAGGAGAGAATTGGAAACGAAGCCGCCCCTCGACGGTCAATTGCCCCTTCTCCAGGGCAAGCGTCCAAAACATTCCCACGCCTTGTCGGGCACGGTGCGGAAGCGGGTGCCCTGCCGCCTTAGGTTGGATCGGATCTGCGAGGAGCTTCGCGAGATTTGGAATTCTGGTCACTTGCCTGAGCACCGTGGTGAGGGCTATCGGCTCCATCTTCCCGTACTTCCGGTAAGTCAGCTTCGCGCACTGCGGGATATCGCCTGCTGCTTTGTCGCCAGAGACGACTGGCAACCATGAGGGGATCAATATTGCGTTCCTGCCACCACTCGCCGCTCCTTGCCGGTGGTGTGGATTTGCTGGTGGTGAATGGCGCATAGCGGCACGGTGAACTCATCGCTGACCTTTAAGCCCAAGCCCTCGGGATTGGGCGTAGCGGACGTGATGGGCGTGGGAGGGCGATCGTCCGCAGATGAGGCAAGGTTGGCTGGCGACGAAGCGCAGATGCTCCTTGGAGCGGATTCGCTTCGGCTCGCCGATGGTGAGAACGCTCTTGTCGATCTTTGGGCGGGCAGCTTTGCTGGCGATCGTACCTCGGGCCTGTCTGAGCCGTTGGCTCGGTTCTCAGGTTTAACCAGAGCGATGGCGCATTGCTTCAGGTGGCTCACCAGCTGAGGCGCAATACCAGACTTCGGCAACTGCGTCTTGTTTCAGGCTCCTGTTTAGCGCGCGCACGGTTTCGACATTCTGTTCCCATATGGCGAACAGGAGCTCGATATCGTCGAGCTTCAGCTCATCGCGTTGCGCAGGGCGCCGGCGAACTCGCTCGGCTTGTCGAAGCTTGCTTCCTCGGCACCAGATGCCGAGCGGAGCACCCACGGGCCAATCGGCGGCGCAGCCTTCTCGCCTTCGGCCTTGCGCACGCCGACCTGCTCTCGGTCATAAAGGGCAAGACCGAAGGGATTGCCAAAGGTGGCGAGCGCCCGCTTGGTGGCATCGGTCTCGGCTCCTTTGAGCGCAAGCTCGTGAGCTTGCCCTGGGGTAGGGGCCTTGCCTTCCCCTGTCCCCGATCCCTCCCGCACAATGGTGATATCTCCCGCTCGGACGCTGACGCGCACCTTGGCGGTGTAGGCTGCGCCGTGATAGGCGCCAGAGGCTCCGCTCCACACGCAGTGGCTGGCGAGCGTCCTTCGATCCCAGGCGTCATAGCCGAAGATGCGGTTGGCCTCGGCGATGACGTGCCACCCCTCCACATAATGGAGATCGGTTCCGTTGGCGTTGCGCGTCTTGACGTGCTTCGCCTCGAGCTTTGCTCTTAGTTGTCGGACTTGGGTATCGCTAAGCGCCATCACTTTGTCCTCACGCTAAGCACTGGTTTGGGATTGCTCATCTGCGCCCCGGGGATCTCGATGCCGCGCTTGAGCTCTCCGAGGATTGCTTGGCGATCGAGCTTCGGCGGCTGCGGCAGCCAGTAGGCTTCGGGGATCGTCTCCTCAGCGATGACCACGAGAGCTGGAGACCCCGCTCGGGCTGAGGCGGTAAAGTCTGGCTGCTCGAGCTTGGTAAGCCCGACCTCGGTCATCGCCTCGAGGGCGAGCTGCCGCTTCTTGCTGGCTCTGAGCTCAAGCCGCGAGAGCCGCTCCCTCATGTCATCGACGCGGAAACGAAGGCCGGCATGGAGCGCTTCATCCACTAGCGCCGAGCGGATCACCGCGGCTATCATCTCGTGGAGGTCGGTGATTTCCTCCAAGGTGTCGGCGACAGTCTCTTCGTCCAGATTGGGGTAATCCGCCAAAAGACGCTGTCTCAACAGTTGATATTTAGAGGCTTCTACTGTGAGCTGTACACGCATAATTGCGATTTCACATAGCTGTAGTGCTGCAAAATATAGCAGTTTAGCTCGTAACAAGTCAAGCGCCAATGATTGACGCTGCCCAGATTAGGGCTGCTCGAGCTCTGCTGAACATGGGCCAGACTGATCTAGCCAGAATTGCATCTGTACATGTCGCGACTATCAGGCGGCTCGAAGCCGCCACTGAGGTAAGGGGCGCCGCAGAGACCGTATGGAAAATTCAGAAAGCCCTGGAGGCTGCAGGCATAGAGTTTATTTCGGAGGAGGCAGGGAGGGGACCCGGCGTTCGGCTTAAACACGCACGAGAGAGCCGGCCTTAGCTCGAGGCACGGAGGGCCTCGCGCCAGAGCCTACTCTCTTTGCCTCGTCAGGCTGCAGGCGGAAGTGCAACCGCCTCAAGCACCGCCGGCTCACCCTTCCTTTTAGCTCGGTTCTCCTGAAGCAGCAGCAGCATCTGCAGCGTCTTCGTGAAGGCATTCATCAGGGTTGCCTCGTGGCGCGCGAGCTTTCCAAGCGCATTGCTAGAGCCCGCATCATTGATAAGGGCTTGGCCGAAGGGCGACGCGTTCCGATCGGACCCTGTCTCCCGGGACTCTTCTGAAACCCGATTGTTCAAAGATCTCGCCCGTGACACCTGACCGTGACGAGCATCAAAGATCGCGGCTTCAAAGAACGGCACGCGGCGGAGACGCCAAAGGATCCCTGCCAGGCGCTCCACCAACTCGCACTCCAAGGCTGATTGCGGATCATACTCATCCATGAGCTCCGCCCGAAGCTCGTCAAAGTCATCGGCGTCTTCACCGACAATGATGAGCATCTTTGCCGTGAGGCCGTGCTTGCGTGAGTTCAGACGCGACCGAGCCTTGCCGGCTTGGCTCCTGGGTCCGGGGCTCTTTGTTGCGTTCGCCCGATTGGCATGCAGCTGCTTGTCCGAAGTCATAATTGGAACCACTTCAACTTGTTGTAAGGCCCCAGGTATAGTGCGGTGGTTGATGTTGATCAATAGCGCTAGTTGATTGTGTGCGTCACTGCCTGCCGCTGTTTCGCAGCGTTCAAACGTGTAAGGAACGGAAATACAATCATTAGTTGTAAGATGCATTGACGGATTTACAAAACGAACCCAATTGCTGCAACGCAGCATCAATCCTTTTTGACCGCTAGTCGATTCGTCATCGGCACCAAGAAATCGACGACGATGGGCCTTCGGCATCGGCTTTCGCTGTACCGGCTTTTCGCTGTGCTGTGCGTACTCGGCATGGGCTTATCATCTACGTTGCCGTGCAGCCGCCGAACGACAAGGTGCTTTGGATCACCCTGGCATTCCTGGTGCTTACTGCCATCCTCTGGTACGCGTTCGAAAACAAGCGCTTCCAAGGTCCGCCGATCGGCGACATGATCAAGAAGCGCCAGGCCGAGATCCTGGCGGAAGAAGCCGTCGGCGAGATTTGACGCCGGCCAGGTTGCTGACGCCCGCGGGGTCCAGCCCGCCCGGGCGCAATTTTGACAAGGGAGAAACCCCGCATGGCCGGCATGTTGACCTTAAAGGAGTTGCAGCAAGCCGTGGACGCCGGCGAGATCGACACGGTCGTCGCCTGCTTCCCCGACATGCAGGGGAGACTCATCGGCAAGCGCTTCCAGGCCGAGTTTTTCCTCGGCGGCGCCCATGAGGAGACGCATGGCTGCGACTATCTGCTCGCCAACGACATCGATATGGAACCGGTGCCGGGTTACGCCGTGGCCAATTGGGAAAAGGGCTATGGCGATTTCGTCATGAAGCCGGACCTCGCCACGCTGCGGCGCACTCCGTGGCTTCCGGGAACTGCGCTCGTGCTGTGCGACATCCTCGACCATCACAGCCACGAGCCTCTGGCGCACGCCCCGCGCAGCATGCTGCGCAAGCAGATCGCGCGGCTCGACGCGCTCGGCATGGCATCCTATTTCGCCTCCGAGCTCGAGTTCTATTTGTTTGACGAGACCTATGAATCGGTGGAAGCCAAGGGCTGGCGCGATCTCAAGACCGCCGGCAGCTATATCCAGGACTATCACATCCTGCAGACAACCAAGGAGGAGAGCGTGTTGCGGGCGATCCGCAACGGGCTGCAGGGCGCGGGCATTCCGGTGGAAAATTCAAAGGGCGAATGGGGACCGGGCCAGGAGGAGGTCAACGTCCGCTACGCCGATCCCCTGACCATGGCCGATTGGCACGTCATCCTCAAAAACGGCTGCAAGGAGATCGCCTACGGCTTCGGCAAGGCGGTGACCTTCATGGCCAAATGGCGCTACGACCTCGCCGGCTCGTCGAGTCATATCCACGCCTCGCTGTGGGACAAATCGGGCAAGACGCCGCTGTTCCTCGATGCTAACGGCGAGCACGGCATGTCGCCCTTGATGCGCCAGTTCGTGGCCGGGCAGCTTGCTTATGCGCGGGAGATCACCTGGTTCCTCGCGCCCTACGTCAATTCCTATAAGCGCTTCCAGGTCGGCACCTTCGCGCCGACCAGGGCGATCTGGTCGCTGGACAATCGCACCGCAGGCTTCCGGCTGTGCGGAGCCGACAGCAAAGCTATTCGCATCGAGTGCCGCATCGGCGGCGCCGATCTCAATCCTTATCTTGCCTTCGCCGCGATGATCGCCGCCGGGCTCGCCGGCGTCGAGCAGAAATTGGAGCTGGAACCCGCCTATGTCGGCGACGCCTATCTTGACAAGAGCTTGCGCGAGGTGCCGAAGACGCTGCGCGAGGCGACCGACCTGATGCGCGGCTCGAAAATGCTGCGCGCTGCCTTCGGCGATGAGGTCATCGACCACTACGTGCACAACGCGGAGTGGGAGCAGTTCGAATATGACCGCCGCATCACCGACTGGGAGCTGAAGCGCGGTTTCGAGCGGTCTTGAACCTTCCGCGATCGGTCAGAATACGCTGCGCACGAGCCCGCCATCGACGCGCAGCGCAGCGCCATTGATGGCAGAGGCGCGGTCGCTGCACACGAAGGCAACGGCGTCACCGATCTCCTTCGGATCGATCAAGCGGCCGATGATGGAGGTCGGCCGATTCTCGGCAATGAAGCGCCGCTCGGCTTCGGCGAGCGAAACACCGGGAAAGACATCCTGCATAAACACCTCCACGCTTTCGGTGCGCGTCGATCCCGGGAGCACCGCGTTCACCGTCACCCGCGTGTTCTTGGTGAGCTCGGCAAGGGCACGGGAGATACCGAGCTGCATGGTCTTGGTGGCGCTGTAGTGGGTCATTTCCGGCGCCGGGCTGATGGCCGATTCGCTGGAGATGAAAACGATGCGCCCCGCGTTCCGCTCGATCATGCCGCGAAGATAGTGGCGGGACAGCCGCACGCCGCTCATGATGTTGACCTCGAATAGACGCAGCCAGTCAGCGTCGGTCTCGTCGAAAAAGCCGACGGCTTCGTAGATGCCGAGGTTGTTGACGAGAATGTCGACGGAAGGAAGCTCTGCGATTGTCGTCTCGCATCCCGCCGCGGTCCCGTTGTCGGCCACGAGCGCAATGAGATCGGCCTCAGGCAGCGCGGCGCGGATGCCGGCGAGCGCCCTGTCCACGTTCTGCTTGGTACGGCCGTTGACGGCGACCTTTGCACCTTCGGCGGCAAGCGAGCGCGCGATGGCGAGCCCAATCCCGCCTGACGAGGCAGTGACGAGCGCGACTTTGCCGTTCAAATTCAGCTGCATCGATCGGCCCCCAAGCAAGAGCGGCTAAGATTGCAGGTGCCAGACCAAGCCGATCAGCGTTGCGGCGGCGGCGAGGCACACCGGCAGCAAGAGGATGTGGATCAAGACATCCCTGCCCCGCATGGTTCCCCGGTCGACGGGGATTTGGTCCTTGAGAAACTCGCCGAAGCGCGCTTTTGGCTGTTTCCAGCGCGGATCGTCGATGACCATGGATGCCGCCAGCAGAAACAGCGTGAAGAACATGACGAAGAAGCCGGTGACAACCGCCAGATTGAGATCGACCTCAGGGCCGCCGGAAAAATCGAACCAAGCGACTGCGAGGAACCACACGACGGCGCTCATCGCGATCTTGATGACGGCAGGATGAACGCCGGTCACCGGCAAGAGGGCCAAATCGGACTCAAGGGTACGAGCTGCACTCTTTGTGCCGCTACGGTCGAGGAACTGTCCTTTCGGCGGCAAAAGCACCGTCTCGAAATTCGATTTCAGAGTGTGTTGCGTCATGGCTTTGCCTCCTCTAGCGGAATTTGCTGCGCCTTATGCCAGACCCCGGTGATAGGCGGTCGGCGTAAGCCCGGTCGCCTTGCGAAAGGCGGCGGTGAAGGAGCTCGTCTCGCTGAAGCCGACCGTCAATCCGATCTTGGTCACCGAAGGCGCTGGCTTGGCGAGCAGCGCCTTGGCGCGATCGATGCGCCGGCTGGTGTGGTAGCGGTGCGGCGGTATGCCGAAAGACTGCTTGAAGGCCCGGCAGAAATGGTAGGTGCTCAGGCCGACGAGATCGGCAAGGTCCGCCAGCGATATCGGATCGGCCAGGTGATCTTCGATGTAGGCGGTGACGATGCGTTGCTGCCAACCGGCAAGACCGCCGCGCACGGCGCTCTTGCGCGGCGTGCCGGCGCGGTCAAGGCGCATCAGCTCATGGGCAAGCACGCGGCCGAGGGCCTCGATGTAGCAGCTATTGTCCGGCTCCGCCCCTTCGGCCAGCACAATAAGCTTCTGCGCCGTGGCGAAGAGATGCGGATCCTCGAAGAACAGGCGCGGCGGTAGCGCATTGGCGCCGGTATCCCCGACACCCGGCAGCTCGTCGGGGTCGAAATAGAAGAGGGCCATGCGCGCCGGCGTGCTCGGCTCGCGCCAGTCGCGGTACTCGTGGCCGGCAGGCACGAACACAAACTTGCGGGCAAGATCGCGAAGCGAAGAGCCCGGCAAGCCTGCGATGGCGGTCTCGCCTTCCCGGCGAACGCCACGTTCGAACAGGATGAGGAGATGAACGGGCGCCTTAAAGCGATATTCGATTCGCTCGCCGCCCGTCTCTTGCACGATCTCCGCGGTCATGCCGGGGAGCGCACCATCCGGCGGCGGAAGCTGTCCCCGGGGGTAATCGCGACCAGCGGATGCGGGGCAGCGAGGGGGGCCTTGCGAACGCCAACCTTGTTGGCACCAAGCGCGGCCCGTCCACTAACCCCGGCGCTTCCGCCGATCGGCAGGATCACGGCTTGGGGCCGCTTTGTAGGCAAGATATTTCGCTGAAAGCGAAGTGGAGAATTGCTGCGAAGCGCATTGGTCAACATGACACTCAACCCTTGTTGTTTCGGTCATTGTGCTGTTGACGTGAAAGATAGGTCGCAGGCTTGCGCGGCCGCCATCCTACATAGGTTAAATTGAATGAGGGATTGGTTTGGTCGACCTATACTTTGGTTTGCGACACTTTAGCCCGCTGCGAATATCGTCAGCGCGCCTCGGCTAAGCGCCGGTCTTGCCCAATGCCGTTGCCAGGCACTCGATCAGCACCCGGCTGTCGAATGGCTTGCTCAGCATGCAAGAGGATACATCATCGAGCGCTTTCGCCCGGATCCGTTCTTCGGGGAAGGCGGTGATGAAGATGATCGGCGTGGCGATACCCTTGGCGCGAAGCATGCGCTGCAGCTCGATTCCGCTCGTCTTCGGCATCTGCACGTCGACGATCAGGCACGCTGCCTCGCCGACATAGGGCGAATTCAAGGAACTCGTCGGCGGACGCGAAAGTGTGCGCCCGGTAGCCGAGGGAGCGCAACAGGCACGCCGTCGCCACGCGAACCAACTCGTCGTCGTCGATGATGGAGATAAGCGGGGCCTGCTGCAATGATCCTGTCCTTGTTGGCGCGACACCGACCAAAACGGGCGGCGCGCCAGAAGAGATTGCGCCTGCGCACGAGATTGTGAAGACATACTTAGGTTTAGAAAGCGCTTCAGGCCGAGGCCGATCCGCCCCGACGCAGGCCGAGCGCCTCGGCCATGAGCACGAGCTCGGCGAGCGACTTCGCGTTCATCTTGCGCATGACGTGGCCGCGGTGGATCTTTACGGTAATCTCGCGTGACGCCCATCTCGCCGGCAATCTGCTTGTTCATGAGCCCGGTGGTGACCAAGGCCATGACTTGCTTCTCGCGCGGGGTCAGCTTTTCGAACAGCCCCTTGAGCTCCTCCAGCGCCCTTCGATTCCTCGCGCCGTTTCCGGTCGCGCTCGAGCGCGATGGCGACGGCGTCGAGCAGATCCTGATCGCGGAACGGCTTGATCAGGAAATCGACGGCCCCGGCCTTCATCGCCCTCACCGACATCGGCACGTCGCCGTGCCCGGTGATGAAGATGATCGGTATGTCGATATTCGCCTTGGCGAGCTCGGCCTGAAAGTCGAGCCCGCTGCGCTTCGGCAACCTGATATCGAGCACAAGACAGCTCGCCACATCGGGCAGCTTGGTTTGCAGCAACTCCGGAGCCGACCCGAACAGCTCGACGCGCAGACCCACCGAGCGCAACAGGCTGCTCAGCGCTTCGCGCAAAGACGGATCGTCGTCGACGACAATGACCACGGGCTCCTCCGCGGCCGATGCATCGCGCGGTGGCGAGCGGCGGTTCATGACGTAGCCACGAACGGGACGGTGAATTGGAAGGTCACGCCTGCGCCGTCGTTGCAAGAGGCCCACAGCCGTCCGCCATGCCCCTCAACGATCGAACGGCAAATCGAAAGACCCATCCCCATACCGTCGGCCTTGGTGGTGAAGAAGGCATTGAATACACGGTCGAGCTGATCGGGGGGAATGCCGACGCCGGAGTCTTGCACCGCGACCAGGGCGTGGTCCCGATCGTGCTCGCGCACTCTAATCATGAGCTCGCGCTGATCTGCAACATTGGCCATGGCTTCGATGCTGTTCACGATGAGGTTGATGATGACCTGCTGCAATTGCACGCGGTCACCGAGGACCGGGTCAAGGCCAGAGTCAAGATCGAGCCGCAGCTGCACCCGATAATTCAACACCTCGCGCTGCACCAGGCCGACGACGTCATGGATCACATCGTTGATATCGAGCGGAGCATTTTGCGGGTCGGTCTTCTTGGTCAGAGCACGCAGGCGCTGGATCACCTCTCCGGCGCGGTTGCCGTCCCTGATCATGCGCTCAACGGCGCCGCGAGCCTCTTCGAGATTCGGCGTCTCGTTGCCGAGCCATCTGAGGCAAGCCTCGCCATTGGTGATGATGGCGGCGAGCGGCTGATTGACTTCGTGCGCGATCGAGGCGGTCAGCTCACCGAGCGTGGTTACGCGCGTCACGTGAGCAAGCTCAGCTTGCGCCTGCTGCAGAGCCTCCTGTGCGTGCTTTTCGGCGGTGATATCCATGAGCGCGCCGACATATTCGAGCGGTCCTGAGGTCTCGCCGAGGGGATGCGCAACAACGTGGATGTGCTTGATGGAGCCGTCAGGCATCAAGAGCCGGTGCTCGACCTCCCAATTGTCCCGGTTACGCGACACCCGCTCGAGCAGGCGCTTGAGAAACCCGCGATCGTCCGGATGGGTTCGTTCGACGACAAAATCGAGGGTGGGAGGCGATTTTGGATCGCACTCGAAAATGCGAAAGGCCTCGGCCGACCAGCGGATTTCGCCGGTGCCGATGGCCCAGCCGAAGCTTCCCGTTAGGCTCAACCTTTGGGCTTCGGCGAGATAGGCCTCGCTGCGGCGCAAGGCGTTCTCGGCCCGCTTGCGGTCTTCGATATCGGTGTTGGATCCATACCATTTGACGATGTTGCCCTGCTCATCGCGCAACGGCGCGGCACGATTGAGGAACCAGCGATATTGCCCGTCGGCGCTGCGGATGCGGCCTTCGCTTTCCCACGCCTCTCCGGAAGCGATGCCCTTGTTGCGCGCCTCCACGATGTAGTCAACGTCGTCGGGATGGTACACGACGCGCCAGCCCAGCCCCTCGGCCTCGCTGTGGGTGAGGCCGGTGAAGTCGAGCCACCGCTTATTCAAAAAGTCGGTCCAGCCGTCAGGCAGAATGCGAAAGACGAAAGCTGGGATGGTGTCGATGGTGAGCTGAAGCTCCTTTTCTTGCCGTAGAGTCTTAGCCTCGGCGATTTTCCGCTTGGTAATGTCGTTGTTGGTTTCCAAAATGGCGACTGGGCGTCCTGCCGCGTCGCGTTGAACGGACCAGCGACTGGCGACGACGACCTCGGTGCCGTCCCGCTTGGTGTGCGTTAGCTCCACCTCAAGCCGATCGCCATGGAGCAGTGCCGATTTGAGCTCCTCGGGCGAGGCGGGAAAAACTGTTTGCAGCAGCTCGTGAGAGGTTTTGCCGAGGGCTTCTTCACTCGACCATTCGTAAAGATGCTCGGCGCCACGATTCCAGTAGGTGATCACGTCGTTCAGGTCGCGCACGATGATGGCGTCGTGGGTAATGTCGAGCAGGCTCGCCTGCTCACGCAGCGTGAGGGCAGCAGCCTGACTCTTCAGGGCGAGAAACGTGGTGATGACGATGGCGAGAAGGCTGACCAGGCAGCGGACGAGCGACGGTCCGTAGGTGAAGCCGTGCTGCAGCAGAAAACTCAGGATCGTCAGCGTGATGCAGGCGGCGGAGACGAGAAGCACGCCGCGCCGGTCGAGGAAGCGACCGGCCATGAGCACGACGACGACGTAAAGGACCGCGACGGCGAGCCCAAGCGGCGTAAACGTATCGATGGCGAAAATCGCCGTGGCAAAACCAACGGCGACGAAGGAGAGGAAAATAGTCGCTGTGAATGAGCGGGAGGGCGATCGCCGCTCCCGCTCCACGACCTTTGCACCCTCCCCGCTCGCCGATTTAGCCGATTGAGCCATACTGCTTCGGGATCCTCCTCAGAATGGACCACGCGCCCAGTTTACAGCCATGCGGCGCCCTGTGTGTATCGTGCGGCCATCGCCGGCAAGGCGGCCAACACTTTTCGCCCCGGTGCGGCGTATCTGCGCAATCCACAGACAGAAGCAGCAACGCCGGGCGAGCGCTCCTGGCGCGGTTTCGCATATCAAGGATCGTACCCAAGGCGGCAAAAAACTTCGTGAAGGCAGATGACCTCGATGGACGGCCAGCTCAATTGGGATCGGCAGCGTGGATTTGTCGCGCCGGCACGTCCGCAGTCCCGCGAGCGTGACCCGTCGCTTGCGACCATCGCCCAGCTTCGTGCCTTTTCCCTCCTGTTGTGCCTGGACGCGAAGCTCGCCAACGAGCTCGTTGAGATCACGCTGCTCCGCGTATGGGTCGCCACCAATCCCTCCCATCTCAATCCAAGTCACTTGGCTTGGTTAATCGCCAGGCTGCGGACCTATTTCTACGCTGAATTCGCTCATCGCCGGCGGGCGATCGACCCTCCATCGCCGCTTCCCAGCTTCACCTGGCAGCTTCACGGCGACGTGCTCGCGGCCTTCACGAGCTTGACCGTCGAGCAGCGCGAGGCATTGATCCTGATCGAAGCCGCAGGTTTGTCCTACAAAGCGGCGGCCCGGATTTGCCGGAAGCCTTTCCTGACCTTCAAGAAGTTCGTCGCGCGGGCGCGTGCCGACCTTGCTTTCTCCTTGGCCTCCGACGCCAGCGAGATAAAGGTGCCGAGCGGGTTTCTCCTCGAAGCCTGACTGACTTTCAAGCAATCATCTCAACGACATTTCCGAAACAGAAAGAGCCGATGGCGCATGGCGCGCCACCGGCTCTAACTGCCTACGCTCACGACGAATGCGGTTGAGGGGAGGAACCGCTATCGCTGTTGGCCGACGGGTGAGCCGGGCTAGGAGCACGAGGCCAGAGCGCGGCAGCTCCCGCCTCTGGCAACACCGCCGAGGTGCAACCGCCAGAGGGCGTGCATCCCGATGCCGGCGCCGAGATTACCGGAAGCCTGGCGCCGCCTCCCGGGCAGACCGCGGAACAAGTGAAACTCGGCGAGCAAATTTTCCGCGGCCTGGATGGCGGCACGTGCGCCGGATGCCACGGCGCTAACGCCAAGGGCACGCCGCTCTTGCCAGACCTGACCGCCGGCAAATGGCGGTGGGGCGACGGCAGCATACCGTCGATCGCCGCGACCATCACCAAGGGCGTGCCGACGCCAAAGGACTATCGCAGCGGCATGCCGCCGATGGGCGGAGCCCCGCTCGACCCGACGCAGGTTCTGGTGCTCGTCGACTATGTCTGGTCTCTCAACCACCCGAACGGAGGGTGAGGCCGGCTTTCCGGCGCCCGAGCAGAGCCCGCGCGCCAAGGCGGACTGGTCGCAGGCTGTCTCCCGCAGCGTTCCGCTACCGATCGCCGCAAGGGTGAACCATTTGCCGCAATCCCTGCGCGGCTGCAGCGCGTTGGATTCCCTATCTTCTCACCAACAACCAGCGTCGATTCGTGAGGAAAACATGCAGGATACCAAGTCTCGTTCCGCCCCGGCGAAGGTGGCCAAGCAAAAACCACTTGCGCAAAGCATCGGCTTCATCGGGCTCGGCCACATGGGCAGCGCCATGGCGGCCAATCTCGCGAAGGGCGGCCTCGCCGTGCTCGGCTATGTCCGCAAGGCCGCGCGCAAAGCCGAGCTTAAGGCGCTCGGCATTCAACCGACCAACGACATGGCCGACCTTTTCGCCTGCGACATCGTCATCACCATGGTCTCGGACGATGCGGCAGCGCATGAGATCGTCTTCGGCAGCAGCTCGTCCGCCGGACGGGGGCTGGCATCTGGGTTGAAGCCCGGCGCGCTCCACCTCTCGATGAGCACCATCAGCCCAGGCCTGTCTTCGACGATCGCCGCTGAGCATGTCGGCCACCGCCAGCACTATGTGGCGGCGCCGGTGTTCGGCAATCCTGACGCCGCCAAAGCGCGCGAGCTCTACGTCATCGCCGCCGGGAAGCCAGACCAGATCGAGCGCGCCAAGCCTCTCTTCGACCTTCTCGGCCAACACATTTTTGTCGTCGGCCCTGATCCGGCAAGCGCAAACCTGGTCAAGCTCGCCGGCAACGCCATGACCGCCACGTCCTTGGAGGTGCTCGCCGAAATTCTAGCGCTCGTGCGCAAGCGCGGCGTCGAGCCGGAGAAATTCATCGACATCATGACCAGCACCATGTTCGGCAGCCGCGTGCACAAGATTTACGGCGCCAAGATGGTCCACCACAACTTCACGCCGGGCTTCTCATTTCCTCTCGCTCTTAAGGATGTCCGCCTGGCGCTCTCGGAAGCTGACGCCGCGGGCGTTCCCATGCCGTCGCTCGATGTCGTGCACAACAGGCTTGTTGCCGGGGTGGCCCGCGGCCAGGGCGGACTGGATTGGTCGGCGCTAGCCCTCATCGCCGCGGAAGAGGCCGGCCTCGAAACCAACGGCCCGAAGAGCGGGGCTTGACCTGAGGCGCCGCTGGCAGAGAAGGAGGCTTGCGAGCACGCGAGCAAGGTCATGGGCATCGTTCGGTTCGCACTCAGGTTTCCGCACACCTTCTACGTGCTCGCCGCGCTGATCGTGTTTCTTGGCATCACCGCCATCCGCACGATGCCGACCGATATCTTTCCGCAAATCAACATCCCGGTGGTGACCATCATCTGGAGCTACACCGGTCTCAGCACGCCAGAGATGGAGCAGCGGGTCTCCACCTACAGCCAGTATTCGATCAGCTCCAACGTCAACGGCATCAAGGACATGGAGTCGCAGACGCTTAACGGCATCTCGGTGCAGAAAATCTACTTTCAGCCGGACGTCAATCTCGACTTGGCAATCGCGCAGATCGTCTCGGCCACGAATGCCATCCGTGCGCTCATGCCGCCCGGCATCCAGCCGCCGATCATCGTGCAATTCAATGCCTCGAGCGTGCCCGTGCTGCAGCTCACGCTCACCTCGAACAATCTCAACGAGCAGCAGCTTTACGACTACGGCATTTATCGCCTGCGCCAACAATTGGCGCCGGTGCCAGGCGTTACCTTTCCCACGCCGGCCGGCGGAAAATACCGCCAGATCATGGTCGATATCGACCCGAACAAATTGCTCGCCCGCGGGCTGACGCCCCTCGACGTGGTGAACGCGGTCAATGCGCAGAACCTGACCCTGCCGTCGGGCCAGGTGAAGATCGCCAACACGCAATACACCGTGCGCACCAACGCAACGCCTGGCTCGATCGACGAGCTCAACAATATTCCCGTCAAGTTCACCAACGGCGCGACGGTGTTCATCAAGGACATCGGCCAGGTTCGCGACGGCTCGGCGGTGCAGCAGAACATTGTCCGGGAGAATGGCGAGCGCGCCGTTCTGCTGAGCGTCATCAAGAACGGCAACGCTTCGACCCTCGATGTGGTCAACGGGGTACGCTCCGTGCTGCAGGTTGCCCGCGCCGCGGCCCCGCCAGGCCTCAAGATCAGCGAGCTGTTCGACCAGTCGGTGTTCGTCAAATCGGCGGTGGCGAGCGTGGTGCGCGAGGGCGTTATCGCCGCAGCGCTGACGGCCTTGATGATCCTGCTGTTCCTCGGCTCCTGGCGCTCGACCATCGTGGTCATGATCTCCATTCCGCTGGCGATCCTGACCTCGCTTGTCGCGCTCTACTTCCTCGGCGACACGCTCAACACCATGACGCTCGGCGGTCTTGCCTTGGCGGTCGGCATCCTGGTCGACGATTCGACGGTGACCATCGAGAACACGCACCGGCTTCTCACCGAGGAACGCATGCCGCTTCCGGAAGCCACCCTGCACGGCTCGGCCGGAATCGCCGTGCCGACCCTCGTCTCCACGCTTGCCATCTCTTGCGTGTTCACCTCGGTGCTCTTCCTCGAGGGACCGGCACGGTATCTGTTTACGCCGCTCGGCCTCGCCGTGGTGTTCGCCATGCTTGCCTCCTACGGGCTGTCGCGCACCCTGACCCCGATCACCATCGGGCTGTTGCTCAAGGGAGAGCAGCACGAGGCTCCCGAAGAGGCTCAGCAGACTTGGTTCGGCCGCTTCCATGTTGGCTTTGAACGCAATTTCGAGCGGATGCGGCAGGGCTATGTCGGGGTGCTCCACGTCTTGCTCAATCGCAAGGTCATCGTTCCGGCCATCGCCGTGGCCACGCTGGGGCTCGGGGCGGCAATGTTCATGTTCGTCGGACGCGACTTCTTCCCGCTCATCGACGGCGGGCTGATCCAACTCCATGTCCGCGCACCGGCCGGCACCCGCATCGAAACCACCGAGCGGATCTTCCAGGCGGTCGAGGACAAGATCAGGCAGGTCATTCCCGAGGACCAGCGCAGCCTGATCGTCGACAATATCGGGCTTCCGGCGCGGGCCTACAATCTCGCCTTTTCCGACGGCTCGACCATCGGGCCCAATGACGGCGTGATCCAGGTGCAGCTGACGGACGGCCACGCGCCAACGGCAGACTATATCCGCAAGCTTCGCGAGGTGCTTCCCGCCGCCTTCCCCGACACGATTTTCTATTTTCAGGCGGCCGACATCGTCACGCAGATTCTCAATTTCGGCCTGCCGGCGCAGATCGACGTCCGTACCGTCGGCTATGACCGCGCGAAGAACCTGCAAGTCGCCCAGGAACTCAGGCAGCGCATCGCGGCAATTCCCGGGATCGCCGACGCCCATCTCCAGCAGGAGGTCAACGGCCCGGCGTTCTATGCCAACATCGACCGCACGCGCGCGGCCGGTCTCGGCCTCACCGCGAACGCCATCGCCACCAACATCAATGTCAGCCTGAGCTCGTCGGAGCAGGTCTCGCCGAACTTCTGGACCGACCCGACCTCGGGCATCCCCTATTACATTGCGGTGCAGACACCGGAGCCGCGGCTCGCTTCGATGGACCATCTTCGCAACACGCCGGTCTCCACCGGGCTTTCTACTAGGGGGAATCCGGTGCCTGGGCTGCTCAGCAACGTGGCAACGCTACAGCGCGGCAGCGTGCCGACGAACAGCAACCAAGCGAACATTCAGCCGGTCTACGAGGTCTATGCCAGCATCCAAGGCCGCGACCTCGGCGGTGTGTCCGGTGAGATCAATAAGATCGTGGCCGAGTTGCAGCCGAAACTGTCCCCTGGCAACACGATCCAGATCGTCGGCCAGATCCAGAGCATGAACGACAGCTTCCGCGATCTTGGCATCGGGCTCCTGTTTGCCGCCGTCTTCGTCTTCGCGCTTATGGTGGTGAACTATCAGAACTTCGGCGACCCGTTCGTCGTGATCCTCGCGCTGCCTGCCACGCTGTGCGGCATTTTGGTGATGCTGTTCATCACCGGCACGACGCTGAACGTTCCCTCGCTGATGGGCGCCATTATGGCTGTCGGTGTCGCATCGGCGAACTCAATCCTGCTTGTGACGTTTGCCCATGAGCAGCAGCTTGCCGGCCGGAACTCGTTCGAGGCCGCGGTCGGTGCCGGCCACACCAGGATCCGCCCGGTGCTGATGACGGCCGCCGCGATGATTGTCGGCATGTTGCCGATGGCGATTGGCGGCGCCGGCGAGGAGCAGAACGCGGCCTTGGCGCGCGCCGTGATCGGCGGCCTGTTGTTTGCAACGCCAACCACCCTGCTCGTCGTGCCCTATCTCTTCGCCGTGCTGCGAAGGGGCAACGACGGCAAAACCGCGCATGGCGTATTCGAGGAGGGCATCGAGTGAACGAGATCGTTTCGTTGGACAAGAAGCAGACGCCGGCCGCGGAGCCGTTTCCCGCGCCGACTTTGCCGGAGGACCGTCCGCGCAAGCCGCGCCGTTGGGCGGCAAGGTTGCTTGGCCTCGGTGCGCTCCTCGCCCTCTTCGCAGGGCTCGCTTTCGGCGCCTGGCGTTACGAGGTGCAACACCACGAGGCCCTGGCAACAGCGGAGCGGCGGGCCAATTTCGTGCCCGAGGTCCGCGTTGGCACGGTCAAGGCGAGCGACAGCACCATGGCCGTTTCCTTGCCAGGCTCCACCTCGGCGTTTACCGAGGCAAATATCTTCGCCCGTGCCAGCGGCTATATCGACAAGCGCAACGTCGATATCGGCGACCAGGTCAAGCAGGGCGCGCTTCTCGCGCAAATCACCGCGCCCGAGCTCGATCATCAGATCCAGCAGGCTGAGGCCAATCTCAGCCAGATGCAGGCGACGTTGCGCCAGAACTCGGCAAATGCCGATCTAGCCAACGTCACCTGGCAGCGCGACAAGCCGCTGGTCGAAAAAGGCTGGGTGACTCCACAACAGGGCGACATTGACAGGCTCGGCCTCCAGGCGCAGCAGGCGACGGTCGGCGTCGCCCAGTCGAACATTGCCGCCCAGCAGGCGCAGATCTCGGTGCTGCATCAGCAGAAGGACTATCAAAGCGTCGTCGCTCCCTTCGACGGCGTCATCACCCAGCGCAACATCGACGTGGGAAGCCTGGTGCAAGCCGACGCGACGAGCGGCACCTTCATGTTCACCATCATGCAGGACAACGTGATCCGCACTCTGGTCTATGTGCCCCAGGATCAAGCGTTCGGCTTAGAGCCGGGTGTCGAGGCGATCGTGCATGTTCCGGAGATTCCGGGCCGGGGCTTCCCCGGCAAGGTCGCGCGCATTGCCGATGCGTTGCAGCCGGGCACGCGGACGCTGCTCACGGAAGTCGACGTGCCGAACCCTGACGGCGCCCTAGACCCTGGGATCTACGTTACCGTCGAGCTGCATATCCCGCGGAAAGTGCCGTCCTTCATCGTCCCCGCCGGGGCGATCATTTTCAACGCCGATGGACTGCACGTGGCCGTCGTCGAAAACGGTGTCGTCCACTTCCGCAAGGTGACGGTGGCACGCGACCTTGGCACCACGGTCGAGGTTCATGACGCGGTCAAGGCCGGCGACCAGGTCATCCTCAGCCCGCCGGTTGACCTCGCCGACGGTGCCAAAGTGCAGGTCCACGCGGACACGCCACCTCCCGCAGCCAAAGCATATTAAGAGCAAGAAAAACCGCGGGCGGGCTGAGCCCATCCGCGGTTCGTTCGGCAAACATCCTGAATCCACTTTATCGGAGAGAGCGGCGCGTGCCGCTCCTCCGCAATGGACCAGCTAGTAGGTGCAGGTCCAGACGTTCCGCCAACGCAAGCCGGCAGGGGTATGAACCCGCTCGGACCGCCAGCAGTCCGTTCCATAGTCATAGTAGTAGTCGTCGTAGAACGGCCCGCCGGCAAACCTGCGGCCATGGTGAAAATCGTTGTGGGCAAAGTGTCCGCCGTGGAATTCGCCGTTCGCAGGACCGCCGGCAAAGCCGCCGCCACCCATATGGCCCATGCCGTGGCCGCCGAAGCCGCCGCCGACGTGGCCGCCGCCTAGTCCACCGCCGCTCAAGCCGCCGCCACTAAAGCCGCCGCCGTGACCGCCGCCGCCTCCCATGCCGCCGCCACCGCCGCCGCTAAATCCGCCCCCACCGCCACCCCCGCCGCGAGCAAAAGCATTGCCGGCGATGGCTGTGCTCGCCAGCGCCAGAGCGGCAACAAGGGTGACAACCTTATGCAAACGAAGGTTCTTCATTGTGGAATCGCCTTTCCATTCGATGTGTTGGATCGTCCCGCGCCTCGCCTGACCGCCGCGAAGGCGCATGTCAGGCAGGTGCTGCGAGCGATGTAAGCGGCTGTGCGCGAAATGACTTTCTCGATCTTGCTGCGGACCCCGCGGAGTTGCCGAGCGTGGCGAGGCTTAAAGCCGCATCACGCGTCTGGCTTGCGCCGATTGGGGGTGAAACCGGCCAACTTGCCGCAGGAACGGACAAATCGCCGCAAGGCCTGCCAATCCCGTGCGCCGGAAAGGGACTAAATCTCTCTCCATCGAAAGCAACAAGCGAGCGCGACGCGCCCAAGGGAGATCACCATGCCAACCATCACCACCAAGGACGGAACCGAGATTTACTACAAGGATTGGGGCACCGGACAACCTGTCGTCTTCAGCCACGGCTGGCCGCTCGACGCCGATGCCTTCGAGGACCAGATGTTTTTCCTCGCCTCGCGTGGCTATCGCTGCATCGCGCACGATCGCCGTGGTCATGGCCGCTCAAGCCAGCCATGGAACGGCAACGACATGGACACCTATGCCGACGACCTTGCGGAATTGGTAACGAAGCTCGACCTCAAAGACGCGATCCATGTCGGCCACTCGACCGGCGGCGGCGAGGTGGCTCGTTACATCGGGCGTCATGGAACCAAGCGCGTGGCCAAGGCGGTGCTTATCGGCGCCGTGCCTCCGCTGATGCTCAAGACGAAGGCCAACCCGTCGGGCACGCCGATCGAGGTATTCGACCAACTCAGGGCGAGCGTCATTGCCGACCGGTCGCAGTTCTGGAAGGATCTGACTCTGCCCTTCTACGGCTACAACAGGTCTGGCGCCAAAGTGTCGGAAGGCGTGCGCGAGTCGTTCTGGCTGCAAGGCATGTTGGCAGGCTTTCCCGCCTCTTATTTCTGCATCAAGGCGTTTTCCGAGACGGAAATGACCGAGGATCTGAAGAAGTTCGACGTGCCGACCCTCATTCTGCACGGCGACGACGATCAGATCGTGCCGATCCAGTCATCTGCCATGCTACCGTCCAAGCTGATCAAGGGCGCGGTTCTCAAGGTCTACAAGGGTGCCCCGCACGGCATGTGCACGACGCTGAAGGACAAGGTCAATGCCGACCTCCTCGAGTTCATCGGGGCCAAGGCAGGCAGGACCAGCGACCGTGCGGCATAAATCCGACGAACGTCGGACTCGGAAGGATCGACATGGCTGAACTTTCCAAATTGGCCTTGGCTAGGGACGGAACGCTTCCCAACGCTCTTCATGGCGCCCAACAAATAGGCAGATATGTCTCGCTGCGAGATCGGCTTCCGACTCCTTCATCGCGCCGCTCAATCCGCTGATTGTCGGGGCTCGGAGATCAGGCGTGTCGGACACGCCGCTGGCAACGAACGAATCAAGCACGTCTGGGTCGAATCGACGCTCGTTGCGCGGCCCCACGCGGTGACAAGCGAGCCTGCCATCGTTGGTCCAACGACGGAGCGTTGTTTTGCTGACCGCGAGATAGGTTGAGGCCTCATCAAGAGTCAAAAGTGGTTTCAGCTTGCTCACTGGTCTTTGCGACTATAGGCCCTTGCTCGAATAATAGATCTGAGCTTTGGTCAGAAACTCCTCGGGCTTCTTGAGGAAGATGCTCTTGGCCTGCTCATTGCCAAAGCAATAGGTCCTACCGTTAAGCACCGTACTCACAGAGCAGTCGGTGGCGATATCCTTCCCCAGAGCAAGCCCCATAACACATTCGTTGCCGAACTCGCCGGTCGCCGCGGACGCTGCGAGCGTGGCCCCGCCAAGCAAAAAGGCTACCGCCGTAAGACAAGTCCTGGCTGTCATTGCTCTTTTAGAATTTGCTGGCAATCGCACCAATTAGCATGGGCGTTTCTATACGTCCAACCGCTTGCGCGTTTGCTCGATAATCCAATGGCCCCGCCCCAAAAGCATCGCTCACCCCGGAATGTTCACCACCATCCTGCCGCGCACCCGTCCCTCGACGATGGCCTGCGCCGTTGCCGGAACATCAGCCAGCTTGATGTCGGTGCGGGTCGCGTCGAGCTTGGCGCGATCCAAATCGCGAGCAAGCCGCTGCCAGGCCACGAGCCGCTTCGGCCGCGGGCACATGACGCTGTCGACCCCGAGCAACGACACGCCGCGCAAGATAAAGGGCGCGACCGACGCCGGCAGATCCAAGCCTTGCGCCAGGCCGCAGGCTGCGATGGCGCCGCCGTATCGCGTCATGCTGAGAAGATTGGCAAGGGTATGCGAACCGACCGCGTCGACACCGGCGATCCAGCGTTCCTTGCCGAGCGGCTTTCCTGGTCCGGACAGCCCGCTGCGATCGACGATCTCGGAAGCGCCGAGGCCCTCAAGATAGTCCTTTTCGCTGGTTCGCCCGGTGACCGCAATCACGTGCCAACCGAGTTTGGCGAGAAGCGCCACGGCGATCGACCCGACGCCGCCGGCGGCGCCGGTCACCACCGCGGGGCCCATTGACGGCTGCAAGCCGTGGGCCTCCAGAGCCAGGACGCAGAGCATCGCCGTGTAGCCCGCAGTGCCGACGGCCATCGCCTCATCGGCGCGCAACCCTTGCGGCAGCGGCACGAGCCAGTCGCCCTTCACGCGAGCCCTCTCAGAGTAGCCGCCGAAATGGGTTTCGCCGAGACCCCATCCATTCAGCACCACGCTGTCGCCGGGCTTGTAGTCAGGATGGCTCGATGACTCGACGACGCCGGCGAGATCGATGCCAGGGATCATGGGAAACCGGCGCACCACAGGCGCCTTGCCGGTGATGGCCAATCCGTCCTTGTAATTGACCGTCGAGTGGCTAACGCGAATGGTAACGTCACCATCCATCAGATCGCTGTCGCCCAAGCTCTTCAGTGTTATGCTCTGCGCACCGTCGTTTTTCTCGATGACCAGCGCTTTGAAATCGCTCATGTCTATTCCTTGCAAGAACGCGCGAGACATCGCCAGCTTCGCCGGAGCGAGGCGAACGCGTCGTGCGGCACGTCATGGTTTCAGTGTAAGGCCCTCGGCCTTTTGGTGTTCTACACGCCCATCGGTCGCTTGCTCAATCAGCGAGCCTTACTCTACGACTAAAGTAGGACCGGCCGCGAGCAGGGAGATACTCGCCCTCGTTGGGGGGCAGTGCGATGATGTTAAGGCTTGGTCCAAGCCAAAAGACTCTTCAATGAATGCACGACGTACTTTGCGCGGGCTAAACGCGTGAGCTACGAAGTAAACGGTCGCGCCAAAAGACGCCTAGAGGGGAAGCGGAGATGAGTCGTTATCACGAGATCTACAAGAGCTGGCAACGAGACCCGGAGTCGTTTTGGGCCGGCGCCGCCTCAGACATCCATTGGCACAAGCCGTTCGACAAGGTGTTTGACGACAAGGCCGGACTCTATGGCCGCTGGTTCGTCGGCGGCGAATGCAACACCGCCTACAATTGCCTCGATCGGCACATCGCCGAGGGACGCGGAGACGAGACCGCGCTCATCTACGACAGTCCGGTGACCGGAACGAAGCGGTCCTTCACCTTCAGCGAGCTTCTTCACGAGGTCGAAACCTTCGCCGCCGTGCTTGCCGACAAAGGCGTAACCAAGGGCGACCGCGTCGTCATCTACATGCCGATGGTGCCGGAGACGCTCATCGCCATGCTCGCTACGGCGCGGCTCGGGGCGATTCATTCGATGGTGTTCGGCGGTTTTGCCGCCAACGAGCTTGCCGTTCGCATCGACGACGCCAAGCCGAAAGTCGTCGTCTCTGCCTCTTGCGGCGTGGAGCCCGGACGCATCGTGAACTACAAGCCGCTGCTCGACGCGGCGATAAAGATCGCCGCCAACAAGCCCGAGCTCTGCATCATCCTGCAGCGCCAGATGGCGCAAGCTCCTCTCGTCAAGGGGCACGACTACGATTGGGCTGAGCTCGTCGCCGAAGCCAAGTCGGCAGGGCGCAAGGAGCCTTGCGTCCCGGTCGAGGCGACGGCACCTCTCTATATCCTATACACCTCGGGTACCACCGGGCAGCCCAAGGGCGTCGTGCGCGACAATGGCGGTCACATGGTCGCGCTCAAATGGTCGATGAGGAACATCTACGACGTCAAACCCGGCGAGGTTTACTGGGCTGCGTCCGACATCGGCTGGGTGGTCGGGCACTCCTACATCGTCTACGCGCCGCTCCTCAACGGCAACGCCACTGTCATCTACGAAGGAAAGCCGGTGGGAACACCGGACGCCGGCGCTTTCTGGCGCGTGATCTCAGAGCACAAGGTCGCGGCTCTCTTCACCGCGCCGACCGCGCTCCGCGCCGTCAAGAGAGACGATCCGCAAGGGAACTTCATTGGGAAGTACGATCTCTCGAGCCTGCGCACGCTGTTCCTCGCCGGAGAGCGCGCAGACCCCGACACCATCATGTGGGCCGAGGAGCATCTCGGCGTTCCGGTCATCGACCATTGGTGGCAGACCGAGACCGGATGGGCGATCGCCGCCAATCCAGTCGGCCTTGGCCAGCTCCCGGTGAAGCGCGGCTCGGCCACGGTCGCCATGCCCGGCTACGACGTCCAGGTGCTCGACGACGGCGGGCATCCGGTCGAGTCCGGCAAGCTCGGCAACATCGTGGTGAAGCTGCCGCTGCCGCCATCTTGCCTGCCCACGCTTTGGCATGCCGATGAGCGCTTTTGCGCCGGCTATCTCGACGAATTTCCGGGTTACTACAAGACGTCTGATGCAGGCTACCGCGACGAGGACGGCTATATTTTTGTCATGGGCCGCACGGACGACGTGATCAACGTGGCCGGCCACCGTCTCGCCACCGGCGCCATGGAGGAAGTTCTCGCCTCGCATAAGGACGTCGCCGAGTGTGCCGTGGTCGGCGCCTTCGACCTCTTGAAAGGCGAGGTGCCGGTCGGATTTCTTGTCGTCAAATCAGGCGTCGTCCGCGATTTGGCGCAGATCGAGAAGGAAGTCGTCGAGCTCGTGCGCGAGCGGATCGGGCCGGTCGCCGCCTTCAAGACCGCGGTCGCGGTCTCCCGTCTGCCGAAGACCCGCTCGGGCAAGATCCTGCGCAGCACGATCAAGAAGATCGTCGACGGCCAGAGCTACGACATGCCCGCGACGCTTGAGGATCCGGCTGCCCTCAGCGAAATCCAAGCGGTTGCCCACCGAATAGGGCGAAGGCTTGCAGAAACGCGTTCGTGAATTGCCGCACTCCCATGAGCATGGGATACTTTGCCCTGGGACAAGCGACCCGCGAGCGGAGAAGGAGCAAGCCGCATGGCCAAGCTGAAACTCACCTATTTCGACTTTCACGGGGGGCGCGGAGAGCCGGCACGGATTGCCCTGTCGATGGGTGGCATCCCGTTCGAGGATGAGCGGGTCAAGGGAACCGATTGGGAGCGCCGCAAGCCGGGCACGCCGTTTGGCGCCTTGCCTCTGCTCGAGAAAGACGGAGAGATCCTCGCCCAGTCGAACGCGATCAATCGCTATGTGGGCCGGCTCACGAACCTCTATCCGTCAGACCCTTGGCAGGCGGCGCTGTGCGACGAGATCATGGAGGCGGTGGAGGACATCACCAGCAAGATCGCTGCGACCATGTTTCTCAGCGACGAGCAAAAGAAGGTGCAGCGCAAGGCGCTGGTGGAAGGCCCGCTCCCATTCTATCTCGCGAGGCTACAGCAGAGGCTCGAAGCGCATGGCGGCCGGTACTTCGCCGGAGGCAAACTTTCCGTCGCCGATCTCAAGGTCTTCGTGCTGATCCGCCAGCTCAAATCAGGCGTGCTCGATCATGTACCGGCCGATTTGCCGGATCGCATCGCTCCCAAGCTCATCGAGCACTACGAGCGGATCAAGAACGAGCCGGGAGTGAAGGCTTACTACGCCAAGTACAATGTTGCCGCCTGACAGATTTCTCCCGCGATGCCAGCCCTAAGGAGCCTCGAATATCGCCACCTCTAGATCGTGGTCGGTCGGTCGGTTCCCGCCTTTGGGTTTCCAATCCATCTTGTCCCCCCTCTTTCGCCCTCGCTCGGTGCTTCCGTGCCATTGGTTTTGCGCGGAGCGCGCACACGCACTGACATCGTGACTTTTTTTCACAGCGGGTCACCGTCAGGAATTGTACTTTCGGCCGAAGCGACATTTCGCCTGCGTCGCTTCGCTTGACTTCGCGGCGAAAGCTTCATACCCGGATAGGCGGGACACCCCTCCCCACCGAGGGGCATCTATCTGGAAGGGTAGACGAAGATGACCGCGCTCGAGCGGCCCGCAACGCGGCCGCAAAATCCTTTCTTCTCCTCCGGCCCTTGCGCCAAGCGCCCAGGCTGGTCTCTCGATAATCTCAAGAACGCGATTCTCGGCCGTTCGCACCGCTCGGCTGCGGGCAAGGCCAGGCTGAAGCTTGCCATCGACCGCACCCGCGCTCTGCTCAAGCTGCCGGACGATTATCTCGTGGCCATCGTTCCGGGCTCAGATACCGGCGCGGTGGAGATGGCGCTGTGGTCGCTCCTCGGCCCGCGTGGCGTCGATGTGCTGGCTTGGGAAGCCTTCGGCAAGGATTGGGTGGTCGATGTCGTCAAGCAGTTGAAGCTCGGCGACGTCCGCATCATGGAGGCCGCTTACGGCCAATTGCCCGATCTCGCCAAGGTCGACTTCTCGCGCGACGTCATTTTCACCTGGAACGGAACCACATCTGGCGTGCGGGTGCCGAACGCCGACTGGATCGCTGCTGACCGGCAGGGCCTCACCATTTGCGACGCGACCTCAGGCATCTTCGCGCAACGCCTCGATTGGGCGAAGCTCGATGTGATCACCTATTCCTGGCAGAAGGTTCTCGGCGGCGAGGCTGCGCACGGGATGCTCATCCTGTCTCCGCGCGCGGTCGAGCGCTTGGAGAGCCACGCGCCGAATTGGCCGATGCCCAAGATCTTCCGGCTGACCAAAGGCGGCAAGCTCAACCGGGAGATCTTCGAGGGAGCGACCATCAATACGCCGTCCATGCTGTGCGTGGAGGATTACCTCGACACTCTTGCCTGGGCGGAAAGCATTGGCGGTCTCGATGCGCTCATCGCGCGCTCCGACCGCAATGCGCAAGCCGTAACCGATTGGGTGGAACGCACGCCCTGGGTCGACTTTCTCGCGGGCGTTCCCGAAACGCGGTCGAACACGTCGGTTTGCCTGCGGGTCGTCGATGCCGAGATTGCGTCGCGCTCTCTTGAAGAGCAGGCGGCGTTTGCCGGCAAGATTGTGAAACTGCTCGAGAAGGAAGGCGTGGCGTACGACATCGGCGCCTATCGCGACGCGCCGCCGGGTTTGCGGCTGTGGTGCGGCGCCACCGTCGAGACCAGCAACCTTGAGGCTCTGCTGCCCTGGCTTGACTGGGCTTTCGCCACGCTGCGGAAGGAACTCGCAGCCTCCACGCAAGCCGCCTGATTCACATCCAGCAATTCCGGCGCAACAGGAGAAAGCCAATGGCGCCAAAGGTGCTTGTTGCCGACAAACTCAGCCGACTGGCTCTCGATATCTTCGCCAGGCGCGGGATCGACGCTCACGTCAAAACCGATCTCACACGCGATGAGCTCATCGAGATCATTTCCGGCTATGACGGGCTCGCGGTGCGCTCGGCCACCAAGGTGACCGAGAAGGTCGTCGCTGCCGGAGAGCGGCTCAAGGTCATCGGGCGGGCCGGCATCGGCGTAGACAATGTCGACCTCAAGGCGGCAACTTCGCGCGGCATCATCGTCATGAACACGCCGTTCGGCAACTCCATCACTACCGCTGAGCATGCCATCACCTTGATGCTGGCGCTGGCGCGTCAGGTTCCGTTGGCCGACCTCACCACCAGGGCGGGCAAATGGGCGAAGTCGGAGCTGATCGGCGTCGAGATCACCGGCAAGTGTCTCGGCATTATCGGCTGCGGCAATATCGGCGCCATCGTGGCGGACCGCGCCAGGGGGTTGAAGATGAAGGTCGTGGCCTTCGACCCCTATCTGTCGCCGGAGCGGGCCACCGACCTCGGTGTCGAGAAGGTCGAGCTCGATGCGCTGTTCCGGCGGGCGGATTTCATCACCTTGCACACGCCGCTCACCGACAAGACGCGCAAGATCATCAACGCCGAGGCCATTCGCGCGATGCGCGACGGGGTGCGCATCATCAATTGCGCGAGAGGCGGGTTGATCGACGAGAAGGCCCTGTTCGACGCGCTGCAATCAGGCAAGGTCGCGGGCGCCGCGATCGACGTCTATGAAGTCGAGCCGGCCACCGACAACATCCTGTTCACGTCGAACAATGTGATCTGCACGCCGCATCTCGGCGCATCGACGCGCGAGGCGCAGGAGAATGTCGCCATGCAAATTGCCGAGCAGATCTCGGACTTCCTGCTCGACGGCGCCATCGTCAATGCGCTCAACTTTCCGTCCATCTCGGCCGAGGAACGGCCGAAGCTGATGCCATTCCTCAAGCTTGCCGAGCAGCTTGGCTCCTTCGCCGGCCAGACCATCGAGACCGGGCTCAAATCGGTGCGCATCGAATATTCCGGCGCGGTGGCGAGCCTCAACACCAAGGCGCTCACCGCCGCGGCGCTATCGGGGGTGCTCACGCCGTTCCTCGAGCAGGCCAACATGATTTCCGCGCCAGCGCTCGCCAAAGAGCGCGGGATCATGGTGGAGGAGGTTAGTCGCGGCCAAGAGGGGGCGTACGAGACATATATAAGACTTCGCGTGGGAACCGAATTCAACGGGCGGTCGGTGGCCGGTACGGTGTTCGCCGACGGCAAGCCCAGGATCGTGCAGGTCGGAGACATCGCCATGGAAGCAGAGCTCGGCCCGCATATGCTCTACACGGAAAATGCCGACAAGCCGGGCTACATCGGCGCGCTTGGAACGGTACTCGGCGCGGCTGAGATGAACATTGCCACCTTCAGTCTCGGCCGCTCAGCTCCTGGAGGCACGGCGATCGCGCTCCTCGAGGTTGACCAGCCAATTCCCGATGACCTTCTGGAAAAAATCAACGCCCTACCGCACGTGACGCGCGCCGAGCGGCTGTTCTTCTAGTGAGGGCGCGCAAAGTCCGCTCAGGTTACGCGTGGGCCAGCGCCTCACGCTCCTCCTCGCTCAGGAGCTGTTCAAGCGTCGCCGTGAGCTCAGGGCCGACGATGTAGCAGTCGGCATCCTTGGCCACTTGTTCGCGATAGGCGACGCCGCCAAAGCCGACGACGTATGCGCCGCCCGCGCGCGCAGCAATATCGGTCATTCCATCGCCGACCATGGCGATTGCACCGTGGCGGAGAGCGAGGTGCCTGCACACAACGGCCTTGCCATCGGCGCGTGCGAGCGGAGAGGATGAGTCAAATCCTTGATAGGCCCCTGCCCCATCGAAATGAACGGCCACCGCGAAGACATGCGCGTCGGGAATGGCGAGCGCCCGGCTGAGATGCTGGACCGCCGGCAAGAGCCCTCCGCTGATCAGGTAAACGACCTTGCCCAAGCTGTGCAGGGCTTCAACGGTCTCTCTCGCGCCAGGCACCAACTCCTGCACGTAGCGCTCGCCGAGCCAGGCCATCGCCGCCTCGTCGGGCGACACGATGGAGAGGCGCTCGGCGTAAACGGCGTCGATGGCGAGCGATCCGTTCATGGCCGCCTCGGTCAGGCGCGAGACCTCTTGCTTACGACCGCGGCGCGAGGCGAGCTCATCGATGCCCTCGATCCGGCTCAGAGTGCTGTCGCAATCGAAGCAGACCGCAGCAAATTTCGACTGGGGGTTCATGACGCGATCTCGGCAACGCGATCGGCGGCTTCCTCGAGGCGTGCGCCCCGCAGCAGCATTCCGAACCAGGCAAAAAGCCTTTGTGAATCGACATTCTCGGCGATACGCCACTCAGGATGCCACTGCACGGCGAGCACCCGTTCGCCGCCCGGTGGGCGGATGCCTTCAACGATGCCGTCAGCGCTCGTGGCCTCGACTATCAGCTTCCCGCTCATTCGGTCGATGCCTTGAAAATGCGCCGAGACGATCGTGATCGACGACGCGCTCAAGGCGCGTTCCAATATGCCGCCAGGGGAGAGGTCGACACGATGCTCAAGAGCGAACATCTCGTCCAACGGCAGGCCTGGCGGCGTGTGGTGGATTTGCTCGCGGTCGGGCTGGCCGAGATCGGGCCTGAGCGTTGCGCCGTACGCCACGGCGATCTCCTGAAATCCCCGGCAGATGCCCAAGACCGGCCGATCCTGCTTTACCGCTTCATCGATCAGGCGCAGCGTGGTCTCGTCACGCGCGGGATCGAAAGGACCGACCCCGGTTTCGCTGCTGCGGTACCTCTCCGGCGCGACATTGGAGGGGCTGCCGGTCAAGAGGATGCCATCCAAACGGCCGACGATCGACTTGATGTCGAGGATGTCGCTCATTGCGGGCACCAATACGAAATCAGCGCCGACGAACGGGGCTGTGCGCAGATAGCGTTCGGCGACGGCCTGCACCGGATCCTCCGGAAGGCGCGTGCAACAGCTGACGCCGACGAGAGGCCGCTTTGACGCCATCAAGAACCCCTTGGAGCTAAACCATCTCGAAATAGCGCCGCCGCTATATCTTGGATATGTTTAGCGCAAAATTCTGGGAGCGTGTCGGCGTGATTTCTTCGTCAAAGGGACTCCAGTGCCGCAAAGCCGCCGACAAATGCTGGATTAAGTCTCGCGGATGGTAATAGGAGACAAACTGCAGCGCCTCATGAATGCTGCTGACAATGTCTTCCTCTTTGATGTCGACGGGCGTCCCTTTGTCCTCATTTCCGTCGAAGCCTAAGGTCGCCGTGGCAACAACTCGTGCAAGATCCTGGCTGAGGGTCACGACGATAGGCGCTCACCGATCGTTCCGTCCAATATAAATTGACCATCCTTTAGTACAGGAAAGCCATGTGAGGTTTCGGCTTTCGCCTGCGGAAACTTGGTGGCTGTGGAGGCAGTCATCGGCGAACTCGTCTCCGCTTCGTATTTTCCCTGTTTCACCGAAGATACATGGGAATTTGGGCGCGCAAAGTCCCGTCACGGCGATATAGCCCTCGCTTCCGCGAACAAATCAAGGCGTTCCCTACGAATTCCCTACGTATCGAAACAGGGAATTTCGCTGGCTGAACAGGCCTATTGCACTTAGGGCGTGTACTTATAAACCGACAGCCAAATGCCGACTTGGATGTGCCGCCCAACGTCCGTTATTGGGGGTAAAGCGGACATGGCGCGGACTGGTCAGTATGTCCGCTAATTCAACGGGGGTTATTCGCGGTCCGTGGTCCTTGGCACTGCCCAGCGGCCTCGCCCTCCTCGCCTTCGCCATGGGTCTGGCAGAAAAGCCGCCCCTTTGATGGCCCGTTCGAGCGCGAATGTTTACAACGATTTACCGAATTTGACGCCGCTACGCCGCCGACGAGGCGTATAATGCGACTGGCCATCCCACCATCTGAAGAGGTCTGGCGTGCGGGTGAGCATCCACAGCGAGGGGCGGCGAGAGGAGGTCACGGTCGCCGACGAGCCGCTCTTCGACCCGACCATGGCCCGCCTGCGCGACATCGCGCCGGCGGCCGCCCGATGACCGTGACCGAGGTGCGATCGCCGGAGCGCCCCACGGCCGGCGACGCGGCCCTGGTCGCCTCCCTGAAGCGACCCCGCTACGAGATCTTTCCCCTGGACGGGGTCGAGGACGAGGTCGCCCGGCACATTCCGGCCGAGGTCAAGCTCACGATCACGGCCTCGCCGAGCAAGGGAATGGAGCCGACGCTGAAGCTCGCCGAGCGGCTGAGGCGGCGCGGCTACGACGTGGTCCCGCACCTGTCGGCCCGGCTCGTCCGCGATCGCGAGCATCTCGAGCAGGTGATCGAGAGGCTGGAGGCGGCGGACGTGCGCGAGGTCTTCGTGATCGCAGGGGACCCGCGTGAGGCGGCGGGCGAGTTCGCCGGCGCGGCCGGTCTGCTCTCCGCGATGGACGAGTTGCGGGGGCGGTTCGCCGAGATCGGCATCTCCGGCTACCCGGAGAGCCATCACTTCATCAGCGACGAGGCGACGATCGAAGCGATGTTCGAGAAGGAGCCGATGGCGACCTACATCGTGAGCCAGATCTGCTTCGCCACGGACGTGATCGCGATCTGGGTCCGCCGGGTGCGCGACCGGGGAACGAAGCTTCCGATCTGGATCGGCATCCCGGGCGTGACCGACAACCGCAGGCTGCTGCAGATCTCGCTCAAGATCGGGCTCGGCGAGTTGGCCCGCTTCCTCGGAGCCCACCGCGGCTGGTTGGCCCGCCTGCTGCGCCCGCGCGCCTACTCGCCCACCAAGCTGCTGCTGCGACTGGCGCCGACGATCGCCGACCCGGCCGCCAGGATCGGCGGCCTTCACGTCTACACGTTCAACGAGCTCGAGCGCACGGAGAACTGGCGCCGCGAGCTCGTCGCGCAGCTGACCCGAGACAACGACGAGTAGCGAGGAGGAACGACTCTTGCCACAGGTCAACGAGCACCCGGAGATCCTGCTTTACACCCGGATTCGCAAGTCCCCGTACTACTACGCGTCGCGCCGCCACGGCGTGCAGATGTACAGCGTCTACAACCACACCTACCACCCCCGGCACTACGGCGATCCGGTTGCCGAGTACTGGCACCTGCTCAACGGGGTCACGCTCTGGGACGTGGGAGTCGAGCGACAGATCGAGATCAGCGGGCCCGACGCCTTCGACTTCACCAACCTGCTCGTCGCCCGCGATCTGAACAAGTGCGCCGTGGAGCAGTGCAAGTACGTCTTTTTGTGCCTGCCGGACGGCGGGATCATCAACGACCCGGTGCTCATGCGCGTGGAGGAGAACCGCTTCCTGCTCTCGCTCGCCGACAGCGACGTCGAGCTCTGGGCGAGGGGCGTCGCCCACAACTCCGACTTCGACGTGACGATCAAGGAGATCGACCTCGGCCCCGTGCAGGTCCAGGGGCCGAAGTCCAAGGACGTGATGGTCGATCTGTTCGGCGAGAGCATCCTCGAGATCCCCTACTACTACCTCCACCGTTACGAGCTCGACGGGATGAACGTGCTCGTCTCCCGCACCGGTTACACGGGCGAGCTCGGCTACGAGATCTACCTGCACGAGGCCAGCCGCAAGGGCGAGAAGCTGTGGGACGCCGTGCTCGAGGCGGGCAAGCCGCACGACCTGGCGGTGATCGGTCCCTGCCACATCCGCCGGATCGAGGCCGGCATCCTCGCTCTGGGGGCGGACATGTGGTACGACACGAACCCGTACGAGGTGGGCATGGGCTACGACTGGATGGTCGACCTCGAGCAGGGCTCCGACTTCATCGGCAAGGAGGCGCTCGCGCGGATCAAGCAGGAGGGCGCCAAGCGCAAGCTCGTAGGCATCGAGATCGGGGGCGAGCCGCTGGGTGCCTACAACGACGGCGCGATGGTCGACTTCTTTGGGGTCGACAGAGACGGCGAGCGCATCGGCAAGGTGACCTCGGCCTGCTTCTCGCCGCGGCTCGAGAAGAACATCGGCTACGCCATGGTCCCCACGGAGCATTCCGAGCTCGGCACCGAGCTCGAGGTCGAGACGCCGCGGGAGCGGACCTCCGCGGTGATCGTCGAGAAGCCGTTCATCGACCCGAAGAAGGAGACGCCGAAGCAGGAGCTCGCGGGCACGGCGGGCGGGCAGGACTGACCGGCGGTCAGAAGCTCAGATCGCCCGGGCGCTGCCTGGCCGCCTCAGCGCCAGGTGAACCTCGAGGGTGCCGAGTTGAACTACGCGGGGCTCCAGGGCGCGTCACTTTTTGGGGCGCGGCTACAGGGCGCGTCGCTCTATCAAGCGCAGGTCCAGGGCGCGTCTCTCGATCAAGCGCAGCTCCAGGGCGCGTCTCTCGATCAGGCGAGGCTACAGGGTGCGTCGCTTGAGAGCGCGCGGCTCCAGGGTGCATCGCTCGTTCAGACCCAGCTCCAAGGTGCGTCGCTCAAACACGCGCGGCTAACGAGCGCGTCCTTTGACAACGTGTATGTGTTCCGGACGCCCATCGATGGTGTCGAAATAAACGATGCGAGAGTGGACAACCCAGTCTATGAAGCCAAGTATAAACCAAGTGTGGGGACAACTGTGTCAAAGCTGACCGATAATGTAGTTAAGAAATGGACAATTGTCGCGATTGAGCACGGGGACTATGAGGAAGAAAACGAGCAACTCGAGCAAAGACTAGGTCGGTTGATGACCGGTGGTGCTACAGCGGACGAGGATGCGGCGGTGACAAAGTTCTGGCTCATCGCCGCTCACAACAACGAGGCGTATCTCCAAGACCATTTGGCGGAGCGACTCGCTGAGCTTGTATGTAGTGCCGACAACGCTCCCTATGTCGCTCGGGGGCTTATTCGCAACAGACGTCTTCAGGCGATAGGCCAACACCTCCAAGCCGTCGCCAATCCGATGAAAAAGGCCCGCAGTGACCCGCCAAGCAGGAAGGCGCGGACCTATCCGCGTGCCCTGGTGTCAGGGGCTTCACTGAGGAAGATTGGTCCAACCTTGATGAGGAGGTCCACCAAGCGGAGTTACCTCCAAGCGCAGTAGGCATCGAGTGAAGCTACGTGCTCCTAGCCGCAAGAAGCCGCCCGTGCTGCGATACTCCGACACTTGGCCACAGCCTCTCAGTGACTGGCTCCAACTCCGAGAGTGACGTTTCCCAATGGCACAAAGCAGACATACTCAATGCGCTGACCAATGTCCGCTTCTGGGGCCAAAGCGGACATGGACCAACCGCCGCTTACCAAACTCGATTTATGAGTACACGGCCTAGCTTAATCGAGAACGCGATTGCATACACGACAAGGGACCCACCCTAAAGGGGACGGACTGCAAATCCGATGGCTCCGCCTACGCTGCTTCGAATCCAGCCCCTCCACCAGCCCGAAGCCCCATGCGTCGCGGGCAATTTACTTCGTGTCGCAAATGGATAAGTTTCTGTCTCGTCCGGTCTAATCGCGACCGCGAGGCTCGCGTATTGCCACTTCCGTCAGCCAAGCGATGACGTATCGTTATCCTTGAAAATCGCCAATCAGCCCGAGGGCCGCACGTGAAGCGGGAGTACTCATTCTGGTCGCTTTTCAAGCAAGGCCTTCAGCACAACGAAGGGTGGGAGCCGGCGTGGCGCAGTCCAGAGCCGAAGCCGTCCTATGACTTCGTCATCGTCGGTGCGGGCGGGCATGGTCTTGCGACGGCCTACTATCTCGCCAAGGCCCACGGTGCACGCAACGTCGCCGTCATAGAGAAGGGCTACCTCGGCGGCGGCAACACGGGGCGCAACACCACCATCGTCCGCTCGAACTATCTCTGGGACGAGGCCGCCCTTCTCTACGAGCACTCGCTCAAGCTCTGGGAGGGGCTGACTCACGACTTGAACTTCAACGTCATGTTCAGCCAGCGCGGTGTCTTCAATCTGGGCCACACGCTGCAAGACATGCGCGACATCGAGCGCCGGGTCAATGCCAACAACCTCAACGGCATCGATGCGTTGGTGCTTGACGCTCAGGAAGTGAAACGGCGCATTCCCCTGATCGATATTTCTCCCAACAAGCGCTATCCGATCCTTGGCGCGAGCTTTCAGCCGCGCGGCGGCGTCGCGCGCCACGACGCTGTGGCCTGGGGATTTGCGCGCGGGGCGAGCAAGCTCGGCGTCGACATCGTCGAGAACTGCGAGGTGACCGGCCTCGATATCGGCGATGGCCGCATCAAGGGGCTCGAGACGAGCCGGGGCTACATCGGCGCCGAGCGCGTCGGCTGCGTGGCCGCCGGCCATTCGTCGGTTCTGGCGCGCATGGCCGGCATCCGCATGCCGATCGAGAGCCATCCGCTCCAGGCGTTCGTGTCCGAGTCGATGAAGCCGGTGCTCGACACCGTCGTCATGTCGAACGCCGTCCACGGCTACTTGAGCCAGTCCGACAAGGGCGAACTCGTCATCGGCGCCGGCATCGATCACTACAATAGTTACACGCAGCGAGGCAGCCCGCACGTGATTGAGCACACGGCGGCGGCAATCATCGAGCTCTTCCCGATGTTCTCGCGCGTGCGGCTCAACCGCCAGTGGGGCGGCATCGTCGACACGACGCCCGACGCCTGCCCGATCATCGGCAAGACTAAGGTCAAGGGGCTTTACTTCAACTGCGGCTGGGGGACCGGCGGGTTCAAGGCGACGCCCGGTTCCGGCAACGTCTTTGCCTACACGATGGCCAACGATGAGCCTCATGCCCTCAATCGGGCCTTTGCGCTCGATCGTTTCTATACCGGACATCTCATCGACGAGCATGGCGCCGCGGGCGTCGCTCACTGACCAAGAGAGCCTTTCGATGTTCGTTTTCTATTGCCCGCACTGCGGCGAGAAGCGCGAGGAGGAGGAGTTCGCCTACGGCGGAGAAGCCTTTATCGCGCGGCCCGAGAAGCCCGAGGCGATTGGCGACGAGGCATGGGGCGACTATCTCTTCATGCGCAAGAACCCCAAGGGGTGGCATTGGGAGATGTGGCAGCACGCCACCGGCTGCCGGAAGTTCTTCGTCGTGAGGCGCAACACTGCGACCCACGCCGTTCAAGGCACTTGGACGCTCGCCGAAGGGCGAAAGGCCTATGACGCGGAGGAAAGCGCGCCATGAGGGGCCACCGCGTAGACCTCGCCACGGCGCGCATCGATAGGAGCCGCCCGCTCTCCTTTACTTTCGATGGGAAGGGCTTCAGCGGCTACGCCGGCGATACGCTCGCCTCGGCGCTCCTCGCGCATGGGGTCAGGATGCTGGCGCGCAGCTTCAAGTACGGCCGGCCGCGCGGCATCGTCGGCGCCGGCCCCGAGGAGCCGAACGCCCTCGTGCAAGTCGAGACCGGCGCGCTCACCATCCCCAATCTCAAGGCGACGCAGGTCGAGCTCTACCAGGGCCTCGTTGCCCGCCGAACGACAGGGTGGCCCTCGCTCGCGTTCGATTTAAAGAGCCTCGGCGGGCGTTTTTCGCAGTTCATGCCGGCGGGGTTCTACTACAAGACGTTCAAGGCCCCCGGGATGCTGTGGCCCCGCTACGAGCAGGTGATTCGCCACGCGGCGGGCTACGGCAGCTCGCCGCTCGAGCCCGATCCCGAGAGCTACGACTACGCCCATCGTCATGCCGAGGTTCTGGTGATAGGCGCCGGCGCGGCAGGATTGCTTGCGGCTCTCGGCGCCGGCCGCGCCGGCCTCGATGTCATCCTGCTCGACGAGCAGAGCGAGCCCGGCGGCTGGCTGCTCTCGACACCGCACGCCGAGATTGGCGGAAAGTCAGCGCGAGACTGGATCGACGGCATCCTGGCCGAGCTTCAGAGCCTGCCGAATGTACGCATCCTCACGCGCACGAGCGCCTTCGCGCTCCAGGACATGAACCTCGTGCAGGCCGTCGAGCAGGTGGCAGATCACTTGCCCCCCTCTGAGCGGGTCGCCGGCAAGCGCCGCCAGCGCCTGCACCGCATACGCGCCGAGCGCGTCGTGCTGGCGACGGGTGCGATCGACCGCCCGCTCGTGTTCGGCAACAACGACCTTCCGGGAATCTTCACGGCTGCGGCGATTACGACGTATCTCAACCGCTATGCGGTCGCCGTCGGCCGGCGCGTGCTGATCCTCACAAACAACGATCACGCCTATCAGGGCGCCGCTGATCTCGCCAAGGCGGGGTCCAGCGTGGTGCTGGCCGATACGCGCGAGCGCGTCAACCCGGAGTGGGAAAAGCGCGCGCGCGCCGCGGGCGTCGACGTGCGGATCGGCTACGGCATAGGCGCGGCTCATGGGTGGCGCGCGGTCGACGGCGTCCACTTGGTGCGTCTCGACGGCGAGAGGAACGCGGTCGCGGGATCGGGCCCCAAAATCGAGTGCGATGCGGTGGCCAGCTCCGGTGGCCTGTCGCCGACGGTCCATCTCTATTGTCACGACGGCGGGCGCCCGCAGTGGGACGACGCCCGCCTTGCGTTCGTCGCGCCCGCGACCGGACGGGCCAAGGCCGGTATCTATTGCGTCGGCGCCGTGACCGGCGAGGTCCGCCTCGAGCAGGCGCTGGCTGAGACGCACCAGACGATCGCCGCGCTGCTCGCCACATTCGATAAGAAGGACACCTTGGCGGGGATCGACATCCACACCGGCGAGCCCGAGACTCTCGCTTCCCGGCGCATCTTCCGTGTTTCCGACGGAAAGCCCGAGGGGCACGGCAAGAAGGCCTTCGTCGATTTCCAGAACGACGTCGCGGCTTCCGACATCCATCTCGCCGTGCGCGAGAACTATCGCTCGATCGAGCACATCAAGCGTTACACTGCGCTCGGCTTCGGCACGGATCAGGGCAAGCTCTCGAACGTCAACGGCTACGCCATCGCCGCCGACGCGCTTGGCATTTCCATCCCCGCGGTCGGCACGACGACCTACCGCCCGGCCTATACGCCGGTCACGTTCGGCACGCTCGCGGGCGCGCATGAGGGCGACACGTTCGAGCCGCGCCGCACGACCGCCATGCACGCCTCTCACGTCGCGCGCGGGGCCAAGTTCGAGCTAGTGGGCCAGTGGCTGCGGCCTTGGTATTTTCCGAAGGACGGCGAAGACATGCACGCCGCCGTGCGCCGCGAATGCACCGCCGCCCGCCGCTCCGTCGCCATCTTGGACGCCTCGACGCTCGGCAAGATAGACATTCGCGGCAAGGACGTGCGTGAGTTCCTGGAGCGCGTCTATGCCAATGCCTGGGCGCAGCTCGCGCCCGGCAAGTGCCGCTACGGGTTGATGCTCGACGAGAACGGCATGGTGATGGACGACGGAGTTACCGCGTGTATCGCCGACGATCATTTCCACATGACGACGACCACGGGCGGCGCCGCTCGCGTCTTGACCTGGCTTGAGAAATGGCACCAGACCGAGTGGTCCGATCTCGATGTCTACATGACGTCGGTCACTGACCACTGGGCGACGGCGGCCGTTGTCGGGCCGAAGAGCCGCGAGGTGCTGGCGAAGGTCTGCTCCGGCATCGACCTCGCGCCCGGCGCGTTCAAGTTCATGGACTGGCGCGAGGGGACGGTTGCCGGCGTTCCGGCGCGGGTGTTCCGCATCAGCTTCTCGGGCGAACTCGCCTTCGAAGTCAACGTCGACGCGAGCTATGGGGCTCACGTCTGGGAGGCGCTGATGGAGGCCGGGCACGAATTTGACATCACGCCCTACGGCACCGAGACCATGCACGTGCTCCGGGCCGAGAAGGGCTTCATCATCGTCGGCCAGGACACCGACGGCTCGATGACGCCGCTCGATCTCGACATGGCCTGGGCCGTGAGCTTCAAGAAGCCATTTAGCTTCATCGGCAAGCGCTCGCTCACGCGGAGCGACACGGCGCGCACGGACCGCAAGCAGCTCGTTGGCCTTTTCACCGAGGATCCCGAGACGGTGCTCAAGGAAGGCGCCCAGATCATCGAGACGGAGGAGATCGAGGCGCCCATGCCGATGCTCGGCCATGTGACATCGAGCTACTTCAGCCCTGAGCTCAACCGCTCGATTGCGCTCGCCGTCGTGCGCGACGGCATCAAGCGGAGGAGCGAGGAGGGCGTCAAGGCCGGGCGCGACGTGCTCTATGCCTGGGCCGGCGGCAAGTCTCACAAAGTGAAGGTGGTGTCGCCGGTGTTTGTCGACCCCGAGGGAGCGCGCCAGAATGTCTGAGCCGGTCCTCCAGTCCCCCCTTCACTCCTTCGGGCTTTCCGCGCAGGCGAGACCCGCGGACGAAAGCTGCGGCGTGTGGGCTAACGAGGTTCCGCTTCAGGGCTACATCAGCCTACGGGGCAACCCTGCTGACACCGCCTTCCAGGACGGCGCGGCAAGCGCGCTCGGCACCCGGCTGCCGGCAAAACCCTGCACGTTCACGCGATCGGGAGCCGTGAAGGCGCTCTGGCTCTCCCCCGACGAGTGGATGATTGTCGGTCCTCGCGCGTGGCTTGTGCCGCTCTTGCATGGCCTCGGGAAAGCCCTCAGCGGGATACGCAGCCAGGTCGTCGATAACTCGGGTGGCTATACTGAGATCATCGTTCAGGGGCGCAACGCCTTCGATGTGATTTCCCATGCCAGCGTCTACGACGTTCACCGTCTCGGCGATGGCCGCGTCGTCGGCACTACATTCGGCAAGTCGGCGGTGTATATATATCGCGAGCGCGACGGCGTCTCCCTTTTGGTCCGGCGCAGTTTCGCGGACTATGTCTGGCGCTTTCTCGTCCGCGCGGCCGAGCCCTATGACTTTGGCGTCGTCCGTCTGGACAAGGGAGACATCGAGGAGGACGCGGCATGAACTGCAGCGTCTTCGAGGTGTTTCGCATCGGCATCGGCCCCTCAAGCTCGCACACGAGACTGCACTCGGCGGGCTGGCGATCGTCTATTGCTAGGGGTTGGCGTTCGACGAGGTGGAGCGGTGACGGCTGCACAATGCGCATGTGAGGATCGGCGATGAAATACCCTCATGTGTTCACTCCCATAAAGCTCAATCAACTGACGCTGCCCAACCGCATTTACTCGACGGCGCATGCCGAGGTTTACGCGGAGCCGGGCGGGCTGCCGGGCGACCGCTACATCCGCTATTACGAGGAGAAGGCCAAGGGCGGTCTCGGAATGGCGATCTGCGGCGGCTCGAGCCCGGTCTCGATCGACGTGCCGCAGGGCGCGTGGTGCCCCGTCAATCTCACGACCGATCTCGTCATCGAGCCGCTCGGGCGGCTTGCCGAGGCCTGCCATCGCCACGGCATGAAGATCATGATCCAGGCCACCCACATGGGCCGGCGCTCGGCCTATTGGGGCGATCCCTGGCCGCACCTCGTCTCCCCGTCCGGCGTGCGCGAGCCTGTGCACCGCGGCACCTCCAAGTCCATGGAGATCGAGGACATCCGCCGCATCGTGCGCGACTTCGCGGTGGCCGTGAAGAGGGTGCAGACGTCCGGCATGGATGGCGTCGAGATCTCGGCCGCCCATCAGCAATTGATCGATCAATTCTGGTCGCCGGAGACGAACCTGCGCAGCGATGAGTACGGCGGCTCGCTCGAGAACCGAATGCGCTTCGGCATCGAGGTGCTGGAAGCCGTGCGCGAGGCGGTCGGGAGAGATTTCTGCGTCGGCCTCAGAATGTGCGCGGACGAGTTCAACGACAACGGCATCGACCATGAGATGGCGAGGGAGATCGCGCAGGCGATGTCGGAGACCGGACTTATCGACTTCATCAGCGTCATCGGCTCGGGGGCGGACACGCACAATAGGCTCGCCAACTGCATGCCGCCGATGGCGCTCCCGCCCGAGCCGTTCGTGCATCTCGCGGTCGGCATCAAAGGCGTGTCGAAGGTGCCCGTGCTGCATGCCCAGGGCATCCGCGACATCACCCAGGCCGAGCGTATTCTCGCCAACGGCTGGGTCGACATGTGCGGCATGACGCGGGCGCAGATTGCCGATCCGCACATGATGCTCAAGGTGCGTGAGGGCCGCGAGGACCAGATCAAGCAGTGCGTCGGCGCCAACTACTGTATCGATCGCATGTACCTGGGTCAGGATGTCCTTTGCGTGCAAAACCCCGCGACCTCGCGCGAGGCGACGATGCCCCATGTCATCACGCCGACGAAGGGCGTGAAACGCCGCGTCGTCGTCGTGGGCGCGGGCCCCGCCGGACTCGAGGCGGCGCGGGTGTCGCGGGCTCGCGGCCATGACGTCGTGCTGTTCGAGCGCAACGAGAAGGTCGGCGGTCAGATCAACCTTGCTGCCAAGGCCCCGCAGCGCGAGCAGATGGCGGGTATCATCCGCTGGTTCGATCTCGAGACAAAGCGCTTGGGCGTCGACTGCCGGCTCGGCGTCGAGGCAACCGACGAGATGGTGCTCGCCGAGCGGCCCGATATCGTCGTGCTCGCCACCGGCGGCCGCAGCCACACCGACCAGGTGCCCGAGTGGGGCGTCAAGGAGGGCCTCGCCGTCAGCGCCTGGGACATCCTCTCGGAGAAGGTCGCGCCTGCCGAGTATGTCCTCCTCTATGACGGCATCAGCACGCACGCCGGCTTCGGCACGGCGGACTTTCTCGCGAGCCGCGGCGCCAAGGTTGAGATGGTGACCCCCGACGTGAAGGTTGCCGACGACGTCGGCGGCACGACGTTCCCCATCTTCTACCGCCGCCTCTACAGCCAGGGCATCATTCCGACGCCCAACTTTTGGCTCGACCGCGTCTACGCCGAGGGCAACAAGAAGATCGCGGTCCTGCGCAACGAGTACACCGAGGAGCTCGAGGAGCGCGCGGTCGATCAGGTCGTGATCGAGAACGGCGTCACGCCCAACGCCGAACTCTACTGGAAGCTCAAGGAGCGCTCGCTCAATCGCGGCCAGACCGATCTCGAGACGCTCTTTGCGGCCAAGCCCCAGCCCTCGCTTGCGGAGACGACGGGCGACGGGCGCTTTCTCCTGTTCCGCGTTGGCGACTGCGTCTCGATGCACAACATCCACGCCGCGATCTACGACTCGCTGCGCCTCTGCAAGGACTTCTGAGCATGAGCATCGCGGGCTTTGTAACGCTCTTGTTCTGGCTCGCGACGGCGACGCTCGCCGTGGGGCTCGCGCGGCGGGCCCGGCTGTGGGCCGCAGGCCAGAGTGCCGAGGTGAACTGGAGCGGGCTCCTTGCGATCCCCAAGCGCTACTTTGTCGACCTGCACCATATCGTCGCCCGCGATCCCTACATCGCCTATACGCATATGGCGACCGCAGGAGGCGCCCTCGCGGCTCTCGCTCTCGTCGCGCTCAATTACGGGCTCGCGCTCTATTGGCCGAGCCTAGATCTCGCGATTCTCGCCGCTGCGCTCGTCATGTTGATCGGCGCCGGCTTCGTCTGGTGGCGCCGGCGCGAGCCCCTGGCCCGCCTGTCGCGGGGAGCGTGGGACCGGCTGCCCTATACGCTCGCGGCCTTCGCTGCGGGGCTCGCACTCGTGGTCGCGCTGCCGCCGGCAATTCTCTCGGCCGGAATCGCGGCCATTGCGCTCATTCTCCTGCTCGTGGGCTCAGCGGAGCTAGCACTCGGCATCGGGCTCGGCGGCCCCATGAAGCATGCCGTTGCAGGGCTGTTGCACCTCGCCTTTCATCCCCGCCCCGAGCGCTTCGCCGGCGTGCGCTCGACCGCCTTGAAGCCGCTCGATCTCGGCGAGCGCGACTTCGGCGTCGACAAGCCCGCCGACTTCCGCTGGAACCAGCTTTTGGGCTTCGACGCCTGCGTGCAGTGCGGAAAGTGTGAGCAGGCGTGCCCGGCCTTCGCCGCAGGGCAGCCTCTCAACCCGAAGAAGCTGATCCAGGACCTCGTCGCCGGGCTCGCGGGCGAGAGCGACGCCGCCTACGCCGGCAGTCCCTATCCCGGAATTGCCGTCGGCGCGCACGCGGGCTCCCCGGACCTGCCGATCGTGCCCAGCCTGATCGAGGCTGAGACGATCTGGTCGTGCACCACCTGCCGGGCGTGCGTTGAAGAGTGTCCCATGCTGATCGAGCATGTTGACGCCATCGTCGACATGCGCCGGAGCTTGAACCTCGTGCGCGGAGAGGCGCCGGGCAAGGCCGCGGAGACACTCGCCAACCTGCGCGAGACCGAGACGCAAGGGGGCTTTACCAATGCCGCCCGCTACAACTGGGCGGCGGACCTCAACGTCAAGGTGGCTAAGCCCGGCGTGCCGGTCGACGTGCTCTTCATCGCTGGCGAAGGCGCCTTCGAGATGCGTTACCAGCGCACGCTGCGCGCGCTGATCAAGGCGCTGAAGGCGGCGAACGTGGATTTCGCCGTGCTCGGCGATCTCGAGCGCGACAGCGGGGACACCGCGCGCCGGCTTGGCGACGAGGCGACCTTCCAGGCGCTTGCACGGCGCAACATCGAAACGCTCGATTCCATACCGTTCCGGCGCATCGTGACGCCGGACCCACATGTCCTGCATAGTCTCAAGAATGAGTACCGGGCGCTCGGCGGCAACTACACTGTGCTCCATCACACGACGTTCCTGGCCTCCCTCGTCCACAACGGCCGTCTCGCGCTCAAGCTGTCGGGAGAACGCCGCCGCCTCAGCTATCACGACCCATGCTATCTCGCGCGCTACAACGGCGAGATGGACGCGCCCCGCGATCTCCTGCGCATGCTCGGACTCGAGGTGAGCGAAATGGAGCGCTCGGGGCTCAGGAGCCGATGCTGCGGCGGGGGAGGGGGCGCAGCGCTCACCGACATCCCGGGCAAGCAGAGGATTCCCGACATACGCATCGAGGACGCACGCAACGCCGGCGCCGAAGTCGTGGCGGTGGCCTGCCCGCAGTGCACGGCCATGCTCGAAGGCGTGGTCGGCGACCGACCCGAGATCCTCGACATTGCCGAGCTTGTCGCGGAAGCGCTAGGAGATCGGCCATGAGCGAAAACCGGCGCGTCGACCCCAGGCGTCCCATCGTCTTCACGCCGCAAGGCTTGAGGCGCATTGTACTCGGGCAAGTCGGGGTCGGAGAACTCTCCACTTCCGATCCGGGCGGCGCGCCAGCCGGCAAGGTAAAGCCGCGGCGCCTCCTCGGGGATGCGAAATCGTGGGTGATGGCGGTCGCCCATTCCGATCGTGGCAGACTCGATTCCCACGCGCGCCAGGCCGTTGCGGCGGCCGCCATTCTGGCGCAACGGAGCGCCGGCGTCGTTACCGTGATCCTCGGCGACTTCGAGGAGGACGCCGCCGCGCTTGGCGCAGATGCGGTCGTTGTCCTTCCCGATCTCGACGCCGTGCGCTTCGAGCCCGAGTGGGAGGTGGTTGCGGTCTCGTCGCTAATCCGGGCCTACGAAGCTCGCCACGTTGTTCTCCCTGACAAGCCCGAGAGCGATGGCGACCTCGGGCGCCGCCTCATCGTGGAGCATCGGGAGCCTGCCGCTACGCACGTGGTCGAGATAGACGCAGCTCATGTGTGTTCGCCTTGGTCGGGGGCGATGCTGCTCGCGCGGGCGCCTCTGCCGCGCTTCATCCTGCTCGAGGCCGGCGCCGTCGATGCCGGTTTGCCGTTCGCCGGCTTGGGCGAGCGCGCTGATACGGTCGAGGGGCTGAAGGTTGCCGAGGAGAGCGGCGACTATCGCGATCTCGGGCTCGAGCGGTCCGACCCGTCGCAAATACCGCTCGAGGAGGCTGATCTCATCGTGGCGGGCGGCAACGGGGTGCACAACGTGCCGATGCTCGAAGCCCTGGCGCGGAAGCTCGGCGCGGCCGTCGGCGCGAGCCGCGTTGCCGTCGACGACGGGCGCTTTTCGCGCGACAAACAGATCGGCGCGACCGGCAAGATGGTTTCCGCGCGGGGCTACATCGCGGTCGGCATTTCCGGGGCAGTCCAGCATCTACAAGGCATCAAGGACTGTCAGCATGTCATCGCCGTGAACCGCGACGCCGGCGCACCGATCATCGGGCGCGCGGACCTGTCGGTGATCGGCGATGCCGAAGAGGTGATGCAGGCGCTGTTGACGCGGATCGCTCAGGCCCGCGAGCAGCGCGAACTGCCGGAGGCGCCATGACGGTAGGCAAGTTTGTGGCGGCAGTGCTGGTCTCAGCGGGGCGCCACCCGTTCACGGGAACGCCGCGGGCCTGCCGCGGCGATGCGGTCGCGATCGCGCTCGGGCAAAGAATTGTTGGCGATGGGTTAAGGATTATTCATGCGGGCGCGATCGACGAGCCGGCGCTCAATGACTACCTGGCGCTTGGCGCAGGCACGATCGAGGTCGTCGCCACTCCGAATGGCTACGATACCGTCAGGGTGCTCTCCGGCCTCCTGAAGGATGTCGACCTCGTTCTCGCCGGCGGTCGGGCCGAAAGCGGAGCGGGAAGCGGACTATTTCCCTACGCGCTGGCGAAAGCGCTCGGCCGCCCCGTGGTCGCCAATGTTCTCGATGTCGAAATCGAGGGAGCGGAGGCGCGCGTCCGCCAGTTCCTGCCCAAGGGCCGCCGCCGCGGCGTCGCGGTGTCGTTGCCGGCCATTCTCGCCGTTCATCCGCTGACCCAGGTCAGACTGGGGTACGCCTACGCCCGCCGCCTTTCCGGCCGTATTGTCGCCGTCTCTCCGGCGATCGACGGGCAGCTCGGCGCGGGCGCCCGCGAATCGCCCTGGACGGTAGAGCAAACCTCGCGCCGGCCGGTGCGCTTAAAAGCGGAGGAAAAGCGATCCGCGCATGAGAGGATGCGGGCGGCCGTCATCAGCGAGGCCAAGGGCGGCGTTGTCGCTTTTGAGGGGACTTCCGTCGATAAAGCACAAGTCGTTCTTAACTACTTGAGGAATCATCGGCTTATCGAGTTTTAATGGCTTCCGACCACGGAGGACATGATGCAGATATCAAATGAACTGCGGACGATGATCCTCAGGCGCAAGCCGGGTCATACGCTCGAGGCTCCGTTCTACCAGAGCCGTGAGGTCTTCGATCTCGACGTCGAGGCCATCTTCGGCAGCCACTGGATCTATGCTGGCGTGGAGCCCGACATTCCCGAGCCGGGCGATTACTTCACGGTGCCGATAGGGCGCGCCTCAGTATTCGTGGTGCGCGACGACGACATGTCGATTCGGGCCTTCCACAACGTATGCCGCCATCGCGGGGCGCGTCTCTGCGACGGCAACAAGGGCAGCGTGGGCAATATCGTTTGCCCGTATCACCAGTGGACGTACGACCTCACGGGCAAGCTCATTTTCACCGAGCACATGGGCGACGGTTTCGACCGCAGCCAGTACAGCCTGAAGAAAGTCCACGTCGCCAATGTCGCGGGCCTTCTCTTCATCTGCCTCGCGAACGAGCCGCCGGCCGATATCGAGGACATGCGCCGCGAGATGGAGCCCTACATCGCGCCCCATCGCGTCGTCGATTGCAAGGTTGCGTTCGAGGAAGACCTGATCGAGAACGGAAACTGGAAGCTCACGATGGAGAACAATCGTGAGTGCTATCACTGCAAAGCCAATCACCCAGAGCTCACCGTCTCTCTCTACGAGTTCGGTTTCGGCTACCAGCCATCGCCGGAGAATGCGAGCGAGGTGCAGGCGTTCAAGGATCTTATCAAGACAGAGCATGCGCGCTGGGAGAGCTGCGGCCTCCCGTCGGTCGAGCGCGAGTTCCTCAATTCGCGCGTCACGGCCTACCGCATCGAGCGCCACCCGCTCGACGAGGCCGGTGAATCGCAGACCATGAACAGCAAAGTCGCGTGCCAGAAGCTCTTGGGCAACCTGCAGCAGCGCAACCTGGGCGGCCTCTCGTTCTGGACGCAACCCAATTCGTGGCACCATTTCATGAGCGACCACATCGTGACGTTCAGCGTGCTCCCCATCGATCCGGAGCACACTCTTCTGCGCACGACGTGGCTCGTGCATAAGGACGCGGTCGAGGGGCGCGACTACGACCCCAAGGAGCTGAGCCTCGTGTGGCGCGCGACCAACAAGCAGGACGGCGCCCTCGTCGAGCGCACGCACCAGGGCACGCTGAGCCCGGCCTATCAGCCGGGCCCATACTCACCCTACACCGAGGAGCTCGTCGAGAAGTTCGCGTCCTGGTACATCAAGCGCCTTCGTGCCGAGACCGGCCTCGGCGCCGGTGCGACAGTGAGCTCGCTCGCGGCGAGCGGCTGAGGACCGATGAGCGAAAAGGGCGGCGAGAGCCGGCTCGGGCCCCATCTCTGGGACGCCGTGCCGGGGAAATGGAACGCGGACGGCGACGAGGTCCTCGTCTGCTGCCACGTTCGTTCCGAGACGCACGACGTGAAGAGTTTTCTCTTCCGCACGCGCTCGCCGAGCCTCTTCCGCTATCGCCCCGGGCAATTCATCACTCTCGAGCTCGAGATCGACGGCGAGCCCATAAATCGCTGCTACACCCTGTCGTCGACGCCGACGCGGCCGGACACGATCTCGATCACCGTGAAGCGCGTGCCCGGCGGCAAGGTGTCGAACTGGCTCCACGACAACATGAAGCCGGGGATGGAGATCAAGGCGCTGGGGCCCGCGGGAGACTTCAGCTGCGCGCTGCGACCGGCGGCCAAGTATCTCTTTCTTTCCGGCGGCTCAGGCGTGACGCCGCTCATGTCGATGTCGCGGGCGCACTATGACCTCGGCGAGGACGGCGATATCGTCTTCGTGCACGGCGCGCGCACACCGCGCGACATCATCTTCCGGCGTGAGCTCGCCGCAATGACTAATGGCATGTTCCGCTTTCGCACGGCTTTCGTGTGCGAGCAGGCGGGCGACGAGCGCGACTGGGGCGCTCCGACCGGCTACCTGTCGCTCATGCTTCTAAAGTCGATTGTCCCCGACTTCGCGCAACGCGAGATCTTCTGCTGTGGCCCCGAGCCCTACATGGCGGCCGTGCGCACCATGTTGAAGGAGGCCGACTTCGACATGGCCCACTATCACGAGGAGAGCTTCTCGTTCGAGCGGCACGCTCCTTCTGTCGAAGGCGCCGCGACCAAGCCGCCGCCGCCCGATGCGCTGGCCCAGGGCTTCAAGATCGAATTCACGCGGCTCGGGCGCGTTATTGAATGCGGACCCGACCAGTTCATTCTCGACGCGGCGAGGGCGGCGGGGATGCGCCTTCCCTTCTCATGCAGCAAGGGCCTTTGCGGCACCTGCAAGACGAAGAAACTCTTGGGCCATGTCGTCATGAACCACGGCGGGGGCATCAGGCAGCGGGAGATCGACGCCGGCATGATCCTGATTTGCTGCAGCAAGCCGCTGAGCGACGTTGTCTTGGAGAAATAGACCTGCCATCATGGGCCTGGCGATGATCGCCGGCCGCGTTCTCGTCATTAATGTGGTTTCGAAGAGGGTCACGCACTGACGCCGCTCTCGCCGTTCAGCCGCCGCGGCGCAAGATGGCCTGCAGCACGTTCCTCACGCCGATCGAGCCGACGAACCGGTCGTTGTCGTCGAAGAGCGCAACCGGAGCCGTCCCCGATTTGTGCATGGCGAGGATCACGGTCTTGAGCGTCGTGCCGGGCCGCGCCCAATAGACGGGGGTTGAACCCTCCGGCACGGTTTTTTCGACCTCGCTGCAGCACACCCAATCGGCATTCTTGCCGTTGCAGTGCGCGGCCTCGACCTTGCCTTGGCCGTCGAGCTTGAAGCGCGTGGTCCTGCGCAGATCGAGCCACAGCCAGCCGTCCTCCGTGCGCTCGAGCTCGTGCAGGCTGCGCATCACGTTCCACGCAGTCAACACCGAGAGCGGGTTCACGTTGGCGATAAAGTCCTGGACGTAGGCGTCGGCCGGCTTCAGCACGATGTCCTCTGGCGGTCCCGACTGCACGATGCGGCCGCTTTCCATGATGGTGATGCGGTTGCCGATCTTGAGCGCTTCCTCGAGGTCGTGGCTGACAAAGATGATAGTCTTCTTGATCGTTTTCTGCAGTTGCAGGAGCTCGTCCTGCAGCTTGGTGCGGATCAGGGGATCGAGCGCCGAGAACGGTTCATCCATCAAGAGGATCGGGGCATCGGTGGCGAAGGCGCGGGCGAGCCCGACGCGCTGCTGCATGCCGCCCGAGAGCTCGTGCACGTGCTTGTTCGCCCAGGTGTCGAGGCCAACCAGCTTCAGTTGCCGATCGACGCGCTCCTTGAGCTCGGGCTCCGGAACGCCGGCAAGCTCGAGCCCGAAGCCGACATTCTCACGCACCGTCCGCCAGGGCAAGAGTGCGAACTGCTGAAAAACCATGGCGACCTGCTTCTGGCGGATATGGCGGAGCGTGCCGGGATCGCACGAGGCCACATCGACCATGCGGTTGCTGTCCTTCACGAGCACCTGCCCGCGCGTCACTTTGTTGAGCCCGTTGACAGCCCTGAGCACGGTCGACTTGCCCGAGCCCGACAGGCCCATGAGGACCGAGATCTCGCCCTCGTTGACGGTGAGGTTGGCGTCCGCTGCGCCGAGCACCGAGCCGGTTTTGGCCAGGATTTCGGCGCGGTTGGAACCGGCATCAACCATCTTAAGAGCGCGCGGGATGTCTTTGCCGAAGATAATGTCGACATGCTTGAAATCGACGGCGACGCTCATTTCCTTACTCCAGCCGGTTTTACCGAAAGCGCGCGATCGAGGATGATAGCCAGGATGACGATCGCGAGGCCCGCCTCGATGCCGAGCGGAATGTTGCGATTGGCGAGCGCCCTGTTCACCGGATTCCCGAGGCTCGGCGCGCCGATCAGGGTGGCAAACACCACCATCGACAGCGACAGCATGATGCACTGAGTGAGGCCGGCCATGATCGAGGGCAGCGCCGCCGGTAGCTCGACCTTCCATAAGAGCTGGCGATTCGTTGCGCCGAAGGCCTCGCCGGCCTCGATCATGGGCTTGGGGATCGAGGTGATGCCGAGATAGGTCATGCGGACAGGCGCCGGCATGGCGAAGATGATGGTGACGACAAGGGCGGGGGCCGCTCCCAATCCGAAGAGAATGAGAATGGGGATGAGGTAGACGAAGGTTGGCATCGTCTGCATGAGGTCGAGGATCGGCTGCGTGACGCGCCAGACGTGCGGCTTGTGCGCCGCCCAGATGCCAAGCGGCACGCCGATCGCCATCGACAGCGCGGTGGCCGCGCTGACGAGCACCAGAGTCTGGACGGTCTCCTTCCAAAGCCCCTGATTGAGGATGAAGATGAGTCCGACAAAGACGCCGAGTGCGAGCCACTTCGAGCGCTGCAGCCAGTAGGCGATCCCGGCGAGGATCGCCGCGAGGAGAAGAGGCGGAACCTGCAGAAGCAGATGGGAGCTGCCTTCGACGAGCCACTGGAGGGTGGCGGAGATTGCGTCGAAGAACCACTGAAAATGTTCGATGATGAAGTCGAAGAACGCCTTGCCCCACTGGCCGACCGGAAGCTTCCAGTCGCCGAGGTGCTTCGAAATCGGATCCATCGGTCCCTCCCCAGGGGACGAGGCGCCACCCCGGGCAGAGCGGACGTGCGGCCGCCTGCCCTTTGGGGCGCGCTCGTCAGAGCGACGATATTATTTTAGAGCAGCCTGCACGGCCGCCAGTCCATCGTTGCCGTCGAAGGTCTTGACCCCCTCGAGCCATGGCTTCGCCGCGTCCGGGTTGGCCTTGAGCCAGGCCAGAGCCGTTGCCTTGGGGTCCGCGCCGTCCTTGAGCACGGGCGCCATCATCGCGCCTTCCATGGCGAGGTTGAACTTGAGGTTCTTGAGGAGTTGGCCGAGGTTTGGGCACTGCTGGAGCAGGCCGGCCCGCACGTTGGTGTAGACCTTCGCGGCGCCGAATCCTGAATCGCCCATGCCGTCGAGATAGGCGATCTTCATCTCGCCCATAACCGGATGGGGCGTCCAGCCAAGGAACACGATCCAATCGTTGTTCTTCATGGCTTTCTCTGCCTGCGTCAGCATGCCCGCCTCCGAGCTTTCGACCAGTTCGAAGCCGGCGAGATTGTTCTCGGGCTTGGCGATCATGCCGCTGATGATGCGGTTGCCGTCGTTGCCCGCCTCGATGCCGTAAATCTTGCCGCCGAACTTGTCCTTGTTGGCGCCGAGATCCTTGAGACTCTTCACTCCGGCGTCCGCCACGTATTGGGGCACAACGAGACCATAGCCGGCATCGTCGAGGTTTACTGCAATCGACTCGACCGACTTGTCCTCAAGATAGGGGGTGACGTCGGCCGTCATGCTCGGCATCCAGTTGCCGAGGAACACATCGAGGTCCTTTGACTTGAGCGAGGCGTAGGTCACCGGGACGGCGAGCGTGTTGACCTCGGGTTCATAGCCCAGGGCTTCGAGGAGCACCTGCGCCACTCCGGTCGTCACCTGGATGTCGGTCCAGCCGACGTCCGCGAAGCGGACCTTCTGGCAGGCCGCATCATCTGCCTTTGCCGCGCCGCCAATGAGGCCGAAGGCAAGTGCGGCCGATATCAGTAGGCGTTTCATGATCACTCCTTGTGTTGGATCGCGTGGAGGAACATCTTCTTGAGCGGCACCTGGCCGGACAGCCGCGCCAGGGCGTTTTCTCCCATTTAGCACCGCGTCAAGCACTCCCAGCTTACTCGCAAGTGACCCAATGATGCACCTGGAAAACCCGGGCAATTTGCCAATTGCGACATCATCTGGCGGCAACGCGCCTGGAGCGGCGCGCGATCAAGGTGCCACGGCCTTCACCCGGCCGGCTGGCTTGCGCAGGCGCGGCACGGGCGGAGCGGCGGGCTCGGCCTGGTGGACCGGTTGGCGATCCGGCAGAGGGGGAGGCGGGTGCCCCGCCCGGCCTACGGGCTGGCGCTCGCTCCGGGGGGTCCGGCCGTAGAGCGCGCGGTAGCACTTGCTGAAATGGCATGTCGACTGGAAGCCGCAGGCGATCGCGATCTCGGTAATCGACATTCGCGATTGAAGGAGAAGTTCGCGGGCGCGGCGCAGGCGGAGCCGCAGGTAGTACTTGCTGGGCGTTGTGTCGAGGCTCTGCTGAAACATGCGCTGCACCTGGCGGAGCGAGAGGCCCGCCCGCTTCGCCAGCTCGACCGCCGAGAGCGGCTCCTCGAAGTTCGCTTCCATAAGGGTCGCGACCTTGACCAGGGCCCGGTGAGTGAACCCGATCCGCGCCGCAAGCGGAATGTGCTGGCGATCGTCGCTGTCGCGGACGCGCTCGAGAATGAACTGGTCGGAAATCTCGCCTACAAGCGTCTTGTCGAAGCGCGACCGGACAAGAGCAAGCATCATGTCGATGGGGGCAATTCCCCCGGTGCATGTGATGCGGTCGCGGTCGATGACGAACAGCTCCTCCAGGAAGTTGACGCGCCGGTGGCTTTCGCGAAGGCTCGCCATGTTCCCCCAGTGGATCGTGCATCTGTAGCCGTCCAGGAGGCCCGATTTCACGAGCGCATAGGTCCCCGTGCAGAGCCCGCCGAGCACCACGCCGTTGCGCGCTAGGCGGCGGAGCAGCGCGAGGACGCGGTCCTCGACGTACTTCTCGACATTGGTGCCCCCGCAGACGAAGACGATGTCGAGGGGGCCTGCCTCTTCGTAGGTCGTCGTTCGTTGCACGATGAGCCCGTTGCTCGAGGGGACGGGCGCGCCGTCCACCGTAATGACCGACCAGGAATAGCAATCCTTCTCGCACAGATGGTTGGCCATGCGCAGCACCTCGACCGCGCTGGTGAAAGCGATCATCGAAAACTCGCTGAGCGTGAGGAATCCTATTCTGCAGGTCGTTTCCAACTCTGCGGTCGCTTTCAGCACGTGCGGTAGGTCCTGGTTGTAGCGTCGAGCCCGCTCATTCCTCCGCTGCCCCGCCTCTCCGGCTCGCACCGGCGCGGGGCCGGCTTCGATGGCTGCCGGCTCAGTTACCTCATCGGGACCGACAGACTCCCCTCAGGCAAGATCGAGAGCGATCGCCAGCCCGACCCTGGTCATTGTATATAGGAATAATTCCAAGGTCATCTCCGTGCTAATTCTTCGATAGTCGCATTTTTGCAGTGCAGCGACCGCTGATTTTCGTTAGGTCGTCCGATAAGGAGGCATTGCGCCGAGCTGTCGCCGCGGGTGTTCTTTGCGTCGCTTCTGGGCGCGCCCGATTGCCTCCAAAGGGTTCAATTGCAGTCAAACCGGCATGCTCGTGGGGACCCTTCGCGCAACGGTATGCGGTCGGGCACGGCTGGGCATGCAGGAGCCACCGCCAGATGGCGGTTCCACCCCCAAGGATTGTGCCGCCATGCATAGACTTCCGAGCTATATCGATGGCCGCCACGCCGGAGTGGCCAGTGCCCCCGTCTTTGACAACGTCAATCCAGCGACCGGGGAGGTGATTTCGCGCGTCGAGATCGCGCTCGACGCCGAGGTCGAGAGTGCCATCACTTCGGCGCAGAGCGGGTTCCTCCGCTGGTCGGCGCTCTCGGGTGCCGAGCGCGGGCGTGTGCTCGGCAAGGCGGCGGACATCCTGCGCGCCCGCAACCGCGAGCTTGCCGAGCTCGAGGTTCAGGACACCGGCAAGCCGATCCAGGAGGCTGAGGCCGTGGACGTCGCGAGCGGGGCCGATTGCATCGAGTATTTCGCCGGCGTCGCTGGCTCGCTGCGGGGCGAGCAGATCTCGCTCAACAATGCCTTCGTCTACACGCGGCGGGAGCCGCTCGGGGTGTGCGCCGGGATTGGCGCTTGGAACTATCCGATCCAGATTGCGTGCTGGAAGTCGGCGCCCGCACTCGCCTGCGGCAACTCGATGATCTTCAAGACATCGGAGATGACGCCGACGACGGCGGTCAAGCTTGCCGAAATCTACACCGAGGCCGGCCTTCCCGACGGCGCATTCAACGTCATTCACGGCGACGGACGGACCGGCGCGCTGCTGGCAAGCGACGGCCGCATCGCAAAAGTATCGCTCACGGGATCGATTGGCACGGGCAAGAAAGTGCTCGCAGCGGCCGCTGCCTCCATGAAGCGCGCGACGATGGAGCTTGGTGGCAAGTCCGCGCTCCTCATCTTCCCCGATGCCGACCTGCACCAGGCCGTCTCCGCCGCCATGCTCGGCAACTTCTACACGCAGGGCGAGATCTGCACCAACTGCACGCGTGTCTACGTGCACCGCGACATTCACGATCAGTTCCTTGATCTCCTCGTCCGGCGCACGAAGAAGCTGCGCCTGGGGTCGCCGCTCGCGCCGGAGACCCAAATTGGCGCTCTTATCTCGCGCCCGCACATGGAGCGCGTGCTCTCCTACGTCGAGGCCGGCAAGGCCGAGGGAGCAAAGCTCGTCTATGGCGGCGAGCAGATCATGGAGACGCCGCTCGACCGGGGCAACTTCGTGACGCCCGCGATCTTCTCGGGCTGCACGGACGAAATGAAGATCGTGCGCGAGGAGATCTTCGGCCCGGTCATGTCGGTGCTCACCTTCACGGACGAGGACGAGGTGATAAGGCGCGCCAATGCGACGAGGTTCGGGCTTGCGGCCGGAGTGTTTACGCGCGATCTCGCGCGCGGGCATCGGGTCGCCCACCGGCTCGAGGCCGGCATCTGCTGGATCAACAACTATAATGTCACGCCGATCGAGATGCCGTTCGGCGGTACGAAGGAATCAGGCATCGGCCACGAGAACGGACAGGCCGCAATCGAGCACTACACGCAGTTGAAGAGCGTGTTCGTCGAGCTCGGTCCCGTGCAGTGCCCTTACGAATGACGCGCCGCCGATGGCCCCGCTCGGACCAGTACCTGTTGCGCCGACTGTCGGCGCACCGCTCGGTCAGTAAGCCATGAATGCTCTTGAAGAGTACGACTATATCATCGTCGGGGCGGGTTCCGCGGGATGCGTGCTCGCCAACCGGCTAACCGAGGACGACGGGGTCAAGGTGCTGACGCTCGAGGCCGGGCCGCAGGACTGGAGCATCTTCATTCATATGCCCTCGGCGTTCGCCTATCCGCTGGCCGGCACCACGTACAACTGGCGCTATGAGACGGAGCCCGAGCCGTTCATGGATGGGCGGCGGATGCATTGTCCACGCGGGCGCGTGATCGGCGGCTCATCGTCGATCAACGGCATGGTCTACATCCGCGGTCACGCCTTTGACTATGAAGTGTGGGCCAGGAAGCAAGGGCTTGAGAACTGGTCCTATGCCCACTGCCTGCCATATTTCAAGAAATCCGAGACCCGCTTGAAGGGCGGCGACGCCTACCGGGGGGACTCGGGTCCCCTATTCGTCACCACGGGGTCGAGCAAGAACCCCCTCTATCGCGCCTTCATCGAGGCGGGAAGGCAGGCCGGCTATCCCGTGACCGAGGATATGAACGGCCACCAGCAGGAAGGCTTCGGCTGGATGGACATGACGACCTACAAGGGCCGGCGCTGGAGTGCGGCGAGCGCCCACCTTCGCCCGGCTCAGCGGCGCGGCGGCGTCGAGGTGAGGACGCGGGCGCTCGTCACGCGCATTGTGTTCGAAGGCCGCAGAGCCGTCGGCGTCGAGTATCTCAAGGGCGGTCGCGTCGCCACCGCGCGGGTGAGGCGCGAGGTGATCTTAAGCGGCGGCGCGATCAACTCCCCGCAAGTGCTCATGCTGTCGGGCATCGGCAACGCCGACGCGCTCAAGTCGCTCGGCATCTCCGTCATCCAGCACCTGCCGGGCGTCGGTGAGAACCTGCAGGACCACATCGAGGCTTATGTCCAATATGCCTGCAAGCAGCCGATCACGCTTTACAGCGCGACGAACCCGCTCGCCAAGCTGAAGATCGGCGTCGAATGGATCCTGACCGGCAAGGGCCTCGGCGGCACGAACCATTTCGAGTCGGGCGGCTTTATCCGCAGCGAGGCGGGCGTTCTCCATCCCGACCTGCAGTACCACTTTCTGCCGATGGCGGTGAGCTACGACGGGTCGTCTGCGGCCGCCGGTCACGGCTATCAGGCGCATATCGGACCGATGCGCCCGACCAGCCGCGGCTTCGTCAAGCTCAAGTCAGCAGATCCCCGCGAGTACCCCCGCGTGCTGTTCAACTACATGCAAACAGAGCAGGATCGCCGCGAGATGCGCGCCGGCATCAAGCTTACGCGCGAGATCATGCAACAAAAGGCGTTCGATCCCTTCCGCGGTGAGGAGCTCGCGCCCGGGCCTGCGATCGAGACCGACGCCGACATCGATGGGTTCGTCCGCGCCAAGGCGGAGAGCGCCTATCACCCCTCGTGCACCTGCCGCATGGGAATGGACGAGATGGCCGTCGTCGACGGAAGCGGGCGGGTGCATGAAGTCGAGGGGCTGCGCGTCGTCGATGCGTCGATCATGCCCGATGTCGTGAGCGGCAACTTGAACGTGCCGACCATCATGATGGCGGAGAAGTTGGCGGACGCGATCCGTGGCCGGCCCGAGCTCCTGCAAGAGAAGGTTCCCGTGTGGGTGCACCCAAACTATGAAACACAGCAGCGATAAATTATGTCTTGTGGGGCAGATCCCCTCTCCTCGCTGGCTTGGAATTCACTTCTTGAGCGCAAACACACGACTAGTGGCTGGGGCGCCAGGATTCGAACCTGGGATCACGGGACCAAAGCCCGTTGCCTTACCGCTTGGCCACGCCCCAATGAAAGCCATCTTCGCTGATGGGCTCGGCGCAAGGAGCCGGTTCTAGGCGAGCTCTCTTCCCTTGCGGCCAAGCGCGGCGGACCATAGCCGCTCGCATCCTTGGCCGCAATGTCGGAGCCCTGCCCATGATATCGCCCGCGCCTGAGGCAGTTTCCAGGTCGCCCGCTCATTCGCCCCCTAGGCAGCCCTTGGTTGCGGGGCAGGAGGCGCTTGTCTATATACGTCGCTCCAGCCAGACGGAGTGTAGCGCAGCCTGGTAGCGCACCTGCTTCGGGAGCAGGGGGTCGGGAGTTCGAATCTCCCCACTCCGACCAGCCTTCCCGGCTTTATGTGATTGAGGCTCCCGGCCGCCCGTCAGCTCACCCCTGACGCCGGCGCTCCATCAATCGCCAGATCATCGGGGTAAAGATCAGCTGCATGGCGAGAGGCATCTTGCCGCCAGGGCAGACGATGGTGTTCGCCCGCGTCATGAAGCTCTCCTTCAGCATCGAGAGCAGATAGGGAAAGTCGACGCCTCTCGGATCGCGGAAGCGGATCACCAGCATGCTTTCATCCTGGCTTGGGATATGCCGCGCGGTAAACGGGTTGGAGGTGTCGACGATCGGCACGCGCTGGAAATTGACCTGCGTCTCGGAGAACTGCGGACAGATGTAGTTTATGTAGTCCGGCATGCGGCGCAGAATGGTCTCGACAATCGCTTCCTGGGTTTGACCGCGCGCGCTCTTGTCGCGATGCATTTTCTGGATCCACTCGAGATTGATCGAGGGAACGATGCCGATGAGCAGGTCGGCATGGCGGCCGACGTTCACCTTATCGGTCTTCACCGCGCCATGCAGGCCTTCGTAAAACAGGACGTCGCTCGCGGCAGGAAGGTCCTCCCACGGCGTGAACATGCCGGCCTTCAGTCCATGCGGGAGAGCATCCTCCTCGTTGTGCAGGTAGCGGCGCACCTTACCGCGCCCATGCTCGCCGTATTCGCGAAACAGCGCCTCCAATTCTTCGAAGAGATTGGCTTCAGGACCGAAATGACTGAAATTGGCGTAGCCCTGGCGCTGCTTCTCGATCATCTTCTCCTGCATGCTTTCCCGGTCGTAGCGGTGGAAGGCGTCGCCCTCAACGATCGCCGGGACCACGCCTTCGCGCCGGAAGATCTCCTCGAAAGTCGTCCGCACGGTGCTGGTCCCGGCGCCGGAAGAGCCGGTGATCACGATGATGGGGTGTTTGACCGACAAGGAACCCAAGCCCCTCAGAAAGGTGCGCGTTTGCGTCTTAGGACTATACCCGGTTTCGGTGCTCCAGGAGGGTCGGGGCGGGTCGGCCGGCTTGCGCCGGAAGTCGATACCCGAGCAAAGATTTCTAAACCCGCCGAGTAGACTTAAGTCTTTGCTTGCAAAGGCCACATTTTGCGCTCATTGGGCTTGCAGATTAAGGTTGAGTTGCGGGCGGCGCTGCCGTCACTATCGCGCTCCGCTAGGATCGCGCGAACTGGCCAGAAGCCTAAATCGAGACCATGTCGGCAGAGCTTGCCTTCAATCGAAGCGTTGATGTCGACTACGGCGTGGCCGAGGAGGTCGCTCCGCAGGTGCGCCGTATCGTCGCCAACAATCCTTCGCCCTACACCTTCCTCGGCACCAATACTTACCTCGTTGGCCGCGGCCGCGTGGCCGTCATCGATCCGGGGCCTGCCTGCAAGCAGCATCTCGCCGCCATCGTCGACGCGACCCGCGGCGAGCGCGTCACCCATATCCTGATCACCCACAGCCACCGCGATCATTGCGACGGGGCGCGAGACCTGCAGGCGCTGGTCGGCGGCGAGATCTTGAGCTTCGGACCGACCGGCACCGAGCGCGGCGCAGGCGCCCCTGGCCTCGGCGAGGCCTTCGTCGATCCCTCCTTCCGGCCAGACCGGACGCTTCAGGACGGCGACGTGGTGAAGGCCGGCGGCGTCGCCCTCGACGTTTTGCACACGCCAGGCCACGCGCCGGATCATCTCTGCTTTGCCCTCGTCGGCCAGCGCACCGTGTTCACCGGCGACCATGTGATGGGATGGAACACGACCGTCATCGCCCCGCCTGAGGGCAGCATGGCGAAGTTTCTCGCCTCGCTGGAAAAGCTCCTGCCGCGGCATGACAAGGTGTTCTTGCCGGCCCATGGCGGCCGCGTGCAAACGCCGCAGCGCGTGGTCAAGGCCTACATCATGCACCGGCAATGGCGCGAGCAGACGATCCTCACCTGCCTCGAGGATGGCGTCTCGACCATCCCGCGCATCGTCGCCAAGATCTACGGCGATCTCGACGCCGACCTGAAGGCTGCCGCGGCGCTCTCCGTGCTCGCCCATCTCGAGTACATGATCAGTCGGGGCTTAGTAAGGGAAACCGGCCCAAGGGACCGCGACGCTCAGCCGGAGGCTGGGACTGAGGCTGGTCTTGCGAGCGTCTATTCCGTTTCGCCCGGCGCTTCTTCACAGGCTTCTTGAGCTGCGGCGCCGTGGCCTTGGGCGCCGGCTCAGCCTGCTCCAGCCCGGTCTTCTCGCCTTTCTCCAACGCAGATTTCACTTCCGCAAACAGATCGCGGATATGCCCGGCATTGGCGCCGAGATCGTGCTTGCCGTAGCGCGACACCGAGCGGACATCGATGAAGGCATGGGCATCGTCGCCGGTGACGCGGATCAGCGCATCGTCGGTGTAACCCATGATCATGGTGCGGTTGGTGGCCTCGATGCGGCCGGGTTGATCTCCGTCGGGTGGCTCGCTCAACACGATGGTCCAACCAAGACGCTTCACCGCCTCGTGCACGATGTCGAAGGTCTCGGTCACCGAGCGCTCAAGCTCCATGGGGCGAATGTCGGGATAAGCCTTCTCGCGCTCTTCGGCGGCGGCGAGATCGGGTTCGACGATGCGATTGGCGTCGGCAGGCCGCATGGCGGCAAGCTGCTTGAACTCCATCGCCTGCCGCGTCGTCTGAATGTCGTTGAGCTGCGGCAGCAGGAAGTATTGCGAGAGAAAGAAGAGCGGCACGGCGAGCCCGACGAGCGCGATGGCGATGCCGGTGAAGGCTTGCGCCGCACCGATCTGTCCGCCGAACCAGATGCGGACGAGGCCTATGACCGCGACGATGATGGCGAGGAACAGGCCGCCGATCGAGACCGCCATCAGGTTCATCGCCGCGGGCGTCGCCAGCGTGCCGAAGCGGTGCAGGAGCACGGTCAGGATGAGCAGCTGGACGAAAAACAGCGCCATGCGGCGCGCCCACAGCCCCTCATGCACGGTCTTCTGCAGATAAATCGCAACCACGCTTAGAGCCCTCGCAAGCACCCGTTGCGGGGTGGCACCATGCTTGACCGTGCCCTGGTGTCAACCCCTTCCCGCAACGATGGCGAGCAAGACGCTAAATCGAGGAAATGGCGGGTTTGTGGTGCAGCGGTTCGAGGGCCGGCCGTCTAAGCCTAACCAATCCTAAACTTCTGCCTGTGAACCTGCGGGCCAAGCCCCCTCGCCCCTTGGCGAAGTGGCCGGCGTGAACAGGATCGGTTGGGGTACATGCCGTCTCGTCGGCGCGCGTTTCATGCGCCCACACTATTGCTCGCCTGCCTTGCGCTCACCCCGCTTGGCGGCTGCACCTATGAGCAGGAAGGGCCGCCCGACCTCCATTTTGAGAAATTCGACGCCAAGCCTCCGAAGCTCGACAAAGTGACGGTCTGCCATGCCTATGGCTGCAAGGAGCAGACGCCGTTCACCTTCACGCAAGCCGACATCGCCGAGATCTCAGCCTTGATGGCGCGGGTGCCGCGCAACGACAGCCCGGCCGAAGAGCGCAGGGCCATCGCTTACGCCATTGCCTGGATGGAGCGGCGCGTGGCGCCGACCGTCGGCACGGCGTCGGACCGCGCCAGCATGGACTTTGGCGGCTCAGGCGATTCCACCCAGCAAGACTGCGTCGACGAAGCCACCAACACCACGAGCTATCTTCTCGTGCTCGAGCGCCACGGGCTGCTCAAGCATCACGCGGTGGAGAGGCCCTTCGCCAAGGACAGCCTGACGCACTGGACGCATTGGGCGGCGGTGATCAGGGAGACCGACAACGGCGAGCGCTTCGCCATCGATTCCTCGGCGGGCGTCAATGGTGAAAACCCGACGGTGCAGGCCGCGGCAAGCTTCTACGTGCCTGACACTTACGCCGACCGCACGCCGCCGGAAACCGGGCTCGCCACGGCGGAAGCGCAAGCGCCACGGCAAGGAAGCGATGGTCTCTCAGGCTTGCTTGAGCGCATGCAAGCGCTCGGCTATGCGGAAGAGCCTACAGGCTCGTCACGCTAGTTTCGGCAGGTTGGTTGAGCAGCTGGAGCGCAAGCTCGATCGGGCTAAACGAGCGGCGGTGATGGGTGCACACGCCGTGCTTCTTGATGGCGCGGGCATGCTCAGGCGTGCCGTAGCCCTTGTTCTGTTCCCAGCCATAGCGGCGGTAGCGGCGCGCGAGCCTCACCATCAGGCGGTCGCGGGTGACCTTGGCCACGATCGACGCCGCGGCGATGGAGACCGAGCGGCCGTCGCCGCCGACAAGAGCGCGCGCCTTGCAGGGGAATCGCTTCGGCACGATGTTGCCGTCGATCAACGCCGTGGCCGCCGGCGTTTGTAGCCCGCGATAGGCGGCGCGCATGCCCCACAAGGTCGCCTGCAGGATATTGTCGCGGTCGATGCGGCGGACCTGGCCGATGATGACAGACACGCAAGCCGTGGCCACGATCTCGGCATAACGGTCTTCGCGCGCTTCCGCGGTGAGCACCTTTGAATCGTTGAGCCCTTCCGGGATGCGGTCCGGGTTGAGGATCACGGCGGCGACCACCACCGGTCCCGCCCAAGGCCCGCGTCCGGCCTCGTCGATACCGACGATCGGCCCGTGCAATGCGTCCATCAGCTCCGCTTCGAGGTCGAAGGTCGGAACCGTGCGCACGCTTGCGTTCCCCCGCGTGACTCCCATGGAGACGAAGTCTTGCCAAGAGGGCTCGCTTTGGCAACTCACGACGTCGCCGCTGTGGAAAACCTTGGCTTCAGAGTTCGCCATTTTCTCTCTTGCGTCTTGGCCGGGCTTGTCCCGGCCATCCACGACTTCGTCTCATCCTACCAAAAACGTGGATGCCCGGCAGAAGGCCTGTGCTCGGGCCGGCGGAGCCGGACCCGAGTGCCGGGCATGACGAGAAAGAGAGTATTTGGCGGCTTATTGTGCCTAAAGCAAGCGGAGCTGCTGGCCGGGAAGGACGGGCGGGGTGAACAGGTCGGTGCGAAGCTCGACCGACTCTTTATTGAAGCCGAGGCGCTCGGCGGCGATCTCGAATCTCCGCCCGATCATCCAGGCATAGGGCCCCTTACCCACCATGCGTTCGCCCCATTTTGCGTCGTAGAGCTTACCGCCGCGCGCCGAGCGCATCAGCGACAGAACGCGGTTGGCGCGGTCAGGGCAGTTTGACTTCAGCCATTCGGTGAACAGATCGCCGATCTCGAGCGGAAGCTTGAGCAACACATAGCCTGCGTTCTTGACGCCGGCAGCGGCGGACCGTTCCAGGATGCGCTCCATCTCCATGTCGGTGAGTCCGGGAATGACCGGTGCCACCATAACGGCGGTCGGCACCCCTGCCTCGACCAGCTTGGCGACCGTCTCAAGCCGCTTGTCAGGCGTGCTCGCGCGCGGCTCTATGGCACGGGCAAGCTTGCGGTCGAGCGTGGTGACGGAGAGCGCGACTTTGACGAGGCCGCGCTCGGCCATGGAGTGAAGCAGGTCGAGATCGCGCAGCACCAGCGCCGATTTGGTGACGATGCCGACCGGATGGTTGGCCGCCGACAGAACTTCCAGAATCCGCCGCATGATGCGGTAGCGCCGCTCGATCGGCTGGTAGGGGTCGGTGTTGGTGCCGATGGCGATGGTGCGTGGTCGATAGGCGGGGTCGGCGAGCTCGCGCTCGAGCGCGGCGCCGGCATTCGTCTTGGCGAACAGCTTGGTCTCGAAATCGAGCCCAGGCGACAGGCCGAGAAAGGCATGGGTCGGCCGCGCGAAGCAATAGATGCAGCCGTGCTCGCAGCCGCGATAAGGATTGATCGAGCGGTCGAAGCCGATATCGGGAGAGGAGTTGCGGGTGATGATGCGCCGCGCCGGGACCTCCTGCACTTCCGTGGCCAAAGCCTCGAGCTCGCCGAGCGACTCCCAGCCGTCGTCGACGGGCTCATAGGCGATCGGCTCGTAGCGGCCAGACCGGTTGGTCGCGGCCCCTCGGCCGTTGCGGCGGTCGCCGGCCACGCCCCCGATCTCCAGCGGGAAGCTCTCCGACTTTCCAGGCTTTCTCAGAGCGATCGACATGGCCATGCATATAAAGACCCAATAAGAACAAATCAAGAACATCGTTAAGGATTTGGAACGCGGGAATTGCTGGATTTCGGCCAAACGCTATAGTCCGCCTCCATGATTTCAGTGGTTATCCCCACCTACAACGCCGAGGCGACGCTCGGGCACACGCTTACAGCACTGGTGCCGGCGGTGGTCGGCGGCATCGTGCAGGAGGCGATCCTGGTCGATGGCGGGTCGACCGACGAGACGTGCGCCATTGCCGACGCGGCGGGAACGAGGCTGATCAGGTCCAAGCTCGGGCGCGGCACGCAGCTTCGCGCCGGTGCGGCCGCTGCGCGTGGCGATTGGCTCCTCTTTCTTCACGCCGACACGGTTCTCGAGCCTGGCTGGGCCGAGGAAGCAGAAGCCTTCATGGAGCGCGTGGCCAAGGGTCGGCGGGCGCCGGCCGCGGCAGCCTTCCGCTTTGCCCTCGACGACGATGGGACACTGCCGCGCATGCTGGAATTGCTCGTGGCGCTCCGCTGCTTTCTGTTCGCGCTTCCGTACGGCGATCAAGGACTGCTCATCTCGCGCAGGCTTTATGGCGAGCTTGGCGGCTTCCGGCCGATTCCGCTCATGGAGGACGTCGATCTCGTGCGCCGGCTCAAGCGGCGCCAGCTCGTGATGCTGCAATCGCGCGCGGTGACGAGCGGCATACGCTACCGCAGCGAAGGGTACCTGGCGCGGAGCCTGCGCAATCTCTCCTTCATGCTGCTCTATTTCCTCCGCGTGCCCACGCGCGTGCTCGCGCGGCTTTATGGGTAAGAGAAAAGCGCGCCGCCCTGCCCGCGCTGCATATGCCCCACGCCTTATCGTGATGGCCAAGAGCACGTGTGCCGGACGCGCCAAGCGCCGGCTGGCGGCAAGCATCGGGGCGATCTCCGCGACGAGATTTTACCGCTCCTGCCTCTCTCATACGCTGATGCGGCTTGCGCGCGATCCCCGCTGGCAAACCCTGCTTGCGGTGTCTCCGGATAGAGAGGTGAGCGCGCCGTTCTGGCCGCGAGGAATCGAACGGCAGCCGCAAGGCCGAGGCGATCTCGGGGCGAGGATGCAGCGCCTGTTCCGTACGCTGCCGCCAGGGCCTGCGATCATCGTCGGCAGCGACATCCCGGCCATCAAGGCAAGCGACATCGCATGCGCCTTTCGCTTGCTCGGCAATGCGGACGCGGTGTTCGGCTGTGCGACCGACGGAGGCTATTGGCTCGTCGGCTTGCGCCGCACCCCGCGCCTGCTCGCGCCGTTCGCCGGCGTGCGCTGGTCTGGGCCACACGCCCTTGCCGACACGCTTGGCAACCTCAAGGGATCGCGCGTCGCCTTCGCGGCAACGCTGAGCGACGTCGATACTGAGGAGAATTACCGCCGCCTTGGTCGAAATTGGCAGCGGCTCATCGAGCCAGCGCCGTGAGCAAAGCTCAGGGCTTGGATTTCGTCCCCGGCATGCCTTTGAGGCGGGGCATGACCTCGATGAAGCTGCAAGGACGATGGCGGTTGTCGAGCTGCAATTTGAGGATGCCGTTCCAGCCGTCCTTGCAGGCGCCGGGCGATCCAGGCAGGCAGAAGATGAAGGTACCGTTCGCCACGCCGCCGCAGGCCCTCGACTGCACCGTCGAGGTGCCGATGGTGGCGAAGCTCACCATATGGAACACCGTCGCGAAGCCGTCGATGTCCTTCTCGAACAGCGGCTTGACCGCCTCAGGCGTCACGTCTCGCTTGGCAAAGCCAGTGCCGCCGGTGGTGATGACCGCGTCGATCTCAGGATCCTTGATCCATTTCTTGACCTGCTTGCGGATCTCTTTCTCGTCATCGAGCACGATCGCCTTCGCCGCAAGCTGATGCCCGGCCTGCTCGATCATCGAGGCGAGCAGCGCGCCAGACGTGTCGGACGTCTCGTCGCGCGTGTCAGAGATGGTGAGCACGGCGATGTGCAACGGAATGAACGGGATGCTTTCGTCGATGCGGGTCATAGTGTCAGGGGTCAGAAATCAGAGGTCAGAAGTCAGCATATTCTCATTTCTGACTACTGACCTCTGATTTCTGAATCCAGAGCCGCTTTCAGCAGCAAGAGATCGCGCCAGGCGTAGCGCTTGGCCGCGGGGTTGCGCAGGAGATAGGCCGGATGCAGCGTGGCGAGCGCCGGCAGATCGCGGCCGGCACTCGGGTAAGTCAGCCATTTGCCTCTGAGCCGCATGATGCCCTCGCTCACGCCGAGGATAGTCTTCGCCGCGGCGCCGCCGAGGAGCACGAGAACGGAGGGCGACAACAGCTCGATCTGGCGTGCGAGAAACGGGGCGCATGCCTCGATCTCCTCAGGCGTCGGCGTGCGATTGCCAGGCGGGCGCCAATAGACCGTGTTGGTGATGTAGACGTGGTCCTCGGCAAGCCCGATCGCCGCCAGCATGCGGTCGAGCAATTGTCCGGCGCGGCCGACGAAGGGCTTGCCCTGCAGGTCCTCGTCGCGGCCAGGAGCCTCTCCGATCAGCATGATGCGGGCCGACGCGCTGCCTCTGGCAAAGCACAGGCTTTTCGCGGTCCGCCGCAGCGAGCAGCCCTCGAATCCGGCGACCAGGGCCTCGAGCTCCGTCAGCGTGGAGATTTCGGCGCCGATGCCGCGTGTCGAAATTGGCCTTGCGGCTCTTGGGGCGGCGCGCGGCGGACCGGCGGCCATTTTCACTTCAGGCGCCCGACGCGGAGCCGGTTTTGGCTGTGGGGCGGCAAAGCTGTCGAACGGCACCTCGCCGACCGCCTCATCGACGCCCATGGCCCGGTACCAGTCGAGCAGTGCCCGCGCCGCTTTCTCCTCCGCTGCCGACCTCATGCCGTCCGCTCTTGCCTCAATTGCCTCGCTTGCCCAGATGTGTCATTGCCCGGCTTGAGCGGGCAATCCAGTATTCCAGGGTCCGCGCGTGACTTACCAGCGCAGGGAATACTGGATTCCCGCTTCCGCGGGAATGACATAAAACCCCTGCCCTAGTCGCAAACTGGAGCAAGCCCTTTGGACGACGTGACCGAACGCGAGATCATGGAGTTCGACGTGGTGATCGTCGGCGCCGGGCCCGCAGGGCTTGCCGCGGCGATCAGGCTCAAGCATCTCGCGGCCGAGACCGGCAAGGACGTCTCGGTGGTGGTGCTGGAGAAGGGCAGCCAGGTCGGAGCCCATATCTTGTCCGGCGCGGTGATCGACCCGGTGGCGCTCGACCGCCTCTTGCCGCAATGGCGCGAGCAGGACTCGCCGCTGCAGACGCAAGTGAGCGAGGACCGCTTCTACTATCTCACCGAGAACAGCGGCATCGGCTTCCCCTCCTTTTTGATGCCGCCACTGATGAGCAATCACGGCTGTTACATCGGGAGCCTCGGCAGTTTGTGCCGCTGGCTCGGCGAGCAGGCCGAGGCCCTTGGTGTCGAGATCTATCCGGGCATCTCCGTCATCGATGCGATGTTCGGGCCGAACGGCGAGGTCGAGGGCGTGATCACCGGAGACATGGGTGTCGCGCGCGACGGCACGCACAAGGACAGCTACACGCCAGGCATCGCGCTTACCGGCAAATACACACTGCTCGCCGAGGGCGCGCGGGGCTCGCTCACCAAGCAGCTGATCCGCCGCTTCAGTCTCGATGCCGAGAGCGGCCCGCAGAAATACGGCATCGGGCTAAAGGAGCTGTGGGAGGTGCCGAAGGTCAAGCACAAGCCGGGGTTCGTGCAGCACACTATGGGCTGGCCTCTCGGGGACTCAACCGGCGGCGGCTCCTTCCTCTACCATTTCGGCGAGAACCTGGTGTCGGTCGGCTTCGTCGTGCATCTCGACTACGCCAATCCCTACCTCAACCCCTTCAAGGAGTTTCAGCGCGCGAAGCTCCATCCGCGCATCGCCGAGCACCTGGGAGGAGGCAGGCGCATCTCCTATGGCGCCCGGGCGCTGACCGAAGGCGGCTGGCAGGCGATCCCTCGCCTTGCCTTTCCGGGCGGTGCGCTGATCGGCTGCGCCGCAGGTTTTATGAACGTGCCCCGCATCAAGGGCAGCCATAACGCCATGCTCTCCGGCATGATGGCGGCGGAAGCAGCCTTCGCCGCTCTTCGCGACGGGCGGTCGCGTGACGTGCTCGACGCTTATGAGCAAAGCCTCAAGCAAAGTTCCATGGCCGACGAGCTGAAAAGAGTGCGCAACGTGAAGCCGCTGTGGTCGCGGCTCGGCACGCGTCTCGGCGTGATGCTCGGCGGCATCGACATGTGGCTGAACACGATCTTCCCCTTCCTGAGCCACACGCTCAAACATTCGAAGCCGGACTATGCGAGCCTCGAGAAGGCGGCGAAGGCGGAGCAAATCGATTACCCCAAGCCCGACGGCTTACTCTCCTTCGACATTCTCTCCTCGGTGTTCCTGTCGGGCACCAACCATGCCGAGGACCAGCCGGTGCATTTGAGACTCACTGACCCGAGCATCCCAATCGCCGAGACCCTGCCGGAATATGCGGAGCCCGCACAGCGATATTGCCCGGCGCAGGTCTACGAGGTGGTCGCCGAGGGCGACAGGCTGAGGTTTCAGATCAACGCGCAGAATTGCGTCCACTGCAAAACCTGCGACGTGAAGGACCCGGCCCAGAACATTACCTGGGTGCCTCCTGAAGGCGGGGACGGGCCCAATTACGTAAACATGTAAAATATGTAACCCCGCCGCTTTCGGCTTCCGTGTAAGCTTGTCGCGGAAAGCGGTCACAAACGCGCCGCCTTTCAGGGGCAAGCAAGCTTTTGGGTTGCGGACAGCGCGAAAACGCATAATCCTCCCCCTTAAGGGGTCTTTGAACCGCACTGTGAGGGCCTTTAAAACCGCACTGTGGGGCCTTTGAACCGCACTGTTTGGGGCGGCGCCAAGCCGAACGCACATGCCAACTGCCGAAAACTCTGTCTTCCGCAAATGGGCGCGGAGGTCTCTCTTTGCCTTGGCCATTCTCGCTGCTCCGGCGGCCTATTCGGAAGTGGCGGCGACGGTAACCGACCGTCCCGAGCCCGGCACTCTGCTCGGCAACTATCTCGCCGGTCGCGTGGCCCGCGGCGACCACGACACCGCGGCCGCGGCCGATTTCTATTCGCGGGCGCTCGCCGAGGACCCAAGCAACGAGCTGATACTCGAGCAGGCCTTCCTGCTTGAAACGGCGGCTGCCGATTGGGATCGCGCCATCGAGCTCGCGCGCGAGCTGGTCAAGGTCGAACCGTCGCACCGCATCGCGCAGTTCCTGCTCGGCTGCGACGCGTTCAAGCGCGGCGACTACAAGGAAGCCGACGAGCACTTCTCCGCGGCGCGTCAAGGCCCGATTGCCGATCTGACGTCGATCCTGGCGCGGGCCTGGGTGCAGCAGGCGAACGGCAAGACCGACCAGGCGTTCGCCACCCTCGATACGCTGAGCGACGCGGACTGGGCGCAGTTCTATCAGCGCTACCATCGCGCGCTGATCGCCGATGTGGCAGGCAAGCGTGAAGTGGCGCGGGTCGCGTTCGCCCAAGCCTTCAAGAAGAACCCGGCAACGCTCAGAGTGGCAGATGCCTACGCCAGGCACTTGGTGAACAGCAACAACCGCAAGCTCGCCAAGCAGACGCTCAAGACCCATATCGCCAAGTCGGCGGAGCATCCTCTGTCGACAACGCTGCTCAACGAAATCGAGGCCGGCAAGACCCCGCCGCTGCTCGTCACTTCTCCGAACGATGGGCTGGCCGAGGTGTTTTACGGCATCGGCGACGCTCTCGCCGGCGAAGGCGGCCTCGACATGGGCATCATCTTCCTGCAATTCGCGCTCTACCTCGAGCCCGATTTCCCGCTCGCCCAGGTGGCGCTCGCCGAGGCCTATGACAGCGCCAAGCGCTACGACCTAGAGCTCGCCGCGTTCGACAATATCAACGAGGATTCGCCGCTCTGGCTGAACGTCCAGATCCAGAAGGCGCTGGCGCTGAATTCGCTCGATCGGGTGGACGATGCCAAGGCGTTGCTCGAAAAAATCATCGCCAAGAGCCCGAAGGACATTCGTCCGCTCGACGCGCTCGGCAACATCCTCCGCTCGCATGAGCGCTACGCCGAGGCTCGCGACTACTACAGCCGCGCTATTACACTGGTCGGCGAGCCGAGCAAGGAGAATTGGACGCTGTTCTATGCGCGCGGCGTGTGCAACGAGCGGCTGAAGGATTGGCCGGAGGCGGAGGCAGACCTGAAGAAGGCGCTCGAGCTTTCGCCCGACAAGTCTCCGGTGCTCAACTATCTCGGCTACACCTGGATCGATCAGAGCCAGAACCTCAAGACGGCAATGGACTACATCCGCAAGGCGGTGAAGCTGAAGCCCGACGACGGCTACTACATCGACAGCCTGGGCTGGGCCTATTACCGCCTCGGCAATATCCAGTCCGCGGTCGAGCATCTTGAGCGCGCCGTTGAGCTGAAGCCCGACGATCCGGTGATCAACGATCATCTGGGCGATGCCTATTGGCGCATCGGGCGGAAGCTCGAGGCGAAATACCAGTGGCAGCAGAGCCTTACGCTGAAGCCCGACAAGGATCTCATCGCCACCATCGACAAGAAGTTGAAAGACGGTCTCGCCGACACACCGGCGACCAAGGCGGCGAATTCGAACGTGCAGAAGATCGCCGACTAGTCTGAAGCTTTCGGGATTGGCGGAGCCTTCGCGATGACGGCGCTCCGCGACACGGCGAAAGCCAAGCTCAACCTCACGCTCGAGGTGTTAGGACGCCGCGACGACTTCTATCACGAGATCCGCAGTCTCGTTGCCTTCGCCGCGCTTGGCGACGGTCTGGAGCTTGAGCCGGGCCAAGACCTCGCGCTTGCCGTCGATGGGCCGTTTGCGGCCGCGCTTTCCGGCGACAATCTGGTGATTGCAGCGGCTGAGGCCGCGAGGTCAAAGGCGCGAGCCATCACGCTGGGGCGCTTCAGCCTGGTCAAGAATTTGCCTGTTGCTGCTGGTCTCGGCGGCGGCTCGGCCGATGCAGCTTCTGCCTTGCGGCTGCTCGCCAGAGCCAATCCCGGTACGCTCGACGAAGAGAGTTGGCGGGAGATCGCCGAGGGCCTTGGCTCCGACGTTCCCGCCTGCCTGCTGAGCCGTCCGGCGCTCATCACCGGCCGGGGCGAGGTGGTCACTCCGGTGCGCGAATTTCCGCCCTGCGCGGTGGTGCTCGCCAATCCAGGCCTTCAGCTCGCGGCGGCTGACGTCTACGGCGTGCTGGTGTCGTCAGACCTGCTTGCCCCTCCCGAGCAACCGCCGGAGACTTTGGACTTCGGCGGAAGCTTCAGGCGGCTCCTCGACCATGCCGCGCCGCGCGGCAACGACCTTGAGCCTGCGGCGCTGAGCCTCGCGCCGGTCATCGGCGAGGTCCTTGCCGCGCTCCGGCGGTGCCAGGGTGCGCATCTCGCAAGACTTTCGGGGAGCGGCCCGACCTGCTTTGCGCTCTTCGCCACCGAGGATGAAGCGAAGCTCGCCGCTGCTGAGCTTCGAGCCTTTCGACCGAATTGGTGGATCGAAGCAACTATGCTTCTACCCAATTGAGCTGTCACTTGCGGGGATCGTCGCCGGGATCCAGGTATTCGAGGCCTAACGGACCAATGGCCGTTACCTGGGTGACGTACTCACCGGACTTTGCCCAGTGAAAGTGGGACGTATTGCCGGGCAGAACGATAACGCTACCGGGCGGATACGCCTCCACTTTATCGCCGTCGAACTGGTCGCCCAGGCCGATGTAGAAAACGCCCGACATGACTGTGTAGACTCGGTCCTCCGGGTGTCTGTGCGGCATCAGCTTCACGCCTGATGGCACTTTGACCCTGACTCTGCTCGTGGCACGACTCGGAAGTTCCGCCCGCTGGGAAGTAAGGCCGCTCACGGCTCCGAAGCGGACTCTGGCAACCGTCCACGAGCTTGTTCATGGGTTCACGCCCTAGCTGAGCGCGCCGACTAGAACGGGCGGTCGACGCAGAACGCCACGGCGTCGAGCAGCGCAGCCCTGGGGTCGCAGTCGGGGAAGATGGCGAGCGCGTCGCGGGCGATGGCGCCGTAATGGCGGGCCCGCTCCATGGTGTCGTTCAAGGCGTTGTGCTTCTGCATCAGGCCCATGGCCTCGTGCAAATCATCCTCGCCGATCTCGCCGTCCTGCAGCGTGCGCTGCCAGAAGGCGCGCTCTATCGCATTGCCGCGGCGATAGCACAGCACCACGGGAAGCGTGATCTTGCCCTCGCGGAAATCGTCGCCGACGCTCTTGCCGAGCATCGATTGCTCGCCATAGTAGTCGAGCGCATCATCGACGAGCTGAAAGGCAAGGCCGAGATTGCGGCCGTAGGATCGCAAGCCCGCCGCTTCCGATTTCGGCCGGTTGGCGATGACGGCGCCGACCTCGGCGGCCGCAGCGAACAAAGCCGCGGTCTTGGCGTCGATGACCGCGAGATAATCGTCCTCGGTGGTCTCGGTGTTCTTGGCGGTGATGAGCTGCATCACCTCGCCTTCGGCAATTACCGCTGCCGCGTCCGACAAGATGCGCAAGCACCCGAGCGAGCCGACATCGACCATCATCTTGAAAGCCTGGCCCAAGAGAAAGTCGCCGACGAGTACGCTGGCCTCGTTGCCCCAGAGCAGACGCGCGGCGGTCTTGCCGCGCCTCAAGTCGCTCTCGTCGACCACGTCGTCATGCAACAGGGTTGCCGTATGCATGAACTCGACGCTTGCCGCGAGCCGCACATGGCCCTCGCCACGGTAGCCGCAAAGCTTCGCCGCGGCGACGGCGAGCATGGGCCGCAAGCGCTTGCCGCCGGAATCGATCAGGTGCCGGGCCAGATCGGGGATCAGCTCGACATTGGAACGGGCACGGTCGAGGATGATACGGTTGACATGACCCATATCCTCCTCGACAAGCGCGAGCAGAGGCGCAAGGCTTGCCCGTGGATCACGCGCATCGGAAAGCTGGACGACGACTCCCAAAAGACTGCTCCTCAACGCCGCTTAAGATGCCATTGACTTAACAGAGAATAGTGTCGGTGCTCCAGCTTCAAGGTCAAGGTGCTGCGGCCTCAAGGACGTCCCCGCCATGAAGGAACTGTTGCGGTCGAATGACGCGGTGCTGATCTCCTATGTCAGCGCGCTCCTCGAAGAGGAGGGCATCGGCTTCATGGTGGCCGACACCAATATGAGCGTTCTGGAAGGCTCGATTGGGGCCCTGCCGCGCCGCGTGCTCGTGGCAAGCGACGCTTTGGCGCGGGCGCGGGCGCTGCTGACCGGGGCCGGAATTGGCCATGTCATCGTCGATGAAGGCCAAGACTGAAAACCCGCCGCCGGCCGGATTGCCGCCGGGAACCACGCTCGACGACTTCCTCGGCGGCCGCATCGCCGTGGCCCAACCAAAGGCCGGGCACCGCGCGGGGAGCGATGCAGTCTGGTTGCAGGCTGCCGTTTCCGCACAACCAGGGCACCGGGTGCTCGATGCCGGTTCAGGCGCCGGGGTGGCTGGGCTTTGCCTGCTTGCCCGCTCTCGTCAAATTAACGTGACCGCGGTCGATATCGATCAGGGGCTTTGCGCGCTGGCGGAGGCCAATGCCGCGCGAAACGGCTTTGCCGCACATTTCCGCGCAATTGCCGCTGATTTGACCGCCCCGGCGGAAACGCTCATCGCACACGGCCTCGTCCGCGAGGGCTACGACCAGGTGATGGCAAATCCGCCCTTCCATGCCGAAGGCACCGTCAGGCCGGCGCCGGATAAGGGCCGCGCGGCCGCGCATATCATGCAAGAAGGAGCGCTCGAGGCCTGGGTCCGCTTTCTCGCCACCTTCACCGCGCCGAAGGGACGGATCACCTTGATCCATATGCCGCAGGTTCTGCCCGAGCTCTTGCCGCTTCTCGACCGGCGTTTCGGCGCGATCACCCTATTCCCCCTCTTCCCGAAAGAAGGCGAGCCGGCGGTGCGTGTCATCGTGCAGGCGCAAAAAGGGAGCCGCGCCGGCCTTCGCCTCCTCTCCGGCCTCGTGCTGCACGAGACTGGCGGCCGCTACACAGACAAGGCCGAGGCCGTCTTGCGAAAGGGCGCGGCGCTCGAGCTTGGAGACTAGGGAGCGGATTCCCAAACCGGACATCGGCAATGCCGCGGCGGCACGTGCCACGGCAAGAGCAAATCAATGCTAGACTTTTAGGGCCTGCACCATGGCGCCTCGGTCGGCGCGATCCCCAGACGGAGGGCTTCCACCATGGCTGTCACCCACCAGCACATCCTCCTGCTCGCCCTTCTCCTTGCTTCACCCACCGTGGCGCGAGCCGCACAGGCCGCCGAGGGAACTGCCACCGTGCCGCGCTTCGAGCCGGCGCCGTGCCCGAAACTGCAAGGCGCCGAGACGCTCGCCCAAGCGAGCTGCAGTTATCTCGTCGTGCCGGAAAACCGCAGCCGGCCCGAGGGCCGCACCATCCGGCTCATGGTCGCGAAATACCCCGCCCGCTCGCCGGAGAAGCGGCCCGATCCCGTTGTCTATCTCGCCGGCGGGCCTGGCGACATCGCCCCGCTGGAGGTCAACGGGTTCATCGCCGCCGACTTCATCCGCGACCGCGACATCTATGTGGTGAGCCAGCGCGGCACCATGTTCTCGGAACCGGCTCTGACCTGCGCGGCCAGCGACAACTTCTCCAGAGAGCTTCTCGGCCTCCGCTTCTATTCCGAGGCAACCAAGCGCGCTCATTTGGCCGCGACGGAAGCCTGCCATCGGGAGCTCGCCGCCACCGGCGCGGACCTTAGCGCCTACAATTCGACCGAAAGCGCCGCCGATTTCGCCGACCTCCGCAAGGTGTTCGGCTTTGAAGCGTGGAATGTCTACGGGACGTCCTACGGCTCCTACCTGGCGCAGACGCTCATGCGCGACCACCCGCAAGGCATCCGCAGCGTCGTCCTCAATTCTGTGTTGCCGACGACCTACACCGTCGCCGCAAACTGGCAGAACGCGAGAGACGGCTTCGACGACATCTTCCAGGCCTGCGCGGCGGAACTGGCCTGCAACGCCTCCCATCCTCATCTCGAAAGAACCTTCACCGGACTGGTCAACAAGCTTGAGGCCGAGCCGCTGACGGCAACCGTCAAGGACCCGGCCACCGGCAAGGACATCGAAGTCGTCATCGACGGCGGAGCCCTGATCGACTGGCTGCGCAATCAGAACTATGGGGTACCCATGCTCCAAGCTGCGCCGAATCGCATCGATGGCCTCGCTGCCGGCCGCCCTGACGCCGTCCAGGCCATCGCTCTCGATCGGGCGAGCCGGGCGCCGCCGCCCAATCCGACCGCCCCGGCCCTCGGCTATGGGCTGGCCCTTGGCGTCAGCTGTCGCGAAAGCTATCCGTTCGCGACGCCTGAGGATCTCGCCGCGGCCGGCCGGAAGGCGTTTCCGGGCTATCCGGCCTCGGTGACACGCGAGGGTATCGGCGGCTGGGCGTATTTCAACGAAGACTGCCGCGACGTGTGGAAGGTCCCCGCCGCCCCGGAGGCCATGCACCAGCCTGTCGCGAGCGGCCTCCCGACGCTGCTCATCTCCGGCAGCTTCGATACGCTGACGTCGCTCGACGGGGCCAAGGCCGCGGCGGCGAAACTATCTCACGCGACCATCATCAGCATCCCGGGCGTCGGGCATTTCGTCTCCCCCGCGTCTCCTTGCGCCCAGGCGGTCATCGTCTCGTTCCTCGCCGATCCCGCCGCCCCCGACACATCCTGCGTCGGCGCGGTGAAGCCAGCGAGCTTCGCCGCCTCGCCCTGACGAGGCGAGGCGCTCGGCTTTGGCGACTGGCGTTGGTGAGGTGGGGTCTAGGGAAAAGAGAAGGGCTGCCGCCTGGGGGGAAGAGACGGCAGCCCTCGATTGGCCCAAGCGTGAGGCGGCTCGGGCTTCCAAGATCCGCTAGCAGACCTTGTAGCTGCGATAGATCGTCTTGTAGATGTACGAGTAGGAATAGTCGTCCCACACGCGGATGGTGATGGGGCGGCTCTCATAGTGGCAGTACGAGTAGCTGTAGCTGTAATGGGGCCGGTAGTGGTTGTAGCCATAGCCATAGCCACCATAGCCGTAGCCGGCTTCTGCCTGTGAAGCGCCGAGAACGAGACCGGTCAGGGCAACGGCGGAAAGAAGGATCTTCTTGAACATCGGGGTTAACCTCCAGCTGGTGACGCTTGGGGAAGCGTCTGATTGGGTTGAGCGGAGGACCATCCCTCGCTCATGGTGCGGTTCTAGCTGGAGTGGCCTGAACCCAATCTGAGGGCGCCATTCATTTGGCGTTCACCCCCGAATATCGATGCGCTACCGCTTCGCTGCTTGAGCGCATTCCTGATGCGCTACCGCTTCGCTGCTTGAGCGCAAGAAACCCAAAGGACCATCCCCGCCGCCGGGAATGGCCCTTGGAAATAGCCCTGCTAAAGGCCGGCTCGACTAATAGCCCCAACCCCGACGGTAATAGCGGCCGCGCCAATAGGGATAATAGGCGTAAGGGTAATAGCCGCCGCCGTAATAGGGGCGATAGCCGTAACCGTAATATCCATAGCCGGGTGCGACATAGACCCCGACGCCGGGACCGTAATAACCCCAGCCGCGCCGCCAACCGGCGGACGCCTCGTCCGGGGCGATTGCTGCGAGCGTCAGCAGAAACACAAACGCCGCAACCAACAACGTTGCTAGCCTCTTCATGTGAAGTCCTCCTGAGGGGCGCCGCATTGGCGATTGCCGGAAAAACGCAAGCGCCCGGATAACCGTTCCCCCTCAGTCTCCACTTTACCAGACAAGGCCTTAGACTTGGTGACGAGACCGAGACTTGCGTTAAGCAAAGCTTAGAGGCGGGCGCCGGCAACCTCTTAAACCTTCGTTTCTCGCCTTGATTTGACCTTCTGTGTCTGTACCTTGGATTGCATGGACAATCTTTCGGACGAGCTTCGCCCTTCCCTGTTGGACCGGGTGGGACGTCTCCTGCCGCCGGCTTGGACCGGGCGCGGCGCGCTGATTGCGGTGCTCAAATTCAGCGGCGCCATCGGCTTGTCGACGCCGCTCCGCCCGGGCCTCACGCTTTCCACCAGCGCCACCGCGATCGAAAAGGCCTTCTCCATGCGCGGGGCCAATGCGGTCGCCATCCAGATCAACTCTCCAGGCGGCTCCGCCGTGCAGTCGGTGCTGATCTACAAGCGCATCCGCGCGCTTGCCGAGGAGAAGGGTCTGAAGGTCTATGTGTTCGCCGAGGACGTCGCCGCGTCGGGAGGCTACCTGCTCGCGATCGCCGGCGACGAGATCTATGCCGATGCAAGCTCGATCGTCGGCTCGATCGGCGTCGTCACCGCCACCTTCGGTCTGAACGAGCTGATCAACAAGATCGGCGTCGAGCGCCGCGTCTATACTGCCGGCCGCAACAAGACCACGCTCGACCCGTTCCTGCCGGTGAAGGAGGAAGACGTGGAGCGGGTCAAGGCCATCCAGCGCGACGTGCATGCCGAGTTCATCGATCTCGTCAAGGCGAGACGTGGCGTGCGCATCGAGAAGGCTGGCGACGACCTCTTCACCGGCGAGTTCTGGTCCGGCAGGAAGGCGCTCGAGCTCGGGCTGATCGACGGCTTGACCGACCTCCGCAGCAAGATGCGCGAACTCTACGGCGACGAAGTTCGCTTCAGCCTGGTCACGCCGTCGACGAGCTGGCTCCGCCGCAGGCGCAGCGTCGCCATAGGCGACAGCGCTTCCGACTTCGGCTTCTCGCCAGGCGGGCTTGCAGCCGACCTCATTTCTGCTATCGAAGCGAGAGCGCTTTGGTCGCGCTTTGGGTTCTAGATATGCCGCAACTTCTCATTCTGCTGGCCGCAGGTGCCGGCATCTTCCTCGCAAGACGCTGGTATCGCGATGAGCAGCGCCGCATCGCCGCCGAGCTTGCCAGGGCGCGGAAGGCCATGGATCAGCAGGAGGCAGGCAACATCGTGCGCCTTGAGCGCGACCCGGCGACCGGCGTCTATAGCCCCAAGCCCCACTGATCAGCCGCCTGATCAAGACGTGCCTCCCTTGACCCACCCCCGCGCCCGCGCATAGCGTCTGTCGCCTCGTCGACGTCCCCTCTCCCCGCCTGGAAAGCGACCATGGGCAAGCTCACCAAAGCGGACCGGCCTCACGCCGCCCCCTCGTTCCAGGATCTGATCCTGAAGCTCCAGCGCTACTGGGCAGACCAGGCTTGCGTCATTTTGCAGCCCTACGACATGGAGATGGGGGCCGGCACCTTTCATCCCGCCACCACCTTGCGAGCGCTCGGGCCGAAGCCCTGGCGCGCGGCCTACGTGCAGCCCTCGCGAAGGCCTAAGGACGGCCGCTATGGCGAGAACCCGAACCGGCTGCAGCATTACTACCAGTTCCAGGTGATCCTGAAGCCGTCGCCGCCGGACATCCAGGACCTCTATCTCGACTCGCTCCGCGCCATCGGCGTCGACGTCGCCAACCATGACATCCGCTTCGTCGAGGACGACTGGGAGAGCCCGACGCTCGGCGCCTGGGGGCTAGGCTGGGAGGTGTGGTGCGACGGCATGGAGGTGTCGCAATTCACCTACTTCCAGCAGGTTGGCGGCTTTGACTGCGACCCGGTCTCGGGCGAGCTGACCTATGGCCTTGAGCGGCTCGCCATGTATGTGCAGGGCGTCGACCGCGTGTTCGATCTCAACTTCAACGGCGGCCGCGGCAAGGACAAGGTTACCTATGCCGACGTCTTCCTGCAGTCAGAGCAGGAATATTCGCGCTACAATTTCGAGCAGGCCGACACCAAGATGTTGCTCGCCCATTTCCGCGACGCAGAGGCCGAGTGCAAGGCGCTGCTCGCCAAGGGCGACGACGGCAAGCGCCATTTGATGGTCCTTCCGGCCTACGACCAGGCGATCAAGGCCTCACATATCTTCAATCTGCTCGACGCCCGCGGCGTGATCTCGGTGACCGAGCGGCAAGCCTTCATCCTGCGCGTGCGCGAGCTCGCCCGCGCAGTTTGCGCGGCTTGGCTCAAGACCGAAGCTGGCGGTGCCCATGCTTGATCCGCGTGGGGGCGCTCATGGCTGAGCTTCTGCTCGAGCTGTTCTCCGAGGAGATCCCTGCGCGTATGCAGACGCGCGCCGCGGAGGATCTTGAGCGCCTCATTGGCGATAAGCTGAAAGATGCCGGACTGACGTTTGACACGGTGCGGAGCTTCGCCACGCCGCGGCGTCTCGCGGCCGTGGTCGATGGCCTGCCCGCGCGGTCTCCCGACGTGAGCGAGGAGAAGAAGGGCCCGCGCGTCGGCGCCCCCGAGGCGGCGGTGCAAGGATTCCTCAAATCTGCCGGGCTCAAGTCGCTGGACGAGGCGGAGATCCGCGCCGACAAGAAGGGCGACTTCTATGTGGCGACGATCAAGCGATCTGGGCGAGCAACGCCGCAAGTGGTGGCCGAAGTCGTGCCGGAGATCGTGCGCAACTTCCCCTGGCCGAAATCGATGCGCTGGGGAAACGGGCGCTTGCGCTGGGTGCGGCCGCTGCATTCGATCCTGTGCATCTTCGGCGGCAAGATGGTGCCGTTCGAGATCGACGGCATCAAAAGCGGCAAGGAAACGCGCGGCCATCGCTTCATGGCGCCGAAGCCGTTCAGTGTGAGGAGCTTCGACGACTATGTGCAGAGACTGCGCAAGGCTTTCGTCATCCTCGATCCCCGCGAGCGCGAGGCGATCATCCTGAAGGGCGCGCAGAAGCTCGCCGCGAAGCAGCAGCTCGTGCTGGTCGAGGACATGGCGCTGCTCGCCGAGAATGCCGGGCTCACCGAATGGCCCGTGGTGCTGATGGGCAGCTTCGATGAGAGCTTCCTCGATGTGCCGGGTGAAGTCCTCGCCACTTCGATGAAGGCGCATCAGAAATGCTTCTCGCTTCGCCGCGGCGAGCGTCTCGGCAACCGCTTCATCTTGGTGGCGAACCTCGAGGCAAAGGACCGCGGCGAGGCCATCGTCGCCGGCAATGAGCGGGTGATCGCGGCAAGGCTCGCCGACGCCAAATTCTTCTTCGATCACGACCGCAAGGTGATGCTCGAAGAGCGCGTGCCGAAGCTCCGGGAGATCGTGTTCCACGAGAAGCTCGGCACGCAATATGAGCGGGTGCAGCGGGTGCGCATGCTTGCCCGCGAGGTCGCCAAGCTCGTCCGCGCCGATCCCGACCTCGCCGAGCGCGCAGCCATCCTCGCCAAGGCAGATCTTATCAGCAACATGGTGGGAGAGTTCCCCGAGCTGCAAGGCGTGATGGGCCGCTATTACGCGCTCGACCAGGAAGAAGATGCGCTGGTCGCAAACGCGATTGGTGCTCATTACAAGCCGGTGGGGCCGTCCGATGATGTGCCGCGCGATCCCATCGCCATCTCCGTGGCGCTCGCCGACAAGCTCGACATGCTGACGGGCTTTTGGGCCATCGACGAGAAGCCTACAGGCTCGAAGGATCCTTACGCGCTTCGCCGGGCCGCGCTCGGCGTCATCCGCATCGTGCTGGAAAATGACCTTCGCTTGCCCCTGAACGATGTGACCCGCGCCGCCTTGCAGAAGTGGCGGCAACTGACCCCGCATGGCAGCGCCGACGCGCAAGCGAGCCTCCTCGCCTTCTTCGCCGATCGGCTCAAGGTGCATCTGCGCGACCAGGGCGCGCGGCACGATCTCGTCGATGCCGTGTTCGCGCTTGGCGGCGACGATTTGCTCATGATCGTGCGCCGGGTGGAGGCGCTTGGGCTTTTCCTCGACACCGAGGACGGCGAGCATCTCCTCACCGGCACCAAGCGCGCCATCAACATTCTGCGCATCGAGGAGAAGAAGGATTCTCTGCAGCTACGATCAGCCGCCCGATGCGAGCCTGTTGAAACAACCTGAGGAATTGGCGCTGGCTAAGACAGTCGATGAAGTCGAGCGCACGGCGACTGCCGCAGTCGGAAAGGAAGATTTCGAGGCTGCCATGGCGGCGATGGCGCGCTTGCGCGCTCCGGTCGACGCCTTCTTCGACCACGTCACCGTCAACGCCGATGATCCGGCTCTCCGCGAGAACCGCCTGCGCCTGCTCAACCGCATCCGCTCTACGACGCTCACCGTCGCCGATTTCTCCAAGATCGAAGGTTGAGGCTCACAACACCAGCGACAGAAGGATCAGAATGATCCCGAAGGTCGCCACGTTCCAGACGAGCGAGCGCAGCAAAGGCACGCCAAGGACATAAAGCGGCACATAGACAACCCGCGCCCAGAAATAGAGCTGTGCGCCCCACACCGTCATCCAGTCATGCCGGCCTGCTGCGTGCGCGACCAGCGCGGCGGCGGCAAAGAGCGGAAAGGTTTCGAGGAAATTCGACAGCGCCCGTTCGAGCCGGCCGGCGACACCGGTCAATGGCGGCCTCGCCTCGTCGCGCGGTCCGGCTGCCCACCAATAGCCATACTGCATGTTCTTGGATTGGGCGTTGAGCACGATCTGCACGAGACCAAGGACAATGGAGAGAGCAAGCATGGTAAGTTCGGTGGTCATAGCGTTTCCTCATAGCGATGTATGTGGCGGTGCATGCCAGATGGAAGGTAAGCTCGCATTCTCTCCTTCGTCATGCCCGGACTTGATACGGGCATCCATGCCGTTACGCTGGGCTTGGAGGGACCATTGGAATGGCTTGCCGGGCCAAGCCCGGCAATGACGGACGGAGTGTTCATGCCAGCTCACGTCAGTTTGATCACCCTTGGTGTCGCCGACGTTGCCAAGGCCTCGTCGTTCTACGAGAGGCTCGGCTTCGTCCGGTCGAAGAAGCCGAGCGAGGCAAGCGTCAGCTTCTTTCAGGCGGGACCTGTCGTGCTCGCACTGTGGGGACGCGATGCGCAAAGGGACGACGCGCAAGCCGCGGAGCTCTGGACCGGCAATGGCGGCATCGTCGTCGCCCAGAACCTAGCGAGCGAGGATGCAGTCGATGTCATGATGGCGCGGGCAGAAGCTGCCGGCGCACGCATTCTGAAGCAAGCCGCCAAGACCTTCTGGGGCGGCTATGACGGCTATTTCGCCGACCCGGACGGGCATGTGTGGGAGGTCGCCTTCAATCCCTTCTGGGAACTCGATGAAGACGGCCGGGTTAGATTGCCGGAATAGCTCAATGACCGACTACCTCTTCGTCTACGGCACATTGCGATCCGAATTTCCTCATCCACTCGCGAGAAGGCTTCAGACGCAGGCCAAATTCATCGGCAAGGGCTCGACGCCAGGTGCGCTGTACGATTTCGGCTGGTATCCGGGAGCCAGGTTCGATCCTCATGCAAGGACGCACGTCATCGGCGAGGTGTTCTCGATCAAGAACGCCGAGCGGCTGCTTGCCGAGCTCGACCACTATGAAGGCACCGCCGAGCCCGGCAACGCCTTCCGCCGCGTGCCGGTCACGGTGCGGCTGGATCATGGCGGCACGGTCGATGCCTGGTCCTATGAGATGGGCGACTCGAAGGCGCGGCGGCGGCCGATCGAGAGCGGTGATTTCATTCACCATCGCCGGCTCAAGGACCAGCGGCCAGTGCGGGACTAATTCCCCCCCTCCATTTGTGTCGGGCGGAGCGGGCCGCTAAAAGGGCGGCTAAAGACATGGAACGCGTGATGAAACCGGCCGCTAAGGCCAAGGACCCCTCGCCCCATTGGGTGTTCACCTTCGGTGCCGGCCGCGCCGAAGGCGATGCCGCTCAGCGTGACCTGCTCGGCGGCAAGGGCGCCTACCTTGCCGAAATGTCGCGGCTCGGTCTTCCGGTCCCTCCAGGGCTCACCATCTCGTCCGAGGTGTGCGCTGCCTATTACCGGTCAGGGAAGATGCTGCCCGCGGCTCTGATGCCGATGGTGAGCGAGGCGCTCGACGTGGTCGGCAATGTCGCCGGCGCTCGCTTCGGCGACGTCGAAAATCCTCTGCTCGTGTCGGTGCGCTCGGGCTCGCGCGCCTCGATGCCTGGCATGATGGACACGGTGCTCAATCTCGGCCTCAACGACGAGACCGTCGAAGGGCTCGCGCGGCGCTCCTCCGACCGCAGATTTGCCTACGACACCTATCGCCGTTTCATCCAGATGTATGGCGACGTGGTGCTCGGCATCGATCATTACCTGTTCGAGGAGGTGCTCGAGAACTACAAAAGTCTCAAAGGCTTCGAGCTCGACTCGGAGCTTGGTCAAGAGCATTGGGCGGAGCTCGTGGCCCGCTTCAAGGCGCTCGTCGAGCAGGAGCTTGGCCAGCCTTTCCCGCAGGATCTGCACGTTCAGCTGTGGGGCGCGATCGCCGCGGTGTTCGGCTCTTGGCACAACGCTCGCGCCATCGCCTACCGGCGGCTGCACGACATCCCAGACGATTGGGGCACCGCGGTCACCGTGCAAGCCATGGTGTTCGGCAATATGGGCGAGCGGAGCGCGACCGGCGTCGTGTTCACCCGCAATCCCTCCACCGGGGAAAATGCGCTGTACGGCGAGTTCCTGGTGAATGCCCAAGGCGAGGACGTGGTCGCTGGGCTCCGTACGCCGCAACCCTTGACCGAGGCAGCGCGGAAAGCGACCGGCGACCGCCGTCCGTCGCTTGAGGCGCTGATGCCCGAGGCCTTCGCCGATCTCAAGGCGGCTTGTGCCAAGCTCGAAGCGCATTTCCGCGACATCCAGGATATCGAGTTCACGGTTGAGGAAGGCAGGGTGTGGATGCTGCAAAGCCGCTCCGGCAAGCGCAGCATGCAGGCGGCCTTGAAGATCGCCGTCGACATGGTTGGCGAAGGGCTGATCACCGAGAAGGAAGCCGTGCTCGGGATCGATGCCGCCCAGATCGACCAGCTCCTGCATCCGACGCTCGATCCCGACGCGCCGAAGCTCGTCATCGGCAAAGGCCTCCCAGCCTCGCCCGGCGCCGCATCAGGCAAGCTGGTGTTCGACGCCGACGAAGCGGTGCATCTCAAGGCGCAAGGCCACACCCTGATCCTCGCCAGGGTCGAGACCTCGCCGGAGGACGTGCAAGGCATGCACGCCGCCGCCGGCATCATCACCACGCGCGGCGGCATGACGAGCCACGCGGCGGTGGTGGCGCGCGGCATGGGACGGCCTTGCGTCGTCGGCGCGGCCTCGGTGCAGATCGATCTTGAGCGCGAGACGCTGAGCTCAGGCAACGAGACCTTGATCAAGGGCGATGTCGTGACCATCGACGGCTCGACCGGCCAGATCATCAAGGGCCGCGTGCCGACGCGCGAGCCGACGCTTTCCTCGGACTTCCTGACGCTGATGGGCTGGGCCGATCAGTTCCGCCGCATGAAGGTGCGGGCCAACGCCGATACGCCCACCGACGCCCGCCAGTCGCTTGCCTTCGGCGCCGACGGCATCGGGCTTTGCCGCACCGAGCATATGTTCTTCGAAGAGGGCCGCATCGTGCCGATGCGCGAGATGATCCTCGCCGACGATACCGAGGGCAGGCGCGCCGCGCTCGCCAAGCTCCTGCCCATGCAGCGCAAGGACTTCATCGAGCTGTTCGAGATCATGGCGGGCGCCCCGGTGACCATCCGCCTGCTCGATCCGCCCTTGCACGAATTTCTGCCGCACGGCGAGGCGGCCATCGGCGAGGTGGCGGCGGCCATGGGGGTCAGCGCGGCGCGGCTGAAGCGCAGGGTCGCTGGCTTGAGCGAGTTCAATCCCATGCTCGGCCATCGCGGCTCCCGCCTTCTGGTAAGCTTCCCGGAGATCGCCGAGATGCAGGCGCGCGCCATCTTCGAGGCAGCCATTGAAGCCGGCCGCAAGCTAGGGACGACCGTCGTGCCGGAAATCATGGTGCCGCTGGTCACCGCCAAGGCAGAGCTCGACCTCGTCAAGGAGCGCATCGACGGCGTGGCGCGCGCGGTGGAAAAGGAGCAAGGGGTCAAGCTCACCTACTCGGTCGGCACCATGGTCGAGCTACCCCGCGCCTGCATCAATGCCGGCGAGATCGGCAAGAGCGCCGATTTCTTCTCCTTCGGCACCAACGACCTGACCCAGACCACGTTCGGGCTCTCCCGCGACGACGCCGGGCGCTTTCTCAGCGAATACACCGAGAAGGGAATCATCCAGCACGACCCCTTCGTCACGCTCGATCCCGCCGTCGGCGAGCTTATGTGGATTGCCGTTGAGCGCGGGCGCAGGTCGCACCCCGACCTCAAGATCGGCATCTGCGGCGAGCACGGCGGCGACCCCGAGACCATCAGGTTCTGCGAGGATATCCGCCTCGACTATGTCTCCTGCTCGCCCTACCGGGTGCCGGTGGCGCGGCTTGCTGCCGCACAGGCGGCCTTGAGCCTTACGGTAAAGCCCCGTTAACCATGTCGGCAAAAGCCGTTGGGGCTTTCCATTCACCATAATTTGTCCTAAATGATAGAGCAGGATAACTGTGAAATAGACGGGACTCCGGGCAAACCGGTGGGGGACAATAAGACTTAAGTCACTGATTTTCCCACCTTTTTGGCTGGTTTCATATTGGGGACAAATCCTTACGTGCGCCCGATAAGTGGCGCCGTCGGGGTACGCGAAAAGTCGCTTACGGGCATAAAGCGGGCTTTCGCGGACGAAACGGGGAGACCCCCCGGGAGGGACCATTGGGCCGGCGCTCACCTCGTCGGATGTGGCACGTAGCAGCTGCGCTCGCGCCACTCCCGCTTATCGCCTTGGGCTATGCTTCGATTCCGGGCAACAAGCTTGCTTTCCGGATGGAGCTGATGCTTTCCGGCAATGGGTCCAGCCACGCGCTCACCCGCGACGCCGACGCCTCCGAACATGTGCCGTTGCCGAGGGCCGCTGCCATTCTGTTCCGGACCGCGGAAAAAGGGCCGCGCGCCGACCAATATCTCACGGTCAAGACCACCACCTACGCAGACAAGCAATTCATCACCGCAAGCGTGTCGGGCGCCGACGCCGGCAGCAACAGCGGCGATGTGCGCGACGAGCTGATTCGCGACCGCAAGTCAGATCGCCTCAATGCGCCGGTCACTGAAGTCGCGCTCAGAAGCGGCGGCGGTTCAGACCGTGGCGTGTCGATGTTCACCGAATTCACCGCCGGCAATCTCCAGCTGGCGCCGGCGCTCGCCGGGGGGGCGCCTTCGCCCCAGACCATCGCCTATCGCCCCTCGGAGCAAGGCCTGAGCTTCAAATATAAGGGCGAGAGCCAGGCCGAATTCGAGGAGCGCGAGCGGCGCTGCCTCGCCACAGCGATCTATTTCGAGGCGAGGGGCGAGCCCGTGCAAGGCCAGATCGCAGTTGGCCAGGTGATCCTCAACCGGGTACGCAGCCCGAATTTCCCGGAGACCATTTGCGGCGTCGTGTATCAGGGCCAGATGTCGCCAGGCTGTCAGTTCTCCTTCACCTGTGACGGGAAAACCGACACGCCGAAGAACGACAGCCATTGGGCGCTCGCGCAGAAGCTTGCCAGGCAAATCACCTCAGGCCAGGTGTGGCTTCCCGAGATCGGCTATTCGACCTTCTACCATGCGGATTATGTGAGCCCGCAATGGAAGAGCGCCATGAACAGGATCGACACGATCGGGCGCCACATCTTCTACAAGAAGCGCAACGAGAAGCCTTATGTCGTGGAGGAAGCCTCAGCCGCGCCGACGCCTGACACCTCCAAGGTAACCGCCGGCGCGTTCTCGCTGGCCTCTACCAACCCCGCGTTAACGCCGATCAGCGCCACTCCAGCGCTAAGTCTAGGCGCGGCGCCGAGTGAGTAAGGGCTCCGACCGAGATCAGGTCGACGCCAGTCTCGGCAATCTTTCGAACCGTCTGCAAATTCACGCCGCCTGAAGCTTCCGTCAGCACGCGTCCGTCGACCATGGCCACGGCCTTTTTCATTGTGGCCACGTCCATGTTGTCGAGCAGCACCGCATCGATGGGAAAACGGAGCGCCTCATCGAGCTGATCGAGCGTGTCGACCTCGACTTGGACCTTCACCAGATGCCCTGTGCACGCCCGGAGCTTGGCCAGAGCTTGCGCCAGACCTCCGGCCGCGGCGATGTGGTTATCCTTCACCAGCACCGCGTCATAGAGGCCGTAGCGGTGGTTTATGCCGCCGCCCGCGCGTACCGCGTATTTCTCGAAAGCGCGCAAGCCGGGCGTGGTTTTGCGGGTGCAGGCGATGCGCGCCTTGGTGCCTTCGATCGCCGCGACATAGGCGGCGGTGAGCGTGGCAATTCCGCTCAAATGCCCAAGAAAATTGAGCGCGGTGCGCTCGGCCGTGAGCAGCGCCCTCGCCTTCCCCTGAACGCGTGCAAGGCGGGCCCCGGCCGCGACGTGAGCGCCGTCGGCGACGTCGGCAACGAACTGTGCGTCAGGGTCGAGCGCCTTGAAGCTTGCCGCCGCAAGATCGAGGCCTGCGATCACACCCGCTTTGCGCGTGACGATCTCGGCCTCGGCGGTCAAGTGCGGCGGAATGATGGGATCGGTGGTGATGTCGCCGGCTTGCCCGAGATCCTCTTCGAGCGCCGCAGCCACCGCGCGTTCGACGAGAAAGGGCGGCAATTCGAGCTTGGCGGGCTCACCGCTCATGCACTGAGACTGGCGGCCCATCTCGGGGCCCGCTCGCGGTCGCTCACCGCATCGCCGGCGTCGATCTCGGCTTCGGCAAGCGTCAACAGGCTGCGACGGGCAAGCTTCGGGTCGGCTTCGGGGTAATCGCTGCGGAAGTGCGCCCCGCGGCTCTCTTTGCGCATCAGCGCGGCGGTGGTGATGAGCTTGGCCGTGGTCAGCATGTTGTCGAGGCGCGGGTCCGACGCCGCGCTTCGCATGAGGCCGGCGATGGTTCGAAGCGCCGACACCAGCGAGGCGTCGTCGCGAATGACACCGACTTTTCCGGTCATGGTTCGGCGCAGCGTTTGCACCGCTTGCGAATCCGGCTCCGAAGGCTGAGCGTCGGTCGGCGCTGCGGAGATATCGAGCGCAATAGTTTCGCTCGACGGCAGCCGCTCGGCGATATCGCCAGCCACGCGGGCGCCGAACACCACCGCCTCGAGGAGGGAATTCGACGCCAGTCGGTTGGCGCCATGCGCCCCGGTCGAAGCAACCTCGCCGCAGGCCCAGAGTCCTTCGATCGTGGTGCGTCCGTTCGCGTCGGTGTAGATGCCGCCCATGTGATAGTGGGCGGCCGGCGCAATCGGGATCGGCTCGCGCCGCGGGTCGAGCCCGGCAGCCTCGCAAGCCGCGAACACCGTCGGAAAGCGCGCCGGGAACTCGGGCCCGATCTTGCGGCAATCGAGAAAGGCGCCGCGCCCGCTCATCACCTCGCGGTAGACGCCGCGGGCGACAATGTCGCGCGGCCCAAGCTCGGCGTCGGGATGCAATGCGCGCATGAAGCGCTCGCCACGGCCGTTGATCAGCAGCGCGCCTTCGCCGCGCAGCGACTCGGTGGCGAGCGGCGCGGGGTCGCGGCCGACATTGATCGCGGTCGGATGAAACTGCACAAACTCTGCATCGGCGACGGTGGCGCCGGCGCGGGCGGCGATGGCGATGCCTTCGCCGCGGGATTCTCTGGGGTTGGTGGTAATGGCGAAGAGCTGGCCTGAGCCGCCAGTGGCGAGCACGACGGCGGCGGCGTCAAGCACCAGGCTTGGGGCAAAGGGATTGGCATCGACGCGGGCGATCTCGATCCCGGCGACCTGCCCGTCGCGAATGACGAGATCGCGGGCGCCCCAGCCCTCAAGGACCTGGATCGACGGCGTGGCCCGCGCCGCCACGGTCAGCGCCGCCATGATGGCGCGGCCGGCGGTATCTCCCTTGACGTGAAGAATGCGGCGGGCGCCATGGGCCGCTTCGCGGGCAAAATCGAGATGGCCTTCGAGATCCTTGTCGAACGGCACGCCGTAGCGCAGCAGATCCTCGATGCGGCCCCGCGCCTCGCGCGCCAGCAACAAGGCGATGTTCTCATCGACGATGCCGGCACCGGCACGGATGGTATCGGCGGCATGCGCCTCTGGGCTGTCACCTTCGGAGAGCGCCGCGGCAATGCCGGCTTGCGCCCAGACGCTCGAGCCGCCTTGGCCGAAGGGCGTGACCGAGATCACGGTTACCGGCAGCGGCGCAAGCTTGAGCGCCGTGAACAGACCGGCGAGCCCTGCGCCGACAATGACCACGCCGCCCTGTGATCGACGCTCGACTCCGTCTAAGGCAGATTTGTCTTTCGTGGCCATGGCACGCGTACCCTCGCCATACCGGTTAGTGGCTGAGATTGATCATGCGCTCGATTGGCACCCGCGCCCGCGCAGCGATTTCCTTCGGAATGGTCACCTCCTCTTTGAGCATGACGAGGGACTCAAGGATCTTCGGCAGGGTAATGCGCTTCATATGCGGGCAAAGATTGCAGGGACGCACGAAATTGACCTTAGGCGCCTCGACGGCGACGTTGTCGCTCATCGAGCATTCGGTCACGAGCAGCACCTTGCTCGGCTGATGGTCGTGCACCCATTTGATCATGCCGCTGGTCGAGCCGGTGAAATCGGCTTCGGCGAGCACGTCGGGGGCACATTCGGGGTGGGCAATGATCTTCACGCCAGGATCGGCCTCGCGATAGGCGCGAAGCTCCTCGCCGGTGAAGCGCTCATGCACCTCGCAGTGGCCCTTCCACGTGATGATATCGACGGAGGTCTGGGTGGCGACCCACTTCGCCAGATACTCATCGGGGATCATGATGACGCGCGGGACGCCAAGGGACTCGACCACGCGCACGGCGTTGGACGAGGTGCAGCAAATGTCGGACTCGGCCTTCACCTCGGCAGAGGTGTTGACGTAGGTGACGACCGGCACGCCGGGATAGGCCTCGCGCAGCGCGCGCACGTCGGCGCCGGTGATCGAGGCGGCGAGCGAGCAGCCGGCTCTGGAGTCAGGGATCAGCACCATCTTGTCGGGGTTGAGTAGCTTGGAGGTCTCGGCCATGAAATGCACGCCGCCCTGCACGATGATGTCGGCGTCGCTCTTGGCCGCCTCGCGGGCGAGCTGGAGCGAGTCGCCGACCACATCGGCAACGCAATGGAAGATCTCCGGCGTCATGTAGTTGTGGGCAAGCACGACGGCGTTGCGGGACCGCTTCAGCTCGTTGATGGCCTTGATGTAAGGCGCGAAGCCCGGCCACTCGATGGGCGGGATCACCCCCGACACCTTCTCGTAAAGATGGGCGGTCTCGCGCGCCACCTCAGGGGTGTAGGCGAGATCGGGCAGCGTCGCCGGGATCAATTCCCGCGCCGGCTTAAGCGCCTTTTTGCCACTCGATACGGCCGAAATCTGCGTTGTCATGGCCCCTACTCCCGTCGACTCTTTCCATATATGCTCAGACTGAGCATATATGGGGCGTTAAAACATCCGGCACAAGGCCGGGCCCCTATTCTCACTTGGAGTATAGGGGATAGGACCAGGGCTTCAAGGGGGGTCGGCGATAACGTGAAGGTTGTAACCGAAGTGCCTCAGGGGCCCCAGAGCGAGCCCCGATCAGTCTCCCAGCATGGCCAGGGCTGCCTTGCGCTCGCCTGACTTCAATTTCAGGAAGGCCGCGCGGGCGGCCTTGATGTCGCGGGCCGAGCCACTTTCGGCGGCGGCCTTCAATGCCACGGTGGTCGGATGGTCGGCGCCGCAGATGAAGACCAGGGCCTTGGCGAGGCGACCCATGGCTTCGCGGTCGATGGTGCTCTCGTCCATTCAGGGAAGCTCCAGGGTGCCGAGTGTCAATAAGCTCAGACTATCACGGCGCGGGCGTCGCGGGCGCCTTTGGCCAATTGCCTAGCTCTTCAGCCGGTAGCCGGTCTTGAAGATCCACCACACCACGGCGAGGCAGATCAGAAGAAACAGGATGGTCATGCCGAGGCTCACGCCTACGCTCACATCGGCCGTACCGAAGAAGCTCCAGCGGAAGCCGCTGACGAGATAGACCACGGGGTTGAACAGCGTCACCTTCTGCCAGATGGGCGGCAACACGCTGATCGAATAAAAAGTGCCCCCGAGAAAGGTGAGCGGGGTGATGATGAGCAGCGGCACGATCTGCAAGCGCTCGAAGCCGTCAGCCCAGATGCCGAGCACGAAGCCGAACAGGCTGAAGGTCACCGCGGTGAGCACCAAAAACAGCAGCATGAACAGCGGATGCTCGATGCGGATCGGCACGAAGAAGAAGGCTGTGCCGAGAATGATCAGGCCGATCAGGATCGATTTGGTCGCGGCGGCGCCGACATAGCCGATGACGATTTCGAGATATGAGATCGGCGCCGACAGGATCTCGTAGATGGTCCCGGCAAAGCGCGGGAAATAGATGCCGAAGGACGCGTTCATCACGCTTTGCGTGAGCAGCATCAGCATGATCAGCCCGGGCACGATAAAGGCGCCGTAGCTCACGCCTTCGATATGGGCGATGCGCGTGCCTATTGCGGCGCCGAACACCACGAAATAGAGCGAGGTGGAAACCACCGGCGAGACCACGCTCTGCCACAGCGTGCGCCGCCAGCGCGCCATCTCGAATTTGTAAATCGCGCGGATGGCCGGAAGGTTCATTTTCGCTGCCTCACGAGATCGACGAAGATGTCCTCGAGCGAGCTTTGCGTCGTCTGCAAATCCTTGAACCGCACGCCGGCGGCATTGAGGTCCTGCAGGAGACCGGTGATGCCGGTGCGCTCGCCTTGGGAATCGTAGGTGTAGACCAGCTCGTGGCCGTCCGCCTCGATCGCAAGATTATGCTTGGCAAGCTCGGGGGGCAGTGAATTGAGCTGCTGGGGTAGCTGCAGGGTGAGCTGCTTCTTGCCGAGCTTGTGCATGAGCTCGGCCTTGTTCTCGATCAGGATGATCTCGCCCTTGGAGATCACCCCGATGCGGTCGGCCATGTCCTCGGCCTCCTCGATGTAATGGGTGGTGAGGATGATGGTGACGCCTGAGGCGCGCAAATCGCGCACCACCTGCCACATGTCCTGGCGCAGTTCGACGTCGACGCCGGCGGTGGGCTCATCGAGGAAGAGAACCTGCGGTTCATGCGACAGCGCCTTGGCGATGAGCACGCGGCGTTTCATGCCCCCGGACAGAGTCATGATCTTGCTGTGGCGCCGGTCCCACAGCGACAATTGCTTCAACACCTTCTCGATGTGCGCCGGATCATCACGCTTGCCGAACAGGCCGCGACTGAAGGAGACGGTGGCCCACACCGTTTCGAAAGCGTCGGTGGTCAGCTCCTGGGGCACGAGCCCGATCATCGACCTTGTGGCGCGGTAGTCGGAAAGGATGTCGTGACCCCCAACCAGGACTTTGCCGGAAGACGGCGTGACGATGCCGCAGACGATGTTGATCAGCGTCGTCTTGCCGGCACCGTTCGGGCCGAGCAGGGCGAAGATCTCTCCCTTCCTGATCTCCAGATTGACGCTTTTCAGCGCCTCGTAGCCGGAGGCATAGGTCTTGCACAGGTTCTCGACGGAGATGATCGGCTGCATGAAATGGCGCTGTTGCATCAGCAGGAGGTCGTGAGCGGTTAAGTTGGAATCCACGCGGCGATGCGTCGCGCGATGTCGTCGGCGCCGGGCTCCACGGGCAGCATGTGCCCGTGTCCGGCCTCCTGCCAGAATTGCGCATCGCGATATGGCAAGGCTGTGGCGCGCGCGGTGGCCAGCGACACAAGATTGTCATCGATGCCTGAAAGGCAGAGCACCGGGCAGCGCACAGCACCGGTATCGACCGCGGCGGCGCGCCTTTCGTCGAGCATCCAGAAGAACATCTCGAAATAAGCGAGCCCCGATTCGGGCCCGAATTTGTCGAACACCGCGCGCTGCCGATCCTTCGGCACGCGATTCAGCGAATAAAAGCAGGCGAGGTCGAAATCTGGGTTGATGACCGTCTTCCAGAACGAGGGGATGCCCATCAGGCTTTGCGAGAGGTTCTTCTCGCTGTCACTCGACGGCAGGATGCCTGCGTGCGGCGCCGGGCTCACCAGAATGAGCGCGCGCGCGAGCCCCGAGGCGGCAAGCTGCTGGGCGAGCAGCGCACCCATGGAGTGACCGAGCAGCACCGGCTGTGGGGGAAGCGCTTTCAAGACGGCGGCGAAATCGGCGCGATACTCGGCGAGACCGACGCCGACAAGCTTCCGGTCGGCGCCGTCTTTGCCTCTCCCATGCCCGATCAGATCGGGCGTGTGAACCGTCCAGCCCTTGCCCTCGAACACTCCCCGGAATGTGTCGAAGCACCAGCCGCCTGCCGACGCGCCGTGCAGCATCACGATGTCCTTAGCCATTCCCTCCTGCCCATCCCGAGGTTCCGCTTTGGTCGCATCGCCGGCCCGCGAAGCGTCGGCGACACTCGATAGCACGGCAAGAGCCGCGGCTCCTTGCAGAAACGCGCGGCGGATCATGCGACGTTCCGCTCTTTGCTTGCCCGCATGAGCGCCGCGAGCCCGGCCCTCGTGCTGGTGCTCGGGGTCCAATCGATTTCGGCGAGCGCCGAGCTGTCGGCGACGAGCGAGCCAGCGAACAGCCGGTAGGTTTCGGCATGTCCGAGCGCCTGCAGAGCGGCTTTCAGCACCGGGCTCGGCACCGGGAACAAGCCTCCGCGCCGGCCAAGACCATGGCGCATGGCCATAACCATCTCGCCCACGGTCAGAGGGTCTGGATCGGCCACGATGAACGGGCGCTTCAGCTCATTCGGCGCATCGAGCACCCTGGCCACGGCTTCCACCAGATTGTCGAGAGCGAGCAGCGAACGCTTGGCTTTGAGGCTCGCGAGCGGCAGCGGATAGGGCGAGCGCGCAAGCTCGGCCAGGCGCGCCATATTGCCCTGCACGCCAGGGCCATAGACGAGCACGAGGCGGAGCGCCACCCAGTCGAGATTGGTCAGGGCCAACCCCTGCTCGGCAGCGAGCTTTGACCTGCCATAGGCGTCGGTCGGCCGTGGCTCCAAGGTCTCGGTCAGGATGCCCTCCGCCGTCGACCCTGATTGCGCGCGGATCGAGGACAGGAACACGAAGCGGCGCACGCCGACCCGTTCAGCGGCGCGGGCAAGCTTCATCGTGGCCTCGGCATTGAGCAGGCGATAGTCGTCCTCCGGAACGCCCGACATGGTTTGTGCGACGCCCGCGGTGTGAATCACGGCGTCGACCTCGGCAAGCGCCTCGGACATATTGTGCGGGCGGAGAAGGTCGCCGATCAGCGCGCTCGCGCAGTCGATCGGCGTGGCACTTGGCCGGCGCAAGAGCACGCGGAGCCGATAGCCGCGCTTCGGCAGCTCGCGCAACAGATGCTGGCCGATGAAGCCGGTGGCGCCGGTCAGCGCGATCAGTGGCTTATATGACGAAGCTGGACTCGTGGACGCCGTTCCTTCTTGCCCTTCAGGCATGGCGTTGCGACCCCGCGAAGCCTACGGGCTCCGCGGAGGCCAATCTTACGACTGGCGCGTCATTTGGGCGAATTTTCGAGCGTGAGCCGCAGGATTTCGCCGTTGCCCTCGTCGGTCAAGGCGTAGACCGCCCCATCAGGGCCTTGCACCACGTCGCGGATGCGGGCGCCCATGGGAATTCGCTCCTCGTCCACGACCTTCTCGCCGTCAAGGGTAAGACGCACGATCGCTTGCTCCGAAAGGCCACCGATGAGGAGGTTGCCCTTCCAGCCTGGGATGGCATCGGCGGTATAAAAAGTGATACCGGAGGGCGAGATCACCGGGTTCCAGTGATATATGGCGTCGGCGAATTCGGGGTGGGTCGGCGGATCAGGAATATCCTCGCCGGTGTAGTGGCTCCCCCAGCTCACCACGGGCCAGCCGTAATTTGCGCCGGCTTGCGGAATGTTGAGCTCGTCCCCGCCGCGAGGGCCGAATTCGGTCTCCCACAGCTTGCCGGTCTCGGGGTGGATGGCTGCGCCTTGCGGATTGCGGTGGCCGTAGGACCAGATTTCTGGACGGGCGTCTGTACGTCCGACGAAGGGATTGTCCTTCGGCACCGATCCATCAGGATTGATGCGCACGATCTTGCCGAGGTCATTGGTAAGATCCTGAGCAGGGGTGAAGGTGAAGCGCTCGCCGAGGGTGACAAACAGCTTGCCGTCAGGCGCGAACACGAGACGCGAGCCGAAATGGTTGCCGCCCCCGACCTTCGGCTCCTGGCGGAAGATCACCTCGACGCCGTCGAGGCCGCTCTCGCCGAGTTTCCCGCGCGCCACCGCGGTTCCGGCGCCGCCCTCGCCCGGCTCGGAATAGGTGAGATAAACGAGGCTGTTCGATTTGAAGTCGGGGTCGATGGCCACATCGAGCAATCCCCCCTGCCCTGCGACAACGACCTTAGGCACGCCGGAGAGCGGCGGGGAGAGCTTGCCGTCCTTCGACACGAGGCGCAGCGTCCCGGAGCGCTCCGTCACCAGCATCCTCCCGTCGGGGAGGAAGGCCAATCCCCAGGGATGTGACAATCCCGTGGCGACGGTCTCGACCTTGATCGTCCCGACTTTGGTGTTGCGCGGGCCATCCACGCTCATGCCGTAGCGGGAGACAAGAGATACCGCGGCGGCCGCGACAAAAATCAGGAGCAGCCACTTACCGCTGAAATGTCGTGCAAAGTCCCTGAGGGGCATTCTTCGCCTTTAAGTTCCGATCCGGATCGGAACGCAGTCTAGCGCCAATTGTCCCGCAGGCCCACGCGACGCATCGGCTTGAACCTATGGTTGAGCGAGTCCCCGCGACGCGCCTTCCCCCACTCACCCCGCCATGAGCACGTTGGCGCGGTCTCCATTGATCAGCATGGCGTAGGTCGCAGCCGGAGCCGGGCGGCCGATCAGATAGCCTTGCAGCTCCTCGCATCCTTCGAGCATCAGGAACGAGCGCTCGCCCGCGGTCTCCACGCCTTCGGCGATCACCGGAATCTTCAGCGCCCGCCCAAGCCCGATCACGGCGCGCACGATTTCCGCCGACTTGGCATTGGATTCGACGCCGGAAACGAAAGTTTTGTCGATCTTGAGCTTGTCGAAGGGGAACGACTGCAAGCCCGACAACGAGGCATAGCCGGTGCCGAAATCATCCATGGCGATTTTCACGCCGAGTAGCTTCGGGCGGCGGAGCGTAGCAAGCGCGCGAGTCTGATCGTTGATCAGCACGCCCTCGGTGATCTCAAGCTCGAGACGGCCGGGCGCCAAGCCAGTGTCGGCGAGAACCGATTTGCACGAGGCTGGCCAAATCACCATGACGGAACTGGACCGGTGCAACGGCCTCGGCCACGAGGCAGCTTCGGTGCAAGCTTGGCGCAGCGTCCATTCGCCGACCTCGGCGATCATGCCGCTCTGCTCGGCAAGCGGAATGAACGTGCTCGGGGGCACGAGACCTCGCGTCGGATGAAACCAACGCACCAAGGCTTCAAACCCGAACACCTCTCCGTCGATCTTAGCTTGCGGCTGATAGTGCAGGGCAAACTCGCCGTGGGCGATCGCCGAGCGCATGTCGCGCTGCAGCTCGTAGCGTTCGCTCAGGCGCCGGTCCATCTCGGGCTCGAAGAACCGCACCATGTGCCTCCATCCGTCTTGGCGCGGAACAGCGCGGCGTCGGCGTTGGCTATCAGCGCATTGATGTCGGTCGCGTCTTGGGGATAGATCGTGCCGCCGACGCTGAGCCCAATGGGGATTTGCTGGCCGCGCACCTCGAATGGCTTTGCCACGGCATTGAGCAGTCGATTGGCCAAAGCTCACGAAGCTGAAAAAGCAGACGATGGTGATGGCCACAGCTTCGACCGGAAGCCCGGGGAAGTACCAATGCTGGAAGGCTGAGGCAGAGAGCAGAGCGGTCAAGCCGCAGGTCGGCACCCAGCCCCACCAGTAGCAGGTGCCGGTCAGCGCCGCGAGCACCGGGTTGTAAGGCCGGAAGGCTTCGGCGCAAGCCGCCGAGATTCCGCCGACCCGGTTCGGCCACATCAGGACGAGCTCGGTCCAGGCAGGTGCCGCGGCCCAACCGAGCAGAACCCCGACAATGAGCAACGGGCGGCGGCGCTGCCTTGCCCGAGGATCACTCCCTGACCGACGAACAGCGCCGTGATCAGGAAGATCATCTGGTTGCTGCCGCCCATGGCGAGCGCGGCAGTGCCGACCCAAGCACTCTTGGATGGGGCGGCGTCACTGGATCTTGCTGGAGAGTAGTGGACTCCATCGGCGACCCTTCCCGCTCGCGTGTAGGAGCCACGAGCCAGGAACACCACACGAACTCGCGGCAATGGTTACCGAGGCCTCCATTTCATGCCGGCAGGCGGAGGCCTCGATCGGTTTTGCCGACGTAACTCAATAAGCCAAGACGGCCCTTAGGAGGTCTCCCTCAGATCTACCGGCTCACCCAGTTTTCCGTTTGCCGCCCTGCGGCGCAACGCGGCGCGCAAGGGGATAGTCGCGGCTCTCATACAAGCGGCGAATTCCGCCGCCATCGAACCTCTCCTCCTCAACCTCGAGATAGGCGCCTAAGAGGGACTCAGGAGGAAGCTCTTCGATGGCGAAGCGAATGGCCTCAGAGGCGCGGGTGAAGCGCTTGTAGCCAACGCCGCGGGATTTGGCTCGCCAGTTTCTGGCGGGGAACAGCTCAGCCTCCGCGGTGTAGTCGAAATTGCTCATGATGCGAAACCTTATGTACGCTGGTTTGCCGATTGCGATGACGGCAAAACGTCGGTGGGAAGCTACATCCAATGCCCCAAACTAAAAGGGCAATATCATCTTAATGTTGATTAGCCAAACTACAGCTCAAATGTGGTTCTGAATCGGCAAAAATACAAGGGATTTGGCCAAAAAATGACGCGGCACCGCCAAGTTTCATTTGGCAATTGCTTCGCTTGGATTCCTGGAGGTCTTCGCCGAGCCTCTAGACTTACGCGCGCCCGGCCTTGACGCGCAGTCCCGGCGCAGGCCGCTCAAGCACCACCTCGCGGCGGAAACGATAGAGCTTCGCCGGGCGCCCTCCGGTCTCGGTCGAGACGTTGCCGGTGGTCTCCACCAACCCGCCTTGCTCGACCAGACGGCGGAAGTTCTGCTTGTGCAGCAGCGTGCCCGAGATCGCCTCCACCGTCTTTTGCAGCTCGAGCAGGGTAAATTCCGGCGGCAACAGCTCGAATACCACCGGCCGGTATTTGAGCTTGCCGCGCAGGCGACCCATGGCGGTGGCGAGAATGCGGCGATGGTCGAACTCCATCGGCCGGCCAAGCTCGGGAAGATCGACCCATTGACGCGCGGCCGAGCGGCCGTCGCGCGCGGCCTCGGTGACGAGCCCGGCCTCGTAGAGCAGCTCGTAGCGCTCGAGCACCTTCTCCTCGTCGAAACCTCCGCCGATGCCGAAGCCAACCTTCAGCCGCTCGGAACGGCGCAGCGGTCTTACCGGCTCATCCGGCAATGGCGAGCGCTCGGCCCATTCCTTCAGCCGCGGTTCGATCTCGTCCCTGAAAATCTCGGGCTTGCCTTGCCGCCAATCCTCCCAGGGGAAATAAGCGTACCAGGGCGACCAATGGGAGCCGTGCAGCTCTTCCCCGGCGCCGCGGGTCAAAGCGAGATAGCCGACCGAGAGAATATGCGAGGCGGTGTCGCCCGGCTCGGCGTGGCGGCCGCGATCGCCGAAAGTGTAGAGCTGCTCGACATAGCCGAGGTCGAGCCCGGTCTGCTGCTTCACCCAGGCGCGCAAGCCGATTTCGAGGGTGCGGTGGGCACGCGGGGCGAACGGGCCGAAGGGAAGCGCGTCCCATTCGCTCGACTCCACTTCGCTGGGGCGCACCACGAGAATTTGTGGTTGCTGCTCGCGCACGCTGACGATCGCGGCATTGAGCCCAAGCTCGATCTGGGTTCCGCCGACTGTCTGTTCTACGGCGCGAAGGGCCTGAGCCATGGCTCAAGCCGCATTCCGGGCAGAGAGTCCGAACACTTGCCCTTCCTCGGCAATCGCGCCGCGGCCGATCCTCTCCACGGCGGCGATCATGCGCCCCTGACGGGAAAGCACCTCATCGCCAAGAGCCACCAGCCTGCGATTGGGATAGGCGGTGGGAGAGGCTTCGCGCAACGCTCTTGCCAAGCCGATCTCGTCGGCGTCCGGATTGAGCGCGCAGAGCGAGATGAAGGCCGCGGCGGTGGAGCGGCTGATACCGGCCCAGCAATGGATGAGGAGCGGCGCCCTGCGGTCCCAATCGAGGGCGAACTGGACGAGATCGGCGACGTGCTCCTCGCAAGGCAGAACGAGGCCCATGATCGGCTCGCAGATGTCGTTCATGTCGAGCCTGAGATGCCGGTCAGGCGTGATCGAAGGCGGCGTCGGCACCAAGGTCTCGCCGTTGATCAGCGTGACAAGGTGACTCACCTGGGCATCTTCGATGGTGGTCTCGACCAGACTCAAGGGCGAGACAAAGATGGTGTCGGGCGACATGATTCGCGGCACGCTAGGGGTGTCTCTTGGCGAAATCAGGGAGGATGTTTGTCCATCCTCGCTAGGGCTGCTCTGCATCACCTTCATTGAGCAAGCTCGTTGAAACGTTTGAGAAATTTCGCTTCGCTGTCGGCCGCTGGCAGCGGCGTTAACCGTGTCAGCTTGGCCACCAACCCGGGCTTGAGGCCGCGCGGCTGACCGAAATATCTCCGCCCCTCCTCGACCGAAAATCCGGCAAGTGTGGTTGCTTCATAATACGCCGCGATTTTGTCAGCACGTTTAATCAGCTTGGATATTTCGGCGGGAAGCTCGACCGGAAGGCCGAAGCGGATATGGATGGCGGCAAGTAGCCTCGCCTCGAAGGCCTTGTAGTCGAGAGACAGCGCCGCCTTGAACGGGCTGATCAAGTCGCCGATCACGTATTCAGGGGCATCGTGCATCAAAGCTGCGAGCCGGTAGCCGCGGGAAAGCCCCGGCGACAGGGCGCCGGCGATAGTCTCGACGAGAAGGCAGTGCTCGGCCACCGAGAAGGCATGGTCGCCGGTGGTCTGTCCATTCCAGCGGGCGACCCTGGCGAGCCCATGGGCAATGTCCTCGATCTCGATATCGAGGGGCGACGGGTTCAGGAGATCGAGCCGGCGCCCGCTCAGCATGCGCTGCCAGGCGCGCGCCCCGGCTTCGGCGGGAAGGCTCTTCATGCCCTCATGGATAGCTCTGCGGCCGACCGAGGAAAACATAGACGAAACCGATGCGTAGTGGCATTCATTAGCCGCTTTTTCCCGCGTAAGGACCAATCAGCATTCTCATCTAGGAGACCGGCATGGCAAAGCTGCCCAGATTCTCGCTTGCGCACAATGAGAAGACCAAGAAGTGGGAACTTAAGACCGAAGGTTCCAGTGAGGTCGTGAAGAAGTTCCCGACCAAAGCCGCGGCGCTCAAGGGCGGGGTCCTGGAGAAAGCCGTTGGCGGCAGGGGCTCGGTGAGGATCCGCAAGCGGGACGGCAAGATCCAAGAAGAGCGCACCTATCCGCGCAGCGCCGATCCGCGTGGCTCTAAAGGCTGAACCGCGCTCCAAGCTTCGCGCATTCTTCATGGCGGAAGCAGCCGGTCAGATGGTCGTTGACCATGCCGACGCCTTGCATGAAGGCGTGCATCGTCGTCGGCCCGGTGAAGCGGAAGCCGTGGCTCTTTAGAGCTTTGGCAAGAGCCTTGCTCTCCGGAGTCTCGGCCGGAAGGTCGGCCATTTTCTTGTAGGCGTTCTGCTTCGGGGTGCCGTCGACGAAGCTCCACAGGAACTGGCTGAAGCCCGGTCCCGATTCCAGCTCGAGGAAGGCTCGCGCATTTGAAATCGCGGCTTCGATCTTGCCGCGATGCCGCACGATGCCTTCGTCCTTGAGCAGGCTCGCGACCTTCCTTGGTCCATAGCGCGCCATCGCTTGCGCATCGAAATTGTCGAAGGCGGCGCGGAAGGCCTCGCGCTTGCGCAAGATGGTGATCCAGGAAAGCCCGGCCTGGAATCCTTCCAGCACGAGCTTCTCGAAGAGCGCGCGGGCGTCTGATTTCGGAACGCCCCATTCCTCGTCGTGATAGGCGATGTAGAGCGCGTCGCTCCCTGACCATGGGCAGCGCTTCGCTTCAGCCTTGCTCATGAGGCTGCCGCCGCGGGGGCCTTGAGACGCGCCCAGGCAGGAATGCGCAAGGCGACGGTCACTTCGCCGGCGCGCAACGGTACGCCGGCGGCCTTCGCCTCCTCGGCACGGTCGAGACGCAGAAGCGCAAGCCCCGAGCTGCCGCTCACCGAGCCGAGCGTGCCGATCGATGCGCCGCCTGCGGTGATGTCGGTGCCTGAAGGCGGCAGAGGTCCCTCCCCCTCCACGCCGACGATGCGTTTCCGCGCCGTGCCGCGATGCTCCATGCGCGACACGACCTCCTGACCGACGAAGCAGCCTTTGTTGAAATCGACGCCGGCGAGCTGATCGAACATCGCCTCATGCGGAAAGGCATCGCCAAAGGCGTAGTCGCGCCCGCCCTCGGGCACGCCAAGCGCGATGCGGTGCGCGTGATATTCGTCCTCGCCAGCTTGCGTGCAGCCGAGATTGCCGAGACTCGTGCCAGCGGGAAGCAGGATGCGCTCCCCGAGCGCCGGCAGCCGCGGGTCGGCATAGGCGAGTGCGCCGTCGGGAAGCCTGGCCGGCTCGCCCCAGGCCGCGGCTACCGCGAAGACCGGATCCTCGGCGATCTCGACCTCGGCGCGGAGTCTGTAGAAGCCTAGCCGCTGCACGAGCTCGGCGGCCTTAGCCTTGGCTATTTCGAGCAGGAAGCCCTCCCCTGCCGGCACCACGAAAAAATCGAACAGGATTTTCCCCTGCGGCGTGAGCAGGCCGGCATGAATGGCACCGGCAGGCTTCGCCTTGTCGATATCGTTGGTGATCAGCCCCTGCAAAAAGCTGCTGGCGGCCGGCCCTGAGACCCGCACGACCGCCCGGTCGGAAAGAAGCGCCGCGTTGCATTGGCTCATGGTCATGCTCTAGAGACTTATTCAGACGGACGTAACGCCGCAAGTTCAGCGAAAGCCTCATCTTGCCCGAAACCTTCGATCTCCTCATCAAGGGCGCGACGCTAGTCAATCATGACGGCGAAGGCCCTGCCGATATCGGCGTGAAGGACGGCCGTATCGTGGCGATCGGCAGCTTGGCCGGCGCGGGCGCTGGGAGGACCATCGACGCAGTTGGCCTGCACATTCTGCCGGGTGTCATCGACACGCAGGTGCATTTCCGCGAGCCTGGCCTCGAGCACAAGGAAGATCTCCAGTCGGGCAGCCGCTCGGCGGTGCTTGGCGGCGTCACCGCCGTGTTCGAGATGCCGAATACGAAGCCGGCAACAGTGACCGCAGGGGCGCTTGCCGACAAGGTCGCGCGCGGGCGGGGACGCATGTATTGCGACTTCGCCTTTTTCGTCGGCGCGACGCGAGAGAATGTCGAGGAGCTTCCACGCCTGGAAAGGCTTCCAGGCGCCGCCGGCATCAAGGTGTTCATGGGCTCGTCCACCGGAGACCTTCTCGTCGACGACGAGGAGACGCTTGCCCGCATCCTTGCTCTCATCGAGCGCCGCGCCGCCTTTCATGCCGAGGACGAAGCGCGCTTGCGCGAGCGGGCATCGCTTCGCCGCGACGGCGACCCGGCAAGCCACAGCGAATGGCGCGACCCAGAGGCCGCGCTCGCCGCGACCGCCAAGCTGTTGCGGCTCGCCACCACGGCCGGCAAACGCGTGCATGTGCTGCATGTGTCGACGGCGGCAGAGACGCAACTGCTCGCGCTGCACAAGGATGTGGCGAGCGTCGAGGTGACGCCGCAGCATCTCACCCTCGCCGCGCCGGAAATCTATCGGAGGCTCGGCACCAAGGCACAGATGAACCCGCCGCTTCGCGACGCCGCGCATCAGAATGTCCTGTGGTGGGGGCTCACCCAGGGCGTGGTCGACGTGCTCGGCTCGGACCACGCGCCGCATACGCGCGAAGAAAAGGCGCAGAGCTATCCAGCGTCGCCCTCAGGCATGCCTGGCGTGCAGACCCTCGTGCCGGTGATGCTCGACCACGTCAACAAGGGACGGCTCAGCCTCGCGCGTTTCGTCGATCTCACCAGCGCAGGGCCGCAGCGCCTGTTCGGCATTGCCGGCAAAGGCCGCATTGCCGTTGGCTACGACGCCGACCTCACCATCGTTGATCTCAAAGCCGAGCGCGTGATCGAAGAGGGCTGGATCGGCAGCAAATGCGGTTGGACTCCCTTCGCCGGGGAGAAAGTCAAAGGCTGGCCGGTCGGCACCATCGTGCGGGGGACCCTCGCCATGTGGGAAGGTGAGCTTGGGGCAGCTTCCGGCGAGCCCGTCCGCTTCGGCGAAGCCTTGCCGCACGATCCCCTCGCCTAGAACCTATCGCAGGAAATAGTGCCACACGCCGTCGGCGCCGATGCCGGCGCGGTAATAGGTGTATTTGCCGCTTTTCTTCATCTCGACGCCAAGCGGCGGCGGCACCACGCGGTAGAAATCGACCTCTTGCGCCGGCGTGAGCTTGGTCAGGTCCATCTCGGCGAAATAAGGCCAGATATACATCACGTCCTTGCCCTCGCCTTTGCGCATGAAGCCCGAGCTGAACACGTTCATCATGGCGGCGAGAATGTCGTGGCCCTGGCCGTCCGCGGAAGCCTTCTTCCAAAAGACGATCGGGTCGCTCACCGCGGTCGCGCTCAGCATCGGCGGCAGCTCGTTCTCCTCGAGCACCGGCAGCATCTCGTCGATATTGCCGCTCTGTGCCGCAACCACGATGCTCTGCAGAGTGTCCCTGATCTCATCAGGCAGCCGGTTGAAGTCGTAGATCACTTCAGGAGTTCCTGGCGGAGGCGCCTCGGCGCCAGGCGGCGCGGGCGGCGTCGCGCTTTCGGATTTGGGCGCATCGCTTTCCGGCTTTGGCGCCGGGGCTGCTTCAGGCTTTGCTGCCTCGCTCGCAGCCATCGACTGCGGCTTTTCGTCTTCGCTGGCTGGCGAGATTTCCTGGCCGCTTTGGACCGCGGCGCGAGATGCGTCCTCTCCCCACTGGGCATAGACAATGAGAAGCGTGCCAGCTACCAATGCTGCGAAGGCCGCCATGACGATTCTTGTGCGACTCATCCCACCTCCCTCAGGCGCTTCGCCACTTTCGCACAGCGGCGGGCGCCTATCCTACGCGCAGGGCGCCAAGCTCTCGCGACTATCCTTCCCCATCGATCAGCAGCGATAGGCACTTGCCGTCCGGCGCGCATATCGTCCTGTCCGGCATCCAACTGGTGCTAGCCGGAATTGGCGTTGGGCTGCTGGTAGCGGCGCCCATCGGACCGGTCAATGTCCTTTGCATCCAGCGGGCCGTAACCAACGGATTTTGGGGCGGTCTTGCCGCAGGTATCGGCGCCATGCTCGGCGACGGGCTGCTCGCGGCAATTGCCGCATTCAGCGTAACGGCGATCTCCAACGTGTTGATCGCCTACTCCGGACTGATCCAGCTCGTTGGCGGCGTGCTGCTGATCGTCTTCGGCATCGGCCTCCTGTTCGCGCCGCCAATGCTGCTGATCGCGCCGGGGCAAAAATCCCACCTTTGGGATCATTGGGGCATTATTCCCCAGACCTTCTTTCTCACCATCTCAAATCCAGGCGCCATTCTCGGCATGCTCGCGCTGATCGGCGGCCTCGGTTCGCTGATCGGCGGCCTCGACACCTATCTCGAGGCGCTGTTGCTCGTCGTGTCGGTCATGGGCGGAAGCCTGTTGTGGTGGCTCGGGCTGTCGGAGCTGATCGCCACCATCAGGCACCGGCTGACCGAGAGCAGGCTCAAGCTCATCAACCGCATCGCCGGCACGCTGCTGATCGCCTTCGGCGTTTTGCTCCTGGTCAACGAGCTGGTGTTGGGCTGGGGCTAGAGCCGGCTATTGCGGGGTCCGGTTCAGCGTGAACTCGCCGTGCTGAATGCGGCGGGAGAGCCCGCCGGTCATTTTGGCCACGGCGTCCTCGCCGTAAGCCGCAACGAGATCGGCGAGTGCCGCGAACAGCGCGGCATTGGCGAGCATCTCCGGCTCGATGCCGTCATGCAGCGCCTCTTCCCACGCATCGAGGATGTATCGGAGAGCCTCTTGGCTCCGAGCCTTGTCCTCTGCGGTCTCTCCTGCACGCTCTGCTGGCTGCAACGGGGTATCCCCTGTTCTTCGCGGTCCGTTGTGCTTAAGCCAAAAACTGGCACGGACGCCCGCAAAACGGGGGAAAAAGGCGAACTAACGGTTAATCAGGGGGATTCGGGGCGTTTCTCGGGGGACGCCGCCGAGCTTTGCTACCGGTGGCCGAAGAACGGACTGCTTTGCTGGGTTTCCTCGGGCTGCGCCTTGGCAGCCTTGCGTTTCTTCCGCTTGGGCTTCTCCGCGCCGTCGACCTGACCGGCATCGGGAGTAACAGCCTGGCCCTGGCTTGCCTGGGTCTGAGGTGTCGCGTCGGTTTGATTGGCCGCGGGCTTGGTGGCCTCCGCAGGTTTTGCCTCCGGGGTTGGCGCAGCGCCATTTGCTGCTGCCGGCGCGTTGCCGGTAGCAGGTACAGGCGCGGCGTCGGTGGCGGTCGTTGTCGAGCCCGAGGCCGCGTCGCTCGAACCGCGGCTTGCGTAATGCGACGGCTTGGCGAGGGCCGCAGCGATTTGCGCGCCCTCGACCGAGAAGCGGGTAATCGCGAGCGTGGCCGAGGAGGTGCAGCTGCGGTAGGTGCGGCGATAGCCGCGGTAGCCGTCATTGAAGCTGTTTACGAGCTTGGCGCGGCGCACCGCGGTCGAGCCTTCGTTCCTGACGATCTCCTTCATCTGATCGCGCCAGAGCTGGCCTTCCTGGGCGCCGCATAGCTCGCGCAGATAGTGGACGGCGCCGAGGATCTCGGCGAGCCGCAGAAGCTTCGCGTCATAGGGCCGGTCGTCAGGCGGGGGCGGCGTCGAGCTCTCCCGCGGAATGATCGGCGGCAGGTCGTCTGCCGGGGTCTTCGGCTTGGCTGGGCGGACCTTCTGGCGCTTCGGCTGCTCTTGCTGGAAGAACGGCGACCAGAAGAACTGTGCCTCGGCTACCGGCGCCCAGCCGAGCATCGCGACAGCGAGCACGCAGACCCCGAATCCAAGCGCGGGCGCACTTCGTTTCATGCAATCTGAGTAACGTGCTTTGGCGGCGAAAGCTAGGCGCCGGGCTTGGCTCGTGGCCGGCGGATAATGCGCCAATTCCTGGGCCTTCCACGGCGACTGCCGGGGCCGGTGGCTTGCTCGCCTTTTCCGGCAGCCCCATCTATCTGCCGATGTGCTCCCGCTATAGCCTCACCTCTCCGCCGGAAGCCGTGCGCGCCACCTTCGCCTATCGCGACACGCCGAATTTTCCGATCCGCTACAATATCGCGCCGACGCAAGACATCGGCGTGGTGTGCGTTGACGCCGACGGTCAGCGGCGCTTCCGCATGATGCGCTGGGGCCTGTTGCCGTCTTTCGTCAGGGATCCGAAAGCCGGCCCTCCCATGATCAATGCGCGTGCCGAGGGCATCTCGACCAAATCAGCCTTCCGCAGCGCCTTCACCGAGCGGCGCTGCCTCGTGCCGGCTGACGGTTTCTACGAATGGACCGGGCCCAAGGGCGCGCGGCGCCCGTTCCTGCTCCGCCCGCGCAAAGGCGGCCTGATCGCCTTTGCCGCCATCTGGGAGCGCTGGCGGGATCGAGCCGGCGGCGAGATCGACTCGGTCGCCATCATCACCTGCGACGCCAACGCCACCGTCACGCCTTTGCATGACCGTATGCCGGTGGTGTTGCGGCTAGAGCATTTCGAGGCGTGGCTCGACTGCAAGACGACGGAGCTGAAGGCCGCGCAAGACATGTTGCAGCCGGCGCCCGACGATCTCCTCGAGGCGATCGAGATGCATCCGCAGATCAACGATTCGCGCCGCGACGAGCCCGGTATCCAGCAGCCGCTGCAGACGCAGCTGCTGTTGTAAGCTAGAGCAGCTTGCCCGGATTGAGGATGCCGTTCGGATCGAAGGCCTGCTTGATCTTGCGCATCATTTCAAGCTCGAGCGGCGCTTTCGCGTGACGCAACAGATCGCGCTTGAGCCGGCCGATGCCGTGCTCGGCGCTGATCGAGCCGCCGAGATCGAGCACGATCTCATGCACCGCGGCGTTGAGCGCCTCCCAATTGGCGAGGAACACGGCGCGATCCATCGAAGGAGGCTGGCTGACATTGTAATGGATGTTGCCGTCGCCGAGATGACCGAACGGGACTGGCCGCGCGCCGGGGATCATCAGCTCGACGAGCTGATTGGCGCGGGCGATGAACTCAGGGACCCTGGCAACCGGCACCGCCACATCGTGCTTGATGGATCCGCCTTCGTGTTTTTGCACCTCGCTCAGCAGCTCGCGCAGGCGCCAAAGCTCGCGTTCTTGCGCAAGCGATGCGGCGATGACGGCATCATCGATCTCCTTGGCCTCGACGGCTTCGCCAAGCAGCGTTTCGGCAATGCGGGCGATGTCGTCGCCCTCCCGCGGGCTCGAGAGCTCCAGCAGCACATACCAAGCGTGCGGGATGCGAAGCGGATCGCGGGCGTCGCTCACGTGCTTCAGCACGAAGTCGAGGCCAAGCCTCGGCATCAGCTCGAAAGCGGTGAGCGCAGGTCCCGCCAACGCATAGGCGCGGGAGAAGAAGGCGATTGCGGACTCAAGATGAGAAAGCCCGGCGAACGCCGTCACCGTCTCGGCTGGCTTCGGATAGAGGCGCAGCACCGCGGCGGTGATGATGCCGAGCGTGCCCTCGGAGCCGATGAACAGGTCCTTGAGGTCGTAGCCGCTATTGTCCTTGCGCAGGCGCTTCAGCCCATTCCACACGCTGCCGTCGGCGAGCACGACTTCGAGACCAAGGGTGAGATCGCGGGCGCTGCCGTTGGACAGCACTGCCATGCCTCCGGCATTGGTGGCGAGCACGCCGCCGATCTGGCAGCTGCCCTCCGAGGCGAGGCTTAAGGGAAACAGCCGCCCGGCGCTCGCCGCCACTGCTTGCGCATTGGCGAGCACAAGGCCTGCTTCGACCGTCATGGTGTTGCCGTCGAGGTCGATATCCCGGACGTGGGTCATGCGGCTCAAGCTCACCACCACCTCATGGCCGCTTTCGAACGGGATCTGGCCGCCGACCAGCCCGGTATTGCCGCCTTGCGGCACGATCGCCGTGCGCGTCTCGTTGGCGCGTTTCATGATCGCGGCAACTTCGGCGGTCGAGCCCGGCTTGAGCACGAGCGCGGCGTTGCCGAAATAGCGGTCGCGCCATTCCACGAGATAAGGCGTCATGGCCCCAGGGTCGCGGACCGCGTGGTCCACGCCGACGATGCGGACGAGCGCGTCGAGCGTCTCATCGCTCGGCCGCCTGCAGGGCTCTTGGTCGGGCGTCATGGGAGATCGGCGCTGGCGGTCAAGGTTACAGCGATGCGCGCACGCTTGAGCCGGTCGTTGATGGCTTCGCCAAGGCCATGATCGGGGATCGGCATCACTGCGATCGTCTCTACGCCGGCTTCATCGAGCGTCCTGAGCGCGGCGAAGAAATTCGCAGCGGCTTCGACGAGATCACCCCGCCGGCTGAGATTGATCGCAGGCCCGGCGAAGCTTGGCGCGTTCGGGCCGAAGGCGAGAAACGCTTCTCCGCGGCGCGGTTTGCCCGCATCGAGGCGAAGCGGCGTTACCGGCGCATAATGGGTGGCGAGCTGACCTGGCGAGGTCACGTGGCTGCCGGCTTCACGCGCCGCAAGCTTGTGCCCAAGGAGCGTCTCGATCTCCTGCCGCGGAAGGGCGCCCAAGCGAAGCAAGGAGACTTCGTCGCCGTCGATGCCGAGAACCGTGGACTCAAGTCCGAGCGTGCATGGGCCGCCGTCGAGGATCATGGCCGGCAGGCGCCCAAGCTCGGCCTCGACATGGGCGGCGGTGGTCGGGCTTACCCGGCCGGAACGGTTGGCGCTCGGCGCGGCGATGGGAAGCTTCGTAGCTTCAAGCAGGGCGCGGGCGACTGGATGGCTCGGGGCTCGGAGCGCGATGGTGTCGAGACCGGCGCTGACGAGATCGGCGATAGCGCAACCGGTTTCGCGTGGCAGCACCAGAGACAGGGGCCCTGGCCAGAAGGCGCGCATCAGTTTGCGTGCCGTGTCGTTGATGACGGCGTAGGCTTCAGCCTCCTCCTCCCCACGCACATGCACAATCAGAGGATTGAAGCGGGGGCGGTCCTTGGCGGCAAACACCTTGGCGACTGCCGCCGCGTTGAGAGCATTGGCGCCGAGGCCGTACACCGTCTCGGTGGGAAAGGCGACGATCTCGCCCTTCGCCAGCGCCTCGGCGGCGCGGTCGATCGACTCTTTCGTGGCAGCGACGATCGTCATGGTGAGCGGGCAAAGCCTTGTTCAATTAGCTTATTTATTCCATTTCGCGTGTTAGCATTAGCGGGTCAAGCGACCTGCCCGCCTGTTTGAGTGCTTCTGCTTAATGCCTACCCTCCTCCTCACCCATCCAGACTGCCTGCTGCACGACATGGGGGAAGGCCACCCTGAGCGGCCCGATCGCCTGCGCGCCGTCGACAAGGCCCTCTCAGCCCCAGCCTTCGCCGCGCTGAAGCGCGAGCAGGCGCCGCTTGCCGACGTCGCCGTGATCGAGCGCCTGCATCCCCCGCGCTACGTGGAGGCGATCCGCGCCGCAAGCCCGCGGCAAGGCCTCGTCTGGCTCGATCCCGACACCGCCATGTGCCCGAAAAGTTTCGACGCGGCACTTCGGGCCACTGGCGCCGTGGTCCACGCGGTCGATCAGGTGATGTCGGGCGCCGTCAACAATGCCTTCTGCGCCGTGCGGCCCCCAGGGCATCACGCCGAGCCGTCTCGCCCCATGGGCTTCTGCCTGTTCAATAATGTGGCCATCGCCGCGCTGCATGCCCGCGCCGCCCATGGCGCCGAGCGCGTGGCGGTGGTCGATTTCGACGTGCATCACGGCAACGGCACGCAGGATGCGTTCTGGTCCGACAAGGATCTGTTTTATGGCTCAACCCACCAGATGCCGCTCTTCCCCGGCACCGGCGCACTGAGCGAGACCGGCGCCGGCAATATCTTCAACGCGCCGCTCAATCCGCTTGACGGCAGTTCCCGCTTCCGCGAGGCGTTCTTGAGCCGCATCCTGCCGGCGCTGCACAATTTCGGTCCGGACGTGCTGCTGATCTCGGCGGGGTTCGACGCCCATCGCGATGACCCGCTTGCCCAGATCGAGCTCAGCGAGGAGGATTTCGCCTGGGTCACCGAGAAGCTCGTGGAGATAGCCGAGAAGCATGCCGGCGGCCGGGTCGTCTCCACGCTCGAGGGCGGCTACAATCTTCAGGCGCTCGCGCGCTCGACTGCCGCCCATGTCGAGGTGCTGATGCAGGCTTCGTCTTGACGCTGTGCCCGAGGTTCAGGGCGCCGCTGCGGCTAGCCCCGACGGCCGTCAGGTCTTTCTTTCATCGTTCGCCACAAGCGCCCCGCATGCCACTCCGGCGAGCAGCGCACAAGCGAACATCCCCAAGAGGCCGCCAAAAAAATCTCCGATGATCATCGCCAGCGCGAAGATCAACGCGACGCCGACGCCCACGACCACATAGCTTCTGTGCCAACTCTCCATCATTGGAATTATGCCGCACCCTATCAAACCGCGATAGTAGGAACGCAGCGTCGGGACCTTCGTTTACGCTGTAATGTCTCCTCCCGATGCACAGGACCACGAGCCCTGGTGGTTCGTCCCCATTGTCTACGCGGGCATTTTTCTGGCGGTTGCGGCGATTGTGCTCACAGACCTTATCGCAGGTTGGCTTTAGCTAGCCGCCGGGCGGCCGTTGCTAATCGCCACAGCCCTCGGGATATTGAGGGCCAAGCGAGTAGTCGCACGGTGTCCAGTACGGATCGGGCTTATACGGTCCGTCTGCCGGATTCATGATGCAATTGCCACCAGCGCCGCGGAAATAACCACCCGGACATCCTTGATTAACTTCCGCTTTTCTAATCATCCTGGCGTCCCGCTGTGGCCCAAATGCCATGGCCTGTGTCGACGCTGCCACCGCCAAGGCCAGGACTCCGACGAAAAGCCTCATCACTCTTTCCTCCTTGCAAAGCCTCGGAGAAAACAGCTGCGCATGGGTGCGATATGTTTCAAGGGGTGTGGCGCTTACCGCACGAGCGGGATCGATCCCTCTCAAGCCTGTTGATCTGTCGCGATTACCGCCAGAAGTGATTACCGCCAGAAGTACTGTGTCCAGCAGTGATAACGGTTGCACACGTTTTGATATTAGAGGCGAGGGTAGTACTGTCCGATATAGGTTCCGCTGTAAGGCGATCCGCGCCACGGTTGATAGCTTGGAACGGGACGATAAGTGTAGGAGGTTTGGGCTTGCACCGGATCGGATTCGACAACGGCGCCCGAGCTGGCGGTGAGGACGAGCAAAGAGCCGAGGATCAATCTCTTCATGAGAGGTCTCCTTTCGAGGTTGCCTGATCTCAAGGAGCACTGGACCGAAGCAGATCGACCCTATTCCGCTTGCGTTCTCGGACGCTGTGGGAATTGGCACACCGAGGCTTCCTCTTGAACCTTGCCGCCTCGAAGGGCTAAAGGCACCGCATGGCCGAAACATCAGAACACGCCGACATCAAGGCCATGAGTTTCGAGCAGGCGCTGAAGGAGCTCGAAGCCATCGTCGATCGCCTGGAGAAAGGCGACGTGGAGCTCGAGGCCTCGATCCTGATCTATGAGCGTGGCGAGGCCCTGAAGGCCCATTGCGACGCGCTTCTGCGGAAAGCCGAAGCCAAGGTCGAGAAGATCTCACTCAATGCGAACAACCAGCCGACCGGCACCGAGCCGCTCGACGTCGAGGACTAGCTCGCTTTCCAGCTCGCCTCGGTGACAAGCTGGCGCAGCCAATCGGCTTCCGCTCCGAACCTATCCAGATGCGATAGGCTTCTTGATTGAAACTCCGAGGCCTTCCGCCTCGCCCCTTCCACGCCGAAGAGGTCGATGGCGGTGCATTTGCCGGCATCCTTGCCGCGCTCTTTGCCGACTTCAGCCACACCGGCGACCACGTCGGCGACATCGTCGAGAAATTGGTAGGCGTAGCCGAGATCGATGCCCCGCGGCAACGGCAACAAGAGCGCGCCAGCGATGGCCGCTGCCAAGCGCAGCGTAGCCCGCGGCGCGGGCAACATCGGTGTCCGGAGCCTTGGCAAAATTATGAGGAAATCTTCCACCGCGCGGCGCACGTCCGCCTTGGTGGCATCGAAGTCCACGGCGGCAATCGCCCCCGACAGAACGGCGCCTGTCATGCGCGTCTCCCCAGACCAAAGGCAGGTTAGGGGAAAAGGTTGGACGACGCGAAGCGATTTCTTGCCAAAGAGCTAATGCAGCATCGTCACTTTGAGCTTTAGCCCCTGCTTGGGCCGGAGCGTGATGCGGGCGAGCGGCACCGGAACCTCGCCTTCAGGAAGCTCAAAACGGGCCTTGGCAAGGAAGGTGGCGAGCATGGCCTTGGTCTCGAGCATGGAGAAGGCGCCGCCGATACAGCTCCTTGGCCCGGTGCTAAAGGGCATATAGGCGCAACGGTGACGCGACACTCTCGCCTCGGGTGCGAAGCGGGAGGGATCGAAGCGCAGCGGATCCGACCACAGAAGCCGGTGCCGGTGAACGACATAGATGGGGATGACGACAGTGGCACCGGAGGCAAGCTCGACCTCTCCCAGTTTGATCGGCCTTCTCGTTATCCGCATCAGGCTCGGAGCCGGCGGATAGAGTCGCATCGCTTCCATGAACACTGCTTCCAACAGGCCAAGCTGCTCGAGCTGGCTCGCGCCCAAAGGTCCGGCGCCCATGACACGACGCACCTCATCGCGAACCTTGTCCTGCCACTCCGGAAACAGCGCGAGCACGTAGAGGGCCCAGGTCAGGGCCTGGGCCGTCGTCTCTTGGCCGACCATTAGGAAGGTGACGACATTGTCGATGATCAGGCTGTCGGACATCTTGGCGCCGGATCCTTGATCCCGCGCCGCCACCAATCTCGCCAGCAGGTCGGCGCCGTCCCCCCTTCCCTGCCGGCGATTGGCGAGCACGCGTCCGGCCACTTCACGGAGATTGTCGCCCGCCCGCCGCATGGTGTTGCTGCCGGGATGGGGAGTCCACGAAGGCAATTTCAGCGAGGCATAGGCGATCTTCCACGTCGTCGAGCTCAGGAAGGCAGTTCCTGCCTCCGACACCATCTTGCGCTCCTGCTCCCCGAGATCGGCGCCCAAGATGGTGTCCTGCAGCGCCTGCATGGCCGCGTTGGTCATGTCTTTGCCGATGATTTGAAGCGAGCCGGGTTGCGCTTTGCGCCAGCTGGCCAGCACTGGCTCGCAAGAAGCGGCAAAGGCAGGCGCATAAGAGAGGATCGCCTCGGCACGAAACAGCGGTGCAGCGATGCGCCTTTGCCAGCGCCAGTCCTCGCCTTCGGCGATGAGCAGCCCCTTGCCGCCAGCGCGGCCGAGGACATTGTCGTAAAGCGGGCTCTTGGTGAAGGCGTCGCTGTCGCCCAGCAAGATTTGCTGGGTCAGCTCAGGGTCGGTGACAAATACCGTCTCGAGGCCAAAGTCGCGGTAGACCACGATCGGCTCGTCGTAGAAATCCTCCCCCCAGCTCGCCACCGGGTTGCTCACCAGACGGGCAAGCAGGCGGAGAAACGGCAGCCGTCCGGCAGGCGGTTTCGGCACTTCGACTATGCTCGCATCTAACGCCATGGTTCCATGACACAATTCGGACGGCCTGCTAGGCTAGTTGAAACTGAAGGCCTGGGTCGATAAAGGTCCTGTCACAAAAATGCGAATTCACAAGCTATTTCCTTGTTTCCGGGGATCTGATGAGCGCCGAACATGCAACGCCGCTGCTTGACCGGGTGCGCACTCCACAAGAGCTGCGCGCCTTGGACGACGAGGACCTGCCGCAGCTTGCGGCGGAGCTTCGCCAGGAGACCATCGACGCGGTCTCGGTGACCGGCGGCCACCTTGGCGCAGGCCTCGGCGTAGTCGAGCTCACCATCGCGTTGCACAAGGTGTTCGACACGCCGCACGACAAGCTCATCTGGGACGTGGGCCACCAGACCTATCCGCACAAGATCCTGACCGGGCGGCGCGACCGCATCCGCTCCTTGCGCCAGGGCGGAGGCCTGTCAGGCTTCTGCAAGCGCGAGGAGAGCGAATACGACACCTTCGGCGCCGGCCACTCCTCGACTTCGATCTCGGCAGGCCTCGGCATGGCGGTGGCGCGCGACCTCGGCGGCAGGAAGCAGAACGTGGTCTGCGTCATCGGCGACGGCGCCATGAGCGCAGGCATGGCCTACGAAGCCATGAACAATGCCGGCGCCATGGATTCGCGCCTGATCGTGATCCTCAACGACAATGACATGTCGATCGCCCCTCCGGTCGGCGCCATGAGCGCTTACCTCGCGCGCCTCATCTCAGGGGAGACCTATCGGCAGCTCCGCAATTGGGCGAAGCAGCTCGCCAAGATCCTGCCCAAGGCCTGGGAGCGGCGGGCGGCGCGCGCCGAGGAATATACGCGAGGCTTCTGGACCGGCGGCACGCTGTTCGAGGAGATGGGCTTCTACTATGTCGGGCCGATCGACGGACACAATTTCGATCACCTGCTCCCGGTGTTGCGCAATGTGCGTGACACGCAGAACGGGCCGATCCTGATCCATGTGGTCACCCAGAAGGGCAAGGGCTACGAGCCGGCTGAGATTTCCGCCGACAAGTTTCACGGGGTCAACCGCTTCAACGTCATCACCGGAGCGCAGGAAGCTGCAGGCGGCGGAGCGCCGAGCTACACCAAGGTGTTCGCCAACGCGCTGATCGAGGAGGCTAAGGCCGACGAGAAGATCGTGGCGATCACCGCAGCAATGCCCTCAGGGACCGGGCTTGACCGTTTCGCCGAAGCTTTCCCCGATCGCACATTCGACGTAGGCATTGCCGAGCAGCACGCGGTGACGTTTGCGGCAGGGCTTGCCGTCGAGGGCTACAAGCCCTTCGCCGCCATCTATTCGACCTTCCTGCAGCGCGCCTACGACCAGGTCGTGCACGATGTCGCCATCCAGAGGCTCCCTGTGCGCTTCGCCCTCGACCGGGCCGGGTTCGTCGGCGCCGACGGCCCGACCCATGCCGGCGCTTTCGACGTCACTTATCTCTGCTGCCTGCCCGGATTCGTGGTGATGGCTGCGAGCGACGAGGCCGAGCTCGTGCATATGGTGGCCACGGCCGCCGCCATCGACGACCGGCCTTCGGCCTTCCGCTATCCGCGCGGCGAAGGCACCGGCGTGGCGTTGCCCAAGCGAGGCGAAGTCCTCCCCCTCGGCAAGGGACGCGTCTTGCGCGAGGGCTCTGCCGTCGCCATCCTCTCCTTCGGGGCGAGGCTCGGCGAGGCACTCAAGGCAAACGACCAGTTGGCCTCCTTCGGCCTCTCGACCACGGTCGCCGATGCGCGCTTCGCCAAGCCGCTCGACGAGGACTTGGTGCGGCAGCTCGCGTCCCACCACGAGGTGCTCATCACCATCGAGGAAGGTGCGACCGGCGGTTTCGGCGCGCAGGTGCTGCATTATCTTGCGCGCGAGGGCCTGCTCGACCAGGGCCTCAAGGTGAGGACGCTTACCCTTCCCGACAGCTTCATCGAGCACGATAAGCCGCAAGCCATGTACGAGAGGGCAGGCCTCAACGCTTCCGGCATCGTCGCCGCAGTGTTCGCAGCGCTTGGCAAGGATCTCGGCGCGGCAGAGGCGGCGTGGCTCGCTTAAGAGCTATTCGAGCTTGCAGTTCTCGACGAATTTGCTGACCGACTCAGCCCTGCCCTGCTCCGACATGGTGGCGCTCGCCCCACCCATCTTGATGGTGAGCGGGCCTGGATCGCGCAACAGCTCGAGCACAGGCTTGACGTTGATGTCGCTCGCTTCGCCGAAGGTCTTGCCGGTCGTCTCGTTTTGCCCAACCTCGCCCTTGAGCGGCGATTGCGCCTTGGCGGAGGACAGCTCGATGGTGAGCGGGTCGCCAGGCTTCGCGTCGGGGATCTCCTTGTGCACGTCGAGCACGACAATATTCATGCCGCTGAAGCAGGACAGCACGAACAGAGGATTTTGCGCCGGATCGAGCGGACCATAGGAAAGCATGGTCAATCCACCGTCCTCTTTCTCCGTCCACATCAGGGCTTGCTCTGATCGCCCGGCGCTCGCGAGCGCCAGAGTGACGAGTGTGGCGACGATCGCCGAGAGTAAGCGCGGGCTTGAGCGTGCCATCGACACAAGATGATTGGGCATCGGCTTTTCAGTCACCCGAGCAAGAACGCAAGCGAGCGGCCCGACAGGGGCTTCGCCCGCGCCTTGCTAGTCGATGCTGCAGGGCTTGGCAAATTTGTCCGGGGGCGCTTCAGGGCTGCGTCACCGCTCCAGGCCTGAAGTGGCCAGCCTGCATGGCGGAGATCGCCACGTCGATCGCTTTCTCGCCGAAGCCGCGGAACTCGGGATCGAACTCGAAATAATTGCAGGTGATCTCCTCGCCCGCGGCAATATCGACGATGGCGTAGCCTTGGTCGAAAACGCGGAAATCTGTGTTCGGACGCACGTTGTGATTCATGAACTTGCCGTCGTCGCAGTCGACGATGCGCACGCCGTCGATCTCCAGATGCGGGTAGCTGTAGCGCGCGACATAGTCCTGCATGTGCGCGGGCAGCGTCGCGATCTCTTCCCGATAGAGGAAGATGTCGAATTTCGGGTTCAGCACCCAGAGGTGGCTCCCGCCAGGGATGAACTCCCCGGCAAAGACGCCGAGGCCCTGAATTTCACTCGGCGCGACAAAAGTGCGGACGAGCATCATGTCCGTTGTCTCCACTTGGCTCCCGTCTTGGGTTGATGGTCCGTCATGAAAGGATGTGGTTATGCGAGATTGCCGTTAGCGCCGTTCACGAGCGCGAGAGCGGACCGCTTGCGCATCCGCCGGCGCGGGGATTGCTCGGCTTGCAGGGCGGCGATGCGGCGCTGCAGATAGGGCGAGAAATGGCCGGCATAGCGCTTCCATAACGAGGGTTCGCGCCAGTCGTTGCCGGTCACGCGGCCTCGGCAATGCGACGAGCCGCAGGCGCAGTCGAACTCGTCGTAAGGCGAGCCGTCGCACATGGCATAGTCGATTGTGACCTCGTCGCCAGGCCTGATCGTAACCATGGCGACGATGGTGATCTGTCCGTCGAGGCCGGCGTTCGGCTCGCAAGAGTGATTGATGTAGTCCGGCGCCTCGTCAGGGTTCAGCGAGGCAAGATAAAAGCCCTCCTCGACCTGCGCGGTGTGGCGGCGGATATCGTCGGGGAGGTCGTCGAGCTCCTCGGCGGAGACCAGGCGCCCACTCCACACAGCAACAACCTCGCCGGGCTCAATAAGCTCCCGAGCGAATACGGCCTTGCCACCGGCCACGTCACGATTTCGGACTTCGCACTTTTCGGTGAGGTAAGCCGTCGTACTTTGGCTCACGAGACCTCCGCGATGGCGCGCCGAGCGGTGCGCTTCGCAGTATATAGTTGGGCGGTGCCGTCCGCTCCCGGTTCGTCATCCGCACGCAAGGAAACCCCCACGCGGGGCGAAGCATATGAGAAGCGAATATGGGCATCTACAAAAAAATGCGCCTCGATCGAATTTTAGTGGACAGAGGTCTGGCTGCTACCCGCTCCCGCGCCGCCGACCTGATCCGCCTCGGCGCAGTGAGCGTGGACGGCCGGCCGGCGCTGAAGCCTGGGGCGCTGATCGAGCCCGGCGCGCGCCTCATGGTCGACCAGCACGCCTCTCCCTTCGTCTCGCGCGGGGGCCTCAAGCTCGCCGCCGCGCTCGATGCCTTCGGCCTCGACCCCAAGGGCCTCATCGCGCTGGATATCGGCGCCTCAACCGGAGGCTTCACCGAGGTATTGCTGGCCCGCGGGGCGGAGCGTGTGTTCGCCGTCGATGTCGGGCGCGAGCAGCTGCACTGGAAGCTTCGCGAGGACCAGCGTGTCGTGGTCCTTGAGGGAACCGACGCAAGGGCCCTCGATGCCGCGGTCGTCGGCGGCCCTGTCGGCGCCATCGTCGCCGATGTGAGTTTCATCAGCCTGACCAAGGCGTTGCCGGCGGCGCTCGGCCTGGCAGCGCCAGGCGCCTGGCTCGTGGCCCTGGTGAAGCCGCAATTCGAGGCGGGCCGCGAGGCGGTCGGCAAAGGCGGCATCGTGCGCGACGCTCAAGCCAGGGCGAGAGCCGTGGCGGAGGTGCGGGCGTTCATCGACGCCTCGCCAGGCTGGAAGGTGTTCGCCGAGATGCCCTCGCCGATTGCTGGCGGCAGCGGCAACGAGGAAGTTCTGATCGGCGCGAGCCATGGAGCTTGAGGTCAGGATCGACCGGCTGGGCGCGCAGGGCGACGGCCTGGCGCAAGGCCCCGACGGGCCGCTCTTCGTGCCCTTCACGCTTCCAGGCGAGCTGGTGAAGGTGGTGGCCGAGCCAGGAGAGCCCCGCGCCGAGGCGTTTGCCATCATCGAGCCGAGCCAGGAGCGTATCGCACCGGTCTGCCAATATTTCGGGACCTGCGGCGGCTGTGCCCTCCAGCATATGGATGCTGAGCGCCTATCTCGCCTGGAAGCGCGAGCAGGTGGTCGCGGCGCTGGCCTCGCGCGGGCTCGAGGCGCCGGTCGAGGAGGCGCGGCCGGTGCCGCTAGCCAGCCGGCGGCGGGCAGCGTTCGCTCTTGGCCGGGCGGCTGATTGCCTTGCCTTCGGCTACGGCGCCGCCCGCTCGCATGACATTGTCGACATCTCCGCCTGCCCGGTGCTCAGCTCAAGCATCGCCGGGCGCCTGCCCAAGCTCAAATCTGCGCTCGCGCCGCTGCTTGGCGGCAAGCGCGAAGCGCGCGTCGCCCTCACCGAGGCCGAGCAGGGCCTCGATGTGATGATTGAGGGCATACGCCCCTCGCCTGCGCTATTCGCCAAGCTCGCCGCCACGGGTGCAAGAATCGGAGCTGCCCGCATCACGATCGATGGCGAGAGCGTCATTCTCGCCGGCGAGCCAACCGTGACGCTTTCGGGCGCGCAAGTGCGGCTGCCGCCTGGAGCCTTTCTGCAAGCCTCGCGCGAGTCGGAAACAGTCCTGGTGGGGCTGGTCAAAGAGGGCGTGGGGTGCGCCAAACGCCTGGCAGATTTGTTCGCCGGTATCGGCACCTTCACCTTCGCGCTCGCCGGAAGCGCCGAGGTCGATGCCTTCGAGCAGGACGAGGCGGCAATCGCTGCTCTGGCGGGGGCAGCGCGGACAACGCCGAAGCTGAAGCCGGTGCGGACATTTTCCCGCGATCTCTTCCGCGCCCCGCTCTCGCCGCGCGAGCTTGCCCGCTACGACGCCGTCGTCCTCGATCCGCCGCGGTCCGGCGCCAAGGCGCAGGCTGAGGCGCTGGCCGCTTCGAAGGTGCCGAAGGTCGTCATGGTCTCATGCAACCCAGGCACCTGCGCCCGCGACCTTCGCATTCTCGTCGATGGCGGCTACCGCATCACGCGCGTGGTCCCCGTCGACCAGTTCCTGTTCTCGCCGCATATCGAGTTGGTGGCTGAGCTGGAGCGCTGAGAAAAGTAGGGTGGGCAAAGCGCAGCGTGCCCACCTCTCTCGGTGGGCAACGTGCCGTTGCCCACCCTACGGCCTAGTGCAAAGCAACCGCTCAACATAGGCCGGGACGATTTCTGTGGCAGGGCCTTCGATCCGCTCGAGGAATAGATCGGCGCCGTCGGAGGGCTCGAGATTGAGCTCGACGGCGTGGGCGCCTGCGGCGCGGGCTTCCATCACGAAGCCTGCCGCCGGATAGACTGTGCCGCTGGTGCCGATGGAGATGAACAGGTCGCAGGCGCCAAGCGCCTCGTCGATTCTCTCCATCTCGCGCGGCATCTCGCCGAACCACACGACATCAGGGCGCATGGCGGCTGCGCCGCAAGCTTGGCATAGGGTCTCGATGGACAGATCCTCCGTCCACGGCGCGCTTACACCGCAGGCGGCGCACAGCGCACGCTCCAACTCGCCATGCATGGGAATGAGGTTCTTTGTGCCGGCAGCCTCGTGCAGCGCATCGATGTTCTGGGTGACGGTAAGAACGTTGCCGTGCTCGCGCTCGAGCCTGGCAAGGGCGAGATGGGCTGCGTTGGGCCGCGCCTTTTTGTGCCAGGAGCGGCGGAGATTGTAGAAGCCATGCACGAGAACTGGGTCGCGGGCGAAGCCTTCGGGTGTCGCCACGTCCTCGATCCTGAAGTTCTCCCAGAGTCCGCCAGGCCCGCGAAAAGTGCCGAGCCCGCTTTCGGCCGACAGCCCCGCCCCGGTCAGCACGACGATGTTGTGATAGCGCTCCACGGAGGACGGCAGCTAGCCCCTGCCGGTCTGGCCGCGGTGGCGGAGGTAATGATCGGCGAGCACGATGGCCATCATGGCCTCTCCGATCGGCACGGCGCGGATGCCGACGCAAGGATCATGCCGGCCTTTGGTCGAGATTTCGGTCTCGTTGCCTGCGGCGTCGATGGTGCGGCGCGGGGTGAGGATCGATGAGGTCGGCTTCACCGCAAACCGCGCCACGATGGGCTGGCCGGTGGAGATGCCGCCGAGAATGCCGCCGGCATTGTTGGTCAGAAACTCAGGCGCGCCGTCGCGGCCGATGCGCATCTCATCGGCATTCTCCTCGCCGGAGAGTGACGCCGCGGCGAAGCCGGCGCCGATCTCGACGCCCTTCACCGCGTTGATGCTCATGAGCCCGCTGGCGATATCCTGGTCGAGCTTGCCGTAGACCGGCGCGCCGAGTCCGGCAGGCACGCCTTCGGCCACGATCTCGATGATGGCACCGACGGAGGAGCCCTCTTTGCGCACCTTGTCGAGGAAGTCGCCCCACTTCTTCACCGCCTTGGCGTCGGGAGAGAAGAACGGGTTGCGCTCGACCTCGGACCAATCCCAAGTGCGGCGGTCGATGGCGTGGGGACCAACCTGCACCAGCGCGCCGCGCACGCGCATGCCAGGCACCACTTTGCGGGCGATGGCGCCAGCGGCCACGCGGCTCGCGGTCTCGCGCGCGCTCGCCCGGCCTGAGCCGCGCCAATCGCGGACGCCGTATTTCATGAGGTAGGTGTAGTCGGCGTGGCCAGGACGGAACTTGTCCTTGATCTCGCTGTAGTCCTTCGACCGCGCATCCATGTTCTCGATCTCGAGCGCGATCGGCGTGCCGGTGGTCACCTGCTCGCCGCTCGCCTCGTCGGTGAACACGCCGGAGAGGATGCGCACTTGGTCAGGCTCCTGACGCTGGGTGGTATAGCGTGACTGGCCGGGCTTCCGCTTGTCGAGATAGGTCTGGATGTCTGCGACCTCGAGCTGAATGCCCGGAGGGCAGCCATCGACCACGCAGCCGATCGCAGGCCCGTGGCTTTCGCCCCAAGTGGTGATGCGGAAAAGATGGCCGAAGCTGTTGTGCGACATGGATTGAACGTAGCCAGCTTCTAGTTAAGGCCAGGGAAAGGGTCAAACGCCTGACCGAAAAGCGCCGAGTTCTACAGCGTGTACACCGGAAAATATTCAACCTATGGTAACATAGGCCTAGCGCTGGTTTTGCATCCGTTGCGCAGGATGCGTGTCCCGAGGAAATCGATTTCGACGGGCCGATCGAACGCGGCGCCAAGAAGATGCGCGCGCAGAGGGTCCAGGAATTTCTCACCTTGAACGGCTTCGCCGTCTCGATCGACGGCGATTTTGGCCCTGCGACCGAAAAGCGGGTGCGAGACTTTCAGGCCGCGCGCGGACTGCCCGCCACCGGCGTGGTCGACATGAAGACGCATGAGGAGCTGGTCGCGCCCATCGTGAAGGCCTTGAACCCCATCGCGGCAGGGGGAAAGAGCCTCTCCACCCTCGCCGCGGCCTACGCCAAGCAACACATCAAAAACCACCCAAGGGAGGCTGGCGGCGACAATCGGGGCCCCTGGGTCAGGAGCTATCTCGATTGGGACGGAAAAGACGCAAGATGGTGCGCTGGCTTCGTCTGCTTTGCGCTCGAGCAGGCGGCCCACACGCTCGGCGTCAACCTTCCGATCGACTCCTCATCGTCCTGCGATGTGTTGGCGATGGAAGCCAAGACGGCCGGAAAGTTCGTGCCAGAATCGAAGGTGAAGTCGGGAGCCTTCGCCAAGAAGGACCTTGTGCCTGGCACCTTCTTTCTCGTCCGCAAGGTTCCCGGCGACTGGGTGCATGTCGGCATCGTGACCGAGCCAGCCAAGGAGTCGTTCGACACCGCCGAGGGAAACACTGACAGCGGCGGCAGCTCGAACGGATTCGAAGCGGCGGAGCGGGCGAGAGACTACCGGAGCAAGGACTTCATCGTCTGGTAGCAGTGGACCACCGGCGGAGCATCGCAACTCGCTCCCTACGAGCCCTACTGCTTGGCTCCTGAAATGTCGGTGGCGTCCTCGTTCCCTCCTGCGTTGATCTGTGGCAGGAGCCGCACCGTCGCAAATCGGTTAGAGTGAGGACGAAGGAGACGTCGATGAATTTAATGGTGCTGCTCGCCTCGCTTGGTCTGGCGAGTGCTCTTTTGTTCGTTTCGGCTGACGGCGCTGATGCCGCCTCAAGCCGTCATCAAGCGGCCCACGCTCGGGCCCATGCCCAGCATTACGCCCGCACCAATCGCCACAGCCCCCGGCGCTACGCCGCGCGCCGCGGCGGCTATCATGGGAAAATGACGCTAAACGAAATCTTGTATGGGCCGGCTGGAATGCCTCCAGCTCCCCATGATTTCGGCCCTCATTTCGACTATCCGCCGGAGCCGCTCAATGGCGGCATCACCAGCTCGCCCTACCTTCACTAGTCGCACTCTTTCGGGATTGGCAACTTGCACTGCGTACCGGAAGGGGCAACCCCTACTCCTTCGACACGGAGATGTCGGGGGCGTCCTCGTTCTTCATGCCGACCACGTGGTAGCCGGCGTCGATATGTAGGATCTCGCCGGTTACCCCGCGGCCCAAGTCCGACAGGAGATAGAGCGCGCCGCCGCCGACATCCTCGATCGAGACAGTGCGCCTGAGCGGCGAGTTGTACTCGTTCCACTTGAGAATGTAGCGGAAGTCGGCGATGCCGCTTGCCGCAAGCGTCTTGATCGGCCCGGCGGAGATGGCGTTGACGCGGATGTTCTCCTTACCCAGATCGGCCGCGAGGTAGCGCACGCTCGCTTCGAGCGCGGCCTTGGCCACGCCCATCACGTTGTAATGCGGCATGACCTTCTCGGCGCCGTAATAGCTGAGCGTGAGCAGAGAGCCGCCATTCGGCATCAGCCTCTCGGCGCGTTTGGCGAGCGCGGTGAAGGAGTAGCAGGAGACGAGCAGCGTCTGGGTGAAATTGTCCTTGCTGGTGTCGACATAGCGGCCATCGAGCTCTTCCTTGTCGGAGAAGGCGACGGCATGGACGAGGAAATCGATGCTGCCCCAAGTATCGCTGAGCGCCTTGAACACCGCCTCGACGCTTCCCTCGTCGGTCACGTCGCAAGGCAGCACGAGCTTCGAGCCGATCTCGGCGGCGAGAGGCTCGACCCGCTTCTTGATGGCGTCGCCCTGATAGGTGAGCGCGATCTCGGCGCCTTGGTCGTGGCAGGCTTTGGTGATGCCCCAGGCGATCGAGCGGTTGTTGGCGACGCCGAAAACGACGCCGCGCTTGCCCGCCATCAATTTGGCAGCTTCGGCCATTGATCCTCCGGCTTGGAAAATGACGGCGCTTTATATGCGAGAGGCCCCTGGGCCGGAAGGCTTTTCCGCCCTGGCCTTAGCCATCGCCCCACCCGCCGCCTAACGGCGGCACCCTCCCCTCGCGGGGAGGGAGGGCCTCTGTCCCGCGTGCTGAGCATTATCCCTCCCCTTTACGGGAGGATGGCCGACAGCTTGCTGTCGGCCGGGTGGGGGTGAACCCGGATTAGCCTGCCAGCGACCAGGTGCCGCTTTGCTCGCGGCAGGCGGTACCCTCGACCTCGCGCACAAAGGTGCCGAGCGACAGCGAATAGGTGAGGTGGCGGCACACCCTGCCCTCGCCGTCGCGAAACGCCGAGACTGGCTTGATCACGCCAGTCAGCTCGCGCGACGGCCTCTTCCAAATGAGAATGGCGCCATCGCCAAGCTCGGTCAGCGCCACCTGCAAAGCGTTGAGCGCAACGGCCCGGTCAGTGCCGTCGAGCCTGGCGCGGAGCTCGGCGAAGGCGGCCGGCTGCTCGGCGCCCAAGGCGCTTTCGGCGTCGATGACCACCGAGCCGGTATAGGCAGGTTCCTCGGCGAAGAGAGAAAGAGAGGCGGGGGCGACTAAGAGAAGTGCGAGTACCCCCGCCCCAACGATGATAGGAGCGTTGCGATGGACCGTACGCATAACCGATCGTCCCCCCAAACTGGTGCCCCGGCACCAACTATCAACGGAGACGAGGGTGCAGTATCAGGGTGAGGAAATCGTAAATTTCCGTTTCGCCGTGGGATGGCGGCGACCCGAAGCGAACGGCTAAAAGAGAGCCATGACCGAGTTCCGCGACCAGGCCCCCGACTTCACCGCAGCCGCAGATCCCTTCGCGCTGTTCGCCTCCTGGCTGACTGAGGCGGAAAAGACCGAGCCGGACGACCCTAACGCCATGGCGCTCGCCACCGTCGACGCGGCAGGCCAGCCCAATCTGCGCATGATCCTGCTCAAAGGCTCAGACGAGCGCGGCTTCGTGTTCTACACCAATTGCCAAAGCGCCAAGGGGCTCGAGCTTGCGGAGGCGCCAAAGGCGGCGCTCCTCTTCTATTGGAAGAGCCTGCACCGTCAGGTCCGCGTGCGCGGGCCGATCGAGCCCGTGAGCGATAAAGAGGCCGACGCCTATTTCGCCACCCGCTCGCGGGAAAGCCGCATCGGCGCCTGGGCCTCGCAGCAGTCCCACCAGCTCGAGAGCCGCAAGGCTCTCGATGAAGCGGTGGCAAAACGCACTGCCGAGTTCGCAGGCAAGGACGTGCCGCGCCCCCCTCACTGGCATGGCTACCGGGTGATGCCGCTCGAAATCGAATTCTGGCACCACCGGCCGCACCGGCTGCATGACCGCATCGTGTTCCGGCGCGCTTCGCCCGCTGCGCCATGGGTCAAGACGCGGCTCTATCCGTAGTCGTCGCCAGGGCCTATTTTGCCTGGATGGCGCAGATGCCGAATGAAGAGCGCAAGACCCTGATCCTGACCGGCGCGTCCAGGGGCATCGGCCACGCGACGGTGAAGCGCTTCTCCTCGGCTGGCTGGAGGGTGATCACCTGCTCGCGTCACGGCTTTCCCGAGGATTGTCCTTGGGAGGCGGGGCCAGAGGACCACATCCAGGTCGACCTCGCCGACCCGGACAACACGATGCAAGCGATCGCCGTGATGAAGGAACGGCTGAAGGCGCAAGGCGGCAGGCTGAACGCGCTGGTCAATAACGCGGCGATCTCGCCAAAGGGCGAGGGAGGTGCCCGGCTCGGCAGCATCGAAACCGATCATCGCGATTGGAAGACGGTGTTCCAGGTGAACTTCTTCGCGCCGATCATGCTCGCCCGCGGGCTGATCGATGAGCTTCAGGCCGCGTCAGGCGCCGTGGTCAATGTGAGCTCGATCGCGGGCTCACGCGTGCATCCCTTCGCGGGCTCAGCCTACGCCACCTCGAAGGCAGCGCTTGCCGCGCTCACCCGCGAGATGGCCGCAGACTTCGCCCCGCTTGGCATTCGCGTCAATGCCATCTCGCCGGGCGAGATCGACACCGCGATCCTGTCGCCAGGCACCGAGACGCTGATCGCCGATATCCCGATGCGCCGGCTCGGGCAGCCTGAGGAGGTGGCCAAGGCCATCTATTTCCTGTGCACCGAGCAATCGAGCTACATCAACGGCGCCGAGCTTTCCGTCGACGGCGGCCAGCATGTGTGACGCGCCCTTCTTGGTGATGGACCTAAGTTAAGTCAGCCTTTACCCTTAAGCCTTCAGCATGGCCCTGCCCTCGCCTGTCCGGCAAAGGCAGTCGTTTTCCTGGTTTTGCGTAACCGAGTGGTGCCATGGGTGTGGGTGGGACGCGGGGGCGAAGGCTCCCGCTCGACGAGGTCATTGTCGGCGACTGCATCGAGGAGCTGTCGAAACTCCCCGAGCAATGCGTCGATCTCGTCTTTGCCGACCCGCCCTACAATCTTCAGATCAACAACGAGCTGCTCAGGCCTAACAACACACGCGTCGACGGCGTCGATGACGATTGGGACAAGTTCGGCAGCTTCGCAGCTTACGACGACTTCACCTGCGCCTGGCTCAGGGCCTGCCGCCGGGTGCTGAAGCCTGAAGGCTCTCTCTGGGTGATCGGCAGCTATCACAACATCTTCCGCGTCGGCACCATCCTGCAAGACCTCGGCTTCTGGGTGCTGAACGACGTGGTGTGGCGCAAGACGAATCCCATGCCGAATTTCAGAGGACGTCGCTTCACCAATGCGCACGAGACCCTGGTCTGGGTCTCCATGGGCCCCAAGGCCCGCTACACCTTCAACTACGAAGCGATGAAGGCGCTGAACGAGGAGCTGCAGATGCGCTCGGACTGGCTGTTCCCGATCTGCTCGGGGCCTGAGCGGCTCAAGCAGGACGGCGGCCGCAAGATGCATCCGACGCAGAAGCCAGAGGCGCTGCTTCACCGCATCATCTTGGCGTCGAGCCACAAAGGCGATGTCATTCTCGATCCTTTCCTCGGTTCAGGCACCACGGCGGCAGTGGCCAAGCGCCTTGGCCGTAAGTTTATCGGCATCGAGCGCGAACAGGCTTACGCTGAAGCTGCGCGGGCGCGGCTCGAAGCCGTGACGCCGCTCAAGGCCGCCTCGGTCGAGACCGTTCGCGGCAAGCGGGCTGAGGCGCGCATTCCCTTCGGCGCCCTGGTCGAGATCGGGCTGATCTCTCCGGGCACCGTGCTCTACGACGCACGTGCCCGTCATGAGGCCGAGGTGCGGGCCGACGGCAGCATCGCCTCTGCCGATGCGCAAGGCTCGATCCACAAGATCGGGGCGCATGTGCAAGGCGCCTCCGCCTGCAACGGCTGGACCTTCTGGCACTACGATGCCAACGGCACGCTCAAGCCGATCGACGCCTTGCGCGAGGTGGCGCGGCGGCAACTCGAGCCAGAGGCTTAGCCTCCAAGGCGTGGGCGAGCACTTTGCGCATCACGCTCGGCAACGCCGCGGCGTGCAGGTCACGAATGTGGACCCAGCGGCAACGGTCAGGCCCCGCGGACTTGGCGAGCTTTGCTTCGGCTGAGACCTTAGCCAGGTAGACAGCAAGCTCCAGATGAAAATGGGTGAAGGTGTGCTCGACGAGGCCAGGCACCTCGCGCCACTCGGCTCTGAGCGGCGCATGATCCAGCTCAAGCTCGTGCCAAGCGCCCTCGGTCCAGGGCGATGACGGCGTCTCCAGCATGCCGCCAAGCAGGCCCTTCAAAGGTCGTTCCCGCAGCAGCACTGCACCGTCGTCACGCAGCGCCACGAAGGCATGGCCGCGCCGGGTCGGTCGCTCGGGCTTCTCCTCGCGATAAGGCAGCACCTCAGCCAAGCCTTGCGCATGAGCCTCGCAGCCTGAAACGAGCGGGCAGAGGCCGCAAGCCGGACGCCTCGGGCTGCACAGCGTCGCACCCAAATCCATCATCGCTTGCGCAAAGTCCCCGGCCCGCTCCGCCGGTGTCAGGCCTAAGGCAAGCGCCCTGATCTCAGCCTTGGCTGCAGGCAATCGTATGGTAACGGCGAAAGCCCTAGCCACCACGCGCTCGATATTGCCGTCGATGGGCGTCGCCCGCGCGCCGAAGGCAATGGAAGCGATCGCCGCGGCAGTGTAGTCGCCAATACCTGGAAGCGTGCGGAGCTCGGCTTCGGTCCGAGGAAAGCTGCCGTCGAAGCGCTCAACCACCTCGCGGGCACAGGCATGAAGGTTCCGCGCCCTGGCGTAATAGCCAAGCCCGGCCCAGGCCGCGAGAACCTCACCAAGCTCGGCGGCGGCAAGCGCCCTCACATCAGGCCAACGGCGCAGAAAGTCGGCGTAGCGCGGCAGCACGGCCTTGACCGTGGTCTGCTGCAGCATGATTTCGCTGAGCCACACCCGGTATGGGTCTTGCGCCACGCCAGGGGCGGCGCGCCAGGGCAGGATCCGCCGGTCGCGGTCGTACCAGGCAAGAAGCTCATTTGCGTAGTTTTCGCTGTGCAAATCAGGCGCTCCGGCGGCATGCCTCGCGTCGTCCCATGGTGTAGGATCGAGCAAGGCGAAAGCAAGGAAGCGCTTCCGCCGTCCACCGCTAAGCGGGACAGTCGATGCAGGACAATGAACGGAAGCCTTGGCAGAAGGGCGGAAGCGCCGCCAAAGCCATCGGCGCCTACGTGGCGAACATGCTCGACCCTATCGCCAGGGCGCGAGGCTTCGCCATCACCTCGCTGTTGAGCGAGTGGCCTGCTGTGGTGGGCGAGGAGCTTGCCCGCTTCACGGCGCCCGAGAAAGTGGTGTGGCCGCGGCGGAGCGAGGATGGGGAGGCCGCCTCCCCGCAAAGCGCCTGGCGGACCGATGGCGCCATACTTGTGCTCAAGGTCGACGGCCCTCGCGCCATCGAGGTGCAGCATCGCGCCGAGCAGATCTTGGAGCGGGTGAACATCTATTTCGGCTACCGGGCCGTTGCCCAGCTGCGCTTCCTCCAGGCGCCCGTGCCGAAGGCCAAGAGCCAGCAGGGCCCAATACCGGCGCCCGGAAGCGTCGAGGAGCCCTCCTTTGCCGCCGGCGTTGCCGATACCGGGCTCGCCAAGGCCCTTGGACGGCTTGCCGCCGGTATCCGCGGCAAGACCCCGGGACCTTGAGACGCGCTTCCGCTTTTCTCGCTTCTGCCATAAAGAAATGGCCAGAGAACGGGAAACCACCGGAAGGCAAGCGAGCGGAGTAAACCAGTGACCGAGACGACCGAAAAAGCTGCCCCCAACAGGACGCTGTATATCGTGCTCGGCCTCGTTCTGGCGGTGGCCATCGCCGCCGGCGTCTATTACTGGCGGGGAGGCTTCGCCCAGAGCGGCGCCAGGGTCGCCGACAAGGACAAGGTTGACCCCGATGTGGCGTTGCTCATGGAGCCAGGACCGCTCCCTGACATCGTCATTGGCTCTGCCAGCGCGCCAAACACCATCGTCGAGTATGCCTCGATGACCTGCCCGCACTGCGCGCAGTTCCAGACCGAAGTGTTTCCGCAGCTCAAGACCAAATATATCGACACGGGCAAGGTCCGCTACATGCTGCGCGAGTTCCCGCTCGACAACCTTGCCGCCGCCGCCTTCATGCTGGCGCGCTGCGCGGGCGACGACCGCTATTACGCGATGGTCGACGCCATGTTCTCGACGCAAGAGAGCTGGGCGATGCCCGGCGTGGATGCCAAGGACAAGCTCCTGCAGATCGCCAAGCAGGCCGGCATCTCCAAGGAACAGTTCGACCAGTGCCTCGCCAACAAGGAGCTGTTCGGCAAGATCGTGAAGACCCGCGAGATCGCCAATGACAAGTTTCAGGTCGACTCGACGCCGACCTTCTTCGTCAATGGCAAACGGCTGAAGGGCGACCACCAGCTCAAAGATTTCGACGTCGCACTGGGCGAGGCTCCCGCCCCCGCCCCCGCCGATGCCGACAAGGGGAAGACCGAAGGGTCAACCCCGCCTCCGACAGGGCAATAAGCATCCAGGAATAGGCGACAAGATGAGACGGCCCACGCTACTCTTGCTCTTCGCCGCGGGGGTCGCGCTTTCAGGATGCGGCGGAGGTGTCGGGCCTACTGCCGACGCCGCCGCCGACAAGGCGCTCAATGGGCCTCCCATCGCGGAGCTGATGGCCGACGGGCCGCTCGGCGAGCGGGTGCTCGGCAGTCCCAACGCTCCCATCACCGTGATCGAGTACGCCTCCCTCACCTGCCCCCATTGTGCCCATTTCCAGAAAGAGGTGTTTCCCAGGGTGAAAAAGGAGCTGATCGATACCGGCAAGATCCGCTTCATCGTGCGGGAGTTCCCCATCGGTCACACCTCGGGGACCGCCGCCATCATCAATCGCTGCGCGCCTGAGGATAAATATTTCCCCCTGTTCAACGCCTTCCTGCTCCGCCAGCCCGAGTGGGTGAGCCAGGAAGTGCGCCCTGACGCCATCTATTCGGTGGCCAAATCGAGCGGCATGTCGCGTGAGACGTTTGACAAATGCCTCACGAATCAAACCATTATCGACGGGCTCACGGAGGTGAAGCAGCGGGGGCGGAAATTTGGCGTGGTCGGCACGCCGACCTTTTTTGCCAATGGCCGCAAGGCGCAAGGCACCATCACCTTCGAAGAGTTCAAGGCTCTGCTTGGCCCGCAGTCGTCGACTTGATCCTGCGGCGCCGCAGATGTGTTGAATCGCGCGTCGCTTCTTCCAGGTCCTAAGGCAATACGCAATTGAAGATCACCCGTCTTCGCCTTCTCGGCTTCAAATCCTTTGTCGAGCCGACCGAAATCCTGATCGAGCCCGGACTCACCGGCGTGGTCGGGCCGAACGGCTGCGGCAAGTCGAACCTGCTCGAGGCGCTGCGCTGGGCCATGGGCGAGACCTCCTATAAGAGCATGCGCGGCTCGGCCATGGACGACGTGATCTTCGCCGGCTCGCAGCACCGGCCTTCCCGCAACACCGCCGAGGTGACGCTGTTCATCGACAATAGCGCGCGCACGGCACCGGCCGAGTTCAACGACGCCGACGACCTTGAGGTGACGAGGCGCATCGAGCGCGAAGTCGGCTCGGCCTACCGGGTCAACGGCAAGGATGCGCGGGCGCGCGACATCCGCCTGTTGTTCGAGGACGCGGCGACCGGTGCGCGCTCTCCGGCGCTGGTGCGCCAGGGCCGTATCGGCGAGATCGTCAATTCCGCCCCGCAGGAGCGGCGCCGCGTGCTGGAGGATGCCGCGGGCATTGCCGGCCTGCATAGCCGACGGCATGAGGCCGAGCTTCGCCTCAAGGCCACGGAAGCCAATCTTGAGCGCCTCGGCGACCTGATCGGCGAGCTCACCACGCAATTGCAGGCGCTGAAGCGCCAGGCCCGCCAAGCGCAGCGCTACCGCGAGATTTCCGGAAAGATCCGCGAGACCGAGGCCTTGCAGCATCATCTGCATTGGGTGTCGGCCTGCGCCCATGTGGAGCAGGAAGAGGCCGCGTTTCAGTCGGCACTCGGCATGGTCGCCCAGGAAACCAAGGCTGAGGGCGAGGCGCTGCGTCAGCAGGCCGAAGCCGCCGAGAAGCTTCAGCCTTTGCGCGACGAGGAGGCGGCGCGCGCCGCGGTGCTGCATCGCTTGAGCGTCGAGCGCGATGCGCTGGAACGCGAGGAAGCGCGCGCCAAGGCCCGCCAGGCAGAGCTGGAGACGCGGCTGGCGCAGGCCTCGCGCGACCTTGCCCGCGAGGAAGAGCATATCGCGGAAGCCGAAGGTCAGCTTCGCCGCATCGAGCATGAGACGAGGCGTCTGGCGGAAGCAGGCTCGCGAGATCATGAGGAGCCGCAATTGCGCCAGGCCGCGGCGATCGCAGCCAACGCACTGTCAGCGGCGGAGGCCGCCTTCAGCGCCGCAACCGAAGATCTGGCAAGGGCACGGGCCGAGCGCCGCCGCAGCGATGTCGAGCAAGGCGAGTTCGAAAAGCGCATCGCGCTGCTGACACGCCAATCAGGCGACATCGCCGAAGAGCTTGCCAAGCTCGAAACCTCGAGCGGCGGCGAAACCAATCTTGTGGCGCTCAACGCCGATCTTGCCAGGCTGTCAGGCCTGGTCGAGACCCTGGAAGCCGAGCTTGCTGCGTCCGAAGCCGGCAAGGAAGTTGCCCAGGCGCGCGAGGCAGAGTCCCGAGCCGCGGCTGCGAGTGCCAAGCTGCACGTGCAGGAGCTGCACACCGAGCTTGCCACGCTCCTGAAGCTGCTCAGGCCCGCTGAGGCTGGCGCCTGGATGCCGATCGTCGACGAGATCCGCATCGCCTCAGGCTACGAGCAAGCGCTTGGCGCGAGCCTCGGCGACGATCTCGATGCCGCTGGCGACGAGGCCGCCCCCTCGCATTGGCGGCTCGTGCCGAGCGAAGGCGATCCTGAGCTGCCTGAAGGTGCCATAGCTTTGAGCCAATTCGTCTCTGGCCCTCCCGCGCTCAAGCGCAGGCTGGCCCAGATCGGCGTGGTTGAGCGCACGCAAGGCAAGGCTTCGCAGGCAAGGCTCAAGCCGGGCCAGAGGCTCGTCTCCACCGAAGGCGATCTCTGGCGCTGGGACGGCTACACCGTCGCCGCCGGCACGGCTTCGGCGGCGGGCGCCCGCCTCGTCGAGCGAAGCAGGCTCGAAGCGTTGAAGGCTGATGCGGAACGCGCCGAGGCGACACTGCAAGACGCCGAGGCCGAGGCGGCAACGCTCGCCGGCAACGCTCACGCCGCCATTGAGGCGACCAAGGCGCTCCGCCTGAAAGTACGCCAGGCTCGCGACGAGCTTGGCCGCACCCGCGACGCCATCGCCGCCACCGAGCATGAGAGCCTCGCCAACAGCAAGCAGCTCGGTGCGCTTGCCGAGGGCAAGAGCCGGACCCTGGTCGGGCTAGACGAGGCGCGCAGGGCCTTGGCGCGGACCTTGTCTGCCCGCCATGAGCTCGCGGCGCTCGATGTGCTCGAGGCGGTGTTGGAGCGCGCCCACGCGGACGCCGCCGATAAGCGCTCTGCCCATGCCCGCGCCGAAGCTGCGGTGCAAGGCTTCGAGCGCGAGGTTCGCCTACGGCAGGAGCGGCTTGAGGCGATCTCGGCCGAGCGGGAGCTTTGGCAGAACCGCATCGCCAAGGCGCGCGAGCAGATCGAGACCTTGCGCGCGCGCGAGGCCGAGACCCGTACCGATCTTACCGCGCTCGCCAATCTCCCGGCAGAGATCGAGCAGCGGCGCGGGCGCCTGCTCGATGCCATCACCGCCGCCGAGCGCGAGCGTGGCAAGGCCGCCGACGATTTGGCGATCGCCGAGACCGAGCTCAAGCGCCGCGAGAAAGCCTTGCGCGAGGTGCAGGAGAAGCTCGCCGGCGCGCGCGAGGCGCGGGCGCGGAGCCAGGCGCTGCTTGAATCGGCGCGGGAGCGGCGGAGCGAGGTCGCCCACGCCATTCGCGAGCAGCTCGACTGCGCGCCGGAAGCCTGTCTTGCGCTTGCCGGCATCAAGCCCGGCACACCCCTCCCCTCACTCGCCGAGGTCGAGGGGAGGCTCTTGAAGCTCAGAGGCGAGCGGGAGCGGCTTGGCGGCGTCAATCTCCGCGCCGAGGAGGAAGAAGCCGACATCTCCACGCGGCTTGAGGAAATGGAGCGCGAGAAGGCCGATGTTGAGCAGGCGATCGCGAGGCTCCGCCAGGGTATCTCCAATCTGAACCGCGAAGGCCGGAAAAGACTGCTCGAAGCCTTCGACAGCGTGAACGCGCACTTCCAGCGCCTGTTTCAGACCTTGTTCGGCGGCGGCACCGCCGAGCTTCAGCTCGTCGATTCTGACGATCCCTTGGAGTCTGGGCTCGAGATCATGGCCTGCCCGCCGGGCAAGCGCCCGCAAGTGCTGACGCTGCTTTCCGGCGGCGAGAAGGCGCTCACCGCGCTTGCGCTTATCTTCGCCGTGTTCCTCACCAACCCCTCGCCGATCTGCGTGCTCGACGAGGTGGACGCTCCGCTCGACGACGCCAATGTCGAGAGGTTCTGCCTGCTGATGGAGGAGATGGCCAAGGAGACCGACACGCGGTTCCTCATCATCACCCACCACCCGCTCACCATGTCGCGCATGAGCAGGCTGTTCGGCGTGACCATGGCCGAGAGGGGCGTGAGCCAGCTCGTCTCCGTCGATCTGGAAACCGCCGAGCGCCTGCGCGACGCGAGTTAGCCACGGACTGTCATTGCCCGGCTTGACCGGGCAATCCAGTAACTCCGAACCTCACCAAACACGCTTAGACACGGTGATTACTGGATGCCCGCCTTCGCGGGCATGACAAACGTGGATGGACGGACCAAGAAGGGGCCGGATTCGAGCCGGGCAAAATGGGCTTTCCGGCTCGTTTTCCCGTCCTTGACAGCGCCAAAGGCCAAACTTTAAGGTGCCACCGAAGCTTGGGCCGGCCGGCCCTTTAAGCCGTTCCCCAAAGATCGAGCAGCGATATGGCGGGAGCCGTTGAGAAGCCCGGACGCGGCCGCAGCGACCGCGAAACTGAGGCCATTAAGCGGCGCTTGCACGATCTGGAAGGCAAGGTTCGCGACGCGCGTTCGCGTCATGAACCTCCGTCTTCGCAAGCGCAAGATCGGGGCTCGGCCATGGGGCAGGCGCTCAAGCTCTCGACCGAGATGATCGCCGGTGTCGCCGTCGGGGGCTTCATCGGTTGGGCGCTCGATCGCTTGTTTGGGACTGCCCCGATCCTGATGGTGGTATTCCTCATTCTCGGAGCCGCCGCCGGGATCCTGAACGTGATACGGAGCGCGCAAAGGCGGCAGGCGGCAGCGGGACCCCTGCCGGGCAAGGACTTGCCCGCAGACGATGACGACGACTAGGAGCGTGGGACATTGGCTGAGCCGCCCGGACTGGAGCATGTGGAGCATACGGCGCAAGGCGGGAGCCACCTGCCGAACCCCATGCACCAATTCGAGATCGAGCGGATCATTCCGCTCAAGATCTTCGGCTTCGACGCCTCCTTCACCAACTCCGCCCTGTTCATGGTGATCGCCGCCACGCTGATCACGCTCTTCACCCTCTACGCCATGCGCCGCCGCGCTCTCATTCCCTCGCGGCTCCAATCGGTGGCCGAGATCTCCTACGAGTTCGTGTCCAATATGGTGCGCGACAATGTCGGCACCGACGGCATGAAATACTTCCCGCTCGTGTTCACGCTCTTCATGTTCGTGCTCGCCCTGAACATGCTCGGCATGGTGCCCTATTCCTTCACCGTCACCAGCCACATCATCGTCACCTTCGCGCTCGCCGCCTTCATCTTCTTGGGCGTCACGCTGCTTGGCTTCTGGAAGCACGGCGTGAAATTCCTGAAATTCTTCGTGCCCGAGGGCGTGCCCTTCGTCATGCTGCCGCTGCTCGTGGTCATCGAGGTGATCTCCTATTTGACGCGGCCGCTCAGCCTTTCGGTGCGGCTGTTCGCCAACATGATGGCCGGCCACACCATGCTCAAGGTGTTCGGCGCCTTCGTGGTGGCGCTCGGGTTCCTCGGCGGCTGGGCGGCGCTCGGCTTCATGGTGGCCTTCACCGGGCTCGAGATCCTGGTTGCGTTCCTCCAGGCCTATGTGTTTGCCATCCTCACTTGCATCTACCTCAACGATGCCCTGCATATGCACAGCCATTGAGGCGACTAATTCACCTTTAACTTCAGTCCTTTAAGGGAGAGACAAAATGGATCCTTCAGCAGCGAAATTGATCGGCGCAGGCCTTGCCTCGATCGCGCTGGTCGGCGCGGGCATAGGCATCGGCACGATCTTCGGCAACTATCTGCAAGGCGCGCTGCGCAATCCTTCGGCGGCGCCGGGGCAGTTCGCCAATCTTCTGCTCGGCTTTGCCTTGGCGGAAGCCACCGGCCTGTTCGGCCTCGTGGTGGCGCTGATCATTCTGTTCGTGTTCTAGCGTCACCCTCGGGTAACCGATAGGAACAGGCCCATGCCGCAGCTCAACCCACTCGACTGGGCGCCGCAGCTCATTTGGCTCGTCATCACCTTCGGCGTTCTCTATCTGCTGATGAAGTGGGTGGCGTTGCCCAAGATCGGCAGCGTGATCGAGATGCGGCAAGGCCGCATTGCCGGCGACCTCGAAGCAGCCGACAAGCTCAGGCGCGAAACCCAGGAAGCCATCGCCGCCTATGAGCAGGCGCTGGCCGAGGCCAAGGCGCGGGCGCACGGCATCGCGCAAGAGGCCCGCAACAGACTGAAGGACGAGGTCGCAGCCGAGCGCACCACGCTCGAGCGGGACCTTTCCGCCAAATCGGCGGAGGCTGAAGCGCAAATCCATCAGGCCAAGGTTTCGGCCTTGAAGGAAGTGAACGCGGTCGCCTCCGAAACGGCGGCGGAAATCGTGCGGCGGCTGATCGGCATCGCTCCGACCAAGCCTGAGGTCTCGGCCGCGGTTGCGGCGGCGCGCAAGGAGTGACCATGGAATTCATCCTCGAGCCGGAATTCTGGGTCGCCGTATCGTTCTTCATCTTTGTCGGCGTGGTTCTCTATTTCGGCGTGCATAAGAAGATCGCGGCCGTTCTCGATGCCCGCGCTGCGCTGATCGAGAAGGAGCTGGAAGAAGCACGCCGCTTGCGCGACGAGGCCGCGAAGGTACTCGCCGATTATCGCCGCAAGGAGGGCGAGACCGCGAAAGAAGCCGAGAGCATCATCGCCCTTGCCGCCAAGGAGGCAGAAATCTTCGCCGCCGAGACACGGAAATCGGTGAAGGAGCATTTCGACCGGCGCATGAAGCTCGCCGAGGAGAAGATCGCGCGCGCCGAAGCCGACGCGGTGCGCGAGGTGCGAAGCGTGGCGGTTGATGCCGCGATCGCCGCGGCACAAACCCTGATCGCCGAGAAGCTCACGTCGGACCGGGCCGAGAAGCTCGTCTCCGAAAGCATCGACACGCTGAAGTCCAAGCTGAACTAAGCCCGCTCGCCTCGTTGCCAGGGCCGTCAAACTGGCCCAGGATCAGCGCGTCGAAGAGTGAATTGGCCGCCAGTCGCTGTCGGTGCACGTGCAAGAAACATCCGGAGATCAGCCAGCATCCGCCGCTGAAAAGCCGCCCCCCGGTCAGCGGCCGCTGCTGATCTATGACGGCGATTGCGGGTTTTGCGTCTATTGGGCGCGCTACTGGCAGAAGCTCACCGGCGACCGCGTCGAATACCGGCCATACCAAGAGGTCGCGGCGCAATATCCCGACATCCCGCAGGCCGAATTTCAGCGCGCGGTGCAATACATCGCGCCTGACGGAACCCGCGCCAGCGCCGCAGAGGCGAGTTTTCTGACGCTCAGCCATGCGTCAGGCAAGGGGTTCTGGCTCTATCTCTACAAGCATGTGCCGGGATTCGCGCCCGTAGCGGAATGGGCTTACGCCTTCACCGCCGCGCACCGCCCGGCCTTCTATCGCGTCAGCCTGCTGTTGTGGGGCAAGGATCACGAGCCTCCCCGCTATGAGCTCGTCTCCTTGCTGTTCCTGCGGCTGCTCGGCCTCATCTATTTGTCAGCCTTCGTCTCCTTCGCGGTTCAGGCGCAAGGGCTGATCGGCAGCCACGGCATCCAACCGCTCGCCGAATTCGTCAATAACGTCGCGGCGCGTTTCGGGCCCGAGCGCTTCTACCTCGCGCCGATGGTGTTCTGGCTGGACGACAGCGACGCCGCCATTACCGCCGTGTGTTGGGCGGGGGCCGGGCTGTCGCTGCTGCTGGTGGTGAATGTCCTGCCGCGCCTCACGCTGTTTCTGCTGTTCGCGCTTTACCTTTCGCTCGTCTATGCCGGGCAGACCTTCATGACCTATCAGTGGGACCTGTTCCTGCTGGAAACCGGCTTCGCCGCGCTGCTGATGAGCTTCGCCACCATGCCGGGCATCTGGCTCCTACGCTGGCTCTTGTTCCGCTTCATGTTCATGTCTGGCGTGGTCAAGCTCTTGAGCCTCGATCCAAGCTGGTGGGACCTATCGGCGCTCTCCTATCACTTTCTCACCCAGCCTTTGCCCACGACCATCGCGTGGCACGCCGCGCAGCTGCCGCCCGGCTTTTTGAAATTCGCCACCGGCACGATGTTCGTCGTCGAGCTCGTTCTGCCGTTCCTGATCTTCGCCCCGCGCCGCTTGCGGTTTGTCGCGGCCTTCGGCTTCCTGCTGCTCGAGAGCCTCATTTTCCTCACCGGGAACTACAACTGGTTCAATCTCCAGACCATGCTGCTCTGCCTGCCTCTGTTCGACGACGCGGCGCTGCGCAGCATGTTGCCGTCTCGCCTGCCGAGGGTGCTGCAGCCGAAACCTCATGCGCAGCGGCCGACGGTGACGGCCGCCGTCAGCGCCGTGGCGCTGCTGCTCGTGTTCTGCAGCCTGGTGCGGATGGATCTGCGGTTCGGCGGCAGCCCGCCCGAATTTGCGCGCACGGTGGACGGCTGGTTCAGCCCGCTGAACATGGTGAGTGCCTACGGCCTCTTTTCGATCATGACCACGAAGCGGCGCGAGATCGTGATCGAGGGCTCGTATGACGGCGTCGAATGGCACGAATACGAATTCCGCTACAAGCCCGGCGATCTCATGCGCGCCCCGCCGTGGAACATCCCGCATCAGCCGCGCCTCGACTGGCAGATGTGGTTTGCAGCGCTCGACAATCCGCAGCGCCTACGCTGGTTTTGGCGTTTCCTCGAACGGTTGCTGGAGAACGAGCCGACGGTGACGGCGCTGCTTGCGAGCAATCCCTTCGCCGACAAGCCGCCTCTTTACGTGCGCGCGCAGTTCTACGACTACACTTTTGCCGGAAGCGAGGAAAAGGCGGCCGGCCAATGGTGGGACCGCCAATTGCTTGGACAATATTTTCCCGCCGTGCATCTGAAAGTGCGACCCGGCCAATAAAGCGCGCGAACCCCAACGTTGCGTGATACGTTCATTATTGGCGTCAAGTCTAGCCGTTTTGCCTTACCGCGGACTTCTTTTTGTTAGTCCTTATCAAGCTCGGATGGTTCCGCCTCGGCTTGTCAGCTCCGAGAGGCGAATTGCCCGGATCAGTTGGGGTCCCGCACACACCGCTCGGCGCGGGCGTCTTGGCGCCGACCCTCTCGTGAGAATTAGCAGTAGCGGGTAACGGGGTAGCTGTGACCGCAACACTGAGGAAGCTCTATCACTCGAACGTCGTCACCGCCGTGGGGAGTGCGCTCGCCGAGTTCTACATACGCTTCGTCATTCGCACGAGCCGCGTGGTGCGCGATCCTCCCGACACCGACGGCAAGCTCTTCTCCCAGCATCCGCAGATCTTCGCCATGTGGCATGGGCAATTCATGATGGTGCCCGCGATCAGGCCCCAAGCGGACACCGACATCGCCATAATCGTATCGCGCCACGGCGACGCGGAGATCCTGGCAAATACGATCCAGCGTTTTGGCATGCGCGTGGTCAGAGGCGCGGGCGCCGGCAGGCGGCGGAAGGACCGTGGCGGTGCTGCGGCGCTCAGAGGCGCGCTCCGCGCGCTGAAAGACGGCGCGACCTTCGCGCTGACGGCAGATGCCCCGCCTGGCCCTGCCCGCAAGGCTGGCATCGGCATCGCGCTCCTCGCCAAGCTTTCGGGACGGCCGATCGTGCCGTGCGCCATGGCAACCAACCGCTATGTCGCGCTCAATAGCTGGAGCGCGTTTACCCTCAATCTGCCCTTTTCCAAGCTTGCAATCGTCGTTGGCGATCCGATCGTGGTGCCGGAGGGCGCCGGCTCGATCGAATTGGAAGCCACGCGGCTCGCCGTCGAGCAGGGCCTAAACGAGGTGACGCAGCGAGCCTATGGCTTGGCAGGCGGGAAGGATCCTCTCGCCTTTCCTACGCAGCTTGGGGAACGCCTAAGCGATCTGACGCAGTGATGGCCCCCGGCAGGGCCGATTACCCCGCCCCGGCCTGGGTGCGCTCGAATGCGACGAACACCTTGTAGTCCTCGGGCCTCGTGCCCATGGTGACGGGGAAGCTGATCTCCTTGACCATGGAGAAATAGCCGACCGGATTTTCCGCAGGCACGATGGTCGTGACGTCGGCCTTGTCTTTCGCCAGCACCTTGCGGTCGGCGTCGGCGACCTTGATGCTTACGGGCAGCGTCACCTGCCCCGGCGCGCCTTTCGGTCCAAGCAGCACGCGCCCGGCAAAGCCATATTTCACCACCACGCGGTCGCCATAGATCTGGCACTGACGCGCAAGTCTGGTGATCTCGCCGCGATGCATGATCGCCTGCGCGTCGCCCACCCGGCCGTCGGCGTAAATCGTCAACAGACGGTCGTGCGGCCAGGCCACGACCTGCGGGCAATGCATACTGTCGGTGGGAAGCGCCGCCATTTGCGGGGCATCGGCCTTGGCTTCGGCGAGCATCCCGTTCTGGCTGACCGGCAGCGGCGTATCGCCCGACTTGAAGGGATTGGAGAAGCCGGAGACGGCGCAGGCGGACAGGATGAGCGCGGCCAGCAACAAGCTCCCCGCCCGGCAAAACGGCATGAGCCAAAGAGCGCAAGAACGCCTCAACTTGTCCCCGTCCTCAGCTTGACACGCCGGGCCTCCCCGCCTGATATGCCGCGGAGCGAGACCCGCGAAGGCTTGAATCAGGTCTTGGCAGCCGGTTTCCCCGAAATTGGCTGTCAAACTATCCCCAGTGCTCCGGCCCGACAAGGCCCGACTTGGGCGCCTTTTCAGCCCTTTAACATCGTTCCCGGGACGAAGATGACTGGCATGTGCGACGAGATCAGGCCGCGAGCAGGCCTCCTTCCGCTGACCATCTATGTCGCGGCACCGCGCGGCTTTTGCGCCGGCGTCGACCGCGCTATCCAGATCGTCGAGCTCGCGCTCGCCAAATACGGCGCGCCCGTCTATGTGCGCCATGAGATCGTCCACAACCGCCACGTGGTAGAAGCGCTGAAGGCCAAGGGCGCCATCTTCGTCGAGGAATTGGACGAAATCCCGGACACTCAAGCTCCGGTCATCTTCTCGGCCCACGGCGTGCCGAAATCGGTGCCTGAGGCGGCGGAAGCGCGCCATCTGTTCTATCTCGACGCCACCTGCCCGCTCGTCTCAAAGGTGCATATCGAGGCCGAGCGCCACCATGAAGATGGCCGCGAGGTGCTCCTGATCGGCCATGCCGGCCACCCCGAGGTGCTCGGCACCATGGGCCAGTTGCCGGAAGGCTCGGTGCATCTCATCGAGACCATCGACGACGCGCTTGCCTTCACCCCGAAGAACCCCGACGCGCTCGCCTACACCACCCAGACCACGCTTTCGGTCGACGACACCCGCGCCATCGCCGAGGTGCTGAAAGAGCGGTTCCCGCGCATGGTCGGCCCGCGCAAGGATGATATTTGCTATGCCACGACCAACCGCCAGGAGGCGGTGAAGCGCATCGCGCCGCTTTGCGACCGCCTGATCGTGGTCGGCTCGCCCAACAGCTCGAACTCCCTCCGCCTCGTCGAAGTGGCCGAGCGGGCCGGCTGTCCTCGCGCCATGCTGGTGCAATGCGCTGCCGAGATCGATTGGGCCAACTTCATCGGCATCAAGAGCCTCGGCATTACCGCCGGAGCCTCGGCGCCGGAGGTTCTGGTCGAGGGGATCATCGAGGCCTTCAAGGCCCGCTTCGCCGCCAAGGTGCAAAGCGTGGTCACCGCGGAAGAGGACATCGCCTTCAAGCTGCCGCGTCAGCTTCGAGACGGGCCTGCGCTCTAGCATGGCAGTCTATACCGAGGTCGCCGACGAAGAGCTTGACGCCTTCATCAAAAGCTACGACGTCGGCGCGCTGACCTCCTGCAAGGGGATCGCCGAGGGCGTCGAGAATTCGAACTATCTCGTGCAGACCGAGGCCGGGCGCTACATCCTGACGCTCTACGAGAAGCGCGTGGCGCCGAAGGACCTTCCCTATTTCCTCGCGCTGATGGAGCACCTTGCCGCTCGCGGCATACGCTGCCCGCTTCCGGTTCATGACCGAGAGGGACGGACGCTGCGCAAGCTCGCCGGACGCCCTGCCGCGCTCATCAATTTTCTCGACGGCGTCTCGGTGCGGCGCGCCTCGATCGAGCAATGCGCGAGCCTCGGCAAAGCGCTCGCGCGCCTGCATGTGGCGGGCGAAAGCTTTCGGCAAACCCGCGCCAACAGCCTGTCGCTGTCGAACTGGGGACCGCTCGCCAACGCCATCGGCGAGCGCGCCGACACCGTCATTCGCGGCCTCGCGGCCGAGATCGGCAAGGAGCTTGCCTATCTCGACAAGCCTTGGCCGCGCGACCTGCCGCAAGGCGTGATCCACGCCGACCTCTTTCCCGACAACGTGTTCTTTCTCGGGCAGGAGGTGTCCGGCCTGATCGACTTCTATTTCGCCTGCAATGACATGCTCGCTTACGATATCGCCATCTGCCTCAACGCATGGTGCTTTGAGTCCGACGCGAGCTTCAACATCACCAAGGCGCGGGCCTTTCTCCAGGCCTATGAGGGCGTGCGGCCTCTCACGACAAACGAGCTTGCTGCGCTGCCGACGCTTGCCCGCGGTGCGGCGCTCCGCTTCCTGCTCACCCGCTCCTATGACTGGCTCAACACCGACGGCGAGGCTCTGGTCAAGCGCAAAGACCCGAGCGAATATCTGCGCAAGCTGCGATTCCATCGCAAGGTGAAGTCGTATCGCGACTATGGGCTCGGGGAGCACTGAGGAATTGAGCGAGAAGCCAAAGGTGGTGATCCATACCGACGGAGCGTGCTCGGGCAATCCTGGCCCCGGCGGCTGGGGCGTCATTCTTCAGTCAGGCCAGCACCGCAAGGAGCTGAAGGGCGGCGAAGAGCACACCACCAACAACCGCATGGAGCTGATGGCTGCGATCTCCGCGCTCGAAACGCTGAAGGCGCCGTCAGACATCGATCTCTATACCGACTTCGAACTATTTGCGCGGCGGCATCACCAGCTGGATCAAGGGCTGGAAGAAGAACGGCTGGCGCACTGCGGATAAGAAGTCGGTGCGCAATATCGAGCTGTGGCAGAGGCTCGAGCAGGCGGCTGAGCGGCACCACGTCCGCTGGCACTGGGTCAAGGGCCATCACGGCCATGACGACAACGAGCGCGCCGACGAGCTCGCCCGCGAGGGCATGGAGCCGTTTCTCGCGCACGGCAAGCGCAAGACCGACGAGGACTGAGTCAACCGCGCCGCGGAGCCAAGGGCTCCGCGGCGCGAGTGAGACGTGCGTTCTAGTGGTGGTGCGACGAAACGCTCTTGGCCCATTCCGACAACTGCTCGGTCGATGCGGAAGAGCTGAGGTCGCCAAGGCTCAGAATGCCGACCATCCGCTTGCTCTTGTTGATCACCGGCAATCTGCGGATCTTCAGCGTCTCCATGTGCTTCACCGCCTTGGCGAGGTCATCGTCCTCGCGGCAGCAATGAATGCCCTCGCTCATGACATCGCGCGCCGTCGCGCGGCGGGCATCGAAGCCATTCTGCGCTAAGCCTTTGCAGACGATGTCGCGGTCGGTCACCATGCCGATCAGCTTGTCGTCCTCGCCAATCGGGATGGAGCCTACGTCGTGCTGCCGCATCAGTTTGGCAATCTCGGTGATGGGCGTTTCGGGGCCGACCCAATCGACGCCCTTGTGCATCACTTCTTTGACTTTCATGGCGGAGCCTCCGTTGTTGTTGGTTGCCTGCACTCTTGAATGCAGCGAGGTCCCCCGTCCCTTGGCGTCAACTATACAACGGAATGCGTGCCGTGGCACGCAAGCTGAGCACGTAGGGCGGGCAAAGCGAAGCGTGCCCACCATCGTGGTGGGTAACGGCCGTCGCCCACCCTACAGGGCTAAACCTTAGCGAGCAGCTTCTCGGCGGTGCTCACATCGGCGACGCCGGGCGACTCTTCCACGTTGAGCGCCGTGACCACGCCGTCATCAACCAGCATGGCGTAGCGCATTGAGCGGGTCCCGAGCCCGATGCCGCTGCCGTCGAAATCGAAGCCGATGGCCTTGGTGAACTCGCCGTTGCCGTCGGAGAGAAACAGCACCTTGCCCTTGCCGCCGGCGGCCTTCGACCAGGCGTCCATCACGAAGGGATCGTTCACCGCGACGCAAGCCACGGTATGCACGCCCTTCTTCTTGAAGGCGTCGGCATTGTCGAGAAACCCCGGGAGGTGCTTCAGATGGCAGGTCGGCGTGAAGGCGCCGGGGACCGCAAACAGCACCACCTTCTTGCCGTCAAACACGTCGGATGTGCTCAATTTTTCGATGCCGTCGGACCCGAGCACGCGGAAGGTGGCTTCGGGCAGACGGTCTCCGATACCGATACTCATGGTTACCTCCGGGAGGCTTTTGCTGGAATTCGCGGGGACCATACCGGCTAAAGCGGTAAGGGCCAAGGCAGCTTGTTGCAGTTGAGGAGTACTACTCGACCGTGACGCTCGCTTCGCGGGCGCCTTCGTCGGACACGAAGGTCAGAGTGAGCGGCTTGCCCCTGATCGCTGCCGCCTCGGCAGGAGAAGCGAAGCTGACCACGAAGCGCTGCTTGCCGTTTTGCACCGGGCCGAGAGGCTTCGGCACCGGGACGAACGCTCCCCCAGGACCCTCGATGAAGAGATCGGTGCCGGTAGCACCGTCAGCGAAATTCGCGTCGATGATAAGCTCGGGCTTGGTGCTGTCGAGCTTGGCCTCGATGCCGCCAAGGGCCGGCAGCTTGCCCGTCTCGGCAGGCTTCGGCACGAGGTCGACGAAACGGCTGAGCAAGGGATCGTCCGCCTTCCCTGCCGCGTGCGCCGGAAGTTCGATGCTGAGGTTCGCCTGGTTCGGGATGCACAACGTCTTGCACAGACCGTAGTCGACATTGAGCTTGAGCTCGACCGGCTCGTCGAGGCGCTCCGGAGTGACCATCACCGGGAACACCACCTCGTCCTCATAGCCGATCGCCGTTCCGCTCGCGTCGGTAAAGCGATGCGGCGCCGGGTAGAGCACCTCCGCGCTCCGCAAATTCTTCGATCCTGACCAGTCGAAGGTCGGAGGCACGCCGGAGTCGCCGGGCATGCGCCAATAGGTCTTCCAGCCTGGCTCGAGGCGAATCTGGACACCGGCGATCATTTGGCCGTCGCTCATGCCGGCAACGCTGCCGCTCACCAGCCGCACTTTCGAAAAGGTTTCCCCGACCCAGGGAGATTCGCCGGGAGAAGCGGCGAGGCTCGCGCCGGCAAGCGCCACACACACAGTCATGGCGAGACCGCTTCCGAGCAAGCGAACGGGCTTCATTAGGAATTCGATCATCATGTCCATAAGTCTGAGAGGCGAGGCAACTCTAGCGGCAACGATTGTGCCGCGCGACGCAAGCCGCAACACTAAAACGTCACTCTTTCGTGACCCATGCGACCAAAGTGGTTGCTAGCGCGTTATTCCACCAATTTTCCTTCACAACGGGCTGACCTCGCCTGTACTCTTGTCGGATGCCGCGTTCCACACCAAAGAAGCGTCAGCGCGACGGTTACCTCGACGGCAGTTTGCTCGTCGCCATGCCGGCGATGGGCGATCCGCGTTTTGCCCGCGCCGTGATCTATATGTGCGCCCACTCGGCGGACGGCGCCATGGGCATCATCATCAATCACCGCGCCCCAAATATCAGCTTCACCGAGCTTCTCGAGCAGCTCAACATCGTGCCGCCGAAGGAGCGCATCAGACTGCCCATGGGGCTTGGCGCCATGGCGGTGCATCTCGGCGGCCCGGTGGAGACCGGCCGCGGCTTCGTCCTGCACAGCGCCGACTATTTCAAGGCTGAGAGCACGCTGCCCATCGACGAGAGCGTGTGCCTCACCGCCACCATCGACATCTTGCGCGACATCGCCAAAGGCACCGGCCCCGACAAGGCGCTGCTCGCGCTCGGCTATGCCGGGTGGGCGCCCGGGCAGCTCGAGAGCGAGATCCAAGCCAATGGCTGGCTGCATTGCGCGGCCGACCCCGAGCTGATTTTCGATCCGGAAGTCGACCGCAAATATAATCGCGCGCTCGGCAAGATCGGCATCGATCCCTGGCGCCTGGTCAACGATTCAGGACACGCCTGAGGCTGCTGGCTTAGGACGCGGCGGCGCTGCTTGCGCGACCGGTCTCGCCACTGGCGCAGGTGCGGCATGGCCCCTCGCCGCCGCCTTCGACCTCTCGCGCTGCTGCCGCTTGCGGTGGCTTGCGAGCGCCGACAACAGGTCCGCCACCTCCTTGGTCGTCATCGGCTCCCCGTAGTAGAAGCCCTGGCCGAATTCGCAGCCGATCGAGCGCAAGTAGGCTGCGTCCTCCGCGGTCTCCACGCCCTCGGCGATCACCTCTTTACCGAGCTCGTGAGAGAGCGCCACGATCGAGCGCAGGATCATCGGCGTCGAGCCGTTGAGCCCTGAATCGCGCACGAGCGAGCGGTCGACCTTGATGGTGTCGCAAGGGAAGCGATGCAGATAAGAGAGCGAGCAATAGCCGGTGCCGAAATCGTCGAGCGCCAGGCTCGCGCCGAAACTCTTGAGCCAGGTGAGGATCTCCACGGCGCGCTCAGGGTTCTCCATGACCAGCGACTCGGTGATTTCGAGCTTGAGCGTCCCCTTGGGCACCGCCTCCTTGGCGAGGATCAACCTGATCTCCTGCACCAAATCCTGGCGGAAGAGCTGACGGCTCGACACATTGACGCTGACGAAGAGCGGGTCGCGCTCGCGCGGTAGCACCTTGTGCCAGCCTCTCGCTTCCTCCAAGGCCTGGCCGAGAACATAGCTGCCGAGCTCGCCGATCAGCCCGGTCCCCTCGGCGATGGGCACGAACTCGTCCGGGCTGAGCTGGCCGCGCGTCGGATGGTCCCAGCGGATCAGCGCTTCGAAGCCTGCGAGCTGGTTCGAGGCAAGGCGGGTGATCGGCTGGTAGAGCACCGCAATCTGCCGCTTCTCGAGCGCCTTGCGGAGCTCACTTTCGAGCGGCAGCCTGGTGTCGTCCTCGCCGCGCAGCGAGGCGGTGAAGATCTCGATGCGGTCGGCTCCGGCGCGCTTGGCCCTGAGCATGGCGATCTCGCCCTCGCGCAACAGATCTTGCGCCGTCGGCTGCACCCCGTCATCGACCACGATGCCGATCGAGGCGGTGAGCACGATCTCCTTGCCGCCGATCTTCATCGGCGTGCGCAGCGCCCGGCGCACGCGCTCGGCAAGAGTGGCCACCTGGCGCGGATCGGTCTCCGAGATCATCAAAATGGCGAACTGGTCGCTGCCGAGACGGGCGAGCGTGTCCTGCGGATTGAGATGGCGGGAGAGCCTGCGCCCAAGCGTCAGCAACATGCTGTCGCCGACGGCAAGCCCGAAGCTTTTGTTGACGTTCTTGAAGCGGTCGATGTCGATGAACATCACCGTGGGGCGGTTCATCTGCCCTTCGCGGGCGCGGGTGATGGCGCCTTGCAGGCGATCGAGGAACAGCTCGCGGTTGGGCAGGCTGGTTAGGCTGTCATGCACGGCGTCGTGCATCAGCCGCTCATGCGAGCGCTTGAGGCTGGTGACGTCGCGCATCAGTCCGACGCAGCGCAAGAGCCGGGTATTGTCGCTCGGCGCTGCGCGGGCGCGGAGCTCGTACCACAGATAGCTTCCGTCCTGGCGCTTCAAGCGGAAGTCGGTTTGCAGCTCGCCGCCCTGGTTTTCCTGCAGCGACCACAGCATCAGGCGGAAGCGCTCGCGGTCGGCGGCGTGCATGTGCTGGAGGAAGCGGTCGACGGTGGTGTCGAGGGTGCCTGGTGGTGCGCCGAGCGCTTTCTCGACCTCCTGAGCGACGGTGATCTGATCCTTGGCGGCGTTCCATTGCCAGACGGCGGCGCCAGAGCCATCGACGGCGAGCGACTTCATCTGTACCTGGCTGATCGGCCCGAGCTGGAGCGGGCCGCCGCCGGTGGAGCGGAAGGCAAACTGCGTCACGGTGAAGCCGAGCAGCACCAGGATAAGGACGAGGCCAGCGGCAAGACCTGTCACCACGACGTCGCCTGACAGCTTGCCGAGCACGATCATGGCGGCGCCGAACAGCCAGACGAGCAGCAGCATCCAGCTCGGAATGAGCAGGAGCGCGCGGTCCTGGCCGCGCAGCGCGAGATAGGCGATGAGGCAGGTGCCGACGGCAGCGATGCCGAGGAACGAGCTGCGGGCAAGGCCCGAGGCGAGCCGCGGATCGACGACGGCGAAGAGGACGAGGCCGAACTGGGCGGCGATCCAGCACCAGAACAAGGTTTTGATCCAGCCGTGCCACATGCCGATGCGCAGGAAGGCATAGAGGAACAGCACGAAGCTCGCCGCCAACGCCGCTTCGGCCGCGGCGCGGTAGACGGCGGCATGATCCGCATTGACCGGGAACAGCTTGCTCCAAAAGCCGAAATCCACGCAGAAATAGGCGAGAGCCGCCCAGGCCACGAGCGCGGTCGCCGGGAAGATGGCCCGGTGATTGGCGGCGAAGATCGCCGTCAGGAAAATGGCGAGCAGTCCGGTGATGCCGAGCAGCACGCCGTTGAACAGCATGCGGTCCTGCTGCTTCGCCTGATAGACTTCGGGATCCCACAGCATGAGCCGGGGCACCTGGCGCGAGCTCAATTCGGCGGCGAAGGTGATGGTCTGCCCTGGCTCGAGGCTCAAGCGGAACATGTCGGCGCGGTCGCTCTTCATGCGCTCAGGCCTGAAGCCAAGCGACGGCGTGATGGCGGCGATCTGGCCGGCATCGAGATCGGGCGAGAGCACGCGCGAATTGGCAAGCGTGTAGCGCGGCGCGGCCAGCCATCGCGTGATGCGCTCGGTGGTCGGGTTGGTCAGGGCGAAGACGAGCCAGCCTGGATTGGTGCCGGCGGTGGTGGCTTGCACCGCCATGCGGCCGATATAGCCGTCCTGGCCAGGTGCGGTCTCGATCTGCAGCTTATCGCCGCGTCCTTCGTAGAGCTCGCCAAGGGCCGTGACGTCGAGCTTCTCCTGCTCCGGCTTGACCACGATGGGCTCGACGGCGAGAGCAACCCCGCGCGGCAAGGGCATGAGGCTCAAGCCGAACGCGAGCAGGAGCACGACGAGACACGCGAGGCGGCCGCCCAAGCCTCCTCCCCTCACCTCGTGGCCAGCTCCCGTCACCTTGCCGTCTGTCAATGGCGCCCCCAATCGGCTCCTAACGGCGTCTGTCGCTTTCAAGCAGCGCGTACAGCAGATGGTCCTGCCACACGCCGTTGATCTTCAGGTAGCGGCGCGCCATCCCCTCGCGCGTGAAGCCGGTCCTCTCCAGAAGCTTGATGGAGGCGACATTGGCGGGCAGGCAGGCCGCTTCGAGCCGGTGCAGCTCGAGCGAATCGAACACGAAAGGGATAACAGCGCGGACGGCCGCCGTCATATACCCCTTTTGGGCATGAGGGGCGCCGATCCAGTAGCCGAGCGTGCAGGCCTGGGTGACCCCACGGCGCACGTTGCAAAGGGTGAGGCCGCCGACCAGCTCGCCGCTCGCCGCCGAGAAGATGAACAGCGCATAGCCCATGTCCTCGCGAAGGTCGCGCAGATAATGGCGGACGCGGCGGCGGAACGAGGCGCGGGTGAGCTCGTCGGCGGCCCAGAGTGGCTCCCAAGGCGTGAGGAACTCGCAGCTCGCGGCGCGAAGCTCGGCCCAGTCGGGGTAATCGGACATTTGCGGCGTACGCAGGAGCACGCGATCCGATTGGATGACCGGCCCCAAATCGCTGGAAGTGGCGGTACGCAGCAACGCCATGGTCGCTCAATGCTCCTCAGGCCGCTTCGCTCGAGACATGGGTGAATTTTGCCGCGAGGCTATCGAATCTTGCAACATGAAGAATTGGCCCGACGGTGGCTAGGCTGACCGGCGAGGCAAGCAGGTTCCCGGCTATCCTTTGCACGTCGGGAAGCGTCACGGCCTCGACCTTTTCGATCAGCTCATTCGTGGTAAGCGGCCGCCCGTGAATGAGAATTTGGCGGGCGAGCTGCTCGGCCCGCGCACCGCTGCTCTCCAGCCCGGCAAGAAGCCCCATCTTGAGCTGGGCCTTGGCCCGCCCGACTTCCTCCTCGCTGAAGCCGCTCTCGGCGGCGCGGAGGAGCTCGTCGCGCAGCACGGCGAGAAGCTCGGCGGCGCGGTCGGGTCCGCAAGCTGCGTAGATTGCGAACATGCCCGTGTCGGAAAGTCCGGAGGCGAAAGCGTGGATCGCATAACAGAGCCCGCGGCGCTCGCGCACTTCCTGGAACAAGCGCGAGGACATGCCTCCGCCAAGCGCGCCGGCGCAGACTTGCGCCGCGAAATAATCGGCATGGCGGTAGGGAGGCGCCTCGAAGGCAAGCACCAGATGGGTCTGCTCGAACGACTTCTCGTTGCGGGCGACGCCGCCGCGGTAAAGCGCAGGCGCGGGCTCTGGCGCCGTGCCTGAATTGAGTTGCGCGAGCAGGCGCTCGGCCTCGGCAAGCAGCCTCTCGTGATCGACGGCACCTGCGGCAGCGAGCACCATGTTCGGCGCTTGATAGTGGGTGGCGAGATAGGTCTTGAGATGGGTAGACTTGAATCCCTTGACGCTCTTCGCGGTGCCGAGGATCGGCCTCCCCGCAGGTTGATCGGGAAAGGCCGTGGTCTGCGCGAGGTCGAACACCATGTCCTCGGGCGAATCCTGGGCAGAGGCGATCTCTTGCAGGATCACGTCGCGCTCGCGGGCAAGCTCGGTCCGGTCGAAGCGCGGGGTAAGAATGATGTCGCTCAAGATATCCAGCGCGAGTCCGAAATCCTGGCGCAACACCCGCGCGTAATAGGCGGTCGAGTCGACACCTGTGGCGGCGTTAAGCTCGCCGCCAACCGCCTCGATCTCCTCGGCGATGGCTTGCGCGCTGCGGCGGTCGGTGCCTTTGAAGGCCATATGCTCGAGAAAATGTGCGACGCCATGCTCCGGCAGGTCCTCGCTGCGGCTGCCGGCGCCGACCCAGAGGCCGAGCGAGACGGTCTCCACATCGGCCCTTGCATGGCTCACCACGGTGAGGCCATTCCTCAGTCTGGATACGACGACACTCACGCGCCGACCCCGGTCCGAGCCTTGTTCGCGGCCTTGCGGCCGTCAGTCTTGGCGCGCGCGTGGCTCGCGATGAAATTGGCAATGGAGGCATAGTCGTTGGCAAGCACGTTGAGGCGCTCATCCTGGCCGAGCTTTGCCTTGAGCCGCTCGGGCTGCTCCGGCAGACGGCCGAGCGCTCGCTCGATGGCTTGCGGAAACTTGGCGGCGTGCGCCGTCGACAACACGATCATCGGCGTGTCGACACGCTCCGCCCGCGCGGCAGCGAGCCCCACGGCGGTATGCGGGTCGATCATCACGCCGGTTTCGGCGAAAAGGCCACGGATGGTCATCTCGGTCTCATGCTCACCGGTCGAATGGGCGGCGAAGAGAACGCGCATCTCGGCGAGCTCGCCCTCCTCGAGATGGAACGCGCCCTTGGCGCGAAGCTCGTCCATGCGCGCCCTGACGCGGGCACCGTCACAGCCCACGAGCTCGAACAGAAGCCGCTCGAAATTGCTCGCAAGCTGAATATCCATGCTCGGGCTGGAGGTGGCGATCACGCCCCTTGGCTCGTAAATCCCCGTCGCTAGAGCGCGGGCGAGACTGTCGTTGAGGTTCGTGGCAATAACGAGGCGCTTGACCGGCAGCCCCATTTTTCGCGCCGCGTAACCTGCGAAAATATCACCGAAATTTCCGGTTGGCACGGCGAAGGAGACGGCGCGGTGAGGGCTGCCGAGCGCCACCGCCGACGTGAAGTAGTAGACGGTCTGGGCAAGGATGCGGGCGAAGTTGATCGAGTTCACGCCGGTGAGCGAAAGCTGATCCCGCAGGCTCTCGTCGTTGAACAGCGCCTTTAGTATCCCCTGGCAATCGTCGAAGGTGCCTTCAACCGCGATGTTATGCACGTTCGGCTCATGCGCGCTCGTCATCTGCCGGCGCTGCACGTCGCTCACCCGCCCCTTGGGGTGCAGGATGAAGATGTCGATCATGTCTAGGCCGCGAAAGGCCTCGATGGCGGCGGCACCGGTGTCGCCCGAGGTGGCGCCGACTATGGTGGCGCGGGCGCCGTGCCGCAACAGCGCACGGTTCATCAACCTCGCCAGCACCTGCATGGCGAGATCCTTGAAGGCAAGCGTCGGCCCGTGAAACAGCTCGAGCAGCCAGCTCGCCGGCCCAATCTGGCGGAGCGGCGCGATGGCCGGGTGATGAAAGCCGCCATAGGCTTCGTCGAGCACGGCTTCGAGGTCATCGAGGCTCGGATCGCCCTCAAGATAAGGGCGCATGATGCGGTAGGCGACTTGCTCATAATCGAGCCCGGCGAGGCCTTCGATCTCGGCGGGCGAAAGACGCGGCCAAGCTTCAGGCACATAGAGCCCGCCGTCGCGGGCAAGACCCGCAAGGAGCGCCCCTTCGAAGGGAAGGGCCTCCGCTTTGCCCCTGGTGCTCACATACCGCAAAGTCGACCTCAAAGGGATTTCAAGCGCTTGGCCGAAGGGACGGATCACGTCGCCTTGAGCCTCGCTCGCACATAGATGACATAGATGACCACAAGGCAAAGGGCGAGGAGAAACCAGGTTATCGCGTATTGCAGATGGTTATTGGGAAGATCGAGCCTCGTCTCTCCGCCCCGCGGCCAACCTCCCGGGATTTCGGATTTCTCGCCCTCGAGAAAAAAGGGCGCCACGTTCTTGGCGCCATCGCCGAACATGGACCTGGTCATGGCGTTGAGATCGCGCCAGAACCAGCGGTTCCGCTCGACCTCATTATCGGGGACGAACAGGCCTTGGGTTTCGGGAGGCCGCGCCAAGGCGGTCACGGTGACGGCGTCGTTCAGTTCGCCCTGCGGCCTCGACGACGGCTCTCTGAACGAGTCGGGCACGAAGCCGCGGTCGACCAGCACCGTTTCGCCGTCAGGCGTCTCAAGCGGCGTGATCACGTGCCAGCCGGGTGTCCCGTCCGACACTGTGAAGAAATAGCGCTCCTTGGTATTGTCGAATTTGCCTCCGGCGCGAACGCGCAAATAGCTGACATCCTCGCCGGCGTGAGCGCGCGCCACGGCCTCTTTCAGCGAGACCGGCTCGGCCTTCACCCGCGCCTCGATCTCAGCGATGAGACCCTCTTTCCATTCAAGGCGCTGCAATTGCCACAGCCCAAGCCCGATCAGCACGGCAAGCGCCGCAGTCGAGAGCACCGTAAGCAGGATGAGACCGCGCGCCGGCATGGCTTGCTCACTCCGAGGCGAGCCGGCCTTCTTGCGCCTTGTTCTTGTATTGCAGCGCGATGAGCACGCCCTTGAACGATCGCAAGAGCAGCAAAGGCAGCAGGATGGCAAGAGGCCCCCACAATGCCGCGTGCAGCCAATAAGGCGGCGAGTAGACCATCTCCACGTATAGGGCAGCGCCCACAACGATAAATCCGGTTACCAGAATGACGAACACCGCCGGGCCGTCGCCTGAATCGGCGAAGCTGTAATCGAGACCGCACATTTTGCAGCGAGGGGCGAGCGTGAGATAGCCGGAAAACATCTTGCCACTCCCGCAGGCCGGACAGCGGCCGAGGATGCCGGAGACGATGGTCGAGGCGAGCGATGGCGCGTCATGCGTGGTCATGGACGGGTCTGTCTCTTACTCCAAAACGAAAGGGGCGGCCGTTGTTGCCGCCCCCTACAACGATAGCACGTTGAACGTCAGCCGGCCGGATAGCCGCTTCCAGCCCCCCACACATAGATGCAGGTGAACAGGAACAGCCACACCACGTCGACGAAGTGCCAGTACCAGGCCGCAGCCTCGAAACCGAAATGCAGCTTCGGCGTGAACGCGCCGCGCATGGCCCTGATCAGGCACACGGTGAGGAAGATGGTGCCGACGATGACGTGGAACCCGTGGAAGCCGGTCGCCATGAAGAAGGTCGAGCCATAGATGTGGTTGGCGAAGCCGAAGCCCGCATGCATGTACTCATAGGCTTGGCAGACGGTGAACAGGATGCCGAGGATCACGGTACAGAGCAGGCCAAGCACGAGGCCCCTGCGGTTGCCCTCGAGCAGCGAGTGATGCGCCCAGGTCACCGTGGTGCCTGAGGTGAGCAGGATCAGCGTGTTGACGAAGGGCAGGCCCCAGGGGTTGAAGGTGTGGGCGAACCAGCCAAGCCCAGCGACATCGGTGTCGGCGCTCGGCACCGGCGGCCACTGCCCGCCAAGCACCGCGGTGCGCGCATAGGTGATGGCGTCGTCGGGATAAAGCGCTGCGTCGAAATAGGCCCAGAACCAGGCGACGAAGAACATCACCTCGGAGGCGATGAACAGGATCATGCCGTAGCGCAGATGCATCTGCACCACCGGCGTCTCGTAGCCCTCTTGCGCTTCCTTGATGACGTCGCGCCACCAACCGAACATGGTGAAGATGACGATCGATATGCCGGGGAGCACGTACCATAGATGCGGCGTGCCGGCCTTTTTCGAGATGAAGAACATGATGGCGCCGATCGCGAGCGTGAAAGCGCCGACGGCGCCGACGATGGGCCACGGGCTCGGATTGACGAGATGGTAGTCGTGGTGCTTGGCGTGCGCTTCGGCCATCAGTTTCTCCCGTTCGGTTCCCTTCGCTCAAGGCGCCAGGCGCCTCACCGTTCCTCTAATTACGATTTTGACCCATCGCCCTCAGGCGCCGCGGCGGCCGCCGGCGGATTGACTTCGCCGCTCGGATAAAAAGTATAAGACAGCGTGATCTCGGAGATGTCCTTGGTGTCCTCGTCCTCAACGAATTTGGGATCGACGAAGAAGGTCACCGGCATGTCGACCGTCTGACCCGCGGCAAGGGTCTGCTGCTTGAAGCAGAAGCATTCGATCTTCGTGAAATAGCGGCCGGCGAGTTCGGGCGACACGTTGAAAATCGCCCTGCCGCTCACCGGAACCGAACTGTTGTTGGTCGCCTTGAAGAAGGCGAGCGCGGTCTCGCCGATCTTCACGTCCATGGTTTGCTGCTTGGGAGCGAACGTCCAAGGCAACGAGCGATCGACGTTGCCGTCGAAGCGTATGGTCACGGTGCGATCGAGCACCTCGCCTGGAGCCTTCTCAGCACGCTGGGGGACGCCGCCATAGCCGGTCACCTGGCAGAACACGCGGTAGAGCGGCACCGAGGCGAACGACAAGCCGACCATGCCGGCGACCAGGCCGACAAGCGACAGCGCCAGAATAGAATGCCGGCGCTTAGGATCGGTGTCTTTGCTCATGCCGGCTCACTTGACGAGAGGATGGGCGACATTGGCGCCGAGCCTGACCATGGTGACGACGAAGAACAGGATGGCAAGCGCGGCGAGCGCCCAGGCGATGGCGAGGGACCGCATGCGTTGGCGACGTTGGCGCTCGTCTTCTTCATCGGTCATCACGAGGTCCAGAAGAGCGGGATCGAGCTCCGGCCCAAGCCGAAGCCCTGCTCCACCAGGAGCACCGCGAACAACAGGAACAGGTACAACACGGAATAGGCGAACAGGTTCTTGGCCGCCCGCTCGGCATCAGGTCCCACCCGCTCGCTGTAGCAGGCATAGGCGAACATCACGAAGAAGGCGCCGAGGAACCCCGCAGCCACCGTGTAGAGCCCACCGCCCAGACCGACGACGGCTGGCACGCAGCCGAGCGGCGCGAGGATCAGGCTGTAGATCAGGATCTGCCGCCTGGTCTCGTCCTCGCCTTTCACCACCGGCATCATGGGTACGCCGGCGCGCTCGTAGTCGCGCACGCGCAAGAGCGCGAGCGCCCAGAAATGCGGCGGCGTCCACATGAAGATGATGAGGAACAGGACAAAGCTCTCGAGGCTCACGGTGCCGGTGGCCGCGGCCCAGCCAATCATCGGCGGCACGGCGCCTGCGGCGCCCCCGATCACGATGTTCTGCGGCGTCGAGCGCTTGAGCCACATAGTGTAGACGAAGACGTAGAAGGCGATGGTGAGCGCGAGCAGGCCCGCCGCCACCCAGTTCGCCATCAGGCCAAGGCAAATCACCGAGCCGATGGCAAGCACGGTACCGAAGGCGCGAGCCTCGTCGGCGGTGATCCTGCCTCTCGGAATGGGCCGGGCCGAGGTCCGCGCCATGCGGGCATCGATATCGGCGTCGTACCACATGTTCAGCGCGCCTGCGGCGCCGGCGCCGACAGCGATGCAAAGAAGCGCCGCGACCGTGAGCACCGGGTGCATGTGGCCAGGTGCCGCCACGAGCCCCACCAGCGCGGTGAACACCACGAGAAACATCACCCGAGGCTTCATCAGCGCGAAATATTCGGCGACGTCGCCACCCTCGGCTGGGCTGAGGACTTCCGCTCTCGTGTTCAAACCGGCTTCGGCCATGCCTCACTCACTCAAGAACGGCGAAGGTCGCGAGCCCTGCTTGGTGCTCGCGACCGCGCCAATATCGATGCGGTTCCCCGCCTTCATCATTTGATACGCGGCAGCGTCTCATAGCTGTGGAAGGGCGGCGGCGACGGCAGCGTCCATTCGAGCGTGGTCGCTCCGACGCCCCAGGGATTGGCGGGGGCGCGCACCTTGCGGGCGAAGGCCTGGGCGATGCCGAACAGGAACACCAGGAAGCCGGCAAAGGCGATGTAGGAGCCGATCGAGGAGACGAAGTTCCAGCCGGCGAACGCGTCGGGATAATCTGCGTAGCGGCGCGGCATGCCGGCAAGGCCGAGGAAGTGCTGCGGGAAGAAGGTCAGATTGGCGCCGATAAACATCAGCCAGAAATGCACTTTGCCCGTCGTCTCGCTGTACATGTAGCCGTACATCTTGGGGAACCAGTAGTACCAGGCGCCGAAGATGGAGAACACGGCGCCAAGCGACAGCACGTAGTGGAAATGCGCGACCACGTAATAAGTGTCGTGGAACGAGCGGTCGACGCCGGCATTGGCCAGCACCACGCCCGTGACGCCGCCGATGGTGAACAGGAAGATGAAGCCTAGCGCCCACAGCATCGGGACGCGGAAGGAGAGCGACCCTCCCCACATGGTGGCGATCCAGGAGAATATCTTGATGCCGGTCGGCACCGCGATCACCATGGTGGCGAACACGAAATAGGCCTGCGTGTTCACGCTGATGCCGGCCGCATACATGTGATGCGCCCACACCACGAAGCCGATTACGCCGATGGCGACCATGGCATAGGCCATGCCGAGATAGCCGAAGATGGGCTTCTTGGAGAAGGTCGAGACGATCTGGCTGACGATGCCGAAGCCGGGCAGGATCAGGATATAGACCTCGGGGTGGCCGAAGAACCAGAACAGGTGCTGCCAGAGCAGCGGGTCGCCGCCATGCGCGCTATCGAAGAATGCCGTGCCGAAATTGCGGTCCGTCAGCAGCATGGTGATGGCGCCGGCAAGCACCGGCAGCGACAGGAGAAGCAGGAAGCCCGTCACCAGCACCGACCAGACGAATAGCGGCATCTTATGGAGCGTCATGCCGGGCGCGCGCATGTTAAAGATGGTGGTGATGAAGTTGATGGCGCCGAGGATCGAGGAGGCGCCGGCGAGATGCAGCGACAGGATGGCAAAGTCCATGGCCGGGCCAGGCGTGCCCTTGGTGGAGAGCGGCGCGTAGATGGTCCAGCCGCCGCCGACGCCGTATGAGCCGGGAGGCCCAGGCATGAACAGGGAAAGGATGAGCAGCGAGAAGGAGGCAGGCAGCAGCCAGAAGGAGATGTTGTTCATGCGGGGGAAGGCCATGTCAGGCGCGCCGATCATCAGCGGCACCATCCAGTTGCCGAACCCGCCCATGGTCGACGGCATGACCATGAAGAACACCATGATCAGGCCATGCGCGGTGACGAACACATTGAAGACTTCCGGGTTGCCGAAAATCTGCATGCCGGGTTCCATCAGCTCGGCGCGCATGCCCATGGAGAGGATGCCGCCGACCACGCCGCCGACCATGGCGAAGATGAGATACATCGTGCCGATGTCTTTGTGATTGGTCGAGAACACCCAGCGCCGCCATCCGGTTGGATGCTCGTCATGGGCTGCGACTTCGGCGTGGACGCTTTGTGCTGCCATCTCTGTCTTCCTTAGTTCTTGTCCGTTATGCGTTTGGTCGCGAGCGACCGCTTTCCGCCGCTCTTGACCAGCGGCTCCTCTATTTCTCGGCCGTGGCCACCTTGCCTGTCTCGTCGCCCGAGGCGCTCGACTTCTGCTTGGCCAGCCAATCGGCGAACTCCTCCTCGGACACGACGTGGACCGCGATCGGCATGAAGGCATGATTGCGGCCGCAGAGCTCCGAGCACTGTCCGTAGAACATGCCGGTGCGCTCGGCCCTGAACCAGGTCCGCTGCAATCTGCCGGGCACCGCGTCGAGCTTGATGCCGAAGGACGGCACGGCGAAATCGTGGATCACGTCGTTCGCCTTCACCTGCACGATGACGTTCTTGTTCACCGGCACCACCAGCTCGTGGTCGACGGTGAGGAGCCGCGGCTGGCCGGGCTTCAAATCGGCATCGGGCACGATGATCGAGGCGAAGGTGATGCCCTGATCGGGATATTCGTAGGTCCAATACCACTGGCTGGCGGTGGCGGTGACGGTGAGATCGGCCTTGGGGAAATCGTATTGGGCGAAAAGCAGGCGGAACGAGGGGATGGCGATAGCGACCAAAATCAAAACCGGAATCACCGTCCAAGCGATCTCGAGCATCGTGTTGTGGGTCGTGCGCGAGGACTGAGGATTGCGCTTCTCGTTGAAGCGGGCCATGACGTAGATCAACAGGCCCATCACAAAGAGCGCGATCAGAGTAATGATGATGGTGACGAAGGTGTGGAACGAGGTGATCTGTTCCATGATCGGCGTGGCGGCGTTTTGGAAGGTCATCTGCCAAGGTGACGGCTGACCCTCGCCGGCCAGTGCCGGACCCGCGCCCACGAGCATCGCGGCGCCACTCAGAAACATCAGCATTCGATTGAAAATCGCCATTCCGTCACTCCCAAAGCCCAAACCTGTATACGTCCGCGCCCGCCGGCCTGTGAAGGGCTGACAGCGACCGAAGTGTCAACGACGTGGACGGCATCGCAACCCCACGCCAATTGGCGAAAGGCAGGGCGGCGCGGAGAAATGTTCGCGGTGAACGGCGTCGCCCCCAGCTTTGTTGTCGCCCCGGAAGGCCCCGCGAGGACGCAAGGCCCCTTAGAGCTTTGTTCCCATTTTCAAATCATAAAGACTATTGCTTGGCAACACTCAAGATTTGGGGCGATTGCGGCATATGCACGCTCGATAACAGTTTTTGACAAGAAGAACGCAGGCGCGGCAAGAACCGTCGAAAATTGGCCCCAATGCTCGGCGAAGGCGTGCATAGATCCGGCTTGACCGGTTGAGACAGCATTCCGCATAAGGTCGCCATGGCCGGCACCTGGGAAGCACGCTTTGTCATCGATCGAGGGAGCACCCGCGTAAGCGCACGCTGCCCCCATGCCGCAAGCGACTGAAGCCTCCTTGTCAAACCCAAGCCGCCCTTCCTCCACGGTGCTTGCCGCTCTACTCGCCGCTGCGCTCTTCGGCGCCCTCCCCGCGAGCGCGCAAGACGCCGACACGCAGGCGACCGGCGCCGGCAGCGTGGTGAAGCAAACCTACGGCGCCTGGCAGGTGAGCTGCCGCACGCCGCCCGGCGCCAAGGAGGAGAAATGCGCGCTGGTGCAGAGCGTGACTGCGGAGGACCGGCCGAATGTCGGGCTGACCGTGGTGTTCTACAAAGCCATCGGCGAGGATAAGAAGCTGTTGCGCGTTGTGGTGCCGCTCGGAGTGCTCTTGCCCACTGGCCTTGGGCTCAAGATCGACAACCAGGATATCGGCAACGCGCCGTTCCTCAAATGCAGCAAGAAGGGCTGCATCGCCGAGGTGGTGCTGCAAGACGAGGTGATCAAAAAGATGATGGGCGGAGGGACCGCCATGTTCATCATCTTCGACACACCTGAGGCCGGCATCGGCATCCCGGTCAGCCTGCAAGGCTTCGGCGACGCCCTTGCGAACCTCAAATAGCGCTATTTGCGCAGTGGTCTGAAGCCCGCGCGAACCTCTTCTGAAAAAAACTGCGGCTGCTCCCAGGCGGCAAAGTGCCCGCCTTTGGGGAGCTTGTTGTAATGGATGAGCTTGGGATACGCGCGCTCGACCCACGTCCGCGGGGCAGCATAAATGTCATCTGGAAAGGCGCTGACGGCCACCGGAATGGAGACGTTCTTGGGGGCAAAGAAGGCCAGCTTGTTTTCCCAATACAGACGAGCCGAAGACACCGCCGTGTTCGTCAGCCAATAGAGCGTGATGTTGTCGAGGATGTCGTCTCGCGTCAGGCCCTCAGGTTGACCGTCGAAGACACGCGCGATGAGCTCATAGCTGCGTATGTCATGGTCAATTATCCAGGCGGCCAGGCCGACAGGTGAATCCGCAATCCCGTATAGGGTCTGCGGGTGGTTTCCCATCTCCTGGGCGTAGGAGAGGCCGCGTGTGTAGAAGAAGGCGAGCTGGTCGTACGCGTGCCCCTCCTCGGGTGCGAGGCCGGACGGCGGCGGGGCCCCGGTAAAGGCCGCCTTGTCGATTTCGGGTGGAACGGCGCCAGCCCATGTGGTGTGGATCCCGAGCAGTCCCGGAGGCGCCTGCACCCCCATCATGTCGACGATAAGCGCACCCCAATCGCCGCCCTGCGCCACATACTGGGAGTAGCCAAGGCGCCCCATCAGCACGGCCCACGCACGTGCGATCCGCTCCGGCCCCCAGCCCGGAGCACTCGGCTTGCCGGAGAACCCGTAGCCCGGCATCGACGGGATCACGCAGATGGAAAGCGTCCGCGCGCTCGCGCCATGGGCCGTGGGATAGGTGAGCGGTTCGATCGATCTTCGATGCGCCGACGACAGAGCCGGGCCGATCCATAGTGGCACGATGATGAGGAGCCCGAGCGCCGCACGCCGCGCGATGTGGCTCGTGGTGAGATGCATCGGTCCGAAGGCTTGCCCAAGCGAGTCGATCAGGGAGAGAACCCGCGCGAGCAGATATTGGCCGGTGATCGGCGTGCCGAGCACCGACACGCCGGGCCGGCCGAACCTCCATTCGAATTGGCCGACAGTGGCCGACCAATAAATCTCCGGGCCGCCAGTGGCGATCGAGGCGGGTATCAGCCACGCGGCGATGCCGACGGCAAAGGCGAGCACCGCGGTCAAAACATGCCCGACTTCGATGGGGCGTGACCAGGTCGCGCGCAGGCACCAATACACGACGATCAGGAGGGTGATATGCGGGCGCGCACCGAGCGACAATCCGGCGATGAGACCGCAAGCGATGCGCTTTGCGAGAGCGCCGCGAGGCGCGGTGGTGGTTGCCCCCTCAACCAGCAGGAACCCGACCACAAACACCATGCCGAACATGTCGGTGAGCGCGAGCCCCGACTGGAGCCAGAACAGCGGCGACGCGCCATGATGAGGGTGGCGCACAAGGTGACCGGCCGATCGGAGTGCCGCCGTTCCAAGACGTAGAACATCGAGGCGACGGAGGCCGCGGACAGGGCGGAGACGAGAGTGAGCGCGGCCGCGTGATCGGCAATGACGGATTAAACGAGCTTTCCCGCGGCGATATAGACCGGATAGCCGGGAGGATGCGGCCAATGCTTGGTGACGTCGAAATCGTCGAGGCCGAAGGCGAAGTTCACCGAGTCCCAATCGTCAAGCCAATGCGAGCGCGTGAAGGCGAAGATCGCGGCGAGGCCGAGGAACAGGAGCGCTGCGGTCAACGCGTCCTGTGCCGACAAAGATCGGGAGGGCCAAACGTTGAGAGGGACGTCAGTCACTGGGGTCAGAAGGCGCGCGTGTCGAACAGGCGATCGATATCGCCATGCCAGTCGTCGGCGTATTCGGCGAGCAGCCGGTCGGCGGGCGAGCGCCCTTCGGCGGCAATCTCGACCAATGCCGCAAGATGCTTGCGTTCGTCATCGCCGGCGTTGTCGACGACGGCGCGGCGCTGCAACCCCTTCCCGGCGATGGCGACGGCCTCGCGCGCGACATCGAGAGCGGTGCCGTGGCGAAACGGCGTCTTGAGCCCAAGGCGAGGAACCTGGTCGCGCAAGTGCCGGCGTTCGCTCACTGTCCAGCCGGAGATCAGCGCCGAGGCTTCGGCAAGCGAGGCCGGGTCGTAGAGCAGCCCGACCCAGAATGCCGGAAGCGCCGTCAGCTCGGCGAACGGGCCCGCGTCGGCGCCGCGCATTTCGAGGAACCGCTTGAGCCGGACATCGGGGAAGAGCGTGGTGAGATGGTCGGCCCAGTCGTCGAAGGTCGGGTGCTCGCCGGGGAGCTCTTTGAGGCGGCCCGCGAGAAAGTCCCTGAACGAGGCTCCAGCGGCGTCGATGTAGCGGCCGTTGCGGTAGACGAAATACATGGGAACATCGAGGGCATAGTCCACGTAGCGCTCAAATCCCATGCCTGGCTCGAAGGCGAAGGGAAGATTGCCGGTGCGCTCTGGGTCGGTATCGCGCCAGACTTCGGCGCGGTAGGACTGAAAGTCGTTCGGCCTGCCGTCGGTGAAGGGCGAGTTGGCGAAGAGCGCGGTGGCGATCGGCTGGAGCGCCAATCCGACGCGCATCTTCGCCACCATGTTTGCCTCGTCTCCGAAGTCGAGATTGACCTGAACCGTCGCGGTGCGGAACATCATGTCGAGACCGAGCCGCCCCTTCGTCGGCATATAGCGCTGCATGATGCCGTAGCGCGCCTTGGGCATGACCGGGGTCTCGGCGAGAGTCCATTTCGGCGAGAAGCCGATCCCCAAAAATCCGATGCCGAGCTCATTGCCGATTTCCGTCACCTCGGAGAGATGGTGGCGAAGCTCCTCGTCGGTCTCGTGCAAGGTGGCGAGCGGCGAGCCGGAAAGCTCGAGCTGCCCTCCAGGCTCGAGGCTGATGACGCCGCCCTTGGGACAATCAGGGCGCTGCAGCGCGATGATGTTGCCGCGCTCAACGACGCCGTCCCAGCAGAAGCGCCGCTTCATGCCGTCGAGCAAGGCGCGGATGCCGCGATCGCCGTCGTAAGGAACCGGCGTGTGGCCCTGCCGGTAGAAGCCGAACTTCTCGTGCTCGGTGCCGATGCGCCAGTCGGCCATCGGCTTGTTGCCTGCTTCGAGATAAGCGACGAGCTCATCCCGCGACTCGATGGTCGGGCCCTGCGGCCCAGCTACGCGTGTCGACATGGGGACTAGCTCGATTGCACGACTTTGGTTTACGGGGTGAACCGTGCCGCTCCTAGCACGTTTGCGGCTCGGCGAACATGGCAGGTCAGGAGCGCCAGTCGCCGATCGTAGCATTGACAAGCGCGAGTGCGGCGACGGCTGCGGTATCGGCCCGCATCACTCGGGGCCCGAGCGAGATCGGGAGAACAAAGGGCTTGCCCAAGAGGAGCGCCCTCTCCTCCTCCTCGAACCCGCCTTCCGGGCCGATCAGCACGGCAAGCGGGCGCGGGGTCTTGCTCGCGAGTGCCGCAAGCGGCGAAGCGGCTGGGGCCGCTTCATCGGCGAACACGAGCAGCCGCTTTTCATCCCAACGGTCGAGGACCGAGGCGAGCGGCTCAGGCTCGGCCACCTCAGGCACCCACAGGATGCCGCATTGCTCGGCGGCCTCGACGGCATTGGCCAAGAGCCGCGCTTTATTGACGCGCTCAGGCGTCGTGCGGCGGGTGATCACCGGCTTGAGCAGAGAGGCGCCCATTTCGGTCGCCTTTTGCGCCATATAATCGAGGCGGGCGCGTTTCAGCGGGGCAAACAGATAATGCAGGTCGGGCGCCGAAACCTGCGGCCGGGTCTGTCGCCCAAGCGTAACGCTTGCGCGTCGTTTGGTCGCCCCGCTCAATCCCCCGCGCCACTCGCCGTCCTTGCCGTTAAAGAGGAGGATCTCGTCCCCGCTCTTGCATCGGAGCACGTTGATGAGATAGTGCGCCTGTGGGGGCTCAAGCTCGATCGTGACGCCGGGGCCAAGTCGGGACTTGACGAAGAGCCGCTGAGGCTTGGAGGGCATTCTGCTGGAAACCTCATCCAGTTCAGGGCAAAAGGAAAACAGGATCGCAGACATGCCACGTCCTGTTGCCCAAGGCAAAGCGAGCAGGGTAGCCGACGCGCGGGCGACGAATCTCGTCGACCGGCTGGCGCCGGCGGCGCTTCTCCCCTATTTGCGGCTCGCCCGCGTCGACCGGCCGACCGGCTTCTGGCTGCTCGCCATTCCCTGCTTCTGGTCGGTGGCGCTCGCCTCGCGCAGCATCGGTGCCGACTACCCCGACGCCTGGCTGCTCGTGCTGTTCGCCATCGGCGCCGTCGTGATGCGCGCCGCCGGCTGCACCTATAACGACATCGTCGACAAGGATATCGACGCCAAGGTCGCCCGCACGCACAGCCGTCCGCTGCCGAGCGGCGAGGTCAGCGAGAGATCCGCCACCATTTTCATGCTGGTGCTGTGCATGATCGGGCTTGCGGTGCTTCTCTCCTTCAACGCCGCGACCGTCTGGCTCGGGCTTTGCGTCGTTCCGCTCGTCGCTCTCTATCCTCTGGTCAAGCGTTACAGCTACTGGCCGCAAGCGGTGCTGGGGCTCGCCTTCAATTGGGGCGTCCTGCTCGGCTATTCCGCCGTGCTCGGCCGCCTCGAATTGCCGGCGGTCGTCCTCTACGCCGGAGCCATCGCCTGGACTATTGGCTACGACACCATCTACGCCCATCAGGACCGCGACGACGACGAGCTGCTCGGGCTCAAATCGACAGCGCTCAGATTCGGGCGGGCGACCAAGGCCTGGCTCTCAGGGTTCTATGCGCTTGCTTGGCTCGGAATCACCGTAGCCGGGCTCTTGGCCGGGGCCGAGATCGTGTTCCTGCTTGGCATGGCGGCTGCGGGTGCCCATCTCTTCTGGCAAGTGGCCACGCTCGATATCGACGATTCGGACAATTGCCTGCAGCGCTTCCGGTCGAACCGCGATTTCGGGTTGATCGTGTTCGCGGCCATCGTGCTCGATCTGGTTCTCGCTTCGCGGTTCTAGGAGCCGGAAATGAACCGGGCCCCAGGGATGCACGCCCTGAGGCCCGATGACGCCTTGCTGTTAGCTTCCTTGAGGCTGCTTGGGAGAGCCTTTATTGCCACGATCCTGCCATAAAACTTATCCGAACCGCTTAATAGACGTCGTTAACGTCAGGTATCCGGCACTTCCTGCCGACATGGTTTAAAGAGTGTTTTCGAGACCAAGATGACCGCGCTGTCACCCGCTAGTGCCGCTCCTCCTCACACCCTTGAGGAGGACTTCCGTCTGCTCAAGACCGCGGTCGAGGACGCAGGCAAGCTCGCGCACAGCTATTTCCGGCAGGACCTCAAGGTGACGAGGAAGCACGACGGCACCGAGGTGAGCGAGGCAGATTTCGCCGTCGACGATCTTCTCAAGAGCGCGCTTCTCGGCGGCAGGCCGAATTACGGCTGGCTGTCGGAGGAAACCGAGGACGACCCCGACCGGCTCGAGCACCGCTTCGTGTGGATGGTTGATCCGATCGACGGGACCAACGCCTTTCTCCGCCACGTGCCGGAGTGGACCATCTCGGCGGCGCTGGTGCAGGAGGGCAAGCCGGTGCTCGGCGCGGTGTACAATCCCGCCACGGGCGAGTTCTTCCACGCCATTCGCGATGGCGGCGCCTTCCTCAACGACGCGCCCATCCACGTGAGCACGAGGAGCGATCTCGAAGGCGCTCTGTTCATCGCAAGCGGCGGCCTGTTCAAGAAACGCATCTGGAAGGAGCCTTGGCCTGGCGTCGAGTCGCGCTGGGTCAATTCCGTCGCCTATCGGCTCGCGCTCGTCGCTGCAGGCCGCGCCGATGCGACCGTGTCGCTCTCGGCGAAATGCGATTGGGACTTGGCGGCCGGCGTGCTGGTGGTCGAGGAGGCAGGCGGCGTTGTGACCGACCATCACGGCCACGCTTTCCGCTTCAATCTGCCCAACCCCCGCTTCCCGAGCCTCGTCGCCGCCCCGCCATTGCTCCACGCCAAGCTCATCGAGCGCACGAGCCGCGTAGATTTGTGACGCGCTTTTCGGCAAAGTCGGCGCTGGACCAAAAACACGGGATACATCATGGCGGCAAAGCAGGGGACAAAGGCGGAGACGCGGCAGCTTCTCCATCTCGTCTTCGGGGGCGAGCTCACCACGCTCGACAGAATCGAGTTCTCCAACCTGAAGGGGCTCGACATCGTCGGCATCTATCCGAATTACGCGGAAGCCTACGCCGCCTGGCGCGATGCAGCCCACAGGAGCGTGGACGACGCGCATATGCGCTATTTCATCGTGCATCTGCACCGGCTGCTCGATCCCGAGACGGAAACCGGCGCTGCGCCCAAGGGTTAGGCGCGGTAAGGCCTTAGGTTTTTCGCCTTAAAGGGAACTCGCCGGGCATGCTAGAAAGGCTCCGCCGGGTGCGTGGCCGGAAAGCCCAAACCGGCGGAATCGGGGAAGCGCTTGAAAGATCAACTGTTCAGCGACGCGAAAATGATCTCGCGGAGCGCTGACGAGCTCCAGACCCACCATTACACTACGGGCGAGATCGTCATGCGCATCTGGCGGGAGCATTTGCGCCCCCGTATCGGCCTGTTGGCGCTTGCCAGCGTCGCCATGATTCTCACCGCGGCGACCACCGGCGCCATCCCCTTCCTCATCCGCACGACCGCGGACGACGTGTTCGTGGCCAAGAACCAGCAGATGATCTACTGGGTCACCGCCGGCATCGTGGTGGTGACCATCGTCAAGGCGATTTCCGAGTATGTGGCCGACGTCACCGTGGCCTATCTTGGCCACCGCTTCATCGCCGATCTCCGCATCCAAATGTTCGCCAAGCTCGCCGGCGCCGATCTCTCCTTCATCCAGACGGTGCATTCGGGGCGCCTGCTCTCCGGCTTTCTCAACGATGCCAATCTCCTGCGGCAGACGGCGAGCCGCTCCATCGTCACGCTCGGCGAGAACTATCTCAAGGTCATCATCCTCGTCGCCACCATGTTCTACATGGATGCGCGCTTCGCCTTTCTGATCTTGCTGTTCATGCCGTTTGCCTGGTTCATGCTCGGCCGTCAGCGCCGCAAGATGCGCAAATCGACCACCAAGTCGCTGCAGGAGACGGGCGATCTCTCGGCGCTGATCACCCAGACCTTGCGCGGCATGCGCGTGGTGCGCGCCTACCGGCAGGAGCCTCGGGAGGAAGCCCGCGCGGCCACCACCATCAATCGGGCGCTCGAATTCACCATGCGGGGCACGCGCGCCCGCGCCATGTCCAGCCCCTCGGTCGAGCTCCTCACCGGCCTCGGCTTTGCGGCTGCCATCTATTTCGCCGGCACCAAGGGGATCCGCGGCGACCTCACCCTTGGCCAGTTCATGGGCTTCATGACCTCGGCGCTACTGCTCTACGGCCCGCTGAAAAGCGCGGCCACGCTGCAAACCAGTTTGCAGGAAGGCGTGGCGGCGGCGAACCGCGTGTTCGGTATCGTCGACCGCGAGACGCAGCTGGTCGAAGCCGCCGACGCCAAGCCGCTCGTCTTGAAGCGCGGCCAGATCGAATTCGACACCATCTCCTTCGCCTATGAGGCGAACAACCCGGTGCTGAAAGGCGTGAGCCTGACCGTTCCCTCCGGACGTACCGTAGCCCTGGTCGGCCCCTCAGGCTCAGGCAAGAGCACGCTGGTCAACCTCTGTTTGCGCTTCTTCGATCCCGAGAAGGGCAAGGTGGTCGTCGACGGGCAGGACATCGCGCAGGTGACGATCGCCAGCTTGCGCGACGCCATCGGCCTCGTCACCCAAGACCCTGTGCTGTTCGACGACACCATCCGCGCCAATATCGCCTACGGCACCAAGCCAGAGGACGAGGCCCAAGTCATTGCCGCCGCTAAGGCCGCCGCGGCCCATGATTTCATCATGGGGCTGCCAAAGGGCTATAACACGCGCGTGGGCGAGGCAGGATCAGCGCTTTCAGGCGGCGAGCGCCAGCGCATCGCCATCGCCCGGGCGATCTACAAGGATGCGCCGATCTTGCTGCTCGATGAGCCGACGAGCTCGCTCGACAGCGAGGCAGAAGCCAAAGTGCAGACCGCGCTCGAAGGCTTGATGCGCGGGCGCACCGTGCTGATGATCGCCCACCGCCTGTCCACGGTGAAGAAGGCCGATCTCATCTGCGTGCTCGATCAGGGGCGCATCGTCGAGGTCGGGCGTCACGAGGAGCTGGTCGCCAAAGGCGGCCTCTATACGCGTCTGCACGGAACCCAGTTCGGCATCGCCGCCCATGCGCCGGAAAGCGAAAACGGCAAGGCCGGTGACGGCCGCCCCGAAGACGCCGGCCTCGAAGGCGCAAGCGTTGGCGATGCCGACGACGAAGACGCCGTCGCCGTGGTCGGAAGCTAGGCAAGCGCGTCTTTCATGGCAAAGCGGCTGTCCTCCTCAGAGTCCGTGGTCGCTTTCGGCAGCGCGGTCGCGGCGGCCTATATCCGCCTCGTCTACAATACGAGCGAAGTCCTGCGCGATCCTCCGGACACCGACGCCAAGCTCTTCTCCGAACATCCGCAAATCTTCGCCATGTGGCATGGGCAGTTCGGCATGCTGCCCAAGATCAAGCCGGACCGGCCGGCAGACGTCGCCGCCATGGTGGCGCGGCACGGCGATGCCGAGCTGATCGCCGGGGTCCTAAGCCGCTTCGGCATGCGATTGATCAGAGGCGCCGGCGCCGGCTACCGGCGCCGGAATCGCGGCGGGGCAGCCGCGCTTCGGGAATCGCTTAAGGCGCTTCAGCAAGGCACGACCGTGGCCATGACCGCCGACGTCGCTCCGGGCCCGGCGCGCAAGGCTGGGAACGGCATCGTCATGCTGGCGAAGCTCTCGGGGCGCCCGATCGTGCCCTGCGCCATGGCGACCAATCGCTACCTCACGCTCAACAATTGGAGCGCATTTACCATCAACCTGCCCTTCTCCAAGCTTGGCATCGTGGTCGGCGATCCGGTAAGGGTGCCTGAGGACGCCGATTCGGCCGCGCTCGAGGCGGCCCGCATCGCCGTCGAACGCGGCCTCAATCAAGCGACCGCGCGCGCCTACGAACTTGCCGGGGCCACCGATCCGTTGCTGCCAGCCGTACAAGTCAAGGATGCCCCCAAGCCGGCCTTCGCGCTTCGTGCCTATCGCGCGCTGACGCGCTATGCCGCGCCGGTCGCGCCGCTGCTGCTTGCCTGGCGCACCCGGATCGGCAAGGAGGAGCCGGCGCGCCGGCCTGAGCGTTACGGCGAGGCGAGCGTGCCGCGCCCATCCGGCTTCCTTGTGTGGTTCCATGCCGCGAGCGTCGGCGAGGCCAATGCCGTGCTGCCGGTGATCGATGCGATCGCCACCGAGCATCCGGAGATCGGCCTCTTGCTCACCACCGGCACGGTCACCTCGGCGAAGCTCGCGCGGGCGCGGCTGCCGAAGGGCGCGGTGCACCAATATGTGCCGCTCGACAATCAGGACTATGTGCGGCGGTTCCTCAAGCATTGGCAGCCGGACCTGACGGTGTTCGTCGAATCGGAAATCTGGCCGAACCTCGTGCTGGAGACGAACGCGCTCAACGTCCCGCTCGTGCTGGTCAACGGCCGCATGTCGTTCCGCTCCTTCCGCCGCTGGCGCAACCGTCCCGGCTTGAGCCGTCCGCTGTTCTCGGCGTTCGGCCTGGTGCTTGCCCAGAACGAGCGCTTCGCCCAGCGCTTCACCGCGCTCGGCACGCCGCGCACTGTCGCGGTCGGCAATCTCAAGGCCGACGCGCCGCCGCCACCGGTGGATCTGGCTGGGCACAAGAAGCTTGCCGCGGCGCTTGCCGGCCGCACGGTATGGCTCGCCGCGAGCACCCATCCTGGCGAAGACGATATCGCCGCGGTCGCGCATCTCGCCATGAAGAAGGCGCGCCCAGACCTCCTCACCGTCATCGTGCCCCGTCATCCGGAGCGAGGGCCGTTCATCGCGCGGCTGCTCGAGGGCGCAAACCTCAAAGTGGCGCTCCGCTCGGAAGGAAAGCTGCCAGAGGCCGGCACCGACATCTACATCGCCGACACCATCGGCGAGCTTGGGCTCTTCTATAACCTCGTGCCGGTGGCGCTGATCGGCGGCTCGCTCGTGCCGCATGGCGGGCAGAACCCGGTTGAGGCGATCAAGCTTGGCGCCGCGGTCGTGACCGGCCCGCATTGGCGGAACTTCGCCGATGCCTATGAGGAGCTATTGGCCTCGGGCGGCGCGGTGCAGGTAAGCGATGCGCAAAGCCTCGCCACCACCGCCCTGCTTCTCCTCGAGAATGCGCAGGCGCGGGCGCGGATCATGTCCCGCGCCGAGGGCGCCATCGCTCGCCTCGGCGGTGCCTTGCCGCGCACCATCAGCGAGCTTGAGCAATTCCTGCCGCCGAAGGCGACCCTGCAACATGCCTCTTAGGGCGCCATTCTGGTGGTATCGAAGGGCTGGGGTGCTGGCCTCGGCGCTTTCGCCCTTAGCCGCGATCTATGGGCGCATGGCCGAGCGCAAGGCCGCCGAGGTCAAGCCCTACCGCTCGCGCCTTCCGGTGATCTGCATCGGCAATTTCACCGTTGGCGGCGGCGGCAAGACGCCGACGGCCATTGCCGTTGCCGAAGTCCTGAAGGAAGCGGGCGAGCGGCCCTGCTTCCTCACCCGAGGCTATGGCGGCAAGGTGCAAGGCCCGGTGCTCGCGACCGAGGGCCAGAGCGCTGCCGAGATCGGCGACGAGACGCTGCTGCTGCTCGCGCATGCGCCGACCGTGGTCTCCGCGGACCGGGCGGCAGGCGCCAAGCTGATCGAGGGCACTGACGCCACCGTCATCGTCATGGATGACGGCTTTCAGAATCCGCAGCTCGTGAAGGATTTCAGCCTGATCGTGGTCGACTCTCAGGTCGGGCTCGGCAATGGGCTGGTGATGCCGGCCGGGCCTTTACGGGCGCCGCTCGACAAGCAGATGCCGAGCGCAGATGCGCTGCTGCTGATCGGCGACGGCGGCAGGGCTGCCCCGCTCGCCAAGAGCTTCGAGGCTGCCAACAAGCCGGTGCTCAAGGCGCGCATGGCGCCGCGCGGCGATGGGCGTTGGCTCGGCGTGCTGCCGGTCATCGGCTTTGCCGGCATCGCCAACCCGAAGAAATTCTACGCCACGCTGTCGCAGAACGGGGCGCGGCTCACGGGCACCCGCTCATTCCCCGACCATCACCCTTACACCGAACGCCAGGCAGAGCGCTTGCTCAGATGGGCGCGGGAATGGAACGCCATGCTGGTCACCACCGAGAAGGATTGGGTGCGCCTTCCTGAGGACGACGGCACGGCTTTGAGCGAGCTCAGGTTCCGTTCGCGCCCGCTCCTCATTGCCATCGAGTTCGGCGAGGGCAACAGGCTGAAGCGGCTTCTGGTCGAGGCGATCGAGAAACGACGGACGGGCTAAGCAGGTGTCGGGTGGGTCTCGCGGTAGCGCTTCAGCGAGGCAGCGGCGTCGGCATAGGCCTCCTGCAGCTCAACGCTCCAATAGCGCAGCTCATCGAGCGGGATGGTGCGGCCGGTGACGGCGCAGCGCACGAAGTCGCCGGGCGTCAGCACCTGCACCTCGCCGTCGAGATATTTGAGTTTGGCTTCGCCCTTGAAGCCAATGTTGCGTTCGAAACGGTTCATCAAGGCCGGGTCACTCGCCTCATGTCGAATTTCGTTCGATCACCATAGCGTCGCCGCGCGGCGGTGGCCAGCCCGCTTACAGCAATGTGCCCTGCTTTTCGTCGCGCGTGCGTGCACGCTTCGGACTTGTTGTTGCCTTGCGGTCGCCACCATCGGCCTGCGCAGGGACATGGCCATCGGCGAACTCGATGTCCAGACGCTCGCCGCGATGAACGTCGGCGGCGCGGCGGAGCATGCGGCCTTCGGCGTCGCGGGTGAGGGTGAAGCCGCGGGCGAGCACATTGTGATAGCCGAGCGAGTTGAGGAGCCCCGATGTGCGCATCGAGGCGCTGGCGCGACCGCGCCACCAAAGCTGGAAGAGCGCGGCGGCCCGAGCGGTCAAGACGGATGAGCCGGTCGCGCCCTCCCCGTGCGGCGTTGCGCACGAGATGCGGCCTGAGCCGCGTGGCTGCGCGCGCGAGCGCCACGCGATGGGCATGGGCGTTTGCGCCGAGCTCGCGGCCGAGCCTGGCACTCACGCCGTCGAAGCGCTGACGCGGCAGCGCCAGAATTTCGCTTCGCCGCGGCAGGCCGCGGGCGAGCGCAAGCAATAGATTGCGCTGCCCATCGACCAGCCGCCTGAGGCAGCCGAGCACGCGCAAGCCGAAGCCCGTCACCTGAATGTGCAGATCGGCGCGCACCGGCACGGCGCGCTCGGCGGCAGCAGTCGGGGTCGGCGCGCGGAAGTCGGCGACGAGGTCGATGATGGTCCAGTCGGTTTCATGCCCCACCGCCGAGATCAGCGGGATGGTGCTCGCGGCGACGGCGCGGGCGACGATCTCCTCGTTGAAGCCCCACAGATCTTCGAGGCTTCCGCCGCCGCGCGCCACGATGATCAGATCGGGCCGCGGCACGGAAGCGCCGACGATCAGCCCGTTGAAGCCGTGAATGGCGGCGGCGACTTCGACCGCGCAGGTCTCGCCCTGCACCCGCACCGGCCAGACCAGAACGTGGCAAGGGAAGCGGTCGGCGAGCCTGTGCAGAATGTCGCGGATCACGGCACCGGTGGGCGAAGTGACCACGCCGACGATGCGCGGCAGATACGGGAGCGGCAGCTTGCGATTGGCATCGAACAGGCCCTCGGCGGCGAGCGCGCGCTTCCGCTGCTCGAGCAGCGCCATGAGGGCGCCGATTCCGGCAGGCTCGAGATCGTCGATGACGATCTGGTAGGTCGATTTGTTGGGATAGGTGGTGACCCGGCCTTTGGCTACGACCTCGAGCCCCTGCTCAGGCTTGAACTTGAGCCGCTGAAAGGTGCTCCGCCAGATGAGCGCGTCGATGACGGCGTTCTCATCCTTGAGCTTGAAGTAGCAGTGGCCCGAGCTGTGCGGACCGTTGAAGTTGGAGATCTCGCCGCGGAGCTTCACCAGCCCATAGGCCTCCTCCACGGTGCGCTTGAGCGCGAAGGAAAGCTCAGAGACGGTATATTCGACGAGATTGGTCGTCAAGTTTGTGGTGGCTTCAGCCATTCTAGATCAGCGGTTCCATTTTGCTTCCGCCGCCCCCGTGCTAGGGAGGCAGCCTGACAGACCGGAGCTTTACCCCATTGAACGTGCTGTTGATAGGTGGAGGCGGACGCGAGCACGCGCTTGCCTGGAAGCTCAAGCAAAGCCCGCTCCTTGATACTCTCTATTGCGCCCCTGGCAATGCCGGGATCGCCGAGGTCGCGGAGCTAGCATCGCTCGATATTGGCGATCACGACGCGGTCGCCAGCTTCTGCCTCGAGAACGCGATCGGCCTGGTCATCATCGGCCCCGAGGCGCCGCTCGTCGCCGGCCTTACCGACGACCTCGAAGCCCACGGCATCAAGGTGTTCGGGCCGTCGCAGGCCGCCGCCAGGCTCGAAGGCTCGAAGGGCTTCACCAAGGATCTCTGCGCGCGGGCCGCCATTCCAACTGCTTCCTATGCCCGCTTTGCCGATGCGGCGTCAGCCAAGGCTTATCTGGCGCGGCAGACTCTTCCCATCGTGATCAAGGCCGACGGGCTCGCCGCCGGCAAGGGCGTCACCATCGCCGAGACGAAGTCCGAAGCTGAGGCCGCCATTGACGCCTGCTTCGGTGGGGCGTTCGGCGATGCCGGCGCCGAGCTCGTGATCGAGGAATTCCTGCGCGGCGAGGAAGCGAGCTTCTTCGCCCTGGTCGACGGCACCACAGCGCTGCCGCTCGCCACGGCGCAGGACCACAAGCGCGCTTACGACGGCGACCAAGGCCCCAACACCGGAGGCATGGGCGCTTACTCTCCGGCGCCGGTCATGACGCCCGCGCTCTGCCGCCGCGTGATGGCGGAGATTATCGAGCCGACGGTGCGCGCCATGGCTGACGCAGGCACGAAGTTCAAGGGCGTGCTCTATGCCGGACTGATGATCGAGGACGGGGCGCCCAAGCTCATCGAATACAATGTCCGCTTCGGCGATCCTGAATGCCAAGCGCTGATGCTGCGGCTCAACTCCGATCTCCTGCCGGCTCTGCTCGCCACCGCCGAGGGCCGGCTCGACGGCGTCGCGCTCGAATGGTCCGACGATCCTGCGTTGTGCGTGGTCATGGCGGCGAAGGGCTATCCGGGCGCTTACGCCAAGGGCACCGAGATCAAGGGCCTCGCCGAAGCTGCGCGCGAACCAGGCGTGCAAATCTTCCATGCCGGGACCAGGCGCGATGGCAGCCGCGTCCTCGCCGATGGCGGACGCGTGCTTGGGGTCACCGCGCGGGGCCGCGACATTCGCGAGGCGCAAGCGCGCGCCTATGCCGCCGTCGACAAGATCGACTGGTCCGGCGGCTTCTGCCGCCGCGACATCGGCTGGCGCGCGGTTGAGCGCGATAAGGAGTCGAGCGAACCCGCTGGCTGCGCCGCCCCCCTGCAGTAACTCATTGCGGCGGCAGGCTGCCACGCCTACCTTTGATGTCGGACCTGAAAGCAGATCGGAGACCCTGATGGCGCACGGCTCAAGAAAAACCGCAGCCCTTCTGTCCGGCGCTGCCGCAGTCGCGCTTTGCCTCGGTAGCGCACCGGCGAGCGCCGCGCCGCTCGCCGCATCGAAGCTCGCAGGCCCCACCCCCATGGTTGAGCCCGCCCAGATCTTCAGGCGCGGCCGGCCGCCGATCTATCCCTATTACTACGCGCCCCCGCGCCGCCCAGGCGGCTGGAGCTTCTATTTCGGGCCCGTGCCTTACGCCAAGGGCGACTACGAAACGCAAGCGCTGCAGCGGGTCTATCCGCAGCTGAACTACCCGCCCAGCATGCGCTACTGGACCCCGCGATCGGGGTTCTGAGCCTCCCTTTCACCCCATGATTCGCCTCTATGCCCGCGTGCTTGGCCTGCTCGGCCCGCAGAGGAAGCTCGGCTGGGTTCTGGCGCTCGCCAATGTGGCGCTTGCCGCCGCGGGCCTCGCCGAGCCAGTGCTGTTCGGTCGCATCATCGATGCCTTGGCGAGCGCGCAAGGCTCTGGCGGCACACCGGATTGGCCGAAGCTCACCCCGCTCGTCACCGCTTGGGTCGGCTTTGCGCTGTTCCTCATCTTGTGCGGGGCGCTCGTCGCGCTCTACGCCGACAGGCTCGCCCACAAGCGCCGCCAAGTGGTGCTGTCGGATTATTTCGAGCACGTGCTGCAGCTTCCGCTCAGCTTCCACAGCGCCACTCATTCCGGGCGGCTAATGAAGGTGATGCTCGCCGGCACCGACACGCTGTGGTGGCTGTGGCTCGGCTTCTTCCGCGAGCATCTCGCCGCCATCGTGTCCGTCGCCGTGCTGCTGCCGCTGTCGCTCTATCTCAATTGGCGGCTCGGCCTTCTGCTCATCGGGCTCTCTCTCATCTTCCTCGCGCTCACCACCTTCGTGCTGCGCAAGACCGAGACCATGCAGAAATCGGTCGAGCGCTACTACTCCGACCTCGCCGAGCGCGCCTCGGACACGCTCGGCAACGTCGCGCTGGTGCAGAGCTTCACCCGCGTCGAGGACGAGGTGCGCGAATTGCGCGCGGTGGTCGGCCGTCTGCTTGGCGCACAGATGCCGGTGCTGTCCTGGTGGGCGGTGGTCTCGACCATCACCAAGGCGTCGACCACGCTTACCATGCTCGCCATCCTGATCCTCGGGCTCGTCCTGTTCGCGCAAGGAAAGACCACGATCGGCGGCATCGTCATGTTCATGAGCTTCGCCGGCATGCTGATCCAGCGCCTCGAGCAGGCGGCGCGCTTCGTCAATTCCGTCTTCATGAATGTGCCGAGGCTCGAGGAGTTCTTCGGCGTGCTCGACACCACGACGTCGGTGAAGGACCGCAAGAACGCGGTCACCCTCAGAGGAGTCCGCGGCGAGGTGTCCTTCGACTGCGTCACGTTCTCCTATGACGGCAAGCTCCCTGCCGTCGAGGACCTCACCTTCAAGGCAGAGCCTGGCGAGACCATTGCGCTGGTCGGCGCCACCGGCGCCGGCAAATCGACGGCGCTTGCGCTCCTCTATCGCGTCTACGACCCGCAGGCGGGGAAGATCAGCATCGACGGTCGCGATATCCGTGGCGTGAAGCTCACGAGTCTGCGGCGCAATATCGGTGTGATCTTCCAGGAGCCGCTCCTGTTCAACCGCTCGATCGCGGAGAATTTGCGGGTCGGCAATCCGGACGCCACCGACGAGCAAATTCTTGCCGCCTGCCGCCGCGCCGAGGCGCTCGATTTCATCGAGCGGCACGGCGATGGGCTGAACGCGACTGTCGGCGAGCGCGGGCGCATGCTCTCAGGCGGCGAGCGTCAGAGGCTGTCGATTGCCCGGGCGCTCCTGAAAGACCCCCCGATCCTGATCCTCGACGAGGCGACGAGCGCGCTCGATGCCGCCACCGAGGCCAAGGTGACCGCCGCCCTCAACGAAGTGATGAAGGGCCGCACCACCTTCGTCATCGCCCACAGGCTCGCCACGGTGCGCAATGCGACCCGCATCCTGGTGTTCGACCGCGGCCGGATCGTGGAGAGCGGCAGTTTCGACGAGCTGGTGGCCAAGGGCGGCGTGTTCGCCAAACTGGCCGAGGCGCAGTTCCTCATGCCGGCGGCGTTGTAGGGTGGGCACGCTGCGCTTTGCGCACCCTACGGCACCACTTATCCCCGCCACTCGGGCCTGGACTAAACTCCATTCATCCCTCGTCCAAAGAGGACGCGAGCTGCAGACCGTCTGTGATCTCGGGGCGAGGGATGCGGCGCCTGAGGAGAACCGCGGAACGGACCTGCGACCTCATCTGAGAAAGAGTGGTCTCGCGTTTCGCGGCCGGTGTAACGAACCACCTCAGGGGCTCGTCTGCCCCCCGCCCGGGTTGGAAAGCCCGGGTCCATCTCTGCCGGGCGCTATAGGCGTCCCGCGGAAGAGGCGGTAAGCGAGGGGAAGGGGCTCAATATATCGCCGCTGCGGGGCGCCGAGAGGCTGCCCACTAAAAATAGGACGCGGCCCTTCGGCGCTCCGCAGTCCTTGCTCTTTGACATGCCTTCGCGCCATCGGCGGCGAGGCGATGAAGCACGCCTGTGCGGCGCAACCGGCTCCCGCTCTCCACTTGTGGGAGAGCACGCGAACCCGAAAGGGTTCGCGGTGAGGGGTAAGCGGCTTTGCCGCGTCAAAAAGATTCACCCTCACCCTTCCCGCCATGCGACTTGCGCGCACATTTGATGCACTATCGCTCCGCTACTTGAGCGCAGCGCGCAAGATCGCGGCGGGAAGCCCTCTCCACAAGGGGAGAGGGGAAAGAGGTGCAGTGCGGTCTAGCGGCGGGCGGCGAAGAAGCGTTTGAGAAGCTCGGCGGCGCGGGCCTCGCCGATGCCGCCATAGATTTCCGGCGCGTGGTGGCAGGTGGCTCCCGCGAAGAAGCGCGGGCCATGCTCGACGGCGCCGCCTTTAGGGTCTGGCGCGCCGAAATAGAGCCTGCGGATGCGGGCGAAGGAGATGGCCGCGGCGCACATGGCGCAGGGTTCAAGCGTGACATGGAGATCGCAGCCGGTGAGCCGCTCGCTGCCGAGCTTGGCGCAGGCCTCTCTGATGGCGATGAGCTCGGCGTGTGCGGTCGGGTCGTGGAGCTGAAGCGTGCGGTTGCCGGCGCGTGCCAGCACCTCGCCCGAGGCGCTCACCACCACAGCGCCGATGGGGACCTCGCCCGAAAGGCCGGCAGCCTCGGCCTCGCCGAGGGCGAGATCCATAGGCCGCTTGCTTGGAGTCGCCACATCTGCAAGCTTTTGCTTCATGGGCGGGAAAGTGGGCGCGAAGCGAAGGCCTGGTCAAGGGGGCAAGCCCGCGACCTTAAAGGCGGCGGAGCCCATGCGCATCGCCAAGGCCATGGCCCATGCCGGGCTTTGCTCGCGGCGCGACGCCGAAAAGTGGATCGAGCAAGGCCGCGTCGCGGTCAACGGCACGGCGCTGACCACGCCAGCCTATGTGGTCAAGCCTGGCGACGACGTCTCCGTCGACAGCAAATCGCTGCCTCAGGCCGAGGCGCCGCGGCTGTGGCGCTACCATAAGCCGAAGGGGCTCGTGACCAGCCACAAGGACCCGCAAGGCCGGAAGACCGTGTTCGAGGCATTGCCGCCCGAGCTTCCCCGCGTGGTCTCGGTGGGGCGGCTCGATCTCAATACCGAAGGGCTTCTGCTGCTCACCACCGACGGCGAGCTTGCGAGGCATCTGGAGCTGCCGAGCACCGGCTGGTTGCGCCGCTATCGCGTGCGGGCACACGGCAAGGTCGGCCAAGCCGACCTCGACAAGCTGGCCAAGGGCATGACCATCGACGGCGTACAGTACGGGCCGGTGGAAGCGAGGATCGATCGCGAGCAAGGGAGCAATGTCTGGCTGACGCTCGGGCTTCGCGAAGGCAAGAACCGCGAGGTGAAGCGGCTCGCCGAATCCCTCGGCCTCACCGTCAACCGGCTGATCCGCATTTCCTTCGGGCCGTTCGCGCTCGGTGATTTGCCGTCCGGCGAAGTGAGCGAGATCAAGCAGCGCGTGCTCATGGATCAGTTGGGCGCCAAGCTCGCCGCCGAGCTTGGCTTGAGCAGCGAGAACCAAAGGCTGCGAGCGGCGCGGCGGCGATGAGTATCAACCCTCTCTTATGCGTATCGTAGCCGGCAAGTTCAGAGCCAAGCGCATCGAGGCGCCGAAGGGGCTCACCACGCGGCCGACATCTGACCGCGTGCGCCAGGCGCTGTTCAACGTGCTTGAGCACGGCGCGCCGCAATTCGATTTCGCCGGCGCCCGCGTGCTCGATCTGTTCGCAGGCTCCGGCGCGCTCGGGCTCGAGGCAATGTCGCGCGGCGCGCGCTTCTGCCTGTTCGTGGAGGAGAGTGCGGACGCGCGCGCTTCCATCCGCCGCAATGTCGAGGCGCTGTCGCTCACCGGCGTAACCAAGATCTGGCGGCGTGACGCGACCAAGCTCGGCGAGGCGGGCACTATGCAGCCTTTCGACCTTATCTTCCTCGATCCGCCTTACGGCAGGGGCCTTGGGCTAAGGACGCTTCAATCGGCCGCTGCCGGAGGGTGGATCAAGGACGGCGCTATCGCGGTTTTGGAGGATCGAGCCGACGCGGAAATCGAACTTCCGGCCGCGTTTCAACAGCTCGACGCCCGTATCTACGGAGAGACTAAAATTGTCGTGATGCGAGTTTTTCCGTTACTCGGTTTGAGCCTGCGCGATGGCCCGAGCCCCGGAGATGTGCTTGAATGACAGTTGTTCCGGGGATTGAGGGTGCCATGAAGCTATTCAAAGTCCTGGGCTTTGCCTCTCTCCTCGCCGCGATGATCGCTTTCGCAGCGCAGGCCAGCGCCTTCACCTCAGGCGGCTGGGAAGGACAAGCCAATCACGACGAAGACGGCACCTTCCGCGATTGCACCATGACCGCCGACTATGCCAACGGCATCACGCTCGCCTTCATCATCAGCCGCGATTTCGGCTGGGGGCTGGTGCTCGCCAACGACAAATGGAATTTGCAGGTGGGAAGCGAGGAGGTCGTGACGCTCGCGGTCGACAAGCTCGCCCCAATTCACGGCATCGCCAAGGTAGTCGACGCGCACGGCATTCTGGTGCCGCTCGAAAACGCCGATCCGGTGGTGGAAGCCATGCGTCACGGCCACTCGCTCGCCGTCGTCACGCCGGCCGGCGAAGTGAGCTTCAAGCTTTCCGGCACGCGCGACGCGATCGCGGCCCTGGCCAGTTGCGTCAGCGAGAATCTGGCAGCCGAGAAGGCGGGAAGCATCGAGGCCAAGGCCCCGAAGGACAGCGAAGACAGCGGCAATAAGCTCTTCACCCCGAGCGAGGCGGCGGCGTTCGCCTCCGACCTGCTCGCCTCGGCCGGCATCACCAATTACGAGATGGAGGACCCGCAAGAAACCCCGATGCCGAGTTTCGACGTGGTGTGGAAATACGCGAACGGCATCGTCGCCGCGCTGGTCGGCTACAAGGACATGGGCGCTGCCGATCTCGACGAGGCGGCGAACGAGGTGATGGTGGACGATGCCAAGAATTGCAAAGGCACCTTCGCTTCAGGCAAGAAGATCAGCGAGCCCTCACAGACGGTGAGCGTAAAGCGCCTGTACACGTCCTGCCGTTCAACCGGCAAGTCGGTCGAGATCCACTACACTTTGGTGGAGACGGGGAGCGGCCATCTGATCCTGATCGCTCATCTCAATCTCGGCGAGGCCACCGGCGACGTGGCCAATGCCGACAGCGCCTTCCTGCATGGCGCGGTGCTGCGCAGCTTCAAGTAGTTATCCTCGCAATCGTTTCGGTCGTTACAATCGATCTATGGTCATGGCCGGGCGGGCTTCAGCGGCGCTGGAACAGCTTCTCGATGTCGGCGAGCTTGAGCTCGACATAAGTCGGGCGGCCGTGATTGCACTGGCCCGAGAACGGCGTCTCCTCCATGTCGCGAAGAAGCGCGTTCATCTCAATGGCGTTGAGGCGGCGCCCTGCACGCACGCTGCCGTGGCAGGCCATGGTGGAAAGCACATGGTCAAGCCGCTCGGAGACGACGAGACTGCCCTCGCCCTCGGCAAGCTCGTCGGCGAGATCGCGCATCAGGCCCTGAAGGTTGCCCTGGCCGAGCAGAGCCGGGACCTCGCGCACGATGACCGCCGATTGACCGAAGGCCTCGACCACGAGACCGAGCCGCTCGAGGTCCGCCGCCGCCCCGGCGAGCCGCTCGGCGGCTTCAGCGTCGAGCTCGACCACTTCGGGGATCAGCAGCATCTGGCGGGAGAGGCCGCCATTGGCGAAAGCCTTCTTCAGGCGCTCATAGACCAGCCGCTCATGGGCCGCGTGCTGATCGACGATAACAAGCGAATTTTCCGTCTCGGCGATGATGAAGGTGTCGTGCACTTGCGCCCGCGCCGCGCCGAGGGGAAAAGCGACGGCGCTGTCGTCGTCGGCGCTCACATGGGTGAGGGCGCTTGGCGTGGAGATTGGGGCAAGCGGCGCCTGGGCGCGGTCGGCGAAGCCGAAAGCTTGACGGTTGGGCATGGAAACGCCCGCCGGCCGCGTCATGCGCGACAGCGCCTGCTCGGACAGGCTCGCCGTGGCGCGGTGTTGCGCGCTGCCAAGTGCCTCATGCAGTGCGGTGACGATCAGGGCGCGCACCGCTTGCGCATCGCGAAATCTGAGCTCGGTCTTGGCCGGATGGACGTTCACGTCGACCTCATCAGGAGGCAACGTGAGGAAGAGCGCAAGCATGGGATGCCGCCCGTTGGGCACGAGGTCGCCGTAACCGCCGCGCACGGCGCCGGCGAGAAGCTTGTCGCGCACAGGCCTGCCATTGACCACGAGATGCTGGCCGAGGCTGTTGGGGCGATGGAGCGTGGCGAGGCCGGCAAAGCCCTCAACGGCAAGCGATCCGCGCGCGGCACGCACGGTAAGCGCGTCGGTCACGAACTCCTCGCCGAGGATGCGGCCAAGCCGCGCAAGTCCGTGGTCGAGCAGCCCCGGCGGACAAGGCTCGAGCCGCAACGTGGCGCGATCTCCGGTCGAGAGGCTGAAAGCAATCTCAGGATTGGCGAGGGCCAAGCGCTTCACCACATCGGCGATGGCCGCCGTCTCGGCGCGCTCGGACTTCATGAATTTGAGCCGCGCCGGCGTCGCATAGAACAGGTCGCGCACTTCGATGCGCGTACCCTCGCCGATCGCCGCAGGCTTGAGTTGACCTTTACGCCCGCCATCGACCGAGATCTCGTGAGCCTGATCGGCGCCGCGGGCGCGGCTCATGATGGTGAGCCTGGCGACGGCAGCGATGGACGGCAACGCCTCGCCGCGGAAGCCAAGGGTGAGGATATGGGAGAGATCGTCGTCCTTGAGCTTCGAGGTGGCGTGGCGCTCTACCGCCAGGACGAGATCGTCGCGGTCGATGCCGCTACCATCGTCGGTGACGCGGATCAGGCTCAAGCCGCCGCCATGGGCGACCACGTCGATGCGGCTGGCGCCGGCGTCGATCGCGTTTTCGACCAGCTCCTTGACGACGCTCGCCGGGCGCTCGACCACCTCGCCCGCGGCGATGCGATTGATGAGGTTCGGCGGCAGCTGGCGTATGGCCATCCAAGGCCCTCGAGGCGTTTCACGCGCCCAAATAGCGGCGCGTGATGATTTTACCCGATTCTACCGCGGGCTGGTCGAACGGGTCGACGCCCAAGAGATGCCCGGCAAGGATCGTTTCCAGCATGAAATGCATCAGGAGAGCGCCGAGCGCCCGCTCGTCGAGCCGTTCGAGGTCGATGGTGCGCACCGGGCGGCCGGCGGCAAGCAAAGCCTCGGGGATCGCCTTTTGCTGCGCGGCGACGAGATCGCCGGCGGCGTGCCCTGAGAGGTACTCGGCGTGGGCGATCTTGGCGAGATCAGGCGTCACGCGGGGCCCGCTGCCGGCGCAATTCTCGCGCACCACGGTGATGAAGTGCTGCGGCGCGCCGTCGAGATAAAGCTGAAGCTGGCTGTGCTGATCGACCGGACCGAGGGCCGCGACCGGCGTCGTCCCCTCGCCGTTCTTGCCGAGGCTCTCGCCCCAGAGCTGGACGTACCAGGCGGCGAAGCGCGAGAGCCGATCGCTATAGGGCAGCATCACGTTCACCTTGACGCCGCGTTCCTTCGCGAGACCGATGGCGACGGCGGCGCCGACAGCAGGCGCGAAGTCATGCGGCGCGCGTACCTCAATCAGCGCCTTGACGACGGAGCCTGCGCCGTCGCGCAGCGCCTCCACGTCGAGGCCGCGGGCGAGCGCCGGCAAGAGGCCGACATTGGTCAGCGCCGAAAACCGGCCGCCGATGTTGGGATCGTGCGGAAGCGTGGGGATCGACAAGGCTTCGCACAGGTCGCGGAGGCCATTGGTGGCTTTGCTGCGCGGCTCAGTGAGGCCAAGGAACAGCGCGGGGATGCGGCCGCGGAGACCGGCGGCACGCACCGCCTCGATGGCGGCGATGGCCTGCACCAAAGTCTCGGGCGTTTTGCCGGATTTGGAAATGACCACGAAACGGGTGGTGCCGAGGTCGAGGCTCGAAAGCGCCCGCTCGAGCGTGCGGGGATCGAGATTATCGTAGAAGCGGGTGCGCGGGCGGTCGCGTTGCCCGCCATTGCCGTCGTCGCCGGGAATGCCCCAACCGCCGAGTTGCGCGAGCGTCTGGCCGCCCAAGCTTGAACCTCCAGTGCCGAAGAACACGAGGGTCCTCGCATCTTTCGTCAGCGCGGCAAGAGCTTCGCGGGCTGCATCGATGTCGTCGCGCCGCTCAGGCACGCGCAGCAAGGGAAGCGCTCCGCTCGCATAGTCCTCGCGCAAGGACTCGAGGCGAGGTTCAAGGCGAGCGAGGGTGCGGTCGAGCGCGGCCTGCGCGAGGCCAGCCTCGCCGATCTTCGCCTCAAGGCAGCCTTCGACCGATTGCGACAAAACCATAAGCGAGCCCTAGCCAGGTGCCGCCTTCGGCCTTGCCTCGACCGGCTTGCCGACGATGGTGGTGATCAGGCGATCGGCCTCGATGAGGCGTTTCGCCACGCGCCTGATGTCGTCGAGGCTCACGTTCTCGATCAGCGTGTTGCGCCGGTCGATATAGTCGATGCCGAGGTCCTCGATCTGAATCCACAGAAGCTGGTTGGCGATGCTGCTCGAGGACTCAAAGCGCAGCGCATAGGCGCCGGTGAGGTAGCTCTTGGCACCGGCGAGCTCCTCGGCGCTCGGCCCCTCCTCGGCGAGACGCCTGAGCTCGCTTTCGATCACCTCCAAGGATTGGCCGACCCTCTCATTCTGCGTCGCCACGTTGCCCACGAACACGGCGCCGTGCTGATAGGGAAAAAGGTTCGAGTGCACCGAATAGGCAAGCCCGCGCTTCTCGCGCACCTCTTCCATCAGGCGCGAGGAGAACCCGCCGCCGCCGATGATGTAATTGAGGATGTAGGCGGCCATGAAGTCGTCGTCCTTGCGCGGAAAGGCGCGATGACCGAATTGCGCCACCGATTGCGGCACGTTCATCTCGATGATCTCGCGGGCAGGCCCGAGCGGCGGCTTGACGTCGGCGACCGGCGCCAGCTCCGAGCGTTGCGGCAGCGCGCCGAACACATGATCGAGCGCGCGGCCGAGCGTCTCGGCATCGATGTCGCCGACCACGGTGATCGCGAGCTTGTCGCGGGCAAACACGCGCCGCAAATAGCCATGCAAATCGTCGCGGGTGATGGCGGCGATGGAGGCCTTGGTGCCCTTGATCGGGCGTCCATAAGGGTGATCGCGGAAGGCGAGACGATCCCAGGCAAGGGAAGCGACCTCCTCGGGGTCGTTCTCGTCGAACTTCAATCCGGCGATGATTTGGCCGCGCACGCGCTCGATCGCATCCGCATCGAAGCGCGGCTTCGACATGGCGAGACGCAACAGCTCGAACGACTCATCCTTGTTGGCGGTGAGCATCTGCACATTGCCGAGCATCACGTCGCGGCCCGCATCGAAATCCATGCGCGTGGCGAGCGACTGCAAGCGCTCCTGGAAGGCGACCGAGTCGAGGCCGCCGGCGCCTTCGTCCATCATGCCGGACACGAAGTAGGCGAGGCCCTGCCTGTCGCGCGGGTCTTGTGCGGCGCCGCCACGGAAGGCGAAGCGCATGGCGATCAGGGGATTGGCGTGGCTCTCGACGAGCCAGGCCTCGATGCCGCCGGGACTGATGACGCGCTTGATCTCCATGGCGTCAGCAGAACTTGCGGCGAGCGCCGCCAACAGCGCGATGGCGGCAAACCGCGTCTGCCGCATGGCGCCTAAGACCTGCCGGGGCTTGGGGCATGGGCCGGTTGCTCACCGTTTCTCGTCTTGTCAGGCGCCGGCACCAGAATCCCCGTCACCGAGTTCTTGTCGACGAGATATTTCCGCGCCACGTCGCGGATGTCCCCGACCGTCACCTTCTTAAGCCGCTCGGGCCAGCTTTCGACCTCCTCGACGGTCATGCCGGTGGCGAGCCGCCAACCATAATGGCGCGCCATGCGCGATTGGCTGTCGTTGGCATAGACGAACTCGGCAAGAAAGGCGCTGCGGGCGCGGTCGAGGTCGGCTTGGGTGACGCCATGCTCCCGCAGATCGGCGATCACGACGTCCATGGCCGCCTCGAGCTCGGCCGGCGAGACCTTCTCGGCGCCGATGGCGTAGAAGGCGAGCCTGCCGGTGTCGAGGGCAGAATCAGAATACCAGCCGCCGGCGCTTGCCGCCTTCTTCTGCTCGATCACCAGGCGCTTGTAGAGCCGGCTGACCGAGCCGATGGCGGCGATGCGCATCATGAGGTCGAGCGCCTCGGCTTCGCCGGGTGCGGCCGAGGCATAACTTGGTGCCAGATAATAGCGCTGCACGGTCATGCGGCCGGCGCGGGCATCTTCAAGCTCGACGCGGAGCGGCGCTTGATGCTCTGGCTCTGGCGGGCGCGACCGGCCATTCAGTCCGCCATGCGGCGGCAGCTTGCCGAAGGTCTCCTCGGCGAGCTTCCTCACCTCGTCGGGCTCGACATCGCCGGCGACGACGAGCAGAGCGTTGTTCGGTGCGTAGAAGCGCTTGTAGAAGGAGAGCGCATCGTCGCGATCGAGCGCCGCCACCTCATGCGCCCACCCGATGATGGGAATGCCGTAAGGGTGCTTGGTGTAGAGCGCCGCCATCATCTGCTCTTGCAGAATGCTCGACGGGTCGTTGTCGACGCGGCTGCGGCGCTCCTCGAGGATCACGTCGCGCTCGGTCGCCACGTCCTCCTTGCTCAAGCGAAGATTGGCCATGCGGTCAGCCTCCATGGCCATCACCGTCGGCAGCCGATCCTTGGCCACGCGCTGGAAATAGGCGGTGACGTCATGGTTGGTGAAGGCGTTGTCCTCGCCGCCGTTCTTGGCGACGATCTTGGAGAATTGGCCAGGCGGGATCGCGTCGGTGCCCTTGAACATCAGGTGCTCGAGGAAATGGGCGATGCCGGAGGAGCCCGGCGGCTCGTCGGCGGCGCCGACCTTGTACCAGATCATCTGGGTCACCACCGGCGCGCGATGGTCGGGGATAACCAGAACCTGGAGGCCGTTCCCAAGGGTGAATTCGACGACGCGGGGCGTGGCGCGCGCGCCGTCGACGGCGACCGCAACGGCCATGGAGGCGAGGCTGAAGGCGGCCAGGATCAGGCCCGTCCGTGCATCGAGCGCGCCCGCAAGCTGATCGAACATCGATATCACCATGGATCGTGACCGGGTGTGAGGAGCCAAAGGGTCAGCCCTCAAACCTTATGGGTAACGGCTTGACGGGCGGGATTGCCCCACATTTCAGCCCTGCCCCCGGATTTTTCAAGCCAATTCGCTAGGGCCGCGCGGGCGTCGCCGCGCTTGGCGTCAATAATTGGCGTTGTTGCCGGAGGGGTTCGACATGCCCTTGTAGCTGTCGGGCGCGGCTGGGTGGAAGGGATCGTCGGTCGGCGGCGTGGTCGGCGCGTTCAGCGACTGATCAACCGGCTTTTGCGGCGTGGCGGCGGTGCGCTCGCGGGCCTTATCCTCGGCCGTCTTGTCCGACGGATCGGGCTCGGGAACGTCGAGCGGGTCCTCCTCAGGCGTCTTGTTCCTGCCAAGCACCTGGTCGAGCAGATTCGGCTTGCCGGCATAAGGATTGTTCGGCTCGCCCTCGGCCGCCTTCTTGCGTTCCTCAGCCTGCCTTGCCGCGGCGAGCCGCTTGCGCTCCTTGTCGGTATCGGCGGGCCAGTCGGCGCGCGTGACGTCGGGGCTGCCCGGCGGGGGAAGCTTATGGGTGTTTGGTGGAACGAGAAGCGGCGCGCGCTCCGTCATCCTCACGTCTTCTTGTTCCTTGCCGAGGCTGGAAAGGCCCGCGTAGTCGAAGACCTTGCCCTGGAAATCGATGCCGCCGCAGCCGCCAACAGCAAGCGCCAGCCCGCAGGCAGCAAGCGACAAGAGGCCCCTGCCAAACAGCCTCAAGATGCGGGTTGCGGCGTACCCCACGATTCCCCCTGGAATGCCCGTAAACCGGGCTTTCTTCACATCTTAGAAGGGTTTGAGACCTTTTTGTGTCCCCCAAACACCGATTCATACAGAAGTCCGACGACGCCCGCAACGATGGCGGTATCGGCGATATTGAAGATGTACCACTCATAGCCGAAGGCGTGGAAGGAGAAGAAATCGGCAACCGCGCCATAGAGGATGCGATCGATGGCGTTGCCGATGGCCCCGCCGATGATGAGGCCGATGCAGATGGCGGTGAGCCTCGAATTTATGCGCGCGAGCCACACGGCAAGGGCGATTGCCGCGGCAAAGGCGAACAGGATCAGGAGGAAGCGGCCGAGCTCGGTCCGCTGCTGGAGCATCCCGTAGCTCACGCCCTGGTTCCAGACGAGAACGAGATCGAGAAACGGGGTGACGCGCACGGTCCCCTTGGCGCCGATGTCATAGACGTAGAGCATCCAGGCCTTGTGGGCCTGGTCCAGGATCAGCGTGACCGAGGCAACCCCAAGCCCGAGCGGCGATAGCGGTCCCCACAGGTAGCGCATGCGGGACCTATTCCGCGGCCAGCGGATGGCGGGCGTCGAACTGACGGACCGCCTCGGCGTCGCGCACCGACAGCTCGGGAAATTCGGGATCGGCGCCGACGTCCTCAAGAATCTTCCACGAGCGGGCGCATTTCGTGCCCTGGGCGCGTGCAAAGACTACGGCGACGCCGGGAACGTCGTCGAGGCGGAAGGCCCCTTCAGGACCCACGCCACTCATCAGCTCGGCGTCGCTGGTGATGGAAATTTCGGCGAGATCGACGCCGGCAAGCGCTTCGCGCAAGTCCCGGTCGGCGACGTAGACTTTGGGCGCGGCTTCGAGGCTCGAACCGATGCGGCCTTCTTTCCGCTCGATCTCGAGCGCGCCGGTGACCACGCGGCGGACCGCCCTCACCTTTCGCCATTTCTCGGCAAGCGCCTCGTCGCGCCAGGCGGCCGGGATGGTGGGGAACTGGCGAAGATGCACCGAGCTTGCCTCGCCGGGGAAACGGTTCAACCAAGCCTCCTCCATGGTGAAGGCGAGCATGGGGGCAAGCCAGGCGGTGAGCGCGCCAAACACACTATCGAGCACGGTGAGGGCCGAGCGCCGCGTCACGCTGTCATAAGGATCGCAATAAAGCGCGTCCTTGCGCATGTCGAAATAGAAGGCCGAAAGATCGTTGACGCAGAAATTGAGCAGAGCGTGGAACACGCGCTTGAAGTCGAAGGCCTGGTAACCTGCCCGCACGATCTGATCGAGCTCGGCGAGGCGGGAGAGCATATAGCGCTCAAGTTCCGGCATCTCGGCGTAGCCGACGGCAAGGCTTGGCTCGTAATGGGCAAGATTGCCGAGCATGAACCGAAGCGTGTTCCTGAGCTTGCGGTAGGACTCAACGTTCGCCTTGATGATGTCCTGGCCGATGCGCAGGTCCTCGGCGTAGTCCGAGCTCATCGCCCACAGTCTGAGGATCTCGGCGCCTGACTGGCGGATTACGTCCTGCGGGGCCACGACATTGCCGAGCGACTTCGACATTTTGCGGCCGTCCTCGTCGACGACGAAGCCATGGGTGAGCACGGCCTCGTAAGGTGCGCGGCCGCGGGTTCCGCAAGCCTCAAGCAGCGAGGATTGGAACCAGCCGCGATGCTGGTCCGAGCCTTCGAGATAGAGCGAGGCCGGCCAAGCGAGATCGGGGCGAACCTCGAGCACGAAGGCGTGGGTGGAGCCGGAGTCGAACCAAACATCGAGGATGTCGTCGACCTTTTCCCACTCTGACGGGTCGTCGACCAGGCCGCCGAGGAAGCGTTCGCGCGCGCCCGGCTTGAACCAAGCGTCAGCGCCTTCTTTGGCGAAGGCCTCGCGCACTCTCTCGATGAGCGCTTCCGACCAGGAATATTCCTTGCTCGGCACGACGTCGTCAAAGCTCTCCGAGCTCGGATTGATATTGCGGAACACGGTGATGGGCACGCCCCAGGCGCGCTGGCGCGACACCACCCAGTCCGGCTTCGTGTCGATCATGCCGCGGATGCGGTTCTCGCCTTGCGGCGGCACCCAGCGCGTCTCGCTGATGGCGGCAAGGGCGCGGTGGCGCAACGTATCGGTGGGAGCATCCGCATCGATTGCGCTGTCCATGGCGATGAACCATTGCGGCGTGTTGCGGAAGATCACCGGTTTCTTCGAGCGCCAGGAATGGGGGTAATCGTGCTTATAGCGTGCTCGCGCGAGGAGCGCGTTCGCTTTGATCAGCGCCTCGATCACGGCCTCGTTGGCGTCTCCGAATTTGCCCTTGTCGTCGACGACGCGCTTGCCTTCGAAACCTGGCGCTTCCTTGGTGAAGTACCCGTCGGCATCCACGGTGAAGGGGATCTTTGTATCGATGCGTCTTTGGCGCAAGGTCGTTTCGTTGGCGGCCCAGATTTCGAAGTCATCGGTGCCGTGACCTGGAGCCGTGTGCACGAACCCGGTTCCGGTGTCTTCGGTGACATGCTCGCCAGCGAGGAGCGGGACGTCGAAATCGTAGCCGTTGTCATGCAGCGGATGTTTGGCCACAGAGGACCGCTGCATTTCAGCGGTCACATCTCCTAGCCGCCGCCACGACCCCACTCGCGCGGCCACGCGTACCGATTCGGCTAAACCATCGGCGAGCACAAGTCGGTCACCCGTTTTCGCCCAATTCTCTTCGAGCGCCTCTTGAACCTCGTAGAGCCCATATCCGATTCTAGGCGAGTAGCTGATCGCGCGGTTGCCAGGAATGGTCCAGGGCGTCGTCGTCCAAATCACAATGGAGGCGCTAGCCAATTTTTCGGCATAGGCGTCCTTCTCGTCCGCCACCCGAGGATGATGCGTGCCGGTGCCGGCGAACTTCAGCGGAAACTTCACATAGATCGCCGGGCTGGTGATCTCCTGATACTCGACCTCGGCCTCGGCGAGCGCGGTCTTCTCCACCACCGACCACATCACCGGCTTCGAGCCGCGATAGAGCAGCCCGTTCATGGCGAACTTCATCAGCTCGGCGGCGATGGTCGCCTCGGCGTCGAAGCTCATGGTGGTGTAGGGATGGTCCCAGTCGCCCTCGACCCCGAGCCGCTTGAACTCCTCGCGCTGCACGTCGAGCCAATGCTGAGCGTAGGCGCGGCACTCCTGACGGAATGCGATCATCGCTGCGGGGTCTGAGAGGTCGGGCTTGGTCTTGCCCTTGGCGCGATAGTTCTCCTCCTCGATCTTCCACTCGATCGGGAGACCGTGACAGTCCCAGCCGGGAACGTAATTGGCGTCCTTGCCCATCATCCTCTGCGAGCGGTTGATCACGTCTTTGAGGATCTTGTTCAGACCGGTGCCGATATGGATGTTGCCGTTGGCGTAAGGCGGGCCGTCATGCAGGATGAACTTCTCCCGTCCCATGGCCTCTTCGCGCATCCGGTCGTAAAGGCGAACGCGCTGCCAGCGCTTGAGCAGCTCAGGCTCGCGCTCGGGCAGCCCTGCCTTCATCGGGAAATCGGTCTTGGGCAGGAACAGCGTGGCGCTCCAGTCGCGCCCGATCTGCGGGGGCCGAGCGATCGCTCTCGCCACCGGGGCTGACGGCTTTTCGAGCAGAGCCTTGCTGACCGGAAGAGCCTTCGGCTTGGCTTTTGTCTTAGGCCGGGCAGCTCGCTTCGCTGCCGCCTTGGCTTTGGCTGGCCGCGTGCGCGTGGACTTCGCAGATTTGGGCTTGGCGGCGGCTTTAGCCGATTTCGGCTTTGACGCTGTGCGCTTGCCGGTCTTGGCAGTGACGGTCTTGGACTTTGCGGTCTTGGGTTTGGCGGCAGGCTTTACCGATTTCGCTCGCGCCGCCGCCTTGTCGGCAGGCTTGGCGGCGCGCTTCGGCTTGGCGCGCGAGGAAGGTTTCTTGCTTTTCTCTTTCGCCATGAGTCCTTGCTTCCGCCATTACTGGCAAATGCCGGGCGCCATGCCCCGCGGCGTTCTAGCAACGCCGCCTCTTATTATCCAGTGCCGCCGGAGAGAGCGCGCCCGAGAGGGTAGCGCGCCATGGGGTCGCCGCCTGCGAGCATGGTGAGGAGGCCGCGCACCTGCGCACAGTCGTGGTGCATCTGGGTGGCGAGCGACTCTCCGTCGGCGAAGGTGGCGTCGTGGCGGAGCTTCTCGATGAACTCGACCTCGATCTCCTCGCCGTAGAGGTCGCCGTCGAAATCCAGGAGATAGGCCTCGAGCACCGGCTTATCGCCGCCAAAGGTCGGACGCGGTCCGACGTAGCCTGCGGCAGGATAGCAGCGGCCCTTGTGCGCGACCCTCACCGCGTAGATGCCGTGGGCGATGTCCTGCCCTTTGCCGAGCTGCAGATTGACGGTGGGGAAGCCGAGCCCCTTGCCGCGGCCGGCGCCACGCTCGACCTTGCCCCGCACCCGCCACCAATAGCCGAGCTGCTCGGCGGCCTCGACCATCTCGCCCTGGCGGAGATAGTCGCGCACCTTGCTCGAGGAAAACACCACGCCGTCGCTCGCCACCGGCTCGACGATGTCGACGCCGAACCCGAGCTTTTTGCCAAGCGCCTTGAGCTGGAGAGGCGTGCCGGTGCGGCCCTTGCCGTAGGTAAAGTCGTAACCAACCACGACGTGGGCGGCGCCGAGCCCCTTGGCAACGACCTCCGAGGCGAAGGTCTCGGCGCTCAAGCCGGCAAGCTCAGGCCCGAACTCGATGACGAATGTCTCGTCGAGCCCGAGCGCCTCGAGCAGCTCAAGCTTCACCGGCAGAGGGGTCAGGCGGAAGAAGGGCTGATCGGGCGCGAAGAACTCGCGCGGATGCGGCTCGAACACCACGGCGCCTGAGCGTTTGCCCGCGGCTAAAGCGAGATCGCGGGCGCGGCCGAGCACCGCCTGATGGCCGCGATGGACGCCATCGAAATTGCCGATGGCGAGCACTGCGCCTTTGGCTTGCGCAGGGACGTCCCGCCAACCGGTGATGACCTCCATTCGTCCATCCTTATGATGTCCATATGCGAGCGCAACTAGGCTCGCTCGCGGCGAGGTACCATCATCACGGCCTCGCCGTCCAACACGCTCTTGCCGTTGACGGCGGCTTGCATGGCGAGGACAGCCCTTCCCTTCTCCGAATCGAGGCTCGTGATCTTGCCCGTCGCCACCACCTCATCGCCGATATGCACCGGCGCGCGGAATTTGAGGTTCTGGGAGAGATAAATGCAGCCGGGCCCGGGCAGCTTGGTGCCGAGCACGGTGGAGAACAGGCTCGCGGTCAGAAAGCCATGGGCAATGCGCTGCTTGAACATCGTCCCCGCGGCATAGGCGTCGTCGAGATGCACTGGATTGGTGTCTCCCGACAAATCGGCGAAAGCCAAGACGTCGTCGTTGGTAATCTTCTTGGCGTAGCTCGCCTCCATGCCGACGGCGAGATCTTCGAAGAAATAGCCTTTGGTCGTCGCCCCGTTGCCATTCGTGGTCATCACTCGCCCCTGCTCCTGATTTCGCAAAGGCGAACATATCCAAGGGTTTGCTGCACTGCAATAAGAAGGATTCCCCCCGCCGGCCTACCAGGCGAGCGCGGGCATCGCCGCGCGCGGGGGCTTGCGGCCCTCGAACAGCTCGGCGAGGCGAACATCGTCGAGCCCCTCGCCCCCGGGTCCGACATGCAGCCCGCTCGCCACGAACACGGCGTCGAGGCCGAAGCCGGTGGCGCCCGCCATATCGGTGTGTATGCCGTCGCCGATGGCCAGGATCTCGCTCCGCGACAGTTTCCGTCCGGCGCGTTCGGCGATGATCTCGGCGGCAAGCTCGTAGATCGGCGCGTAGGGCTTGCCGGCATAGATCACCTCGCCGCCATCCTCGGCATAGAGCTGCGCGAGCGCGCCGGCACAGTAGACGAGTTTGTGGCCGCGCTCGACCAGATGGTCGGGATTGGCGCAAAGCATGGTGAGCTTCCGATCGGCAAGCTCATGTAACAGACCCTCATAGTCCTCAGGCGTCTCGGTTTCGTCGTCGAACAGGCCGGTGCAGACAATGAGCTCGGCGTCCTTGGCATCGACACGCGTGACATCGAGGCGATCGAAGATCGGCAGGTCGCGCTCAGGACCGAGATGGAAGATGCGGGCGCCTTGGTGCTTGGCGAGCTCATGGCGGGTCAGGTCGCCTGAGGAGACCGTGGCGTCAAAGCTTTGATCGGTAACGCCGAGGCTGCGCAATTGACGCTGCAGGCCCTCGCTCGGCCGCGGCGAGTTGGAGAGGAGCACGACGATGCCGTCCTGCTCGCGGAAGCGGCGCGTGGCTTCGACGGCGGCTGGAAAGGCGCGCACGCCGTTATGCATCACGCCCCAAATATCGACGAGCCAGGCGGAATAGCTCTTGCCCAGCTCTCCGATGGAGCCGAGCACCGGGATGGTGTCAGCGCTGATGGTCATAGGCTCCCGTAGAGGCTTGGGCCGGGAGGGTCAAGGCGATGGCTGTCAGGGAGGCCGGCGGCCTGGTCGCACCCCTTGGACGCTCACTTTCTTGTGAAGCCCAGATTGCAGTCTGCGGGCCAAGTCCCCAGATACCCCCCGCCGAGGGAGGGGACGGCGATAGGAGATAACTATGCCTTACCTTCCCAGACTTCCGAAATTAATGGCTTTGGCCGCTTCGGCCGCATTCGCAGCGTTGTTGTTCGCAGGTTCAAGCGAGGCCCAGGCCGGCTACTACCAGCCTTCCTACCGGTACTCTGCCCCGAACTATGGCTACCAGGATTATCCGGCCTATGGCGGCTATGGCTATCGCGGCTATGGCAACGGCCATGACGAGATCCGCGAGCTGCAGAGGCTATTCCCCTCGACCAACTGGCCGCCAAGCCTGCGGTATTATTCGCAGTAGGCTTCAGGAATGGAACCCGGCGCTCGAGAGGGCGCCGGCCAGCCTGGTTGTAAGCGCCGCCTTTGAAGCATTTGCCGAGGCAACTCCAGGCGACGAGCCCAAGCCCGAAGGGGAGATCAAGGCCAAGCCTGAAGGCGGCGATTCCGAAATGAAAGAAATGAAGGAAGAAGGCAGATAGCCTTCACGCAGCTGCGCCGTCGCCCAAAGGGTGACGACGCCTACGCCGCGTCGGCCTCGGCAAGCTCGCGAAACATCTCGGGCGTCACCGGCCTTGGCCGCGCGAAGAGATCGCCTTCCGCGAGATCGACGCCATAGTCCATCAGGCGCTCGAGGCTCGCCTCGTCGTCGACCTTCTCCACGATCAGCTTGAGATCGAAGCGGTCGAGATAGCTCGTCATATCGGCAGCAGGGATGCTTGCCCGCGCTTCCGCCATGTCGTGCAGCAAGGTTTTTGCCTCGATCTTGACGTAGCGGAAGAAATGATCGCGGAGCGCTGCGAAATCGACGTCGAGATCGGCGACGTGGTCGAGAGAGAACACGAAGCCGAGCTTGCCGAGGGTCTTGAGACCGGCAAGCTCATCGGCGCCGATATCGAGCACGGCGCGCTGGCTCAGTTGGAAGGTGAGGTTGTCGGCAAGGGTGCTGTTCTCCTCCATGAACTCGACGAGCTCGGGGAAGAAATCGTGGTCGAGCAGCGACTGGGCCGAGAGATTGCAGAACACGCCCTTGAGCCGCGACTCCGGTCCCAGACGGCGCAACAGCTGCACGCACTTGACCAGCATCACATTGTCGATGCGCGGCATGAGGTGCTGGCGTTCGGCGAGCTCCAGATAGTCGCCTGGCGGCATGAAAGCATCGTCGCCGGTGCGAATGCGGGTCGAAGCGTCGTAAAAGCGAAGCTTGCGGTCGGGCAAAGTCACGATCGGCTGGAGATAGAGGTCGATCCGGTTCCCCTCGATGGCCTCGCGCAAGTCGCGCAGCATGGCGTCGCCGGGAGCGATATCGGCGGGGGCCTCTGCCGGCTCGGGCACGACGACGACGACTTCATCGGCGACCGGCGCAGGCTCGGTGACGAAAACGACCGTTTGCTCGGTGACCACCACCGTATCGCCGGCAAGGGTGTCATCGGCGGCAAGCTCATCAATCGCGTCATCATCGCCGGCCGGCTGGTCGCCAAGCTCGGCGAGGCTCACGCGCTCCAAGCGCTCCTCAAGCCGTAGCGGGAGGTCGGAGGTCTCGGTGAGATCCTCGGTGGCAGCTGCGGCGAAAGCCGGAGACGCCGCCATCAGCTCGCGCGAAAGGTCCTTGATCAAGCCTTCCAGCGATTTGAGCTCGGCGCCGATCTCGTCGCGCTGCGCCCTTGTCTGCGCCGCGAAATCCGTACGCAGCACATCGAGCCGTCCGCGCAGTTGCTCCACGTCTTGCGTAAGGCGTTCCACCACCGGGCCGCTCACGCCGGTTGCCGGCGCGCCGCCGCCATATTCGGAGATAGCCTGGTCGAGCCGCTCGACCCGGTCGGTCAAGAGATCGAGCCGCGCCACATCGTCCTCGACCTGATCGATGCGCTGCAAGTCGCCGTCCAGGACGACAAGGGCGTCTTCGAGCTCGTCGAGGCGGCCGGCGACGGTGGCGGAGCGGGCCTGGCGGGTGATCACGTAGTGCGAGGACGCCATGACGACGAACAGCGCCGCCCCGGCTATGGCGCCGGCCATCATGTCGATGCCCGAATTGATGATGAGACCGGCGGCAAAGGCGGTTGCGATCACGGCCATGGCGATGAGGACGACCACATCGAGCAGGCCAAAACGCCCGGGAGCAGCGTTCGATCTAGACGTCATGGCTCTTCACTTCGGCTCTGGCCGGTCCCTCAGGGCAGTGCCCGCGCCAGCACGCCATCGACAAGCATAAATGAAGATCGGCAATGCTCAAGTCTAAGAGCAGTCGCCCTGGCCGCCAAGACGATAAACCCGAGCGTCGGTGGCGCAAGTGGCCATCGCCTGGGTAGTGTCGCAAGGACCCGACATCGTGCCCCTCATCGGCGCGCGGCGCCGCGATCGCCTGGCCGAGGCTCTCGGCGCGCTCAATGTCAAGCTTTCCGCCGATGACCTCACTAAGCTTGCCGAGGCACTGCCGCCCGGGGTTGCGGCCGGCGAGCGTTATCCGGCGGCGGCACTCGCTCATATGGACAGCGAGAAGAAGCGCGCCTGATCCTCTAGCGCCGGTAGGCGGCAAACTCGACCGGCTGAAACCGCAGAAATCCTTGACATCGCGTTCGGGCTCCGGTTATCCCAAACTGATAATTTTGGCACTCATCTCCCTTGAGTGCCAACAACCCCGATCCCATATCAGCGCGAGTTCAGGCATTTCAGGAGGAAAACCATGAAGTTTCGGCCGCTTCACGATCGCGTCGTGGTCAAGCGACTCGAGGAGGAGCTCAAGACCAAAGGCGGCATCATCATTCCGGACACCGCGGCCGAGAAACCGCAAACCGGCCAGGTCGTCGCCGCAGGCCCGGGCGCCAGGGGCGAGGACGGCAAGCTCCAGCCCATGGGAGTGAAGTCAGGCGACAAGGTGCTGTTCGGCAAATGGTCGGGCACCGAAGTGAAGATCGACGGCCAGGAACTCCTGATCATGAAGGAGTCCGACATCATGGGCATCCTCGGCTGAAGCATTCCCCCCACTCAGAGCCGATAGAATTCAACGGAGAAAAGAAAAATGGCAGCGAAAGACGTAAGATTTTCCGCCGACGCGCGCGAGCGGATGATGCGCGGCGTCGACATCTTGGCCAATGCGGTCAAGGTCACGCTCGGGCCCAAGGGCCGCAACGTCATCCTCGAGAAGTCGTTCGGCGCTCCCCGCTCGACCAAGGACGGCGTCACCGTCGCCAAGGAGATCGAGCTTGAGGATAAGTTCGAGAACATGGGCGCGCAGATGCTGCGCGAGGTGGCCTCGAAGACCAACGACACCGCGGGTGACGGCACCACGACCGCGACGCTGCTGGCTCAGGCCATCGTGCGCGAGGGGCTGAAGTCGGTCGCGGCCGGCATGAACCCGATGGATCTGAAGCGCGGCATCGACAAGGCGGTCGCCGAGGTCGTCGCCGGTATCTCCAAGAGCGCGAAGAAAGTGTCCGGCTCCGCCGAGATCGCCCAGGTCGGCACCATTTCCGCCAATGGCGAGAAGGCCATCGGCGACATGATCGCCAAGGCCATGCAGAAGGTCGGCAATGAAGGCGTGATCACGGTCGAGGAGGCCAAGAGCCTCGAAAGCGAGCTCGAAGTGGTCGAGGGCATGCAGTTCGACCGTGGCTATATTTCCCCCTATTTCATCACCAATGCCGAGAAGATGGTGGCCGAGCTCGAGAGCCCGTACATCCTCATCTACGAGAAGAAGCTCTCCGGCTTGCAGCCGCTGCTTCCGCTGCTCGAGCAGGTGGTGCAGTCGGGCCGTCCGCTTCTCGTCATCGCCGAGGACGTCGAAGGCGAGGCGCTCGCCACACTCGTGGTCAACAAGCTGCGCGGCGGCTTGAAGGTCGCGGCGGTCAAGGCGCCTGGCTTCGGCGATCGCCGCAAGGCCATGCTGCAGGACATCGCCGTGTTGACCGGCGGCGAGATGATCTCCGAGGATCTCGGCATCAAGCTCGAGAACGTCACGGTGCAGATGCTTGGGAAGGCAAAGCGCGTGACCATCACCAAGGACGACACCACGATCGTCGACGGCGCCGGCAAGAAGGCCGACATCGAGGCCCGCATCGGCCAGATCAAGCAGCAGATCGAGGACACCACCTCCGACTACGACAAGGAAAAGCTGCAGGAGCGGCTGGCCAAGCTCGCCGGCGGCGTTGCCGTGATCAAGGTCGGCGGCGCCACCGAGGTCGAGGTGAAGGAGAAGAAGGACCGCGTCGACGATGCGCTGAACGCAACGCGCGCCGCGGTCGAAGAAGGCATCGTGCCCGGCGGCGGCGTGGCGCTGCTGTGGGCTTCGAAGTCGCTCAAGGCCAAGGGCGATAACGAGGACCAGGAGGCCGGCATCAACATCGTACGCAAGGCGCTGCAGGCTCCGATCCGCCAGATCGCCGAGAATGCCGGCGTCGAAGGCTCGATCGTGGTCGGCAAGGTGCTCGACCAGAAGTCGCCGACCTTCGGTTATGACGCCCAGAACAACGAGTATGTCGATCTCGTGCAGAAGGGCATCATCGACCCGGCAAAGGTCGTGCGCACGGCGCTGCAGGATGCGGCTTCCGTGGCTGGCCTGCTCGTCACCACCGAGGCAGGTGTTGCCGAGGCGCCGAAGAAGAAGGAAGAGCATGCCCACATGCCGGGCGGCGGCATGGGCGGCATGGACATGATGTAAGCCTCAAAAATTCGGGCTTGGATATGCGAAGGGGCGGCCAATGGCCGCCCCTTTTGCCTTATTTCCACCAGCTCCAGCACGCACGGGTTACACAAACGTAATTTCCCTTAGCGCAGCTCGCCCCCTATCGTCCGGGACGAGGGGCGCTAAACTTGCGCCGAAGATCATGTGGAGACGCCTGGATTGGCCGGATTTCGCAACTCAGCCCGCGAATTCACCCGCATCGCGGTTCCCTATTTCCGCTCGGAGGACGGCAGGGCCGGCCGCATCCTGCTCGTCGCGGTCATCGCACTGCAGCTGTTCCAGGTCTGGCTGAACGTCCGCTTCAACACCTGGTACAAGACCTTCTACGACGCGCTGCAGAACAAGGATTGGGACACCTTCATCTGGCAGCTCGGCGTGTTCAGCGTGCTTGCCGCCTTCTTCATCGTGAGCGCCGTGTATCAAATCTATCTGCAGCAATGGCTGCAGATCAGGTGGCGGCGCTGGCTGACCACGAAGTATCTCGGCCGCTGGCTCGGCGGCGGCATCCACTACCGCATGCGGCTGAAAGGCGATTCGGCCGACAATCCCGACCAGCGCATCGCCGACGACATCAAGCAGTTCATCAACAACACGCTCGATATCGGCATCTCGCTGCTCGGCTCCATCGTCACGCTGGTCTCCTTCGTGGTGATCCTGTGGAACCTGTCGGCCTCGACACCGCTCGTGATCGGCTCGCAGTCGTTCAACATTCCCGGCTACCTCGTGTGGGCGGCACTGATCTACGCGGTGCTCGGCACCTGGGTGACCCACCTTGTCGGCAAGCCGCTGATCAAGCTCAATTTCGACCAGCAGCGCTATGAAGCCGACTTCCGCTTCTCGCTCGTGCGCTTGCGCGAGAACGCCGAGGAAGTGACGCTGCTTTCCGGCGAGCGGGCCGAGAAGGAGCGGCTGCTCGACCGCTTCGGACGCGTGGTCGGCAATTGGTACGGCATCATGCAGCGGACCAAGCGGCTGACCTTCTTGACCGCGGGCTATTCGCAAGTCGCCGTCATCTTCCCCTTCATCGTGGTGAGCCCGCTTTATTTCGCCGGCTCGATGATGCTCGGCGGCTTGATGCAGATCGCCTCGGCCTTCGGCCAAGTGCAGGGCGCGCTGTCGTTCTTCGTCAAGGCATACTCCGACATCGCCGATTGGAAGGCGGTGCTGAACCGGCTTGCCGGGTTCGACGCCTCGATGGACTGGGCCAAGGGGCTCGACACCGAGGCGCCGCGGGTCCAGCTCGTGAGCGATGGCGGCACGGCCATGGCCGCCGAGGAGCTCACCGTCAGCCTGCCAACCGGCGAGGAGATCGTGCACGCTTCAGGTCTCGCCATCGGGCCTGCCGAGCGCGTGCTGGTCACCGGGCCGTCGGGATCGGGCAAGACGAGCCTGTTCCGGGCGCTCGGCGGGGTGTGGCCGTTCGGCGCCGGCACCATCCGCATCCCGCAAGGCGCAAAGCTCCTGGTCTTGCCGCAGAGGCCTTATCTGCCGCTTGGAACGTTGCGCGGGGCACTTGCCTATCCAGGGCCTGACGACGCCTTCACGCCTGACGAGATCGATGACGTGTTGGACGCGACCGGGCTTTCGCATTTGCGCGAGGCTCTCGACGAGGCCGCCTATTGGGCCGACCGGCTCTCCATGGGAGAGCAGCAGAGGCTGTCGATCGCGCGTGCGCTTCTACAGAAGCCGGACTGGCTGTTTCTCGACGAGGCGACGGCCGCGCTCGATGAGCCTGCCGAGGGCATGCTCTATCGCCTGATGCTCGAGCGCCTGCCTGATGCCGCCATCGTGTCGATCGGCCACCGCTCGAGCCTCGTGGTGTTCCACGAGCGCTTCCTCGCGCTGAAGCCTGACGGCAAAGGCCGGCACCGGCTGACCGCTGTCTCTCCCGACGAAGGCGCTCGCGACGCCGAGGAGATGGGCCTCAGCCTCGTCTGAGGCAGGCCTTCACTCTGCCCCCTTCAGATCGCACTCGCTTTCCGACGTGAGCCCGTTCGGCGCGCCCCAGTCATTGCTGGGCAGCTTCGCGTAACGCCCGCCGAACGCCTGCTTCACCATGCGGAAGCCGGTCGGCGTCGTGGAACCGCCGGCGTAGTCGACGATCCAGAAATAGTCGTAGTTCGCTGCTGGCCAGGTTTCCGGCACGTCTTTGAGCTTGTCGAGCTGCAGGAGCTGGCGAAGCGTCACCGCCTCGCCGGAAGATTTTGCCGCGAGCTTGGCATTGGCGATGTGCTTGTGCTCCCACACCATCACCACGGTCTTTCTCTGCCAGGCGGGATTGGCGAGCAGCGCCGCAGCGGCCTCCTCAGTACGAAGGTTGGCCGCTTTGTCGAAGGCCTCCGTGGCTTTCTGCGGCAGCACGGAGAACATGGTGACCGGCAGATCCCAGGTCGCGGCGGCAGGGGCGGCAAGCTCGAGCGTATGCAGGGTGATGGCGAGGAAGGCGGCCGGCTCTTCGCCGGCGGCGAACAGCGACTGGGCGGCGTTGCGGCCGAGATAGGTGGCGGCGAGCGCATCGGCCCGAGCCTGACCGACGCCGCAAAGCTTCCAGGCACCTGCCTTCTCGCCGTGGCGGAGGATGATGATGCGCGCGGGCGCGGCGAAGGCTGGGGCAAAGGAGCACCAGCTCAGGAGAACGGCGAGGGCGAGGCGGGCGATCATGGTAAAGCCCCTTCCCTTAGACCGCCTTGGAGAGCCGGTCGAGGATGGCGTTGCGCAAGGTAAGCGCGCCATCAGTCCAGCCGGCGTTGCGCGCGGCGAAGAGATGGGCCTGCGACTTCAGGACCAGGCCGTCCTCCAGCACCTTCAAATGATTGGCCTTGAGCGTAGTGCCGGTGGTGGTGATGTCGACGATCAGCTCGGAGGTGCCGGCGGCAGGCGTGCCTTCGGTGGCGCCGACGCTCTCCACGATGCGGTAGCCGGCGACGCCGGCCTTAGCGAAGAAGCGGCGGGTAAGATTCAGATATTTGGTGGCGACCCGTAGCCGCCTGCCATGCGCCCGGGCGAACTGCGCGGCAACGTCCTCGAGGTCTGCCATGCGGGCGACATCGATCCAGCAGTCAGGCACGGCCACGACCACGTCGGCGCGGCCGAAGCCGAGGGGTGCCAAGAACTCCACGCTTGTCTCGACATCGGGAAGAGTCTCGCGGACCAGATCCTCGCCGGTCACGCCCATATGCACGCGGCCCGACTCGAGCTGATGCACGATCTCTGCTGCGGAGAGGAAGGCAACTTCGACGCCGTCGAGGCCCTGCATCACGCCGCTATAGCCGCGCTCATGCCCGGTCTTGCGCAAGGCGAGGCCGGCCCGCTCGAACAATGCATCGGCGTTGTCCTTGAGACGGCCCTTGGACGGGACGGCGATGGTGAGGGTCGCTGCCATCACGACTCCCCCTCGATCGCGGCAAGCAGCCGCTCGGTGTGGATGGCAGAACCGACCGCGGGCACCTCGCCGGGAGCGCCGACCGAGCGGAGCAGCCCGTCATAGCGGCCGCCACCGGCAATCGGGCTCGTCTTGTCGCCGGCAGTTTCGATCTGGAACACGAGGCCAGAATAATATTCGAGGTCGCGGCCGAACTCGGTGGCGAAGCTCGCGGCGCCGACGTCGATGCCGCGCTCCTGCAGCAGGTCGAAGCGGCGGGAGAGCATATAGAGCGCGGGCCCAAGGTCGATGCCGGCGCCCTTGGCGATCATGGCGATGCGGTCGATCGTCTCGCGCGGGGACGCTTCGACCGCGAGGTAATAGTCGATGACGGTCGCCACCTCGCGCGGCAGAGGCTCGGAGCGGAGGTCAGCGCCGTGGTCGAGCAGACGCTCGGCAATCTCGCCGAGCGTGCGGTTGCCCGACAAAGGCAGGCGCTTCGACTCCAGATAATTGGCGACCAGTTCCTCGGCGCGGGCCTGATCCTTATCGGCGAGCGTGGCGGCAAGCGCGGCGACCGGGCCGCCGCTGTTTGGGGCTTCGCCTTTGGCGAGGCGCGACAAGAGCGCGTGGAAGGCTGGCGGCCGCCAGAAATAGTGTCGAAGCTTGAGCCGCCAGCGCTCGGGCAGCGAGAGCGCATCGAGCAACGCGTAGAAGAGGGCTATGTCGCCGAAGCGGAAGCGGAACTGCTTCAGGCCAGCGCTGCGCACGGCGTCGGCCACGAGCAAAACCACCTCGGCATCGGCGCCGTCGCGGTCGGCAACGCCGAAGCATTCGATGCCGGCCTGGCGGAACTCGCGCGGATGCGTTCCGCTCGCGCTCTTTGGCTGAAAGCGGAAGGCTGGGCCGTTATAGCAATAGCGGGCTGGCGCATCGGCGCGCGGGTGCCGCTCGAGGTAGAGCCGCGACACCGGCACGGTGAGGTCTGGCCGAAGGCACAGCTCTTCGCCGGAAAGATCGGTGAAGACGTAGGTGCGGCCTCTGATCGCTTCGCCGATCTGATCGAGCAGAATGTCGGCGGGCTGGATGATGGAAGGCGCAACTTGCTCGTAACCGCCTCGCCGGAAAATTTCGAGCAAGGTGGCGGCTTGGGCTTCGAGAGCCTCGAATTTTCGCGCCGATTCTGCGGCCATGGCTCAGGCCTTGTGGCGGGCGAGGACGCGCCGGACCGCTTCGACGAGCTTTGCCTCAGGCACGGCGAACTGGGCCTCGGCTTGCTTCTTCAAATAGTCGTCGCGGTCCTTGATCGAGGTGAGCGTGGCGCCGAGGACGAGATCCTTGATCTGGACCTCGCCGCGTCCCTTCTCGTCGCCGCCCTGGATGACGACGCAAAGGCTGCCCCGCTTGTCGGCATATTTCATCTGCGCCTTCATGCCGGATTCGCCGAGATAGAGCTCGGCGCGGATGTTCGCTTCGCGAAGACGCTGGGCCATCTTCTGATAGTCGGCGATGCGGTCGCGATCGAGCACCAGAACAACGACCGGGCCTTGCACGGTCTCGGCGGGGATCTTGCCGAGGGTCTTCAATCCATACAGCAGCCGCGAGACGCCGATGGAGACTCCGGTGGCAGGAACCTTCTCGTCGGTGAAGCGCTCGACGAGACCGTCATAGCGCCCGCCGCTGACCACCGAGCCCAAGCGGATTGATTGCCCGCGCTCATCTTTGATGGGCGTCGTCAATTCGGCTTCAAAGACGGGGCCGGTGTAATATTCGAGGCCGCGGACGACGGAAGGGTCGATGCGGATGCGGTCTTCGTAACCAGCTGCGGAGAAGAGTGACCACAGCGCCTCTATCTCGGCACGGCCTTCTTGACCCACCTTGCTGTCACGCAGTCGAATATCAAGTTGCGCAATTTTGTCGGTGGGATCGTCGACTGGCTCAAATATGCTCGTGAGCGTCACGATAGAGGCGAGGTCCAACTCCGCGCCCTTGGTGAAATCACCGCTTTCGTCCTTGCGGCCCGCTCCGAGCAACGCACCCACGCCGTCAACTCCGAGACGATCTACCTTGTCGAGAGCCCGCATCACTGTGAGCCAACGGACGTCTTGCTCTCGGCTGCTCAGCCCGATCGTCTCTCTAAATCCATCCAGCACTTTTCGATTACTCACCTTCACCACATATTGCCCGCGGGGGACGCCGAGCGCTTCCAGCGTGTCGGCGGCGAGCATGCAAAGCTCCGCGTCGGCGGCGACCGACGACGCGCCGACCGTGTCGGCATCGAACTGGGTGAATTGGCGGAAGCGGCCTGGCCCTGGCTTCTCGTTCCGCCACACCGGGCCGACCTGATAGCGGCGGAAGGGCTTGGGCAGACTCTGGTAGTTCTCGGCGACGTAGCGGGCGAGCGGCGCCGTCAGGTCGTAGCGGAGCGACAGCCACTGCTCGTCGTCGTCCTTGAAGGAGAACACGCCCTCGTTCGGCCGGTCCTGGTCGGGGAGGAACTTGCCGAGCGCGTCGGTATATTCGATGGCAGGGGTGTCGAGCGGCTCGAAGCCGTAGCGCTCGAACACCTCCCTGATCTTGGCGAGCATGTCAGCCGTCGCGCGAAGCTCGCTCGCGGACGTGTCGAAAAGGCCCTTCGGCAGGCGGGCCTCGGGGCGGACCGGCTTGTCTTTCTTGCTCATGGGATTGGCGGTTGACGGCTTGGCTCTGGCTTCGCGGCTTCTAGCCCATAGGGGTGCGCCCAGCAAGCGACGGTCTACTGGCCCAGACCAACCTCAGGTGCTTTTTCTTGTCGGCGCGGCCATTCACCGAAAATCTTCGCTCGAGATACGTTGCCAATGCCAGGGACAAAGCCTGCCCGTAGAGGGCACCGGCGGGACAGCCCTGAGCAACCTCTGATGCCATTGCCCTGAGCAGCATCGCCATATAGCGATCTCGTACCACGATCTGCGGGGCCAGCGTGTCGGTTGACGCCGAGGCCGGCCGCTCCAACAATGTCTCAAGCCGAGTGGGATCAAGCTCTACGACGATCGCCTCGAACTTGGATCCGGCGATCGCAAAATGCGTCTCCTCATAGCCGCTCCGGAACACGCAAACGCTCCCCGCCTGCCCCACGAAATCCTGATTGCCACGGGAAGTGCGGACGCTGAAGCTGAGCTGGTCTTTGGTGATAAGACTGAGGTGATAAGACTGATATGTGCCCGATGCCATCCCCAGTTGACGTCTTGTCGGTCGCCGGCATTGTGCTTTTCCAACAAGAAGCCAGACCAAGGGGTTGAGGCGCTGGTCAGAAGCGGCGTTTCAGTCGCGGGGACGATCTGCCCGCCAACGATCCCGCTGATTTGCTCCCTCGGTCTCTTTTGCTTGGACATAAACGAGTTCTGCGTGGAGCCTCCCCGTCTTCAGTCTATGACAGTATAGTTGCACCTGGAGGGGGCCTGCAAATCAATAGGTTGTACGTCGTGACGGTTGGACCGCTAGCCGTTACCGGGCGCCGGCGAGCTGCATCAGGCTCTCAATCGGGTGCACCTTGTCCTTGAGCTTCTCCAGCGGCTTCGGGCACGGGCCGCCGGTCGCCCAGTCGAGCAGCTCGATGGTGTGCACCACCGGCACGGCGCTGCCCCGCTCCAGCTGGGTGATGCAGCCGATATTGCCGGTGGCGATCAGGTCAGGCCTCACGCTGGCGACGTTCTTGAGCTTCCGCTCGCGCAATTGGCCGGCAAGCTCCGGCTGCAGTAGATTGTAGGTTCCGGCAGAGCCGCAGCAGATATGGCTCTCGGGAACGTCGAGCACGGTGTATCCGGCCTGGATGAGCAGCGCGCGGGGCTCGTTGCCGACCTGCTGACCGTGCTCGAGCGAGCAGGCAGGGTGATAGGCGACGCGAAGGCTGGTCCAGGCGAGCGGCGGGAGCAGACCAAGCTCATAGATGAACTCGGTGATGTCGCGGGTAAGCCTCGACATCTCGGTGGCGCGCTCGGCATAGCCGCGGTCGCGGGCGAGCAGATGGCCATAATCCTTGACCATGGTGCCGCAGCCTGAAGCGGTGGTGAGAATGGCGTCGAGGCGGCCTTCGCGGAAAGCGCTCGACCAGGCATCGACGTTGCGCCGCGCCGCCTTTTGCGTCTCGTTCTCGCGGCCGAGATGATGCTGCAGCGCGCCGCAACAGGCCTCCCCGCTCGGCATCATCACCTCGACGCCATGGCGCTTGAGCAGCCTGATCGCGGCCTGGTTGATGGAAGGCTGCAACACCTCCTGCACGCAACCGAGCAGCAGCGCCACGCGCTTGACCGGCTCTCCCGCCGGGCGAACGACCGGCTCGTGCTTCGGCGCTCTCCGAGGCGGCAAGCGCGATGGCACGAGCGCGAGCGCGGCGGCGCCGGTCTTCATGCCGAGCGCCGATATCAGCCCGCGGAACGGACGTGCGAGCCAGCCAAAAAGCAGCGCGATGCGGAAGCGGCCTGGGCTCGGCAGCACCTTGGCAAGAAGCCAGCGCGTGGCCCGTTGCCCCGGCGAGCGCCCTTTTTGCTCGATGCGGACGCGCGCGAGATCGACGAGATGCATGTAGTCCACCCCGCTCGGGCAGGTGGTCATGCAGGAGAGGCAGGAGAGACACCGGTCGATGTGGTGGGTGATCGGCGGGGTGACCGCGCCCTGCTCGAACATCTCCTTGATCAGGTAGATGCGGCCGCGCGGAGAATCGCGCTCATCGCCGAGCAGCACATAGGTCGGGCAGGTGGCGGTGCAGAAGCCGCAATGGACGCAGCGCTTGAGCATGGCGTCGGCGCGGGCGATGGTCGGGTCCTGGAGCTGCTCGTGGGAGAAATTGGTGTGCATGTGGGCGCCTAAACTCCGGGATACATGCGGCCTGGATTGAGAATGCCGGCTGGATCGAAGGCTGCTTTCAACTTAGCGGTCAAGGCCGCGAGCGGCGGGTCGAGGGGCTGGAACACCTCGACGCTTGCCCGCGTCGCCCGCTCGGCGCGGATCAGCGTGGCATGGCCGCCGAACTCGGCGATGGCGCGGCGGATCTCGACGGTGCCGGCGTCGGAGGTCGGCGGCGTCTCGAGCCAGATCAGACCGCCAGACCAATCGTAAGCGACGCGGATGTCGAGGGTGCGGGCGACGATGGCAACGAGCTTGGCGGCGCGCGATGGGATGGTGGAGATGCGCCACAGCGGACGGTCTGAGCCGGCAAAGGCGCGCAAGGTCCTGATCTCCTCCCAGAAGGCCCTGCTCCGCGCATTGTCGAGTTCGACCGCCGGCGAATAGGCGGCGAGCCGGTCCTTCAGCCGCCCGACGCGGTAGCGCGCGGCGCTCGGAAAATTCTCCACCCTGATGGCGGTGACCGCGGCGCCGCTCCTTGCGATGTCAGGGTCTGACAGCTTGGCGGCGAGCGGGGCTTGCAGATGCACGGTGCCTGAGACCTCGAACGGCGTGCCGAGGCAAAGGGTCATCACATCGACGGCGGTCTGGTCAGGCAACCCGACGCAGAGCAGCGTGCGGGTCTCCGCCGCTACCGGCAGCACCTTCATGGTGACCTCGGTCATCACCGCAAGCGTCCCCCATGAGCCGGCCACGGCCTTGCACAGATCGTAACCGGTGACGTTCTTCATAACGCGGCCACCCGACTTGAAAGGCTCGCCCCAGCCGTTGATGCAAGCGACCCCGAGCAGATGGTCGCGCGCGGCGCCAACCTGGATGCGGCGGCTGCCTGAGAGGTTGGTGGCGAACACCCCGCCGATCGATGACTGTCCGGCGTGCGTCCCGAGCACCGGCCCGAGATCGATCGGTTCGAAGGCGAGCTGCTGGCCGTGCTCGGCGAGAATGTTGCGGATGTCGTCGAGCAGGGTTCCGGCAGCGGCCGACAGAACGAGCTCGCTCGGCTCGTAAAGCGAGATGCCGACGAGATGCTCGGTGCTCACCACCGAGCCAGACTGCATGAAGCGCCCGACCTCGTATTTGGAGCCGCGCCCCCTCACTTCCAGCGGAATTTTCGCGTGCGCCGCCTCGGCGACCAGGTCGGAGATCTCGCGCGAGGTGGCCGGCGCATGGAAGCCGAGGCGCAGGTTCCCGGTCACTGGCGCTCCCGCCCTTCGAGCGGAAAGACCTTGGCGGGGTTGAGCAGCCAGTCGGGATCGAACACGCCCTTCACCCGCATCTGCTGGGCGATGTCGGCGGCGGTGAACTGCACGCGCATCAGTTCGCGCTTCTCGATGCCGACGCCATGCTCTCCGGTGAGGCAGCCGCCGAGCTTGACGCAAAGCTTGAGGATCTCGGCGCCGCACATCTCTGCGCGCTCAAGCTCGGCCCGGTCGTTGGCGTTGTAAAGGATCAGAGGATGCAGATTGCCGTCGCCGGCATGGAAGATGTTGACCACGCGGAATCTGTGGCGGCGGCAGATCTCGCCAACCTCGGTCAAGGCCTCCGGGAGCTTGGACAGCGGGATCACGCCGTCCATGCAGAAATAGTCGGACAATTGGCCGATGGCGCCGAAGGCAGCCTTCCGCCCCTTCCAGATCGACACGCTCTCCTCCGGACTCTTGCTCACGCGAACCACGCGTGGGGCAAAGCGCTCGGCGATCTCGGCAATGGTTCCGAGCAGGGCATCGATCTCGTCGTTTGAGCCTTCAACCTCGACGATCAGCATGGCCTCGACGTCGAGCGGGTAGCCGGCGCCGGCGAAATTCTCGCACACCTGAATCGCAGGCTTGTCCATGAACTCGATGGCCACCGGCACGATGCCGGCGGCGATGATGGCGGCGACGCAGGCACCGGCGGCTTCCGATGAGTCGAAGCCGAGCAGCATGGGCCGGGCACCTTCAGGTGCTTTCAGGAGGCGCACGGTCGCCTCGGTGACCACGCCGAACTGCCCTTCGGAGCCGGTGATCAGCCCAAGAAAGTCGTAGCCGGGGGCATCGAGATAGTCGCCGCCGATGTCGATGATTTCGCCGTTGATCAGCACCATGCGCACGCTGAGCAGGTTGTTGGCGGTGACGCCGTATTTCAGGCAATGGGCGCCGCCCGAGTTCATGGCGATGTTGCCGGCAAGCGTGCAGGCGAGCTGGCTCGACGGGTCAGGCGCATAGAAATAACCGTGCACGGCGGCGGCGTTGGTGATGGCGATGTTGGTGATGCCGGCCTCGACGCGGGCCGCGCGGTTCGCTTCGTCGATGGAAAGCACGCGCGTCATGCGGCTGATGCCGAGCACGATGGAATCTTCGAGCGGCAGCGCGCCGCCCGAGAGCGAGGTGCCGGCGCCGCGCGGGACCACCTTGATCTTGTTGTCGTGGCAGTAGCGCAGGATCGCGCTCACCTCCTCAGTGCTGCCGGGCAGCACCACGGCGAGCGGCATGCAGCGACAGGCGGTGAGCGCGTCGGTCTCGAAGGTGCGGCGGCCCTCGGCATCGGTGATCAGCACCGCATCGGGCACGAGCTTCTTGAGCTGCCGGATGATCTCGTCACGGCGGCGAAGGATCGTCTCGTCGGGCTTCGGCAAGGTGAGTAGAGACATCGTGGCTCCAAGGGACGCGTGGCCCGTCCAACCGCACTTGGATTTGGTCCCCCTTTAGCGCCACCTTTGTTTCGCATGGGGACCGCGCCCCTGCAATATGCCCCGAACCCCTGGGAACTCCTCAAGTATTTGCCGGGTTATCATGCCGCATTTCGTGGCTTCGCGACAATTGGTGGCTTCTGTTACATTTTTCTCGTCCATCGAGGGCTAGCAGACCTCGGGGTCAACGTCCAAACGGGGCGCCAAGACCCCTGCCAGGCTCAGTCTAAGGGAGGTATGAGAATGAGGAAGGTAGTGCGTGTTGCCGTCGCTGCGGCGGCGCTTATGGTGGCGGGCGGGTCGGCCCAGGCGGCTGGTGACGCCGAGAAGGGCAAAGCTGACTTCACGACCGCGCTGTGTGCCACCTGTCACCAGATTGGTCCGGGCGCCAAGAATTTGGTCGGGCCCGAGCTCAACGGAATCGTCGGGCGCAAGGCCGCCAGCATCGCCGACTACCCCACCTACTCAGCCGGCATGAAGAAGCTCGGCGAAGAAGGCTATGTCTGGACGGAAGAGAATATCGACAAGTGGATCACCAACCCCAAGGCCATGATCCCTGATTCGATGATGGCGCTCGCGTTCCCGGGCGTTCCCGACGCCGGAACCCGGGCCGACATCATCGCCTTTCTGGCGACAAACAAATAGCGCCGCCAGATCGCATCGAGACCGCTCGCGGCCGGTTAAGCGGCTGCGGGCGGGCCCGTCGCCTCAAGGCGCCGACGAGGCAGATGACGGCTCGGCGCTCTGCTGCCCAGCGCGGAATTTCTCGAGGTCGTCGAATACCTTTTTGAAGAAGGGATCGCGGCTGCCTTCTTCCTCAGCCACGACGTTCCAGGCGCGCCGAAACGCGCTCATCATCTCGTCCGACCAGGTTTCGACCCGCACCCTATCCTTGGCGAGGTCGGCGAGCGCTTGGCTTTGCAGGCGCGCGCTTTCGGCGAGCGTGGCAAGCAGCATCGCCCGGCAGGCCGTGTCGAGCACGGTCTGCTCTCGATCGTCGAGCGCATTCCAGCGATCCCGATTGATGAGAAGCTCGAACACCGTCTCGGGCTGATGCCACGCCGGCACGTAGATGAGCTTCGCGTGATCCTGCAGGCGCTGACGCTCATCGACGGCTGGCGTGAGAAACTCCGCGCCGTCGATCTCGTGCTTGTCGAAGGCCTTGCCGAGCTTGCCGCCTGGCACGAGCACCGTGGTGGCGCCAAGCCGCGACATGACGCGGCCACCAAGGCCGAAGCTTCGCATGCGGAAGCCTTTCAGGTCGTCGGGCTTGCGGATCTCCTTGGCGAACCAGCCTGAGGCCTCCCCGCCGCCGAAGGCGCAAGGGATGACGTGCACGTTCAACTCGGCCTCGTCATACATCTCCTGGTAAAGCGTCCGTCCGTTGCCGGCGAAGAACCAGTCGACATAGCCCTTGGCGTCGGGGCCAAACGGAAAGCCACCGAACAGTGCCGCCGCCGGAACCTTCGCGGCCCAGAAATTCGCCGTGGCGAAGCCGGCATCGACCTGCCCGCGCGAGACCTTGTCGAGGATCTCTTGCGGCTCAGTGCCGTCGCCAGGCTCCTTCAGGTCGAGCTCGATAGCGCCGCCGGAGAGTTGCTTGACGAGCTTGGCAAGCCGCGCAGCGGGCTCGCCGAGCCCAGGCAGATGGGTCCCGTAGACGACGGGCATCTCGAGGCGCAAGGGCTCGGCCGGAAGGCCGGGCCCGGCGAGCAAGGCAACGAGCAACGCGGCCCCCAAGCCAAAGGCCGCCCTGGTCCTCGGCACTACCCCCCTCCTGGTTCTGGTCGTGGCCTAATACCCGGCTTCTTGCCGCTGGTGAATTCTACCCCGGCCTTCGCCTACACCATCTGAATTTTCTGCATCGTCCAGGCGTGGGCGCCGACCTTCCGCGCTCGATGGCCGACGCCAAGCCGACCATCGACGGGGTCTCCAAAAGGTGTGGGGAAAGCCACAGCATACTCAGCAGCGCCGATCCATCGTGCGTGGACCTAAACCCTAACAAGGAGAGAACCCATGAAACCGATCATGATCGCAATGCTGGGGCTGTTCGTGGCCTTTGCATTCGTCGCCTTCGCCGGAGACAAAAATCCAGTTCCACAGAACGGGATGACGTCATCCCAAACGCACTTCGCGTTTCGGCCTCGGCCGGCATCCGTTTGGCAGAACGCACAGGTCAAATAGATGATGCCAAATGCGTTGACTGACTACGGTTCCGAAATGCGAGCCCCGCTGGCCTAGGGCTCCCATTTCGGATTCTGAGGCTCGCGTCCGCTCACGGACCCCGATCAAGGCCCCTTTCTAATATCCAACGCGGTCCCCAAGCCTAAGGCCGTCCTGGTCCTCGGCACTACCCTGGCCCACTTCGGACTTCTTACGCTAGAGCGCCGACTACATCGTGCTATTAACCCTTGAAATACAAGGCTTTCTGGGTGTTGTGCTAACAACAAGCTAACGAGGCTTTCCCTTCGGCCTGATGGTGCCGCTCTTGCCCCGTGTATTCTTTCGCCCACCTTACCCCTGGCTGCTTGCCGTTGGGCGCAATTCGCCAATGCGCCTCTCGATTTCGATCAGCTTGTTTTCGATAAATACAAACTCTCGATCTTCGGAGCGGAGGGTGAACCTCCAAACGCCTACCTCGATGGCCCACACCGCCATTGCGACTAAATACAGCCATTGAGGCAGGTCCAATTTGTAGATCAAGAGGCATGCGACTAGCAGTGTCAGCATTGCTATCCCCCTAATTGCCAACGGCACTTTCAGTAACAGACCCAAACCCAGCCGCCAGGAATAGGGTCAAGTGTTCTCGTGTGAACTTGACGTTTGCAGGGGGAACAAATCTACGTTGTGGCTAGTTGAGGCCACAAGTGGATAGGCATTCCCCACAGCCCCAGACCCCAGACCCCGCCTATCCATGAGCGCAAGCTCCGAAGCCCCGGTTCCCCCCGAACGCCGGGGCTTCGCCGCATAGGCTTGTTGGCCCAGGTCGACGCTACTATATGGACGACTAGACCCCCAACGGGTTCGGTAAGCTCATTATATCGCGTAGTGTGTTTAGCGTAGCTCACCCAAATGCTTTCCCTTTCCCAGGGGAGCGGTAAGAGCCCTGGCCCCCTGCGGTCAGGGCTCTTTTCTCATTCAACGCTGGTTGATTAATCCGTGCCAAGTGGTAGTTAGAACCTGTGGTGATGGTTTCCCTGCCATCATCATGTCTCTCCTTCTTCAGAGCGGAAGAAGCTTCCTGGCACTCACCGTCCGGGGGTTCTTCTGTAAGCGATCCAAACAGTACAAAGCCCTAATGCTTACGCAGCCACGCGGTCGGTCATTTGCAGAGCGCCATGACGTTGTGAAGATGGCTTTGCGGACCAACTCAACCCGCTCGTTGAACCATCGCTCCGCATCCTCAAGCATCATTGAAAACATAGACATGCTGTTGGAGGCCGGTCATCACATAGTAGAAGAATTCACCCTTCTCAGATTTGTAAAGCACCTCGGATTCCGTAAGCCACTCCCTTCAGCAGAGGGAGTCGGACACGGCAGCTTCGCAATGAATGTCGCTTTGTGTAGCGCGTAAATCCGCCTCTTGCGGTTTCACTAAACGCCCCATGGCTTCCTCCATTCCAAGGTCACAGCTTCGGCACAATATGTGTTGCTGAGTCATTTCGGCATTTGCAATGCCCCCCTGAGAAGCCGCATCCTACTCACAGCGAATCAGCCCCCAAAGGGGTGGACGAGATGGAACCCACGACCCTTCTTTTCCTCACTCTCGTTGTTTTGTTGATCTTCGCTGTTGGCTGCTATGGCCTGGGACGTTGGTACTAATCCCGCCCGGATGTTAGGCGGTGCCACCCGAAGCTTGTTGTGGAGGTGAAGCATTTGGCCGGAAGCAAAATGCTCCGCCATGCTACGGTGAAGCGGTTGGCCATCTAACTCGCACATTGGCCCCGCCCAATGGACTCCGACACGCGACCATGAAAATCGCTATCGGCACGCTGGCTGTGTTCCTCTATGGCGCTCCACCACTGCCGCCGCTGCAATGTCATCACAGTGGCGAATGCCTGTGTGAGGGACATGCCTGTAATTGGGTTCTCACTTGTACCGAGGGGAATCGAATCGTCCCGTCGCGTGGTGATCCTCTGCCTTTGCTGCCCCCATGAAAGATGCCATCGCAGGCACGATGCTGGTTTTGGCGATGCTGGCGTTCTTCGCCATAGGCGTTGCATGGGTGGCGTTGTGGGATTCTACTTGGCAGGCTGCGGTAGAGCCTACCCGCGCCCAAATCTATAAAGCTCGAATTGGTCCCTCAGACTGCCTTGCGCCTCTGGCATGGTGGTGGAAGCGGCAAGCGGGGTGTCGGCTGATATAGTCGCGCCGGTCGGGCGTGGTGGTAGTCTAGGAGAAAATCGACAGATGGCAGACGATAAAAAGAAAGCAGAGCGCCACTTCAACTGGCAGGCCCTTAAGGAAGCCGTTGAGAGGATGAAGCCCGAATTGGGTGCGGCTAGTGAGGCTACTCACAAGCACGGCGCTGACGACACCCCGGACGACAGCGACTTCGACCGTACTGTCGCGCTTGGCTACCTAGTCGAATCTCTTGAGGGTTTGTGTGGCCCACACCTATGGGTGCTAAACGAAATTTCGAGGGCTCTCTATGAGATGCACGCCGCAGATGGCGAGCATGGAGAGGAAAAACTGCGTCACCATACACACTAAAGTGGCGGCTCGAATGGACAGAGCCTAGCCTATGTCTACGGCCACGCCGATCAGCGCGATGCTCAAATCGCCAACGCGCTGACCCTCGATGAGGCTAGGCGTCCTGCGGTCGGGCCTCTTTTATTTTATTGCGTCAAAACAGAAGTACCTTCCTCGCACGTTGTGGCGATGATGCCGCGTAAGTCGCACTGACGCTGCCCCAAACACAGCTTGAATTTGGTGCAGCAGGAAGTCGCGCACGAAGCTTGGGCCGATATAATGGCCTGTGTTGCGGCAAACGATACAGTGCACGCATCGGAACAGGAGCGAAATGAACTGCTGCAAATAGTCTGAGCGTTAGCATCACAAGTACGGGCCGCAAGAGGCGTTTGTTGGCAGGACGAAATCGAACATCGATTGGCGCAATTCTTTTGCTGGGCGGTCCCGCCGGTGACGGTTGTGCAGCGTTCTACGCAAGCCGCTCGGATGGCGGCGCAATCCACCGCCATCGCGGAAGTCGCGGCGAGCAACATCAGGCAAGCCGCCATGATAATTATGTACGTGGTAGCCTTCATTCCTGCCCCCCGTAAGGTCAGGTCTAGGCCCTAACTCGTAGCATAACAAATTTTGCCGTATGGAAGAGTAGCCATGCGTCGATTCCCACCACCTTGGACCATTGAGGCCCTAGACGGCGGCTTCTCCCCGTCAGCGCGAATCATGGGAGCGACCCAATGAAGATGATGGCCACCATAGAGTTGGAATTTGAGTCAGGCGGGGAGGCGACCTATAACGCAATGGATCAAGCGCTAATTCGTGGCATGGAGGGGCTGAAGAAGGGCATCGAGCTAAGAGAGACCGGCACGCCTCGGAGAAGCATCAAGCCGGACTCTACAAAATGGAACATCGTACAGAGAGTCATCTCTTAGCACCGGCTTCCCAGGCTATGAGACGCTTCCCACCATGGGCCGTTTGAGAAGAGACACAACCGATTGAAAGAAGAGAGCGAGTCTGGTCGCTAATCGTCAAGTCGCTCCATTTTGCGAATATGCCCCCGAAAGAACATTCCATAGGCCAACGCAGCGACCACTGCACCGACTCCAATAAGATCGACTAAGAGCAAGCTCCATTGTTCGTGCATGGCTTTCTCCCCCTAACACGCACCCGCTTAGGGTGAGATTGAAGGCTTAAGGAAGCCTTGAAAGCAGGCGTAGTCGAGGCCGTGATGAGACGATTTCCTGCACCATGGACCGTTCAAGCTCTAGACGCGTCTTACTCATCACTTGCCCCCCTGGTGACGGTCGGGTGGTGCTCGACGTGGTCGTGATGGGGTTAGCCGGGGGCTGTGGCGGCTCCACTGGGCGCACTAACGGCCAAAACAACCCGTGCCGGCCGGTCATGGCTTGCCTCGACCATTGGGGCGACCGGCCAGCCATTCCTCTACCTCAGACTCGACCCAGGCGCGGGTGTTAGGGCCAAGCATGACCCCAGCGGGGAAGCCCTCTTGGTCGATCCAGCGCTTCAGGGTAGGCCAGTTGCGAACGATGGCCCTGGCCTTTAGGTCGGCGAACCTTGGCAATACTGTCAAAACTGAGCCTCTCTTGAGTAACAACGCGTAACGCGCGCTGCCACCAGAGTAAAGCCCGTCTATTTTACTAGGTATTTACCTAGATGTTTTGTTGGCTATTTTGATGACATTGCCAGCCGGGGGGTTGAGGATGGTTTCAATCAATCCGGCGAGGGCATTCAAGGCATGGGCCTTTTCCTCACGGTAGCTATGCCGGTCATAGGTGCCTTCAACGCCCCGAATGGCATGACCGAGAACGCGCTCAGCAACATCTGGTCGAACGCCTGCACGACTCATAAGACTGCGGGCAGTGCGGCGAAGGTCGTGGAACTGCCAATGTGGAATCGGCACCTTGGCATCAAGGGCGCGCTTTAGCTTGGCGAAGCCTTTGATGTATGAATCGTGACCGGCAAACACGTAGGAGCTAGACGCGAACCGTGGGCGAGCTTGAATGATATCCAATGCCACGGTGGGCAGAACCAAGACACCCCCAGCACCCTTCTCTCGCCCACCGTTGGGAACGTGCCAAGCGCCATCAATGGAGATATCGTCCCAGCGCATTGACGCTACCTTGTCTTGTCGCTGGCCGGTGAGTAGTGCGAGCTTCAATAGATCGCCGTAGGTGTGGCCCTGTTCGTATGCCGTCCATATCGCACAAATTTCATCATCGGCTAGAATGCGGGTGCGGGCATGAGCTTTGATGCTATGCCGATACATTCCGCGAATAAGGGGACTCACATATTCGCCGTCTCTCTTTGCGTACCAATTGGTGATGCCGCTTATCAGGCTGAGAACATAATCGGCAGACCGCGCGCCAGCCTCATCCTCAACGGTGTCTAGCAGCTTAGCTACGTCAATACGTTTGATGGAGGTGAACTCACGCCCGCCCCACTCGGGGAGCAGATGCTTGTGTAGGAGTCGCTTGTACTCATACAGAGAGCGGAGTCCCTTGGCGTCTACATGACGGTGTAGCCATTCATTGGCGACTGATTCAAAACTCTGTGGCCCCGCTCGATCTTGACCGGCCTTCACACGCTTTATCACCTCACGGGCTTCCTCCCGCGCTTCCTCAATCCCGATAAGTGCGGTGTTGCCTATCGTCGTCCAAACTTGCTTGCCGCGAGGGTCACGCGCTACAGCGACAAATGATTTGGTGCCGCTCGGAGTGACCCGCACATAATGCCCCGGCAACATCGGGTCCGAGTGAGTGTAGGTTTTGGCGCGTGGTTTGATCGCTGCCACGCCCTTGTCGGTGAGCGTCTTGCGTGCCATTTGGAAGCCTCCCTTTGTGTTAGCTTGCTATCCAGGTGCTAACAAAACACCCGACTAACGCCAGCTAACGTAGTGCTAACGAGAGCTAAAAGCTAACACGTCTGCTAACGCATGGGTTAGTTGATTTTCAAGGAGATTAGTCGTATAAACCCGATGCTACATCGGGGCGTCCCTCTCCTGCCAGCCACCCGGCCCCCGGCCTTAACCATCAGGGCGAAAATGACGACGGAAGCAGCCGAGAAGCGGCCTCATGTCGGGCTCTTCGTCACCTGTCTCGTGGATTTGCTCAGGCCAAGCGTGGGATTTGCCGCGATCAAGCTGCTCGAGGATGCCGGCGCAAGGGTGGAAGTGCCCGAGAGCCAGACCTGCTGCGGACAGCCTGCCTACAATTCCGGCGACCGGGCCGATGCCAAGGCGATTGCGCGGAGCGTGATCGAGACTTTCGAGCGCTTCGACTATGTGGTTGCCCCGTCGGGGTCCTGCGCCGGGATGCTGCGGGTGCATTACCCTTCACTGCTCGCTGACGATCCGCACTTCGCGGAAAGAGCCCGTGCGCTTGCCGCCAAGAGCTACGAGCTCACAAGTTTCCTCGTCGAGGTGCTTGGGCTCGACAAGGTTGCCGCGCGGTTCGAGGGAAACGTCACCTATCACGATTCCTGCTCGTGCTTGCGCGAGCTGAAGGTGCGCGATGCGCCGCGGCGACTGCTCAAAAGCGTCGACGGGCTTTCGCTCACCGAGATGGAGGAGACCGAAGTGTGCTGCGGCTTCGGCGGCACCTTCTCGGTCAAATACCCTGGGATCTCTAGCGCCATCGATGAGGCCAAGGTCCGCAATATCGTCAAGTCCGGCGCGGCTTGCCTGCTCGCAGGCGATCTTGGCTGCCTCCTGCACATCGCCGGCAGGCTGTCGCGCGACGGCTCGAAGGTGGAATGCCGTCACGTGGCTGAAGTGCTGGCCGGCATGGTAGGCGCCCCTGCCATCGGGCAAGCCAGGAAGGCGGGGTGAGCCTCCTTGGACGACGCTTCGCCGCTAACCTTCAAACAAAGCGCCGCGAGGGCGCTTGCCGACGCCAAGCTGCAGCGGGCGCTTCAGAACGTCAAACGCGGCTTCATCATCAAGGGCGCGAACGCCAAGGCGAAGCTGCCGGAATTCAATCAGCTGCGCGATGAGGCGCGCGCGCTCAAGGACCATACGCTTCTCCATCTCGACCTCTATCTCGAAGCCTATGAGCGAAAGGTGATCGAGAGCGGAGCCCAGGTGCATTTCGCCCCGAGCGCGGCCGACGCGCGCGACATCGTGCTCAAGATCTGCAAGGACGCTGGCGCCCCCCTCGTCACCAAGGGAAAGTCGATGGTGTCGGAGGAGATCGGGCTCAACGCCCATCTCGAAGCCGCCGGCATCGAGGTGGCTGAGACCGATCTCGGCGAGCACATCATCCAGATCAGACACGATGCTCCGAGCCACATCGTCGCTCCGGTGATCCATCTCAACAAAGAAGAGATCGCCGAGGATTTCATCCGTGCCCATCCCGGGCTGCCGCAAGACCGCTCCTTGAGCGCGGTGCCTGACCTCGTGGCCGAAGCCCGCGCCGTGCTGCGCGAGAAGTTTGTCTCCGCCGACGTGGGCATCACCGGAGCGAACCTGCTCATCGCCGAGACCGGATCCTCGGTGATCGTCACCAATGAGGGGAACGGCGACCTCACCGGGACCCTGCCAAAGGTGCATATCGTCATAGCCTCGATCGAGAAGCTGGTGCCTACGCTTGAAGACGCCTGCACCGTGCTGAGGCTGCTTGCCCGCTCGGGCACAGGCCAGGAGATCACCACCTACACCACCTTCGCCACCGGACCAGCCCGCGACGGCGACCCCGACGGCCCGCGCCAATACCATGTCGTCCTGCTCGACAACGGACGGAGCGAAATGCTCGGCGGCGACTTCCGCGCCATGCTTCGCTGCATCCGCTGCGGCGCCTGTCTTAATCACTGTCCGGTCTATGGCACGATCGGCGGACATGCCTATGGCTCGCTCTATCCGGGCCCCATGGGGGCGGTGCTGACGCCTGCGCTTTACGGCATCGATCATGCGCGCGACCTTCCCAATGCCTCGAGCTTCTGCGGGCGGTGCGAGGAAGTCTGCCCCATGGCGATCCCGTTGCCCTCGATGATGCGCAAATGGCGGGAGCGCGATTTCGAGCGAGGCGATCCGCCGGCGACGCAACGCCTCGCGCTTAGGCTGTGGGCCTTCGCTGCGAAGCGCCCACGCCTCTATCACGCGCTTTCAGGCACGATCGTGCCGTTGCTCGCGCGGCTCGCAGGGGACCACGGCCGCTTCAGCTCCTTGCCCTTCGCCGGTGCCTGGACCGAAACGCGCGATCTGCCGGCGCCGCAAGGCAAGACGTTTCATGAGCTTTACCGTGAGATGCAGAGGAGGGAGGCGCCGTGACCCCGACCAACCAAGTCCGCGCTTTGGTTCTGTCGCGCATCCGCGCGGCGCTCGGCGTCACGGGGAAGGACAGGAAGCGCGAGGACGTGGTGGAAGACCGCTTGCGCAATCATCCGCGCGGCACGATCCCGGCCCGCGCCCACGCCGACCACGAAGCCCTGCTCGAGCTCATGACCGCCATGCTCGGAAGCCAAGGCGCCGAGGTCATGCGAGCAAACACGCCTGAGGAGGCCGTCCGCGCGATTGCCGGTGATCTCGGCACCCATGATTTGCCCTCGATCCTTCCCATGGGAAGCGATCCGGTGCTCGCGGCCCTCCCCTGGGATACTGCGCCAACCTTGCAGCGGCGAATCGGCCGAGCCGGGCCTCACGATCGCGCGGCATTGTCGCGCGCCGTCACCGCAGCGGCGGAAACCGGCACCTTGGTCCTCGTCTCAGGGGCCGACAATCCGACGACGCTCGCCTTCCTGCCAGAGACTCATTTCATTCTCGTTCGCGCCGACGATGTGGTCGGCTCTTACGAAGAGGCGTTCGATCGCTTGCGCGCGATCTATGGCGAGGGCAATTTGCCGCGCAGCGTCAATTTGATCAGCGGTCCGTCGCGCACCGCCGATATCGAGCAGACCATCGTGCGCGGCGCGCATGGGCCGAAAAGGCTGCATGTCGTGATCCTCGGCTAGGCGGGAATCGAGGCGGGCATTTTTTCGCCGATTTTCTGCTGTTATGGAAATTGGTTGCGTGCTTCCGTTCGCCGGAGGCATCAGCTATGGTGCAGCGCACTCTGATTTAAGAGCGTAACGCCAAAACAAACGGGGTTCCGGCCAAAGGCGCCGGTTTCGGGGTGGCCCTTCTCATGCGTTCAGCCGTCTGGCTCATCGAACGGCCTCGCTGGTTCAAGCGAATCTTTCTGATCGTCAACGACATGGCGCTGCTCACCATCGCGTTGTGGGCCGCCTACTCGCTGCGCTTGAGCCAGTTCTATGTTCCGGAATCCTTCGGCATGATCTTGCTGATGGCGGCCGCGCCCATCATCGGCGTCATCACCTTCCATATGCGCGGCCTGTACAAGCTCGTCACCCGCTACATCGGGCCTGAGGGCACCACGCGCATCTATGTCGCGGTGATCATCGCCGTGCTCGCCTGGGCGCTGCTGGTGCTGTTGTCGGGCATCAAGGGCCATCCGCGTTCGGTGGTGGTGATCTATGGCCTGATCGCCGCAGGCCTCATCCGTCTCTCCCGCCAATGGGCCGCCGCGCTGCTGCTGAAAGGGGCCCCGCAGCACAAGCCGGTGAGCTTCGATGAGCGCAAGAACGTCATCATCTACGGCGCCGGCGCCATGGGCGTTCAGCTGCTCAGAGCGCTGAACGAGACCAACCAGTTCAACATGGTCGCCTTTATCGACAACAGCCCGTCGCTCGCTGGCCAGGTGGTGCACGGCGTTAAGGTGCTGCGCCCTGGCAAGATCGGAAAGGTGATCTCCACCGAGAATGTGAAAGAGGTACTGCTCGCCATGCCGTCGGCACTGCGGAGCGAACGGCGCGCCGCCATCAAGGCGCTCGAGCCCTTCCCGGTGGTGGTGAAGACGCTGCCGGCGCTCGAAGAGATCGCTTCCGGCCGGGTGGAGGTGAGCGATCTCCGACCGATCGAGGTCGAGGATCTGCTCGGCCGCGATCCCGTCGCGCCAGAGCTTGAGCTGCTGACCGGGCACGTGAAGGACAAGGTGGTGATGATCACCGGCGCCGGTGGCTCGATCGGCTCTGAGCTCACCCGCCAGCTGCTCGAGCTCGGGCCAAAGTCGCTGATCCTGTTCGAGCTGTCGGAGGTCGCGCTCTACGAGATCGAGATGGAGATCGAGGAGCTCAAATGGCGCCGGGCCAAGGAGCCCGAGGTGCAACCGCTCGCCGACACCAAGATCATCCCGGTGCTCGGCTCGGTGCAAGACCGCAAGCTCGTCGCCCGCATCATCAGCGACTACGACGTCGAGGTGATCTACCACGCCGCCGCCTACAAGCACGTGCCGCTCGTCGAGGTGAACCCGTTCACCGGGCTGCAGAATAACACCTTCGGTACCTTGACCCTCGCCGAAGTCGCCAAGGAGGCGCGGGTCGAGCGCTTCGTGCTCGTGTCGAGCGATAAGGCGGTGCGGCCGACCAACGTGATGGGCGCGAGCAAGCGGCTCGCCGAGCTCATCTTGCAGGCGCTTGCCGAGCCGCACGGAACGACGGTGTTCACCATGGTGCGCTTCGGCAATGTGCTCGAACTCGTCAGGCTCGGTGGTGCGGCGCTTCCGCAATCAGATCCAGGCCGGAGGCCCGGTCACCGTCACCCACCCCGAGATCATCCGCTATTTCATGTCGATCCCTGAGGCGGCACAGCTCGTGATCCAGGCCGGCGCCATGGCGAGCGGCGGCGAGGTGTTCGTGCTCGACATGGGGACGCCGGTGAAGATCGACGATCTCGCCCGCACCATGGTCCGCCTTTCGGGGCTTGAAGTGCGCGACGACACCAACCCCGATGGCGACATCGCCATCGAGTACATTGGGCTCAGGCGCGGCGAGAAGCTCTACGAGGAGCTGCTCATCGGCGAGAACACCACCGGCACCAGCCACCCGCGCATCTTCAAGAACTCTGAGCCGGTGCTGGCTTACGCCGAGCTGGCCGCGGCGCTCGAGCGTCTCGACGACGCGATCCAGAGGCACGACGAGGCCGATCTGCAAGAGATGCTGCGCGCCACCGTCGAAGGCTATAAGCCCGGGAGCACCGGCCATCCGGCTTCTGTCAAGGACGAGTGGCAGCCGGTCTCGCGCATGCTCCATTGAGGCGATGCAAGGAGCCCAATTCGTTCTAGCGATCGCCGTGGTCGCGTCAGCCGCGGCGCTGTCGAGCGTATTGATCTACTTCCTCAAGCCGGTGCTCGTGCGCCATCTCCTCGCTCATCCCAATGAGCGCTCCTCGCATGTCCGCGCCACGCCGCAAGGCGCCGGCGTCGGCGTCATGCTTGCGCTGCTGATCATTTGCGCTGCGGCTTGGGCTTTGTGGCGGGCGCCGGAGGGCGCGATGGCGCTTCTCCCCGCTCTTGCCGCCGCCTTAGGCCTGACGGTGCTCGGGCTCGCCGACGATGCCCGGGCGCTGCCGGTATCGTGGCGCTTCATCGGCCAGACGCTTGCCGTGCTCATCATGGTGGCGAGCCTTCCGCAAGACTTGCGGCTGTTCCCCGGTCTCATTCCCCTGTTGCTCGAGCGGGCGCTGCTCGTGCTCGGCACCGTCTGGTTCGTCAACGCCATCAATTTTCTCGACGGCATCGATTGGATCACCGTGGTGCAAGTGGTGCCGATGGCGCTGGGCATAGCGGCGCTCGCAAGCTTGAACGCGGTGCCGGCGAGCATCGGATTCCTGGCGCTGGCGCTGCTCGGCGCCGTACTCGGCTTTGCCGTCTTCAACAAGCACCCGGCGCAAGTGTTTCTCGGCGACGCCGGCAGCCTGCCGATCGGGCTCTTGCTTGCCTTCATGCTGATCTTCGTGGCGGGAACCAACCTCGCCGCGGCACTGCTGCTCGCGCTGTACACCATGTCCGATTCGACCATCACGCTCATCCGCCGCGCGGCCAACCGGGAGCACATCTTCGCTGCCCACCGCTCGCATTACTATCAGCGCGCGGTGATCGCCGGCATGACGCAGCCGCGAGTGACGGCACGGATCTTCGTGCTCGGTCTGGTGCTCGCGTCGCTCGCGGTCACGGCGGTGATCCTCGACTCAACCATCGCCGACGTTCTGCTGCTCGGGCTCGGCGCGGCCGCCACTGCCTATCTGCTCTATGTGCTGGCGCGAGGCGGCAAGTGACCGGGCGAAAGTTGCTCATCACCGGGGCCTCAGGGTTCATCGGCAAGCCTATCATGCAAGCGCTTGCCGCAAGCGGCTGGACGGTGCGCGCCGCCGCCCGCGATCCAGCCGCGATGCCCGACACCTCCGGCGTGGAGCGCGTGGCGCTTGCTGACCTCTCACGCCCGGTAGACTGGCCGCAACTCGTCGAGGGCGTCACCCATATCCTGCATCTCGCCGGCATCGCGCACGCGCCAGGCCAACTGCCTGACGAGGTCTATACAAACATCAACACGCGGGCGGTGGGCGAATTGGCCAACGCGGCGCACGGGCGCGTAGAGCGCCTGGTGTTGATGTCGTCGGTGCGAGCGCAAGCCGGGCTTTCCGCCGACCACGTGATCACCGAGACCGACCCGGCCAAACCCACCGATGCTTACGGGCGCTCAAAGCTCGAGGCCGAGCGCTTGGTTGCCGAGAGCGGCGTTCCCTTCACCGTGCTCCGTCCCGCCGTGGTCTATGGACGCGGCGTCAAGGGCAATATCGCGAGCCTTGCAACGCTGGCGCAGACGCCGATGCCGCTTCCCTTCGGCGGGCTCGACAATCGCCGCTCGCTGCTTGCGCTCGAGAACCTCACCGCGGCGATCGAACTCGCGCTGATTTCGCCGAAGGCCGAAGGCGAGATTTTTCTCGTCGCCGATAGCGAGCCGATCAGCGTGGCCGACATGGTCGCCGCCATGCGCGAAGGTTTGGGCCGGGCGCCGCATCTCATCCGCGTCCCGGCCGGAGGGGTGAAGCGACTGATGACCACTTTCGGCAAGGAAGCCGAGTGGGAGCGGCTGTCGGGGAATTTCGTCATCGACGCCGCGAAGCTCCGCAGCATCGGCTGGACCCCGCGGGTCAAGACTTACGACGGCATCGCCGCCATGATGCGCAGCCCCAACGGCGCCGCTCTCTGACAGCGCACGGTCTACGTCCTCCTCTCCCCATTGGGGAGAGGAGAAAAGCGCTTCGCGCAGGACGAGTCTATTTCACCGGAACGAGGGACTGGTAGAGAGCGACGGTGGCTTTGCCGACGGCCTCGGCGGAGAATTTCTCCTCCACCAGAGCCCGCGCCGCGCTTCCGAAGCGCGCGCGCATCTCGGCATCGCCGGCCATTTGCGTCACGGCTTCGGCGAGCGCCTCGGCGTCACCCACCGGAAAAGTCAGCGCCGTCTTGCCGGCAATGGCGATCTCTCGGCAGCCAGGCGTGTCGGTGGCGATCATCGGCCGGCCGCAGGCCGCAGCTTCGAGCAGGCTTTTCGGCAATCCTTCGCGGCGCGAGGCGAGCACCGCAATATGTGCCTTCTCCCACACCTCGCGGATATCGGCGACGTGCCCGAGCCAGCGAATGCCGAACGCGGAGGCAAACTCGCGCAGCTGCTCTGGCGCGAGCGATCCCGGGTTCTCCCGGTCGGTATCGCCGGCGAGCAGGAGCTGAAGCTTCACCCCGCGCGAGGTAGCGAGCGAGTAACCTTGGATCAGCGTCAGCACGCCCTTGTCGGCGAGCATGCGTCCAACATAGGCGGCGGTGATCGGGGGCGGCGGCTCGGGCAGCGGCGTGAAATGTTGCAGGTCGACGCCGGAGCCCGGGATCAGGTCGACGCTTGCCTCAGGCACGCCGAGGCCGAGCACGAATCTCTTGTCGTCAGGATTTTGCACGATGGTGCGGACGTTCGGGCGCTTGAGCAGGGCTTTGAGCGCGGCGACCACCAGCGGGCGGGTGAGCTCGCTCTTGCGATGATTGCCGACGAACAGCGTGCCGAGCCCGGTCAGGCTGTTGACCACGGCGACCGAGGAAAGCCCGAGGCTCGCGATGCCGCCGAGCAGCACGGGCTTCAGCGAGATGTTGTGCAGGATGTCGGGCTTGAGCGCGCGCAACAGCCTGCGTAGCTCGGCAACGCCGGCGAGGCTATGCGTCGGCGAGAGGCTGCCGCGCTGCCAGGACAGAGCATGAGGGGTGAAGCCCTCCTCTTCGATGGCTGCCTTGCCCTTGTTCAACCGCGTCGCGACATGCACCTCGTAGCCGGCAGCCTTGGCGGCGCGTGCCATAGGCAAGCGGTGGGAAAGGAAGTACCAGTCCTCGGTGACGACGTAGAGGATGCGAGGCGCGGTCATCGGAGCGTTCTACCAGCCGCCGCTCATAAGACCAGCTTCATCGTCATCGAATTGCCCAAAGCGCTTTCAAGCGGAAACTGGTGCCGGCCGAAGCCGACGCCGTCGCGATGGGCAATCCCTCAGCTTTGCAACGCGAGACTAAGTTGCCGAAGAGGCGGCTAATACCGCCAGGGGCGGTACCAATAGCGGCCGCCGCAAGGCGCGCACCCGCACCCGTAAGGACCGCAGACCCAGGTCCGCCCCCATGGGCAACGCGGGCCAGGTCCGCCACAGGCAATTTTTTCAATCGGGGAGTAATTAGGGCCCGGCGCCGGAATGGTCGCCGACCCGGCAAAAGCGAACGAACAAGCCGCCCCAAGCGCGCCGAACGTCACCAGCGCCAACACTGTCTTTCGCATCGAATCCCTCCGTTGTTGCGGGGAAGCGATGATAGCCGTCTCGCGGCACGACAAAAAAAGGCGGACCGTTTGCCGCATGCGGAAAACCAAGGGACTTTGGCCTGTCCACTTTGCCACCTCCCGGCTTGGCATTGGCGCTCCAAGCTTGTAAGCTTGATCCAATTGATCAGGGGATCCGGGGGGATTGACCATGAGAAGTCTCGGTCTCGTTTTGGCGCTGTGCGGCGCGGCGGTGCTCATCGGCGCGTCTGGCATTGCCAGTGCATTCGAAACCCAGGGAAGCGGCGACCCGATCGATGGCCAGTCGCTGCTCGCCCAGCCGCAATCTCTCGCGCAGGATTTGAAGGCCCATTCACTGGCAATGCCGCTCGGCGGGAAATCCGAAGGCGGCGGGTTCGTGTCGAGCTATGGGAACTCGATCTCGATCCCTGGGCCTGGCATCGATCAGCCGGCGCCTGCTTGGGCCCTCTCGCCAGGCGGCATCAGCCTACGCTAGCCGAACGGTCTTTAATCCGGCGTCAGCACCAAGCAGCCGACAACCGCCGTCGAGGCTTGCTCGCGGCAGGCTAAACTTCACACTCTGAGGACTGAGATTCAAAACATGAGCCCCGGCAGCCGGAGCGTCATGACGCATCGGCTTGCGGTTTCGGGGGCCGGGTGCGGGCCGGATTTGGGGGAAGTCCCCAGTCGGCGGTGAAAAGGTTCGGTCTGAATGCGGGTTCCACGGGGAGCTTAGGCACATCGCGGCCCGAGCGCGGATTGGACCTGGCGTTCAGCGAGAGCAGATAGAACTCATCAACCAGGATGGAAGCGCAAATTGCTTGTGACCATTTCATGGCCGTTTCTCCCCAGAGTTGTATTCTCTACGTTAGTGCCGCGGCATATGGGCAGCTCGCTTTGCCTTGTCCAGTATCGACCACTTTGGGCCCAATAAATATTTTTGGTGGGCCCACTTTGTCCAAGGGTTCATTTCTAATGGCCCACTTTGGTCCTGAAATTTTCGTCTTCGGGTGCCTGACATCGCTCGCATGAGAGGCCGGAGACTCTGTCCATAACCGGAAACAGGGCGCCGACTGGCATCGGCGCCCTGCCCTCGTTGCAGTCTCTGGTCGCGGTTTCGTCGGACGCAGTCCTGCCTGAAAGGCGGAAGCCGCGGGGTGTCGACCGAGGCTTCCCACGGATAGGCCTTGGGTCCGCCCATAAGCGCGAGCCTGTCCGCATGAAGCAGGCTAGGCCACAAACAAAGTCTCGGATGTGAGATTTGCCACCGCCGCTAGGCCGGTCTGGCTAGTTGCAGGGAAATTTCTCGACGAGCGCATTAACAATCAGCTGAGGCGCCGGCAGATATTGCTTGTCCGGGTGGTCTTGGATGTAGAGCTTGGCGACGTCGAGCACTTGTCCGGCGCTCGCCCCCTTCGGCAAACAATAGAGTTGGGCTGGAACGAGCGCGTCTGCCACGCCATTGATGTACCCGAAACACGTTCCCCATTTGTAGGTGCTGTCGCGGGCGTTCGGGTTGTCTCCGTCACGGCAGTCGGCGAGCAGCTTGCTCCCGGCAATAACCTCGGCCACTGCCTCACCTCCCATGAGGCCGGAAAAAACCAACGCGGCAAGAAATGCGACAAGAACAGCGGTTCGGATCATTTGCGCAAATTCCATCAAGACTTGACCACTCACGTTTTGCCAATTTGCCTGCCACACGGCAAGGGCTGCAGCGCCACGCGTGCGGAAGAGTTTGCGTCGTCAAATTGTCATGAACGCAGATCAGCGGCTCAGAGCAACGATGCAGCTTGAGGGCCGGCGACAACTTTCTTATCGGGCGGTGAAACGGCGCGGATGATCGCGCGCCACCAGGCTTGGCCTGATGCGCTTGCTCGCCAAGGCGACGGCAACTCCCCAGCCAAGCGCCCGGGCCTTGTTTGACCGCGAGCTGAGCCGCTCTCGCTCTGAACTCGGCAAGAGGTTTGGACGCGAAGTTGGGAAGCCAGTTGCGCGTGACGATCAGGCGAGGCTGACGCGGAGCTTTCTTGAAAGCGATGAGAAAGACGGTGCCGCGGTGCCAAACGACGATCTCCTCGCCGTCGAGATGCACCCTGAGGCCCCTCCCCGCCTGATGTGGAACGGCCATAACAAAACTCCTCAAGACCAAGGTCCGGTTTCTCCGGCCTTTGTCGGGAGGGGCTAAGAGGGGCCACGTGAACGAGGTCTGAGGGGTCCGTTTATTTGGGATTCAGAAAGAGATAGAGAGGGTGCCGCCCGAGGCCGATGGCCAAGAGACTCTCTTGGAAAAAGATCGGTTCGCTCGCTATCCTGCCAATCACGTCCATGCCTCATTTCAGGTGTTGACCCAGGGCGGGGAACGTGGGGCCCGGTTCAAGCGCCTGAAACTGGCCCATTGAAACGAGGAGAGGTCGATATGGGCAGGTCTATGGACGGATGGAACGGGCTCCGCTTTATGGGCTGGCCGGTCTTGCTTGCGGCGTTTGCATTGGGGTGTGGAACGACTATCGCGACCGCCCAACAAGGCCAAGAGGTACCAAAGACAGCGCCAACGACGGCGGGAGCGGGCGCCGAAAGCAGCTGGATCAAGGTTTGCATGACGGATGAGAAGACCGGCAATAAGCAGGTTTGCCTCATCAGACACGAAGGGCTCGATCCCAAGACAGGGGCGATTCTTATTTCCGTCGCCGTGCGCACTATCGAAGGCGAAGACAAGAAACACCTGCTGGTCAACGTGCCGACGGCCTATTCGCTGGTGATGCCTGCCGGCGTTCAGATCAAGATCGACGAGGGCGAACCGGTTCAGCTGCAATATGCCGTCTGCTTTCCGACGAGCTGTCAGGTGCAAATGGAGCTGTCCAGGGAGATTGTCGACAAGATGCGGAAGGGCAAGCAGATGATCGTCGCTGCCCTGAACGCGCAGCAAAAAACGATGGCCTTCCCGCTTCCGCTCAGCGGTTTCAGCAAGACCTTCGATGGACCCCCGGTGGACAACGTCGCATATCAAGAGGCAAGGGCTCAGATGATGCGAGCGTCCCGCGAGCACCAGGCCGAGCTTGCCAAGGAGGCGACAGAAGCACGTATAAGGCAGCAGGTAGGCGCTCAGCCTCAGCCAGAAGGCACTCCCGTGCAGCCGGCCGTGCCCAATGCCACGATCCCGCCGGCACCTCAATAAGCGAGGCGCGTAATCGGGGCCGGCCGAAGCCGACGCCCCATTGCTTGGGATGGCAGCACGCCCTCTTGGTCAAGCTAAAAAAACCGAGTTCACCAGAATAGCGATCGCAACCACGCCTCCCAGCACGATTGCCATGGTCAGGGCTTTACCGGTGTTCCTCGTACGATCTTCACGCATCGCAAATCCTTGATGTATCCCCATGAAAGGGCGCCAGGCCGAAGCTGATGCGCCTAGTGTCCCAAGTAGTAGGAAATCAATAGCGCGAGCAGGAAGATCCCGACCACAACACCGACCCTGAGCAAATAGATATAAACGCTATCCTCGTAATACGCCTGCCTTGGAGGACCAGGCCACCAACTAGCCGTCTCGCCACCTCAAAATCAAAATCGGTACTCGGCGATATGGGGCTTAAGGCCATAAAAAAGCGAGACGCGGGGGCAAGCCGCAATATAGGAATGGCATAAATGAAAGGCCGCCGGCCGAAGCCGACGTCCTCGGGGATTTCCCCAAAGGGCCTTCGTTGATGCGGAGGTCCAGGTCCGTTCGCCTATTTCAGAGGCTTACTCACAGGCGGCGGCAAGGGCTCGGCGTAAACCGCCTGATTGTGGTGGAAGCAGCCGCCGAGGCCAAGCGCCACACCGGCCAGCAACGCGCCTGCGATGAGCTTACGTGCATAATACATGATGTGAAATCCCCCGTATTTGAACTCGGCGATTGAGCAATACCGCCGGCGCCAACGTCTGATAGCTGACAATCAAAACGTGAGAGACAACCAAACGGTTCCCATCAGAAACGAGAGGTGTCGGCGAGTTGGGTACGATTAAGCAGGCAGTGCTCAAATCCACCATGCTCACGCAAAAAAGATAAGCGCCTTCGAGGCGGACGAGCATTTTCGACCAGCGCCGGTCCCGGCCGACCCAGGAGCGGTCAAGCGGCCTAGACTTTGATCAATGCTCCTCGATGAAGAATTTCTGCCCTGCAATTAATTGCACGAAGCTTGGGTTGTCCCTAAACCTGTCCCCAACCTGTCCCCAAACCGCTTCGGGACGGCAAATCCTCAGTCCCCAGAACTAGTTGGGGCTTCCAACGAGTAAGGATTGGGCTTGATGCTCCTCAATGTCGGCATTTGGCACTAAGCGGACGTGCAAACCGCGTTGATGAATGTCCGCTTTGATGGGAAGAACGGACGTGACGCGGAAATGACGCGATGTCTGCTCATGACCCAAAGCGGACTCTCATTAAATCGCCGCCCTCAATGGCATATAGCCCGATCGCCAAGCGCCTTTTTCCCCACTCTGTGTGAACCTTTTCATGGTGATAATATCGGGGATAGGACGGGAGCCGGAGCGCGGAGGCTGTCATGTTCAAGCATCTTGCATTGGGCCTTTTTGTTCGTCTTGTCTTGCCTGCCGGTCTTGCCCTTGCCGGTCTCGCGCTGGCCGCTCCGGCATCGCTGCAGGCGCAGGAGCATGAATTGGTCAGGGTTGCGACCTTCAACGCCTATCTCCTGTCGCCGATCTTCAAATGCGCCAATGCGCAATTCGCCGACTGCCTGTTGCAGATCAACGGCAAGACGGAAGCGCAGGCAAAGAAATTGGCCGACACCATCCTCAAGGACGCCGGCCGTTTCGACATCATCGCTATCAACGAGGCCTGGGACGAGGACGCCAAGCAGGTCCTCGTCGACAAGCTGAAGCTTGAATATCCGAACTATGTCCGCAAGATCGATGCCGACCTGATCCAGCTGCGCGGCGCCACGCTGCAGGCCATCCTCAACGGGCTGAGCCCGGCAGCGGCCGTCGCCATCTACGGGCTGCCGATCGAGAAGATCAACGGCGAGGACAGCGGGCTGATGCTGTTTGCCAATGCCAATTTCAAATTCCTGCCGCTGCCGGACCAGAGCTTCAAATGGGGCGATGCCAAGGACGAGACACTTGAAGCCAAGACCGACGAGGTCGGTTTCACTTTGTTCGAGCCGTGCGAAGGCTTCGACTGCCTGTCGGCCAAGGGCGCGGCCATCGTGCGGCTGCGCCATCTGCCGTCGCAGCGCAACTACACGGTCGTCTTCTCGCACCTGCAGGCCGATTATTTCGACAAAAGCCCGCCAGAGATCAACGCCGGTGCACGCGAGGGGCAGTTCGCGCAGGTCGAGAAACTGATCGAGACGACCTTGTCGCCGCTATCGGATTCTGAGCGCCGCCAGGAGCGCGTGCTGATGATGGGCGACCTCAACGTGCCGCTGTTCCACCAGCCGGCCGGCGAGTGGGCGGGCCGCTTCGCCACGCCCGGTACTTATTGGACCGACAATTTCTACGATGCCTGGGCCGCCACCAATTCGCCGACCGATCCCGGCATTTCCAATCATATCGACGCAGAACGCTACGACTACATATTGGCTTCGCCCAAGCGCTATGAGAGCGGCGGCATCGAAGGCCCGATCTGCATCCAGCACATGACGATCCCGAAAGATTTCGTGGATCTGGAGAGCGACCACAACATGGTCACCGCCGACCTCAACATAGGCAATTATTTCTGCCATCCGCAGATCGCCCACAAGGTCGCGCTGAAGAAGACCAAGGTCGACGGCAAGCCGCGCGAACAGGAACTGATCGATCATGTCGGCGGCACCAATGTCACCGAGATCCGCTATCCCGGCAGCATGCAGTGGTTCCATGTCGTGCGGCCGGATGCCGGCACCTATTCGATCGGTCCCGACCGACCCGACGTCAACATGGACATCTATCTGCCGGACAATTTGACCACGCCGATCTCACGCTATTTCGGCGACACCGAGGTGATCACCGAGGGCGAGCGCAAGATGTTCGTCCAGACCTTCGTCCTGCCGCGCGAATTCTACATTCGCATGAACGGCAAGGACCGCGACTTCACCGGCGACTATGCGCTGCTGATCCGGCATCACAACTGCGCCACCAGGGAAGAGGCCTGTTTACTGCAGCCGGGCGAGGAGCCGCAGATGGCGACGCTGACCGGGGCCGGCAGCCTGTTCGGCACGCAGGACGAGGCTTGGTTCGAATTCGACGTCGTCGGTGCCGCCGACAGCGGCGCCTACCAGACCGTCAAGCTCGCCGCCGAAGGCCTGCCCGATCCCGACAATTTCAAGGTGACGCTGGAGGACTTCGTCAACACCAATGGTAACGGCCCGCCGCCCATCGAGGAGTCCGGCACCAGCCGCAAGTTCACCGACAAGATGGGTCCGGGCTCGACCGGCTATGTCGTGATCCGCCAGGCCTCAGCCGGCACCGGCGATGTCTCGGTCTGGGCCTTTATGGAAACCACCGTGCGCAACCTCGAACTCAAGGCGCTGATCTGCGAGGACGAGACGAATCCCGAGCTCGGCTCCGACGACATCTACACCGAACTCACCATCGACAGCATGAACAAGCGGTACCCGCTTGGCGGCACGCTCGAATACGACTGCGACGATTCCGCCGCGCAGAAGAACTGGCCGGGCGATTTCGGCTTCCCCGCCCGGCTGACCTTCGTCGAGCATGCCGGCATGAAGCTGGTGGAGGACGACGATTCCAGCCCCGACGATCCGAGCCGGTTCAACAATTTTCCCGACCTGACGCCCGGCGTCACCGTCATCGACGGCATGATGACGCCGTTGATCTGGCGCTTCGAGGGCGGCAAATACCGGCTGAACTACGAATTGCGCCTGCGCAAGAACGAGCCGGTGAAGGCTTCACCATAAGGGCGGGCGATCGCATGGACTCGCGAGGCGTCCGCATCGATTAAGTGTTGCCGGGACAGCACCCTCCATTGTCCTGGGGGAGATCGGACATCTCCGAGCCTGCACTTCCGCAAAGCGGACATGACTCGAACGGGCCGTATATCGGCTAATGACCCAAAGCGTCCCAAAGCCGAGGCTAGTCGGCGGCGATAGTCCTCCTGCCACTCATTGACGCTGCGGTATACACGTCCAAACAGGCGTTTCGACCCCATCATCGATCTTGATGGCTGCAACCGCCTTATCGGGGACGGAACGGTGAAACCTGAAAAACATTAGTGCAAGAGAGCGAAATACTGCCGTCGACAACCGTTTTTCAATCTCGGCTGCCACGTCGCCGTCATGGACGGGCCAAGCGAGAAAAACGAAAACATTGACAGGCGTATCCGCCGCCTTCTCGACCTTACCTTGTTTCAATCCTGCCAGTTTGAAACCATAGACGAATTCATCCGAGGCTTCGGTCGCGGTCCAATAGATTGTGCTGAACGGATCGGGGAAATTCACCGCCGAGACGTCCTTGGCAGTGGTTAGTAGACGTCCGAGCTCGTTATTAGTGCAATTGTCTCCGATGCAAGGACCGCTCCCGTCTAGATTGAAGGCGCTCGGGAGTCTCCAGCCGCGCACTCCGCAGTAGCCAAGCCCCGCGACCCAAGACATGGCCTCATACCACGTCATCCCACCATTGGGGGATCGGCCAACAGTTTTTGCATAGTTGGCATCTTTCAGCCAAGTAAGGTTCAGCTCGCGGTCGTAGATCAGGCCATAGCCGCTGTCGACGAACGGCATCAAGAACAGTCGAATTTGCGAGACAACTGAAACAGCCCATTGGATCATCGAACGGACCTATGCTCAGACGATCGTCGTAGTGGCGGTCCGAAACTTACATCGATGCATGTTGTCAATGAAGGGTCACTAGAACACGTGGCTGCGTTATTCCCGCTGTTCTACGGAGCGAGTTGCGACCCTGACATTAACCCCATAGGGGCGAAGTTTACGGACCGACCGGTCAAACACTCTAGTGAACGAGAGCAAGTCATGGTTGAGTAGTGTGCGACAAAGAATGCTGCGGCGGTACTAAACCCCTACATGTCTCGACTGCTCATCAGTGCTGTCTTTGTTATCGCTGTTAGCCTGCCCCAAGGTGCAAGAGCGAGTTGCGGCCAAGTGTTGGGCGCCGCCCTGCCGCCGACTTGCGTCGGGAACAGTCAATGCCAATGCCTGACGACGGTCGATCCCGTTTGTCATCCCCAAGGCAAGATATTGGACACATTTATTGCCCGGGGCGGCTGCGATACGTTTGGAAAACCGCTCAATCGGATACGGCCGCGTCTCGCTTTCGGCGGCAAGTATCAGACTTTCGAGTGGGGCGAAATTGCCCATTATCCGACATTCGCGAACGGTGCGAAAACGCCTGATTTTGTGATTAGCGGCCTCCAGCCGAAAGACCCATCTCAGCCAGCGCATCGACTACCATTCATCTCTGTTAGATGGGGCCCGGCCAAGCCCTTCTCTTACGATAGCTTTCTCATCCGCTGGGACCGCGAAGACAACGAAAAGTCCGTTGCCGAGCAACATGAGGACGAAGCACAACAAGCCGAGGCAGGTAGCGGTGACCGGGGATTTTTAGGATCGATGCGAGTAACGAGGGGACCTACACCATTTATGTCGAAGGATGCGAGGACGGTTTCTTCGGCAAGAGTTGCGACCAGGGTTGGTCGTTTCCCATTTTCGTCGATCGATTGCCGCGCTCGATTCAGCAAGTTCCTCCGCCTGCAACCGATCCGGCTCTATTCAAAATACCGGGCGGCATTTTGGATGTACCGGACCTCGCGAAAGTCGACTTCAATGAAGAATTCAGAATTTTGGGACGGCTATGCGCAGGCTCGTTACGCGATCCGGATGGAGACAGCGAGCACTATGAAGAACTTAACGGAACGCCGGCGCTTACTTGGCTGAGAGCCGCGGATCTCCTCGCAGCAATTCCCCCCGATCCCACAAACCCATTGCATCCGACCGAACCCCTGAAAGGGGGAAATTGCTACAAGTCGCCAGTCGAGCTTCGCGACGCCGTTAGCGCCGCAATTCTTGCTTCCAAACAGAATTCTCGACCTGGGACAAATGCCGGTGGTTTAATCCGTACCGCTGTCGCCGCCGCACTTGGCATGTCCATCGCGGCGTTGCTGATCTTCCTGATTTTTCCAATTTCTGTTGCATCGCTTGCGCCGATCGCATTGGCCATGGGCGTTGGCGTTGGCGCGTTGGTAGGCATACTTCTGTTTAAAAGCGATCCCGGTGATTACGACATGCGGCTCATCGAGTACATTGCCATCTATCATGTCTATGGGAATAAGGTGTCAACGTCAGCGCGTGATCACCTTGTCGACAAGTTGCTATCCGTCCGCGGCGGCGAAGACGAGCGACACGAGTACCTGTATTTGAGCGGCCTCCCAACGCCCATTCCCGAGACCGAAAACCATATCTGGTCGACTGAAATCGCGCGGTACCTCACCAATAACATTCTCTACGATCGCGACAAGAACGATGAGTACAACAATGACAAGAACGGCATGACCAAATGGGTTCTTGCCGGCCTCAGGCAGTTTCTTACGGACGATTTCTACGAATTGAATTCACGCCCATACGCGGCGATCAGCTACAATGCTCTCCAAACCCTCGCCAACTTTGCTGGGGTAGGCGCAGGGAATTGCTCACAGAAAGTCGATTCGTCGGCACCGCCACAGTCAACTCGCTGCGATGTGCGCCGGGCAGCGCGCAGTACGCTCGACTTTCTTAATGCGCGCTTTGCCGTGTCGAGCAGCGAGTTGCGTCGGGCCGTTCCATTTCGGCGCAAGCCCGAGTTCAAGTCCTATCCGCGGCTACTCACCAACGGCGGCGACGATATGTCTTGGCGCCTTTGGGCATACACTGGAGGCAGCGATTTCCAGCGCGAGGAGCGCAACAGCCTCATGATGGAGGTGGCAGATGAATACATATTGTTGGCTTTACTTGGGAACTACCGGCCGCCGCTCCTCATCACCGACCTCATGCGTTCTGCGGGTTACCCCGGAAATATGGAGCTCCAGCAGTTTCGCTCGCGTGCGCGCGAATCCAGAACGGTCGAGGTCTACTACCGCGGTGCCGATTTCCTCATTTCGGCAGGGGGACGCTTTGATGATGGCAAGGGCTTCGTAGCGGACTGGTTTTCAAGCGAGGAGAATGCATGGGCATTGCCAACCAGCTTGATGCCTTTGAAACAGGGGGACGACATTCGCGACTTCGTGCGAATTGCCGGTCATACCGATCCCGAAGAGCGCAGCAACCTGTGTGTCGGGCCCGGCTTTGCGTGCGGCATGAACCCGATGGTACCGCCCGGATTACCTGAAGCCTGTGAGAAGAAGGTCGGAAACTGGACGTTCATAGACTTCACATTGAACACCGGCGAATGCCCGTTTGGCTATGGATACTATGTTGCGGTCTACAAGGAATCATGTTCGTCAGAAGACTGTAAGGATGCTGCTGGCGACCCCGAGCCGGGTAGTTTCGGCTTCTTTGAGGCTACACCCTGGCGCACGTTCGACAGTTACGTAAGCGAGGTTCTTTCGCTCAACGAGCCTGAGGATTTCACGTTCGACAAACTCAACGTCTACAAGAGTCCAACCGGTCGCATTATCTCGTTTCTTGTCGACGGAAAGGATGACAAGTGGGATATCGTCAGCTTCGGGGGATTTGCGTCAGCCACCAATCCTGAGCGTTCGTTCGACAAATGGCCAATATCGCAAGGTCGCTTGGTCAGTTCACCGAAGCCGGCCTGCATCTTCATCGACAACCTGAAGCTTAATCAGCGGCTCATCATTGACCACACGGATACCACGAAGCCACGGCGGTCAGTCATTAGTCTGGCAACACAAGAACGATGCGGTTGTCCGCTTATCGATGCGTGCCTTTCTCCGCGAGCCGAATGACTTCGATTAGGAAAGCGCGAAGTCAAATCGAGAGCCTTACTGCGCTATCCAACCGCGCCTTCTTGGACGTTTAGGCATGTTGATCGTCGGCTTGGATATCGGCTCGTTCAGCAACGACTCTGAATCCCCCAACCCATTCACCGGAACGATCAAAAAAGTGGAAATCCATCTCGAACCGGAGCCGACGAACCGTACGGATATCGATCAAATTCAGAAGGTCGAGGAAGCCACGGAGCGCGCGGCGCAGTGATCCGTTGAATTGTGGGCGTGCCTCTGCCGCTCTAGCGATGTCCGGTGTTGGCACTTAGCAGACTGACGCGCCACATCGGGGTGATGTCGGCTACTGACTTAAGGCGGACGTCCGAGAGGGAGATGCGTCGACGACCGAAGCGCCGCTGTCAGCTTTCCGTTTGAGCTTCCACGCCAGCGCGCTCCTCATGGAGTCGACCGCCAAGCCAGAGCCGCAACATGCGCACATCGCACTGGAACGACCAGACGGGATGGGCAAACATGCTCGGCCGATTTCGCTCAATCAGCCTAGCACTTGCTGCCGAAGCAAAAATCATCTGAAGATCGAAAATGTCCGCTTCTGGCAAAGCGGACCTGGATTGGGGACAGAGCATGTCTGCTCTGTCCCAGTTTTCAGACGTCGATCTGCTCGGCTACAGCAAGCGCATCATCCACCTCGATCCCTAGACAGCGGACGGGTGCTCGCAGAAGGCGGAACAAACTAGGGCGGCTGGTAGTTGAGCTGGCGATCCTCGTATCCCTTCCTAGGTGGGCACCCGTGGGCGGATAGGAAGATCATCCCGAGGCCGAATTTTTCTATTCGCCATGACACATCCACTTTTTGTGGGATTCGGTGCCTCTGAAGCGTTTCACTGTACTTGTAGCGGTGAGTTTCGGTCCAGGCACTGGAATGAAAGCCGATGAACGCTGACAGCCTGCAGGTCGAAATAGTGGACGGGCAGATCACTGTCACGCGGCCCGCGACGAACGACACGATCACTTATCGAAAATCAGCGGACGCCCCGCATCTTGAACTGGCGCATAGCTGGATCGCTCTAGGCGTCACGACGCCCGATGTCTCCGAGTTTCGCACTCAGGCATTTCAGGTCGCTGTCGATAAGGCGCGCGAGCTGGGCTGGATTGTGTGAGGAGGCCGCTCATGAGCCACGCAAGCGTTGTCATGGTTAGTTGTCCAACCACCGGACGCGAACTTTCAACGGGCGTCGAGATGGACGCTGCAACATTTGAACGCCTTCCAGACATTCACTCGCAGATCAAGTGTCCCCTTTGCCATTTGGATCATAACTGGTCAACGCGCGAAGCCTGGCTAGGCAATCCAGCTCCGTCCATCCCAGCTTTCCCCTGGCTGTTCATCAATAATCAAAGTGCAGCGAACGATTAGACCCGACTAATTCACACCTACGTCGAATGTCCAAGACGCGTCCATCAATCAAAAAGGCTCCGAGGGCGCGCCGCCAAATGACCGGCTCAGAGGTCGGTCGGCGGGCCGGTGCTATTGCGCCAGTTAGATCCGGATCGAGCGAACTTCGGGTCGAAGTGTTGGGCGATGAGATCATCGTCATATTGCCGGCCTCCAGCTACGGAGTCACCTACTACAAGCCGACCCACTCAGCGCACCTTCTGGTCAAGAATTTCTTGTCGAAGATTGATCGGGGAGCCCCTATGAACTCAGGAAAAGTTCCTCGCTCGGGCGTGGCAGGCGGCCAACGAGAAAGCACACGAGTTGGGCTGGATCATAGATCCAGGCAGATGACCACGTTCGATTCGAGGACCGACTAATTCGCCTCGGCAGGTTCGGCTCGTTCGGTTCGCCGGGAGAGGCTTTCTCGCGCATTTGCGATTTGCCTCAACGATTTCCTTTCAAGTTTTTCAGGTGTTTGTCCATTTCCTTGAATTTGGGCCGAACGACCATCGAAGTAGGCGCCGCTCTCAATGGCAAGAGATTGGTGGTGAATATCGCCGACTACATGAGCCTGTGACTTCAGAACCACTTCTCCTCCGTGGAACCCTTGTTCCAAGGTTGAGTAACTCTGCTGTCAGCTTCACAGTGATATGGGCCTCTCCTTCTTTGTTGCGGGGAGAAGCTTTCGCCCGTTGCTCGAGAGAGTGCCCCATGTCCGCTTTCGGGCCCAAGCGGACAACGCGAGGCGAGATTTCTGGAGGCCTATGTCGCTGAATGACCCATAGCCAACGCTAAGCTCTTGGTGTGGATGCCCCGGCTGCTCAGCTAATGAGAAGCGGCGTGGTGCCGATCAGGGTACGGTCATCAACCTGCCGCACGAGGAAGTCCGCGACATCCGCACGGCTTATCGCGCCGAAGCGCCAATCCTTTGATGCCGTCAGGACGCGGCATCGACCAGTTGCAGGGCTGTCTTTCAGAAGGCCTGGCCGCACAATGGTCCAGTCGAGCCTTGAGGACCTAACAATCCACTCCTGCACGTCCTTGTCGTTATAGACACGCTTCAAGAGCAAGGGAAAGACGACTGCATCGTAAAGGAGACCGCCATGACCGCGGCTGTCGCCAGCACCAAGACCTGTCACGGTGATGAGCCGCTTCACGCCCGCGGCCTTCATGCCATCGACTAGAATGCGTGTGGATTCCGAGAAGAGCCTTGTGCCTTCGAAGATCAACCTAGGTGAGAAGTCGACACCCAGGGTCTGGATCACCACGCCGATGTCCTGGAGTGCGCTGCTGATCGTGTCGGGATCGAGCGCGTTGCCCGCCACCTTATCGAGGTTTGCATCTTCGATTGGTATGCCTGCGGCAGAACGCGCCAAGGCCCGAACGCTGTGGCCGGCGCGGAGCGCGGCCCTCACCGTTTCAAGTCCGATCCCGCGGCTGGCACCTATGATGAGAACATTGGCCATTTAATTCTACCATCACATATTTGTTTTTCCGACCAGTGTTGACAAGCAGGTCACGTGCTGAAGGCGCTAGCTGACTATGTCGAAAGCCTGGCGACATATTTATGATTTGGTCGGGGCGGGCGGGAGCTCAAGCAGCGCGAGTTCGAGGCTTCTGACGAGTTCAGCCATGAACGTAAAATCAAGAGTATCGATCGTATCGCTAGGAAGGTGATAGTTCGGATTCCGAAAGAAGGCAGTGTCCGTGACCATCAGCGCCGGCAATGCTGCATCCCAGAAGGAGGCGTGGTCACTCAAGCGCGTCTCCGGCAAGATCCGTCCATCGAAGGGCAGCAAAAGCGACTCAGCTGGCAAACCCTTGTTCTTGCGGAACCCTCTCAGAACCGCACGACCTAAATGGAGCGAGCGCCAATTTCCGATTATGCCAATAAAATCGCCTTGGCCAGGATAGCCGGGCCAACGGGGGAGAAACGGATAATGCTGGCGCGGTGCCGTATAGCCGACCATCTCTAAGATAATCGCCCCGAGGACGCAGTCACCCCTGCTCTGGCAGTTGCGAACGAAGATCCGGCTGCCTTGATGACCCGTCAAATAGGCTGGCGGTTCCTCAAGTGTGAAGGCCGCGAAGAGAACAGGCGCCTTCAGTCTGGCTTGGCGCAGGCGTCGGGCGAGCTCCAGCAGGACCGCGACCGCACTGGCATTGTCATCTGCGCCCGGCGTGCTCGGGACGGTGTCGTAGTGAGCGCCAACAACGTAATAGGCAGAAGCCCCTGCGCTCGCTGGAACCGTGCCAAGCAAATTCGTTACCCGCTGGTCATAGTAGTCGTAATCCTGTTCACTTACAGTGAGACCAGCGTCCTCAAAGACCGAGTGAATGTAATTGGCGGCTCGCACTAGGCTGTCGGGAATCGAGGGAGTGCGAGGACCAATGTCGACGGCGAGAGCGTTGACATGTTCGCGTAAGGCGTCCCTAAGAATGTCTAATTCACGATTGGCCAAGCAGAGTCCTCGACATGGTTGCTCACGATCTTATTGTTGGCTGATGGGCAAATCCCACAAGCGGGCGGCGCCCCGAGTACCGCTGGCATCACCCCACCTGGGCGCCTTGATAACGACCGAGGCTTGATCAGCGAAGATATGCGGGGCCATCAGTGGCGGTAGCTGCTCGTAAAGATGGGACAGCTGCGACAGGCCGCCGCCAAGCACTAAGACATCGGGATCGATGATGTTGACGACGTGCGCCAGGCCTCGCGCCAACCGGGCTGCGTGCCTGGAGAGAGTGGCCATCGCCGCGCCATTTCCAGCGCTGGCGCGCGCCGCGATCTCTATCGCCGTGTGTGTCTCACCCGTTACCCTGGCATGATCGGCAGCCATGCCGGGACCCGAAACCCACGTCTCCAAGCACCCTTTGCGGCCGCACCAACATTGGGGTCCGGGGTATTCGTCGGATGTGGTCCAGGGAAGCGGGTTGTGGCCCCATTCTCCGCCAATGCCACGTGGTCCGTCGAGCAGCCTCCCATTGACGACGATGCCACCGCCGCATCCTGTTCCCAGGATAACCCCGAATACGGTCCGCGCATTCTCTCCGGCACCATCGATGGCTTCTGACAAGGCGAAGCAGTTGGCATCGTTGGCAAGCCGCACCGGCGTGGAAAGTGCAGCTGCTAGGTCGCGGTCGAAGGGGCGGCCGTTGAGCCAAGTTGAATTGGCATTCTGCATCAGGCCAGTGACGGGCGAGATGGACCCTGGGACGGCGATTCCGATCCTGGCGCTAGCCGTGATGCCCTGCATGAGCGTGGCTGCGAGATCGACGATGGTCGCGATAGTAGCCGCGTAGTCATCGCGTGGCGTGGCTACGCGATAGCGCGCCCACTCCTTCGCCCCGGGGCCCAGGAGGATACCCTCAATCTTGGACCCTCCAAGATCGAGGCCGATCTGCAACCCGTGCTGGTCGGACGAGCTGGTCATGTGTTGCCGGTCAGCCTCAGGATTGCATCGATTATGATGCCGGTCGAACGCTGGACGAGCCGCCAAACAATATTGAGGTCGATGCCGAGCTGCGCTCCAAGCAACGGCAAAACGAATATGAGCCCGATCAGAATCATCAGGCCATAGGGTTCCAACCGTCGCAACGGAGTTGAAAGCACGTCTGGGAGCAAGCCGACCAGAATCCGTCCACCATCAAGCGGCAGCAGGGGCAGCAGGTTAAAAATAGCAAGCAGCACGTTGATGATCAGCGCGTTCTTGAGGTTCTCAGCGACCCAAGGGCGAGCGGTATCAGGCAGATAGGCGAGGAGGTGAAGCGCGAGCGCCGCCAGTATTGCCAATACGAAATTCATTGCTGGGCCCGCAGCGGCGACCAAAATGGAGTCACGGCGGACATTGTGCAGCGCCTGGAAGTTGACTGGCACAGGCTTGGCGTAGCCGAAAAGAAATGGTGAACGCATCAGGAGCAGTAGTGCCGGCAGCAGTATGGTTCCAAAAGGGTCGATATGCTTTAGTGGATTGAAACTCACGCGGCCCAGGCGCCAAGCCGTATCATCGCCGCACAGCCGCGCAACATACCCATGCGACGCTTCATGGAACGTAATGGCGATGATTAAGGGGACGACCCAGGTCGAGGCCGTATAAAGTGCTGTGGCAAACTGTTGAGACATGAGATCAATGCTCAGCTAGGCGTTGCCAGCTTGGCGTTCTGCGCTGAATGGCTAAAGTCTTATCGGTTGAAGACATGCGTCAGGCAAAACCCGATTCCCCGCGGATCTCGCTTCTTTCATGGGGCCGCATAGAGGTCGAGGGCCATCCGCCCTTTAAGGATGCTAAGATTTTTCCCGGCGGCGCACGGGAATGGGATTGGCGTGAGACGGGTACACGTCATGTTCCCGGCATTCAGCCCGCCGACGTTCAAGAATTGATCGAGCACGGTGCAAGGACCGTTGTACTCTCAAAAGGGGTTTGGGAGCGACTGCAAGTCTGTCCCGAAACTCTCGAGGTCTTGTCCAAGAACGACATCCAAGTCGAAGTCTTGCAGACCGAGGCTGCTGTGGAGCGCTTTAACGAGCTCCGCGAAAACATCGCGGTCGGTGGTCTATTCCATTCTACATGCTGAGCAGCCTCGGGGGGGTGATGCGAAGCTGATGCTTATCGAGCGTCTCGAGGTCCGCTATTGGCACTTAGCGGACATCGATACCCACACCGAGTAATGTCTGCTTTGAGGGGTAAAACGGACGCTTTTTCATACTGCTTGGCATGTCCGCTAGAGACCCGAAGCGGACATCCGGCCACTGCGACCAGCCGGCGACGGTTCAGCCCTCATATGTCCGGCAAGCAGACCCTGCTTTCATCGGCGAGCAGGCGGATAGTAGTGGCTCACCATCGAGACCTACCAGACGCGGTACATTGTGGCTGGAGCCATCGGCGCCCCTGGCTTGCACGCGAAGGCCTCACGGAAAGCAGGCGTGTTCACGAGGACTCCGTTGACGCGATACTTACCAGGAGAGTGTGGGTCGGTTTTGGCGGCCTCTTTGGCGAACTCGTCGGTGCTGTTTACGCACCAACCCTGCGCGTAGCTGAGGAAGAAGCGCTGAGCGGGCGTGTGGCCGAAGGAATCCTTGGCTCCCGTCGCAGCGCCGGACGCGGTCAGAAACGCATTGAATGATAGTCGGATGCCGCCATTGTCGGCCGTGTTCTCGCCAAGCGTCAGTTTGCCATCCACGTGTATGTCCTTCGCCACGGCGACGAACGCGCCGTACTCGTCAATGAAGTCGGAGGCGCGTGCCTCGAATGCCTCCGCGTCCTTCTTCGTCCACCAGTCCTGGAGGTTGCCGTGCGCGTCGTAGTGGCGGCCCTCGTCGTCGAATCCGTGGGTCAGCTCGTGGCCGATGACAACCCCGACGTTGCCGTAATTGGCAGCGTCGTCTTCCTTCATGGCAAAGTTCGGCGGTTGGAGGATGCCGGCTGGGATGTTGATTTCGTTCATCTGCGGGTCGTACGACGCGTTGTTGGTCGCCGGTGTCGCGCTCCACTCGCCGGGGTCAACAGCCTTTCCTATTTTGGCGAGCTGGCGCCTGATCTCGAAGCCTGACGCACGCTCCATGTTGCCCAGGGCGTCGCCGCGGACGATCTCGAGATTCGAGTAATTGCGCCACTTGTCGGGGTAGCCAATTTTGTTGGTCACGCTCGCGAGCTTCTCAAGTGCGCGCGCCTTCGTCTTATCGCTCATCCAATCGAGCGTCTTGATGGCCGTCTCCATCGCCTTCTCGATCTGGCGCGTCATTGCGAGCACGCGTTGCTTCGCCGCGGGGCTAAACTCGCGCTCGACGTAAGCCTCTCCTAAGGCCTCGCCGAGCTGCTCGTCCGTCGCGTCGACGCAGCGCTTCCAGCGCGCCTGGATTTCAGCCTGACCACGGAGCCGCCTGTCGAAGAAGGCGAAGTCCTCGTCAACGAACGGCTTTGGCGCCGATGAGACGAGTCCGTGAACGACGGTCCAGCGCAGATATGCCTTCCAATCGGCGATGGAGACGGACTTCAGCAATGGCTCGAGTGCCTCGAAGAAGTCAGGGTCCGACACGTCCAATGAGGCGAACGCGGGGGCGCCGACTTCGGCGAGGTACGCCATCCAGTCGAACGACGGCGTCAGCTTCGCGAACTCGGCTAGCGTCATCTTGTGATGGACGTTTTTCGGTTCGCGGCGCCGTACGAGCCCCATCGCGGCATTCGCGAGCGCGGTCTCGACGTGCATCACCGCTTCGGCCTCTGCCCCGGCCTTCTTCGCGCCATCGCCGAGCAGGCTGAACATGCGCGCCAGATGTGCGCGATATGCGGCCCGCTCGTCCTTGAACTCATCGGTCAGGTAGTAGTCGCGGTCGGGCAAAGCAAATCCATCCTGGTCGGCCTGCGCGATCATCATCGAGGCGTCCGTGTAGTCCTGGGTAGACGAGAACGAGAACAAGGGCTTCGTGCCGAGAAGATGCAGATGCGCGACCAGCTCAGCGAGCTCCTTCTTGTCTTCAAGTGCCGCAATGCGCGCTAACTCCGGCGCAAAGGGCTTAAGGCCCTTCGCGTCGATTTCGGACTCATCGAGACACGATGCGTAGTAGTCCCCGATCTTGCGGCGGCTCTGGGTGTTCGCGCCATGGCCCGCCGCGGCTTCCTCGAGGATCGCCGCTAACGCCGCCCGGATGTGCTCGTCGAGCTGACTAATGCGCCACCAGATCTGCTGATCCGGCGGAATTGGGCTCGCCTTCAGCCACGCGCCGCATGCGTGCTGGTAGAAATCAAAGCAGGGCTCGACGCTCTGATCGATCGCCGCCGGATCGAACACGGGAGGTAGGGGCTTCTTGAGCACGTCTGCCGGCGTTTCCGCGTGGGCTGCCCAGCTTAGCGCCGCCGCGCCTACGACGATTGCACAGAAGATTCGCCCCATGTGCCGTGCTCGCGTTGTGCACCCTATCATGTTCGGAGGCCTACGCAATTGGCGGCTTAAAGTTTCGAAGTCAACGCCATCCGAACCCGCTGAGATAAGTGTCAAGGCCGGTCGTCGTGCGGCTGGGAGGGCTGGCGTGAGGTCGTACACGCCACGGTTATTGGCCGCAGACGCTCGAACCCGTAGTGCAGACATAACGGACTACCACGCCAGTAAAACAAGTCGTGTAGAACTGCGCGGTGACAAGGTCGGGCTGAAGTCTTGCGTGTGCTGGAACCCCCTTGGGACGAACGGCCTTCCAAAAAGGGTCTCCCTGCACCGGGTGAGCAGTCAGAGTGATGTGGTTCCACCCACTTGCCCGCTGTAAGTCATAGGCGCTTTGTAGGGCGAGTGCTCGTGAAGCCTCGACAGCCTTTGCCTGAGATGGGGCGCTGTGTGTGGCGTGTATTAATTGGCAACCGGCCTCAGCGGGTTGGAACCAGAAGAAAGCAAACACAGCAATACCGAGACCAATCGTGGACATACAACTCTTCATAATCGCGACTCCTTGCCCTTCACTCAAGAATATGAAGGAAGCTAATGCCCAGCAACCTCATGCTGGATCCGCTTTGGCGGGAACGAGCACGGCGCAGGGCCGCCCGAACGGGTCCTTTTGCCGCGAGCTTCTCTGCCAATGCGTCGATTCCCTTCACCATGGACCGTGGAGGCCCTAAACGGCGGCATCAAAGGGGATCGTGGACGCCACCGTGGAAGCACATCGGACTTGGGCAGTTTGACGGTGAAGGAGTTGGCCCCCCGTACATTCTCTACGCCATCCAAGTCTTCGGAACTTTTCCACCATTGGCGGCGAGCTGGCGCATTACCTCCTTGTGGAGCCAAACATTCATTTTGGATGAGCCCTTTGTGTTCCCCGAATAGCCAAGTTCCTTGGCGAGTTCCTGTCGAGCGGCAAGACTGCTGTCGAGGTCAAGCAGCTTCAACAAATCAACAATCGACTTATCGTAGTTGAGCTTCTGCTTTTTGCTTTTAGCAAGCTCGCGGAGCACGGCTTTGACGTCGACAGGCGCCGACCACTCAACCTTCGGACCCTCTGGAGCCGGTCCCGTTCTTGTCATAGTGCCTGACGGAGCTGGCGACGCTTGCGGCGCTGTCGACGCTGAAGGCGCCGCGGTGCGGGCTGCGGGGGTTTCCGCCTTTGCGGACTGTCCAAAAATTTTTGACATGATGTCACCGAAAATACCCATGATTTCCTCCCTGTTGGATTTCGACATCCGTAAGTAACAGTTCACTTCCTTGAAGTGCACCACTCTAAAACCGACATGGCGCGGACGACACGTTCGAGAGCGGCGGCGTGCCATTCGTCTTGACACCAGGCCATCACGTCTTCGGGCGCAAATTTCGACGTAATTAAGCAGCAGAAATACCTAGCAAGGACACTCCTCTCATTGGAAACGGCCATGGCCAATAAAAATGACTTCACACCGGAAGAATGGACCAAGGTGTTAGAGAGCATCATAGCTGCCGGCATGGCCGTTTCGGCAATCGATCCAAGCGGCTGGTGGGGTACTCTTAAAGAAGCCGCTGCAGGCACCCCGGCGCTCGCTGCAGCTAAGCGCGATCCCAATTCTAACGAGCTCATCAAGGCAGCAGTTGCTGCTTTTGAAAGATCCGCCGATGGAAGCATTCTTGCAATGCGCGAACGCTTTGCCCAGGCGGAGCCCACGGAATGTGTACAGCGTTCATTAACGAGCCTGCGGGAGGTTTCCGCCATCGTCGATGCCAAGGCCCCTGACGAGGCAGCAGCCTTCAAATCCTGGCTCCGCGAGATCAGCCAGAAGGTCGCAGAAGCTGCCGTGGAGGGGTCTTTTCTTGGCTTTGGTGGTGTCCGAGTAAGCGATGCTGAGACGGCGATACTTCGCGACATCTCCAAGGCGCTAGGCATGGCATCCTAACCCCGCGCACCGAGTCCGCTTTTGGCACAAAGCAGACATGTAAACCGCGCTGATGAATGTCCGCTTTGAGGGGAATAACGGCCATGACGCGGATGTGACACGATGTCTGCTCATGATCCTAAGCGGGACACTGGATTTCTTGGGCTAGTCTGCAGCCTGTCGCGAATCCTAACCCTGCGGCCTCCTTCGCCCCGTCTGTGGTGTGGCAAACGTCACAGCGCGAGTCCGGTCGATAAGTTCAAGGTCTCTCCCAAGAAGCCACGACGGCTCGCCCAACCTGTAGGGGAGGCGTTCATGATGCAGAAAAGCACGAAGTGCATAGCCCTACTCGCGTCCCTGCTCCTGCTCTCTGCGGGGCTGAACTACATTTTTGTCGGAATCGCCGGGGGCAGGGCGAACAAGCAAACGCAGCAGGTTCAGAGCGGACGGTCCACCCCCCAGCAAACCTTCGCGGTCGAGTGTGCGCCTGAGCCGAAGCATTGCTGACTTGCAATACGCTGTCCTTGAGGGCAGCAGAGAGGCTGTTGGCACTTAGCGGGACCACTAACGCTCAGCACGTCCGCTTTTTGAGCAATAAGCGGACATCTCTGGTCGGCCTTCCTAATGTCCGCCTCTGACCCTAAGCGGACATGGCCAACAGCTAATCGCGTGTGCGGTCGTCCAAGAAATCGAGGGTCGGCGCCAAGCGCATTCCTGGTGGCTTGTTGAGGTCATCGGCGCGGTAGACAACGTCAGCGCCAAAGCGCTCGGCGAGGTCGTCGATTGCCACCTCCAACTGGCGTTGCCGAGCAAACGCGCTGAAAAGGTCGAGCTGCATGAGATTGTCGATGTCGACGAGGTCGTAGGCGACGAGACCGATCAAGCGGAACGGACCGGGGTGATCAACGTGATCGAGAAGGGCGACACCGACTGCATAGAGTTTCTCCGCAACGTCGGTCGGTTCACCGAGCCGGTGCCGACGGGTTACAATCTGGAAGTCCGCGGTCTTGAGCTTTACGCCTACACCAAAGGCTACGTAATTCTTTTTTCTGAGGCGCCTTCCGATCGTGTCGGCTGATCGACGCAGGTGAAATTTGATATCAGCCTTGTTGCGCACATCCTTGTCGAGCGTATGTTCTGACCCGAGGCTCTTTGATGCTCGCCGTCCAATGACCGGTCGTGGATCTTCCGCTTGGGCCAGGGTGTGGAAGTGAAGGCCAGCATTTCCGAGCTTCGCGGAAAGGAACCGCGGATCGGCACGAGCCAGGTCCCCAATCGTATACATGCCGAGTTGGTGAAGGCGTGCTTGAGTCTTTAGTCCGGCACCCCATAGCCATGACACCGAAAGCGGAGCGAGCCAGGCCTTGGCTTCCTCCGGCGGAACGACAGTCAGCCCATCCGGCTTTTGGCAAGCGCTTGCGACCTTGGCCACGTATTTGGTTCCCGATAGGCCTACCGACGCTGTCAGCCCACCCGTCGCTTCACGAATGGCGGATTTCAGGCGACGTCCGATTGATTTAGGGTCGCCAAAGAGCTGCTCGGAGCCGGTCATATCGAGGAAGGCCTCGTCGAGGCTTAACGCCTCAACGTCGGGCGAAAAATCAGAGAACACCTTCATGATTGTAGCGGAAACTTCTTGATACCGATCGAAACGGGGCGGGACAATCACCGCGCTTGGACACATGCGTCGCGCCGTAGCCATCGGCATCGCACTGCCGACACCATAAGGGCGGGCTTCGTAGCTGGCTGTCAGCACGACTCCGCGCGCACTGGGAGGCCCGACAAGCAACGGCCGGCCCCGCAGCGAAGGATCATCGCGCTGCTCGATCGCCGCGTAAAACGCATCCATATCGGCGTGAGCAATAATCCGTAGCCAAGCCCTCTCTGAACGAATCATTGCAAGAGTTTAAACCAACGTTCGAGGCCGTCGGTCACTTTCCTCTCTGGTGCTTCCGCTCAGCGAATCCACAAAGGCCCGCGTCTTCTCCCATGCGCCATGGTCGAATAAATCGTCATGGGTGCCCTGAGGAAACAGTTCGATGCGCTTCGGCTGGTTGGCGCCACGGTAGACCCGCCGGCCCATTTCCACCGGGATCACTCCATCCTGCTCGCCGTGCAGGATGAGAACCGGGGCCGTGACGGAGCGAATGTTGCGCTCGTTGTTGTATTTGTCGGTGATCAGCAAACTAATAGGCAGCCAAAAATACGTCCTACGCGCCACATCGACCGTCGAGGTTAGCGGTGCTTCCAGCACGACCGCCGCCACCGGCCTTGCCACCGCGAGCCGCACCGCCTGGCCCGATCCGAGCGACTCGCCGTAAGCGGCGATCTTGCCGGGCGGCACCCCGAGCCCAATCAAGTGATCGTAGGCCGTGATCGCATCGGCGACATTGTCCTCTTCCGTGGGTCTTCCGCCTGAGCCGCCATAGCCGCGATTGTTCAAGTAGAGAACGCCAAAGCCATTCTCCTGGATCAATTCAATTCTGGGCGCGCGATTGGCGGCGTTTGCCGCATTGCCATGGAAGTAAAGGATGGTCGGCCTGTCGCCCCTCGCCGGCGCGTACCAGGCAACCAGCGTGACCCCGTCAGCGGCTGCGATCTCGATTTCCTTGACGTGATCGAGACCAGCCTCGGCCGGCGCGGCGCGGGTTGGATTGGGAAAGTACATGAACAAGCGGTTGCCGAAATAGACCACCGCGCAAATCGCGGCATAGATCACGACGAGCCACGGAATGAGTGTCATGACCTCCTGCTTCATAACTTACAACGCCACTCTCGGAATGCTCCCGGCGCTGAGCCAGTCGCTAAGACGGCGTACTTAATCGATTGATTCTAGAAAATAGATTGTTGGGGTGTCTATAACACCAGCCGCCATCATTGCTTCTTTGAGGTCGGCCGATGCGGCGAACTCCTTAGCCTTCTTTGTGTCCTCGGTATCGAAGACGACGACAATTTCGCTCTTGTTGCTATCGGCGGAATGATAGACCCGTGGATTGATAAGGCCCGCCCTCCTCTGCATTTCGGCATGTTGATCGAAGATGGGGCGCCACTGGCCGTAATCTCTGACTTTGTGCCGGACAATCATCATTCCCATCGCATCCTCCCTCTGATTTCCGCTAATTCCATTGTGAATTGTGGGACGGAAGATATTCGGGTCATAGATAGCTCCGCCACCATCCCCTGCCACTCTCCTTCCGCAGAGCAAACCAGCGGCAGATCGGATAGAGCAGGACGAGCGCCAGGAGCCAGACAATATAGACGCCCGGAAGACTTAAGCCGATCGCAGGCGTGCGCGTAAGAGTGCCGGTCATGGCGAGGCCCGTGGCGACGGCGAGCGCACGTCGCGGTGCACTCAAAATTGTTTTGCAACACAATCAGGGGCAAAGCGGACATCCCCTAATGACCCTAAGCGGAACTTTGGGGACGCGCGGGTCGCTGAACCTCCTCTGCCGCAATCCTCTCTCGCTCGGTCTCGAGTTTGGTAGTGAACTGCTGCTCGATTGATTCAACCGCCTTGGCGAGTTCGGCGCGTTTTGCTCCGATCGCGCTTTCGCGTCGGGCGACCTCAGCCTCTTTCTCGGCAATCTTTTTGCGTGTTGCCCGGATCAGTGGATCAGCAAGTGACTCGGTAAGCGTTATCTCGGCCTCGCAGTGTGGACATGTAATGGTTGGTTGGTTCATGCCGAAAATCCCCCCACGCAATGCCTACCTCGACTTGGCCTTGCTAAGGCCGTACTTAGGGCAGGCAAAAGAGTTTACATCCGTCGGTGCCTAGAGCGACAGTTACAACTATGGGATGGGGTCCAATCGACTTCGGAATAGGCAGTCCGAAGGTTCGCTATGGGTCAATATGAGACCAACCGAACTCGCTACGGAGCGAGAACGCATAGGGGCAGAGGGCGCATCGGGTCGTTCACAGCCCTTTAGGCTATCCCATGCCCCCCCATGCCCCCTATGCCTCTAGACCTCATTGGGCGAACGCTTAGACGGATTACCACTTGCCAGCGCCTTTCGAACATCCGCGTGGGAAATTCCAAACTCACTGGCAATACGGGATGGAGAGACACCTGCCTTGAAGGCAGCCCGTACAGCGTTGACTTTTGCAGGAGCCAAAGTAGGGCCGGGTCCTTGGACTGGCGGCTTGCGAGAGGCCTTACGTGATACGAGAAGCCGTTTCCCGCGTCGCTTCTGCTCGGTAAGCACCGCTGCGAGCAATCGATCAAACTCTTGATCAGTTAGCAGCTTTATTCCGTTCGATAGATCCTTCGGCAGCAAATACTGCGGTGATGAGATAGCAGTAGGAAACTCCTTGTTCGACGGTGCTTGTCGGGGAGGCTTAGCCACAGGCGAAGGAGCCTCTCTCAGCGACGCCGAGGAGAAGAGATCTGCTCCTAGCGGTCGAGTGCGACCCCTCACCATGCGGCAATGATGGCGTCAGGTCAGCGATGAATCAATAGATTGGTCGGGGAGGAGATTTTTGGGCTTGAGGCGGCTTCACTGTTTGCAAAGCCGCTTAACGTCGGCTTCGGCATCTTCGCGGGTCCTTGTGATGCTCTTGTCGTTGCCTGTGGGCTCGATGTCAACGACAAGACACTTCTTATCGGAGGCACGAACGATCCACCAATTGGCGAGAGCCGGATTGGGAAAGGCGAGTAAGAGAGCGCCTGTCAATGCGAGCCCGCATACGTGAATGGCTCGGTTCATAGACTGATAATCTTCACTATGTCACTTTTAGCTTGTCGTTGGTTCTCAGAAAGGGATCGACGAACCTAGCTTTTTTGGATGTCACAACGTGAACGCGACCCGGTACTTGGGTTACCTTTTTGCTGCACAAGACCCTCTAACGAAAAGCTATACCCCGACCGAAAAGGTTGCGTACTACCACCGATACGCCCGGCGACATTATCGCCGTGGCTACCGCCGTGGCTATTACGGCTATGGCTATGGCTACGGTTACCGCCCGTATTATGGCTATGGCTACCACCGACCCTATTATGGATACGGCTACCGACGCGGCTACCGTTGGCGCTACTAGAACCATCGGCTCCTAGGCTGGCAGAAGCCCGGCAGTCATGTGAACGTGAGGCCGGGCTTCGTTGCATAGGCTCAGTGCGACTGCACAAACCTCAGCCTACCCACGGTTTGCAGGAATGCGGCAGGTTTAGGATCGCCAACCCGACACCGTTGGCGGACGGCAAGTTCTCGCAACAATTTGCCGAGCACTGTCGTTTAGCCGGCCAGCGATTGACGCATAGCGTGCACGCGAAGCATCGGAAGACATAGGTGCAATTTTGTGTTAGCGTTTTAGATAGACGGTGGGCCGGTTTTGCGTAAATGAAACCGCTACTGCTGTCTTTGTGTCTCGTAGGAGCGGTCTTCCCTGGCCATAGCCGCCTTGCGCTCCAGACAGCCCAAGGTCCTGCCACACCAGTCGAGCAACCTATCGAGGCGCGAGCGGTGTTCGCGCTTCCTGGGAGCGCAGTACTGGGGTCCATGTCACAGCCCCCGGATTTGGGGGCCGCACACACGGCGGTTCAATCGTTTGCGATGGTGGGGCCGGATGCGCAGGCGATCACTTCCGGAAGCGGAGATAAGCAGCAAGCGCCTCTGCCGACCCCCGGCGCGAGTCTTGAGCCGTCAGAGTCGCCAATAAATGAAGGCGAAAACGAAGAGGCGAATTGGGTCGTCGTAATACGCGGGGCGACGGTGCATTCCGGACCTTCGGTTTCTGCTCCTATGGTTCGCTTTTATTCCGTCGGTACCGAATTGCATCTGACCGACTATCAGCACGGGTGGTTCCAAGTCCTAGACCCCGTCACATCGCAACGTGGATGGATCTACGAGAAGTATTATCTTCAGGCAATTCGTGGTCCTGGCCAGATGGTCGCCGCCTTGCAAGAGCCGGTAAATCCCGAGCCAGAAGTGGTTAAGGCACGAAAGCCGACTCCGCACATGAAACGCGCAAAGAAAATTGGACCTCGGCAGGCCAGAAAAATTCAAGGCGCACCTCGCTACCGATACGAGACTGTGGCGAGTATCTTGGACAAAGCACTTCGACCGTAGTGAGCAGGCCGACGGAGGTCGCGCTACTAGCTTCCGCTCCGCTCCTTCTCACCTGATTACCTCCATGCGGACACGGGCATTGCTGCCCATTCCGATTGCCCGCGCAGCGCCGCTGCTGAGATCGATCGAGCGGCCCTTCACGAACGGCCCGCGGTCATTGATCCGAACTACCACGGACCTGCCATTGCGGGAGTTGGTAACTCGAACCCGCGTTCCGAAGCGCAACGTTCTGTGCGCAGCAGTCATGGCGCTAGGGTTGAACCTCTCGCCGGACGCCGTACGCCGTCCCGCTAATTCCTTACCATAGTAAGAGGCAATCTCCGCCTGGGCGGGAGCCCCTAGAAACGCTAGCGCACCAAGCGCCAACACAGCAGTCCTCATCGCAAAATCTCCTCTGATTGATTCGCGCGCATTGAGGAGCGTCTTTGACGAGAACTTTGTCGGCAATGCGTTATGGGGGAGGCAAAAAAACGGCAATCCTTCAGTCGGTTAATCTACCGATTTCCGTCGCGGGATGAGGCAGCGTCTTCGGTGATGAAGGCGCCACTTTTAGGGTTCGGCCGGGCCGCTGAGCATCATTCCGGAACGTAGGGTGCATGCGCGAGGTTGAAACTTGTGATTTATAAGAATCTTTCATGCGCATTTGTCCGAAGTTGGAAATTTTTGAGGAGAGGGAAACGTGAAATTCTTCGCTCTAGTCTTTCTTGTAGCTGGCAATCTCATTGCGGTTCAGGCATCTGCCCGCGACATCACGATCCAACCGCTAACGCGTGCTGAGTGCGATAGAGCCGCCATGGCGTGGGATGAGAATGCCAACGTATGCCAGTCTGGATCCGAGGCGGTTACTTCAAACCAGCCACTAACAAGAGAGGAATGCGGTAAGGCCGGCATGAAATGGAGCGACGATGCGAATGTGTGTGGCGAGGCAAATCAGGCGGTATCAGAGGTGACAACCCCGAGCCAACCGCTGACAAGAGCGGACTGCGACAAGGCTGGAATGACGTGGAAGGACAATGCGAATGTCTGCTCAGAGTCAGAAGCTTCCAGCGTTGCGGGCGCACCACCTGGATCGAGTACTGCAACCAACAAGCCTGTACTTGCCATCGTCATCAACATTGACAAAACCAGACAGACGATGAGGGTCCTTCTAAAAGGAGCAGAAAAATACAAATGGCCAGTATCAACCGGCCGGCCAAGCTATTTCACCCCGTCAGGAAGTTACACGGCCACTTCGATGAGTGAAGTTTGGTATAGCAAGGAATGGGACGACGCTCCCATGCCGCATTCAATCTTCTTTACGAAAGACGGTCATGCTATCCATGGTAGCTATGAGGTAAAGAAACTCGGCAAGCCCGTATCGCATGGCTGTGTGCGCATCTCGCCCAAAAATGCTGCTACCCTTTATTCGCTAGTGGCCCAGAACGGCATAAAGAACACCCAGGTCGTTTTGACCGGGTTTACTCCGGGCGGGGAGGGTAAGGTCGCGAGTTCAGCACGTTCTCGACCAGCTAAGGCGGCGACCTCGGCGCGCGTTAAATCCCGTTATGCTCGGGTGACTCCCCGCTCACTTAGGCCCGGCAACAATTGGTATGGCGAGCCACCCAGGCGCCGTGGCCTTTTCGGTCGCCGGTTTGGTGGTCCCTACTACGATGGACCCCAGGGCAACCAACCACCACCGATCTACTATCGGCGACGGGGATATTGATCTTCGTCGCCGCGAGGTCGCAATAAATTCTCTGAATAGAACCTCGTCTTGCAGCCCTTAAAGTCCGCGAAACACATTACCGGCAAGGAGCACCAAATAGCCGAGCATGAGTACCGTGAAGCCGGTGTGGAGGTGCGGGACTGCCAGAGGAACGTAGTGAACTAGCGCAGCGAAAATTGCCAACAGGAGGGAAACAAGCAGTGTCAGTTGCGTGGGCGGCGTGAGTGGCCAATCTATCAGCCAACTTAGCATAGTGTCCTCCCCAGAGCCCAGCCTCTTAAGGGATGAGTGGCGGGCCCGGGCCCCTCATCAATGCAAGAAATAGAAGATCAGAGTGAGAATGACACTGATCACCATCGCTAGGGAAAGAAAACCTGAAATTGCCGCTCGGACTCTCGTACTCAATGTCGCCGGACAGCAGCGACAGCGCGGATGATTCGTCATTCGCGTGATCTCTCTTGCTGGACACATACGAAGCCAGCCCCAGCGCCAACATGATGATGCCGGTCGTGAGCAGAAACGCGGCCATACGACTTTTTCGATCCTGCAAGAGGAGGCTGAAGGGCCGCCGCCTCGGCGTAACTTAAGCTTTTGTCAATGCGTCAAGCTTGGCGTTTATAGCGTCGACCGCTGGTTCAATGATGGCGCCCACGCCTGGAATCGCGAGCACTCTGTCCATCAGCTGAGCAAGGTTTGGTCTGATGGAAGCAAAGATCTCGGCCACTGTCTTGCGGGTCTCTGGCGTAAGTTGATTGAGCAATCCGTCAAGCTGGTCAAATTCCGAGGTGGCCTTCGTTAGCCCTGAAACGGCCGATTGAGCCGTCGCTTCATCTTTGATGCCTGAAAGTGATGTGTAAGCATCGTTGACCGCGGAGGTGGCTAACTCCCCAATGTCAACGTCTCCCACCTTGACGCCGCGGAGCTTGTTGAGCAAGCCGGCGTAAGGCGCCTCACCTGTGACCCCCACTGGTTGTTCGGTCTTTTGACCTGGCGCTTCCGCAACTTCACGGTGGCGTCCCGCCCAATGGTTCCAGGCCAAGGCGCCGATCGCCAGCAGGGCGAGTGCACCCAGCAACCAAGGCCACATCGACGAGGTTGATTGATAAGTCGTCGGCGTAGCGAACTTGGTGGTGGCCGGCTTTAGGTCGCCAAGGATCCCGGCTTCGTCGAGGTATTTCGAGAATCCCGAAGGCAAGGCGGCGACGACATTGTCCTTCTGCGAAGTGAGAAGCCTGGCAAGCCCCGAGGCATCTAGTCCTCGATCGCGCTGCTGGTGTGCGAGAACTCCCAAGACCGCCGGTCCGAGGAGTCCGAGCAAGCTTTTTGACCCTCCCTCTCCGATTCCCGCATAGCGCCCGAGTGCGCCTGCCAGCGAGGAAACAACCGGTCCGCCAAGCAGGGAGGCAAGTGTGTTGGAGCCTTTATCCATAAGGGCCTTTTCTCCAGACCCACCGATAGCGTCTACCAAGCTCGACAGTATTCCTGCCGGTTGCTTCGCCACTGCATCAGCGAGTTTGCTTGGACCTTGAGGCTTTGAAACAAGGGAGATGAGCGCGGCGAGCAGGCCTGGAATTGCTGCGTTAATTGCCTGTTGGGTAACTGCTTGATCGAATCCGAGGCTCGAAGCAATACGCGACACGATGGTGGGGCCTACTGCTTCAATGATTTGCGAAACCAAGTTGGTCGCCATGGAAGTCTCCGTTGATTATTCACTGCAAATTACCACACGTACGAAATGGCTGATCGTCTTCGCCGAAAGACGGTTAACCATAAGCGCGGATCCGGTTCATTGGTGTTGCATCTGCTGGTGCTAGAATCCTGCTGACGAGAAGTGGGGAGGAGACCTTCGGACTGGGGCTCTAATGTCACTTCTAGGCTGGATTCTTTGGGATGGATGGCCGGGTTCATGGCCAGCAATATCGTTAGAAGCTCAGGTCAAGGCTTGCTGCTTGACCTCGTTCTCGGGGTCATCGGCGCCGTGGTCAGCGGATACCTCTTCACAGCTATCGGCGCGACCGGGCTCACCGGCTCCAATCTCTACAGTATGTTCGCAGCCATCATTGGCGCGGTCGTCGTGCTTTGGCTCTACCACGCACGCGGCAGTTCGGTTTGATTTGGAGACGTAGGAGGTTGACATGGCAAACAAGCAGAGTTTTACGCCCCAAGAATGGACCAAGATCCTGGAAAGCACGATGCTCGCTGGCATGGCGGTGACGGCAGCAGAACCAAGTGGTTTGTGGGGGTTGATGAAAGAAGGCTTTGCCAGCAGCTCGGCTTTGGCTCAAGCGAAGGCGGATGCCAGCTCCAATGAACTCATAAAGGCCGTCGTCGCCGAATACGAGACCTCGGAGGGACGAGCTGCGGTCCAAGAAGCCCTGCGCAAGCGGTTTGCCGGCGCAAAGCCAGGCGACGCGGTCCAACGCTCTCTCGATAATCTGCGAGAGGTTTCGGCCATCCTTGCCGCCAAAGCACCCGGCGACGCCCCCGCCTTCAAAGCTTGGCTGAGCAGCATCAGTCAGAAAGTGGCTGAGGCTTCCTCGGAAGGTGGTTTCCTCGGTATTGGAGGAGTGCAGGTTAGCGGTGCCGAGAAGGCTACTTTGGGTGACATCGCAAAGGCGCTCGGTACCAGCGCTTAGGTTAAAGCTGTTGCCTAAGAAGTGCGAGAGACCACTTGGCAGTGCCTGCGGACGGAAAAACTTCAGCGTCTTGGATTGCGATCGGGCAATGGTACTTGGGGCTGAGTGCTTGCGATCAGTGTTGCAAGGGCTGCGGCGTCAAGCTTAGGCGGCGGTGGTCCAGATTCCTTGCTGGCGAGCGCCTTTAAGACCTGTGGCGGCAAGGTGCCGGCATTGACAGGCACTGGCTCGAAACCGCCAGCGGCAAGCACAGTGCTGCATTCCTGCGGAAGTTTCGCCATCGCAAGGGAACTGCGTGGCTTGCCCGTCGCCGCGGGCGGCTGCAAGGTGCCTGCAATCGCCGCTTTTTTGAGCTTCTGGTACCAATTAGTGAGTTCCTGTCCGCAGCCATCGTCGTTACTCACGGGCTTTTGACTTTCACAGTCAGTTGCTCCAGGCGGACACTTAACGCGCACATGAAAATGGTAATAGTGGTTCCACCATGGGCGCACCTTGGCCAACCAGCGCCGGTCATTGCCGGCTTGTTCGCACAGCACTTTCTTGATGGCTGGGTGCACAAAGATGCGGTCCACCTCTGGATAGGACGCCGCGCGCTTGATGAGCTTGGTATGGAGTTGGGTCCACTTGTTGGGATCGACGGTGAATGGATCCTTGAGCATTGACACCGCGGTCCTATCCTCGCGCTCCTGCGGTGTGAGAATCCGATCAGGCATGGGCGTTAGCCAGATATCCACATCAAGCCCGATCTGATGGCTCGTGTGACCAGTGACCATTGGTCCGCCGCGCGGTTGCGACATATCGCCAACAAGTAGTCCCGGCCAGTGATCAAGGTGGCGTGCGTCGTTGGCGAAGCGCTCAAGAAAGTCCAACAACCGCGGATGACCCCAATTGCGGTCGCGCGAGAGTCGCATCACTTGCCAGTCGGGGCCGTTGATTGGGAGAGACACACCTCCAGCGAGGCAGCCTCGCGCATATGAGCCAATCGCACGGGCAGCGAGAGGAGCAGGTCCAGGGACCGAGCCGAACAGCACGTTCGCAGGTCCAGCGGGTGTGCTCTTAACCTCCTTTGGTGCGACAGGAGGATGCACCGCAGCGGCTTTTGCCGGCTCATTGACCGGTTCTGCTGCCACTGGTCCGCAAATCAGGAACAGCAACAAACAAGCTGTAATTCTTTTAGCCATCAGCATTACGAAGCAAGCAATAGGGCTTGAGGCGAGATTTAAAACGGGCGCGCTGGCCCCAGCGACCCCGATGTGTCTGGACCTTGGTTGGCGTTGCTCCTGCGCATGCACGTCCAGCACCGCCGGAGCGAGAAGACCGAGCAAACTTTTCGAGGTGCGGACGGATCTTTGCAGTTTCTGTCTCGAAGCTTCGCTCAATGAGCAGACATCGCGCCACGTCTGCGTCATGTATTCCCCTCAAAGCGGACAGTCATTAGCGCGGTTTGCACGTCCGCTTTGTGCCGATGACGGACATGGATGCTGTCATTCTCGCCAAGCTCGATGCCTACTTTAGTTAACGCATTCACGACGCCGCTCAGTTGGCGAACAAGAACGATCCACGCCGTCGCGCGTTGAACCCTACAAAACCGCGCTGAAAGTCCACTCGCTTTGCGAATGCGTGAATTAGATTTGAGAACCTCGAGAATTCGGCGCGGCTGGCTAGATCGGCTGAAAGGCTACGACCGCCTATATGAGACCAAGGTCACGGATGGCGAACGCGCAGCTTACGGAAAGGGTCCAACCCGCGAAGCCTCAGAACAAGCGGCACTAAGAAATTGGAACGCCAAGTTTCACGACCTCGACACGCGAGAACCGGAATAACGCCCACATGGCCAAGGTGCTTACCCAGGATGAAGCTCTCCGCTTAGCCAGCAACATCGCCAGAACGCGAAATCTGAGCGCGAGAGATTCATCGAAAACGCCGTCGAAGCCCGCTAACGAGCTCGAAGGACTAATCCGCGATAAGCTGCCCGATCCAGTCCGGCGGCACCTGATTGATGTGATTATCGACCACATTGCCGCCGATGGGTTAGCTGCGAATTGGACTGCTCAACCAGTGTGGAGCCACGAGGTCAGTAACAACGATAAGGGAGAGTTCATTAGGGCGATGTTCCAGGTTCTTCGGGACTATGACCTGTTGACCGACGACTAGGGCACGACATGCCTGATGCGCTTCCGCAGCGCTAATGACAAGATTTCCTTTGTGACGTTGCCCGCAAGCTACAGCGTGCCGAACAGTGGTTGTGCTACTCCATGAGTCCCTGATGGCCTCATGGTCAGCAGTACAAGTGCCATCTACCAAAATCCCCAAGCCCCGGTTCTCCCCGAGCCGGGGCTTCTTCATGTTCGGCTTCGGTCAGCACGCCGTATAGCGAGCAACATCGCCAAGCTGCCCGACCTACTGAGCACAACTAGCTGTGATGCCGAATAGTGTGGCGCGCTTGGTATTCCGCGCCGTAGCTGTCGTTTTGGGCAAAATAGGTGCTGGTGATCTGCTTCAAATGGTGGTCTTCGGAGAGATCGGTAGCGACCAGGAGGATGGCTGCGAGGGCGAACCAGGCAAACAGAATTAGCCGGATCATCACAAACTCCATCGCTGGATTGGACGCGGCTAGACTGCGAAAGGACAAGGCCGCTTTGCGGCGCTGCCAAGGCATTTTATGTTCTTGTTTTACAACTTTCAGTAAGGCGTGAGCCGCGACGTTGAGCCACATAGAGGGGCTGCGAATGATAACTGAGCAGATAGGTATGTGAATGCCCCGGATTAGCGGCAAGGGCCGGGGCAATTAGTCCTGCGGCCCGTCGATCCATTTGACGGTATAGACGCCGTTTGCTTTTGTTTAGGTGGTGAATCTCGGCCGCTGTTAGGGCCATCTACCAAGTACGTCGTAGCTCCCCAAGTTTGCAGGTGCCGGCGCTCGTTCGGGTACGTCCGCGCCAGCCACGCTACCCGCAGCCGCCGGCTTTGACGCAAGACCGCGCTCGCTCGCCAGCACCCGCCCTACAATCTGTTTGTCGCTGCCCGGTATATTTCTGCGAGCAGGCTTCATAATCTTGTCGAAGGGTTCGCCAGCAAGAGTCCCTCACGGCGTTGCAATCGACGGCAAAAGCAAACGTTGAATAGGTGATAGCCAGCAAGAAAGTGACAATTCGGTTGATTGACATTTTCATGGCATAAACTTCTCCAGCTTCGGGTGATCCACACGATCGGACCATGGTGCAACTCATTGGCGATCGCGTTGGGCTGATTTTTGCTCAGAGCGCTTGAACTCCAGGACGCGGCCAGCAGCGCGCAACTCATCCAAGGTCTTGCCGAAGCAGTCAACGCCTGCTGAGCGATTGGAGGGCGGCTGCACCAGGCCCTTGGCATTCACCGTAGCCCAAAGATCTCCCGCGACGTAGGTCGCAGAACCATCCGGCGTGACTAGGTCGAGATAGCCGATCCGCCACGTCTGGGTCTTCTCGTTAAAGCAGATGATTGCGAGCGGGAGGTTGGGGGGTAGCGTTTGGGCGACAGATCCAGTCGCTAAGGTCACAAGGATTGAAGCGACGGCGGTGGCCGCCAACGGACGACCACGCGGCACAGCGCGCCACATGTCACCCCAGATCAGCGTACGGTGGTGACATGACGAGCGTAGATCCAACCCTTCTCTGAGGTCGCGAGGTTAGTCACCTGCACCCAACGATTTTTGCGCGCGATGACGCGGAGTTTGGCGTCCTTAGCAACCACGCCGATAGCTCGCGCTGACCGTGTCGGTCTTTCCCGAAGGTTGACGGAGGTCAACGTGATCCAGTTCGCATCATCGTTCGAGGTTTGCGCGGGACGACTAGTTGGTAATGGCACTGGATCTCCAGGCCTTGCCATTGTGGCGTCTAGATTTGCCAGAGTTCCCTCAGCACCCCTGCCCTCAAGGCCTTGGGTACGCTGCTCTGAGACTTGCGCCTGCGTTGGCTCAATCTCGACATTAGAGGTAGGGATGTTTGCCGCTGAATTGGTGGGCATTTTGAGGATCGTCGCCGCGTCCGCAAGGATGGCGCCATCGGTCGCGACGAGCTGGATAATAAGCTTGCTCTCGCCACTCGCGTTACTGGGCAGGATTAGATGCAAATCGCCGATCTCGTCGGGCTTCAAGTTCCATTCCGTCTCGTCATAGGGCCGTCCAGACGACAACTTGCTGCCTTGTGGCAGTCCCTTTATGGCGATGATGCTGCGGGCAGGCACTCCATCAGTACCATCGAGCGCAATGGGCAAGGTGATCTCCCCGCCCGGGGACGCTTCGAGCGAGGGGGGTGATGAGAGCACCGGGGTCGGAATTGCGGACGGAGGCGCGACGGTCTTGTCGTTGGCCGTGATCGCGGCGAACCTTGACCCGGGGATATCGACCGCGCCGAGCCAGAAAATTGCTCCAAGCACTAGGTTTGGAATCAGCGCGGCAAGGACGAGGCCGGCAACCAATGCGCGGATCAGCGAAAGCTTAAGTGAGGGTAACGATGTTGTCTGGGCCGGGAGACGGGGCTGTACGTTGACCCACGAAACCCCTTGCGTTGGTTTTTCAATGGCTGTGTTGAAATTGCCTTGCAATGGCCTCCGTCTGGGTCGCGATCTCACCGTTGGAACGAGCTGTCGCCGAAGGTGAGACGTAGAGCCGATTGCTCGGGCGATGCGCCCTTTTCGCCATCTCCCACGCAACTCTGCCAACCAATACCCGGCGCAGAAAACTACTCCAAGGATTAGGTTTGGAATCAGTGCGACGACGACGAGACCCGCGATTAACACGCGAGTCGCCCAAAGCATCAGTGAGAATACTAGTGGCGTCTGGTCGGCGAGAGTGGCCTTTACGTCGACCGACGACACCTCCTGCGCCGGTTGTTCAACCCTTGTGTTGAAATTCCTTTGCAGTCGCCCCCGAACGACTCGTGATCTTGCCGTTGGAAAGAACTGCCGTCGAAGGTGAGGCAGAGAACCGAGTGCTCGGGCAAGGCGCATCCCTCGCCTTCTCCTGTCAGAGGACCTGATGACCGGAAGCAGTCGCCTGCCTAAGAGGGCAGTGCGGCAATACCCACGCAACTCTGCAAACAAATAGCCAGTGGCGTGCCCGACGATCGCAATTGACCGCGGACCATGCGCTAAACGCCCGGTAGTTCCGTTGTCCATACTACGCACACATTGGATCAACGAACGTCGGCTATGCGCTGCTAAAGCGTGTTTACTAGCCACTTCTCAGACAGCACTTGCAATTCCGCAAGGCGTCAGACTGCGATGCAATCACATGGGGGGCCGAAATTGGTGGCAGAACTGCCACAGTGCCTGAAAAAGCGGCAAGCGACCAGGTTCGTCGCGACGATTGGCGCGGCGACTCAAGGAGCGCAAGCCGGTCTCCTGAACCGACAGTCCTAAATTTGTCGGTTACGAGCCGCCATCCGGCCAAAAAGGGGGAGATACCATTGGAGCGCGGAGGAAGCCTAGTCGGCGTCCGTCTTGTGGGCTTCGCTTCACGAACACGCTCGGAAAAATGGGCGTGAATAAACACCAAAAATAAATGGGGGGATGGATCATGAAAGCGAAATCTCTTCTGCTAACCGTACTCGTACCAGCTACCGGGTTAGCGTTTCTGTCGTTGCCAGCAGGTGCAGACTGTTGGATGACCTGCCCTCCTGGATACACGGCAACTCCGAGCGCGACGGAGGAGCCGGCGACAGTGGAACCAACCGCCTCAACTGAGGAATTGACACCGGCCAAAAAACCCGAAGCAACGGTAAAGGCGTCACTTACTCCAGCGCCAGCAAAGCCGAAGGCAGCGCCGGCGTCCGCCGGGGCGACGATTGAACCTGCCGCCTCACCTGAGGAAGCAACACCCGCCAAAATGCCCGAAGCAACAGCCAAGGCGTCGCCTACTGCAGCGCCCACAAAGCCTGCGGTACCTCCAACAGTTCAGTCCACGACGTCATCGCCCGAGCCAGCGCCCACTCAAGACGCGGTGGCACCACCAGCACCAGCTCCGAATGCGACGTTCCAACCGGTTCCGGCTCAGTCAGCGGGACCAGCTCCTGTTCCAATCCCAGGCCCGGTGCCCGGCACGTCGACCATGCACGTGATACCCGAATAGGGAAAAACACTCAGTCTACCCTTTGCCTCAAACGCGAGGGCAATCGATGCCCGCATAGTTCCGGAAGAGTTTGCACCAATTTACGAAAGTCAAACGGCGAACAACGCGTAGAGCCACAGAAGGTCCTGAACCAGTTAGCTTGCCTCCGCACGGCCCGCACCAACAGCTATTAAAGTTGGCATAAGGGGCATCGGCTTCGGTCGGCGCCCTCTTATTTGGCTAATGCGGCTTCCCTAAAAAGTTCCATGAAGTATGCGAGCTGATCGGCATCCATGACAGACCGGTTGACGGTCTCGATCCGCTCAAACATGACCTGAATTTCGCCTCCCTTCGCTGTGATCGACTGGACACACCTCCGCCACCGATTGATCTCGACCTAGGAACCAGCCGCCTCTCTTTACGTTCGCTAATCAGAGATTGACCATGAACACCGTCCTGTTTCTCAGCTTGGTTATCATTTTGAGCTCAGCGCTTCCGTGGTGGCCAAATAGCGCCTATGGCAGATCGCAACATCATCGGCCAAGGGACAAGCAGCTCCTTGCTCACGAAACCGAGGTTCTCGACCAGCGACACGAGGCAACGCAAAAAGCGGCGATGAAGCTAAAGGCACTTGACCGGGGACCTACACCGGAAACATCGCAACCAGCGCCGATGAAGCTATGCGATGGCAACTCGGAAACGCACCTGTTGCAGGGCGATGTAACGCCGCTTAGGGAGTTTGAGAAGCGCTGGGCTCAGTTTGAGCGGGCGTCGGCGGTCGGCGCGGGTCAGCCCTGAAAGCGTCAAGTTTCTTGCTGAGCTTGAGTGTCTGGCAACATCTTGGGCTCCGTTTAAGTCATCCCGGCTGATGGATGTTAAGTGGTGCCACCCAAAGATTACGGTGGAGGTGAAGTACTTAGCAGGCAGCAGGTTTCTGCGCCACGCCACGGTAAGAAACTTCGCTCGGCTCTAGCGTGCATTTACCGCCTTCATCCTGTCAGCGAGCGAAGGTTGCGTCGCCGGAGCATTCTCCAGCGGCACCACATTGCCCATGATGCCGGTCTCGAATTGAATGAGCTTCTCGATCATTGCCAGGGATCCCTTCAAATCAGCCATTCTCGCATCCCTCTCGCTTTGCAGCTGCTGGGCCATTCTCTCAAAGTGGGCATAAGCCACTCTGACCTGCTCCTGGATAATGTGGGCACGCTCTTCCAGGTCGCTACGGATATCGCGCATAAGACTATTCCCCCTATCTCCGTACTCCCGTTGTGGGCGGTGTTAGCTGAACGAGAGCTTGTGGCAGTGTTGTGGCTACCGTCTTTGCATCGGCTCGGTCGGCTCCTTTTCTTTAGAGGCGTAGCGGCTAGGTCACAGGTGTCGCTGCCACTTTGTAGTAGTGTTTTGGAGCTGGTTCCGGCAGAAGCCAGCGGACACTTACCCAAACCTAGGAGGAGCCCCGGGGCAGCGTGCCGGGGCTTCTTTTTCTTTGAGCCCGTGAGCTGGAGCAGCCGCCTCACAAACATTCGAAGTGCCGCGAGCGATTTAACCCGCGATGAGATAGGGGGTTCCTCCATGTCGTTATCGAGACGAAATATCCTCTGGCATCTTTTAACAAGAAATTGGCCAGTGTTCTCATTGCGTGAGTGCTCCTTGGCGGCAAAGTCCGCTTGCCCTCCCCGCTGGTGGGTAGCGGGTTCGCAGGGCGGGCGGCGGCTCACCGCAGAGAAGGGTAGCGGCGCCACGTAATCCAGTCCCGCCCGGAGCGGGACGTAGATGGTGGCCTCCCTCCGTCAGCGCGAATTATGGAGCGACCCAATGAAGATGACGGCCACCATTGAGTTGGAATTTGAGTCAGTCGGGGAGACGACCCACAACGCAATAGATCAAGCGCTAATTCGCGGCCTGGAAGCTTTAAAGAAAGGCATCGAGCTAAGGGAGACCGGCACGCCTCGGAGAAGCATCAAGCCGGACTCCACAAAATGGAACATCGTACAGAGAGCACCGGCTCCGAGGCTATGAGGCGCACCATGGACAGTTGAGGCCCTAGACGGCGGCTTCAAGATCGTGGACTCGCACGTTCAGAGCCTCGCCTATGTCTATGGCCACGCCGAGAAACGCGATGCCGAAACCGCGAAGGGGCTGACGCTTGATGAGGCTAGGCGCATAGCGAGCAACATCGCCAAGCTGCCAAGCTTACTCGCCAAGGGGGATTGAGGCATTATTGCGTTGTCATTGATACTGAAAGGTGCGGCGGCTCGACCGTTTCGAGTCTCATCTGCGGTGAGGTTTGAGCCATGCTCCAGGCTTGGCTGTCTATCGGTTACATCGTCCTGCTCGCGATCCTCGTGCTCGCCTTTATCTTATGGCGCAGGGGGAGTTCCGTTCTGGCTATCGCTGCACTCGTGCTGGGTATCCCCCTCTGGTTTGGATGGGAATACGCACGTCCAACATGGACAACCGGCGTCATCACAGGAACGGAAGTGCGCCGCAGCGATCCCGACGCCCACGGCAATACGAAGGATATCGAATACATCTACATGCGCAACCGGTCCGACAGGGGGCTCGAGCTAATCAACGACGATTCCTGGTGGTGGTTGAAGCGCAACAGCGAGCGCGTCTTTAACGACGCCAAAACCGCGCAGGATCGCAACACGGAAATGACCCTCATGTGGAATTGGTGGCGCTCCACGCTTTTCACTTGGTATCCCAACGTGATCGCGATCGGCCCTGCAGGCTCCTGGCCGTTGTGGTCGATGCGAACCATCATCTTCTACGGCCTCTCCGTCGTCCTCTGGCTCAGTTATTTCTATGCCTTCTTCAGGCTGCGCCGATCGAGTGCGCCGGTGCGTGATCGCAACCCCGATCGTGGGTAGGCTTCTCGTAGCCCGGTCGCCTTCCTCTTTGCGCTGCGGCTCAAACGCCGGTGCTTGAAAAGCCTAAGTCTCCGGGCGGAGTTTTTTGCGGTCCCTGACCTTGCGCAAATCCGCCACCCCCAAGCGACCGCGGGAAGGCAGGGGCGGCGGAAGGCGCGGGGCGCTCTGCGGGGGTGTTATTCCGAATTTGAACGACTTATCTAAGGGGTTGAAGACGAAGCCTCATTATCAAACCCCCCATGGAACAGTACGACGATACATTCGAGCCCATAAACTCGCCCCCGCCGATCAAAGAGATCGAGAAGCGCCTTCGGAAACTAGGCTGCACTAAAGAGCAGGTCAGCCGTCATCTAGATCAGGTGACCAAGAGCCGGAGTGCGCCCATCAGTGAAAAGCGTAACAAGAACCGTCGGCATAAGATTGACTGGCCTTAGGTCGGCAGCGCAGTAGGTCAGATGTTCGATGTTTCAGCTATTCGTCGCTCCGACAGCTTTTGAGGGTTGGGGCGAACACGACTATGACGGAACAGCCGAACGTCAACTGCTCGCGATGTTGATCGTGGGGCTTGGTGCACTCGCTCTGATATTATGCGTAGTCCTTCTTATGCTTTTTGCTGACCAACCGGCTGGACCTCCTGCTCAGAGCCGCTTGCCGATACCGGCCTATTTATTTTCTTTCGCGGCGTTGCGGGACACCCGTCTAGGCCGTGTACTCATAAATCGAGATTGGTAAGTAGCCGTTGGGTCACTGTTCGTTTTGCCCCCAAAAGCGGACATTCGTCAGCGCATTTTGCAGCATCGCCCTCGCAGGCGGCTAACAGAGGAGTATTACCCAATGGCCAAATACATTCTGCTCGTGAATTGGACCGATCAGGGCATCCGCAACATCAAGGACTCGGATAAGCGTCTAGGCCCAGCCTCAGGGGGCAAGTAGCCCAAGGCGATGGCGCTGCCGCTGTCTCTAGGCATTCAAAGCGTCCATCATCTCCATAGTCCTTCTGCCATTAACTGTGACCTGCGCGCTTGCACAGGCGAATACCATGACGTCCGGTCGCCCCTCTGCCGCCCTAAATCCTGAGCAGTGCGAAGCGATCTGGAATAATGCTGTTCCGTCGGGTGACTTGTTGGCTAAGTCAGCCGCCGCGCCATTCATCGTCAGCTTCACGCAGGTTGATAAAGATGGCAGCGGGGACATCTCGAAGGCTGAATTTCTGGACGCCTGCGCCAAGGGTCTTGTAAAGAACATCGAAAATTAGCCGAGTTCGCACACAACTACGCCGGGCATCTCGGCATTGGGAAGGGCGTCGGCTTCGGTCGGCGCTCGTTTATTTGGGCTAACGAGGCTTCCCCTTCGGCCTCGGGTAGATACTCCCATTCTCGCCAAGCTCTATCCCTGCTTGCAGGCGCATAAATCAACGTAGCTCTTCGCAGAAGTACTCTCCCGGCAAAGCAGAGGACGACTGGTCTTGATTGTAAGGCGCAATAAGCTGTTCACACACGGAGAGATTGGTGGGGTAACCGTGAATCGTTGCTAGATAATTTTCCCCACCGAGAACACGCTTCTTAATCGCGACGGCATAGTGCCCGTCTACTGTGCGACCTCGAAAAAAGGAGTCAACATCGGATGATGAGAGTGAACCGCCCTCCCAACGGAAGAAAGCTACGAGCAAAGGGGCTGCGGCAAGAACAGCAACCAGTATGGCTCGGCGCATTGCTCCTACTCCCAGATGACCACCGCATTTCGGTTGCCATGCCGAAAATCTGGATCGCAGACGTTAATCACTCAATTCGGCACAGTAATTGCGGCTGCCTTAGACGGGGTTTGATTGGGGAGTGCCGTTTTGCATTGCACAGTGGTGCTTACGACACACCGTCAGCTGTGGCGTTGTAATACGATCATCGTCGTGGGGATGTCGCTCCGCAATGGAGAGCCTCGGTGTTTATCTCTTCGCCGGGGCTTTCTGTTATCCGGTGGCGGATTCCCGACCGTCGTACGCAGTCCAGAACGCACCTATATCTGCCCAGGCCAACGGGGATTGGCCGCGCAGCAATCAACCGGGGGACTAACAACATGCTCAGTATTCTCTGGACCATTCTTATCGGCTTTATTGCCGGAGTGATTGCCAAATTCGTCACGCCTGGCAGCATGCATGAGCCCCAAGGCTTCATTCTCACTACTGCCCTTGGCATTGTCGGTGCCTTGGTCGCGACCTACCTCGGACAGGCCCTCGGCTGGTATGAGGCTGGTCAGGGAGCTGGCTTCATCGCCAGCATCGTGGGCGCAGTTATCATCCTGCTGGTGTGGGGATTTATCGCGAGTCGCCGCGCGTAGGTGCACTGCTCGTGCCTGACAAGTCTCGATTGCCGCTATTCCGTCTCAGCTTCCTGGCCCCGCACGATCAGAAGTACGGCTGGGAAATTCTCGACTGGGCGATTCGAGAAAGGCAATTTTGCAATTAATTGCACTGCAGAGACAACGAGGCCATGCGGCGCGGCTTCCGAGAATGAAGACGACATTGACCGGGACCCGTTAGAAAAGGCCAAGCAGACTAGGGTTGCAACGGCCTAGCGGGGTCTGAGCCAGGGCAGGACTTCGTGCGGTTTCGGCTTGGGCTTCGGCTTCACGACGCGATGGGCCGCGCCAGCGGGTCCAGTGGCCTCAGCGGACTGCGTCCTTGGCTTTGCCTTCGGCTTCGCAGCAGGCGCGGACGCTGCCTTATTCCCTTCGATGGGCCCTGAGTGGGCGTTCGTCTCGGCAACCTCTGGCTCGCTCACCTGCGTCCCGACGTCGGGATTTGTCATCACGATGAGGCTCGACACGTTGTCGCCAGAGAGCGGCTGCGGGTCTGGACTGGTCGAGGTGGTAACAAGGCCGAGACCCACATGGTTGTGTTTCAGGGCACTGTCCGGCGAAGTCGATTTCACCATCTTCTTCGGGGCAACCGAGACCCTCGCCTGGACAGGCGCATTCGCGGGGGGCGTTCCGACCGTCAGCGGGGCCATTGCACCTGGCTTGGCCTCCGGAACGGGCTCACGCGCGGCCTCGATGACGGGCGCGGGCTTCAGCATCGCCTTTGGAGCGGGTTCCTCCGGCACGACCGGCTCTTTCACCTCGATTGGCTCTTGTTCCTCGGGCTTCACCACTGACGGCAGAAGCTTGGACCGTATCCAATATTTCTCGCCGCAGAGCAGCCAAGCCTTGCAGCCTTTGAGCACGATCTGGTTGCGGGAAGCGAGCGTCACCTTGACGTCGGTATAGATCTTTCCCTCTTCGGGATTGTAGACGCTGCCTTGCCAGGTGCTCGAATCGATCGCCACCATGTTGGCGAACAAGGGAAGGCCGATGATTGGCCGATCCCGCATTGAGGTATTCTCGTTGCGGGCGTCTCGCAGCGGCCGCCCACGCGAATCCTCAGGGTTTTTTAGCCAAACGATCTTGCTGCAAATGCCACGACCGCACTTCTTCACCTCCATCTTGGCGGCGCCGTCTTCCTTGGCCCAAATACCGGATGGGTCGGCGGCGAAGGCATAAGAGGGCACGCCCGCGGCCACCAAGATGGCGGCCAAAGCTCCAAGTGCCGGGGCGAATGCGCGAAGCTGCATCGAGCACCTCCTACAAAAAACTGTCGCGCCGACGGTCATAAAAGCGCCAGCGTAATACATTTTACGCCCCTAATCGTTATGAGTTCCCTGCAACTCTCACTTGGCGCAAGAGAAGGCATTCTCCCGGCGAAAAGCGCCGCCGTGGTTGCTATGGGCTCACTTCAAAATCCCGGAAATGCGATGCCATGCAAAGGGGCAGATTAGTGCGCAGCAGGGAAAGGCGCCGCAAGCGTCCCAATCGACCCCAAAAATACGTTCCGCAGTTCAAGAAAGAATCGTCGTTCTGAGCTTGTGGCTTGCGTCGGGAGGGGAGCTGCGCGCAACCTTCTTCCTTTTTTAGATGTTAGCTGAGGGTTTTGCGTCACCAACTTCGACGAGCTTGCGTGCAGTTGACTGCAAAACCGATCCGGCTGGTTGCAGTTGACTGCAATCCCCCACGTTACGTCGTTTGGCACCGAGTATGGCGCCGCAAACTCGGACCGAGACCTGTCCATAGTTGCAATGTTTTCAGTTATTTCGTCTTCTCCAATCAGCCGTAAGCCTCAGCCACGTATTAGCGAGGCTGGCGAATTTTTCTCTTGCGCGTGGGCACGCAGGCAAGCGCGTGCTGGACGACACTCTTTCGGATCGCCGGGCAGCTCCTTGGCTCCTTACTAACCGCGAACGGCAGGTTGAAATCGAGGATGTTCGTTCCGACATAGGGAGGGCGGCAGCGAGGGAGACCTGCATGAAAGCGTTTCTATTATTCTTGATCCTTGGTGGCGCTGCCCTCTACACGTTTCTAGTCGTTACCCATGATTCCCTACAGGACGGAAAAGCAGAAACTACCCTCGCCGTCCAAACTCAACCAAACCAACCCGTTGCCAAGCAGGTGAGTTCGTGGGGCACTTACCTTAGCCAAAAACCGGAAGCTCCGTTGGCTCAGCAAACCACTGCATTGCCTTCTCAGCAGAGCGCTAGCCAAGATTTGGAGCGATTGCCCGGCGCAGACCATCAGTTGGCCGCATCAGAGGATAAAGCAGCGACCGCCCAAAGCGACACCTATCAAGAGCCGGTTGAGTTAGCTAAGGTAATGCTTGCCGCGCAGACGCATAGTCAAGCGTCGGTTTCGTCTTCCACGGTACGGTTCTATCGGCCCGGCACGGAATTGCAGATCGTTAGAAGAGAAGGCATCTGGTTGGAGGTGTCGGACCCAGTGACCCAGGAGCGGGGTTGGGTCCTTGCGCAATACCTTTCATCAATTGACCGTCCAATCCCAGCACAGGTTGCTACGGAGTCAAGCACTGAGCCCCTGACGGTCGCGCCAACTTCACCAAAATCTAACAAGCGCCATCGAGCCGCCAAACACGCGGTGCACGGCGTTGTGTTCGCAAATGCCGATCCGTGGAATGCCCGATGGGCTCGCCGCGCCGACCGCCGCCGTGGATTCGGGCTGTTTATGTTCCGTCCTCTACCGAGATTCGCACAGCGATGAGACAGCATAATTTTTGCAATTGATTGCACGCCGCCGGATCAGAGACGAACCGAGACGGGCAACATCGCAATTAATTGCACGGCAGAGAACAGACGGTTATGCGGCCTTGTGCTTCGCTCTAAACTCTTGGCAAAGACGTTCCAATTCTTCCTTAGTCGAGGGTTGATCAAGCCACTCGCGAGCTTCGTCGAAGCCCTCCTCGAAACTCAACTCAAATTCAAGGGGCGGCAGTCCGTAGAAATAGCCAGATCGCGCTAGAGCGAGTGCTTTGGCTTTGAAGCCGTGTCCCACCCGCATTCACTTTGCGCATCACCGTAAGTTCCGGATGTGTGTCAGGAAGCCGCGCGGGGCTTTCCCTTCGGCTTGGGGATCACGCTACCGTTCTCGCCAAGCTCAACGCCAGCGCGGCCCAATGCGGTCGTTGGTAATGCAAGCCATGGAAAAGCCCCGGACGGGAAACGAGGGCCGGGGCTTCTCCGGTTCCGGTTGGGGGGAACCAGTGACGGAAGGGAGTGCCGTCACCATCGCTTACGTATGGTCGCGCTGATGTAGGGTAATCCCCTGGGGCGAAGCGCCGCGATCGGCAGCCAAGGCGGAGATGGTAGCCTTCGGGTGCTGGCGATCATCCAGCGTCTTTCCAAACCTCGGTCCCCGGTGCGGCCCCCAGCCGCGCCGGGGTCTTCCTTCCCATAAGACTCTATCGGAGGAACCCATGATCAGGTTTATCGCCGTTATCTTCGCCTTGGTTGTCGCAACATCGGTGCAGGCCATGCCGGTCGCGCCGCTTCATCATTCAGAGGGCATGATCACGCAAGTCCGCGAAGCGTGCGGCGCGGGTCGGGTACGAATTAATGGTGTCTGCGTGGCTAGAACCACCAAGCGCCATGTACGCCGAGAGGTCCGCAGATGCGCGCGATGGAATGGAGGCGTTTGCGTTCGGTATTACTAAGACGGAATTCGCTCCGCTTGTGCGCCTTCTACCTGTGTAAGGCCTAGCGCGCTCCACTGGATGTTACGGTGTTGCAACAATAGGCCGGGTAGGATTGGGTTCCCCCAGCATAATGGCGTGTGCGGGCATCCCTCACGAGGGCCCCGGTGCTCTGCTCACTCGCGCCGGGGCTTCTTCCTTACGATGACACAAGATGCCTGACGTAGAGACCCGCTAATAAGCGAGAGTAGTGATGGCGCTCCTCCACGCCGTCACTGGTTCCCCCCCCATGGAATTGGAGAAGCCCCGCTCCCCCGCGTGGGGCTTCTTCATGTCTGCCTCGACACCAACCATTCCGAGCCAACGGAAAGTGGTGCACTTCAAGGAAGTGAACTGTTACTTAAGGATGTCGAAATCCAACAGGGGGTGAACCATGGGTATTTTCGATAAAATCAAGTCAGCAATTTTTGGACAGTCCGCAAAGGCGGAAACCCCCGCAGCCCGCACCGCGGCGCCTTCAGCGTCAACAGCGCCGCAAGCGTCGCCAGCTCCGTCAGGCACCATGACAAGAACCGGACCGGCTCCAGAGGGTCCGAAGGTTGAGTGGTCGGCGCCTGTCGATGTCAAAGCCGTGCTCCGCGAGCTTGCTAAAAGCAAAAAGCAGAAGCTCAACTACGATAAGTCGATTGTTGATTTGTTGAAGCTGCTTGACCTCGACAGCAGTCTTACCGCTCGACAGGAACTCGCCAAGGAACTTGGCTATTCGGGGAACACAAAGGGCTCATCGAAAATGAATGTTTGGCTCCACAAGGAGGTCATGCGCCAGCTCGCCGCCAATGGTGGAAAAGTTCCGAAGACATGGATGGCGTAGAGCGCCACTCGGGCAAGCCGATCCCCGAGCCAGCCGCCGCGCAGCGACAACCTGCCCCCGTTGAGCAACATTCGCCGACACGCAAGTTTGCAAAGCCCGCCAATGCGAGGACCCCACAAGGGACCGAAAAGAGAGCGACGTTGGGTCTCCACCCCTGCCCTTCAGCCTCGGAATTCTCCGTTCGGCAATTCGGCGGTCCGGTCGGCACCGAGCGTGCCATTGTTGCTGGTGTGAGCCTCACTCCATGGCGACAAGCGTCGCTCGTTCGAACGCAGGGGACAAAGATTAGATTGAACTAAAGTCCCTTTGAGCGGTGCATCGTAATGGAGATTGGCAATGCCTAGTACGCTTATCACAGGCGCAAATCGAGGACTCGGGTTCGAGTTTGCCCGCCAGTATCTGGCCGATGGATGGCACGTCTACGCAGCTTGTCGTGACCCAGCCTCTGCTTCCGGACTACGCCGTCTCGCCGAGGACAGCGACGACAAATTACGGATACTAGCGATGGATGTCACTGATCCGGCCAGCATCCGTGCGGCAGCAACTGAACTCGACGGACAAGCCATCGACATCCTGCTCAACAATTCTGGCATTATCGGACCGCGGAGCCAGACCATCGGAAACATTGACTACCAGGCCTGGGCAGAGGTGCTCGCCGTCAATACCATGGGCCCCATGCGGGTGTCAGAGGCGTTTGTCGAGCATGTGGCGAGCAGCGATGGCAAGCTGATCGTTACCCTCACCAGCGGCATGGGATCAATTGCCGACAATACCTCTGGGGGCTCGATCGTCTATCGGAGCTCAAAAGCGGCAGTGAACATGGTCGTGCGCAGCTTGGCGATCGACCTCGCGCCCCGCGGCATCACTTGCGTCGTCGTCAATCCCGGCTGGGTTCGGACTGATATGGGTGGGCCAAACGCCTCCTTAGAGCCCGCCGAAAGCATCAGCGCGCTGAGGCGCCTCATCGCGACCTTTGGGCCCGAGCAGTCCGGTAAGTTCTTCAATCACACTGGTCGCGAATATCCCTGGTAGCATGCTTGCAGGCTCAGCCTAGGGAGGCTGGAACCAAAACGGAGAAGCAGGAAGGGTGGCCCCCATTCTCTGGCTCGTCGCGGGATATGCCGCAATTTGCGCGGCAGCCTATTTTGGCAACCGCTCGTTCATGTATTTCCCCGATCCAACACGAGTCGCTCCGGCAGAGGTTGGCCTGAATGGCGTCAGGGAAATAGAGATCGCGGTCGCCGATGACACCACACTAACTGCATGGCAAGCACCGGCGAAGGACGACAAACCGACCGTCCTCTATTTCCACGGGAACGGAGCAAACGCCGCCAGTCGCGCACCCAAAATTCAAAAGATTCGGGAACAAGGCTTCGGCGTTTTCTATCTCAACAACCGAGGCTATGGCGGATCGGGTGGACGACCTACCGAGAAAGATAATATTGCAGATGCAATCGCGACCTACGATCACCTGATTGATCTCGGTACGCCGGCCAGCAAGATCGTGGCTTACGGAGAGTCACTAGGCTCCGGCCAGGCGGTGCGGCTAGGGGCGGCAAGACCGGTTGCCGCGGTCGTACTGGAAGCTCCGCTCACTTCGACGATTGATGTGGCAAGGAGCACCTATTTTTGGCTGCCGCTCCAGCTGCTCATTACCGACAAATACAACAACGAACGCAATATCCGCCTCGTCAAGGCGCCGGTTCTCGTCCTCCACGGCGTGCAGGACGGAGTGATCCCGGTGGAAATGGGCTGGCGGGTTTTCCGAGCAGCTAACGAGCCAAAGCAGATCGAACTCTTTCCCCAAGGGACCCATGACGATTTGTTTGACCAGGGCGCGTGGGAGAAGACACAAGCCTTTGTGGATTCGTTGAGTGGCGGCAGATAAGAACCGGAAAGTGACCGACGGTCGGCGAACATTGCTCTAAACTGTTGCAATGATTCGCCCCGAGAGGGTTTGGTCACGAATCGTTGCTCACGCCGATATGGATGCGTTCTACGCGGCGATTGAGCAGCTTGATAATGCTTCGCTGCGAGGTCGCCCGTTGCTGATTGGCCCTCCAAGTGCGCGAGGGGTGGTACTGACGGCCAGCTACGAAGCCCGCCCGTACGGCGTTGGCAGCGCAATGCCGATGGCGCAGGCCAGGCGAATGTGCCCAGACGCGGTGATTATCCCACCCCGTTTCGATCGATATCAGGAAGTCTCCGCGACGATCATGAGGGTATTCTCTGATTTTTCGCCCGACGTCGAGGCGTTAAGCCTCGACGAGGCCTTCCTCGATATGACTGGCTCCGAGCAACTCTTTGGCGACCCAGAATCCATCGGACGCCGCCTGAAAGCTGCTATTCGTGAAGCGACTGGTGGTCTGACAGCGTCCGTAGGCCTTTCGGCAACCAAATACGTGGCCAAAGTCGCAAGCGCTTGCCAAAAACCGGACGGGTTGACTGTGGTTCGACCGGAAGAAGCCAAAGCCTGGCTCGCTCCACTTCCGGTGTCATGGCTGTGGGGGGCGGGCCCAAAGTCCCAAGCACGCCTTCATCAACTCGGTCTGCATACGATTGGGGACGTGGCTGATGCCGATCCGCGATTTCTTTCGGTAAAGATCGGAAGGGCCGGCATTCACTTCCACACCCTGGCCCATGCCGAAGATCCACGCCCGGTCATCGGAGGGCGAGCTTCAAAAAGCATTGGATCAGAGCATACGCTCGACGAGGATGTGCGCGAGAAGGCCGATATCAAATTTCACCTGCGTCGATCAGCCGATACGATCGGCAGGCGTCTCAGAAAAAAGAGCTACGTCGCGTTCGGCGTCGGGATAAAGCTCAAGACCACGGAGTTTCAGATATTAAACCGTCAGCACCGGCTCAGTGAACCGACCGACGTTGCGGAGCGACTCTATTCAGTCGGTGTCGATCTTCTTAGCCACATTGATCATCCTGGCCCGTTTCGCTTGATCGGTATGGTCGCGTACGACCTGGTGGACATTGACGAGGTGGTGCAGCGCGACCTTTTCAGCACTCTTGCTCGACAACGCAAGTTGGAGGTGGCAATTGATGGTCTCGCCGATCGCTTTGGCACCAACATCGTGCACCGCGCCGATGATCTCAACAAACCGTCAGGAACGCGCTTGGCGCCGACGCTTGATTTCCTCGACGATCGTGCGCTCGAGTAGTTAGCTATGCCCCCTAGGGGTTTTAAGCGGACTTCACCTAATCCCCCTTACGTCCGGTCACGACCAGCCCAAGGGCGTAACAACCGCACCGCGGAGTGACACCGATTCCACGACCGGACCACGAGTGATGCCACCAGCACGCTTTATCAACCGTCGGTCCCTGATCAAGCATTTAGGCGTGAGTGGGAGCTTGCTGGCGGCTTCGTGCGCTTCGCGCTTTTGGGCATTCGCTCAAAATCCGGGCCCTCGAACGTTCGGTATCGACGTCTCAGTTTGGGGCGGAGAGATCGATTGGCATTGCGTGGTCGCAACGCTCAATCCACGATTCGTGTTTTTGCAGGCCTATCACATGGGTAAGAACGAAGCGTCCTCCTATGCAAATCCTAGGTTTACGAATTATCGGCGAGCCTTACAGCGGTTGGGGTTGTCACACGGCGCATATCTCCGTTGTCATCCAAATGCGAACGCAGAGACCTTGATAAAGAAATTTTGGACCGTGTACACGCCACAAGCCGATGACCTTCTACCAACTCTCGACATCGAAGACGATTACGACAGCAGGAGCAGACATTCGGTGCAGAAGCGCATCAATCAAATCGAAAAAATGATTCAGCTCGTCTCAGCGAGGATTGGTGGCCACAAGCCGATGATTTACACGAAGGCGCGGGTATGGAGCGAACTTGGAAATCCGGCGCAATTTGCAGAATGCCCCTTGTGGGTTGTCGATTACCACTCAACTGGAGAGCCGACCCTCCCACAGACGTGGTCGACATTTAGTTTTTGGCAGTATGCAGAAAATCGTCACGGCAATGGCGTTCCGGGGACGTACGACAGCGACTATTTCAATGGCAGTGAGGCGGACCTCCGAGCCTATCTCTTACACAAGTAGACCCCCGCTCGTGGCGAAACCTCGGCAAGGTCGCATTCCGCCGCTGGATCAGCCCGCCGGGGAACCCGGCTCGCGTCCTCCGCGCGTGGCCGGGTTTCTCGTGTCAGGCATCCACCCCAGCTCGCGAGCCTTCTTTTTTGCTGTCTGCCAAGCTTGGGCGAGGAATCGTGAGGGATAAACGTAGTGACGCCAAAAAAGCAGACTTTAAGTTTTAATCGACGCACCTGATCGTCGCCGTTCGCTCGTCGCTAGGATAGCCCTCTCAGCGCATCGATGTCCGCCTTCAGGCAAGCGCCGCCACGCGCCCTCTAAGCTGACCCACTGATTGCAGCGCACGTAGCCTCGGAGCCACTCGCCCCCAGAGAGCGAGACGATCCGCCGCAGGAACGGGGCGCGTCAGCCTGCGTTGACGCGGCAAACGGGGCGGTGTGTGGGCCGTTCCCACCCTTAGCAAGGAGTAAAACGATGTCTAGGGTACACACCACGTCCGCGCTTATGGTCGTGCTCATGCTTGGGTTTGCCACCGCGGCCAATGCCGCCCATGGCCCATTCGGCAATATGTGCACCTGGGGTCTAGCCAATCACAAGGACGTACAAACGGATTGTTCCGTCAACGCGACGTTTAAGGGCAAGACCTACTGTTTCAGCAGCAAGGACGCTAAGAGCCAGTTCATGAAGGATCCCGGTGGTAATCTGACGAAGGCCGAGTCCTTCTATAAGAGTGAACACAAGGGTTAGGTGGAAGTCCTCGCCACTCCTAACTGAGGTCACAGGTCACACTGTGACCGTCGGTGACCGTGACCCTGTGGTGGTCTCACGGCACAGTTATACGTGTGACTGTGACCTATGACCGGGTCACTCGCCGCCTTACTTTTTATCGATGATCCAAGCTTGATCGCCCCAGCCCACCGATCACGCGATGCCGACATGAGGGAAATACCGTTCCTGCAAAGCCGCCAATGACCCAAAGCAATCGGAGGGGCCTGATGCCCACGATCTACATTTCCGATAGCGGCGACGATAAGAACGATGGTCTGTCGCTTCAGACGGCGATCTATTCGTTGAAGCGGGCGAAGGAACTCCATGGCGGCAGGAATGACTATAGCTGGCACTTCGGGCCGCGAGCATGGAAGCGAATCCAAAAGGAGCTTTCCGAAAAGAAAAAGAAGAGCGACTAGGGCGACGCTCGAACACCGGGCCGGGCCGTCATGCGCTCTAGCGGAATTGATAAAACTGGTCGTTCAGGTACTTGATGATGTTCTGCGTCTCAATCGCGGAGAATTCTTTTTTTGCCATGTGACTGCAGTCGCCCAACCGCTTTTGCAGCGCATCCAAAGACCGGCGGGACGGTGACGGTCAATGCGACAACCTGTCACTGAACTTCCGCAGTGCACATCATGACTTGTCCGGCGCTGAAGTTCTCAACGCCGCCCAGCGGCGAGTAACAGCCGCTGGCTACGTCAGCATCGTGACTGCCGAAGAGAAAACAACTCTAGACGAGTTGTTGCAAGAAACTCATCCTCGGAAATCAACTCGCCGAAGCTGGATGGAGGGAACTTCGAAAAACCCGGGGATCGCTAGAGGGGTTATCTCGTTCGCTCCTGCAACGGAGCAAAAGATGATATTACGTACACCCGCCTTACAGTCTAGCAACCGCAACGATCTGACGAGGCAGAGTCGCGCTGGCATCCTTGCGGTGCCAGACGCCTTCGACGCGACGCACCGCTCCTGCACCTGAAACACGCACTTTAGAGAAGCCCAATGCGCGAAATTTTCTTGCGATCAGCGCGTTGTCGGCTAACCTTTCGACCGAGTTAAGGGTGAGGGTGGCGCATACCGCTTTCCTTCGCGGACAGTAAAGTCTCCGCGAAGCTCGCGCTGCCAAAAGTGGCGGTGATAGCAAAGGCCGCAATAGCTTTCAGCAACGTGCGAAGGGTTTTGTTGATCATTGCGGATCCTGTAGCTTGGGGATGGCAGCCGCCCCTTGGCATAAGGGCGACTGGCGGGGCACTGTCTCTTGCCACCCCGACCAAATAAGGCGACGGTCGCAATCTAGACCTTGGTCTACCGTCTCCTAGACCTCGGTGCACTAGAGTATTGCAAGCAGAAGCTGCTACCGATTATTCGCTGGTGACGTCGATTTGATCGGTAGTGCCCCCCGTCTAGCCGAGGCGTGACCCGCGGCCCCGGCTTCCCTTCCGGCGCATGGCGCGGAAGCTTTTCTGCGCCTAACCTCGACGAAGCGATTAGGCGCTTTTTTGTAACTGCACCCGGCAATTGCCCAGTCTTAGAATTTAGTTCACGCGGGTATGTTGGATGTGTCCATCGGGCGGAGCCTTACAAAGCCCAGTGACTGGCACCCGATACCGGCTTGATCTTCGAGCACTCCTAACAACCGCCTACGTAACACCAC